>NZ_DS990120.2:50412-51161 GCF_000187895.1 Phocaeicola plebeius DSM 17135 | reverse complement strand
GTACCCTAAAGTTTTTGGTATCATAATAATGTTCTCTTATCGTCCATGCCGGGCAGAACCCGGAAAAGTACGGTATCAAATACCTTCCCGGTTTCTCTCCAGTGCAGGCAGAAAAGGTATCAATTAGATGCAATCCTTTTACCGATGGGCGGTAGTTCCTGAATGGTGTCGGTGTCTTTTCTTTTATGATGCAGCCGTTTTCCTGTATTCAAGTATAGAGAGAAACGACACAAGGAACTTTAGGGAAAAGAAGATTTTTCGTGTGGCTCTTTCTGGAACTCTGGAAGTGAAGCGTGTTAATCACATATTATATATTATTTGTTTATATATTATATATTCACATATTATTTATATATATAATATTGTATTTTGTTCCTGTTCTTTTTCCCTAATGTTTTATGGTATCAATTTTTTGCGTCCGGCTTCCGGCTGCTTTTTGTATTTGGTATCAAAAGGTCGTTCTGCAGGGTGTGCCAGGAATGATAATTCGGTATCATTTCATCATGCCATGTTTACCCATCAGTGCCGGAACTCCGAAAAGTACGGTATCAATTTCTTTCCCTATAGTTCTTATTGGGTTAGACAACAGACGCATTAAAATGTATTCTTCAAAGTGAGAATGTATTTAATTTGCGTCATGTTTCCGCTTCTGCAATGCTAACAAAGTGAATTACCTAAAAGGTAGTGAACTTTTACTAAGGATTGCCAAATGATAAAAAAACATACCTAAAATGGGTGGTGGTGGTGAT
>NZ_DS990120.2:0-50312 GCF_000187895.1 Phocaeicola plebeius DSM 17135 | reverse complement strand
TTTTTGGTTCTTTTTTGGCGTTTGAAAAAAGAACTCCCCCAAAGAGGAGGGAAGGAACCTTTAAGCAACCTTTGTATTTTTCTCTTCTTCAACTTCTTCCACATCTAGCCTTATATTTAGATGCTGGGCTATGAATTTACTACCTTTAATAGCATCTGCCAATACAGTAAATAAAAATTTAGGTTCTTCTTTTATTGCTTTGCACCATGATTTTAAATAAGCCGCATTTTCTTCTCTGACGGTTACAGAAATACCCAAATATACACCAGACAAAGCCGATATTAATTCTGCTACAAGTTCTTCACGCCCATAATTGAATTTATCATTTTCATAAAATCCTTTTCGATTTAGTCTATTTTTAACACCTGTACTATGTCCCATTTCATGTAATTCTGTACCATAAAAACTTTCTCCGTCCTTAAATTGGCTCTTTAAAGGTAAAGTAATGCTATCATTTGATATTGAATAAAACGCACTATCACTAGAAACCGTTTGAATAGGACATACCCAATTTTGATTCTTATTCATTTCATCAAGTATTGGATTTACATACATTTCTTTCTCTTCTTGTGGCTGTTCCTCTCCTGAAAATTTAGCCTTTAATATATCCCATCTATTGGGATATTTTTCCGCAAAGTTTGTTTGGTCTAAATTAAAAACTTGGAAATATTTTGTATAAGCTGCTAAACGGTATTCTTTTTGTTCTTCTTCTGATAATTTGTTATATTCATCATATGAAATTTTTTCATTTGTCTGACGATGATAAGCACAAAATAATGTATAATAAACAGGAAAAGCAACAGCACCTTTTAGAACATTAATACCTTCGTTTCGTGCTTGATTGAATGTCAAAAAAACAGGAGTTTGATAATTATATTTTTCACACAAAAAATAAAGTAAAAAAAGCGTTTCCACCACTATAAGTACGACCTGTTAAATTTTGTGGTAAAAAGTTCTGTTTAGAGTTGACTTTAGAGAACCAAGGTTTTTGCCAATTCATAGACAAGCTTTCAATTTTTTCAACCATAAGGTTTACAAACTTCTCTGCATTTTTATCAAAAGTAGATTTCATAATTTTGGTTTGCTGTTCTTTATACTGGCAGCCAAACCAGCTTTAAAAGTTTATTTATCTCTTTATTTTCAATACTCAAAGATAGTAATTTTCTATAAATGTCGCAAATAATAAGACAATTATTTTTGTTAAAAATAGTTTATAATCGGCTGATTTTTAACGTATTATCTTTTCCCTAAAGTTTTATATATTTTGGGTGAGAGATAAGGTTTTATAAACGGAATATTCCCTTTAGGGAACATGAAGTCTATAAAACCGAATATCCAATGCCTTGCTTTTGTAGGTGCTTCATAGAAGCGGTGAAAAAAGCAAAGCATTGGATATACCTTAGAAGGGTGGGTGGGAAAATGCGTTAGGGATTGCAGCGGAAAGCCCACAGCGTAGCGAGGACTTGCAGCGAAAAGCCCGACCTGAAAGGTAACGCCCTATTTATTTCTTCTATTCATCAATCTTACTTTTTCATAGCGTAAATACCTATACAAAGTAGCCTTACTTCCAATGTGTAAAATTCTACATATTTCATCTATAGAATAATCCCGATTTTCATATAAACGCTTTGCTGCTATAGCTTTTCTCTTTGCATCTTCCGATAACCCTATAGGTCGTCCCGTAAGTTTCCCTCGTTCTTTTGCAGCTTGTAATCCAGCCCTAGTTCGTTCTACTATTATTTCACGTTCATATTCAGCCAATGAAGCAAAAATTCCAAATTGACATCTTCCTAAAGCACTATTAGTATCAATACCATCAACTATGCTTTTGAATGCAATTTTTCTTTTCTGCAAACAATCAACTATATAAACTAAATCTTTCAAAGAACGTCCTAATCTATCTAGCTTCCAGATAACAAAAGTATCACCTTCTCGCAAATATGCAAGGGCTTTATCTAATTCGGGTCTATCCTTTACTCCTGATACTTTTTCCTCAAATATAAGTTTGCATCCGGCTTCTTTTAAAGCATCTAGCTGCAAATCTAAATTCTGTTCCCTCGTTGAAACACGAGCGTAGCCTATTATCTCCATTTTATTTAAATCCAAGTTTCATAAATTCAACTATTCGCGAAACTATTTTAAACTAGGGCTTTCCCCCCTGTTATTACCTCTAGTACTATTATAAATCAAAAGTACAGAAAAAGGGTCGTTTTGTGAAACAAAAGATTTTTGGTTAGGCTATAGACCCGTCCAATGGGTTTTTCCTCATTGGACGGATATTTTAGATAGAAACAATAATTTCTTTAGGGATTCCTGTATAATATGCTATTTTTTCTACAGGAATATTATCTTCTCTCATTTTTATTATAATATCAATATTTTCTTTAGTAATAGAAGAAGGTATAAACGTAAATAAAATGTCTGACAATTTGCTTATAGCCTTAATAACTTTTTGTTTGTCAGATTCTTTTTTTAAGTCTATTTCACTGAAAGTTGAAAGTTTATCATGCAAAATAAGATAATATATTCCTCCTATTATTAGTGCAGATATAGTTACAATGTCAATATCTGTATTGGAGAATATGTTTGAGAATTTTTGGCATAAAGGTAACGTGTGCAATTCCCGTAGTTGAGCGGTACGTTGACTAGTTTCATTGTTATTAGCTAGTTCCCATTTTAGAAGTTCTTGCATGATTTTATTTTCTGATAAAGATTGAAATAAACCTACAAGAATGTTCATATATAGTGCTTTATCGTTACTAGATTGTTTTTGTGATTTTACAATATCGCTAAACCAATAGTCGTATTTTTTTACATACTCGTCAATGAACTTATTCAAATCATCATATCTGTTATAGAATTGTACAGGCTCAATTTCAGCTTGTCGCATAATACCTGTAACTGTTAGATTAGAAAATCCTTCAGTTTCAATTAAATGGGTTGCCGCATTAATAATGCTTTCCTTTATGTCTTTGGCACTTCTTCGCTTTCTCCTTTCTTTCATTATTATTTTATTTTTATGTTCTTATTTATATCATTAAGAGTATTGACTAAAGATTCTAATTGTTCAAGTTTATGCGTGGCAAGAACGCTGACCCTTAATCTTGCTTCTTTGGTTCTTACAGCCGGATATACAATTCCAATTGTAAAGATACCTTTTTCTTGCAACATTTTAGCAATTTCGTAAACCTTTTTATTATCTCTTATCATAATAGGAAAAATAGGGGAAACAGATTTTCCTATGTCGAACCCTTCTTCTTTCAACCGTTTTCTAAGATAGTTCGTATTTTCCCAAAGTTTGGTTCTTATTTGTGGTTCTTTTTTTATAATCTCTAAAGCTTTTAGTATGGATGCTGTGACTTGTGGGGTAGGGGCTGCTGAAAACACATTGCTGTCCGCATAAAATTTCAAGTATTGTATTATCTTCTTCGAAGCTGCTGCAAATCCCCCTACGCAACCAAATGACTTGCTGAATGTGCCAGTAATAATATCAATTTGACCTAAACAGTTATAGTATTCAGCTGTTCCTCTGCCATTGGCTCCCATTACTCCTATTCCATGTGCATCATCTAACATCAGCATGGTTTCATAAGTCTTGCAAAGAGTAATAATTTCCGGAAGTAAAGACAAATCCCCATCCTGGGAATATACACCATCTATTATTACAAGTTTAGTTTGATATTGCCCTTTGACTTCTTTTAGTACCTTCTCCAAATATTCTAGGTCGTTATGCCCAATTCGTTTTATATTTGTTCCTTTTAGTCCAGCCATTGCGCTTGTGTGGATATAAGGGTCTATCAATGCAATATCATTTTGACCCAATAAGGCTCTTAGTATTCCGGCATTTGCTCCAAATCCGGAAGAAAATAAAATAGCTTCTTCTTGTCCTACAAAAGAAGCTATTTCTTTCTCTAGCTGTTGGTGTATGTCGAGATAACCACCTATTACTTGTGCAGCGCAAGCACCTGTTCCATATTTTTTTATAGCATCTATACCTGCTTGTTTAGTTTCTTCTCTTTGTGACATACCTAAATAATCATTAGAAATAAATGCAATAACAGGTTCGTTGAAGCCTTCAATTGCCATTGTTGAACCGATACCTGTATGTGAAGTTATCCAATAGCTTTTACATCCGAAATCATTTAGTTGCTCAATGTACTGCTGGAAATCATTTGCTCTCTCAATAGCATTTTTCCCATAGGATAGTTCAAAGTCTTTTAATGAATGATAAGTTTTTTCCATATTAGTATAATTTAGATTGTATATTGCAAAAATAGCAAATATATTATGTTTTTAAGCATTAACAGTGGAAAAAACAATATAATTCTTATATTATATACAATTTGTATTGTATATTTGCGATATGCAAATGCATTTGCTGAATAATTACTAACTTAAAAATATCGTTTTATGAGAAAACAAATTTTAATTTTATTAGGTTTCTCTTTTAGTCTTATTGCTTGTCAGCAAAACGAAGAGATTGGTTCTGTGGAGGATAATGCCAATCCAAACGAACTTACTACTAGAGCTGCTTCTATGAGAAGGGTTCCTACACAAGCGGAAAAGGATAATCTTAAAAAGGATTTCCCAAATTTAGATGTAAATAATATTTCTGTAACAGGAGAAGCAACAGGTACATATAATTGTATTGCTTATTCTATGGGGATAACTAACAAATGGATTGACCCAGAATCTTTTTACAATGATTTTATAGAACAGTATAAAAATGCTAAAACTTTATATGGTTCGTCTTGTAATTATGAACAGACTAGTACAGAAGGTAGCAATGCTACTGTTGATGGTTGGGGAACAAGTAGTATAGATATGACTCATGGAAGTGTTGTATATAGTAGCGGTACTTGGGAGTCAAAACTTGGGCGTTATTTGCGTATTACCCATAAAAGGAGTGAGCTATCTGGCACTTTGTATGGTAGAATTTTGGTTTCTTTTATCGAGAGTAGAACAAAGACTGATATGTCGGAGATAAAGGAACTTGCAAAACAGATAGCACAAGAAGATATTGAACTTTCTGATGCAGAAAAACAAGCTGTCATTGATAAAGCTGCAAATATTAATTGTGAGGTAAAGACTAAGTTTAACGATTTGTTTAATTCATGGAACGAAGAAATTTCAATAAATCCACAAACTAAATATAGTTCAAGTACTCTCGCTTATACAACATTACCACAGTTTAAAGAAATGCAAGCGATGGGTAAAAATATTATTCCGTTAATAATGGAAAAACTTTTAGATGAAGATAATTTCTTTTTGCTTCCTCTATATGATGCTATACAGACTGATTCTCAATTAAAAATAAGCTATAAGAAAGGTGATGCAAAGATTCTAGAAGGAGAACAGAATAAGGCTAAAAGAACAGTTCGTCTTTGGCTAAGTCTTTCGGGAAATTAAGTAAAATATAACTGACTTTTTGGGATAAATAGCTCTTAACGTAATATGCTGTAAGAGCTATTTATATATTTACCTAAAAGTTTTTGGCATCATGGATTTGTTTTCTCTTCGTCCTTTTGTATATGTGGCGTATTCGCGTGCGTCAGAAAGTAAATCTACGTGAACTCTATTGTGTATTTGTTTCTAAGGACATAATTTTAAAACTATATTTATGAAAAAAAAATTCTATTCTTTTTGGGGCGTAAGTCAATTATTGGTAGGAGCAATGACTATTGGTCTTGTCTCTTGTGAAAAAAGTTCTGAACTTTTATATGATTTTTCGGAAACATCAGAAAGTTCAATCCAGTCAAGAGCTATCTCTGTTGCTGACTCTGTGAGTCTGTTTTCTAATATAGATGAGTTTAAAAAAAAGCCAGAAACGAAATCTTATTCTTATTATCCTGAGACAGATGAATTTTATTCATCAAATATGTATGCTGTTAGAGAGCTTCCTTTTGCGTTGAAAGTCAGAGGAGGTGGAGTGGTTGGACAGCCTTATCTTTCTACTCAAGGAATGAGAAAAGAATTGATACTTTCAGCTTATAGTTCTTCAAAATTCTATTTAAAGATTTTGCCACCTAGTAGTGGAATACCATATTTGATTTATTCAAAGTCTTATAATAAGCCATTGGTTTGTGGTCAATATAACAATGACCCAAACAATAAACTTGTTTTTGTTTGGGACTCGGAAGATATAAGTTCTGGAAGTTGGGACCTTATACCATCAACATATAAAGGATATTTTAATATTGAAAATCAGACATATTTAGGAACGGCAGACCCCAATAATCCTTGGAGTGTGTTTAATTATTCTATAGAAGTAAAGAGTAATGGGCAGGTAGGGTATGCAAAATATAATAAGCAACCACAGCAAGAGTTTCTATTAGAGTTTCAGGATAAATTTAAAGTAAAAGAAATAGCATTTGAACCTAAAGCTGTAGTGACGGAATTAGACCCTGTTGTTGTGTATTCAAATGGTCAGACAGGAGCAGTTGCTGGACCATCAAATATTACAATTTATGCAAAAAAAGATGTAAAAGATACTTCTTGTTATACAGAAAAAGGAGCTTTGAAAATTCCAATGGCAAATGAAAAACAAATGTTTTTACGTCCTGCAATAATAGCCGGGCAATTTATTGCCCCTGGCAATTTTAGTAGTGGGGAAATGCCTGATTCAACAATATTTTTGCCTAGAGCTCCTTATACTTCCACAACGTATGAGATACCTAAAACATTATCGGTGACTATTCCGGTAGAAGTTGATGAGCCATCTTTAATTAAAGTAACGACTTATTTAAAGAAATATAGTGTAAAGGCTGACTATACTATTACTATGACTTATCGTAATGGAAATGAGGCTAATGATAGAGAAGTTAAATTTAAAGGTTCTTGGTATGGAATAATAAATACTACATCAAAGGCAAAACCAGACGAAATAGTAACAATTCCTTTAGAAGAATATATGAAAAGTTTATCTAATAATAATCTGCAATAAGAAAAGATTATGAAATCAATATTATATATAATAATTTTATCTGTTATAGCTCCATTGTTTATAGCTTGTTCAGAGGATTTGAACTTATGCGCACAGCAAAATACAGTGGTTGAAACTGATTATTCATGTGATGATGTGATTCTTCAAGAACGTAATCCATCTCTTCCAGATGTTATTACAGGACAACCTTCTTTTGATGAAGAGTTGACAAGAAGTGGTGAGATGATTGGGGGAACTGATAAATATCTAGGTTATGGTTATAAATTGCTTAAGGGGAATTATATACCAAGTGATTTTGATAACTTTACGCATTCCATACTTGATATTGAATCTCTAAAAGAATATGATGAATCATATATTGATGAAAATTATCCTAACTGGAACGACCAGTCATCGTTTGCTTATTATGATTTTAATAATTATACGCATTTTTCATCAATAAGTAAAACTGTGAAAAGTGGATTTTCTTTAAATCTAGGATTTTTTTCTATAGGGAAAAAGAAAACGACAACCGAAACATTTAGAACTTTTATTAATGAATCAAAAGAACAAGCTTATGGGGAAATGAATATATTGTTTGCTCATGGCAAATTTACCTTGTTAAGTTCCAATGGTTCTAATAAAGTGTTTGCAAGGCAGTTTTTAAGAAGGTCTTTTATTAATAATTTATATACCTCTCCTATATCATCTATCATTGATTCATATGGAGATTTTGTTGTTGTTGGTTATTATACAGGTGGAAGAGCTTTTGCGCAATATATGGGTAATGCGGATTCAAATACGAATGTTGAACAGAAAACTAAATCCTTAGAGAAAAATATTAATGCTTCACTTGTATATAAAGGTGATTCACTTAATGGGTCGTTCGGATTTAATGGAAAGGATGGTACTTTTGATTCTACAGTTTACAAAAGACAAGATATATTTATACGTGTAAAAACATTGGGTGGTATTCAAGATGAAACAGGTGTAGTGAATACTACAATGGCACTTAAAGACATAAATATAAACTTGCAATCTTGGAGAAAATCATTAAATGATTCAAAAAATCATACAGTGATTGATTTAATAGAAGAAGGATTATATCCAATGTCGGATTTTGTACTGGAAAGAAACTTTCAAAGACGTTTTGATGATACTTCTAAGGAAATTCTTCTTCCTGTTACAAGACTTTATACTCCGTCTATTACGATTGCAAGAGTATTGACAAAGACATCTGCTTCGGGAGAAAGTTTATATGATGTAGCTGCTGTGTTAACAACAAGACAGGGTGACCAAATAGTATTGAGTAAAAGTAATGCTACGGATGCGGAATTAAGGCAAAATGAAGATGATAATGTTTTTATCAAAAAAGCCCAAATTATATCGGCAGAAATATCAAGGTATTTCAGCTCTGATATTCAGATAAGTTATAATACTAGAAAGCGTATTAATCCTCAAATGCGTTCTCCGCTATGTATGGTTTTGGAGAACTTCAATGAAAAAGGTTTCTGTAAGTACTATCATGAGGCAACTAATATGGAATATTTATACGACCCAACTACCAAACTCTGTTTTTCATTTTTTGCAGATGAAAGAGATGAGAGTTTGCTGGAAGTATATGGTCTTAGTTCATGGGCTTCTAATTTAGTAGAAAAACAGATTTCAATAGCAACATTAGCAAATCTATACACAATTATAGGATTGTAATTTTGAAGTCTGGTATTTATATTAATATAATCTATTTTAATACATGGTACATTATTTTAAACAATCTTGCTTATTAATGCTTTGGGCATTATTTTTAGTAAACATAAGTTTTACAAGTTGTGATGATAAAAATCCAGAGGTACAAATAGGAGAACTTACTCCCCAAAAACTATATCAAACCTCATGGCGTGGTACAGGTCGTTGTGATGCTTGGGTAGTTCCCAATATGGGAGTAGGTATGCAATTTATAGATACTCAATCGGGGAAAGTAAATTGGGAAAGTTACGATGAAATTGATATTACTTACAAAATAGAAGGAAAATATATCATATTTAATAGCAATGCTTTATATTTAGGTGGTGCTCCTTGGGTTATTAAAAGCTATACCCAAAAACATATAACTCTTATACAAAATGAAGCAAGTCCAGATAAAGAGAAAGTAGCTATAATAGAATTAGATAGGATAGATTGATTTCGATTGTATTGTTAAAAGGTATGTATTTGGATGCTCTCTTTTCATATTATAAGTATTTGTTATTATACTGGTATCATTTTTATGAAATGGACATAGGGAAAAGAAGATTCTCGTGTTGCTCTTTCTGGGTTTCGGGGAGTGAAGGATATTAATCACATATTCATATTATTTATATATAATATGGCATTTTGTCCTTCTTCTTTTTCCCTATAGTTTTATGGTATCAATTCTTTGTGTCCGGCTTCCAGCAGCTTTTTGTATTTGGTATCAAAAAGGAGTTCTTCAGGGTGTACCAGGGACGATAATTCGGTATCATTTCATCATGCTATATACGCCCATCAGTGCCAGAACTCCAAAAGAATAGGTATCACAAATTCTTTAAAGTAATATTGGAAAATAAAAGAGAGTATTTTGTACTCTCTTTTATTTTATTAGGGCTGTAATAAATTGATGGCTTTTTGAAGATTAGCTTCTAGCTCTTTTTTAGCGTTTGACATAGCATCCTCATAGTTTTTTTCTGATTGTCTTATAATTTCTATTATAACAGAATTATAATTGGCTTTTTGCGCTTCATCTTCTTCTGTATTAGAAATCAGATAAAACTTTTCACTAAATATTAAATCTATAAAAACATAGTTAGAATAAAAATTCAGCACTTGAAATAAAAGTTTTAGGCTGCCCCCTTTTCCTAGTTCAAGATTTGAAATCGCATTTTGTTTACAGTTCAGCTGTTCTGCTAATTGAGCTTGGGAATATCCTATATGCTCTCGGATTTGCTTTAACCTTGTGCCTAAAATTGGTAATGTAATGTTATACATATTGTTCTATTACTGTTTCTACTTCGTCGTATATTCTCTTAAAGTTTTTTTGCAGTAATTTCTCTCTATTATCTGCTGTCCCAAAGTTATATACTTTTGGCAGTTCTTTGTAGGCTTCTTCTTCTTTCTTAATTTTTTTTAAATCTAAATTGGTTTTGCAATGGTACATCGCTGTTGGAAAATTATCTTCTTGTCCAAAATCTAATGCAACTTGCCCTACTAATGTACCAGCTTGTAATGAAGATATTTTGGATGCCGGGATAACAAAATCCATTTGTTCATTCATATTAATTGTTGTTTCGTTTCTTCTGATAGTAACACCTTCTTTTACTTGCTTAACTTTTCCAAATAGTTTTTGTAGCCAATCTAAAGTTTCAGGAGCTTTAGCTTGCCCGGATAAAGTGTTACCTATAATAGAAGTTATAGTTTTTGCGGTAGCTTTGCCGTATTGTTCTTCTAATTGCGGTAGTTCCTGTAATCCCAAACAAATTGAAACCTTATTGCTACGTGCAGTAGAAAGTAGTGTTGCAAGTTGATAAAAATATAATGTGGGACATTCATCTACTATGATTGAAGTAGGGTAGTTACCTTTTGTATTGACAAGTCTAGTTAATCGGTTAATGATAAGTGCATTTAAAGCACTATTCATGCTTTGTGTTTTAGGGTTATTTGCAATGATAAGATAACTAGGGTCTTTTTTATCTGATACTTTTAAATTGAAATCATTGCCACTAAATACCCAAAAAGATTCTTTAGTAGCCAGTCTTGATAACTGTACTTTTAGACTTGCCATCTGTCCTTCTAATTGGTCCACTGCTCCTGATTTATATGCAGCTTCAAATGGGGAAACTAGTGATTTTAATTCAGGTTCGGAAAAGAGGACTTTAAAAAGTACGTCATATTCTTGATTAAGGAAAGCCAGTACATGCGGTAAATCTGAATATTTGCCATTCTCGTATCTAGACCAAAAATAAATAGAAGCTGCTAACAAGTTTACTGCTGATGTTTTAAAAAAATCGCTATTACCTCCACTTCCTTTGTCGCCTTTTTGTAAACTCTCATATAATGCTTCTGCCGTTTCTGTTGCATCTGCTAGGATTTCTATATATTCTCGTTTCAATGGGTTTATTCTTCTACTATATTCAATATCAGAAAAATTAATGACATTGAACTTGAAATTACTTGGTATTTTTCCTAATTGCTTGTTCTTTTGATAATTATAATATGCAATTTTGGCAAGTTCAGGAAATTTGAAGTCGTAAACAACTTCTGCAAATCCTTTAGCTGAATGTTGTCTTATAAAAGAATTTATAACAGAAAAAGATTTACCACTTCCAGGCGTTCCTATTACGAAAGTTCCACGAAAACAGTTACATATATTCAGCCACCCATTATGCCACTTTCTATTGTAGAAAAACTTCATCGGAATATTGACAGAGAATTCTGTTTCTACCTTGTCTTTAGATTGTTCAAAGCTTTCATTCTCTATATTAAATCTATCTTTCATAAAGTTTGATTTAATACGTTTGGAAATGTTATCTAGAGCTGAATTTATTAATGTCGCTCCAATTATTGATAGTATAATGTAAGCTATATTATACCATTCTAAACTAGTTTCTCCTTTTTCTTTAAAGAAAAGAAAGCATATACTTCCAAAGAACATTATGAATCCAAAGATTAAAGGAAAAATGATTTGTTTAGTCGGGTCTAATTCTAAATCCTTTTTTGAACGTGTTCCAATGCAAGTAACCATTATAATAAAGAATGTAAATAGTTTACTATAAAGAATATTAGAATAGATAGGAATTTTTGCCATTTTTGATAATAAGGGCATAATTTGTTCACTAAAGGGAAAATGAACAAATAGTAGAATCTCTATGCAAACAGTTATATAAATGAATGCTTGCATGAATCCATATAGTTTTTGTAATTCTTTGCTTTCTTCCATGATTTAATCGGGTATTTTAACTTTTTCAGGTTCCTCACATTGAAAAGCCTTGAAATCTTCTATAGCTAATTTCAAGTCTTCTAAAAAATTGCTATTGCAACCTTTTTCTACTGCTATCTGGTAATATGCTTCCATTGCTTGGACGGAACAAATATCTGTTCCGCATATTACAAAAGCTGGAATGTCTTCTAATAGGCACTTGTGTAATAATCTTTTTTGGTCTTTCATTTTATTAATTCAAATGAAAATACCACTCTTTTATGCAGTGAGAGTGGTATTGGTTTTTATTTTTTGGTATCATAATAATGTTCTCTTATCGTCCATGCCGGGCAGAACCCGGAAAAGTACGGTATCAAATACCTTCCCGGTTTCTCTCCAGTGCAGGCAGAAAAGGTATCAATTCTACTGGTAATTTTCCTGTCCGAATATATGTTGAACCATTGCATAATTTTCACCACTGTTAGACTTATGCAGCTTATCATCAATAAAAATTTTTACTTCGACTGTCTTAGGTAGCTGTAAATTTTCAAGGTTTTCTTCATCTTTAGGTATAGGGTAGGCAGATAGCCATAAATATGTTCCTTGTTTGGCTTCTTGCTCAAATGTGAATGGACTTTCTACAATAGTTTCTTTGGCAGCTTCTTCGGGAGCTTCGGAAGAAATATCTACTCCTACTGTATAATGTATTAGAAGTTTGAAATTTTCTGGGTCGCTTACGGTAGCTTCATAACGTACTTTTCCTGTATCTCCTGTAGGTGGAGTATCAGGGTCGTTGTTATCGTCTTTATTGCATCCAGACAACATAAGGCTTAAACCAATCATTACTAATGATAAATACTTTTTCATATTGTTTCTTTTAAATAGTTGATAATTCAATGTGTATCGTTCCATTTGCAGCATTATATGCTACTTCCTCAATATTGGTGAACCGTCTTATTGATTCTTTCCATTCTTCTGTTTGTGGATTGTGGTAATATTCTTCTTCTAATAGACTTATCAAATTATTTATTTGTTTGTCAGATAGATAAATCTTTTCTCCAACCCTTGGAACTACAGGTAATTGGATTGGTATAGAAATATTGTTCACACCATCTATAGGAATATGGATGTTTATTTCTATCATAGCCATTTCATGTTTAGTATATTTTTGGACGGCTTAAATTTAACAACTTCCTTTTCTGGAACTTCTACAGGTTCTCCAGTTGCCGGATTTCTAGCTATCCGAGCTGGCTGAATAATCTTTTTGAAAGTACCAAAATCTTTTATAGAAACATCTTTTTCTCTTAGATTTTGAGATAATTCTTTGAAAAAACTATCAATTATTTCTGCTACTTCTTTTGTTGGTTTATTTGCCTTTTCAGCAACCATTTTGATTAAATCAGTCTTATTCATTTGCATATCAATAATATTTAATTACTTAAATCACTTAAACAAATTTCAGGAATAATTTGGGTATAGTCTTCTGTATCTGGTCTATAATGTATTGATTCAACTATATTGACCTCACAGATAACATCATATACCCATGCTTTAAAATTCCCTTCTAAATCATCTTCACCATCATTGAATTTATTAAAATCACTTTTAGCTTCATCTGTTAGATATTCTAATAAATTTTGATAGGTAAATTCATTCTGAAACATTATAATGTGAGGTGAAATTTCTTCGCCTATCCTTGGAAGATGCGGAAAATTCCAATCACCCTTTACCTTCATTCCTCTCTCTTTAAAAAAATGGCTATAAATTATAAATTCTATTTTCATATTAGTTTTATTTTAAAATCATCGTTCAGTACAAGCTTTCTTTCCATCGGTTGCCCGTTTTTATCATGAAATCCAGTTAACACAGGTGTTTCTTTTTTCTCGCAAAGTTCTATTGCTTCTTCGGGAGTTATAGAACGTCCTGACATTTCACGCCAAATGACAAAATCACATTTTATGGCTTCATTTCTATAGTTGGAACAATTATAGGCTTTTTTGTTTATATATAAGTTTCCTCCACACTTAGGACACTTACACAATGTATTGTCAAAAGAAATATCTAAGTTCTCTGTTAGAACCAGCCGTGAAGAAAAATCATTTCCTTCTCTTGATTTAAATCCAGTCATAAACGGTGTTTTTTTTCCTCTGGCAAGTATTTCTGCTGCTTCCAATGGTATTTCTCTTTGTGCAATAGTTTTGGGTATATAGAGGTTACAAACTCTGTTGTTGTCCTTGTCCTTTTGTGAATACCCTTTACAAGCATATCCATTTAGTAAAATTTCAATTTCTCTACCACACACAGGACACGGAGTTTCTAATACTTCATTTACGAAAGAAGGAATAACGATTCCATTTTCGATAGTCAGATATGCAGAAAAAGGAACTCCTTTTTTATTATGGAAGTCATGAAATATATCTGTTTTCCCTGTTGTTATTAATTGCCTGGCTATTTCTTCTGTAATCTCTTTTCCCCAATATGAATGATAAATATTAAATGTACATTTGTCATTCATGTTTTTGAAGTAATTACAGGAATATCCTAAACTGCCTTTCATTATGTGTCCTTTCTGGCAAATAGGGCATAAGCCTAAATCTTTGATTGTATCATTATCCATTTAATATCCTCCTTTACTAATCCATTTAATACCGTTTAAAATATTATCTACTTTTTGTTTCCCACTATTTACATATTTAAATTGTCCGGGTACAAGTGTTTTTAGTACTCCAGCCCTTTTAGCGGATTTCATTTGTCGGCATACAGCGTATGCAAGTCCTCGCATTCGTCTAAGTTCATTGACCACATGAATACATAAATCTATCCTTTGCTTATTATCCATAAGATTTTTTTCACCGCCTTGCAATGCTATATTGTTTATGTATATCATTAAATCTACACTTCGACTGATAAGCTCATACTCTGTTTTTGCAATTATGGTTAATAATTTAGGGTCTCCAACTGCATATTTAGCTGCTTCGGATTGGTATTTAGCTATGTCTCTAGCTAAGGTTGAAGCATAAATAATATCTTTTCCATTTTTCACAACTGCATTAACTGTAGAAAGATAGTTGTATGTCTTCTCCTGTAAGGATTGAATTTGATTCATTTTTTGTTGGATTAAAATTTGAAAGTTGCGGATTTTTGTTTCCTCACTTTGTATGTCTTTCAATACACCTTGTTGCTCCTGATGGGAATAAACCAATGTTCCAATCATTACCGGGTCAATGACAATAGATTGTGCTAGTCCTTTTATGTTGCCTAACAGTAACATTAGGGAAAAAAATAAAAGCACTCTTTTCATATCATTATCTGTTTGTAAATTCATATATTCCTTTTTTCTTTTTTTGTTCTTCTACTCTATTTCTGATGGTTTGAATTATATCACTATTAGCTTTAAGACCATTCATCAGTAGTTCTGGTGTTGATTTATCGCCAGAATAAATGTAGATATTGGTGTTGTTTATTAAAGACTGGATAAAACTTTGCTTTTCTTCATAATCATATACACGATATAATTCTATGTAGTTAATCCTTTTTGAAAGCACTCCTTGATATATTTTTATTTGCTCTCTAGTTATAATCCATTTTGTACAAAGTAACATTGAAATATATCTGTAGAAAATTATAAATATCAACAATACTAATATCGTTCCACTGATAAATTTTAATAATTCATGTTCTCTTATATATTTACTAAAAATGAATACGAAAATCGCTAATGTGATTAAAAGGAAATTCTTCATTAACCAATATCGGAATTTAGGCTTTAATATAATATCATCAGAAGCTATGTTTGTTCCATCATTCATAACTTAATACTTTTTTTTTGTTCATGTTGTTTCATTAGAATTTCATTGAAATCTTTTGCTTTTTCTGCTTTATGAGAAATCATAGGAGCTATTATTTTGCTTTTTTCCCTAAAACTTTCTAGTGAAACGTCATTTTTGTTAATAGTGAATTCTCTACCCTTAGTTTTAAACAGCACATCATCTTTATTTTCTTTTATTGTCATTTCTGTATTACTAATGATTCCAGACACTTTAATGTCATACAAATTACCGTTTAAATCATTATCAAAACAGGTATGTACTTTAGCTTGTGGGTATCGCAATAAAGTGTTTTTTATTTGATTAACTGAAATGTACCCTCCTACACTACAAAAAACACTTTCTTCTAATTTGATTTTGTTAGCATTGAGCTGATAGAAGCTCATAGCATCTAAAGCGGATTCTGCAAAGTATATATGTTTTGCCATTTGGGGGTGTGGGCAAAAATCAGCAATCCAAAGCGAGTTACTTTTATCACCTCCGGCAGCCATTCCTTTGAATCCATAGTTTCTTAATTCGTAATTTGTTACTTTGTTGTCTTTATCTTTTGGATTAATATAGGGAAAACCTATATTATAATAATTGCCGTTTCCTTGTAAGTCTTTAACCCTTGTGATAAATGGTAGAAACTTTTCTACGACTTGATGATTTATATTTCTTTCATTTGTGAGAAATCTTAAATCAGCGAGTGTAGTAGGAAATTCTTTATATCTATCTCTGTCAAAAGATTTGTTTTCTGCTTTTACAACTTTGAATGCTTCATATTTAGGACTATAAGGCTCATTTGCGTAATGTCCTAAAATCATATTGATTCGCACAAATGTATTTTGATGTTGGAATTGTGGGAAGTCGTTAATATGATTTTTGATGAACTGAATTAAATCTCCACCTTTATAATTCCTATCATAGTAGTGTTCTTGTACACTATGAGGATTCTTGATGATGATTTCATCCAACTTGTTACCTGCTCCGTCTGTCAGTTTAAAAACAGGCGAAACCTTTCCTTTGCTAATGTCTTGTTTATATCCTAAATCTTCAAGTATTTGAATGATGGATATTTTAGCCTTATAATCGTCAAATGTTAGCATAATATTATAGTTTCATTGTTGGAGTATCATTATTTTTTCCGTAGGTTCTACCATATCCGAGAATAGATGCTTCTTGCTTCGCTGTTGCTTTAATAGAACTATCTATTTTATCCATTTGGGTAGATATTTGTTCTCCGACAGTTTGTTTAGTAGCTTCCCTAGAGCTGGAATATGTTTTTTCTACTTCCTTGTAAGAAGCATAATCTTTAGAAAGTTTATGTTTCTCTAAAAAGGCAGCCATTTCGGTGGGTTTATCTTTAAAAATTTCATCAATCCCTTTAGCTCCTTTTTGGGCTACAAACTCTAATCTTTCTTTATCAGATATATATCTTTCTTTCCCTATTGTTTGTTCTTTCTTTTCAGTCGCTTTAATTTCTATAGTATTTGCATCTTTGATTGATAATCCATTTCTGGCATTCAAATCTAGTTTTACTTTTGCAGCTTTGTTTAGTTCCTCGTTTACAATGGTAATTTCTTTTCCATTTTTGAGATTTTCTTGCTGCATAGGAGTAAGCTCTATTCCTCCAAGTTTTTGGGGAATATGAATGTCTTTTGCTTTTATTGATACTATCTCATTAGTATCTTTGTCACGTTGGTGCAATGTTCTTTCTCCTTTTGAATTAGTCTTTACTACGACATTATCAGCTTTTAGGGCTTTTATTTCATCCTTAGTAAAGGATAAATCATTTTTTATTTCTTGTCGTTTAGGAATGAGCAAGATAGCAATCCCAGCGATTGGGTAAACTACTGTAATAGCTGCGATTGCTAGTTTTCTAGCATTGATACCATCAATTTTGATGCGTTTACCTTCTTCTTTGAAATCAATTTCGTTGGTTTTTAATTTAGATTTATTTTCAGGTGTATTCTCGGCTGTTATATATTTAAGAGTTGTTGCTTTCCCCTCAAAATGGAGTTTTCCATTTTCTGTTTTATAAGACACTTTTTCATTGTCTAGAAGTGTTCTATTACCGGGAGTATCTTCAATGGAAAAATTTAGCATACCTGTTTTTTTCCCATTTTTGATGTTTGCAATATCTTCGGGGCTTAAATTTTCCGGTTTAACTCCTACTTCATTAAACTTGTTCCAGTCTATATCAACATATGAACCTTTACCATCTAGGGTTTGGTTTTGTTCATAAGCATATCGATAAAGGTCTTCTCCTTTATATGCAATTTTATTTTCAAGGTCAATGACTGTAAATCCGTCTTTATATCCTTCATTCTTGTTAGTACCTTGTTTTATATCATCCCATTTTATAATTGCAACATTGTGGTTTTCTCGTAAATATTGGCTATATTCTTGGAAATTATTGCTAGCTTGTTCTTTATCAAAGAAACTGATTATTCTTTCTTTAGATTGCTCTAATAAAGATTCTCTATTATCTCCTAAATTGCCAAGTTTAAGTGTATTCAGTGGATAAGTATATGTTTCATTACCTTTGGAAAAGGTAATATCACCATTCCGATATTCTTCTGAATATCCAAGAATTGCTGCTATTGCTCGGAATTGTCCGGCATTTTCATAACTATATTGCAAAGCTTCAAATTTTTTCTTTTCTTCCATTTTATAATTTGAATTTATGTTCTACTTTAGATTGCGATTCATTTCCAAGTGTTGTTTTTTGTCCTTTCATGTATTCTATATATTCATTTCTGTTTTTATCAGTATGAATAGTTCCTATAATTTGTGGGTTATGCCGGTCATAAGCTATTTTCTGTTTCTGCTCGAAGTCTAGGAATTTTATTCCTCTTGGATTATTTAAATCTAATCTTATGGCAATTTTTTCTTTGTCAACATTCAAAATTAATTCCTTACCTGATTTTAGAGTTTCCTTTTGTTGCTTATCCAGCTCAACACCTTTTATGTTTGAAGGTATTGAAATACTTTTGATTTTTGTTTTAAGCAATTCGTTTGTTTCAGGGTCTAATTGTACGAGATATTTTTCATTGTTAATAGTTTTTGTTATTATCTCGTTATCTTGAAGTCGTTCTAACTCCTTTGGTTTAAGGTTTATATCATTCATTATTTCTGGTCTGACTGGATGAACTTTAACGCCAGCATTGTTGCTATCTTTCCAGTACAAACTTATTTTTCCTTTCATACTTATTTCTTCTCCATTATTATCGTGAAAAGAAAGGTCTAGTAAACTGGTTCTCTTTCCAGATAATAGAGCTGTGATATTTGCCTTATCCAAAGACCATATCTGTTTTTTTGATATTCCTATTAGTTCTAATTCTTTATATGGAATATCATTTTCATTAAAAATAGCTTGCTTTTTATCCATGTAATGTATATTTTTGCTCAAAAGTAATAAAAATATCAATATGAAGAATAAATTTATCATGTTTTTTACTTATTCATTGTTTTTTTCAGTGAATGGCTACTGTCAGTTTAATACGGTATTACAGAAAAAGGATATTCCTAAAGCGGAACCTGTATTAGCAACGACAGAAAATAAATTGATAGAAGAAAAAGAAAAGGCTGTTGTCGTCAATGATGCTTTGACTACAGAACGACTTGCATACTGGAAGCAAAGAAGGTATTTATCTTTGCCCATTGATTCAATGGTGATAACTTCCCATTATGGTAAAAGAAAAGACCCATTTACTGGAAAAATAGCAAATCATAGAGGGATAGACCTTAAAGGCAACAACGACTATGTTTATTCGATAATGCCGGGAATGGTTGTAAAAACAGGAAAAAATAAAGGGTTGGGCAATTATGTAGAAGTGCGTCATGGTGATTTTACTTCTATCTATGGGCATTTATACAGTGTGCTTGTAAATGCGAAACAAGCTGTTGAAGCTGGGCAACCAATAGGCATTAGTGGAAGTACCGGGCGCAGCACAGGAGAACACTTACATTTTCAAATGGAATACAAAGATAAAACTATAGACCCTAAGCCAATTCTTGATTATATTAATGAGGTAATCAGAACCGTTAAAGGACAAATTTCACAGCAAATAGATAATGAGTTAAGACGCAAATAAATAGAAAAAGAGGATTGGAAAAGCCAGTCCTCTCTTTTTGGAAGAATCAGAAGAAACCTTTTTTTAATCCTTTTTCTTGTCTTTGAACTTTTTCTAGTGAAGATTGAAGTTGTGACAGAGCTTCTTTCATTCCTTTTTTTACTTCAGGATTCGTTACGGATTCAATAAGCTCTTTTCCTCTTTGAATGTTAGTGTTAAGTATTTCTTTATTCTTCATCTGTTTTGAACGACTTTCATCTATAAAAATAGATGGCATACTTTTGCAACTCCATTCACCATTTACTAGATTGAAATCTTTAATTCTTTCTTTCGCTAAGTAGGTGTGGATAGAAATCTTATCTACAGCCTTATCACTGTATAATTGATTTGCAGATTTCATTAGTCCATTTACGGCTTTGTTATGTGAATCAATATCGGCTAATCGTCCTTGTCCTTTACTTAGTACTTCTTCTTGATACCTGTTGTAAAGTCCTAGTTGGGTAAACTCCTTGGGGGCTGCAATAATATATGCTTCAACTCTAAATCCTGCATCTTTAAATTTTTGTGCTGTCTTTAAAGGTACATCTGGATTTCTCATAGTTCCTTCTATAATAATATTGCATTTCCGTTTAATGGCTTCTTCTATTAGTCTTTCTGTAAAAACGCTAGAAAAAATCTGGGTTTCAATGGGGTATTTAATAGGGTCTTTTATTAGTTCCTTATTGGGGTGAAACTGTCTGTAAAGGTCACCATTAACAGTGAGAAAATCTAAGTTAGGATGGTCTTTCTTTGCAACATTTATAAGAGTGCTTTTTCCGCAAGCTGGTTGTCCACCTAAGATTATAGCAATAGGCTTTTGTGATGATATATTGATGTCCTCAAATAAGCCATCTTTTTTTTGTTCAAAGATGGCTTCTACTTCATAGCGTTGCATAATATGCTTTCAATTTAGGTGCGTAATAGTTTTGTATCTTATCCATGACTGATAAGCGCACATTTTCAGAAACTTCAAACTGCAACAATCCATTTGCTATTTTTTCTTCTGTGTTGAGAACAGAAAGTTCTTTTTGCAGTATTTTTTTTCTGTTTTCATCCTTCTCTTCTGATATTTCATCTATCTTCATCATGCGGAGTGTCCCGATAATGTCGAGCGCAACATCCAAGCTCATTTCTTTATTCATGGTTCATTATAGTTTTATGATTTATACTTCAATAGATTCTGTGAATTTTAATAATGGAATAACTTTCACTGTATGAAATGAAAGTTGGTTAAAAAGCTTATGGGTCTTTAGCATTTCAATCGCTGCATCAGCCGTAACAACACCTTGTTCATAAAGCCGGATTGTTGCATATAACTGGTCATTGGCAACGGGTCCCATTATTAAATCATAGCTGTTTTTTCCTTTTCCTCTGCGGTTATTAACTACAAACTCCAGCCACTCTTTTGTAGCCCCATCAAATCGAAGGACTGAAAACTCTCTATCAAGAATATTATCGGGGACTTCATAAACTGAAACGACCGCTTTTTTACCATGTTCCCGATTTCTTTTGAGTATTGCCCACTTCTTAGCCTGTTCAAAATTAGTTGTCGTATAGAATCCTTTTCCAAAGTCAGTAGCTTTACGCCCTTTCTGTATATTAGGGGATTTGACGGTAACTGTTGAGCCGTGATATAGTTTCATGCCTTTTTATTGATATAAGTTATTATAGTATCTAATATATACTCTGTATCTTGTGTGTGCAGCATTTCAAAATTTTCATATAGAAATTCAAAAACGCCATGATTGGAAAACAGCAAAAGAGTTTCTTTAGCACTTATATTTTTAGTTTCCCTGTAATTTTCAGCACAAAACATTTGAAAAAGCAATATCTTTGGATTGTCCTTTTGTACTTTCTTCTGTTCTGTTTTCTCTTTTTCTAATGCTTCATAAAGTGATAATGTACTTGAATACCATAGTTTTGTGTTCTCGTCCAATAATGCCTTGTACAAATTGGAAGAATATATATAGTATAACGCATCTTCTAAAGGTAGCGTTTTTCTTTTCATGACTGTATCAACCAATTCTCTCATAACAAATGGGAGCATAGCCGAACCAAGTTCATTTTGATATGTTTGATTAGTTTCCATAACTATTTATTTTCTAATTTTATATAGCTATCTTGCTGATGTCTTTAGCAAAGATAGAGAAAAAACAATCATCATAGACCTATTGTATTGATTAGTTTGTAAATAGGTTCTTTGTATTTCTTTAGATTTTTAATTTGTATAACATACTTATTGATTCCTAACTCATTAAAGATTTCTGCGTACATTTTTATTATGGATTTTCTGTAGTAGATGGTTAATCCTACTATTGCAATGCAAATAAAAATCAAATAGACTAGTTCACTATACGCATAGATTGCTAATACAAAAATTCCACCCATAGCCCATAAAAAGCTACTTAAAAGAAATCTTAAGATATTCATGATTTTGTTTGCTGTTCTTTATACTGGCAGCCAAACCAGCTTTAAAAGTTTATTTATCTCTTTATTTTCAATACTCAAAGATAGTAATTTTCTATAAATGTCGCAAATAATAGGACAATTATTTTTGTTAAAAATGGTTTTAGGTTTATAGACTGCCGAAGTTTTATTTTTCCCTAAAGTTTTTGGTATCATAATAATGTTCTCTTATCGTCCATGCCGGGCAGAACCCGGAAAAGTACGGTATCAAATACCTTCCCGGTTTCTCTCCAGTGCAGGCAGAAAAGGTATCAATTAGATGCAATCCTTTTGCTGATGGGCGATAGTTCCTGAATGGTGTCGGTATCGTTTCTTTTATGATGCAGCCGTTTTTCTGTATTCAGATATAGAGAGAAACGACACAAAGAACTTTAGGGAAAAGAAGATTCTTCGTGTTGCTCTTTCTGGAAGTGGAGTATATTAATCATATATTATATGTTTATAGGTTCATATATTATATATTCATATATTATTTATATATAGTGTTTTCTCTTTGTTCTTTTTCCCTAATGTTTTATGGTATCAATTTTTTGTGTCCGGCTTCCGGCAGCTTTTTGTATTTGGTATCAAAAGGTCGTTCTGCAGGGTGTGCCAGGAATGATAATTCGGTATCATTTCATCATGCCATGTTTGCCCATCAGTGCCGGAACTCCGAAAAGTACGGTATCAATTTCTTTCCAGACTATAAAACAAAGACCGAGAGTTTTACCTCCCGGTCTTTGTTAATAGAAATCTCTCTTTTTAATATTCATCATTTGTGATAAATATTTCTACTCTCCTATTTTTAGCACGTCCAGCTTCACTTGTATTGTCTGCAATGGGTTCGCTATATCCTTTTCCATCTTCTGTTATGTTGTTTGTTTCTATACCAGCGGTTCTAAGGTAATTTCCTACTGCTGCTGCTCTATTTTTAGAAAGTATGATATTGTATTGTTTTTCTCCTATATTGTCAGTATGCCCAATTATTTTAATCTTAGTATTGGGTATTTCACTAATGATATTACATAAGTCAGAAAGCATTTTTTGAGCTTCTTCATTTAATTCATATGAATCAAATTTGAATAGGATTTCACTTTGAGCTGTTGCTTTAAACTGTTCTTTTCCATTTTTATCTTTATAGCTGGAGATTGATAAGCCATCAATAGCTTTTAGTTTATTTCTTCTAGCTTCTATCTTTTCTTGGATAGCTTTATCTCTTTCCTCTTTAACTAATTTTGCACTTCCACCAACTATTGAAGCGGTTGAATAGTTACTATTATTTTCTATCATGTCTTTTTCTTTGTCGCTTAGTTCAGCGTTACTGAAAGTTATCATATGCGTTGAAGTACATGCGGTAAAAAATGTAACAACGAAGGCTGCTAGTATAATTATTTTCTTTTTCATGATTATCTTATTGCTATAATAGGTCTGATTTTAAATGAATTTCTTTTGCTTGTACTGGTTGCTCTTCCTTTTGTTAATGAAGAAATTAGTGCAAACACTTTAGGAGTATCTTTTCCTGCTCCATCTTCTGTAGAACTCCAGTACCAACCATCAAAGTGCGTTCCTCCAATGATTGAGAAAGAAGAATATACCTTTTCAAGATTATTAGAGATTGCTTTGTTTTGTGCGATAGAGCCAATAAACCAACCTGTAACACCTTTTGGTGCGTATTCTATAGCTTTTTGAGCTGCTGGATAAGCTAAACTATCTTTTATAGCAAAGTTCATTATTGCGGCAGTATTAGCTGCTCCATCAAAGCTGTTTTCATCTTCCGAAACATTAGCTATATCCTCGTCTGTATCTATTAAAGGATTTTCTTCTAAATCTTCTAATGAAACGGCATAAGCGGTTTCTTTTATATCAGGATTATTCCCATCATTACACCAAAATACAACTCCAATGGCTTCTTTTTCATTGGGTGAAAAAAGTGAGGGATGCACTATACTTCCATCACTACATAAGATACTACCCGGCTGTAATGATGTGTCTATAATATCTTCGTGTTTTGTACATGATGATATTACCCCTATAATGGATAATAGAATTATATATATTTTTTTCATACTTAATTATTTATTGGAAATTTGACACCTACTAATAATCCATTTCGGAAATGGTCACGTGTCCAAAAGACAAAATCATTTTTTTGCATTACAAAGACTTGCATTCCATTTCTAAATGAATAGCTATATTCTAAACCTATATCAATGGAAGCCTGAAACCCTTTTCTGTTAGCTCCTAAATCTGCTCCAAACCGCCATCTTAAATTACTGTTTTTGCCTCGTGAGATTGTAGGTTTATATGCTGCACCTATGCCGAATGTTTTATAGCTCCAGAAACTATCAGAGCATACCTTATTACATACCGGGCATTTATCATATGCTGTAGCTAAATCAATATATAGTTCATAAGCATTGTGATATTTACCTTCAAACTCCAGCCCTACAACTGCATTGACGGTATTTTTCCATTGCCAACCTCCTGAAATATTAAAAAACTTATCACCATCACCAGCCATTGACTTTAGGGAAAAAAATAAGGTGATAACAAGAAATGCTATTCTTTTCATAATCGTAAAATTTTATTCAGTAAAAGCATCTGCATGAAGAATGTCTGCATAATCAATTCTTAATGTTATAGTACGTCCTGAAATCTGTTTTTCAGATATTTCTATGGTAAGAACTTTTTCGTCTGGGAAAGTAAATTTTTCAAAGACAAAAATATTTCGATAGTTCTTCTTGAAAACAAGATTCTTATTAACTTGCATCAATGGAAGTATTTCTATAGATTGAAAATTAGTAGCCTTTGTTTGTTTTTTATCTTCTATTTTGAAGCGTATTTGGTCTATATCATATCGTATTTTTGTTTTATTAATCATAGAAATATCAATAAAGAAATACTTATCTAATGTGTAGATATTGTTTAGTACAATTTTCATTAGGTTACTTTTACTGGAAACATCATAGAATTTATTTTTTGAAATAAACATTCTATGTGCGTAATCATACATTTGTGCTTTGGTTAAGTTCACTTCTGGATTCATATAGCTACGTAAATCAGCATAAGGGATATTAAAGCGAGTGTATGCTTTTGCTAAATCGCTACTATATACTAGCATATATTGTACGAAAAATCTTTCTGTAACAATGGTGATAACTCCACTAGCTCCTTCTTTTGTGGGCTTTATTCTAAGAGAGTTACCAGTAGGAATATCGCCAACAATATCATTGACTGATATATCAACATATTTTATATCTTCCATAGCTATAAAATGCGTTGAAACATCTTTGTTGACGTATATAACCTTTAGTTCTTCTGGGTTTTCACCTGCAAGCTCGATGTTTTCTCCAATAGGGGTGTTCTGTGCATTTCCTGTAATAACAGAAACCATTGTGCATAATGCAATAAAAATCTTTCTCATATTATTGTTCTTTATCTTTGTTGTTTACTAAAAAAACTTGTGTGTTATATTTTAATTTGGCTTTGTTTTTTTTGATGTTTTTGGAAAGAGCTTGGGTTGTACTACGGTAAGCATCTTGTAAAGCACCTAAAGCGAATTGTTCTACTCCTTCTGATTGGCTGTTCATTTGTATAGTTTGGCTTCCTATTTGCGCTCCAACATCTTTACTCAAATCTCTAAAAGCTGATGAAGGAACAAAGAAACCTTCTTGTCCGTCATTATCATATACAGATAAATCTACTTTCATTTGTCTGCCATCAACCATTATAGAGGAAATATTAATGTGTACTCTTTGAGCTTTAAAGCCAGATACATTCCCATATAGGTAAGTGCCTTTAGTTAAAAGAGCGTCATTAATCATTATATCATCTAGAAGCCGTATGCGTACTCGGCTACCATCTGTTACTTTTAAAGTTTCATCTAATATAGCTGTGATTAGTGAAGTTTTTTGTTCTTTCCCTACAGTATTAAAATATACTTCTGCGGGATTTTTCGCTTTTACAACTTCTATAGCCTTTTCTTTTGGCTTTTCATCTTGTTTTTTTTGAGGTGTTCTAGGACGTGGATTTTGTAATGAATCTATATAAGCCATTTGCATTTTAAAAAGCTCCATTTCTTCTTGCATCTTGGATTTTTCAGGAGCTTTCCTAGTTTCTGTTTGACTTGATTCATCTATAGTAGGAAATCCTTTTATTTGTTGTTCCAATTCCTTTTCTCGGATTCTAGAAGCTTGATTTAAACTGTCAATTTGCCTTATTTCATCATTGGAGTAAAGAGAACCAGAACTTTCAATTTCGCTAACTTCTTCTTCTTTATCTATGGTTTGTATTGATGAATAATCAGAAGATTTATTGAAAGCTCCTTTGAGTGATTCAAATTTACTTTTTATCTCTCTTTTTTCTAAATTAGCATCAGGAATATCAAGATTTAATTCTTCCGTTTCTACTAATGTAGTTTCTTCTGCTGGGGCAGAGTTTATCATATCCTTAACTAGCCATCCTATCCCTAGAATAAAAGGTAGGATGAGTATCGGAATGATGTACTTAGGCTTTTTAATATCAATCTGTTTCATACGCTATTTATTTAATTTATTGTATAAATTTTTTATTCGTATAGTGTCTTCTGGAGTTAATTTCCCATTTTTTCTTAGCTCATTAATTTCATTTTGCATTTTAATCACTTCTAACAAGTCGTGAACTCCTACTTGTTTTTTTTGTAGGGTACTATCAATGTTAATTTGTACTTTGCTTTTTTCTTCGTTGAAAACTTGCATTGGCTTTCTTTCTGGACGCATTACTAATGATAGAATTGTGACGAAAGAAAGGAATGAAATCGTAATTCCAAACATAGCTTTACGGTGTATATCAGCCCACGCCAATAAGCGTTCACAAGCGTTATTAACTCCGAACTTTTGAAATATTTTAGTAAGAAGAACAACTGTAGCTTGCTCGGCTTTAGTCTTGATACTTTCTTTTCTATCATTCTTTTTATGTTTAAACAGTTTCATTAGAAATTCTTTTTTACTTTATAATCTAGGTCTTTGTTTAGTATCGTTTTCCAATCTGTGATAATAAGTCCATGAGGATTATTTTCAGTACGTGGAATTTGTCTTAATTTCCCTGTAGTTACAAGTTGCCTTTTTAGAATAGAGGTTTCTCGCTCTATACGTTGGATGCCATAGTACTCAAAAGATAGGTTGTTCATGTCCACCTTGATACTATCTGTCATAATTGTTACTGTTGCAGAACTCGCTAATATGGTGTTGAAATATCCTTTTTCTTTTAAATTATTATATTGTTTTAATCCGCTATCATCAATTAGATACATGGCTTTTTCCATGTTGTATTTTATAAATTCATCGTCTGGTGGTAATGTGAAAAATAAAGTGTGGAATAGATTTATGTGGCTCTTACATTCGACTTCCAAGTTGACTTCTGTACCAGTTTGTTTTACTAGTACAGGGACATCATTATCCAAAACATATATTTTTTTTCTTTCAGCTTTTACTAAAGAGAAACAAAAGGCTAGTACCATACCTGAAATAACTATACTAGTTGCAAAACAGCCAATGGATAAAATTCCGGCTAATTTGATTTTATTTTCTAAGTTTTTAATAATCATGATTATGTGAATTTAAAATTTAATGAATCTTTTTACATAGCTGCACTGGCTCCACCTGTAGCCGGAGCTGCTACAGCTTTGGTTGCGATGGCTGCTCCTCCAACCATGCCTCCTACTGCTTGCCCTACTCCAGTTGTACTTACAATCCATGTAGAAACAAAAGGTATTGTAAGCATGGCAAATGCTCCAAGTAATGCTGTAAGAAGGAAGCTATTGACACCTCCAGAGGTCATTCCGACATACATGACAAATGCAGCTTCATTTCTAAGCGCATATTCTAAAATTTCAATTTCTCTTTCTATCCCATATTGCATTACTACTAAAGAAATTGATAATACTATATATGCAATACATGAATATAAACTAACACTGACAAAACGAGCTATCCATTGTATATAAGCATCCCGAAATGCAGGTAAAACAGAGAATGCAAAAGCTAGTGGACCAAGAATAACTAATATTCCTGTGAATATGATTTGTAGGAAAAAGACAAAATAGGTACATACTTGCCAAAAAGTAACGACAATAAATTCAATGATATTAAACATTATCATTTTAACCTTAGCGACTACATATACATATAATCCAGCTATCTTGTCTCCAATAGCTGAGAAGTCTATACTAAAATCATACCATTTCTTATCCTTAACTTCATTTTCGGCTCTTTCAACTTCTAATGAAGTATGTAATAACTCTACTGCTACGCTATCAATGAGTGCATATCTATTACGAGAAAGTAATTCTACTTCTTCTATCTGATTCGTAAACATAGCCTTGCTTCGTGCTGTTAATAACTCTCCGGGATAACTGATTAGATTAATAAAGGGAATCCAGAACATAAGAACCAATCCCAGTGCGAATGGACGCAATAACGGGATAATCTCTAATTTTTTATCTCCACTCATCATTTTGAAGCTTTCTACTCCAAAATATAACAACATAAAGATTGCTGCCAATGCTTGTGCATCCGCAATAAATTCTCCGAATAGAACAGTTGTTTTATCTCTTAGTCCATCAAATAATTCAAATAAGAATTTATCTATTAACTCATTCATGGCTCATTATTGTTTTATTTATATTATTCAATCTTGTTATTAATGAAAGAACCTCTATTAGTTCTTTATCAAAATCTAAATAGGCTTCCCTTTTTTTAGAGTTACTCATATGTGAATCATGGATTATATCTATGTTCTTTTTTATTCTAGTAACTTCATCAGTTATAACTTCAACATGTTCTTTATTACCGCCATTAGAAGAATATTCGACAAGTTTTTTATTTATATCATTAAGAATATCATTTCTACGATTTTTAGTTAAAGTATATTGATAATCAATTTCTTTATCTCCAAATTTGAAGAGTTCCTGTCTATATATGGTATCAACATTATACCCTTCTTTTTCTGTTTCTGATTTATTGTACTCTACGGCTGCCATCATGGGAATTTCTTGTAACTGGAAATTACGTCTATCTTCCTTCCCGTATTTGTCGTGTAACCCTAAGCCCGGCAAAGGAATTTTAATACCCAAAACCTTTTTATACCATATCCAGTAATGATACCATTCTGGTTGTAGTCGTACTCTATCCATAAATTCCATATTATTAAGCACGCTCCATTTCCCTTTATCCTTTACAGGCATTTGGGAATAGGTATTAGAAGTACCAATAATCAACATTAGGGAAAAAAATAAAAGCACTCTTTTCATATTATCTTTTAGGTTTTACTTTATAATTCTGTAATAAATCATCAACTAATTTTGAACGATTATCTTTGTATTTAAATACCCCCGGAGCTAATGTTTGTAATACTCCATTTCTTTTTGCTGTTTTCATCTGTCGGCATACAGCGTATGCTATACCTCTCATGTTTCTTAGTTCATTAATAACATACTTAAGCAAGTCTATTCTTTGCTTATTATCCATAAGGTTTACATCTGTCCCGACAATAGCGACCTGATAAATGTATTGTGTCAAATCCGCAGTGCGATTTACTAATTCTAGCTCTGTTTTTGCTGACACCAATAATAAAGCCGGGTCACCTACAGCAAGTTCAACCATTTGTTTTTGATATTTACCAATATCTGCTGCAATATCAGTGCAGTAGATAATATCTTTTCCTGTTTTTATGATGGCTTCTACAGATTTTAGGCTATTATAAAATTTGCTTTGGAAAAATTCAATCTGAACCATTTTTTCACTGATTTGTTTTTGTATAAGGCTTATTTGAGCTTCATTCTCTTTCACTTTAGAGAAAGAAGTATGTTGCACCTTATGATTAGCTATAAGTGTTTCCATACAGGTTATATCCAAGACTGCCTTTTGCGAATATGCAACTTGGGTTAAAGTAGATGCTACCACTAAAATAAATAGGATTTTCTTCATGATATTATCTTTAACGGTTTGTAATCCATTTGTATTTATCTAGGATATACTTATATAATGGTTGTTCCCCTATGATGTTAAGTATATCTTTTAGGCTTCCATCATCGGAGTGATACCCTAGTACCTTATTGACTTGTAAAACCCAATCCATATTTTTTAATTTGGAAGATTTTAGGTCTATTATAAAATTATCCAATCCTGTTTGGAAACTACCATAAATGATATGATAATATCCAACAGCATCTTTTTCAATTCGTTCTGTAGTAAATGTGAAATATTCGTGTAGAGAAACCTCTACTCCAAATACATTTCCATAATTTCCTCTTTTTATAAATACTTCATTAAACCGATTACGGTTTTCTTTATTGGGAAGTTGATTTATGGTAAATATTTGCTTTTGATTTACTTCCGTTAGGGATAAAAGATTTGCTATTTCTTGATATTTGTCTATAAATTTACTTTGGTCTAATAGGCATATAATATCGGAGTTGCTGATTATAGAGTTTTTGACTACAGGATTACTAATTATGTCCTCCAGTTCTTGAGTAACAACCATTGCCATACCCCAAAATTTACGAACTGTTTTATACAAATAGAGTATATAGCCAGCCATCATAGGGCTAGCTATGGCTTTCCATGCTTCTTCAATTATTAATGCCTTTCTGTTCTTTTTTAATCTCATTTTTTGAATAAAAACGTCCATAATAATTAAGGTTACTATTGGAAATAATTCAGGGTCATCTTTAATTGCATCAATTTCAAAAACTATAAAGGGTTCTTCAAAAAGGGAAGTGTCAAAATCCTCATTAAGAGTTTTTTCTAACTGTCCTCCTTTATAGAATTTTTTTAATAGAAACTTATAGTTAGTAATATCAAAATCAATTTTGTTCTCTTTGCAAATGATAGGTATAATGCGTAGGGAAAATTCGTAGAAAGAGTTAAAAGATAAGCTTTCAACTTTTATTTCTTTCAATATATCTTCCTTCTTCTGGATTCGTCTTTCTATTATAGAAAGTAATCTAGTTTCAGGATTATCAAGCTCTTGGCGTGTAAAGCCTTTTTCGATGAGAATGTTTTGTATCGCTTTTTCTGCGTTGGTTTTTTCTCCGCCTTCTCCTTTTTCTACTAGTTGCTGTAATTTCTCTATTTTTTCGGAAAGTATCTTGCGTTCTTCTTTTTCCCTTTCGTTTTCAAATTCTTCTTCATTGACTTGAAATTCGAGTAGTAAATTTTCACGTATGGCTTCTTTTTCCGCATCTGAATAACCATTAAAGGGATGAAAGTAGAAAGAATAGTATTTTTCTATGGTAATATCCATAATTTCTTCTTCTTGCTTTTTGACCTCACCATTTGCACCTTTCCATATCAGGAAAATTAATGATTTAAGAAAGTTTTTCTTTTCTACATTATACTCTTCTTCAGTAATTCGGAAAGGATTCATAGATATAGGCTTGCTTTCAGAATAAGTAATGTATTTGCCATGATAGTATTCGCACATTCCTGAATAACTATGCCCTGTATCTACCAATACAATATCAGTGTTATCTAAAACCCATTGTCTTACTTTGGAGTTGACATAGAAAGACTTACCAGAACCACTTGGACCTAAAACAAAGAAGTTGGAGTTATTTGTATATTTTTTCTCACCTTCTTTCCCGGACATATCTATTCCAACAGGCAATCCTTGTCTGTCTGTAAAATAAGTAAGAAAAGGGCTGTTTTCTGTTACTTGTAATTTTTCCTTGAACAAAAGACAAATTGCAGCATCGGAAGTTGTTAGAAATTTGTCATAACTGTTTAGGTTGATTGCGTTTCCTGGCAGTGCACATTCGAATAATTCTAATTGGTTGAAGCATTGTTTATTAATAATAATGCCACAATCAAAAAGAGATGTTTCAACATAGTTGATAGCCTTACTAATATCATCAAGACCAGCAAGAATTATATTATAATGTGCATATACAAGCATTTGCCCTTCTCTGGCAATATCCGACTGCACTCGTTCTATGTCTTCTACACATAAATCATTTGCAGGGTCAGGCATTCCTTTATGTTTTTTCTTTTTGCCTTCTAATTTGTTTGCTTCGTTTCGTTGGTCTGGAATATTTATTACTTGATTATAGATAATTGTGTCTATACCTGGTGTATCATGCAAAAAAGAGAGTAAGTCAACAGGAAACCTTAGCCCAATATTGACCTCTTTATATGGTTTTATAACAGAAGGAAAATTAACTTCGTCAATATCTACAAGAGAAATGCACTGTACGTTTTTTTCTCCAATTATAAGATTTTCTTCTCTTGCTTTGATATTTTTTAGGCTTACTGTTTGCTGATTGAAATTGATAGATAGAAATCTTTTTATATATATTTCTATTTCATTTTCATTTAATAGTTTAGCTCTTATTCCTCTGTTAGCGAATAGTCCTAATACTTTTGTGATGTTTCTAATAAAAGTATCAAACCTTCGAGGGTCAAAAGAAAAGAATTTAGACCTTTCTACTTCTCCTGTAATAACAAGATAAGTAGAAATATCAGTATATATTCGTCCTTTAAAATGTTCAAAATAACGATTTGATAAATAGTCGTTCTTCCTATTCTGGGGTGGTAAAAATGATTTTTTACATAGAATATCCTGTTTTTGTATTCTATATCCAGTTCCTAATACTTTGAGGATATTAGTAAATAAGTGGTGAAAATCATAGTAAGCATCCATATCTGCTGAATACTGTATTATAGGATTTTCACATTTAATGATAACAGAATAGTCGCCCCTTCGGTTATAGAATATAGGAGTATTGTCTATTGTTTCAATACCAATATAAGGAGCTTCAAATTCACTTTTCTTTTTCATAAGCTTTATTTTTTTCTATCTCTTATAAAAGTGCGTGATACTATATATATGCCTTTTCGTTTATCTTTCCTGTGAAGCCCTTTTCTTTGTAATTGCGATGTTATTCCTAACCCTCCAAACATAACTATTACAAGAGTTATACCTCCCCACATAAAAGAAGCCAGAGTAGAAACAATAGCACATAAAAGTAAAGCACTAATAATACAAGCTCCACCGATATATATGAACTTGCCTTTAAATCCTTTGAAAATAAGGGGCTTTTGTAGCCCCTTATATACATTGTAACTTGGATACTCTTTCGACATATTAGATTCCGAAGAATGCTTTTACGACAACACCTGATACAACCAGAAAGATACATGACCCCATCCAGCCCATAACAGCCTTTTGTACATCTTGGTCACCAGAGTTCCATTTTAAATAAACTCGCACTGCTCCAACTAATCCTACTAGACCTCCTAGTATCATCATCATGTTTCCTAGGGGGTCCATGTAGGTTGCAAGTTCAGAACTAGCTGCATCAATTCCCGCAGCACCTTGTGCAAAAGTGTTAGTTACTACCATTATGCTAATGGCTAAAGCGAATGCTCTTTGAGCAATTTTTGAAAAAAACTTTTTCATTTGAATAAAAATTAGTTGTTTATTTGTTAAAATTTACGTGTGAAAACATGCTTTTCCCTTTAGCAAGAAGTTGTTCCATTGGAATACCTTGTGTTTCAACTTCCATTTCAATAGATTCATTTACAGATACATAATTCTGTTCAGATTCTTTTTTTTCATCTTCTTTTTCGTATGAGCCTGTTTCAAAATCTTCATCTACAACTTTGTGAGGTATTTCTTCTTCCTCTCCTATTGAAATAATTTCTTCTTCTTCACCTGTATTGGTTTTGCTTTGCTTTAGGAAAGCATCATACAGGATGTTTGCAGCGTAGTAAACTACATAAATGGCAAATACAGCCATGATAAATTGTGAATAACTCATATTCTTAAATTTAAAAGTTTCATTAATCGACCCTTTTTCTGTACTTTTGATTTATAATAGTACTAGAGGTAATAACAGGGGGGAAAGCCCTAGTTTAAAATAGTTTCGCGAATAGTTGAATTTATGAAACTTGGATTTAAATAAAATGGAGATAATAGGCTACGCTCGTGTTTCAACGAGGGAACAGAATTTAGATTTGCAGCTAGATGCTTTAAAAGAAGCCGGATGCAAACTTATATTTGAGGAAAAAGTATCAGGAGTAAAGGATAGACCCGAATTAGATAAAGCCCTTGCATATTTGCGAGAAGGTGATACTTTTGTTATCTGGAAGCTAGATAGATTAGGACGTTCTTTGAAAGATTTAGTTTATATAGTTGATTGTTTGCAGAAAAGAAAAATTGCATTCAAAAGCATAGTTGATGGTATTGATACTAATAGTGCTTTAGGAAGATGTCAATTTGGAATTTTTGCTTCATTGGCTGAATATGAACGTGAAATAATAGTAGAACGAACTAGGGCTGGATTACAAGCTGCAAAAGAACGAGGGAAACTTACGGGACGACCTATAGGGTTATCGGAAGATGCAAAGAGAAAAGCTATAGCAGCAAAGCGTTTATATGAAAATCGGGATTATTCTATAGATGAAATATGTAGAATTTTACACATTGGAAGTAAGGCTACTTTGTATAGGTATTTACGCTATGAAAAAGTAAGATTGATGAATAGAAGAAATAAATAGGGCGTTACCTTTCAGGTCGGGCTTTTCGCTGCAAGTCCTCGCTACGCTGTGGGCTTTCCGCTGCAATCCCTAACGCATTTTCCCACCCACCCTTCTAAGGTATATCCAATGCTTTGCTTTTTTCACCGCTTCTATGAAGCACCTACAAAAGCAAGGCATTGGATATTCGGTTTTATAGACTTCATGTTCCCTAAAGGGAATATTCCGTTTATAAAACCTTATCTCTCACCCAAAATATATAAAACTTTAGGGAAAAGATAATACGTTAAAAATCAGCCGATTATAAACTATTTTTAACAAAAATAATTGTCTTATTATTTGCGACATTTATAGAAAATTACTATCTTTGAGTATTGAAAATAAAGAGATAAATAAACTTTTAAAGCTGGTTTGGCTGCCAGTATAAAGAACAGCAAACAAAATTATGAAATCTACTTTTGATAAAAATGCAGAGAAGTTTGTAAACCTTATGGTTGAAAAAATTGAAAGCTTGTCTATGAATTGGCAAAAACCTTGGTTCTCTAAAGTCAACTCTAAACAGAACTTTTTACCACAAAATTTAACAGGTCGTACTTATAGTGGTGGAAACGCTTTTTTACTTTATTTTTTGTGTGAAAAATATAATTATCAAACTCCTGTTTTTTTGACATTCAATCAAGCACGAAACGAAGGTATTAATGTTCTAAAAGGTGCTGTTGCTTTTCCTGTTTATTATACATTATTTTGTGCTTATCATCGTCAGACAAATGAAAAAATTTCATATGATGAATATAACAAATTATCAGAAGAAGAACAAAAAGAATACCGTTTAGCAGCTTATACAAAATATTTCCAAGTTTTTAATTTAGACCAAACAAACTTTGCGGAAAAATATCCCAATAGATGGGATATATTAAAGGCTAAATTTTCAGGAGAGGAACAGCCACAAGAAGAGAAAGAAATGTATGTAAATCCAATACTTGATGAAATGAATAAGAATCAAAATTGGGTATGTCCTATTCAAACGGTTTCTAGTGATAGTGCGTTTTATTCAATATCAAATGATAGCATTACTTTACCTTTAAAGAGCCAATTTAAGGACGGAGAAAGTTTTTATGGTACAGAATTACATGAAATGGGACATAGTACAGGTGTTAAAAATAGACTAAATCGAAAAGGATTTTATGAAAATGATAAATTCAATTATGGGCGTGAAGAACTTGTAGCAGAATTAATATCGGCTTTGTCTGGTGTATATTTGGGTATTTCTGTAACCGTCAGAGAAGAAAATGCGGCTTATTTAAAATCATGGTGCAAAGCAATAAAAGAAGAACCTAAATTTTTATTTACTGTATTGGCAGATGCTATTAAAGGTAGTAAATTCATAGCCCAGCATCTAAATATAAGGCTAGATGTGGAAGAAGTTGAAGAAGAGAAAAATACAAAGGTTGCTTAAAGGTTCCTTCCCCCCTCATTGGGGGGAGTTCTTTTTTCAAACGCCAAAAAAGAACCAAAAAGGCTTAATCGCTTCACTTTGTTACGCTCCAATAGTTTTGCTATCGGTAAACCCACCCACCCTTCTAAGGTATGTTTCTTTATCCCTTCTGCAATCCTTAGTAAAGTTCCACTACCTTTTAGGTAACTCCACTTTAGTAAGCATTGCAGAAGCGGAAACATGACGCAAATTAAAATACATTCTCACTTTGAGAATACATTTTAATGCGTCTTGTTGTCTAACCCAATAAGAACTATAGGGAAAGAAATTGATACCGTACTTTTCGGAGTTCCGGCACTGATGGGTAAACATGGCATGATGAAATGATACCGAATTATCATTCCTGGCACACCCTGCAGAACGACCTTTTGATACCAAATACAAAAAGCAGCCGGAAGCCGGACGCAAAAAATTGATACCATAAAACATTAGGGAAAAAGAACAGGAACAAAATACAATATTATATATATAAATAATATGTGAATATATAATATATAAACAAATAATATATAATATGTGATTAACACGCTTCACTTCCAGAGTTCCAGAAAGAGCCACACGAAAAATCTTCTTTTCCCTAAAGTTCCTTGTGTCGTTTCTCTCTATACTTGAATACAGGAAAACGGCTGCATCATAAAAGAAAAGACACCGACACCATTCAGGAACTACCGCCCATCGGTAAAAGGATTGCATCTAATTGATACCTTTTCTGCCTGCACTGGAGAGAAACCGGGAAGGTATTTGATACCGTACTTTTCCGGGTTCTGCCCGGCATGGACGATAAGAGAACATTATTATGATACCAAAAACTTTAGGGAAAAATAAAACCTCGGCAGTCTATAAACCTAAAACCATTTTTAACAAAAATAATTGTCCTATTATTTGCGACATTTATAGAAAATCACTATCTTTGAGTATTGAAAATAAAGAGATAAACAAACCTTTAAAGCTGGTTTGGCTGCCAGTATAAAGAACAGCAAACAAAATCATGAAACATTGCTTCTTAAATCCATTTCGTAGCCAACTGTTAGTGCTATTTTTCAGTATTAATTCATTAATCATTTTTTTATGAAAAAAGAGTTTACATTACGCTTAGACGATGCAGCCTGCGCAGAGTTAGAAAATCTAAAAAAATTATCTGGTGAAAAAACAGATGCTAAAGCTATTAGATTTGCTATTCAGAATTATGCAACTTTGAATGATAGGTATATTGAAACACAACGGCAAATAAGGACGTGGAAAGATAAATATGCAGCGTTAAATAAAGCTGTTGATGATTACTTGTCTTCTTTTGAAGCATTGAAGAAAACTACAGATTGATAGTCAATTATTAGAAATGTGAAAGGATTAATTTATGATTGGAGTAGAGAAGAAAATTTTCAGATTATCTAGTTCTGTGTTAAATCGTACTTTTAAGCAGGAAAAGAGTATTTTTTGTTCAATGGTGTTACGATTGATGGATACAGAAAACTATGCAAACAATTATTGCGATTCGCTAAGTCTTGTTCTTGAACTATTTCCAGAGATTGATAGGGAAAAGCTAGAAAAAGAATTGGATAAATACGTTTGATAGTATTTGAAATCAAAAATGGGCTATTAAACTAGTTAATAGCCTTATTTTAATACATAAATTCATGAAATATGGCAGCGGATATGACAGATGAAACGATTGCACAATACATGGAACGCATCGAGAAAATGAGCATAAAAGAAATTCAAAAAGAAATTGAATTTCTGGAAAGCCCCGGTTACAACTGTGAAGGACTGGTATGTGCAGACGGAGTAATTACTCCCCGGACAAAAATGCATCGTAAGGTTCTTTGGTATAAGAGAATGAACCAAAAGAGCCTAACAGCCCTGCAATGGGCAAAAGAAGGATATGTTGTAAATCCGGATGCAATAGGAAGAAAGTGGAAAAACAATCCTCACAATTCAAAGGCTATAATATATTATGTATCAGATGAAGTACATGAGGACAAAGAAGCGGCTAAAGAATTTCTCAAATCGAGGCGTAAGGAAAAGAAAGAGTAGTCTTTAGTTCACAGGTCTCTTTTCCAGATATATAAGTCAAGATAAAATGGGATTATCATACCAAATAACGCATAACAGAATAGTAATGAATCAAGAAAGAACATTAACCTTTGGTAAGTATAAGGGAACACATCGAAGTAATATTACTGGAGGCTTCTCAGCAGGTGACTTCGGTGGTTTAATTTATTCAATCGAAAATTTCAATGAAAGTGAATATGAGTTTTAACCAATAAAATGAAGATATGAATAATGAATTTATTGATGGTATTTGGTTTGCTGTTCAGCATATTGTAGTAGTCAGAGATATGCCAGCAATCGCAATAGGGATAATTAAGGAATCGAATCTTTCCATTGATGATTGTAAGGCTGCGCAAAAAAGGAGTGGTTCTTTTCACAATCAGATGATGAAGTTTATTGAAACAGAATTAGCGTAAAACAGTATAAATATGAGCAAAATTGAAGAAGCCTTCAGAGGCTTAGGAAGAACAGAGAAAGTGAGATTCATTTCGCAGAACATCGAGTATGCAAATGCGGTTGCAGTAGCCAGTTATGTAAAAGGTTATCTTTTCGATGTCCTTAATGATGTCGGAGATGATGAGTATATAGCAGCGTATCTCAGAGAAAAGGGATATGAAGTAAAAAAACAAGAATAATCCTCAAATCGATATATAAATAAACGAATTATGAATGAAAGAACAATCCAAATAGACGTAATTGGAAAAATAGAAGGTACTCAATTTATGAAGTGTAAGCTATATACAAATGAAAATATTGTCATTATCATGATGAATGAATTTGATTATGAACGGTTGAAAGAAGAAGGAATCTTCATAAGAGATGGCAAAAGTCGAGATTCAGCCGGGGTGTTGAATACAACCAATACTTTCATCGAAAAAAATTAATACTCAAAACAAAAAAGAATGATTATGGATAAAAAAGAAAAGAATTTTGCCACATACAAAGAATTTGCAAAGATGCTTCGGGAAGTGGCAAACATATACTCTAAACTGGGTGACGAACCATTGTTGAAAGAAGGATATGAGTATAACGCCATTAGAGATGCTGTTCAGTATGTAACGAACAAACACGATTTTGGTTACTTTATACAGCCTTGGAAGGATGAGTTTCTACGTATGCCTTTTGATGTGACGAAGCGAAAAAAATGGGCTGATTATGTGGCTGAATGCCATGCTACAGGAAAGGAAATAGATTACGATAATTATGATTGGGATAAATGACCATAATTTTTCGAATAGTGTGAAAGGGAATAGATGTCATATAATCAAAATATAGATAGAATGTTTATTGAATATAAGGTATATCGTAGGGTGTCAGATTTGAAGCCTTTTATATCTAGGGATGAACTTCCTTCTTGTCAGATGATTGGGAAAAAAAAGTTTGTAGGAAAAAAAGCAAAAATGGAGGCTGTTTATAGACTTACAGGGAAACGTTTGCCAGAAGACTATACAACAGAGCAGGTAAACAATTTTCTTACGGTAGAGCTTTTTAATACGTCTTTATGGCATAAGTATAGAAAGATTTACAATGAAGTTTCCAATGAAAAAGAAATTGTTGTTGAGAACTATAGTTATCAATATACATTAGTTGTAGAATTAGCAAATAAATCGAATTTATCATTGGATGAAGGAAAAATTGTACATTTTGTTATGTGCGAACTGTTAGGAAATCCTTGTGAAACGTATAAAGGGATGAAAAACCCTATAATTTCTTTACGAAAAGATTATGATAGATAAAGCAAAAACATTAGATGAATGCTTTAAGGAACTAATTCTTAAAAGAGGTTGGTCTAAAAATAGTCCATATGACCGCCGAACTGCATCAAGGCATAAAAAGCAATTCCTTGAAGGAACGTTGCCCGATGAATTTAAAAGAGTATATTTGCAAAGTGCTGGTTATACAATAGTGCAGCCGGAGCTTTGGCGACAGGAATTATAAAACAAAGAAAATGGACTGGAGGAACATAATAAGAAATCTATTAGAAATTATCATTGCTATTTTTAGAATGATTTTCATAGGGCTATTTTATATAGCCAAGTTTATGTTTGTGTTCTTTATTCTACTTTTTTTTGGAGTATTAATCAGTCAAAATAATAAGCGATGGTAAATAGAGAAATAAAAGCCCGAAAACGTGCGGTGAAAGAAGAAAAAGAAGAAATAGACGGTGAGATTGTTAGAATTAGGAAAGGGCATCCTCGTACAAATCTTCCTGTGAAACTCCCAGAAAATCCCACATGGCTGAAACAACCTAATGTAGTTACATTAATGGCTGGTGATTTTAAGACAGTACAGATTAGAATCTTAATTGCTGTTATAGAGAAATTACAGGATGTCATAGAATTAAGTATTCAGCATCTAGATAAATATGGTACATCTATTCCATGCGAGCAATTATCTTTATTTCAAGAATATTCAGACCGTATAAGAGTAGATATCGCATATCGGGATTTGGGCGTTAATCCAGACCAATACAAGGAAGTAAAAAGCATGGTTCGTAAATTAATCAGTATTCCTGTAGAGCTTGATGTTAAAGACCCAATAACAGGTGAGGATAGTTGGTCTATTACTGGTTTATTCACTAAGGCAAATATACCCAAAACTCCTTATTCAAGAGGTTTTTCTTTAGAAATGGATAGAGAGGTTGCTAAAGTTTTCATTAATGTTGATAGAGGTTTTACACGCTATATAAAAGAGATAGCTTTAAGAGCGCAAAGTAGATATACAATAAGAATGTATATGCTGATTAGCTCATGGAAAGAAAAAGGTGGTTTTTCTATCTATGTGGATAGATTTCGGAAATTCTTAAAATTAGAAGATAAATACCCCGAATTTAAAGATTTGTATAAACGTGTAATACGCCCTGTTTACGATGATTTGTTTGAACAGGCTGATTGCTGGTTTGAAATGGCAGAAGTTTATCGTAATTCAGGCGATACACAGCCTTATAAACTTAATTTCAAAGTTATTAAGTCTGCATTATCAAAGAAGGAAGAAGAACTATTAAAAGGACAAAAGAAGATGATAACGAATTTTTGTTCTTTGCACTTTGCAATGAAGGACGAGCATTTGCAGCAGTTTATTCCACAGATTACATTAAGCAACTATAAAGCAGTAGTAACTAAGATGCTTTATCTAGGCGAATATGTTAGAGATAACTGGAATAAAATTTCAAATAAAGCAGAATATTGTTTATCCGTATTATTAAAAGAAGTAGAAATACTCCCCGGAATGATTGGAGAAGAAAAAGAAGATGAATAAAAGTTGGGTTTTTGTCCCTAGGAGGGGTCTAAAAGTTGGGTTTTTGTCCCTAAGAAGTTGGGTTTTTGTCCCTAAGAAGTTGGGTTTTTGTCCCTAAGAAGTTGGGTTTTTGTCCCTGATTTTTTACCATTATCTGTTGTTTTTCAGATAGTTACCCTTTCATTTTTAAGGGTACTACCATCACTAGCTGATAAAAAAAACCTGATAATCATACCAACACACAAAAAAGGAACTTTTCTTATTACATAAACCCATAAAAAAGGAACTTTTCTCATAATCTTAACACAAACTTTAGGGAAAAGAACATCTATTAACAAAAAAAGACACTATATGATACAAATAATCAATCAAAAGTTGGGTTTTTGTCCCTATCTAAAAAAAACATATTTTAAAAAGTTGGGTTTTTGTCCCTATGCTTTTTTGATATACTGTAGGGAAAGAAATTGATACCGAATTATCATTCCTGGCACACCCTGTAGAACGACCTTTTGATACCAAATACAAAAAGCAGCCGGAAGCCGGACGCAAAAAATTGATACCATAAAACATTAGGGAAAAAGAACAGGAACAAAATACAATATTATATATATATAAATAATATGTGAATATATAATATATAAACAAATAATATATAATATGTGATTAACACGCTTCACTTCCAGAGTTCCAGAAAGAGCCACACGAAAAATCTTCTTTTCCCTAAAGTTCCTTGTGTCGTTTCTCTCTATACTTGAATACAGGAAAACGGCTGCATCATAAAAGAAAAGACACCGACACCATTCAGGAACTACCGCCCATCGGTAAAAGGATTGCATCTAATTGATACCTTTTCTGCCTGCACTGGAGAGAAACCGGGAAGGTATTTGATACCGTACTTTTCCGGGTTCTGCCCGGCATGGACGATAAGAGAACATTATTATGATACCAAAAAAACTTATCTAATTGTATTTTTTTCCCTTTTGTTTGGGAGGGTGTTTAGTAATTTATATATTTGCGTTTGTAGAAATTAATAGCAAGATGTGTTTTTGTGGACACAAAAACCAAATCTTGCCTGATAAATCAGGAGTTTAGCCCCCTCGCAACTTGGGGGCATATATTATTTAGTATCATAGTATGAAAGCAAATAAAAGAGATAGAATAGTGAAAGTTCGCTTAACGAATTTAGAATATGAAGAACTAACTAAAGCTTCTAAATCTAGCAAATGTATGTCAGATTATTTTAGACAGAGAGTCTTTAGGAAAGGAGTTGGTCTTATTGACCCTAAAGAATTTATTCGTTCGATGGATGAAATTTGTTTGGAAATGAAACGTATAGGAAATAATATAAATCAGTTGGCTAGGTATGTAAATATTCATAAGGAAGAAGTTAATCAAGAGGTTCTTAATGAGGTAGAAAAGAAAATGGCAGACTATGTAATTATGCAAGATAAATTGAATGTTACTTGGCGTAAGTTGATGTCAATCAAATAATATATGTATATATAATATTTATATATATAATTTTAGTGATAAAGACAGCGTTACTATTTCTTTTCCCTAAAGTTCCTTGTGTCGTTTCTCTCTATACCTGAATACAGGAAAACGGCTGCATCATAAAAGAAAAGACACCGACACCATTCAGGAACTACCGCCCATCGGCAAAAGGATTGCATCTAATTGATACCTTTTCTGCCTGCACTGGAGAGAAACCGGGAAGGTATTTGATACCGTACTTTTCCGGGTTCTGCCCGGCATGGACGAAGAGAAAACATTATTATGATACCAAAAACTTTAGGGGAAAATATTATATATATAAATAATATATGAATATATAATATTTGTATATTTATTGTATGAATAAATTATATTGAAATATTCTTTTATTGAATATTTGTTTGTATATTTGCGGTGTGAAGTTATAAATATGGTAGTAGTAGTTTTAAAAGCGGCAACTTCTTTCGCTGGTATTGATTATAATGAGCGAAAGAATGAGGAAGGCAAGAGTGAACTTCTTGTTGCAGAAAATTTTGCTATGAATCCAGATAATTTGAAGAAGTCGGATTATATAGCTTATATGGAATCTGTCTGTAGGACTAATCCAGCGGTCAAGGCAAAACAATTTCATGCAGTGATTTCATGTAAGGGGCGTGAATATTCGGCAGAGGATTTGAAAAATGTAGCTTTGCAATATATAAATAAAATGGGTTATGGAAATAATCCTTATATGATATATTTTCATTCTGATACAGAAAATAATCATGTACATATTGTTTCTACACGAGTACAGAAGAACGGACAGAAGGTAAAAGATAATATGGAAGCTGTGCGCTCACAGAAAGTCATAAATCAAATAATGAATGTTGATTTAGCTTTGAAGGCTAAAGATGATATTTCAAAATACATGGAGTTTTCTTTTTCTACAGTGCAGCAATATAAGTTGTTACTTGAACAATCAGGATGGAAATTAAGAGAAAAGGATGGATTATTAATTTTGTATAAGGGTGGTGAAAAGCACGCTTCAATTCAATTAGAGCAGATAAAAGATAAAGCTAAACAATATACACCTGATGAAGAAAGAAGAAAACAGATAACAGCTCTTTTATTTAAATATAAGCAAGGACTTTCCTATACAGAACTTCAAACTTTGATGAAAGATAAGTTTGGTATAAATTTAGTCTTTCATACAGGAAAAGGACATACTAAACCTTATGGATATACATTAATTGATTATAGAAATAAGAGAGTTTTGAAAGGTGGGGAAGTTATGGATTTGAAGGAACTTTTAGTAGAGCCTAATAAACAAGCAAAAGTTGAACACTGTAATAGTATAATTAATCTTCTTTTGAAAGATGGAACAAAATATACAATGGATAGTTTCAAGAAATTAATGTTAGATTACGGTTATAGGTTTTCAATGAATGGCACAATATTTATAAATGGTGATGATAAGGCTTTATTGGTTCTTGATAAAAAACTGTTGAAAGAACTTAGATATAATAGCAGAGTGTATGAAGCAAATAAATTTAATGTTGCTACACTTAAAGAAGCCGAGTTGTTAAGTAGAATTTATCATGTGAAAAAAGATGATATTTTGATTCAAGAGCATATGGATAAAAAAAATACTGTCTATACTGATATGATAAATAGTTATTTGGCTCATAGTTCAGATTTACATTCTACATTAAGAGAAAAAGGAATTCTTTTTGTTGAAGATGATAATTTAGTTTATCTAATAGATAAAAAGAATAAAGTAATCGTAAGTACTGATGATTTAGGAATCAATATTATAAAAGATGGCTATAGTAAAGATAGGATTACTCTAGTTACTCTTGATAAGATGGAAAGAATAAATGTTGAACAAGATTCAGAACTGGCAAGGGGATTTAATCTGATTGATGCTATTTGTGATATTCTTAGCCAGCATATAAATGTACAGCAAGATAAATCTCCTAATAGGAAAAAGAAAAGAGGACAGCAACAAAATTAATAAATATAAGTAAGATATGATAATATTATTTGGGAATCAGAAAGGCGGTTGTGGTAAAACGACTAATTGCATACAATTTGCCAACTATCTAGTAGAAAAAGGAAAAGAAGTTCTAGTATTGGATTTAGATTTTCAGCGTTCATTATCGGATAGAAGAAAAGAAGATATTGCGACCTATGATAATGAACCTAAATATGAGGTTATACAAACCGATATATCTAATGTTGCTAAAATTATTAGTGATTTTACTAAGGTTGAGCAAGGAAATCTATTAATAGATTTGCCTGGTAAGATTGATGATGATGCTCTGGGAACTATTCTTAAAGCTGCGGATATAATAATATGCCCATTTAAATACGATAAATTTACAATGGATAGTACAGGTTTTTTTATCCAAGTGTTACAGTATTTAAATGTAAAAGCTAAAATATTCTTTTTACCTAACAATATGAGAACTGCGGTAAGATATGAAACAAAAGAACAGGTAGTTGATATTCTTAAGCAAGTTGGTTTTGTTACAGATGAAATACCAGCTTCTGTTGCTATGGAACGTATAAATACATTAGCAATTAGTAATGAGTGTATTGATAAGGTGAAGAATGCTTATGATTATATCATTCAAGAAGGAGCAATAAAATAAAATATTCTTTTAATAGATATTTGTTATAAAGTTATTCATTTATTGTATATATTTGCACATGGCTGATAAATTAAGGAAAAAGCAAAATGAAGGTATTTCTAGTGTTCTGGAAATAGCTAAAATGATAAGAGGTGAAGAATTGCATGGGAGTAGTATAAATGAAGCTCCTATTCAAGAAGCTAAATATGAAGTTGAAGAGGAGAAAGAACCACTTCATGTAGAAATGGAAACAACTTCTTCGGAAGTTTTTAATTTTAATGGCTCTAGTGAAATGGATTTGACGGACTTATTAGAGTACATTAAAGGAAAAAATTATAATTGCAAGGAAGTTCTATATGTTGATACAGATGTAAAAGAGGTGTTTGGGTTGCTCAAAGCTAAAGCCAAAATACCTATTTCATCTTTAGTTTCGTTTATTTTGGAAGATTGGTTAACTAAACACCGTAGCGACATAAGTTCTTTGATTAAGCAAAAAAAGAACCGTTTTCTTTAGTACAGAAAAAGGGTCGTTTTGTGAAACAAAAGATTTTTGGTTAGGCTATAGACCCGTCCAATGGGTTTTTCCTCATTGGACGGATATTTTAGATAGAAACAATAATTTCTTTAGGGATTCCTGTATAATATGCTATTTTTTCTACAGGAATATTATCTTCTCTCATTTTTATTATAATATCAATATTTTCTTTAGTAATAGAAGAAGGTATAAACGTAAATAAAATGTCTGACAATTTGCTTATAGCCTTAATAACTTTTTGTTTGTCAGATTCTTTTTTTAAGTCTATTTCACTGAAAGTTGAAAGTTTATCATGCAAAATAAGATAATATATTCCTCCTATTATTAGTGCAGATATAGTTACAATGTCAATATCTGTATTGGAGAATATGTTTGAGAATTTTTGGCATAAAGGTAACGTGTGCAATTCCCGTAGTTGAGCGGTACGTTGACTAGTTTCATTGTTATTAGCTAGTTCCCATTTTAGAAGTTCTTGCATGATTTTATTTTCTGATAAAGATTGAAATAAACCTACAAGAATGTTCATATATAGTGCTTTATCGTTACTAGATTGTTTTTGTGATTTTACAATATCGCTAAACCAATAGTCGTATTTTTTTACATACTCGTCAATGAACTTATTCAAATCATCATATCTGTTATAGAATTGTACAGGCTCAATTTCAGCTTGTCGCATAATACCTGTAACTGTTAGATTAGAAAATCCTTCAGTTTCAATTAAATGGGTTGCCGCATTAATAATGCTTTCCTTTATGTCTTTGGCACTTCTTCGCTTTCTCCTTTCTTTCATTATTATTTTATTTTTATGTTCTTATTTATATCATTAAGAGTATTGACTAAAGATTCTAATTGTTCAAGTTTATGCGTGGCAAGAACGCTGACCCTTAATCTTGCTTCTTTGGTTCTTACAGCCGGATATACAATTCCAATTGTAAAGATACCTTTTTCTTGCAACATTTTAGCAATTTCGTAAACCTTTTTATTATCTCTTATCATAATAGGAAAAATAGGGGAAACAGATTTTCCTATGTCGAACCCTTCTTCTTTCAACCGTTTTCTAAGATAGTTCGTATTTTCCCAAAGTTTGGTTCTTATTTGTGGTTCTTTTTTTATAATCTCTAAAGCTTTTAGTATGGATGCTGTGACTTGTGGGGTAGGGGCTGCTGAAAACACATTGCTGTCCGCATAAAATTTCAAGTATTGTATTATCTTCTTCGAAGCTGCTGCAAATCCCCCTACGCAACCAAATGACTTGCTGAATGTGCCAGTAATAATATCAATTTGACCTAAACAGTTATAGTATTCAGCTGTTCCTCTGCCATTGGCTCCCATTACTCCTATTCCATGTGCATCATCTAACATCAGCATGGTTTCATAAGTCTTGCAAAGAGTAATAATTTCCGGAAGTAAAGACAAATCCCCATCCTGGGAATATACACCATCTATTATTACAAGTTTAGTTTGATATTGCCCTTTGACTTCTTTTAGTACCTTCTCCAAATATTCTAGGTCGTTATGCCCAATTCGTTTTATATTTGTTCCTTTTAGTCCAGCCATTGCGCTTGTGTGGATATAAGGGTCTATCAATGCAATATCATTTTGACCCAATAAGGCTCTTAGTATTCCGGCATTTGCTCCAAATCCGGAAGAAAATAAAATAGCTTCTTCTTGTCCTACAAAAGAAGCTATTTCTTTCTCTAGCTGTTGGTGTATGTCGAGATAACCACCTATTACTTGTGCAGCGCAAGCACCTGTTCCATATTTTTTTATAGCATCTATACCTGCTTGTTTAGTTTCTTCTCTTTGTGACATACCTAAATAATCATTAGAAATAAATGCAATAACAGGTTCGTTGAAGCCTTCAATTGCCATTGTTGAACCGATACCTGTATGTGAAGTTATCCAATAGCTTTTACATCCGAAATCATTTAGTTGCTCAATGTACTGCTGGAAATCATTTGCTCTCTCAATAGCATTTTTCCCATAGGATAGTTCAAAGTCTTTTAATGAATGATAAGTTTTTTCCATATTAGTATAATTTAGATTGTATATTGCAAAAATAGCAAATATATTATGTTTTTAAGCATTAACAGTGGAAAAAACAATATAATTCTTATATTATATACAATTTGTATTGTATATTTGCGATATGCAAATGCATTTGCTGAATAATTACTAACTTAAAAATATCGTTTTATGAGAAAACAAATTTTAATTTTATTAGGTTTCTCTTTTAGTCTTATTGCTTGTCAGCAAAACGAAGAGATTGGTTCTGTGGAGGATAATGCCAATCCAAACGAACTTACTACTAGAGCTGCTTCTATGAGAAGGGTTCCTACACAAGCGGAAAAGGATAATCTTAAAAAGGATTTCCCAAATTTAGATGTAAATAATATTTCTGTAACAGGAGAAGCAACAGGTACATATAATTGTATTGCTTATTCTATGGGGATAACTAACAAATGGATTGACCCAGAATCTTTTTACAATGATTTTATAGAACAGTATAAAAATGCTAAAACTTTATATGGTTCGTCTTGTAATTATGAACAGACTAGTACAGAAGGTAGCAATGCTACTGTTGATGGTTGGGGAACAAGTAGTATAGATATGACTCATGGAAGTGTTGTATATAGTAGCGGTACTTGGGAGTCAAAACTTGGGCGTTATTTGCGTATTACCCATAAAAGGAGTGAGCTATCTGGCACTTTGTATGGTAGAATTTTGGTTTCTTTTATCGAGAGTAGAACAAAGACTGATATGTCGGAGATAAAGGAACTTGCAAAACAGATAGCACAAGAAGATATTGAACTTTCTGATGCAGAAAAACAAGCTGTCATTGATAAAGCTGCAAATATTAATTGTGAGGTAAAGACTAAGTTTAACGATTTGTTTAATTCATGGAACGAAGAAATTTCAATAAATCCACAAACTAAATATAGTTCAAGTACTCTCGCTTATACAACATTACCACAGTTTAAAGAAATGCAAGCGATGGGTAAAAATATTATTCCGTTAATAATGGAAAAACTTTTAGATGAAGATAATTTCTTTTTGCTTCCTCTATATGATGCTATACAGACTGATTCTCAATTAAAAATAAGCTATAAGAAAGGTGATGCAAAGATTCTAGAAGGAGAACAGAATAAGGCTAAAAGAACAGTTCGTCTTTGGCTAAGTCTTTCGGGAAATTAAGTAAAATATAACTGACTTTTTGGGATAAATAGCTCTTAACGTAATATGCTGTAAGAGCTATTTATATATTTACCTAAAAGTTTTTGGCATCATGGATTTGTTTTCTCTTCGTCCTTTTGTATATGTGGCGTATTCGCGTGCGTCAGAAAGTAAATCTACGTGAACTCTATTGTGTATTTGTTTCTAAGGACATAATTTTAAAACTATATTTATGAAAAAAAAATTCTATTCTTTTTGGGGCGTAAGTCAATTATTGGTAGGAGCAATGACTATTGGTCTTGTCTCTTGTGAAAAAAGTTCTGAACTTTTATATGATTTTTCGGAAACATCAGAAAGTTCAATCCAGTCAAGAGCTATCTCTGTTGCTGACTCTGTGAGTCTGTTTTCTAATATAGATGAGTTTAAAAAAAAGCCAGAAACGAAATCTTATTCTTATTATCCTGAGACAGATGAATTTTATTCATCAAATATGTATGCTGTTAGAGAGCTTCCTTTTGCGTTGAAAGTCAGAGGAGGTGGAGTGGTTGGACAGCCTTATCTTTCTACTCAAGGAATGAGAAAAGAATTGATACTTTCAGCTTATAGTTCTTCAAAATTCTATTTAAAGATTTTGCCACCTAGTAGTGGAATACCATATTTGATTTATTCAAAGTCTTATAATAAGCCATTGGTTTGTGGTCAATATAACAATGACCCAAACAATAAACTTGTTTTTGTTTGGGACTCGGAAGATATAAGTTCTGGAAGTTGGGACCTTATACCATCAACATATAAAGGATATTTTAATATTGAAAATCAGACATATTTAGGAACGGCAGACCCCAATAATCCTTGGAGTGTGTTTAATTATTCTATAGAAGTAAAGAGTAATGGGCAGGTAGGGTATGCAAAATATAATAAGCAACCACAGCAAGAGTTTCTATTAGAGTTTCAGGATAAATTTAAAGTAAAAGAAATAG
>NZ_DS990117.1:7005-7643 GCF_000187895.1 Phocaeicola plebeius DSM 17135 | reverse complement strand
GTTTTTGTCCCTAAGAAGTTGGGTTTTTGTCCCTGATTTTTTACCATTATCTGTTGTTTTTCAGATAGTTACCCTTTCATTTTTAAGGGTACTACCATCACTAGCTGATAAAAAAAACCTGATAATCATACCAACACACAAAAAAGGAACTTTTCTTATTACATAAACCCATAAAAAAGGAACTTTTCTCATAATCTTAACACAAACTTTAGGGAAAAGAACATCTATTAACAAAAAAAGACACTATATGATACAAATAATCAATCAAAAGTTGGGTTTTTGTCCCTATCTAAAAAAAACATATTTTAAAAAGTTGGGTTTTTGTCCCTATGCTTTTTTGATATACTGTAGGGAAAGAAATTGATACCGAATTATCATTCCTGGCACACCCTGTACAACGACCTTTTGATACCAAATACAAAAAGCAGCCGGAAGCCGGACGCAAAAAATTGATACCATAAAACATTAGGGAAAAAGAACAGGAACAAAATACATATTATTATATATAAATAATATGTGAATATATAATATATAAACAAATAATATATAATATGTGATTAAACGCTTCATTTTCAGAGTCCGGAAAGAGCCAATAAAAATCCTTCTTTTTCCTAAGATTCTGGTGTGGTATCTCTCCC
>NZ_DS990117.1:5344-6905 GCF_000187895.1 Phocaeicola plebeius DSM 17135 | reverse complement strand
AAGCATTCTCGCACTGTGGTGGATTCCTAAAGTTCCTTGTGTCGTTTCTCTCTATACTTGAATACAGGAAAACGGCTGCATCATAAAAGAAAAGACACCGACACCATTCAGGAACTACCGCCCATCGGTAAAAGGATTGCATCTAATTGATACCTTTTCTGCCTGCACTGGAGAGAAACCGGGAAGGTATTTGATACCGTACTTTTCCGGGTTCTGCCCGGCATGGACGATAAGAGAACATTATTATGATACCAAAAAAACTTATCTAATTGTATTTTTTTCCCTTTTGTTTGGGAGGGTGTTTAGTAATTTATATATTTGCGTTTGTAGAAATTAATAGCAAGATGTGTTTTTGTGGACACAAAAACCAAATCTTGCCTGATAAATCAGGAGTTTAGCCCCCTCGCAACTTGGGGGCATATATTATTTAGTATCATAGTATGAAAGCAAATAAAAGAGATAGAATAGTGAAAGTTCGCTTAACGAATTTAGAATATGAAGAACTAACTAAAGCTTCTAAATCTAGCAAATGTATGTCAGATTATTTTAGACAGAGAGTCTTTAGGAAAGGAGTTGGTCTTATTGACCCTAAAGAATTTATTCGTTCGATGGATGAAATTTGTTTGGAAATGAAACGTATAGGAAATAATATAAATCAGTTGGCTAGGTATGTAAATATTCATAAGGAAGAAGTTAATCAAGAGGTTCTTAATGAGGTAGAAAAGAAAATGGCAGACTATGTAATTATGCAAGATAAATTGAATGTTACTTGGCGTAAGTTGATGTCAATCAAATAATATATGTATATATAATATTTATATATATAATTTTAGTGATAAAGACAGCGTTACTATTTCTTTTCCCTAAAGTTCCTTGTGTCGTTTCTCTCTATACCTGAATACAGGAAAACGGCTGCATCATAAAAGAAAAGACACCGACACCATTCAGGAACTACCGCCCATCGGCAAAAGGATTGCATCTAATTGATACCTTTTCTGCCTGCACTGGAGAGAAACCGGGAAGGTATTTGATACCGTACTTTTCCGGGTTCTGCCCGGCATGGACGAAGAGAAAACATTATTATGATACCAAAAACTTTAGGGGAAAATATTATATATATAAATAATATATGAATATATAATATTTGTATATTTATTGTATGAATAAATTATATTGAAATATTCTTTTATTGAATATTTGTTTGTATATTTGCGGTGTGAAGTTATAAATATGGTAGTAGTAGTTTTAAAAGCGGCAACTTCTTTCGCTGGTATTGATTATAATGAGCGAAAGAATGAGGAAGGCAAGAGTGAACTTCTTGTTGCAGAAAATTTTGCTATGAATCCAGATAATTTGAAGAAGTCGGATTATATAGCTTATATGGAATCTGTCTGTAGGACTAATCCAGCGGTCAAGGCAAAACAATTTCATGCAGTGATTTCATGTAAGGGGCGTGAATATTCGGCAGAGGATTTGAAAAATGTAGCTTTGCAATATATAAATAAAATGGGTTATGGAAATAATCCTTATATGATATATTTTCATTCTGATACAGAAAATA
>NZ_DS990117.1:2297-5244 GCF_000187895.1 Phocaeicola plebeius DSM 17135 | reverse complement strand
ACAGCAAGATAAATCTCCTAATAGGAAAAAGAAAAGAGGACAGCAACAAAATTAATAAATATAAGTAAGATATGATAATATTATTTGGGAATCAGAAAGGCGGTTGTGGTAAAACGACTAATTGCATACAATTTGCCAACTATCTAGTAGAAAAAGGAAAAGAAGTTCTAGTATTGGATTTAGATTTTCAGCGTTCATTATCGGATAGAAGAAAAGAAGATATTGCGACCTATGATAATGAACCTAAATATGAGGTTATACAAACCGATATATCTAATGTTGCTAAAATTATTAGTGATTTTACTAAGGTTGAGCAAGGAAATCTATTAATAGATTTGCCTGGTAAGATTGATGATGATGCTCTGGGAACTATTCTTAAAGCTGCGGATATAATAATATGCCCATTTAAATACGATAAATTTACAATGGATAGTACAGGTTTTTTTATCCAAGTGTTACAGTATTTAAATGTAAAAGCTAAAATATTCTTTTTACCTAACAATATGAGAACTGCGGTAAGATATGAAACAAAAGAACAGGTAGTTGATATTCTTAAGCAAGTTGGTTTTGTTACAGATGAAATACCAGCTTCTGTTGCTATGGAACGTATAAATACATTAGCAATTAGTAATGAGTGTATTGATAAGGTGAAGAATGCTTATGATTATATCATTCAAGAAGGAGCAATAAAATAAAATATTCTTTTAATAGATATTTGTTATAAAGTTATTCATTTATTGTATATATTTGCACATGGCTGATAAATTAAGGAAAAAGCAAAATGAAGGTATTTCTAGTGTTCTGGAAATAGCTAAAATGATAAGAGGTGAAGAATTGCATGGGAGTAGTATAAATGAAGCTCCTATTCAAGAAGCTAAATATGAAGTTGAAGAGGAGAAAGAACCACTTCATGTAGAAATGGAAACAACTTCTTCGGAAGTTTTTAATTTTAATGGCTCTAGTGAAATGGATTTGACGGACTTATTAGAGTACATTAAAGGAAAAAATTATAATTGCAAGGAAGTTCTATATGTTGATACAGATGTAAAAGAGGTGTTTGGGTTGCTCAAAGCTAAAGCCAAAATACCTATTTCATCTTTAGTTTCGTTTATTTTGGAAGATTGGTTAACTAAACACCGTAGCGACATAAGTTCTTTGATTAAGCAAAAAAAGAACCGTTTTCTTTAGTACAGAAAAAGGGTCGATTAATGAAACTTTTAAATTTAAGAATATGAGTTATTCACAATTTATCATGGCTGTATTTGCCATTTATGTAGTTTACTACGCTGCAAACATCCTGTATGATGCTTTCCTAAAGCAAAGCAAAACCAATACAGGTGAAGAAGAAGAAATTATTTCAATAGGAGAGGAAGAAGAAATACCCTCACAAAGTTGTAGATGAAGATTTTGAAACAGGCTCATACGAAAAAGAAGATGAAAAAAAAGAATCTGAACAGAATTATGTATCTGTAAATGAATCTATTGAAATGGAAGTTGAAACACAAGGTATTCCAATGGAACAACTTCTTGCTAAAGGGAAAAGCATGTTTTCACACGTAAATTTTAACAAATAAACAACTAATTTTTATTCAAATGAAAAAGTTTTTTTCAAAAATTGCTCAAAGAGCATTCGCTTTAGCCATTAGCATAATGGTAGTAACTAACACTTTTGCACAAGGTGCTGCGGGAATTGATGCAGCTAGTTCTGAACTTGCAACCTACATGGACCCCCTAGGAAACATGATGATGATACTAGGAGGTCTAGTAGGATTAGTTGGAGCAGTGCGAGTTTATTTAAAATGGAACTCTGGTGACCAAGATGTACAAAAGGCTGTTATGGGCTGGATGGGGTCATGTATCTTTCTGGTTGTATCAGGTGTTGTCGTAAAAGCATTCTTCGGAATCTAATATGTCGAAAGAGTATCCAAGTTACAATGTATATAAGGGGCTACAAAAGCCCCTTATTTTCAAAGGATTTAAAGGCAAGTTCATATATATCGGTGGAGCTTGTATTATTAGTGCTTTACTTTTATGTGCTATTGTTTCTACTCTGGCTTCTTTTATGTGGGGAGGTATAACTCTTGTAATAGTTATGTTTGGAGGGTTAGGAATAACATCGCAATTACAAAGAAAAGGGCTTCACAGGAAAGATAAACGAAAAGGCATATATATAGTATCACGCACTTTTATAAGAGATAGAAAAAAATAAAAGCTTATGAAAAAGAAAAGTGAATTTGAAGCTCCTTATATTGGTATTGAAACAATAGACAATACTCCTATATTCTATAACCGAAGGGGCGACTATTCTGTTATCATTTAAATGTGAAAATCCTATAATACAGTATTCAGCAGATATGGATGCTTACTATGATTTTCACCACTTATTTACTAATATCCTCAAAGTATTAGGAACTGGATATAGAATACAAAAACAGGATATTCTATGTAAAAAATCATTTTTACCACCCCAGAATAGGAAGAACGACTATTTATCAAATCGTTATTTTGAACATTTTAAAGGACGAATATATACTGATATTTCTACTTATCTTGTTATTACAGGAGAAGTAGAAAGGTCTAAATTCTTTTCTTTTGACCCTCGAAGGTTTGATACTTTTATTAGAAACATCACAAAAGTATTAGGACTATTCGCTAACAGAGGAATAAGAGCTAAACTATTAAATGAAAATGAAATAGAAATATATATAAAAAGATTTCTATCTATCAATTTCAATCAGCAAACAGTAAGCCTAAAAAATATCAAAGCAAGAGAAGAAAATCTTATAATTGGAGAAAAAAACGTACAGTGCATTTCTCTTGTAGATATTGACGAAGTTAATTTTCCTTCTGTTATAAAACCATATAAAGAGGTCAATATTGGGCTAAGGTTTCCTGTTGACTTACTCTCTTTTTTGCATGATACGAATCCACCACAGGGCGAGTCACT
>NZ_DS990117.1:0-2197 GCF_000187895.1 Phocaeicola plebeius DSM 17135 | reverse complement strand
TATAAGACACCAATTATCTTATAATCAAGTAATAAATATTCAGACCACGAACGAGCAACAATAGAGGCAAAAAGAAAAACATAAAGGAATGCCTGACCCTGCAAATGATTTATGTGTAGAAGACATAGAACGAGTGCAGTCGGATATTGCCAGAGAAGGGCAAATGCTTGTATATGCACATTATAATATAATTCTTGCTGGTCTTGATGATATTAGTAAGGCTATCAACTATGTTGAAACATCTCTTTTTGATTGTGGCATTATTATTAATAAACAATGCTTCAACCAATTAGAATTATTCGAATGTGCACTGCCAGGAAACGCAATCAACCTAAACAGTTATGACAAATTTCTAACAACTTCCGATGCTGCAATTTGTCTTTTGTTCAAGGAAAAATTACAAGTAACAGAAAACAGCCCTTTTCTTACTTATTTTACAGACAGACAAGGATTGCCTGTTGGAATAGATATGTCCGGGAAAGAAGGTGAGAAAAAATATACAAATAACTCCAACTTCTTTGTTTTAGGTCCAAGTGGTTCTGGTAAGTCTTTCTATGTCAACTCCAAAGTAAGACAATGGGTTTTAGATAACACTGATATTGTATTGGTAGATACAGGGCATAGTTATTCAGGAATGTGCGAATACTATCATGGCAAATACATTACTTATTCTGAAAGCAAGCCTATATCTATGAATCCTTTCCGAATTACTGAAGAAGAGTATAATGTAGAAAAGAAAAACTTTCTTAAATCATTAATTTTCCTGATATGGAAAGGTGCAAATGGTGAGGTCAAAAAGCAAGAAGAAGAAATTATGGATATTACCATAGAAAAATACTATTCTTTCTACTTTCATCCCTTTAATGGTTATTCAGATGCGGAAAAAGAAGCCATACGTGAAAATTTACTACTCGAATTTCAAGTCAATGAAGAAGAATTTGAAAACGAAAGGGAAAAAGAAGAACGCAAGATACTTTCCGAAAAAATAGAGAAATTACAGCAACTAGTAGAAAAAGGAGAAGGCGGAGAAAAAACCAACGCAGAAAAAGCGATACAAAACATTCTCATCGAAAAAGGCTTTACACGCCAAGAGCTTGATAATCCTGAAACTAGATTACTTTCTATAATAGAAAGACGAATCCAGAAGAAGGAAGATATATTGAAAGAAATAAAAGTTGAAAGCTTATCTTTTAACTCTTTCTACGAATTTTCCCTACGCATTATACCTATCATTTGCAAAGAGAACAAAATTGATTTTGATATTACTAACTATAAGTTTCTATTAAAAAAATTCTATAAAGGAGGACAGTTAGAAAAAACTCTTAATGAGGATTTTGACACTTCCCTTTTTGAAGAACCCTTTATAGTTTTTGAAATTGATGCAATTAAAGATGACCCTGAATTATTTCCAATAGTAACCTTAATTATTATGGACGTTTTTATTCAAAAAATGAGATTAAAAAAGAACAGAAAGGCATTAATAATTGAAGAAGCATGGAAAGCCATAGCTAGCCCTATGATGGCTGGCTATATACTCTATTTGTATAAAACAGTTCGTAAATTTTGGGGTATGGCAATGGTTGTTACTCAAGAACTGGAGGACATAATTAGTAATCCTGTAGTCAAAAACTCTATAATCAGCAACTCCGATATTATATGCCTATTAGACCAAAGTAAATTTATAGACAAATATCAAGAAATAGCAAATCTTTTATCCCTAACGGAAGTAAATCAAAAGCAAATATTTACCATAAATCAACTTCCCAATAAAGAAAACCGTAATCGGTTTAATGAAGTATTTATAAAAAGAGGAAATTATGGAAATGTATTTGGAGTAGAGGTTTCTCTACACGAATATTTCACATTTACTACAGAACGAATTGAAAAAGATGCTGTTGGATATTATCATATCATTTATGGTAGTTTCCAAACAGGATTGGATAATTTTATAATAGACCTAAAATCTTCCAAATTAAAAAATATGGATTGGGTTTTACAAGTCAATAAGGTACTAGGGTATCACTCCGATGATGGAAGCCTAAAAGATATACTTAACATCATAGGGGAACAACCATTATATAAGTATATCCTAGATAAATACAAATGGATTACAAACCGTTAAAGATAATATCATGAAGAAAATCCTATTTATTTTAGTGGTAGCATCTACTTTAACCCAAGTTGCATATTCGCAAAA
>NZ_DS990118.1:221257-287742 GCF_000187895.1 Phocaeicola plebeius DSM 17135 | reverse complement strand
TAATTAATTAACTAACTAAAAGTTAAAAACGTACCGGAAGTAACGTAAAAGTCGCTCGATTTTTTTGTTTTATAGTTTACGGAATTCCATACCATCAGCAAGTACTCCATTTTCATAAATAGCGAGATACATCACGTGATCGGTTAGTTTTATTATTTTAAAGGCTTCAGTCTCTCCATCAACAGTGAATACTAGTTCATGAGAGTCAGAATTATAAGTGTAATTAAAGGTCATCTTATCTCCGCCTTCAGTCCAAATTACGTCGCTGAAATTTTGTCGGAATTGTAGGGTAATGGGGCTACCGTCATCATAGCTAAAACTGGTCCATTCGTCACCATATAAAAGAGATTCGTCACCTACTACGAGTTCATCAGGTTCTGGTATACGGAACAGTGTCATAGAACTTTCTTTAGTAAGATTTTCTCCGTCTGAGCTAAAAATGTCTATGGACAGTATATCTTGGGTTACTTGTTTTACCTGCCAGAATCCACCGCTCCAGCTTCCATTTTCAAAGAAATAGATACGGTTATAGGCATCATATTTGAATGCTACTGTATAGGGCGCTTCTTCTCCTTCATAAACAGAGCACAATTTGTTGCCTTCTTTGTTTGTGAATTCTATTGATGGCTTTCCTAAAAATCCCCATTTCCCGTAAAGAAGTTCTATCCAGGCCGTGTTTGTGTATACCGTTAGCGTAAGTTCCTGCCCATCGTTATCTTTTACTTTCAGCGTATCATTGGTTAATGAAAGAATAGTCCATCTCACTACTTTACCATTTACACGATGGAGTGTAAGCTGTTTGTTGGCTTCATCATATTCATAGGTAATATCGTTTGCTGATGTTTCTTCTTTAGCCTTGTAAGTTCCGTTACCATCATTATTGAAGGTATAGATGTCTTGTGTTTCCGAAATCCAGGTATTGTATAGCAGGGTAATGTCAATATCCGGTTCTGAAGTGGCATCTTTTTTCAAGGTTATCAATTCTCCTTCTTCATCTTTTATCTTCAGTGTATCGTCGGTCAGTGTGACAATGGTCCATCGCATGACATCTCCGTCGATATGAATCGTGATCGTTTGAGTCGATTCTTCATACGAATAAGTGAACGGATACGTGTCTGTGGCGCGTGTGCCTGTTCTACGCATCAGTTTTGCGGTAGACATCTCGTCTGTTTCTGTGTAGACTCCGGTTCCATCCGCATTGAATGTGATGTAAGTACCTTCTCCCATATACCAGGTCTTGATCAGCTGAGAAGGAATGTTTCCGATGTTTTCATCCTCGTTACTGCATGAGGAAACACCAATTAGGATTAGCATGAGCAACATGAGTGTGCTCGTTAATTTTAAAACTCTCATAACTTTGAAATTTAATGATATTATGCCACAAATATCCCGAAATATTCGTGGGAGGACAAACCGGTGAAGTCTCTTTTCTGTATGAGAGCGGGCAAATAGAGCATATCCTGCTATATTCTTCGTATGAAACGTATTTTATTGCCATTCATAGGAGTACTGATAAGGTATGAAGATACTGATGGCAGTTCCTTTTTCTTGTCCGGGCAGTATCTGGAAAGTAATTTTTTCTTTGTTGTGGGTGTTCAGTAATTGTATACTTTGGTAAATAATTCTGAGACCGGTACCAGTGCTTTCCAGTTTGTTGTTGGATGGAGCAAATGGAGAATATCTGTGTCCGTTGTTGTTAATGTGGATGTTGACTCCCCGACAGACTTCTTCAATAATCAAGTCAATATGCCCTGTTTGATTTAGGTTTGCAAACCCATGTTTGATTGCATTTTCAACAGGGATTTGTATCATCATGGAGGGGATTTGCAAATCGTCTACATTTCCGTTTTTATGCAAACTGAATGTGAATTGCTTACCTGTATCCTGTAATAACGCTACATAGTTGGATACGAAATCAAGTTCCTCCGAAAGGGGAATCGCAAAACGGTTGGACAAATCTAGTCCTTTACGTAACAGTCGGGTGATCCGTATCAGCCGTTGATGTTCGGAGGTAGATTCCGGGTGTTGATTTATTTCATTATTCAGCACATTGAAGAGGAAATGAGGAGAGATTTTTTCTCTGATATTTTGCATTTTCAGTTTACTGATTTCGTATATATGCTGTTTGAATTCTTGTTGCTGGTTCTTTTTGACTCGTCTTTTGTACTCGATAAAATACACGACAAGCCCTAAAATGAGAATAACGCCCAAAGCTATTTCCAGTTGGAGTGTTTTTATTTCATTTTTCTGATTGGTTATTGTTATGCGGTTTTTGAGATGGGTCGTATCATTTTTATATCGTAAATCGAGTTCAGCCACATAGTTGTTGTGTTCTTCGTTCCGGATTGAATCTTCTATCGGTAGCTGTGCTTCTAATATGGCCAGGGCTTTAGAGTAATTTCCGGTGCGTTTATAATATTCAGTTAGTACATCATTTCGTCTTTGTTGGTAGTTGATAGGTACATTTACAGTGTTGTCATGTGAAATCTGTTGAACTAGGTGAGCCGCTGTTTGTAAGTCATTTTGCTTTAATGCAAGTTCCAGTTCCATGGTCATGATATAGTAGATGCTAATTGCTACTTTTGTACTTTGGAAATAGGCCTTAGCTTTTTGCAGATAATCTTTGGCTTTATTCAAATCTTTGTTTAGCTTGATAGATAGGTCTGCATAATTTGCCTCTAATGTGGCATATTCTGAGGGCATATCATTCTGGTGCTGTGCTACTTCATCAAAAATCTTCATCAGATAGCTCCATGATTCTTCATACTTTTTTTGGTAGTAATAGAAATTGACGAAAGTATTTAGCAGAAAATACCGGTTATATAATGGCATATCATTAATCTGTGGATAGACCTTATTAAGATAATGATAGGCTTGTGGATAATTTTTCAGTTGTACATAACAGAATGCCAGCATAAAATAACTGTTGTTTCTGTAAATCTGAGGAAGAGACAGCGAATCGCATATGAAGAGAGCTTTTTTGTAGCAATAAGCTTGCATGGGAAGATCATTTAGTGTATAGTATACATAGCCTAGATTGTTATAGACATTGGGGAGTCTTTTATGCATATTCCCTCTTTGGTAATATTGGATAGCTTTTTCATAAGCTGTTTTGGCAGATAAAGGATGATTGGAGTTTTCCAGTAAAGAGGCTTTGTTGTTTTCTACTATTCCAAGAGTGAGGTAATGAATCGGTAATAATTTAGGAAGGCTAAGACAGAACTTTTCGCATCTGTTTATATAATAGAATGCAGAATCTTCTTGTTGTCTGGTCATAAGCAAAGAAGAATGCACGGCTTCTGCATAATAATATTCTGTACTGTCTTGTGCCTGTTGCTTGGCTTTTGCCAGTAACATTTCAGCTTCTTGAGGCTTGTATCTGATAATTGAATCTTGTAGCAGTGTAGTGAGTTGGGCAGATGGTGATTTTTCATAGTCTGTGGTATGCTTGCATCCAGTGCTGAGTAAGCAAGCTATCCAGCAGGCACACAGTAAGTAAACGATGCTTTTCATGATTTACAAGGATACATTAATATTTTGTGGACAAAAATACAAATTTTTATGGACGATATAACAAATATTGATTTAGGTGTTTAATTTAGTGCATAAAATACGAATAATTCTGAATAATGTGGTGAAATAAATACATTGGAGGCTTTGCTTCAGAAGTGGGGAAGTTGGATTGTTTGGTATTGTTTTCTACATTTGTGTGAGTTTTAAAAAATCAGTTTTAATGGAGCAAAAGGCATATAAAATATTTATTATAGAGGATTCAGATAAAGATAGGGAGTTATTGGAAAAAAGCCTTGCGTCATATAATCTGTTTCAAGTTGTAGGGTGTCTGCCTGGGAGTTCCGGAGCTTTGGCTCTTATTCAGCGTTTACATCCTGATTTGCTTTTTATTGACGTGGAATTACCCGGGCTTCCCGGATATGAGATTGTCAATAAGCTCCATGACGTGATTATGTGGGATATGAAAGTAGTTTTTTATACAGCTTATCCTCAATATATGTTGGAAGCAATACGGAGTGCTGCTTTTGATTTTTTGCTGAAACCTTTCGATATGAAGGAATTGGATTTGATTATAAATCGTTTTGTACAGGCAAAAATAGAAAAAAAAGAAGAAGTAAATATTGTGAATGGTATGCGTGGAATGGAAGGGGAAAGTGGTAAGGGGACGTTTTCTATTCAACTGCCAACGGGAGAAATTCGTGTATTGCGTCTTTCTGAAATAGGATACTTTAAATTTAATGCTTCGCGCAGATGCTGGGAGGTCTTTTTATTTATCCAGAAATTGCTGGCTATGCGTTCTTCTATCAATGCCATGAATATCTTAGGATTTTCTTCTCAGTTTGTGCAAATACATAAATCTTACATTATTAATATTCAACATCTTGCGATGATAGACGGAGATGAGTGCATTATGTATCCGCCGTTTAATGGAGAAAGGCTGCCTATTTCCAGTAAGTATAAAAAAGCATTGCAAAGTAGTTTTATTCAACTATAAATCAAAATCCCCGTTTCTCAAGATTATTCTGAAAAACGGGGATTTTAATTTAATAAGGAAGAATATCCGAAAGTATCTTTTGCTGATACCAGGGATCATCAATCTCCTTTAATTGTCTGGCCAGTTCCTGATAGAGTCCTTTTACGATTTCCGGATGTTCTTCCGGTGAAAGATTTTGTAACTGGTAAGGGTCTTTGACATCGTCAAACAAAAGGGTTTTTGTCAGCTTGTTTTCTCTGTCAATGTACAAAGCCAATGTGTAGTGCAGTGTCTTAATTCCTCTGGAGCGAGGGAAATAAGAGATTACATTACTGTCTTTATCTTTATCTCCATCCATGTTTTGGATATACAAGGCACCCGTAGGGCGAGTGACAGTCTGTATGGAATCTTCATAGAAAATAGGTGCATAATTACCTCCTTGTACATTTGCTGGAATATCCTTATCCAAGTTACAAAGTCCCAGCAGGGTAGGCATAATGTCTGGTGAAGACAGCAATAAGTTGTCAACACGAGGACGTATATGCTGTGGATAGCGGATAAGGAATGGAACATTCATGGATTCAGCATAGGGTGAATTCTTCGGATCGTCTGTAAATTGGCTGCACATGGTTTCTCCATGGTCGGAGGTAAATACCACGATTGTATTTTTATCGAGTTTCAACTCTTTCAGGCAATCCAGAATTTGTCCGAAAGCACGGTCTACTCCGCTGACTGAGGCAAAGTAGTAACGGGCAGACTCAGCCTTTTTTCGCTGTTTGTCTGCATTGGGACGAATCAGCAGACTGTCAATTGGCTGGTCTTTATACAGATTAAAGTCTTCCTCCATACAGTCGTCCAAAGAACGATATGGACTATGAGGAGGATTCATGCCTACCATAATGAAGAACGGTTTCTTGGGGTCACGCTGGTTTTTGTCATTGCGCAAGTAAGAAATGACTTGTTTAGCTTCATGGAGTGGAGACCACTCTTTCGGGTCGTGACGCTTTCCGTTTGTATCCCAATAGTGAGGGTTCTTATGTTCATCGAATGTACCATAAGAATACCAGTAATTAAACCCATGACGGCGTTCTTTCGGTGTATAGGCATCCCATACCGGGCGTTTGGTTTCTACATATTCTCCCGGGTTCTCCGGATCATTAGGAGTCGGGAAATCAGCGTGTAGTTTACCAAAATAGGCACAGTCATAACCGTTTTTACTGAATACATCGCTAACGCATTCTACATCCGTACGGAGTGAACTGATAGGACGTGTAGAATTACAGTTCAGAGGAATACCGCTTTTGTTGGGATACATCCCGGTGAGTAGAGATCCTCGGTGCGGACTGCTCAGCGGACAGTTGCTCATAGCCGAAGACAGAACTAGCGATTCCTTTGCGAATTGGTCAATATTGGGGGTGTGTACCGGATCGGCTGCAAAGTGGATGTGTTCTTTAAATCCATTTTCATGCCAGAACCCCATTGCCATATTACGATATTGGTCTGGAAATACGTAAATGACATTGGGGTACGCTTGTTCAGCAACTTGCTGCTTGCTGGCACAACTTTGCAATGAAAGCAATCCGATTCCCCCTATCAGTGAATAGGGAAGGTGCTTCATAGCGTATGTTTGATTATTTATGGTTTATTCGTTTACGAAAGAGAACGGCTGATTACTTTCGAGGTTTCTCTTGCGAATTAGTGCTTCTTCGTAATAGTAGTCTGCATAGTTCAGAGGTACATCGATTTCAGCTCCGTGAGGGATACTTCCTACTGAATGCATCAGGATAAAGTTTCCATTTTCTCCTACTTTTGCTTTATAGTCAGGACCAGACAAGTTCTTGACAATAGTATCTGCCAGTTCTTTATAATTCTTTCCTTGACAATATCCGTCCATTTCGTACAATGCTGAGGCAATACATGCAGCAGCTGAAACATCTCTTGGTTCATTCGGAATTTTCGGAGCATCAAAATCCCAGTAAGGAATCAGGTCTTTCGGCAGGTTTGCATCGTTCAGGTAGAAGTTTAATGTCTTTTCAGCCTGATCCAAATAGCGCTTGTCATGTGTGTAGCGATAGCAAGTGGTGTATCCATAGATAGCCCATGCTTGTCCACGCGCCCATGCTGATTCATGTGCATAACCTTGTGCAGTCTGGCGACTTCTTACACTTCCATCTTTCAAAGAATAGTCTACAACGTGGTAGCAGCTGTTGTCTGCACGGAAATGATTCTTCATGGTGTTGTCAGCATGTGAGACTGCAATCTTGTAGAATGTAGAATCTCCAGAAAGACGAGTAGCTTCGAACAAAAGTTCCAGGTTCATCATATTATCAATGATAACCGGACATTCCCATCCGCGTTCACCTTGCCATCCTCTGTCGGCATCCCAAGACTGGATAACTCCAGCTACCGGGCGGAAGCGAGTAGAAAGAGATTGTGCAGCTGTCACAATAACATCTTTATATTCCGGCTTCTTGCACAGACGATATCCGGTCAGATAGCTGCATCCAATCATGAAACCTACGTCATGATGCCATTTCAGGTATTTCACAGAGTCAAGGTCTTCTGTATATTTTTCAGCTAGTTTTTTCCATTTTTCATTTTTAGTCAGGTCATAATCCAGCCACATTGTTCCAGGGAAGAAACCACTGGTCCAGTCATCAATGGGTACATATACAATATTTCCCTTTTCGTCGATAGTACGAGGGTTCAAGATTTTCCCACTTTTTTCGATCAGGTCGGTCTGTAAAGTGTGTTGAGCTTCGATGTTTTTAATTTCATTTTCCAGGAAGTTGTCTGTCTCCGCCGGTTTTTGCTGGCAGGCTGTAAAAGCAATGGCCAGCATACTGATGAATCCTAAGTGCTGTTTGATCTTCATAAAGGTTGTATTAAAAAAGATTGTTTCGAATTTGTTCTCAAAATTAGGCTTATTGCTTGGTTCTTATAGGATAAAATTGTTCAAAAAGCGTCTTATTCTGTTTGTGAGACAGATTTTTGGTGAATTTTCAGTTTGACGAAATGGGATAAGTAAAAAGATGTAGTTTATTAGTGATATTCAGAATTGTTTTTACAAGAAGACAAATAAAAAAGTTTTAAGGGTGGTTTATATTCATAAATTGTACAAATGGTGTATACATATTGTATATTTTATTGGGGGCACTTGTATATTTCAAGATTTTTATCGAATATTGCAGGTAATAGCTTCTACGAATCTAAGAAAAATGAGAAAAATATTTTTGTATTGTCTTTTATTGATATCGTTAGCCGGACTATTCTCTCGTCTGGCTGCTCAAAATATAACCTTCAAGCATCTTTCTACTGATAATGGTCTGTCACAAATCTCTGTGAATGATATCTATGTGGACGAAAATAATCTGATATGGATTGGTACACGTGAAGGGTTGAACTGTTATGATGGGAATGATATTACGATTTATCGGCTGGAGAAAGAAAATCCGTATAGCTTGTTTTCAAACCATTTGTTACGTATCACTGGTGACCGTGAAGGGCATCTTTATTTGTTATGTATGGAAGGAGTGGCAAGCTTTGACATGGATACCCGTAGGTTTACCACTTTGTTGAGTGGAAAGGTGGATGCCATGACCTATCATAAAGGCTTGTACATAGCATGTGGTAATGAGATTTTTCATTACAATAAAGAAACTGGTAATTTTGATAGTTTTTTCCGTCTTTCTTCTGCCAGTGGGAGTATTTCATCTTTATTTTTCGATTCTTCCAAGCGCCTTTGGATTGGCACGGAGCATGACGGTCTTTATCGCTGGAAAGAAGGGCAGGAGGCGCTACATCTGGTAAGTGCGCAGCATGTGTCTTCTATTTTTGAAGATTCTTCACGTAATATTTGGGTCGGGACCTGGAATGGAGGTATTTTCCTTTTTGACAGCAATGATACGATGCGTAATTTACGTGCATCTTTATCAGGTGAACCTTCCCTGTCTTCCGATTTCGTACGCTGTTTTCAAGAAGACAATAAGGGAAATATATGGATAGGAACAGAAGCTGGATTGGATTGCATGGACATTGTGACGGGCAGACTGTTACATTATGGAGAAAGGGTGGATTCGTATGGATTGACTCATTCTTCAGTGTGGTGTATGCAAAAGGATGACCAGGGTACTATCTGGGCAGGAACTTATTTTGGAGGAGTGAACTATTTTAATCCGGAATATGCGATATACCGTTTTTTCCGGAAAGGGGAGAAGCCTTCTGAGGGGCTAAGCAGTCCGATTGTAGGAAACATGCTTGAGGACAAAAGGGGGCATATCTGGATTTGTACGGAAGGTGGTGGACTGAATCGGTTTGATCCGGAAACAGGAACTTTTCAGTGGTTTACTCATCAGTCTGCTGCTAATAGTATCTCGCATAATAATGTAAAATCAATCTGGTATGATGAGGTAGAAGACTGTATCTGGTTGGGATTGCATTTGGGAGGAATCAATAAACTGGATATAAAAACCGGACGTTTCACTGTGTATCGGAAAATAGAAGGAGATCAGGAAACTATTCCTTCGGATATCGTACGTGATATTGTACCCTATAAAGACAGCCTGGTGGTAGCCACTCAGGCCGGTGTCTGCCTGTTTTCGCGTACTACAGGAAAATGCCGTCAGCTGTTCCAGAATCATATGGAAGGGAAATTGATTCGTATGGTAGCTGATTTAGAGTTTGACAAGAATGGAGTCTTATGGATGGCGGTAACTGGTGAAGGGGTTTTTTCCTACAATCTGGCTACGGATTTGTTAACGCATTATGGATATCGTAATGAAGAATCTGGTATCAGTAATAATAACGTGAACAGTATTTTCTGTGACTATGAAAATAAAATCTGGTTTTCTACTTCGGGCAGCGGGTTGGACTGTCTGGATCAGAAAACAAATACTTTCCGAAACTATGATGTATCCAATAGCGGCTTTCCCGGAGATTGTGTTTATAAGGTTTGTGAGGGAAATCATCACGAACTGTTGATGATTACGAATCAGGGATTCTCTTGTTTTGATTATCGGAAGGGAACTATACGTAACTATTTATCGGAAAATGGTTTCCCGCTATATTCCGTGAACGAGAATGCCTTGTTCTTGTCAAAAAAGAAAGAAGTCTTTTTAGGAGGCACTTCAGGGATGGTAATGTTTGCCCTTGATAGTCTGAACTATGGTTCAAAACCCTATTCCATCATGTGGAGCCGTTTGGTGGTAAATGGTAAAGAGATAAGGGTTAATGACGCTTCTGGTATTTTGAAACACGCATTGAATCATACTTCACAAATTACTTTGCAGGCAAATCAGAATATGTTCAGTATTTATTTTGCCACTAATAACTATGTCCCTGAGAACAAGGAGTCGATGGAATATCTTTTGGAAGGTTTTTCTAAGGAGTGGACCAAAGTAAGGGAACAGCCTGTGATTACTTATACAAACTTAAATCCGGGAACATATACTTTGTGGGTGCGTTCGTCTAATCCTGACAGTTTAAGTAAACCCATCAGCATGGAGATTGTGGTAAAGCCACCGTTTTATGCTTCGAATTGGGCATTCTTGCTTTATGTTTTGTTAGTAGGAGGAATTGTTTACTACCTGATGCGGATGTATCAGAGCCGTGTAAAGCTACAGGCTTCGCTGACTTATGAACAGCGTCATTTGCAGGATATTGAACGTCTGAATCAGAATAAGTTACGTTTCTTCACCAGTATCTCACATGAGTTTCGTACTCCGCTTACCCTTATCATCGGACAGCTGGAAAAATTGATGCAGACTTCTCAGCTTTCTCCGTCTGTTTATTCGAATGTGCTGCTGGCTTATAAGAGTGGGGTACAGTTGAAGGAGTTGATAGGTGAGTTGCTGGATTTCCGTAAGCAGGAACAGGGCAAAATGAAACTGAAAGTATGCCGGATGAATCTGGTAAACTTTCTGAACGAAACATACCTGCTTTTCCAGCCTTATGCTGAAAGCAAGCAGATACATCTGGAATTCCATAAGTCACAAGATGATATTGAGCTATGGTTCGATTGGAAACAGATGCGGAAGGTAATTAATAATCTCTTGTCGAATGCCGTGAAGCATGTACCCTCTCAAGGTAAAATTGTAATGGAGGTTGGAGTAACCGATGAAGAGGCTTGGTTCTCCGTAGAAGACAATGGCAGTGGTATTCAACCGGCAGATATCGATAAGATTTTTGACCGCTTTTATCAAAGTTCATTAGATACGGAAATTAATGTAGGAACTGGTATTGGACTGGCCTTGACCAAGGGTATTGTGGAACTTCATCATGGCAAAATTTCTGTGGAGAGTGCACAGGGAAAAGGAACTAAGTTTATTGTACGTATTCCGTTGGGTAAGGAACTTTATTCAGAAGATGAAATCATTGAAGAAGGAGAAAATGCGATGGTCAGTCAGTTGACTCTTGACGCACAGAAGAAAGAGCTGGATACAGAGTTGTCAAGTGAACTGTTGCCGACGGAAGAAACATTCGTAGGGGGGAAAGATGGTTTCCGGCCTCATATCCTGATTGTGGAGGATAACGATTCTATTCGCCAAATGCTGGCAGAATTGTTTGGGGGAATGTATGAGGTGACGACTGCTGTCGATGGGCAAGATGCACTGGAAAAGGTGGAAGAGTCTTCTCCGCACATTATATTGAGCGATGTGTTGATGCCGCGTATGTCGGGTATTGAACTGGTGAAGCAACTGAAAGGAAACCTGGATACCTGTCACATACCGGTTGTATTGCTGACTGCCCGTACGGAAATAGAACAGAACCTGGAAGGACTGAAAATTGGAGCAGATGATTATATCACAAAACCTTTTGATTCTCGTTTGCTGGTGTTCCGTTGTAATAATCTGGTGAATAACCGTCTTAAATTGCAGGAGTATTTCACCAAACAGCCTACAGTAGAGACTCCGGTGTTGGCTACGAATCCATTGGATAAGGAGTTCCTTGACGAGGTGATTGCTGTATTTGAACAATATCTGGACGATTCTGACTTTACCATTGATATGTTGGCTCAAAAAATGCTAGTTTCTCGCACAAGAATGTATGCAAAAATCAAGGCAATAACCGGACAGACACCAAACGACTTTTTTATTACCCTACGGTTGAAAAAAGCAGCTTTCCTTTTGCGGAACAATCCGGAACTGAATGTAACTCAGATTTCCGATCAGACGGGATTTAGTTCTCCTCGTTATTTCAGTAAGCTGTTCAAAAAAGCATATCAGTTGACACCGATGGCTTATCGTCAAGGAGAAGAATAACATGTATTTTACTAACCTAAATATAAAAAGATGAAACAAGACCTTTTAGTTTGTATTTCTGCCCTTTCCGGATTGGCGGGACTGACCGGATGCAGTCAGGCGCAGAAACAGGAAGCTCCTAACCTGAAGCGTCCGAATGTGATTTTTATTTATTCGGACGATTTGGGTATCGGCGATTTGAGTTGTTACGGAGCTACAAAGATTTCTACGCCGAACATTGATAAACTGGCAGCTCAAGGGGTACAGTTTACTAATGCGTATGCAACTTCGGCTACGAGTACTCCGTCGCGTTACGGTATGTTAACCGGATGCTATCCGTGGAGAAAAGAAAATACAGGCATCGCTCCGGGTAATTCTGAACTGATAATTGATACTACATGTGTCACACTGGCCGATGTGTTCCATGAAGCTGGCTATCACACCGGTGCAGTCGGAAAATGGCATTTGGGACTGGGACCTGTCGGGGGAACTAATTTTAACGGTCTCATTAAGCCGAATACTCAGAGCATAGGTTTTGATTATGAGTTTATCATTCCGGCTACGGTAGACCGTGTGCCTTGTGTATTTGTAGAGAACGGAAGAGTTGCCGGTTTGGACCCTTCCGACCCGATTACTGTCAGCTATGACCATAAGGTGGGCGACTGGCCTACGGGTGAAGAAAATCCGGAACTGGTGAAACTGAAACCGAGTCAGGGACATAATAATACCATTATCAACGGAATACCTCGTATCGGATGGATGACGGGAGGTAAGGCTGCCTTGTGGAATGATGAGGAAATTGCCGATGTCATCACAGAAAAAGCGAAAAACTTTATCTGTTCGTCTACCGATAAACCTTTCTTCTTATATATGGGTACGCAGGATGTACATGTGCCGCGCATTCCTCATCCGCGTTTTGCCGGAAAGAGTGGTCTCGGTACTCGTGGTGATGTAATTCTTCAGTTGGACTGGACCATTGGTGAGATTATGAATACACTGGATAGTCTGGGCATTGCCGATAACACCTTGTTTATTTTCACCAGCGACAACGGTCCGGTGATTGACGACGGTTATCAGGATCAGGCCCGCGAAATGCTGAACGGACATACGCCGATGGGTATTTACCGTGGAGGAAAATACAGCTTGTATGAGGCTGGAACTCGCGTGCCGTTTATTGTACGCTGGCCGGCAGCTATTCAGCAGCCTTGCAAGCAACAGGGTTTGTTCTCTCAGATTGACGTGTTTGCGTCGCTGGCGGAAATCATGGAAATGCCGTTGGCTAAAGGAGTGGCCCCCGACAGTCATGCACGTTCGCAGGCTTTGATTGGAAAGGACCAGTCTGACCGTGAATACGTAGTGGAACAGAATCTGAACAATACGCTGGCTATTATTCAGGGTGAATGGAAGTATCTTCAGCCCAGTGATAAACCTGCATTGGAATTCTGGACCAAGACAGAACTGGGTAACGCTCCTGAACCACAGTTGTATAATTTACGAAAAGACCCGACGGAAAAAGAAAATGTAGCATCACAGAATCCGGAGAAAGTGAAAGAGCTTGCCACTTTATTGGATAAAGTAATAGCTTCGAAATAAGGAATTTAAATTGGACTAAAAAAACGTCCTTACGTTTGCAACAGAACGTAAGGACGTTTTCTTTTAAACACAAATACGTTTTGATTAAAACTCTCTGACGTTTTGTTTCAAACGTAAAGGCGTTTTTCTTTAAGTGTAAAAACGATTTATCTGCCTATTTTGTCTGGCTGTATCCTTCTGCTTTCAGCAGGTCGATAATGCGTTGTTTGAACTCTCCCTGAATGAGAATTTCTCCGTCTTTTACGGCACCACCCACACCACATTTGGTCTTGAGCATTCTTCCCAGTTCTTTTAAATCATCTTCCGAGCCGATAAAACCAGTAATGACGGTGACGGTTTTTCCGCCTCGTCCTTTTTTCTCAATACTGACCCTTAGTTTCTGTTGTTTCGGGTCGACAGTTGCCGGCTCTTCCTCCTCATCAAGCTGATAGCTGAAGTCTGGGTTGGTGGAATATACAATGTTCAGGCGGTCTTTCCAGTCATTCTTTTTCATGTGAATTTAATTTAATCTGCTTCAAAGGTATGACATTTTTCAGGAATCGTGTTCAGGGTTTACAAGAAATAGTTTAATTTTGCATTATTGATTAATTGAACACACTCCGAATGGCGGTACGAAGTCGTAAAATGACGGACAAGATTCCTGAGCCTACTTTACGCAGACTCCCGTGGTATCTTTCGAATGCAAAGCTGATGAAAGAGAAAGGGGAAAAGTATGTATCTTCTACACAGATTTCCAGACAAATAAATATTGATGCCTCACAGATAGCCAAAGACTTGTCGTATGTGGATATTTCCGGACGCACGAGGGTGGGGTATGAAGTGGACTTGCTAATCCGGGTGCTGGAGGATTTCTTGGGTTTTACGAATCTGCATAAAGCGTATCTGTTTGGTGTAGGAAGTCTGGGAGGAGCTTTGCTTAGAGACTCCGGTCTGTCACATTTCGGACTGCAGATAGTGGGAGCATTCGACATTAACCCGAATCTGGTAGGGACGACCGTAGAGGGAATTCCGATTTATCATACCGATGAGTTTGAAGAGCGACGCGCAAAGGACGGAGTGAAAATCGGTGTGTTGACCGTGCCTATCAATATTGCGCAGGATATTACAGACAAGATGGTGGCCGGAGGTATTCAGGCAGTGTGGAACTTTACCCCCTTCCGTATCCGTGTGCCGGAAACGATTGTCGTGCAAAATACGTCACTGTATGCACATCTGGCAGTGATGTTCAACCGTTTGAATGAAATTATAAAGAAATAACTCCATGAAAATTATTGCTATAGGCATGAACTATAGCCTGCATTGCCATGAACTGCATGCAGGAGAAGCCTTGCCCCAGGAACCGGTTATTTTTATGAAACCGGATTCTGCCTTGCTGAAAGACAGCAAGCCTTTTTTTATTCCTGACTTTTGTGAACAGGTGGATTACGAGACGGAAATGGTGGTGCGTATCTGCCGCCTGGGAAAAAATATTTCCGAACGTTTTGCTCATCGCTATTACGATGCCGTGACGGTAGGTATCGACTTTACCGCCCGTGACTTGCAGCGTAAGTTCCGTGCCGAAGGAAAGCCTTGGGAACTGTGCAAGGGATTTGACAGTTCGGCTGCCATCGGTGACTGGGTTCCGGTGGAAAAGCTGGGCGACATACAGAAGGTGAATTTCCATCTGGATATTGACGGAAAGACGGTGCAACAGGGCAATACAGCTGATATGTTATTTTCTGTAGACCAGATTATTGCTTACGTGAGCCGTTTCTGCACGTTGAAAATCGGTGACTTGTTGTTCACCGGTACACCGGTGGGAGTAGGTCCCGTGCAGATAGGTAACCACCTGGAGGGATTTTTGGAAAATGAAAAACTTCTTGATTTTTACATACGATGAAGATAAGAGTAGGATTTGGATTCGACGTGCACAAGTTAGTAACAGGGCGTGAACTTTGGCTGGGCGGTATTCGTCTGGAACATGAAATGGGTCTGCTGGGACACTCGGATGCCGATGTGTTGATTCATGCCATTTGTGATGCCTTGTTGGGAGCTGCCAACATGCGCGACATTGGTTATCATTTTCCGGACAATTCAGCTGACTTCAAGAATATTGACAGCAAGATTCTGCTGGAAAAGACCGTAAAACTGATTGCCGGAAAAGGGTATCGGGTAGGTAATGTGGATGCCACGGTATGTGCTGAACGCCCGAAGTTGAAAAAGTTTATTCCGGAGATGCAGGAAGTGCTGGCACGGGTGATGGAAGTAGATGTGGATGATGTATCCATCAAGGCTACCACTACGGAAAAATTAGGATTTACCGGACGTGAGGAAGGTATATCGGCCTATGCTACAGTATTAATTGAAAAAGATTAAAGGAGGATAAGAGATGAATCCGAAGTATTCTGTGGTGATTCCGGTGTACAACCGCCCGGATGAAGTGGATGAGTTGTTGCAGAGTCTGTGCAGTCAGACATATCGAAACTTTGAAGTGGTGGTCGTGGAAGACGGTTCTGCCATTCCATGCAAGCAGGTGGTGGACAAGTATGCAGAAGCGTTGGATGTGCACTATTTTGAGAAACCGAATTCGGGACCCGGACAAACACGCAACTATGCGGCAGAGCGCAGTCGCGGAGAGTATCTGCTGATTCTGGATTCTGATTGTATCCTGCCCGAAACCTATCTGGCTGCGGTGGAGGCAGAACTCCAGCGGGAACCGGCAGATGCGTTTGGAGGTCCTGATCGTGCCCATGATTCTTTTTCGGATGTACAGAAGGCCATTAATTATGCCATGACTTCTTTCTTTACCACTGGAGGTATACGAGGCGGCAAGAAGAAAATGGATAAATTCTATCCCCGTAGTTTCAATATGGGGGTCCGTGCCGAGGTGTACAAAGCATTGGGAGGATTCTCTGCCATGCGTTTTGGCGAAGACATTGATTTCAGTATCCGTATCTTTAAGGGAGGTTACCGTTGTCGTTTGTTCCCGGAAGCCTGGGTATGGCATAAACGTCGTACAGATTTGAAAAAATTCTTCAAGCAAGTGCACAATTCCGGTATCGCACGCATTGATTTGTATAAGAAATACCCTGAATCTTTGAAGGTGGTACATTTGCTTCCTGCTGTATTTACGGTAGGCGTTGTGCTGGTATTGCTGGCTGCTTTTATCTGTCCGTGGAGCCTGCTCTTGCTGGCTTTGTTTGCCATTATTATTTTTATGGATGCTTCTATTTGCAATAAAAGTGTAAAAATCGGTGGACTTTCTGTTATTGCTGCGTTTATACAATTGACGGGCTACGGTTCCGGCTTTTTGCGGGCGTGGTGGAGGCGTTGTGTATGTGGTGGAAAGTCTTTCTCTGCTTTCGAAAAAACGTTCTATAAATAAGAAGTTGCTCTCAATAGGGGGGTCGGTAGTTCGTCGGTATTTTAAGATAAAAATTGATACATGAACGAAAAACTGAATATTACCCAGTGGGCGGAAGAAGACCGTCCGCGGGAGAAAATGATGCTGCACGGTCCGGCAGCTTTAAGCAATGCAGAGTTGCTGGCCATCCTGATAGGTTCCGGCAATACAGAAGAGACGGCGGTAGAACTGATGCGGAAGGTACTGGATGATTGTCACAACCGTTTGAGCGAATTGGGAAAATATACAGTAGACGACCTTTGTCGCTATAAAGGAATTGGTCCGGCAAAGGCCGTGACCATTTTGGCTGCTTCTGAACTAGGGAAGCGCAGAAGAGAGGAGGAACCGTCTGAGCGGAAGAAAATTACCAGCTCACAAGATGTGTATGCCTTTTTTCATCCCCTGATGTGCGACTTGCCGGTAGAAGAATGCTGGGTGATGTTGCTGAATCAGGCTGCAAAAGTGATTGATACAGTCAAAATCAGTCGGGGAGGACTGGCCTCCACACAGGTTGATGTGCGTTGTATTTTGCGTGAGGCACTCTTGAAACGGGCCACTTCCATGATTCTTTGTCATAACCATCCCTCGGGAAACATTCGTCCTAGTCAGGATGACGATCGTCTGACTCATGCGTTGCTGGAGGCAGCACGTACTATGAACATTCGTCTGCTGGATCATGTGGTAGTTTCGGACGGCGATTATTACAGTTACGGGGATGAAGGGCGCCTTTAATCTCTTTTTTTATCGGCCGAAGGTGAAAAAATGGAGATTTTTCCCTAAGTTTGCGGAAAGAATAAAGATTGAAAGATTAAAGATTATGGACAACGAAACGAAGTTGAAGATTGAGGAAAAAATCATAGATATGTTGAAGACCGTGTACGATCCGGAAATACCGGTAAACGTGTACGACCTGGGCTTGATTTATAAGATAGACCTTCAGGAAAACGGAGAATTGACCATCGACATGACTTTGACTGCTCCAAACTGTCCGGCTGCTGATTTCATTATGGAAGATGTGCGTCAGAAAGTAGAATCGGTGGAAGGAGTGACTGCCGCTACGGTCAATCTGGTCTTTGAACCGGAATGGGACAAGGATATGATGACAGAGGAGGCAAAACTGGAATTAGGATTTTTGTAAGAAAAGGCTTATGGATGCGATGAAGAATGTATATTTCCTTTCGGATGCGCACTTGGGTTCGAGGGCCATTGCACACGGGCGTACGCAAGAGCGCAGGCTAGTGAATTTCTTGGACAGTATCAAGCATCGGGCAGCAGCCGTCTACTTGTTGGGCGACATGTTCGATTTCTGGTATGAGTTCAAGCTGGTGGTCCCCAAGGGTTATACCCGCTTTTTGGGGAAAATCTCGGAACTGACCGATTTGGGAGTGGAAGTACATTTTTTTATCGGTAACCATGATATCTGGTGCGGAGACTATCTGGAAAAGGAGTGTGGCGTCATCCTGCACCGTGAGCCGTTGACCTGTGAGATTTACGGGAAAGAGTTTTTCTTAGGGCACGGTGACGGATTGGGCGATAATGATCCTAAATTCAAGTTGTTGCGCACAATGTTTCACAGCAAGACTTTGCAGCGCTTATTTTCGATGCTTCATCCGCGATGGAGCGTAGAGTTTGGACTGGAGTGGGCCAAACACAGTCGCCTGAAAAGGGAGGGTGGACGTGAGCCTGATTATATGGGAGAGGATAAGGAACCGCTGGTACTATTCTCAAAAGAGTATTTAAAGAGCCATCCGGACATTAATTACTTTATCTACGGGCATCGTCACATTATGCTGGATTTGATGTTAAGCCGTACATCGCGTATGATGATTCTGGGCGACTGGATTACTGAATTTTCGTATGCGGTTTTCGATGGAGAAAATATGTTCCTGGAACAGTATATTGAAGGAGAGACTTCGGTGTGATACTGTTTGAAAAGGATAAGAAATAATTCAGGCGCTGAGGAAGAACGTACATTCTCTTCAGCGCCTGAATTTTTATAAGAGTTTGTATGGTTGTTTATCGAGCAACCTCCCCACTTTCCTGACGAGCGAGCAGTCCTTCTACTTCAGATACTTTCACCATGTTATAGTCGCCGGCAATTGTATTCTTCAGTACGGAAGCAGCCGTAGAGAAATCCACACGTTTCTGGTTGTCCTCGTATGCGTTCTGTGCATAAAGCATGGCACCGCAGAATGCATCGCCTACTCCCACGCAGTCAATCACATTGTCGATGTCGAACACACGAGTGTATTTCATTTCTCCTTGTGCATAAAGCACTCCTGCAAATGTGTGGTGTTCTGAACTCATCACATTGCGCAGGGCAATATAGATGTATTTGCAGTTTGGAATCTGCTGGCTGATTTCCTTACAGAACTTCTCATACGCTGCAGTATCGTATTTTTCACCGCTTCGGGTGGCCTTGAAGCCAGGAGCCGGAACTCCGGTGACAAGAGCGTATTCACCTTCACTTCCAAACATGATGTCACTGCTGGTCATGAGCGGACGTAATACTTCTTGAGCTGTTTTTCCATAGTTCCACAAGTTTTTCCGGTAGTTGATGTCGTATGAGATAGTCAGTCCCATTTCCTTGGCTATGTCAATAGCTTCCTTGCACACTTCAGCCAATCCGGGAGTCAGTGCGGCATCAATACCCGACCAGTGGAAGATGGATGCGTCTTTGAAAATTTCGCGCCAGTTAATCATTCCAGGTTTCAGCTCAGAGAACGAGGAATTCTCGCGGTCGTATATGACGTTGGAGTTACGCATAGCGGCTGCTTTCTCCATATAATAGGTTCCTAAGCGGTGTCCGCCGAAAAGAATGTGTTTGGTTCCGATATTGTGAGAACGGAGTTCTGCGATACAAGTCTCTCCCAGCGCATTGTCCGGTAATCGGGTTATATATTCTACCTCTCCGCCAAAGTTGGCAATGGAAATGGCTACGTTAGCTTCGCTTCCTCCATAATTAACCAGAAAGTCATGGCTTTGCTGGATGCGCAAGTTATCGGGAGTGGTAAGACGGAGCATGATTTCTCCAAATGTTACAATCTTTTTGCTCATAATAGAAGGTTTTTCGTTTATAGTTAGAATACGTGGGCAAAAAGAAAGAGGATACTTCCTGAAGGAATCTTTCTTTGCCTTTGTTTCTTGCGCAAAGATAGTGAATTCCTTTTCAGGAGGTATCCTCTTTTAACTCTTTTAGGATTCCTGCGATTATTTGTTGTTCAGGATTTCTGTAGTATCAGTAGCAATCATTAATTCTTCGTCTGTAGGAATAACCACAACTTTTACTTTTGAATTGTCAGTAGAAATGATGGCTTCTTTGCTACGTACTTTATTTCTTTCCGGGTCGATTTCTACACCCAGGAAGCCCAATGTCTTGCAGACACCTGCACGCGCTGTAGCCTGATTTTCGCCTACACCACCAGTGAACAGGATTACATCAACGCCTCCCATGGCAGCAGCGTATGCGCCAATGTATTTAGTAATGCGGTAGAAATACATATTTTCTGTCAGGATAGCACGTTCTTCACCTCTGGCTACTGCATCTTCCAGCTCGCGCATGTCGCTTGATTTTTCGAACATACCCAGTACACCACTCTTCTTGTTCAGCAAGGTAGACATTTCGTCTGGAGTCAGGCCTTCTTTCTTCATGATGTAAGTGATGGCACCACCGTCGATATCACCGCAGCGAGTTCCCATCATCAAGCCTTCCAGCGGAGTAAGTCCCATGGTTGTATCGATACATTTTCCGTCTTTTACGGCTGCGATTGAACCACCGTTACCGATGTGGCAAGTAATGATACGGCTGCCTTCCTGCGGGATGTTCAGGAATTCACATACACGCTTTGATACGTAGCGGTGAGAAGTTCCGTGGAAACCGTAGCGGCGGATACCATATTTTTCGAAATATGAATAAGGTATCGGATACAGGTAAGCGTAGTCCGGCATAGTCTGGTGGAATGCAGTATCGAAAACGGCTACCTGCGGTACTTCCGGCAGAAGTTTCTGTACGGCATAGATACCTTTCAGGTTGGCTGGGTTGTGAAGCGGGCCCAGGTCGCAGCATTCTTCTACAGCTGCAATTACGGCATCGTCAATCAGTACGGAACCGCTGAACTTGGTTCCTCCGTGCAATACACGGTGACCTACTGCTTTGATTTCGTGCAGGTTGCTTACTGCTCCATATTCAGCATTGGTCAAAGTATCGAAAATGAACTGTACACCAGTAGTATGTTCAGGTACGTCTTTTTCAATCACTTTCTTTTCACCGTTAGGCAAAGTCAGTTTCAGGAAAGAACCCGGAAGACCGATTTTTTCAATACCTCCTTGAGCGAGGACTTCTTTTGTAGTCATTTCAAACAATTTGTATTTGATTGAAGAACTACCGCAGTTGAGTACTAATACTTTCATATCTTATTAAATAGTTTTTTGTAATGAGGAAAACTATAATGCCACTCTGCAAGAAAAGTGAGTGGCATTATGGAAATAAATTATCGGAGTCGGATGATTACTGTGCCTTGGCAGCGATAGCCTGATTGGCAGTGATGGCAATCATCTTGTATACGTCGTCGATGCTACATCCGCGTGACAAGTCGTTTACCGGACGAGCGATACCCTGCAGGATAGGTCCTACGGCAGTAGCGTGGCCCAGACGTTCAACCAGCTTGTAAGAGATGTTTCCTACTTCCAGGCAAGGTACAACCAATACGTTGGCTTTTCCGGCGATTTCAGAACCCGGAGCTTTGCTTGCACCTACTCTTGGAACCAGTGCAGCATCTGCCTGCAGTTCACCGTCAATCTTCAATGTCGGGTCTAATTCTTTTGCAATTTTCAATGCTTCTACCACTTTGTCTACTACTTCGTGTTTTGCAGAACCTTTGGTAGAGAAGCTCAGCATAGCTACACGCGGGTCGATGCCTGCCACTGCTTTTGCAGTCTGAGCAGTACAGATAGCGATTTGTGCCAGCTGGTTGGCATCAGGTACAGGAGTTACAGCTACGTCGCCCATTACCAATACACCGTTGTCTCCGCATTCAGGAGCGTGTGTCAGCATCAGCATAGCACCTGAAACGCAAGTGATGCCCGGAGCAGTCTTGATAATCTGCAATGCAGGACGAAGTACATCACCGGTTGTATTGCGTGCACCTGCCAATTGTCCGTCTGCGTCGCCAGCCTTGATAATCAGACAGCCCAAGTACAAAGGATTCAGCACAAGTTTGCGAGCTTCTTCGATGGTCATTCCTTTTTTCTTACGAAGTTCGCACAGCAGCTGTGCATATTCTTCTTGTTTAGGATTGTTTTCTGGGTCAATGATGGTAGCTTTGTGGATATTACCCAATCCCCATTCTTTGGCCAGGTTCATGATTTCATCGGGGTTACCCAACAAAATAAGGTCTGCTACACCGTCTGTCAATATCTGATTGGCAGCTTTCAAAGTACGTTCTTCTGTTCCTTCCGGAAGCACGATGCGCTGTTTGTTTGCTTTAGCGCGTTCAACGATTTCACTGATTAAATCCATGATTTATATGTTAAATTGTAAATGCTTGTTGTGTGCGGTAACGAGCTTTTTGTTTTCCACTTGCAAAAATAGGTATTTTTGTAATATCTAGTTTGCAAAAAGCGATTTTTTTTGCTTTAAAGTATGCAAAAACCTTTCCATCCCTTGTAGATTTGAATAAAAAGCGGCTTAGAAGGAGATTGGTTTTTCTGATTATGTATTTTTGCACCGGTTTTCAAGATAAAATAAAAGGTATTATGATTCGACAGTGTTCTATTCTTTTTGGATGTCTGGCGTTAGGTGAACTGATTGTTTATTTGACGGGTATTAAGCTTCCTTCGAGCATCATTGGCATGCTGTTGCTGACTTTGTTTCTTCAGCTGGGCTGGATAAAACTGGAGTGGGTGCAGGGGCTTACAAATTTTCTGGTAGCAAATTTAGGGTTTTTCTTTGTGCCGTCAGGAGTGGCGTTGATGCTCTATTTCGATGTGATTACAGCGCAGTTCTGGCCGATTGTAATTGCGACGCTGGTCAGCACGATTTTGGTTTTAGTAGTAACAGGTTGGGTACATCAATTAGTTCGTAAGTATGGATTTTTTCGAAAATAAATTTTTTCTGCTGGCCATTACGTTTGGCTTTTTCTTTTTGTCAAAATTGTTGCAGAAAAAAACTGGATGGGTGCTGTTGAATCCTATCCTTGTGGCAATAGCTATGTTAATCTGTTTTCTTCAGTTTACGGGGGTTTCTTATGAAACTTACTCCGAGGCTGGTTCGTTGGTAGAATTTTGGTTAAAGCCGGCCGTCGTGGCATTGGGGGTACCTTTGTACCTGCAGTTGCGCATGATAAAGAAACAGCTGATGCCGATTCTGATTTCGCAGTTGGCCGGTTGTGTGGTCGGGCTGGTTTCGGTGACGATTATTGCCAAATTGATGGGGGCCTCTCCAGAAGTGATTATGTCATTGGCTCCAAAGTCTGTGACTACTCCGATTGCCATGGAGGTGTCGAATGCGGTAGGAGGGATTCCTTCACTGACGGCTGCTGTGGTTATTGTGGTCGGATTGTTTGGAGCTATCTGCGGATTTAAACTGCTTCAGGTAGGGCGTGTAGCCAGCCCGATTGCGCAGGGATTGTCCATGGGAACAGCCAGTCATGCAGTCGGTACTTCACGTGCCATGGAAGTGAGTGGCAAGTATGGTGCATACGCAAGTCTGGGACTGACCTTGAACGGAATTCTTACTGCTTTGCTTTCGCCTACAATTTTGCATATCTTAGGATTGTATTAAGATTTTGCTCTTGTATGGAATGAACTGAATGACCGGCTGATTTGTTATTTTTTTCAGTTGTAAGTATTTGTTCGAAACGAAAAAGAAACACCTATATGATAGCATTTAAACCGATAGACCTGAGTGATAAGGAAACTGTGCAGAAATATACATTGTGCAGTCCACGGCGTAATTGTGATTTGTCGTTTGTGAATCTGTACAGCTGGCGTTTCCTGTATCAGACGGAGATTGCAGAAATGAATGGCTTTTTGCTGTTTCGTTTCTATGCGGACGGACAGCTGGCCTATATGATGCCTGTAGGTGAAGGAAGTGATATTCGTCCGGTGATTGAAGCGTTGATGGAAGATGCAAAAAGTCAAGGCGCTCCTTTCCGTTTGCTAGGTGTATGCGCCAATATGCGTGCAGAGCTGGAAAATGCTTTCCCGGATCGTTTTAATTTTGTTTCCGACCGGGATTATGCTGATTACATTTATCTGCGTTCCGACTTGTCCACATTGAAAGGAAAAAAGTTTCAGCCTAAACGAAATCATCTGAATAAGTTCAGGAGTAATTATCCGAATTATACATATAAACCTTTGACTTCCGACTTGATTCCCGCATGTTTGGAGCTGGAAACTCAGTGGTGCCGGGCGAATAATTGCGCGGAGAATCAGGCCTTGGAGAACGAACGTCGCTCCATGACAGCTGCCTTGCAGCATTTGGAGCAATTGGACGTGATTGGAGGGGTACTTTATGTGGAGGATGAGATTGTAGCCTTTACTTTTGGGGCCCCTATCAACCAAACAACTTTCGATACGTGTGTGGAAAAAGCCAATACGGCTGTAGAGGGAGCGTATGCCATGATTAATTATGAGTTTGCCAATCATATTCCTTCACAGTACATCTATATCAACCGGGAGGAAGACTTGGGATTGGAAGGACTCCGGAAAGCCAAGCTTTCTTATCAGCCGGAAGTGATTCTTGAAAAATACATGGCGGAATTGAAATGAGTGTAAAAGAGCAAGTCAGAAGGTTATGGGCAACTTGCTTTCATGACTCGGAAGCGTTCATGGATCTTTATTTCGGTTGCCGGTATGCTGATTCCCTGAATGAGTATATGGAATCGGACGGGCGGGTAATAGCTGCCTTACAACGTATTCCGTATCGGTTGACGTACGAAGGTATGAACGTGCCGGTAGCCTATATTTCGGGCGCTTGTACGCATCCGGCACATCGAGAGCGGGGAGTGATGCGGAAGTTGCTGGCCCAGGCTCATCAGAGTATGTTTCGGGAAGGGGTTCTGTTCTCCACTTTGATACCTGCGGAAGAGTGGTTGAAAGGTTACTATGCTCGTTCGGGGTATACTCTTTGTTTTCAACGGAGAAAAAAGTTATTAACAGCTTCTTGTTTGCCTGTTGAAAACTTTTTCAATCGGTGGAAATTGGTTGAAATCTCCCCTGAAGGTACTTTGTGCGGGGCTGCTTTCCGTTTTTATGACCATTTTCAGGCTGATTGTGAAAACCGCATACAGCATAATTGGGAAGATTTCCACATCATATTAGCAGATTTACTTTTGTCGGGAGGTCAGTTGTGGGGAGCTGTAGAGGAAGATGAGCTGCAAGGACTTTGCTTCTGTTTGCCGGATGAGGAAAAACTGATAATCAAGGAAGTGGTATGCAGGGATAAGACCGTTGAACACGCTATGCTGCGTGGGTTGTCTTCTCATTACGGTGTAATGGAGTTGGAATGCGATTCTTGCTCCGAGGGTCAGCCTTATGAGTTGGGGATGGCAAGAATCATTCATGTAGAAGCATTGTTCAGATTGTTGACAGGAATATGGACTGGAAACCATTATTTTAAAGTAGAAGGAGATGAGGCTCTTCCGCAAAATAACGGTTGGCATAACTTGGAAGGAGGAATATATTCTAGAGGTGAATTGAAAGAACGGACTTATCAAGTGGTTTCTATCAATGAACTTACCCGATTGTTGTTTGACGGAAAGTCTCCTTATATGAATCTGATGCTGGATTGAAGTTACATCCGGTTGTCTGCCGTCAGCATACGTTCCAGTTCTTCTGCCGTTAACTTCAAATGGAATTGTCCGTGGTAGGCAATGGAAATGCCGCCAGTTTCTTCGGATACAATGATGGCCATGGCATCCGTTTCTTGTGATACACCTAAGGCGGCGCGATGGCGAAGTCCTAATTCTTTAGGGATTTCCAGGTTGTGTGAAACTGGAAGAATGCATCCGGCTGCTTTTATCCGTTTGTGACTGATAATCATGGCTCCATCGTGCAACGGGCTGTTCTTGAAGAAGATATTTTCAATGAGACGCTGGTTGATATTGGCATCAATCAGGTCGCCTGTACGGACAATGTCATCCAACGGGAAATCCTTTTCTATCACAATCAGTGCTCCTACTTTACCTTTACTCATATTCAGGCAGGCCATCACGATGGGCATGATGTCTTCTTTTTCTGTGTCCGTTTTTTTGTTGCCTTTCAGGAAACGGAACAGGCTGTTGCTGCGGTGTCTGGAACCTAATGACAATAGGAAATGACGTATCTCGTCTTGGAACAAGACAATAAGTGCGATAACTCCTACACTCACCAGTTTGTCAAAAATGGAACCTAATAGTCTCATCTGGAGTACCTGTGACACGATTACCCAAATGATAATGAATACCAGGATGCCGATGAAGATATTAATGGAGCCCGACGACTTCATCAGCTTGTAGGACTTGTATAACAGAAAGGCTACCAGCAGAATGTCGAGTATATCTTTGAAACTGAGTATGTAGATGTCGAAAGGCATAATTTAAAAGTATGTTGAAGTTCGTGTCTTAAATCATTGGTTTTGCAGGGCATTGAAAATCCGGACGGTTTCTACGGCTGCTTTTACATCATGTACCCTGAGCAGGTTAGCGCCTTTCATCAAGGCAATGGCGTGTATGGCAGTTGTTCCGTTCAGGGCATTTTCAGGTCCTCCTCCCAATAATTTATAAATCATCGATTTGCGGGATACTCCTACAAGTATCGGAAGTTGGAATATGGAGAACTCTTCCAGTTTATTCAGTATGTTATAATTATGCTCCAGGGTTTTTCCGAAACCAAATCCTGGATCTATAATAAGGTCTTTTACACCTGCAGCCCGGATCTTCTCGATTTTTTCAGCAAAATAAAGGATGATTTCTTTAACCGGATGCTGGTAATGCGGATTCTTTTGCATGTTTTGTGGATTTCCCTGCATGTGCATCATGATGTAGGGCACTTTCAATTTTGCTACAGTGGAAAACATGTTTGCATCCAAGTCGCCGGCAGAAATGTCATTGATGATTGCCGTACCGTATTCTTCTACGCACATTCGGGCTACGTCGGCACGGAAGGTGTCGACAGAAACAATGGCATCAGGGAACTCTCTTCGGATAACTTGTAAACCGTGTTTTAGTCGTTGCATTTCTTCTTCTGGAGATACATCTTCGGCATCTGGGCGTGAAGAATAGGCGCCAATGTCAATAATGCGGCCTCCCTCCTCTATAATCTGATGTACCCGATTGATAATATCTTCTTCCGCTTGTTTACGGCTGTCAGCATAAAAAGAATCGGGGGTTACATTGAGGATGCCCATCACCTGAGGACGGGATAAGTCCATCAGTTCTCCGTTGACATTGATGTATTTTGCAAACGTTTCTTCCATTTGTTTTTCCTTCATTTTAGCCTTGCAAAGTTACGTACAATAATTTGATTTGTGTCGGTTCTTTCTTGTGAAATTTTCCTTATAGAATGGATTTTTAGTCCCTTCATTATTCTCTTTTTTCACTTTTTGATAAAAAAACAACTCAAAAGTTTGCAGATTACAAATTTAGTTGTACCTTTGCAACCGCAATTGAGAACGAGACTATCGGGCGTTTAGCTCAGCTGGTTCAGAGCATCTGCCTTACAAGCAGAGGGTCGGCGGTTCGAATCCGTCAACGCCCACTTAACGAATTTCTCGTAAATCATTGCTTTTTCTTTTTGGGGCGTTTAGCTCAGCTGGTTCAGAGCATCTGCCTTACAAGCAGAGGGTCGGCGGTTCGAATCCGTCAACGCCCACCTCCAAAAAGAAAGATTATTCGGGCGTTTAGCTCAGCTGGTTCAGAGCATCTGCCTTACAAGCAGAGGGTCGGCGGTTCGAATCCGTCAACGCCCACACCGAAATATAATTGTCAACTTTCCCCCTATTGGGCGTTTAGCTCAGCTGGTTCAGAGCATCTGCCTTACAAGCAGAGGGTCGGCGGTTCGAATCCGTCAACGCCCACACGAGCAAAAGTCTCCTATGAGGCTGATTACTAAGGAAATAATTATTGGTTACGAGCTGATGCGTTTTGCGTCGGCTCGTCCTTTTTTGTCAAACGGCTCTTATTTGAGCCTGTTTAAATGCAAATAAGGGTGGGTTTTCTTATAACTATCTTATAACATTTCGATGCAATGCTGCCAATTTTGGAAATGAAGTATGGCAACATTTAAAGCAGTGGTGTTTCAAGGTGGCCGTCATCTGAAAAAAGATGGCACTACCAATGTTAAAATAAGGGTCTATCATAACAGTTCGGCCCAGTATATTCCTACAGAATATTTCATAGAGCCTAATTTGATGAATGAGGACGGTTCAATATCTTCATTATCAGCTAATAGCGAGAATTTGAACTATGAAATAACCAATCTGGTGCAGAAGTATCGTGGCGCATATATAAAGCTTGGCAGTACCCGAACGGCAAAAATGAGCTGTTCGGAGTTAAAAGAAGAAGTATTGAAAATAGCTTCTCCTGAAAGTGAATTTATTGATTTTGTGGAATTTGCAAGAGGAATTATAACAAAAACAGTTAAAAGAAAGACTGCCAACTGGTATGAGTCATCCATTAATGCTTTTATAGCTTTCTATGGTTCTAAGCGTATTGATGCCAAGGATATAAAATCGAAAACCCTGGAAAGTTTTAAAGAATACCTTGAGAATCGGGTAATCATAGTGAGGAGTAAAGTTGACGGGGTTGCTGATGTGCAGCGGAGAATGGAGCCGGGCACAGTTAATAATTACCTTCGCGGTATTCGTTCTTTGTATAATAAAGCAAGGAAGCATTTCAATAATGAAGATTATGATATAATACGTATCCCGAACAATCCTTTTTCCCGTGTTGTGATACCGGAGTATATACGGAAACGGAAAAGCCTGCCGATAGATGCCATTAAAAGGATTAGGGATGCCCGGTTTGATAATCCGCGTACAGCCATGGCACGTGATGTCTTTATGATGTTGTTCTACTTGATGGGTATTAACATGAAAGATTTTTTCTCTTTGGCCAACGAGACTTACGGCAGGGTTGAATATAGGCGTTCAAAAGAGACGACGATAGACAACAAGAGTTATGTGCCTTTATCTGTAAGGGTGGAACCGGAGTTGCGCCCTCTGCTTGATTATTATAGCAATGGTACATTCTTGTCTTATTTCCGTATGAGATATACCGACTATAATAATTTCCTGAAAGCGGTCAATAAAGAGCTGAAGCTGGTTTCCAAGCAGCTTGGATTAGGGGTACAACTATCTACCAACTGGGCCCGCCATAGTTGGGCAAGTATAGCAAGAAATAAAGCCGGGATAGCCAAAGCGGATGTTGATTTTTGCCTTGGGCACGTGAACAATGATTTTAAAATGGCGGATATCTATATTGATATTGATTATTCCATTTGCGACAAGGCAAATAGGGCTGTTTTGGACCTTTTGAAGAAAAATGAATAAAAAAAGTCTGAAAAAGTTTGTTGTGAAATAAACTCTTTCTATATTTGCACCGAGCAATTGGTTACGAGCTGGATAAAATACTAAATTTATCCGGCTTTTGCTGTTTATAACATATTGAAAACAGCATTTTTCACTTCTAACACATTCTTCTCTTTGCTATGTGCCATAAAACAAATGACACATGGAAATACTTGTTTCAAAAACAGCATTATTAGACAAACTGAAATCAGTAGGCAGAATCATTCAGCCAAAGAACACATTGCCGGCTTATGACAATTTTTTGTTTGTCATTGACGAATCAGGCTTTATTCAAGTAACGGCCGGTGAGGAAGGTGGCCGCATATCTACCAATGTGGATGGCAAGGCGGATTTCGTAAACCGTTCTTTTTTGGCAAGTGCCAAGACATTATTGGATGGTTTAAAAGAAATGTCCGAACAGCCTTTAACCATTTCCATTTATGAAAAGGAAATGATAGTCAAGTATGCAAACGGAAAATTTACCATGCCTATTGAGGATGGCAAGCAATATCCGGAAATGAATATTGATGATAGTAGTCATTCGTTTCTGCTATCAGGTAATGACTTGCTGTATGGGGTTCGCCAAGTTCAGTTCTGCAGTGCAAATGACGAACTTCGTCCTACGATGAACGGAGTCTATTTTGACATAGATTTGGAAAAGACTTCTTATGTCGGTACAGATGGCAGTCGGTTGGCAATGGTTGAACTGCCGGCTTCATATACACGTAAGGAGCGCGCCGGATTTATTCTTCCGAGCAAGTTTGCAAAATTGCTTTCCAATCTGGTTCCGGAAGATTGCTTGGAATTGGAAGTAAAAGTGAATAGAACTAATGTTCAGTTTGATTTTGACTCTTATCGGCTTGTGTGCCGAATGATAGAAGGACGATATCCCAATTACCGTGCGGTCATTCCTCAAAATCAGTCCAAGCGAGTAGTTCTAAAAAGAAATGACTTATTGGCGGCTTTAAAGCGTGTTTCGGTATTCTGCAATATCTCTTCCTCTTTGGTTGTCCTAAAATTCGATAAGAGTTCCCTGCTTATAACTGCCCATGATTTCGATTTTTCCAAGTCTGCGGAAGAAACTGTGATTTTGCAGGATGGGTGTGAAGCCATTGAGATAGGATTTAAGAGCGGTTTCTTGATAGAACTTGTGAATAGTATTCCCTCAGAAGACATTTCTATATCCATGACGGACCCGTCAAGAGCGGCTGTTTTATCTCGCTGCGATGAAGAAGAACGCAGCCTTACTTACTTATTAATGCCGATGTCTATAAATAATTAATGCTATGGAAAAAACTAAGACACCCAAACAGATCATCCAATCGTATTTGGAAGAACGGGCGAAGAATGACCCTCTTTTCGCTAATGTATATGCGAAACCTAATAAGAATATAAACGAATGTTTTGATTATATTCTTAGTGAGGCAAAGAAACGCGGCAATGCCGTATGTATGTCTGACGATGAGGTTTTCGGTCTTGCAGTACACTACTATGATGAAGACGACATCAAGGTTAGTAAGCAGACCAATTATAAAGCATCCACTTCTCAGGCACCTAAAAGTGATGTGGGTGCCGCACCTCAAAAAGAAACCGGTTGCCCGGAAAAAACGAATAGCAGGCGTAAGGGAAAGAAAAACGAGTCATCTTCTTTGCAATTCTCATTATTTGAAGGATTATGAAGCCAAGAACGAAATTACAATTTAGGGTAGTTGGTTTGAGTAGCCAGCTATCTAATATTGAGAATATGATGATTGACTGGGCTAAAAGCGATTGTTTAAAACATATAGGATATGCAACCAAGTCACGTGTTATATGTATGGAGTGCGGGCAGCGCTTCTCTCCAGAACTTGTAAAACGTAAGCGTGCTATTTGTCCTCATTGTGGTGCATCTTTGAAGATAGAACAGTCGAGGAAGCGTATCAATAAACAGACAATGTTTATTGGCAAGGCAGAAATTTGTGAGGAATTCCAAGTTATCCGTAGTTTTGAATTGATTGCTTATTACCGAGAAGAAACAAAGCCTCGTTATTATATTCGTGAAATACTGCAACATTGGATAAAAGACGACGGTAACCGGGAAGTAGTAGCTCGTGCCAATAATACGGGATTCAATGGCTGGTGCGGAGAACTGGAGATACGGAATAAAGTTGTTGGATCGTATTATTACAATCATGACAATGATATTTATTGCGAACGCTATCATCCGGCCTCTGTCTTTAGACCTAAGTATATTCGAATGGGTATAGATTGTAAATTACGCGGTATGTCATTTCTTACTGCCATCAATACAATTCCCCATTCTCCTAAGGCTGAAACACTTCTAAAGGCAAGACATTATGAATTAATAGATTATTTCGAGGGCCACCGTTACAAGATTGATATGTATTGGCCGTCTATAAAAATTTGTCTTCGTAATAAATATCGGATTAAAGATGTTTCAATGTGGTTTGATTATCTGAAACTACTAGATCATTATCATAAAGATCTGCATAATGCTCATTACGTTTGTCCTAAGAATCTAAAAAAAGCTCATGACTTGTATGTGGCGAGAAAGAAACGTGATGATGAAAAGGCACGCAAGGCACGTGATATGCAGCGTTTGCTTGAACTTAAGAAATATGCCGAAGACTACATTAAGGAGAAATCGAAATTCTTTGATTTGAAACTGTCGGATGGTAAGATAGTGGTGATACCGTTGAAAAGCCTTGAGGAATTTAAGAAAGAAGGAGAAATTATGCACCATTGTGTCTTTTCAAATGAATATTTCAAGAAGAAGGATTCTCTTATCCTTTCTGCCCGGATAGGCAAGAAGCACATTGAAACGGTTGAAGTTAATTTAAAGACATTCAGTATAGTTCAGTCCCGTGGTGTCTGCAATAGAAATACAGAATACCATGATAGCATAGTAAAGCTGGTGAATAATAATATGAATTTGATACGTAAGTGTCTAAAGAAGGTCGCATAATTAGATAGTGTAATAATGCCAAGAATTAGAACTATAGTTCCGGAATTTTGGGAAGATGAAAGATTTTCGAATGTATCTCTTCCTGCTTGGCTGCTTTATATCGGCATGAAGAACTTTGCTGATGATAGCGGCGTCATTCTTGCGAATGAGGTTATCATTAAGTCGAAAGTTTTTCCTGCCCGCGAAGACATTCGTAAGCAGCAGGTTTCTGGGTGGCTGAAAGAGCTGATTGAGAACTCCGTCCTTGTACCTTTTACATACGAGAACAAAAGCTACTACGTGATGGACTTTTCCAGCGAACGCATCGACAAACCGCAAAAGTCAAAAATTCCGGAAGAAGTTATAGAAAAGGCTCTTCTTTCCGCCCAAACAGGAAATTCGGGAACATTCGAGAATATTCCCGAAGAATCGGGAACGGTAGAGAATATTCCTGCTGGAAAGGATAGGAAAGGAAAGGAGAGTAAAGGAGAGGATGGGAGTATTACGCGCACGCGCGAGGAGCCCCCACCCCCCGAGAGTGAGAATTTTAAAAAGTTCAAGGCTTGGATTGATGCAAACGCTCCTAATGTGGGTAAATTGAAGGAGCCGTTTACAGAAGCTCAGTTTGAACGGATAAAACAAGATTTCCCCATTGAGGTAATCGAGAATACCTTGCGCTCCATGCACAATTACCGTGAGCTGTTGAAGAAATACGTCAGCGCAAATTTGACATTCCGAAAATGGGCAAAAAAGGATATGGAAGATGGAAAATACAGAAAGACAAATGGTGGTGGTACGGCAGCCGGGGGAAACTCGAATGTTAGCGACGATTACAAAAGAAACATTCTTGAGAGAATTCTCGGTTCCGGCGGTACAGGTGGCATGCAGGGCGGTTAATTCTTACCCGGCTGTATTTAGTGCCAATACACCTGCGTTGATTGAGATAGAGCAAGCATACGGTTATGATTGCCTTCAAGCATACTTGGAGGGATGGCTTGTTAATCTGCGTGAGTTTGTGAATGTAGGCAAGAAGATGACGGATGCCCAAACTTTTGAAACTGCCATGATAATCTTACAGGATTATAAGTTTCTGACTATAGCAGATATAAATTTGCTCTTTAAGCGCGCCAAAAGCGGCTATTACGGCAATTTATATGACCGATTGGACGGGCAGATAATACTTGGGTGGTTTCGCAGGTATTTTTCCGAACGCTGTGGTGCAGCCGAGGAGGAATCTATAAATGAAGCTTCCAGATATAAATCAGACCCTTATGATAGGACCTGTGAATGGTTATCGGAACGTGAGCATGAATTTAAGAAATGGAGAATGAAACACTTTACAGATGGAAGAAGATAAAAGATATAGGCTGTTAGCATTTTGGATTATGGCTACTGTGATTGTTTGTACGGTGTTTTACTTTGGATTGTATTGGTATTTAAATTATCTAATAGCAAAATTATGAAAACGATATCTATCAGGCAGCCGTGGGCCTCTTTGATATGCCATGGCATTAAAGACATTGAGAACCGTACTTGGAGCTGCCCTAAGAAATACTTAGGGCAGAGGGTACTGATTCATTCAAGTGGTAAACCTTTGAATTACGATAATTTCTATGATTCAATACTTACCAATGAGCAGTTATTGGCATTACCGGAAAACAAAGAGTGGAAAGATTTTAATTTTTGTACAGGCTCCATTATCGGTAGCGTTAAGATAGTGGATTGTGTACAGAATCATTCTTCTATCTGGGCTGAGAAAGGAGTTTATAACTGGGTGTTGAAAGATGCTATACTCTTTGATAAGCCTATAAGTAACGTGAAAGGGAAACTGTCTTTCTGGGATTATCCATATTGCGGAATTGAAGAAAGATAAGGAATAAAAAAAGCGGCCGATACACCACTACCGACCGCCAGTAAGCTATAAAGCTTTCTTAGAACACACAAAGATAACAACTTTATAGCTTATGGCAAGTGCATTAGTAGAAAAATATATAGGACGGAGATATGAACGCTGGTTGGACTATGCGGTCTATCATTGTGGCTTGGCCGGTATTCCGGATGAGGCTAACGACGTGTTGAATGAGGTGCTTTGTTCTTTGCTGCAAAAGGATGATGCTAAACTGCAGCAACTTCTTTCCGCAAAGAAAAACGGCTGTACGGAATTGGATTTCTTTGTGTTGAAGATGATAAAACTGAATGTAACTTCAGACACTTCACCTTATCGGAGCAAATATCGTCCAATGCCGGTGGATCAGAACGTGGACTATTCGCGGTTGGAAATTGAGGATGTGAAAGAAGAATCAGTCGATAAGAACGAACTTCTTCTTAGTCGTTTCCATCAGGTACGCAATGTATTGCAGGATTTGGACTTGAGTCCTTTGGCGCGAAGGGTCTTTGAATATCGTTTTTTTGAAGATGCAAATTTTTCGGACTGGCCGGGAAAGGAATCTTTAAAGCAGCTTTATGAAATCTATAACAAAGTACAGGAACTGATTCGAAAGAAAATTGCAGGGGAGTCTATATTTTAATCGAAAAACGAAATTGCTATGTCTAAAGTAAGTGAGATTAAGTTAGACCCCCGCAATTATCGTATTCATGGAGAAGAAAACAAACGTCTTATTCGTAAGAGCCTTACGGAGTGTGGGGCCGGACGTTCTATTCTTGTGGATAAAAACGATATTGTCATTGCCGGGAATGGTGTCTATGAACAAGCCCAGGAACTTGGGTTAAAAGTGCGTGTTATCGAGTCTGACGGTACGGAATTAATCGCTATTAAGAGAACCGACCTATCAACAAAAGATGAAAAGAGGAAGCTGTTGGCATTGGCTGACAATCGTGTTTCCGATTCCTCCCAATTTAATTTTGCCGCTATTGTAGAAGATTTCTGCTTGGAAGAACTCAATGATTGGAATATGGACCTACCATTTGATGAAATTCCTACCGATATTGAGGGCTTCTTTGAAGGTGCTGATAAGGTAGAGCATAAAAAGAAAGTATTGGTTTGTCCATATTGTAACAAAGAGATAGAGGTATGATTCTTTATCTTGCTGGATATAAGCCATGTGCCAGAAGATGGTGCATGGATACATCGGATATATATCTTCTTAGTTCCTTTTGGGAACACAAATCCGGCAGATATGGCAGCTATGTGCTCCAAGAAAAGCATATTCTTGATAGTGGCGCTTTTTCTGCCTTTTCTGGAAAGAATAATGGATTTGACTGGGATAGTTATGTAAGGAAGTATGCTGATTTCATTCTCAAAAATAATATCCAAAAGTTTTTTGAGCTTGATATTGATGTTGTTGTCGGGTTGCGTAAGGTTGAATATTACCGTCGTTACTTGGAAGATAAGACAGGGCGGAAACCTATTCCCGTGTGGCATGCTTCAAGAAAAAGGGATTATTTTCTACGTATGTGTGAAGAATATCCTTATGTGGCTATCGGTACGACTTCCGCAATGGAAGAAGGTAGAAGAATCAGACAGAATCCTATGATTCTGAAATGGTTTATAGACCAGGCTCATAGTGCCGGCATCCGTATTCATGGGCTTGGCTTTACAAGTTCCAAGTATCTTCCATACCTTAAGTTTGATAGTGTTGATAGTACGACATGGCTATCCGGTGCCCGATATGGACAGATATATAAGTTTGATAACGGTCAGATGCAATGCTACGATCCGCCAAAAGGGATGAGAGCCAGGCATCATGATTTGGTGAATAGACATAATTTTAATGAATGGATAAAATTTCAAAAGTATGCAGAAGAGTTCTTATGAGAAGAAAGTCCTCCTATATTCAGGGGGCATGGATAGCTGGCTTATAGACAAGATTTGGAAGCCTGATGTGAAATTATACGTGGATATGGGCACAAAGTATTCACAAGAGGAAATAAAGCGCCTTCCTGCTGATGTTGTAGTGGAGAAACTAGACCTTTCCAAGTGGGAACGGGAAGATAAGATAATTCCGTTGCGGAATATGTACCTTATCGGGATTGCTACTAACTATGGGAATGAAATTTGTTTAGGTGCTACGGCCGGGGACCGGGTGCTTGACAAATCTCCGGTATTTGCTGATATCTATGAGCAGTTATTGAACTATCTTTATCAGAAACAGCATTGGACGGAAGAAAGGAAAATCAAAATAAATCTGGATTTCAAGCGATACACAAAGGCTGAACTCGTTAGGGCTTTTATTGCGCAAGGTGGCGATATGGATGAGGCCTTTTCTTCATCGTTCAGTTGTTATACTCCGGAGCATGGGAAAGAATGTTGGAGTTGTAAACCGTGTTTTCGCAAGTTTATAGCCTTTGCCCTGAATGGCTATCCTTTTACTGAAGATATTATAGATAGGAATGTATCTTACATCAGAAAAGAAATTTTTCCTTTGATAGAATCCGGAACTTATGGTCGGAAACAAGAAGAAGATGAAATAATGCAGGTATTGTCATTTTATAAATAGTTATTATGTACACAGTTAGAAAACGTATTGAAATATCAGCTTCACATAGTTTGAAGTTGTCTTATGAGAGCAAATGTGAGAATTTACATGGGCATAATTGGATAATCGTGGTTTGGTGTCGGGCAAAACAGTTGAATGATGATGGTATGGTTGTAGATTTTACCCACATAAAACAAAAGATTCAGGAACAGTTGGATCACCGTAACTTAAATGAAGTGCTTTCATTTAATACGACAGCGGAGAATATGGCAAGATGGATTTGTGAACAAGTTCCGGCTTGTTTTAAAGTAATGGTGCAGGAATCGGAAAACAATATAGCATGGTATGAAAAAGGTAAATGAAATATTCTACAGCATACAGGGGGAAGGTTATCATACCGGAACCCCGGCTGTTTTTGTCCGTTTCTCCGGATGTAATTTGAAATGTCCTTTCTGTGATACGCAGCATGAAGACGGTATTTTGATGTCCGATGAGGAAATCTTGTCGGAAGTAGGGAAATATCCGGCAGTGATGGTCATACTGACGGGCGGAGAACCTTCGCTTTGGATTGATAGGGAGTTTGTAGACCGTCTGCATCGGATAGGTAAATATGTCTGTATAGAAACTAACGGGACGCGCTCCTTACCGAATAATATAGATTGGGTAACTTGCTCACCGAAAGAAGGAAGTAATGCTATTGTTGTTAATCCTCATGAAATAAAAGTAGTCTATACTGGGCAGGATTTATCAACCTATGAAGAAATGACAGCAGCCGTGTATTATTTACAGCCATGCTCTTGTCAGAATACAGAAGAAGTTATTGATTATATTAAAAAGCATCCCAAATGGAAACTAAGCCTACAGACCCAAAAGATATTGAATGTGCGATAAGAAATATCCTTTCGTACATTGGTGAGAATCCTAATCGAGAAGGACTTGTTGGCACTCCGGATCGTATTTTAAGGATGTGGCAAGAGATATTTCGTGGATATGACCCTGGACAAAAGCCAAAGATTACTGTATTCCCGAATGGCAAGGATGGTTTATCTTGTGGTAGTGTTGTGTCTGATTCCGGTACATATTATTCTATGTGCGAACATCACATAATGCCTTTCTTTGGTAAGTATTGGTTTGCATATATCCCTAATCCTAAAGGAAAGATTCTTGGCATTTCCAAAGTGGGCCGTGTGGTAGATTACTGCGCTGCCCGCTTACAGATACAAGAAAGATTGGCGCAAGATATTGTTGATATGATAAGGAATGCACTTGGTGATGAATATCCACCTTTAGCTATAGGTATAGTATTGGAGGGAGAACACTTGTGTAAAACCATGCGTGGGGTAAAAAAACAGGGAAAAATGCGTTCTTCTTTCTATTTTGATAATGGAGGCTTACCCGAATTAAAGGATGAGTTGTCTCAATTTGTCAGTTTTGGTTAGTTATTGGTTATGACAGAAAAGAAGAATTCAGCAGAAAAAAAGAAAAGAGGACGTAAATCGGATTACAAAGAAGAGTATTCCGACCAAGTTCTTAAACTCTGTCTGCTTGGTGCGACAGATAAAGAAATTGCTGAATTCTTCTCTGTTTCAGAACAGACAATCAATAGTTGGAAAAAGAAATACCCTGAATTTCTTGAGTCCTTAAAAAAAGGAAAGAATTTGGCTGATGCCAATGTAGCTTCTCGCTTGTATAATCGTGCTATTGGCTACTCATGTAAAGCAACTAAATTCGCTACATCTGACGGGCGTATAACTGACCAAAAGGAGTATATAGAACATTATCCACCGGACACAACGGCTGCAATATTTTGGTTGAAGAACCGACAGCCGGAAAAATGGCGCGACCGTAAAGAAGTTGATACCAATGTGAATTTAGGTGATGAACTTGAAAGTATGACCGATGAACAGTTAATAGCTATAATACGTGGCGAACAAGAGTAAAAGCAACCGGGAAATTCTTATAAAGCGTGCGAAGGCAGTAACAATTCTTCGCAAGCGGGAAGCTCAGAAAGATTTCTGGGCTTTCTGTTTATACTATGATCCGAAGTTTTTTGCAAAGCGTTTATTCCTGAAGAAAGTTGCAGAAGCTTTTATGCGTGTATATGAGTCATACTCTGCCGGCATAATCTATCGTCTTGCAGTAAGTATGCCGCCACGTGCAGGAAAGTCTTATATTTCATCTTTGTTTATCGCATGGATGCTCGGGCATTTTCCGGAAGAATCAGTTATGCGTAACTGTTGTTCTGATACATTGTATAATAAACTTTCCTATGATGCCCGTGATATTGTGAAGTCCAAACGTTTTCATGAAATATTTCCGGATATTTATCTTAAAGGTGATAAACAGAATGTGAAGAGCTGGAATGTTGAGGGAGCCCGTCAGGTTTCTTATTTTGGCGGTGGTGTTGGTGGAACTGTTATCGGTTTTGGTGCGTCCATGCTCGCCATGACGGACGACTTGTACAAGAGCTTGGAAGATGCCTTATCCGATAACAATAATGAAAAAGTATGGTCATGGAAACAAGGTACGCATGATTCTCGTATAGAGGGTAACTGTTGTCTTATTGACATTGGTACACGCTGGTCTGCTAATGATGTACTTGGGCGTTTGGAAGAAGCCGGGAAATATAATGAAATCATCCGTATTGCTGCTCTTGATGAAAACGAACGGTCCTTCTGTGAAGATGTACACACGACTGAATATTACCTTGAATTGCGCTCAGAGACAGACGAAAGTATTTGGATGGCCGAGTATATGCAGGAGCCATTCGAAGCAAAAGGTTTACTATTTCCGAAGTCTTCCCTTATGCGCTTTAAACTCGCCGATATTGCAGGTAAAAGACCTGATGGCACTATTGGCGCTTGTGATACTGCGGATAAAGGTGATGATGATTTCTGTGCACCATTCGCAAAGGTATTCGGACCGAAATACTTTATCACAGATGTATTATTTACCAAAGACCCGGTTGAGGTTACGGAGCCACGCTTGGCACAAATGGTAATAGATACCGAATGCGACCAGTTACGTATCGAGTCAAACAATGGTGGGCGTATATTCGCTATCAATGTGCGTAAACTTGTTACCACTAAAAGAAAGTCCTGTCTTATCCAAGCGCGTCCTACTACTCAGCATAAAGAAACTCGTATTCTGATGAAAGCCGGCTGGATAAAAAAGCATTGCGCATTTCTTGATGAAACAGAATACACTAAAGGCTCTGACTACGGACGCTTTATGAAAGCTCTTACAAACTATAAGCGTGAGGGGGATAATGCTCATGATGATGCACCGGACGGATGCACCATTCTTGCAGAGTTTGCAGAATCAATAGGTCTCAATTTTAAAAAATCTGTTCGTAAAGTTGGGCGTGGATAATTGGGTAATTGAAAAAATAGCTATATATTTGTATTCATAAGAAGATTGCTAAATAGCCTTTCGCTTTTGAGTGGTTTAGACGTGTTGCCTCCTTGGTGTGGTTGTGTTTCGCTGTGTTTAACGGCGTATGAGTTGATGAAATCTATTTATAATTTAATAAAATTAAATGGAGGGCGAATTATGGGAAATATATATCGACTATTTGACGGAGTGTGGAACATGGGAGTGGGCTAAAATAGACACACTTTGATAAGCAAGGCGAACCTTATAGTTAGGAGCATATGTTCCACACCCACCAAAAGTAATAATCCTCTATATAAAAGTCTATCTAATATCGTTGGATAGGCTTTTTCTTTAAAAAAAAGTAATAGGTGTATATTTTAAGAGAAAAGTATATGCCAGGAATATCCGAAATATTGAGTAATGACGACTTTTCTCGAATAGTCAGTGATTTATGTGTAGATACCATAGAAGATAGAGACCCCAAAGAATATTTGGAGGAATATAACGGAGAACGCCGCCGTCGTAAAACTTCAGTAGGTTTCCGTGAACCTAAAAAAGTGGCTGTATATTCAGATACAGAGTTTGAAACAGACCCAAATACTGGCGAAGAAAAACCAAAACGTTTGGAAGATAAGACTGTGCCGGTTGCTAAGATTGTAACTAATATCCCAAAGAAGATAGTACGTACAGCAGCAGCTTTTTTGTTCGGTGGGGATATGATTGTATCGGCAGATAATATGGATGATGATAGCTTGCAAGACTTCAAGCAGGTATTTGTCCGCAAGCTTAAGATGAAATCAGTCTTTATGAGATTTGCTCGTATTGTACTATCTGAAACCAAAGGGGCGATTGTCTTTTATCCTGTAACGAAAAGCAATATTAAGGGAACGGATAAGGATGGAAATCCTATCTTAAAAAAAGAAGTCGTATTAAAAGCCAAAATATTATCAACACCAAAGGATGATAATGTAACCAATGAATTTTACCCGCATTTTGACGATGATGATGATATGGATGGCTTCATTCATAAATACACAGCTATGGTTAATGGCAGAAGTTGTGAATGCGTGAAGATTTATACCGCTAATGAGATTATAACCGGAATCAATGATGGGCAGTGGGTTATAACAAAGGATAAGAATCTATTCGGGAAAATTCCAGTTGTCTATGCAGAAGTAGACCAACCGGACTGGGAAGATATAGCAGTTCTTATGGATGCGTATGAAATGCGCCTTTCTCGAATGTCAGATACTAATGACTATTTTGGAGACCCTATGCTAAAGACTTACGGCCAGACCAATTTACCTTCAAAGGAAACGGTGGGAAAGGAGTTGAATTTCTCCATGGAAGTGGACCCGGATACTGGAACTGCTTATCATGGTGATGCAGAATATTTATCCTGGCAGCAGTCTATTGATTCTCAGAAAGAGGAAATCGCAAACGAAAGGCATGAGATATTTTCCGGTGCTTCTTGCCCTGACCTCTCCTTTGACAACCTTATTGGTATAGGTGATTTATCCGGAGTGGCTCGTGAGTTTATGACTATTGACGCAAAGATAAAAGCTACGGAACAGATGGAAATATTCGGTCCGGTGGTACAGCGTTGTGTGGCAATCGTGCAGGCTGGTATGGCCCGTATTTCCCATATCAAAAACGCTGGCGTAATAGAGGGAAATTATTTCGAGGTGAAGTTCGGTTCAATCTTGCCCAAGAACCTTACGGAAATTTTGCAGAACTTGGCTATTGCAAACGGTAATAAGCCTATCAATTCGCAAGAGACCATTACTGCAGAATCTCCTTATACAAAGAATGCCAAACAAGAGATTGCAACCATGAAGAAAGAAGAAAAAGAAATGGCACAAAACAGCAATCCTTTTGGTGCTACATTTCCTGCTAATCCAGATGAATGATGAAACGTAAAGGGCTTTCCTTTTATGATAGTCAGCATTTGCAAAAAATGTTGGTGCAGCAAAATGATATAACAACTATCTTTAATCGTTTTATTGCTGCTATTTCCCCTTATCTTCAACAATGGGCAGATAAAGGGAAAGATAGTGTATGGGTAAGAAACCAGTCAATAGAAAAACGTATTGATAGGGAGTTGGTAAAGTTACAATCTGACCTACTTGCCAATATTACTCAATTCCAAATGGACGCATGGAAACGTTCTGAACTAAAGAATGATGATTTTATTTCAAGGTATATTGAGGGATTGGCTATCAGTACAGCTATAAAAGAAGGGCTGTTTGCTCATAATGCCAAAGCTATGTTGCAGCTAAAAAAGGGTATGGATATTAGGGGAAATGCCTTATCTGACCGTGTGTGGAATATTGCGGAGTTGGCAAAAGAGCAACTGGAGTATTATCTTGCATCCGGAGTATCGGTAGGCCGTAATGCCGGGCAGATAGGCCGGGATGTGCGCCAACTTCTTAAAGAGCCGGATAAACGTTTTAGGCGTGTGCGTGATGCAAATGGGAAACTGATTTTATCTCAGCCTATGAAAAATTATCATCCTGGCCAAGGTGTGTACCGTAGTGCAAGTATGAACGCATTGCGATTATCCTCTACGACAACCAATATGGCTTATCGTGCAGCAGATTATGAACGATGGAATGGTCAGGACTTTGTTTTGGGCATAGAGATAAGACGGTCTGATAGTAATCGAGGACCGTGTGCACTTTGTGATTCGATGGTTGGAAAATATCCGAAAACATTTAAATTCACAGGGTTTCATCCATTTTGCATTTGTTATGCGACTCCAATAGTTATGGAACCGGAAGATTTGGCCGAGTATTTGGTAAATGATACGATACCGGAAGAACTTGTTGTAAAAGACGTACCTCAATCGGCTAAAGCTTGGGTAAACAAGAACCTTGAAAGGGCTAAAGGATGGAGCAATGAACCCTATTTTATTCGTGATAACCGGCAGTTCTTTGGAGAGTTGAAAACCAATATTTATACATTGGAAGAAAAGAAGTTTACCCGCACAAGAAGCACATCTGTATCGATGCAGCGTGCTATTGATTTTCTTTCAAAGGAATATCCGAATATTTCTAATACAAGGTTGGCCGCTATACATCATTATACTAAAGCCGGAGGCAACTATCGACAGTTAAATAAGCAGTTGTATAATGACAATCTTAGCGAGTTTAATAAAGCTGCCGCAACATTAATTTGTGAAGGGTTGAATTTGTTGCCAGCATTTAAAGGCATTATGTATCGTGGTACTATAATAAAGCGAAAGGAATACGAAGCTTTGTATAAGGATAAAAAAGAGGTTGCCCACAAGATATTTACATCATGTAGCAAATCTCCGGAAATAGCTGATATGTTTGCAAGTTATCGCCCTTTGAAAAGAAATGAAGTGAGCATAGTTTTTACGATTCAGGGTAAAAATGGAAAGGATATATCGAAAATCTCGGAATTTAACGGTAAATTTGTAGGGATGAACCAATACGAGGTTCTCTTTACTACTGATACAAGATTTGAGGTTGTCTCAATATTGGAGTTGGAAGATGAGATTAATATTGAATTGAAAGAATTATGACAGATAAAGTTAAAGTACCGGAAGTTACAGATGAGCTTCGCCAGTATTGGAAAGAAAGGTCGGAAAGAATTCTCAGAAATTACGAAGCAGGAAAGTATGATGAGAATAACAAAGCAATGATGGCTTCCGTAAGTTGGGCAAGGTTAAGCATGGAGGAAAAGGAAGAGGGATATAAAAAGTATTACTTTATGTTTGACCGCTGGCAGGCGGAAGCTGATGCCATGTGTGGATATGATGAAGACGATAAAGATTAGTATTTAAAGTTTATTTGAATATAGGCTATCCGGGTGCGGGTAGCCTTTTTTTATGGTAAAAATCCTGCTCCAATATATTTTAAAGCAAAAAGACTATGGAAATTTTAGTTGCAATTAAAAAAGCTTTAAAGAAAGCAGGTATTCCAGAGAAATATGCTGCAAAGGTAAAAGCCTTGTTTAATATTGAGAGCGAGGAAAATCTGGAAAACTATGTCTCTCTTTTTAAGGATAACATTCTTCCGGATTTGGAAGCAAGCGAGCAGAACAATCAGGATGTTGCCAATAATGCTATTGCTGAATATGAAAAGAAGCATGGTCTGAAAGATGGCAAGCCTATAGAGGGAAAGGGTAAAAAAGGGAAGAAAAACAAAACGGTCGTTGACGACGATGACGATGATGTAGATGATGATTTGGATGATCTTCCGCCTGCTTTCAAAAAGATGCTTCAAGCCCAGCAAAAGCAGATCCAGACCTTAACGGATAATATTTCCACCTTAACAAAAACCGTTTCCGATTCCGGCAAAAACGCGTCTGCTAAGGCATTGTTTGATACAGCCAAGTTGCCGGAAAAATGGTTTAAGCGTATTGATGTAAATTCCGAAACATCTGTAGAAGACCAAATTAAGGAGCTTCAAGAAGAATATAAGGAAATTCGCCAAAGCGCAATATCAGATGAAGTGGAAGCAGGCAATTATCGTCCGTATGTAGCCCAGCCAAAAGACCGGACAGAAAAGGAATGGTTGGAAATCATGAATAAAGATGAGGGTACTGGGGATTCCAACGGGGTTGCCAGTCTCGGTATTGATTAATAATTAATCCATTGTAGCTATGTTTTTTAAGAAAGAAAAAGAATTTCAGTATCATCCTGCGGTCATAAAAATGCTCGAGGATGTTGTCGGTGGCGGTACCATTGTTCGAGCAGATTTAAGAACTGCGATTTTTGATGGTATGCCATTGGATGAATTGCCGCCATATTGTGTTGTCGGCAAAGATGAAAATGGAGGGTATCGTGTAATCAAGACTGCTTTGGTTACAGAAGCTTTGGAAGCAGAGGGAACGACTGTGAAAGTCAATAAAAGCCATCTGTTTGCTGTTGGGGATTTTGTTACTGTTGGAGGGGACTTGAAAGGTGCATCCGATAGAATTACAGCCATAGACAAGAGTAATGCCGGATATGATGTTATTACTCTTGAAGCCAAGATTGGCGCAGCAAAGGTCGGTCAAGTATTAGTCGGGGTAAAAGAGAAGAGTACGGCAGGAAAGGCAACCCTTGTTACAAGTTCATCTGAGTTGGTGATAACCTTGTCAAAAGTTGATTTGACTGTTGCTAACCAATCATGCGGCTTAATGGCACGTGGAACCATTAGTGAAGGTAATATGCCCTTCCCTATCGATGCAGGCTTGAAGGCTTTGATGTCGTTAATCAGATTCGTAAACAAGAAATCATAATTGATTTATGGAAAGAAGTTTAATTAAACAAGTAAACAAGAAAAACATGAGCGCCCGTTTAAACTCGCGCCATGTAAAACCAATGTATTACCCTAATTTCTTTACTCCCAAAAGAGTTACAAGCTTGAAATGGGAAACATTGGTTGGAGAGAAAGGTGCTCCGGTAATTGCCGATGTCGTTTCTTTTGATTCTTCCGCTCCGGAGAAGACGCGGGAAGTAATCAGCAAAATGTCCGGTGATATTCCAAAAACAGCCGTAAAGCGTGGCATGAACGAAAGCGACTATCAGGAATATAAGAATCTAGAACGTGATGCGCAAGGAGATGCAGAGCAAATGGAGTTGCTGAATCTTTCTTTCAAAGATCAGGATTTTGTGTATAATGCAGTGCGTGGCCGTATGGAGTGGTGGGCTATGCAGTATATGAGCCGTGCAGGTTTCAACTTGTCAGCAAAGAATAATAATGGCATTGTAACCACTGAATTTGTAGGTTGTGGTATGCCGGCAGATAACAGAAAGAAATCTTCAGCAGACTGGGCTGATGCAGCAAAAGCTGACGGTTTGCAAGATATTGAAGATGTACTTTCTGCAGCAAGTGCCAAGGGGGTAAGTCTGCGATACATCATTATGCTGACGTCTGATTTCACTTTATTGAAGAAGCAGAAATCAACTTTGGATAAGATTAAGGGCTGGATTAACCAGACATCGAAGCTCGTTATCACCAAGAAGGTTATTAACGAGTATTTGGCTGAACAAGAATATCCGGCACAGATTATCACTATCAATCCGGCTGTGCGTATTGAAGATGCAAACCACAAACGTACTACTATTTGTCCATGGAAGAAGCATCGTATTTGCTTCCTTGAGGATTTGAATGTTGGTAATATCCAGCACGGTCCTATTATGGCTGAAAATTCGGAGTCTTTGAAGAAGAAAGCAATCATGGTAAAGAAAGACTTTATCTTGGTTACAAAATTCTCTACTGAAGAGCCGTTCAAGGAGTGGACCAAGGCTGAAGCTAATGCAATTCCTGTAGTCAATGACCCGGAAGCTATGTATATCTTGCAGGCTGATGGTAAGGAATGGCCTTCTGACGAAGCAACAGAAGGTACGGATAATATTCCTGCTAAGTTCTTGGGGCAGGAAGTGGATGATGAAAACTTAGAACCGGGTGACGAAGAATAATACAGTTATGGCAACAATCAGAGAAACGATACTGGAATATCCCTCTATTGGAGATATGGAAGGCTTCTTGGAAAAGGTAGTATTTGTAAAGCGTGGTATTAATCCTGAAGAACAATGTACTACTGATAATATAAAGCAAGTTGGTCTATGTGTCGCTGATACGTATGCCATGCTGATAAATTCTCCGGATTTCACGGAAAACAAGTTATCTATCTCTCATCCCCGCTCTTACTATATACAGACTGCAAGGCAGTTATATATTGAGAACGGGGAGCCTGAAAAGGCTGCCAAATTAGGAAAGAAAATCATTATTAGGGGAAGGGCAAGGAACGCATGGTAACCAGATATCCTCATACTGCCTTGATAACTTATGAAATTGGCGGAAAATTAGTCAATGGTGAGTGGGTTGATGGAGAAACAAAAACTCTGTCAGTAAAGGGAAGATATGATTCCGTTAGTGATGGGCGTATAGTTATGAAGAAAAACAGCCTTGGCGATGAAAAGCAAGTACATGGCTATTTCTATACTAAGGTCCGTCCAGATATTGATGTTAAATATTTGCGTTTACAAGTTCCTTCTCTTAATGTTGATGTGGATATAATTTGCTGGGAACCGTATCAATCCCATTCAATTATAAATGTATGAAATCAGGACTGACACCTTTGTTTTCGGATGCGGATATAGACCGCTGGTTTGACAAATTCCAAGAACGAGCAGAAGAAAGGATTTTTAAATTACTTTCTGCTGCTGGAGAAAAATTTGTAGAAGTGGCCCGTAAATCGGGTAACTATACAGACCGCACAGGCAATCTTCGTTCTTCTGTAGGCTATATAATAGCTATGGATGGAGAAACCGTTTCTGAAAACTTTGAGAAAAGCGGTAAAGGGAATGACGGTGATACAGGCATTTCCAAAGCCAGACAGCTGGCCGAAGATATTTCTTTGGCTTATCAAGGCAGTTACGTACTGATTGGTGTTGCCGGTATGGAATATGCGGTTCATGTTGAAGCCAAAGGAAAAGATGTGGCTACTACGGGATATATCCAATGTCAGGAGTATTTGCGTAAGGCATTGATTAAGGTGTTTGAAAAAATCTAGTTTATGGATGAATTTGATGTAATAGATTTCGTATATGAAGCGATAAAAGCTGCCGGTACTGGAATTGCCATATATAAAGACAAATCTGAGACCGGTGTTAAGGACGAACATATCGTAGTTAATCATCTATCATTAACGGAGTTGGATTTCATTAATAAAATCCCTGTAAATGTGAATGTGTTTGTTCCTTTGAAGCATAATGGAATGTATCAGCGTCAACGTATGAAAGAGTTAAAACGTATGGTGCGTAAGGCTCTTGCTTCGATAAATAGCGATGATGGCAATTGTAGAGAAATAGAGGATTTCCTAAGTATTCCGATACCGGATTTAAAAGAGGGATTTATGTGTACTAATATTCGATTTAATGTAAAAGTGGATAATTGATTATGACAGAAACAAAAACGGTAAGGCCTATTGCTATGGGCGTAGGCGCGATTAGAATTGCAGATGTTGGTGATGGAGTGCCGGGAACGGATTTTACCACACTTCCCTTACCCACCAAAAGTAGTGTTGCTTTCAACTTTGCAGACCCTAAGGAAGTGAAGATAGACATTGAAGGCAGTACCGAACCATTATATGTGGAATTTGTAAAAGATACCACTGATTATATTGAGTTCTCTATTCCTACTCCAAGTAATGATACAATAGCATTGCTTGCCGGTGGAACCGTTGACAAAGGGGAAGAATTATCTCCAAAGGATGTTTGGAATAAGCCTACGGATATTCCGTCAATCAATAAGACATTCCAATGCGAAACATTGCCCAAAAAAGGAAAGAAAGTAGTCTATACTGTTGTCAATGGTAAGATAGCGGCTAAGATTTCACAGGCTCCGGGTGCAGAACAAGCAGAGTTGTTATTGGTTCGTGTGTACGTACAGGCAGCAATTACAGAAAAAGGGGAAACCAAAACTGCCTTTATGCGTGAAGTTACTGATGCGGCGCCTAAAGCTAAGGCGGCCAAAGCTGCATCCAAGTAAATAACTATGGTTCTATATAGCTCAGTCGGCAGAGCGCATTGTATAATGAGGTCGGCGGTTCGAGTCCGCCTATAGAAACAAACTTTTGATGGATAGGGGCGAAACAATTCTATAATAGTCGCGAATATTATAGAGTTTTCCCGGAAGTACAACGGGATAGCCCCTTTGGATAAATTTATGAGCGTAAAGAATTTGTTTAAATTGGAGTCGGCTTCCATAACGGAGCAACCAGTCAAGATACCATTTGATTTTAGCGAGAAAAAATCTATTCCGGCAGGAAAGGAAGTCGGGGATAGTATAGTCATACGTCCGATAACGGTTAGGACATGGTTTAAGTTGCGACCTCTTTTGCTTGAAATAGAACCGGCAGACCTTGATAAGATGATTGTCAAGTCTGATGAGCCGACTAGTGATTTTCCGGTTATGATGGATAAGTATGGAGAGTTGCTTCTTGATATTGTATGTTTGGGCATTCATAATAAGCCGTCGGAGCCACCGGCATGGTTTCGCAATGTTCTTATAGATAATTCCACATGGGAAGATATACGAATACTTCTCAATGCCATATTCTTTAGAATAGGTTACTTCCCTTTTTGCGACTCTATCACGATGCTTCAGAACGTGAGCCCATTGGGAGAGACGGAGATAATAGCCGCTCAGAAGAATCTGCAAAGTTGGCAGGATACAGTCAAGCAAGATTCTTAGTTATAGTGCATGATTCGTTAGGATTGACTTATATGGAAACAATGGAAAGCAGTTATTCCTTGATTGAAATAATGATGCAGGAATATGCTTCTGTGATGAAAGAAAGAAACCGGACAGTTGATGAAGATGGAGAAACCGAAGGTGTGGATTATGAATGGGTTGAGTTACCTAGTTTTGATGATCCGACAAAAACAATTCGGATGAAGAGGTACTATGATATTGAAGGCGCAAAAGCGAAATAATGCCTGTTTTTATATCTTACAATGTTGAAACATTGTTTCATGTCTTGTTTTTAGAGGTTGATGCCCCGTGTCTGTGAAGATATGGGGCTTTCTTATATTTTAAAAATAAATGAATTATGGGTATTCAGAATAAAGATGGTGCATTATATTTTGCTACAGGCATAGATAATACCGGACTTTATAAGAGTCGTCGGGAAGCTATTGGTATAATAAAGGCGATGGCTGATGAAATTACATCGTTTGATGTGTTCGGAGGTATCGGTATCAGTGCAGGGATAGCCTTTGCTCGTGCGGCCAAAGAATCATACGATTTTGAAAAACGTTTTCAGAAAGCCATGCTTGAAGTTGCTACTCTTTCTAAAGAAGTAGACGGTAGTTTGACAGAATACATGAATCGTGTTATGGATATGATTCGTGATATTCCTATTGCCGGTGATGAAGCGGCTAAAGCATTGTATCAAATCGTGTCTGCCGGTCATGATGGAGCAAATGGTATGGAAATTTTAGAGGTGTCCGCTAAGGCGGCTACCGGTGGTCTGACTGAAACTGCAACGGCTGCTGATGCCATTACTACTATCTTGAATGCTTACGGTATGCAGGCAGATAAAGCAAAATCCGTGTCCGATAAGCTATTTACTACGGTCCGTTTAGGTAAGACCACGTTTGGGGAACTTGGCACAAGCATTGCCCAAGCAGCACCGATTGCTGCTTCATTTGGCATAAGCCTTGATGATGTACTGGCTGCTGTGGCTACTATAACTAAGCAAGGTGTACCGACATCGGAAGCCATGACAAAGATACGTGCTGCTATACTTGGTACAGCTAACCAACTCGGAGATGCAGCTTTCCAAGGCCGTACATTCCAAGAAGCATTACAGTTGATTTACGATAAAGCTGATGGTTCTGCAACCAAGATGAAAGAGTTGCTTGGTACTGATGAAGCATTGCAAGCTGCATTGGCTCTTACCGGAAAGAATGCCAAGGGAGCTTCTAAGGATTTGGTGGAGTTGGGAAATTCCGCTGGAGCTGCGGAAACTGCTTTTAAAAAGATGAATGATAGTACTGAAAATCAGTTGGTGCTTCTTCGTAATAATATAACTGCAGCACTCCGGCCAATGGGTGAGGAAATAATGAAGCAAGTTGCCGGTATCGCCGAAAGTTTTAATAATGCGTTTTCTAATGGGGATTTGGTAAACACATTATCTACCTTGCAAGATTTGTTGGTAGTAGGTGCTACGGCGTGGGGAAGCTATCGTGTTGCGGTATTGCTCGCTGCGCAAGCAGAGTTGTATCAACAGGGATTGGCTAAAGGGTGGACCCTATCGATGCAACTTCAAGCAAACTGGCTTAATATAGTCAGCAAGGCAAAGGAAATACTTGCCATGAAAACAAAAGCATTGAATGCTATAATGGCTAAAAGTCCTTATATGCTTATTGCAACAGCTATAGCTGCTTTGGGATATGCCATATATAAGCATATAACATACGTTAGTGAAGCAGAGAAGGCAAATAGGAAATTAAATGAGTCTTATAACGAGTGCATAGCGTTACAGTTGAAAGAGAAAAGAGCATTGGATGATGTATTTTCGGCATTGGCTCGCGCTAAGGAAGGGACAGAAGAGAGAAGGAAAGTGATAAACCTGATAAACGGACAGTATGGAAGTTATCTTAGTAATATGCTTACTGAAAAATCCTCTGCAGAAGAAATTAAGAGTGCTTATGACCGTATAAATGCTTCATTAAAAGAAAAGATTGCCTTACAGATACAAAACCAAGCAGCCGATGAAATCGCTACATCTGGAGTAAAGAAGCAGGCTGATGAGTTGGAGAATTTACGTAAGGGGCTTTCACAATATTCAAACAACGGCGGATTGGTAGAATTAACAGTTCAGAATATTGTAGATAAGGTGACAGAAGCGCAACGAGCCGGAACGGGAAACATGAAAGTTTTGTATGATACACAAAGAGAGCTGTTGAAAGGCATTGCTAGTGGCAATAGGCAGTTAAGTGATGAGGTTGTGGATGCTTTGGATGAATATATCAGAAGCGTTTATTCGACCGAATATAATATCTATCAAGTAAAAAAGAGATTTGCTCCGTTTATCAAAGGTCTGACTTCTGTCAATACTGGTACGACCACTACAACTACTACGACAACCGGCACAACTGTGGTTAATACAGAACCGGATAAAAAAGATTATAAAGGCGATATTGAGAATGCAAAAAAAGAACAGGGAAAACTGTTTGAACAATTTTCAATGGATTTGCAACAGATGAGAATCGATGCAATGGAAGAAGGAGAAGAAAAGTATCAAGCTCAGCGCCGTTTGGATTTTCAGAAAGAGTTGTTTTCGATAAAAGAACATGGAGAAGCTTTGATAAAGGCTCAACAAGAAATCGAAAAAAGACAATGGGAGGAAAGGAATAAAGGTAAGAAGAATAATGAAAAGGGAGTTTTCAAGCCTACAACTACATCCATAGAGCAGTTACCACAAGAGCAGAAAGACTTATTGAGTAATATGTATTCTGAAGCTCAAGTTAAGAATCTGGTGAATGAAGAAAAAATACTCAAGGAAAAATACGATGCCCTTATTGCCCAACTTGATGATTATAAGAGCCGCGAATACACTATAACCAAAGAATGGGATGAAAAGATTGCTCAAGCAGCAGGAAATGAGGAATTGGTAGATAAACTAACCAAAGGCAAAGAAAAAGCCTTGAACGAGTTAAATGCACAGATGTTGATGCAGTCAGATGAATGGGTAAAATTGTTCGGTGATTTGGATAACCTTACCATTTCCGAAATAGAAAATCTTATTCAGATAATCAAGTCGAAAGCTAAAGATTTGAAGCTGAACCCTATTAATCTGGATAAAGTCTTGGAGAAGCTGAAAGATGCGGAGAATGAAATCAAATCCCGTAACCCGTTCCGCAGCTTGGTTACTCATATAAAAGAATATCAGAAAGAGGCTGATAAGACTAAAAAGAAAGCATCCTTAAAAGAAATATTTGGTGATACTTCCGAAGTGCTTGGAATGGTGAACGAATGTTTTGATTCGGTCATAGGCGGTTTAAAGAACATGGGATTGGCTGGGGATGAAGAAACCCAAAAGTTACTTGGAAGTATATCCAATATGGTTGGGTCGGCAGGTGAACTGGCCGGTGGTATTGCTTCCATGAATCCGGCTGCTATGATTTCAGGTGCCGTTGGGCTTATATCTTCTGCATTTGATGTCTTTGACCGAAGAAGTCGTAAGGCTAATCGGGAAATTAAACAGCATCAAGAGAATGTGAAAAACTTGGAAAAGCAATACCGGCAGTTGGAACGTGAAACAGCCAAAGCTATCGGCAGTGAGAAATATAGCAAGCAGATAGAGCAGGTAAATAACTTGCAGCAAAAGATAATTGAAACAGAGGGTATGATAGCTGCCGAACAAAGCAAAAGGTCCAAAAAACGTGATGACGGGAAGATTGCTGATTGGGAAAGCCAAATAGAGGATTATAGGGATAAGATAGACGAACTAAAGCAGGGGATTGTAGACGAATTATCAACGACTGATTTGTATTCATTTTCCAATGATATGGCTTCGAGTATTGTCGACGGATTATGTAATGGTCTTGATAACGGCAAAGAAGCTATACAAGAAAAGATAAATGACTTGATGAAGAATGTTATAGCTAAACAGTTCGATGTTCTTGTAATTCAAAATGCCATGGAAGACATGTTTCAGGCTATGGCAGAAGCTGTTGATCCATTAAAGGCTGGAGGAGTTGAAATTACTAATTGGGAGATGGATCAAATTGTTGCGGCAGGGCAAAAGGGGAAGGATGAGATAATGAATAGTCTTGGAAGATATAAGGCTATACTTGAACGTCTCGGACTTATAAACGATGATATTGAAGATGAAATAGAAAATGGCGTTACTGGTGAGTTGCAGGCTGCGGTAACTGAGGGGACTGCTTCCCAGCTTGTAGGTCTATGGAATATGTCTGCTTTAGATATACGTTCTTTGCTTAATTTGAGCCATGAGCATTTTATAGAATGCCGGACGCAGCTTGCCAATATAGCTAATATTTATGTGCAGATTATTGGAATAAACAATAATACAAAAGCAACGGCAGATAATACCGGAACTCTTGTTGAAGAACTGAAAACGGGTATCAAATCATTGGAAACAAAGCTTGATGAAATAAGAAAAAACACTAAAAACTATAATGGGAGAGGATAGTATGGAACTGAAAGAACGAATTGCATTATTGGCAGGTGCTGCCGGAGCCTGCGATGAAGGGCTTCAAGAGTTGGCTGAAACAAAATCCAAGGCAGAGATGATTAGATGTTTCTTTGATAATATTAAGTTTTGTCTTTCAAGACATACCCCATCGAGTGCATTTATTCGCTCTAATTTTGGAGATATGATGCACGGACAAGGATTATATGCCGATGAAACAGTAAATGTGAAAAATCAAAAGGAAGTAGCCTTTGTGGGGGAATGTTATGCCGTAGTGGAAATAACAGAACGCATGATGTGCCGAATATGGGCTGCTGATAGTACAAAGCTGAATCTTCGGGCTTCCAATGGGGCACGCTTGATTATAGATGCTTTGGATAATGCAGATATAATCGTAGATGAATGTAGTGGTGCTCATGTTACGGTTTATCTATATGGCAATGCAACTTGTACGGGAGCTGATTTAATAGTTCGGAAAGGAGCCACTTATGAGTTATAAACTTGACGATATAGATATATCTTCTTACGATGCTTTTCCCTATGTAGGTCAGACAAAAGATTGTATTGCCATATCAGGAGTATTTGACCTTCCTAAGCGTAAAGGAACAACGGAATATAATTGGGGAACCGGTATTGAACCGTTTGTTGATGCTGAAGATATTGAACTGGATGGCCGGACTTTACTTCTATCTTTGGTGGTTCGCTCTGAAAATGTAAAATCCCAATTAGATAAGCTAAAGAAGGCTTGTATTTCATGCAGGCGTTTATTGACCGGATTTGGTAGCTTTAATGTTATCTGTAAGGATGAGATTTCTGTAGAAGAATATGTTACTTTGAATATGGCTATTGTGCAAGTAAAATTTTGGCAACAAAGCTATATTCCGGCAGAAATAGACATTAATCCGTCAGGTGGGAATAACTACGTAATGGATGGCTATTCTTTAAGTGCTGATTTTGGAATTTATGTATCTTCTCGTTCTGGTGTTGAGGCTATTGGAAAGCGGATAGAGATAGGTACGACTTTGCCATATATGCAAAATAAATATCGTGAGCCTACCACATTGACATTAAAGTGTACTATGCTGGGGAGCAGCTTGGAAAGGTTATACTTAAGCATGAGCAGGTTTTCAGCTTTGTGTATTAGTCCCGGTCTTAGAAATTTGACTCTGAAAGATAATGAGCGCATGAGAATATATTTTAAAGATGGAATAACCGTTACAGTGCGGACTAAGCATGTATTGGAATTCGATTTAAAATGTAGAGTAATGCAGCAATGATTGACATCTTAGAGGTATATCGTGTAGTTTCTGGAATTGATACCAAGGTAGCCAGTATTGCATCTGATGATGCTATATTGGCTAATGGCATAATGAGTAAGAATGAAGTATCGGTAACTGTGGTAACTGATACCATTCCTGATATTCAAGAGGGGGATTTTATAAGGGTTGGCGGAATAAAATATAAAATTAATCGTGCATCTGAATTTGCCGATAAAAGTTCTGTTAATCATACTACAACATACCTATTTGAAGCACCGGAATATACTTTAATAGATAAGATTCTCACCAATAAGATAACCAAAAGCGTCCGCGTTACTCTTACGGGAAAATTGAGAGATTGGTTGGAGTTGTTGATATGGAATGTCAACAAGACAAATGACAATCCTTTAGGGGTAGATACGGGGTGGCAGCTTGGCAATATTCCTGATACAGAATATATGACATTATCTTTTGACGGGATAGATTGCCGTAGTTTATTATCAGAGTTGGCTTCGGCGTATGGCTATGAGTATTATGTACATGACCATACGATAAATTATGTATCACGCATTGAAAATGAAAGAAATCTGACATTTACACAAGGGCAAGGTGGCGGATTGTATGAGGTAGAGCAAAGCAACGTTGATAGTGGTGATGTTACTACCCGTGTATATCCAGTTGGTGGAACAAAGAATATGGCTCCAGGGGAAGGCGATGAAGAAGGACGTTTGATGTTGCCCGAAAAGTATTTGGAAAACTTTTCAGAAACCAATCGGGCAGTTGAGAAAAAAATTGTCTTTGATGATATTCATCCCTCTTTTACTGGTTTTGTTGAGAATCCTACGGGGGAGAATTATCGTGAGTTTATATGCCGTGATATTGATTTTAATATTGACGAATTGGCTATTGGCGATGATGCGCGTATTAATTTTCTCACAGGAGATTTAATGGGAAAATCCTTTGAATTTAAGTGGGATAATTCTAATAAGAAAATAACCCTAATCTACCAAGAAGATGAATTGGCTCCCATTGATCCGGAAACCCAAAGCAGACCTCTTATCCCATCAACGGCCAAACATTTGAGAGGTGGTGAGGAGTTTAATTTTACCGGTATTCGTCTTGGAGAGGCATACAAGCAAGCTGCAATATCAAAGTTGCGTGAGAAAGCTACGGATTGGCTTGCTTTTAATTCGCAAAAAAGGGTAAAGTTTACTCTTGATGTGGATTATCGTTATATGAGGGAAAAAGGTGGCTTAGAGTGTGGGGATTTGATAACTGTAAGCATACCGTCTCGTAATATCAGTAGAATCATTCGTATTGTTTCCACAGAAAAGAATCTGAAAACCGGAAAACTATCGTGTGTCGTATCAAACTATCTGACAGAGAAATGGGAAGATAAGATAGAAGGGCAGATAAGTTCTATGCAGGCCACTATAAACGGCGGTGGTGGAAATGGTAGTGTTACGGTTCTGGAAAAGTATGATGAAAGACCTTTTACAGATAAGAATGTACTCTCATCGCTTCGCACATTGAAGGAAATAGCGGAAAATGCAGTAAGCAAAAAGTTAAACGATACAGCAGCGGGGTTAATAACATTTTTAAAAGGCATTAAACTTGGAGATTTTGTTCAAGGTAAATCAGGAGCCAATATTGATGATTTAGGGAATGCTGAATTTCTGACTGCTGTTATTCGGGAGCTGCTTCGCAGTACCAAGTTTGTAGATGGATTGATTGGTGAAGGCTGGCAGATATGGATAGACCAGCTTACCGGATTAAGTCATCTCACTATAGATAAAGCTACTATCCGGCAATCATTGGTAGCCCTTGAACTGCTAATACAGAAAGTGCGTAGCATAGGCGGTCAGTTTATCGTTTCTGCAGCTAACGGAAAAATAAAGGATGTTATTCGCCAAGGTAATAACTACCGCATCCTTTTTGAGCAGGAATGTGATTTTATGGTCCATGACTTGATGCGTTGCGCTGTTACTAGTGGTGCGTCTCGCAAGGCTTATTGGGTGGAAATTACTTCGGCCGATGTAAACGGCGTTACAGTACCTGTTTCCGAATTTGGTGGTGTAGCCCCAACTGTAGGCGATGAGTGTGTATTGATGGGTAATACAGAGAATAAGTTACGTCAGAATCTTATCAGTATATCGGCTACAGAAGACGGACAGCCTCGTATCGATATTTTGGACGGAGTAAAAGCCAAGAACTTCAACGGGTGTTTGCGCTGTCGTTTCGGTAATTTGGATGGTATTAAAGATAGTTCTTTTCCCGCTGACAAACAACCTAAAGGAAATGGGCTTTATGGCGATAACGTATATTTGAAAGGTACATTTGTCTTAATGACCGGTGAAGATATATTGACACGCTTTGAGATTACAGAGGGAAAAATACATTCAGCGGTAGAAGGCTTGCGCCAAGAAATACGTGAGGAGCAGAGTTATTTTGATAACACTTCTTTCGCTAACGGTATGGAGAAATGGACAACAGGGAAGAATGCAACTTTGCTGACATTGGGTGGAAAGTGGATATGGGCGAATAATGGTCCTTTGTCGACAAAACCGGGCGGTCATGCTGAAATACGCACAGACGGAAAGATACCATACGCATATATCCGAAACAGCTACATTATGCAACGGTTGGAAGATTTTCGCTTAGCGCCGGAATATAAGCAAACCAATAGTGAGGGGCTGAAAGTACCAGGGGTTGTGTATTTGTCTTTTACATATCGTGTAGTCAAAGCAGGTAGTTTGAAGATTGAGTTTGTTAATGCTGATAAAACCGGATTTGAAGATTTTGCCATGTTCGGATATGAGGAAGAACTTCCAGTATCTAATACCGAGAGGATGTTTACGCTTGATGGATTGTGGAATGGTACAGGGGATTTCAAGCTTTCTTTTACAGGTGTCATTTATATTTCTTTGCTGGTATTCTCCACAAATAAAGTGGATGCACTTACCTACAAATATCGGACACTGTTTGAACAAAGTGATCTTCTGGTGAAAATAGCAGCCGGTAATTTTGACAAGGATGGTAACATTCTTGAATCTTCCCAAATAGTGACCAAGGCTGATATGAACTTGTTGGCTTCCGGCCTTTTTGATGGAAAAGGGAATCTTGTTTCTGGAGCGGGATTGATTACGAAGAGTGATACGGCTGGAATGTTTGCTATTGACAGTGACGGAAATCTTAAATCATTCATCGGTGCCAGTACTGAAGGTATCAAGTTAAAGGCTGACAATATACAGTTGGAGGGGCTTGTTACAGCTAACGGAAACTTTAAGATATTGAAAGACGGAAGCATTGAAACTAATAATGCTAAGATTTATGGAACTGTATATGCTTATGAGGGTAAAATAGGTGGTTTTACACTTGATTCGGGGCGGTTATATTGGAAAGCCGGTGACTATTTCGGTAATGACTCGCGTAGCCTAAAACTCGGTGTGTCGCAGTCTGATATGGAAGGTATCGTGGATGTGGCTTTCAACGCAGCTACCCAAGGACGGTTCGGAGTGAAGTCTGTCGGTTCCAATTTGGGCGGGGCTGCCATTTATGCTTCCAGCAAGTCTTCTGGACAGAGCTATCCTATCAGTGCCAATACTTATGCTGGCTATTTTGATGGTGGTGTACATGTGAACGGGTCGGTGTATTGTAACGATATCCTGTCGAATAATTACGGTACGGGATGGAGTCTGGCCAGCGATGGAACCTACAGTTACCGGAAGGGTGTTTCTGGTACCTTCCAGTGGATTGTAAAGAGTGATTTTGCAACTTATAAATATACCCTTGAGGTTGTTAATGGTATTGTTGTAAAGATGACATATATTTAAAAGTTTAAGGATATGAAAGTGAATCTTAATGACTATTTCAAGGATTTTGACGGCCAGCCGTTGCGGATAAATAATGAGCCGCAAATTGTTGGTCATATTGTAGCGCAATGCCTATTTAATGGGACGAGCATTCGTCCGAGTGGTAACCAGCAGACAGATACTGATAAAAAGTTACGGGCGTATCGCTTGTGTATGCAGATAATGGATGCAGAAGGGGAAATTGATATAACGGCGGAAGATGCTGTACTAATAAAAGAAGCAGTTTCCGGTCTTACTCCTGGTTGCTATTCGCAAGTTGTAAAACTAATAGAAAGATAGGCTTATGGCAGAAGGAATAAATATCGAACAGATTGTTCAGGAGGTATTGGACCGTGTACTCCAATCTTCTACCGGTGTGGAGGATATGGAGACTGTAACCTCCCTTACCGGAGTGAAATCACTTCCCGGCCAGAAAGGGGATAAACTGGTGAATGTTCCTTTTGAACTGATAAGTAAGGTCGCGAATGATGCGGCTACCCGTGCGAATGCAGCAGCGAAAGAAGCGGAAGAATCCATTGCCGGATTGGAAGACAAGACGCAAGATGCTATTGATGCTGCCAAAGACGCAAACGATGCAGCAGCCAAGGCTGAAGATGCTGTAGAATTAGTGGAGAATACCACGATAGCATCCTTACAGGGGGCTACGGCTCGTTTCTCCGGTATTATTGAGGAAGGAGAGATTAAGCCGGATAAAAGTACCGTGCCGGGTGGGGAAATCGTGTGGGTAAGGAATGCGAAAAGGTTTGCCTACAGAGTAGAAGGTTCACTGCATGGTGATTGGGAATCCGATGGCATACCGTCATCTGCTATGTTCCAAAAGAACGGCATACCGCTTGCGGATAAGCTGTATATGCAAGGCACTTCTTTGTATGTGCTTGATGCTGGCGATCTAAAGGTATTGGCATATCGTCATGAGCCTATAAGTGAGGATGATTTTGAGGCATTACCTGAAAAGGATGATAATATATTGTACCTTATCTACGAGGAGGATTAAATATGATAAGCATACATGGAAAGGAAATAACGGCTGTATATGTGGGAAAACGTGCTCTATCGGCTGTTTATGTTGGGGCAAGGCTAGTATGGTCTGCCATAAGCAGTTGCTTTGGGATTGGTTATTGGAAAGGTGATGAGCCGTGGAACGGAGCGGACGCATGGAACGGTAGCAACAATTAACGAATAATTTTGATAATATAAAAGAGATAATATTATGGCAAAAAGAAAAATAAGCGGCATTATTGATGCTTCTGAGCATCCGATGAATCTTGAAACACCATGGAACCAAAAACAACCTGACGGTACATATCATGCCTATGCAGGCGATGACATCGAAGCGTTTCTAAAGAAGGAACTGTCAAACCGTACCCCTACCGAGGAACTGGTGAGCGGAGAGACGAAACCTCCTACATCCGGAACGGTGTTCGATGCAATGGTGGGAACGGTAACGGATATCGACGTGACAGATAGTGAGGATGGCACGCAGTATGTAATGACCGTGACGCAAAAAGCCAAGGAAGGCGGTGAGGAAACCAAAGAGGTGCGTTTTTCGAAATATACGGATGATGATAAGGTGGTGGTAAGCATTGACCTTACCGATACATCCGGCTCCATTCTTCCACCATCACAATATCTTGCTTTAGGAAGTGGATTTACAGTGAAATACTCGGTGGGTGTTGCTACTGCCGGAGGAAGTGATGTAGATGGTTACTCTGATCTAAAGGCAAGAGTGATTATAAAGAGAGGTTCTACTGTGCTTTCTGAATTTCAGAAAGCGGAATTTGTGGGAGTGGTAGCCGGACAGACTTATACTTTTGACGCTTCTCCTTATCTGAAAGATGCAACTGCCTATACAGTACAGGTAGAAGCGCAGGCTACCTATAACGGAGAAAGCCTTATGAAAACATCGGCGGCAAGGGTAACGATGGTGGCTATGGAATTAAGCACCACTTATTCGGTAGGTAACGGACTGGCTGACGGGGGATATAAAAATGATGTGAATATTCCTTTCACGGTTAAGGGTACTACCGGTGAGAAGAATATCCATTATCGCTTGAACGGAGGAGCACCTTATACGCTCGGTCTTTCTTCGGGTTCCGGTATTCAATCAAAGAATATAACCGTTCCTTTATCCGATATGGTAGAGGGGGTAAACGTAGTAGAAGCATACGCATTGCATGAAAATTCCGGTGTAATGAGTGAGGTGTATTACATTACGCTACTGAAAGCTGGGGATACGGTGAAAGAATATGTTGGAACAATGTTTGTCCATAAGGCGACAGGCTTTCAAAAGGAGTGGAAAAAACCGATATTGAACGCTGAACAGTTTACGGCATGGGACTTTACTTATGCAGCGTATGACCAAAAATCGAATACCGCTACGGTGAGGATAGAAAGCGGAAAAACGCTTGTTAAAGAGGATAGGTTGCCGAGGGGAGGGATAGGAAGCTATGGAAAGACAAATGTAAATGTTGAGCCTCAAAGTTATATACTATCTTGTGGAACTGCACAGGCAATACTGGATGTAAACACTTCATCCCACCCGGATATAGAAGCTATTCTGTCGCCCGATGCAGTATGCGCGTTTGATGCTTTCGGAAGAAGTAATACGGAAAATAATGCAGCTTCGTGGACGAGTGGCAGCAAGTATATGGAATTTGAGGAAGTGCTTTGGAGTGTAAATAATAATGGTGCAGGAAGTGGATGGTATAAGGATAGGCTTCTTTTAAGTAACGGTGCATCCATGACACTTACGGCCGATGGCGGTTATCATCCGTTCAACGAAGCTGATAAACCTATAGGCTACTCTATCCGTGAAGTTGGAATGACGATTGAAATCGAATACAGCACTGCTAACGTAACAGATACGAAAGCGGAGTTGATAACCTGTCTTGGCAAATTGAATAATGGAAACCGTTACGGTCTTGTAGTAACACCGGAAGAAGCCAAGTTCCTTACAGGTGTGGTAACCGAAGCAATGGATAGCGGTGAGATAATCCGTTACGAAGATAGTGTAGGTACAAAATTCGAGCCGGGTACGAATATAAAGATAACTTACGTGTTTTATCCGGATATAGAGGCTAACGAACAGAGAGGATTGATAGGTTTTTATGTGAATGGTGAGGAAAGTGCTGCATCGAAATGGTTGGATAAGGTGAATTTCGACATAACGGAACAATTACGTTTCAAATCGGACGGTGCAGACCTTTTTATCAAGAGTATCCGCATCTATGATAAGGCTTTGGCTTCGGATGAAGTCTTGAATAACTACATAGTAGACCGCAACCACTTGGAGGATACGGAGAACGAACAAGGGGTACGTTCGCTTGACGAGGATAATAGGGTGTTAAGTGAGGGTGATACCGTGAGCATGGATAAACTTATGGGAATGATGGCGAAACGCAAGAATTCGATACTGATGCTTATAGGTACAGGTAGCGTAGGAAGCGAGGTACCGAGCGAAAGCGATACGCTTAATGTTATGGATGCGTTGGCGCAGTTAAATAATAAGAAAGCGAATAAATTGGTGAGAGAAATTCGTTTCTATAATGGTGAGGATAGAAATTTGGATTTTATCCTGAAGAATGCTTATGCAAGAATACAGGGAACGTCATCCGTGAACTATGCGAGGAAGAATCTTCGTTTCTACTTCCAGAAAACAGCACCGGGTGAGACTGTAAGTTTGAGCTATGGTGAGATAGATGGAAACGGTAACCAAAGCAATCCTATAACCACTGAAGGTAAAAAGAATCTTTTCAAACTGCGTAAAAATTCTATCGGTGCGAAACTGGCGTGCCCGAAGTGCGATTTCTCCGATTCGTCCATGACTACCAACACTGGTGGTGCTAAATTCATACATGACGGACTAAAGGAAATGGGGCTTCTTACTCCTGCACAGAGGTATGCACAAGATCACGGAATTACGGACGACATCCGCTCGGCTATAGACGGTATGCCGTGCGACCTCTTTGTTGCGAAATCTGTGGATGATGATTTGACCTATTACGGGCAGTACAACACCAACAATGAGAAGAGCGATAGTTATCCGATATTCGGGCAGGACAAGACCATAGGCGAGGAAACATGGGGAGAGGGCGACACACTGAATTATCTCGAAGCCGATGAAGAGGGGCATAAGCAGTACCTTCCAATCTGCTTTGAAACATTGAACAACTCCAACCCCTGTTGCCTGTTCCAGTGGCTGCCGAGTACGGAAGCCGACCATGCAGACTTTATGGATAACAACTTCGATGGAGGACTGGAGTTTAACCACCCGAAAGACACTTTTTGGTCGGATGGAGGAGGTGATGAGGCCGAAGAACCCAATTTGAAAGACCACCTCGGCACCGGCGACAAGTACGACAAGATGTACAAGGCTGTCGATCGTATGATGGGCTTCGTTTATCGTTGTATGAAGGAAACAGAAGCAGGAAAGAATCTCACATATAACAAGGAAACACATTTGTTTGAAAGCGTGGATTATGAGGATGCAAATGGTAAATTTCCTAAAGCCAAGTGGACGAGTGGCACTTTCAAGAAAGAAGCGCACAAGTATTTCAACCTGCCATATCTGATAGCTTACTATCTGTACGTGGATTTTAATCTTGGTGTGGACCAGTTGGCGAAGAATATGTTGATAAGGACATGGGACGGTGTGATATGGTACACCACTTACTATGACGGTGACTGCCAGCTCGGAAGTGATAACAAGTCGTTCCTTACAGGAAGGTACGATGATAACCGCCAGACCAAACGTGATGGGGCGTATGTGATGCAGGGGCATAACTCTTGGTTATGGAATCTGATACTTGCGAATTTCTCTGAAATGATGACTGAAATAATGGTTAACGGCTATAATGGCGGTACTTCGTTTATGTCAGCTTTCAGCATTCAAAAGGCTTTAGACCATTTTGATACGGAGCAGATGAAAAAGTGGTGTTCAAGGTTGTATAACAAATCGGGTATTTTCAAATATATCTATCCGTTTTTGAATGAAATGCCGGTGGGTTCTGACGGAGCGAAACAGACCTATCCTCAGATTTATGGTTTGAAAGGGTCATTGAAGGCTCATAGAGGGTATTTTATAAAAAGAAGATATGACCTTAAGCAAGTGGAGTATGGTTATGTTTCCACTCTTGGAGCACAGTTTTACCAATCCACTGCATCGTTGGATGCCGGTTATATATTGAAGCCCATGCAGTTTGCTTTAACCATTCCCTATCGTGTGCAACTATCAACATCAAATGGTGTTCAGGCTGATAGCGGTGTGGTGGAAGCCGATACACTTCATACATTGCAGTTAAAAGGAATGTTCGGGGAGAATGACCCGCTGAAGATTATCGGTGCGGCCAAAATTAAGGAATTGGTATGGCATGAGGATGCCTTTGCTATTGGCTTTAACTTCGGTCTGTTCACTTCATTGGTTAAGCTTGACATGAGCGTAGAAAAGCCGGGTGGTTATCGTAATGGTTCGTTTATGTCTTCCACAAACGCTTTATTGCTACTGGAAGAACTTAATATGCGCAATAACCTGCTGGCCCGTAATGGCGACAACGGCAATGTTACCACTTTAGATTTGAGTTGGCAGGCTCGATTAAAAAGTCTGGATGTACAAGGAACAGGAATAACTCGCCTGCGTCTTGCTACGGGTGCACCGATTGTACGGTTATGTTTGCCGAATACATTGGAAGAATTATTCCTGGAGTATTTGACAAAACTTCCCGAAAGCGGACTCGTTTTGGAAGGTATCAATAATATTACGGGGTATCGCTTTGTGGGTTGTCCCGGTATCGATGGTTTTTCTTTGCTCGAAAAACTTCATGCGGCCAAAAAAGCAGGTACGGGAAAACTGGAACGTTTCAGTATTGACATAGACCGTGAAGATGATGGCTCATTGCTTGAAAAATATTACGAATATGGTACGTACACCTCTACAGGGGCGATTGATAACCGCCATTCCGGACTTCGTGGCACAATACGGCTAATGAAGTACATGGAGGATGAGGAAGCGGAAAAATATCGTGAGAAATATCCTGAATTGAATATTATCCAGCCTTCTTATAGTGTCATAGAGTTTGATAATAGCGTATCCGATGATGCTAACATATCAAATCTTGACAATAAGACTGGTTATAAATATGGCAATACATACGTAATGAGTGCCCATGTAGCAGCTATTTTTAAGAATCGATTCCGTGTACTTGCCAAAGTTACAAAGATGCCTACCAGTCGTAAGGAGATTATTGCCGGCCAAGAAGTGGAAGTTAATAATCCCGATGGTGAAATGACTTATTATCCGCTACATGAAAGCAGTTCTAACTTTTATGCTGATGCTAAAAATATTAATGATTGTACGGTTGCTAAGCTGAATGGTAATGAGGGTGAATGGATGATGTATGAGCCTTTCTTCTGGAGCAAAGGGATAAATGATTATCTGAATAACAGGCATTATAGCTGCTACAGTTCAAATGGGCTGGATAATATGCCGCCGATTCCTGCAGCTACAGTATTGACATTGGATGATATAAAAGGTACACAAGGCGGTTTCTTAGCTGAACGTAAAATCTTGAGCGGCAAACCAACATTAAAGGATTCTTATAGTAGTGATAAGACTTATTCTGTTTGTAAGGTTGATGTTGCCGGATATAAGCGTGTCCGTTTTCCAAGTGTTCCCGGTACTAACCTTGTTGGTAGTGTATTTGTTGATGCTTCCGGAAATGTGGTGAAAACTATAGTTGTTCCTACTATTGGCTTGAATTTTGAAGCGGGTATGTATCTGATTACCGAGATTCCAAGTAACGCTGTTGCTTTGCATTTTTCTATTTTGAATACGGCAGAGTTTGACAAGGTGGTCCTTTCAAACTCCGACAAGATAGAGGACATGGAGCCTGATTGGGTCGCTAACGATGAGCATCTGTGTGCTGTTGTTGGCAGTTCGGTTGTTGGTAGTAAGTTGCGTGCTTGTATTACTGGAGGCTCTACGGCTGCTGCTATGACATGGTCTGATTTTCATTACTACAGTCAGCAAAGAGGAATGCAACAGATAGATGCTTTGATGCACTCACGTATTGCTAATTTGTTCTATGCAAGATATGGGCGCAGGGATTGCCAGGAACAATGCGGTGCGGGGCAGCATACTTCTGCTCGTATAACTGGTGGTACAGCCGGTTATGGTATGCAGGATACAATCGGTTATGATGCAGCCTACGCCATAAATAACAAAGTAACAAATTCGCTTATCGACGGTCTTGTTCACCAATATGCGTGGTATATGAGTCAAGATGAGTACGGTGCGCCTATGGTTACTCAAGTAAACAATACATGCTGTATCGGTTACGAGGATATCTACGGGAACAAGTACGATATGATGGACGGTGTGGACTTGCCGAATGATAGCGGTAATCAGGGGAAATGGCGTATTTGGATGCCTGACGGTACTACTCGTATGGTGAAAGGTAAGACATCAAGTGACCAGTGGATAACAGGTGTTGCCCATGGTAAATACATGGATATCGTACCGGTAGGAACAGCTAACGGTTCGTCCAGTACCCATTATTGCGATAAGTATCATGTATCTACTGCAACCAGCCGTGTGGTCTCTCGCGGGTACCACAATGCGAATGCGAATGGCGGTGTGTCGTATGCGTGTGCGGTTAGCGATGCTTCGAGTACGG
>NZ_DS990118.1:0-221157 GCF_000187895.1 Phocaeicola plebeius DSM 17135 | reverse complement strand
CGGCTCGCGTCTGGCCTTCCGCGGTCGGCTCGTCAAGGCGGAAAGCGTGGAAGCATATAAGGCGTTGTCCGAAATAGCTTAATCGAAAGCGGGAGCGAAGCGACAAAGCGAAAAGCGGCTTCGTTCTCGCTTATGTGAAGTGATGCAAAATAAAAACGGGCGTAAGCCCGTCGAAAATATTATTTAAAACAGTTTTCAGATGAAAAGTAATACCTTTGTAATTAAAAAGGTGGAGTTTCCTATAAGCCGTGTGGTTTATCGTGGGTACAACAATGCGAATGCGAATGGTGGTGTATCGAATGCGAATACGAATAACGATGCGTCGAATTCGAATACGAATGTCGGTTCCCGTCTGGAAATCTAATAAATCGGCGTACAGCACGGGGACGTGTCCCCAAGGCGGAGCCGAGGGAAACAAGCCGCAGCAATAGCACCTTTAAAGGTGGAAAGCTGAAAAATCACGCGTCGGGTGGAGTTTGGTAGGCTGTTATCAGTTCGAAGAAGTCAGACCCGGGGAAAGGAAGGCCCTTATCTTCCATGTTTATTAACCAATAGCTGAATTTGTATGCGCAGGGAAGGATATATCATCGAGGAAATTATCGAATACTCCAATATGTCGGAGGCATTCGATACAGTACTGCGTGGTACAAATCGTAAAAGGTCAAAGCAAGGACGATATTTACTCGCTCATAGGGAGGAAATAATCATTGAACTTACGACTGCTATTGCGGATGGTTCATTCCAGCTTGGCGGTTACCATGAAAGAGAGATTGAGGAGTACGGTAAGAAACGTACTTTACAGATACTTTCCATGAAAGACCGTATTGCTGTGTTTGCCGTAATGAATGTTGTAGACCGTCATTTGCAGAAACGCTATATTCGGACAACCGGAGCAAGTATCAAAAGGCGTGGCACACATGACCTAATGAATCGCATACGTGCCGATCTGCAAAAAGACCCGGAAGGCACGTTATATGCTTACAAGTTCGACATCCGTAGGTTTTACGATAATGCGCGGCAGGACTTTGTTATGTGGTGCTTCCGCAGGGTATTCAAGGATGAAAGGCTGTTGGTGCTGCTGGAGCGGTTCGTGACATTGCTGCCGGAAGGTATCAGTTTCGGACTGCGCAGTTCACAGGGGGCGGGAAACTTGCTCCTGTCTGTATTTTTAGACCACTATTTGAAAGACAAGTACGGTATCCGATATTACTATCGCTATTGTGATGACGGATTAGTACTCGGTAAAATGAAAGCGGAATTGTGGAAGATTCGTGATGTTATTCATGAGCAAGTAAAGAAAATAGATTTGGAAATCAAGCCTAATGAACGGGTATTTCCGGTAGAGGAAGGCATTGATTTTCTCGGCTATGTTATTCGCCCTAACTATGTAGGATTGCGGAAACGCATCAAACAGAAGTTTGCTCGGAAGATGCACGAGGTAAAAAGTAGAAAAAGAAGGCGGGAACTGATTGCTAGTTTCTACGGCATGACGAAACACGCCGATTGTAATAAGTTGTTTAAAAAATTAACAGGCAAAAAAATGAAATCATTTAAAGATTTAAATGTCGCTTACAAGCCGGAAGACGGTAAGAAGCGATTTTCGGGTACGGTGGTAAGTATCCGTGAGTTGGTAAACCTTCCTATCATAGTCAAGGATTTTGAGATGGGAATAAAGACGGAACAAGGCGAGGACCGTTGTATTGTGGCTATAGAACAGAACGGCGAACCCAAGAAGTTCTTTACCAACAGTGAGGAAATGAAGAATATCCTCAAACAGATTGAAGAAATCCCTGACGGTTTTCCGTTTGAGACCACCATCAAGACGGAAACTTTCGGGAAAGGTAGAACCAAGTATGTATTCAGTTAAGATGAAAAGAGTAGAAGGTACAGCCGATGTGAAACTGATAGAATGCGTCAGTCCGGCAAAGAATAAATGGCGTGTCCGTTGGGATATCCAAGAACATGAAGACGGTTCCGCCGACTATATGGAAGCGGAGTTTCTGAATGGCAGACCGTCAGATGAAGTAGTTAAGGCTTTGATTATGGATTGGTATAACCAGAAGGTGGACGAAACTATTTTGAAAGGATTTTCATACGAGGGTGTGCAGGTATGGCTTTCAAGAGAAAATCAGTTCAACTACAAAGCTGCATACGATTTGGCCGTACAGACAAATGGTGCAACCCTTCCGGTTGTATTCAAGTTTGGTACAGATGAAACGCCCGTTTATCGGAAGTTTTCGGCATTGAACGAATTGACAGACTTCTATACCAAAGTCATGTTACATATCCAAAAAACGCTTGCTGACGGTTGGAAAAAGAAAGATACGTTCAGTCTGAATAAATATCAAGTTGAATAGTATGTGAATATTCCTTTTTGGGGGAAGGAAAGAAAAAAGCCCCCGGCCTGTTAAAAATCATCTCACCTACTTTTAACACATAACGAGCGAACCCGAATGACCGGGGGCAAATGCCACCGTTCTCAGGTTCGCTTTCATGTGTTGTAAGTGAGATGTTGCAAAGATAATCATTAAAAGTTAAAGCAGTCGAATTCCGGCTGCTTTTTTTATGCTTCAATTTCTCTCTTGGCTTATATTTTAGGAGAAAAGAGTTTATGAAAGCGAGTAATGATTTGGTAGAAAAGTATGGCTGGGATAAAATTATCCACGGCTTGGTTGGTCTCTTGATTGTGGCTATTTGTGTGTTGGTTGCTGTATTCTTGTTTGGAAATAAGTTTGTTCCGGTATTGGCTGGTGCTGCTATTGGTACAGGATGCGCTTATATTGTAGCAAAATGGAAAGAAGCGCAGGATGATATTCCTGATGAGAAAGATGTCAAGGCGACTTTACGTGGCGCTTATTTAGCAGACCTTATTATTGGTGTTGTTTATGTTTTTTCATGGATAATTAATACTGTATTCTAATGGTCGAAGTGATTGAACAGATAGGCGGGATAAAGTTTGCAGACTTACGTTTGTATGCAATCGTATTGTTTACATGCTGTATCTTTATTGTCGTTTCTTCATTCGTGGATATGTGGAGTGGCATTGATGCAGCAAGAGTAAATAAAGAAAAAATTGACAGTAAGGGGTTAAGAAGAACTGTAGCTAAAGTGGTTGATTATTTCCGCGTATTGATATTCGGTACAATGGTCGATGTCTTGGGACTGTTCATTTCCTGGTATGTAGCTCCTTATTGCATGATTTTGATAACGGTGGGTATTATTTGCATAGAAGGTCGCTCTGTGTTGGAAAACAGCCGCAAAAAGAAGTCTCATGCTGCCGATGTAGCCGATATGGCACAAAAGATAGTAAAATGTATTAGCAGTAAGGATGCAGAAGATTTAATTGAACAGATTAAAACTAAAGTTGAAAGAAAATGAAAGTACTAATTGATAACGGCCACGGTGAGAATACAAAGGGCAAGCGCTCTCCTGATGGAAAATTGCGGGAATATGCTTGGACTCGTGAAATCGCAGATATGCTTGTTCTGGAATTAGGCAAAATGGGTATTGATGCTGAAAGGGTTGTAAAGGAGACAATAGATGTTCCACTATCAGAGCGATGCCGGCGTGTGAATGAGATTTGTGGCAGATTGGGTACATCTAATGTAATCTTGATTTCCATTCATTGTAATGCTGCAGGTTCTGGAATAGATTGGATGCAAGCAAGAGGCTGGTCTGCTTACACGAGCAAAGGAAGTACAAAAGCCGATGTATTGGCATCATGTCTGTACGCATCGGCTGCTGAATGCTTTCCGGCCGGGATAAAAATACGCAGCGATTGGTCGGATAAAGATCCTGACTGGGAAGAAAACTTCTACATCTTGCAGAAAACGAAATGTCCGGCAGTTCTTACCGAAAACTTTTTTCAGGATAATAAGGAAGATGTTGAATTCTTACTTTCCGCTGATGGGAAAGCGCGAATTGTAAAGGCTCATGCCATTGGAATAGCTAATTATCTTAAGGTCTAAGATTATATGAAAAAATGGTTGTTTATAGGTTTAGTAGCACTGGTATCTGTTACTATTGGCTTGATTAAATCTAATCGGAAGCTGCAAAAGGAATGTGAGCGTCAATCCGGTAATATTGCAGTCTTAATGAAAGACATAAAGTCCTATAAAATTCGGGATAGTTTAAATGCAGTTTCTGTGTCGGCATTGAACTTGACTATTGATGAGCTGAAAGAGTATCGTGCCGATGATGCTCAAACAATAAAAGAACTCGGCATTAAAAACAAACATCTTGAGGCTTTGGTTAAAACCGGGATTCATTCAACAGAAACAATCTATGCAGACCGTTGGCATCCACTTCCGGACAGGCCGGATTGTTTAGAGGTTAATAGCAAATGGTCTCATGTGATAGCTTGCTTCAAGGATTCTACGGTTTATTATAATATTCGTGATAGTTTGGCGGCTGTTGTTCATCGAATACCAAAACGAAAATTCTTGTGGTGGAGTTGGGGCACAAAGGGGTATAAACTGGAATTGGTTAATTTTAATCCCAACACAAAGATTGATTACAATGAATTTATAAAAGTCTCAAAATAGCAGTGAGGGGGTCTCGTGAATAGCGACCCCCTCATCTTTATAGCAGATACTCCTTTAGTGCGTCAATGCCTTGTTTGACACTGCGGGCAATAACATACTTATTTCGGCAGTTTTCCGCTTGCCTCTGAAATTCTTTTTGTTCTTCCGATTGGATGCCTTTCTTTGTCTTAAACTCTATACATAGCGAAGCGTAGCCTTTCTTTGGGATTAGTAGGATAACATCGGATACGCCGGAAGTTACACCTTGCCGTTTGAGATTAGCGGCTTCCCTTATATGGCGGCTTCCACCATTCGGAACAGCGAAGAGAAGCTTATTGGGTAACTTTGGGAATATCTTTTCCACTTCTTCAAAGAACTTGCATTGCATACGTTCTTCCTCGTTGTTTTTCTTCCTTTTTCTTTTGGATGGATTCTTTTGCTCAGCATAGCAGTTGTAGCAGATATAGCCTGCATCAGTCTTAATGACTGATACAGTTTCTTTTCCGCATACAATACATTTTTCTTTAGTCATTTTTGCTATAAGGTGTCTTAGGTTTGATTCCATATTTTTGCAGTAACCGTTTACTTAAATATATAATGGACAGATTTATTGCATTACAATTACAAGGTTGCTCCCATTAGGCATACGGAATGCTTTATTAAATAGTTTCTGGCATCGTTTGGGTGGATTGATGTATGGTTGGTGCATTTCATTGAAAAGCGTACAAATTCCTCGACCTTTATTTGTGCAAAGATGTGTTGAACCACTAAAGAAGAAAGGGCATGAGCCGCAACTACCGGGTTTGTCATAGAATTTTCTATCATTGATTATTACCATTTATTAATCCTCCAATAACTAATGATTATCATATTGATTACCAATAATCTCGCCGTTTAACACCCCTTCAATATGATAAAATTCTCCTTTTTTGAATCTACCTTTGTCGTGAAGAATACAAAGTATAGAATGATTATATTCATCTGTATCTATTACAGCTAGTAGTTCATAATCTGTTTTAACATAACCAGAACCGATAATATTTAAGACTTTTGGGGTGAATCTTACAATATCACCAATATAGGCCTCTTTCCCATTCTTATCACGCAAGCCTATGTATTGCCCAACAGTTTCAGACTGAACAAAAAAAGTACCTATCGTCCCGTAAGTCGTATGGATTGCTGGACATTTAGTCATTTTCCCTTTAGGTGTAAGGCTTGTTATCAAATCGCCATCTATCCATAGCCCATTATTAAAGCATTTTCCTCTGAATTTTATTTCATGTTTCATACTCAATCCTCCACTTTTTCAAAGTACACATCTTGTTTATCTTGTCTTTCAAACTTGTTGACTTCAAGTATCTCATTGAAAGACGGGATGGGCATCCAGGCTACAACATTATAGGTTTGCAATCCATACAAGAAGGAATTAGCATCTTTTGCGTAGTCTTTTTCTGTCCTATGAGATATATATACTTGTTTCCCATTATAAACTATTACTTTTTGGTTTAAAGAAGGCAGTTTATCTTCAACGCTTATCCAAGGAGATTGCTTTGCCTGCCATTCTGCACCACATTGAAAATCTTCCATACAATCAGATTTCCGACTAACATAGTTATCTGGATCAACCTCCTTTAAAACCTCTTTTCTAAACTTTGTTTTATTAGTAGCATAGTCGTATGCTGCTTCTTCTAATGTCTGTTTCATAACTGTCCCGTTTTTAATTAATCTTCTTTATTTTCTAAGTCTCTGTATGCCACGCAATAGTCAAGTAAGTTTAAATCTGGTTCATTCATCAAACATTCGTTCAATCGGGCGCAGTTCATACAACACCATTCGTCAGATAATCTCCCCATAGTTTTTTAGCTAATTCGTAATTCTTTTGTGCTTCATTAACAGCTTTCTTGGCATAAGTGAGAGTATAAGCGTGTTCACGTGGATATTTGCCAGACTTAACACCCTCATGATATTCTTTCGCTTTCTCTAACTTGTGTTCGTAGAAATCGATACTTTCCGGCATAGAAAGATTGATAGTGTTTGCCTTTTCTTCCCAATATTTGGCAATTCTTTCGTGTTCGGCAGCCTTGTCGCTAAATTCAACACTTTTTCCCATATTGTTCCAAGCATCATCAATCGCTTTTCGATGCCGTTTCTCGCTATGATGTCCGACTTTGATTGGCTCTCCAAGAGAAAGAAAATCTTTGTCTTTGTTCGAGCGGTTGAAATATTCATTACTTTTTTGTCCGGCAGACTGGGCCCAATCATGGCGGCGCTCGGCTCTTTGTTTGGCCCATTCTTGCACATTAAATCCGTCAGCTCTGACGATGGAGTAATAATAAAAGCCTTCACGTTCATAGATGAGATTGAATACAATACATTCATTCTCTTTGCCATATTTGGTTGTAACTTCAATAACTTCTCCTTTTTCGTGTTTCTCACTGCATTTTGCGAGAAAAACATTAGGTACATATTTGCTATACGTATTCATATCAATATAATTATCGGTTAAAAACTTCTTTGTGTACTTGATTTATAGTGCCATTGATTATTAAAGAACCTTTAGCGGCACGGATTTTATTACCTTTTTCTTGAACTTGATAGCCGGCTTTTTTCAGCCGGTCTATTTTTTGCTGTGGTGTCATCATTTAAGTTTTTTGTTTGTAGGATGTTTCCTTGGGATTGTAATAAAAGGACTAGAGGTGATAATCTTGAAAAATTTATTTCCGTTGTATTCTGTTGCTTCTTTGGCAACAAGGAATGTTGCATTACAATTCGTCTTGGTGGCATTTAGTACGGAGTTGCAGATAAATTTGCTTTGAACACGGGCACCTGCTCTACTGGAATGCAGGACAAAACCATATTCATCATTTGTTTTACCGATAAACCAGTCTTTTTTGCTTTCTTCATCATTGGCGAATATAATCTTATCGCCATCTTTGAGTTCCATTTCCTTTGCTAGAAATCTAGAGATATAAATAACCCCATTGCTTTGATTAAATCTGATTGTTCTTTCTTTTGATTTCTGCCCCAAAGGTAAGGCATTCATTTTGTTATAAACTACAAGTTTCATGTCTTTAATTATCTATAGGTTAGTTATATAATAGCAATAGATGAATACTGCTTGCGAAAAAACTGTTCTTGTTGAACTGTTCGGATGATGGAGTTTATTTTTCGATAAACTATATTGGGAGATAGACCTGTATATGCCGATAAATCTTGGTATGAACAATTTGTGTCATAGACTTTTAATTTAAATAGCCTATAGTCTATAGCTGAATTTTGCTTCTTTATGAAAGACAGAATGCTATATGCCAGTCTATCAGGTTTACTAAGCTCTTCTATGTCTAATTCTTCATCGGCTTTTATTGATTGGAAGAAAGACATATCAAGTTTGCAATATCGATTTTCTTTGGTTAAATTTTTCTGCCTATTTCTTTTGTAGCACACAATAAAGAAAGGTTCGAAGTCTATTAATGAAACATTGTTTGTCTTGATAATATTTCTAATATACAGGTATGTATCATGAAATATATCTTCATTAAAAAATGCTCCATAGAGCTTGTTGCGCAGTTCTTGATAATTATGAGAAAACCAATAATCAAAACGTTTAATATCTTTTTCCATAGCTTTACCATTAGAAACCTTCATCATCATAATCTGTGCTGAAAATATTCGCTACCATATCAACGATATTTTCCTCTATATCTTCTGTGGAACCGGTAACATCCTTGGCAATGGCTTTCTTATTTTGAATAATACGGTAAACTTTCTCGTCAATGGTACGTCGGCCGAGGAAATAGTAACAGGTTACAGAATCCTTTTGCCCTATACGATGCGCACGGTCTTCGCATTGGCAACAATCGGCATAAGTCCAGGGGAATTCAACAAAGGCAACATTGCTTGATGCTGTTAGGGTAAGTCCGACTCCTGCAGCTTTAATGGAACAGATGATAATATCTGTTTTGGGATTGTTTTGAAAAGAATCCACTGCTCTTTGTTTCTCATCTTGTGAGTCCCTTCCAGTTACAGATACAGCCGTAGGAAAATAGCTTTTCAGTTGATCTACCACTTCGTGAAGTGAGCAAAAGAGGATGATTTTCTTTCCATTCTCACGAAAGTCTTTTACGAACTCAATTACATCACGTACTTTCCCTCTGGCTGATATTTGGCGGAGGATATTAATACGTACCATGACTTCACCTCGTAATGCTTTCTCTATCTTTTCATCATCCGCTTCTTTGTATTTTTGTAGGTACATGATAAGATCACGCTCTGCGTCGATATACTCCTTGCGGTTAGTTATCTCACAAGTATTTACTTGTCGTATTTTATCGGGAAGGTCTGTCAGCACCAATGACTTTTCACGCCGGAACATACATTTAGTCCATAGCATATAGTTAAGTTCTTTCAGGTTTGATGCTTCATTCTGACCGGAACAATATCTATTGACGAATGTCTTATATCCTCCAAAATCTTCCATTCTGGAAAGGATAGATAACTGCGGAATTAAATCTTTAGGCTTATTGACAACTGGAGTTCCGGTAAGTTCAATAACCCATTCCTTACCATTGCATATACCTTTACAGAATTTAGCCTGCTGAGTGGATGATGATTTGCAACGGTGGCTTTCATCAATGATTACAGATTTGAAAAGTTGGATGCTGTTTCTGAATTCCACATCTCTTAAAGTCCAACCAGATTCTTTTTTGATACGTTGTACAAAGTATTTTTTAAGCGATTCATAATTAACGATGAATACCTGATACATGCCAGTCTGATAAAAGAAAGTCCATGTATCTCGTACTTTATCCGTCAGTACCATTGCCTTTTTATCTGTGAACTTATGCCATTCTCTTTCCCAATTAACCTTTAAGGCAGAAGGACAAATAACCAAACAAGGAAAGGCATTCCCAAGATTAATAGTTGCAATGCTTTGCAGTGTCTTTCCAAGGCCCGGCTCGTCGCAATTCATGAATCGTTTGAGCTGTAATCCTCTTGCAATTCCTTTTAATTGATAGGGATATGGGTTTACTTTTAGTAAGTGGGGAATATCAAGCTCCGGCAGTTCCGGTATATTGTACGCAACTTCTTCCTCTTCTTGTTTCTGTTGTCCTGTAACCCATTGGATATTTTCAAATGGTCTGATTTGATAGACCATTTTTTCAAGTTCGACACGACTGGAAACAGGAATAAGCCATTTCTTTCTGCTTCCGTCATATCTCTTGCCTGTGATTTGACGTATTCTGTCAACAATAGTGGGCTTGTACTTGAAAGTAACTTCAAAAACGTTTCCTTTTAATTCTATAATCATGACTTGTAATTTAGAGTTTTATGGGGCTGACGAAATCAGCCCCGAATTTGATTAAGCGGCAGGAGCTATAGTTTTGGTCTTTCTGCCTTTTCTTTTAGGCTTTTCTTCTTCTGCAGGAAGTTCTTCTGTATCGGTAACAGCTTCATCGGGGATATCGCTATCAAAGTCTAACCGCTCTTGCTTAATGCCCCATTTCTCTTCAAAGAGATATGCTTCCACTTCCGCATCGCAAGCTGCTGCATCTATTTGTAGTTCTTCTGAAAATTTATATTCTTCGTCTCCGAATGGAGTAAAGATTTTCAAATCCACAATTTTACCGGATTGTAGTAATTTGCCTCCCATTATGGTTATACCCGGTACTCCATCGTTGCTATCATTGGCATATCCGGTAATGAAGTAGTTATTCAGAGTTTCATCAAAGCCCGGTGATGTAAAACTTGATTTGTAGATTTTTTCCGCTTCGGGTTGCTCGCATAATACCACAAGATGCAGTTTCAAGTGATTAAAAATCTCCTTCAGTTCGGAATGTACGATTTGGTCGCAATTCTTGGTAACCTTGTTTGTGTAGTTGGCTTCTGTGAATCGCTCGTTGTACACAACATTTAATCTGTCTTTTTTAATGACAGCCTGCTTGATGTCAATTTTTGCAGTTTCCATTGTTCTCTTTTTTAGGCTCATCCTTTGATGTAAGAATAAGCATGTTAATAAATAGATATATGATTATACCGGCTCCCATGATGAATGGGAATCCAGTAATGTTTTCGTCTAATCCCATTAGGATAATGGCTATAAAAAGCCAAAGCAAGTATTTGGGTGCTTCTTGGTCGTTTAGCATTTTTGTCTGTTGTTATTGTTGTACATACCAGCCATTTTCATTTCTTCTTTGGCTTTGCTTATTACTGTCACGCACCATGATAACTGATGTGTTGCGGTTCGATTGCACCGTTCACACCAATCGACCAAATATCGTTCTTCCCTGCAAAGGGAGTTTACTAAAGCGTTTATTGCCGTAGCTGTAGCCTTGGCATTTTTTGCTGTTTCGGCAAGTGTTTTCATTGTTTCGGAATTCATGGCTTCGTTAAGCCAATATTTAGCATCAGCTAATAACTTTCCTGAACGGGCGACATATACGGCCAAGTCATTTCCGCGCAATACGGCTTCTTCTGCATTTTCGCTCATTGTTATATTGAGGAATGAGTCAATATCTGTAAGTTCCTTGCAGATTTGTTCTTTGGGTGTGATAAGTATGTTCATATCGTTTTCGATTAAAATATATCAAGAAAAGAGCATCCACCATTTAAAAGCCAATTCATCATATTTCTCTTTTCCACGTTTATAGGTATCATCGTCGCGTATAATGAACGCTTTGAATATTTTCAGGTTCTTCTTGCTGATGGCATAGATAAAGTCCTGTTGGCTTCCTGCTATATCCATATACCATGCTCTGGAACGGTCCCAATCAAAAAAATCTATAGCTTCATTGAACTGGTTTTGTGATTCTGCAAAAGTGGTCTTTAAATCTCCACCAAATCCAAAACCAGGTAACCACCAATCCCATTTACACCGGGTATCAAGAGTGTACTCGAAGTTTCCGTAGAGAAATCGCTGGGATTTGTTTACCATGAATTTCTGGGTATCGGAGTTGGAAAGAACGGCTCTAAGGAACTCGTCTTTTCTTGCCTCTTTTCTTAAAGCTTCCCTCATGGCAAGGCCTAACTCGAAATCTTCCCGTGAATAGGTTACATCATCCACCATGCGCTTACTATAATGTACCCGTTCGTTTTCGGTAATAAGTGCATCTACCAATGTCCCAAACTTGAAGGCTTTTTCTTTATCCCCATACTGGGTACGGGGATAAAGATAGTTTTTGAGTTCTGTCAGATCGGAGTTGCTGACTTCTGTACGCAAGTAATATGAATCCAGATTTGCCATTACTTTCCTGCTTTAACTTCTTCTTCGTATCGGATATATTTTGATTTGATTTTCATTTCATCATCGCTGTTAGCTTTCTTTTCGCAGAAGGAAATCATCTTTTTGTGGATTTTTTCAAGTTCTTCTATTGTCAGATTCTGACCTTCATTTATCCACCACATCTGATATACTTCCAAGAAGCCGGCAGGGTGTAGTATTTTAATCCTTTCAGTCACTTTGGCTTTGCTGGCTCTTGTTGTAACAGAAGCGGCAGCTGTTGCAAACAGACTATTCATTTGTGCGGATTGTATAGAAGACTCCGCTTTTTGTTGCTGCTCATGTTCTTTTTGCTGTATTTCAAGTTCCCGTTGTTTTCGCTCCTCTTCTTCCCGTTGTTTTCTTTCGGCTTCCGCTTTGGCAGCAGCTTCAGCATCTTTCTTGCGCAATTCTTCTTCCTCAATAAGTTCTTTCTTTTTGGAGGAAAGACGGTCGATAAATGACTGACGTAAATCTTCCATATCAAACTTATACTGTTGAGAGAAAGCGGAATATTTATTGCTTAGAATTTCAGCCTTGATATTCGCTTTGGTTTGTGCGTCCAGATAATAAGTTGTGATGTCTTGATTGAAAGTGTCGAAGTGCTCACGAGGGTACAGAGTTGACCAACCTCTAATACTCTTTTCTTTCAGTTCAAATGTAGCCAGTGTAATGCTTTCCCAAATATGGCTCAGATTCTTCTGTTGTTCGGCAAAATAGGAACTCATGTGCGTATTGATAGCTTGTTCAATAGCAAACCGATACGTTCCTTTTTCCTTTTCGATATTGGCTTGTCGTTGCATCTCCTGCTGCTTCCTTCTTTCTTCTTCACGCTTCAGTGCTGCATATCTATCACGTTCTGCAGCTATTTTGCCCGGAATTGTTGATTTGTCTTTTGGGTCAATAGCTTTTTCATCTGTCGTGAAAATGGACCGGATACGGTCGAATAGTTGGGTAACAGGCGCACGACGGTTCTTCATGTTGGTAATTGTAACATTAACTTTCTTCAGATACTCCGCAGCTTTGGCATCCAGTTCATCAGTCATGCCTTCTCCTTGAATCGTATCTAAGATTGCCTGTCCCGCTGAATTACAGTTGGCTATTGATTTTTGGTTCTTGCCTAAGGCGTCAGGGGCACTTTTCATTAAAGAGGTAAACTCTTCTACTTTTATTAATTCTGTTGACATAGCTTTAAGTATTAATGGTTAGAATCCTTCTTCTTCATCTGCTTTGCTGACATTTACAGATACCGGTTCCGGTGCGGTGAGCTGTTTTTCTTCACCGAAAGGAATGTTTGGGTCTTCCTGTGCAATATTGGCATCTTCCACAATTCCATAATCGATGATTTCTTCTTCCTCCTGGTCGGTTGCCATAATGGTATATTTTCCGGTACGTACTTTAGGGTATGCGTCGAAGGCGTGTTTAATCATTTTGTTTTCAAGGAAACCGGGGTCAATACCGCCATTATTGGAAGTGTATAAAGCATTGGCATTACCAAGTTCTCTCCGTCTGGTCTGCTCATTCCATTTGGAATTTGCTTTTTCGCTATAATGCTTCAAGCGTTCAATATCCCCTTGCATGAGCCATTGATAGTCCACTGAATTATCATTGCGTACAATGCGTATGAATGCTGCAATAACCTTGGTTGATGTGCGGGGGCATTGTGCTTCATACTCGATGTTTTTTACTCCATTGACTAAAGATGCCTTGAAATGGTCTCCCTCATAAACGACGACGGGGTTGTCAGCATATTTAATTTGGCCGGCACGCATACGCATGGTAAGTTCACCGTAGCCGGTAACTGAAACGTATGCACGTTTTTCGTAAATATCGTTCCCATGTTCGTTTTTGTACCCAGTTTTGCAGTTGCGACTCAGAATATAGCAGAGCGGATGCCCTGTCTGGTCTAATGTTAGTCCATTGACTGCGATATCAAGGAAACAGCCATAAAGGGACATTTTGCTTGAAGTGGATACATCGGGGTTATCTCGAAGTAATTTTTGAAAATTGAATACTTCTTTGTGGTACATCTGCTCACCCTTATCCGTACCCCAAATTGCATTGTACATTTGAATAAACTTTGCTTGTACACCTTCATTTTCGACAATTTTCGTTGCTGGAAGCGCATTTAGCTCTTCCATCTTAACTTGAATAATACTGCTCATAATGAGAATTTTAGTTGTTAATATTAAAATCTGCTTTGTCTAACCGTACCCAGACTGATTTGCCGGGACTATTAAACGATTGTTCTAAATCGACATCAACAAGCACCTGATTATAGCATTCCAATTTGCGTATAACCACTCCGGTAATAATGGCGTAGTCCACATCATCCCCATAATGTCCGCACCGGAAAAAGAATCCGGCTGAAATGTTCTGCCCTATTTGTATATCTTTTGCAGTCATGGTACTTGCATTAATACTTTGATTATGTTGGCCGGTACTTTGTTATGAATATCCATCATGGCACTTGCTGTTTCCAGTTCGGACATTTTCACATAATACTTGCCGCGTTCCTTGTTCTTTGCAGGATAAAACTTTATCCATTCCTTACTACGCCATTCTGTAATGAGACGACGTCCGTATATCTTTTCTGCTTGGGAGATTGTTACCACCTCCGGCAGTAGCCCTAATGCTTTAAGCGTCTGAATCGTTCCGATTTTTATGCCGCTTGCTACAATTCTTTCTAAATATCTTTCTCCCATTTTAGCTGTTTCTTTGGTTGGTTAATTATTGGTTACGAGCTTTCTTCACTATCTGAAACACATTGCAACTCTATGCTATGCTGCCTGTTTATAATTAGGTTGAGATATTTCTTCGGTCTTGTATCTTTGCGTTCTTCCTCTTCTTGTTCGGTAGTAATAATCGTGATGATTATCTACTGAAAATTGGAATATTGTTATTCCCAAGAAGCAAAGAGCTATAATCGTCTTTTGTAGCTGTTGAAAATCTATGTTTAGAGTAAATACTCTATTGGCCCACCATGACCCCAGTTCATTTAATTTGCTGGTTCCGGTCTTTTTGTATGCTTTGTCGAGCAATACGTTGATAGTCCCGTAAGCCACGTGAAGCCTGTCTGCCATTTCTTTCTTTGCGAGTCCGCAAAAGGCAAGTCCGGCGATCTGATTTTCACGCTTGGTTAATTCATTGTTCGCTTGTAGTTCCATTTTGCAATGTTTCTAATTCGGCTGCCGCTTTAGAAACTCCTTTTGAGGCTTCCAAGGCTTCTTTAGCCATTCTGGTTGCTATTGTGAGAACTTTAGCCTTATAAGATGAACGGGCAGATGCAGGCTTGTTGTTTAGGATATTATGTACTGTGCCTTTTGAACATCCTGCTTCTTTTGCAATGCTCCCCTCATAGCCATAAGGGAGATTGGATTTAATAATTTCTAATTGATTTTCCATATACCTGATATTATTTCTGAGTTCCCCGCAAGGTGGTCAAGCCCGGCCGAGATTGATTATCTACTTTTTGTTATCGACTAATTTCTTATGAAATATCTGTGCTGTTGTTCATATCATTCTTCATCTTCCCATTCTTCATCTTCGTCAATATCAGGAAAGCCTTGGTCGGGGTCTGATTCGGGTGCTTTACCTCCGAAATACTCTCCATTCTCAGTTATTGATGGATGCTTGATATTTGGATTTCTGCCGTTAGGGGAATTTTCAAAAGCAAGTTCGATTCCCTTGGCTCTATCTGAACCTAAGCCGTTCATTTCTGCAAGAAGTTCGTAGTAGTCTTTGCCTCCGAATTCCCCATAGCCTTCATAGCATTGTTCTACATACTTGTGTCCTTTATCATCAGTCATTACGACTTTGTAATTCTCGCCATTTACAATGCGATGATTGGTGTCTTGTGTAAACCAACTAAATTGTCCCATATCTTGTCTTTTTTAGAGTGAATAATCTATTTTGCTGTTTTTATTCCAACTTTATTTTGCTGTTATTGCACTTTTGCACTAACTTTATGGTGCAAATTAAATGTTTTCTTGAAATATAAACAAGAAAAACTTGAAATATTTTTCAAGAAAACAATGAATATGATTAAATAAAAACTTTAAATGTATGAAAATTGGGTTGGTAATCAAAGAGTTAATGCTTAAACAAAATATTGAAGTTGCAGATTTGGCAAAACGATTGGGTAAGACAAAACAAGCTGTATATGATATGCTTGATAAAGAAGATGTTAACACCTCATTGCTTCGTGAGCTTGCTGCTATTTTTAATGTTCCAATAACTATTTTCTTTGATAATTCAGTAAATAACAATCAATCTAATACAGGAAATAATAGTATCGTTTTAGGTCAGAATAACAATGTGGATTCTTTAAACTTGGATTATAAAGAAAAACTTGAAAGTGCATTGGTTGAGATAAAGCATTTGAAAGAAGTTATCGATGCGAAAGATAAACTTCTTCAAGAGAAAGAGAGATTGATTAATGTATTAATGAATAAATAATGATTTAAAGTTATGGAAATTATTGGAGTTATATCTTTGTTGGCTGGTATTATCCAGTTGGTAATATTGATTATAATTATTGTCAAGTTTTTGCTTTTAGTCAAAGATGTTAATGAGATAAAAGAAAAAATGACAATACCGTCTTGTGATTTTAAGACTGAATTTTATAAATGGTATTCATGTGGAAATGTAGAAAAAGCAAAAGAGGTTCTTGTTAATGAGATAGGAAAATCCTACGAATTTGAACAGCTTGTTGCTGGTGGTAATCCAAAATACATGGATGACATGAAAGAACAATTAAAAAAGAAATATCAGACAGAGATAGCTCTTTCGGGTATTGAGTTAAACTTGAATTGCTTAACCAAATAAACTGGGTACTGAAATATCTTAATTAATATGGAACAAGATATACGTTGGCTTCAAAGATACGACAGCTTTCATCGCGCTAATAAGCGTATTCAGGATATAACAGAATCTGATAAGAAAGCGGATGATTTGTCTGAATTGGAAATGGAAGGGTTGATACAGCGGTTTGAATATACTTTCGAACTTGGCTGGAAGGTTCTTCAAGACTTATTAAAGTACAAAGGCTATGAATTTGTGCAAGGTCCGAACGGTACGCTTCAGAAGGCTTTCGAGGATGGCTTGATTGCCGACCACGACGGTTGGCGTAGAATGGCGAAAGCCAGAGTAACCACTTCACACACTTACAATGAAGGTGATGCCATTGAAATCGTCCGTAATATATATGATGAGTATTCCCATTTGTTGCAGCGATTGGACGATAAACTCAATGAAGAAAAGTTACGGCTTGAAATGAATACATTGTTTTGATATGTACGGATTAAGCGATACGGTAATAACGGATATCTGCGGTGTGTTCCGGCGTTATCCCAATATAGAAAAGGTGCTTATTTTCGGTTCCCGTGCCAAGGGTACGTATTCCGAGGGATCGGATATTGACTTGGCTGCGGTAGGGGATGGGCTTACCTTTAATCAGCTAATGGATATCAATATCCAGATAGAGGATTTGGGTTTGTTATATAAGGTTGATGTGGTTGATTACAATAAGAATATAGGTACTCCTATTGGTGAGCATATAAATCGTGTGGGAAAACCTTTTTATGAAAGGAATTTAGCTTGATTTATTTCCCTATAACGGTATCAATATCATAATATACATATTGTACTTTAACTAGCTGTGAAATCAATCTGTGTCTTATTAAACAATAAACTAAATTATCCATACCTTTTTTTCAATAAAATATAAGTAAAAATGGATATTCACTATAGAATACATAAGGGAGTAACAAGAAAGCTTCAGCCTTTGGATCCTCAAAAGCAGTCTTGTGCTATGTATGTGGAGGATATTTGTGATTTTGTAGATAAATGTTTTGATAAGGATGATTTGATTATTCATCCGTTTGCTTTTTATCGGCAATACACACGTAATCAAATCCAGTTGATGATGAAAAAGAAAGATATATACGTTCTTCCGACAGAAGAACTTTGTGCTTTCTTAGATGAGCTTATTTCAGACAAATCTGCTATTGAAATAGGTGCTGGAAAAGGTTATTTGGGACGAGAACTTAGTATTCCCATAACTGATAGTTATGCTAAACGTGATCCTTATCCAATGATGATGGATAGAATATGTGGTGTACCAACAATAATTTATCCGCCAGATGTTGAAAAATTAGATGCTATTAGCAGTGTAAGGAAATATAGACCACACACAGTTATAGCTTCTTTTTTGGTTCATGAACAGACTTATAAAGACGGTAGCAAAAAATTTGGCTTAGATGGAAAAAAACTTCTCCATTTATGTAAGCGATATATTCATATTGGCAATTTGGGTATCCATTGTAATAACCCAATTTTGACTATTCCGCATACTGAGATAGAATTTCCCTATTTAATAACAAATATAATGTCTCCTTTAACGGATCGTATTTTTATATGGGGACAAGACGGAATGAGTGATTTTGAGAAAAACTCCAGTATAGAGAAGTATATTGTCAGATATGAAGCAAAAGATAAAGGAATATTTGAAATCGATTTTATGTCTTCTAATAATAATATTGAAAACCGTGCTCGCTATTGGATTGAAGTCGATTTGCATACGCGTTTTATGACCGGGAAAATACCATTTAGATTAATTAGCATAGAACAGCATGAACGACAAGGATGAACTGATAGCTTCCTTTCGGCAACAGCTACGGGAAGCATTGCGAAAATGCAGTGCTCAGGAGCAGGAAATCGCTCTTTTGAACCATGAGATAGAGTTGTTAAAACAGAAGTCTAATTTGAAATAGTTTATAACAAAAGCAGCTTGCTCTGATAATTGTTTGTGAGATAATTAGTTATGTGCCAGACTTTTCTGCCTTACAAGCAGAGGGTCGGCGGTTCGAATCCGTCAACGCCCACTTCAAGCTTCGCAATTTTGCGGAGCTTTCTTTTTTTAATATCTTTCTTATATGCAAACATTAATTCTGGCAGATAACCAAGATGTGACTCGTTATGGTATGAAGGCTATTGCTGCCGGATTGTATCCGGTATGTGCTTATGTGGAAGCTTTGGATTGGAAGTCCTTGGCGGAATCGTTGGCTGAGTATCCTGAAGCATGTGTGGTGCTGGATTATACCTTGCTTGATTGTTCGGTGGAACAGCTGCTGGTATTGCATGAGCGTTTTCCGAAGGCTGACTTTGTATTGTTTAGTGATCAGCTGGGACGAGATTTTGTGCGTAGAATGCTGCTTGCGGGCTCGTCATTTCATGTGTTGATGAAGGATGCGCCGCTGGCGGAGGTGAATCAATGTCTGCGTGATGTGAATGGAGGGTGTCAATTTGTTTGTGGTAAGGCGAAGGATCTGCTTCGTGAGGAAGAAAAGGAGCAAAATAGAATGGCCCCACTGACGCAGACGGAGAAAGAGATTCTACGTGCTATGGCGCTGGGGAAGAGTACAAAAGAGATTGCAGCGGAGCGTTTTCTGAGTATATATACGGTGGCGACCCATCGTAAGAATATTTTCCGGAAGCTGGAAGTAAACAATGCGCACGAAGCGATTCGTTATGCGCTCCGTGCGGGAATTGTCAATACGGTAGAATATTGTATCTGATTTTGTTAAAGAGGGTATTCTTCAAAGGCGAATAGTGCTGTGGATAAATATCGTTCGCCGGTGTCAGGAAGCAGTACTACGATATTCTTTCCGGCATACTCCGGTTGTGAGGCTACTTGCAGGGCAGCATAGGTGGCTGCTCCCGCGGAAATGCCCGTTAATAGTCCCTCTTTTAGAGAAAGTTCTCTTCCTGTACGGATGGCATCATCGTCGGTTACGCGGATGATTCTATCTACTACATTGCGGTTGAATGTTTTGGGGATAAATCCGGCACCGATACCTTGTATCTTGTGCATACCGGGTTTCTCGCCTGAGAGAACGGCCGATGAATCCGGTTCTACACCGATAATCTCAATTTGTGGATTATGCTGTTTCAAGCCTTCGCCTACTCCGCTTAATGTTCCTCCTGTGCCTACTCCGGCGATGAATACATCTACTTTTCCGTCCATGTCTTCCCATATTTCCTGTGCGGTGGTATGTACATGTGTGCGAGGATTTGCGGGATTCTCAAACTGTTGCAGGATGACTGCTCCAGGAGTATTGTCTCGCAGCTCGTTGGCTTTTTCAATGGCTCCGCTCATTCCTTTGCTTCCTGGGGTGAGGACAAGTTGGGCTCCCAACGCTTTCAGCAGGTTTTGCCGTTCTATACTCATGGTTTCCGGCATGGTGAGTATGGTTTTGTAGCCTTTTACGCTGGCTACCCATGCCAGGCCTACACCGGTATTTCCACTGGTGGGCTCAATGATGGTGGCTCCTTCTTTCAAAAGGCCTCTTTTTTCTGCATCTTCAATCATAGCCAATGCAATGCGGTCTTTTACGCTGCCGCCGGGATTGAAGTACTCTAACTTGGCGATAATACGTGCTTGGGCATTATGGGCCTTTTCTAAACGTTCAAGTTCTAGTAGGGGAGTATGTCCGATAAGTTCTGTAAGTTGTTTTTTTACCTGTGCCATAATTGCTTTATTTTTTCTTTTGGGCAAAGGTAGGAGGAAAAGAGAGGGGAGGCAATACCCTTTTTAGGGTATATTATGGCATAAAAAAAGAGAAACCTGAAGTTTCTCTCCTAGTTGCGGAGGCCTGACTCGAACAGACGACCTTTGGGTTATGAGCCCAACGAGCTACCAACTGCTCCACTCCGCGATGTTTCATTTGTAGTTGCGGAGGCCTGACTCGAACAGACGACCTTTGGGTTATGAGCCCAACGAGCTACCAACTGCTCCACTCCGCGATGTTTATTTCTCAAATGCGGTGCAAAGGTACGGAGATAAATCCATATAAACAAATGTTTATGCGAAAAATATAGAAAGGTTTGCTTTTGTTTAGAATAATAAAGGCTTTAAGTCATATAATTGAAGAATCTAAAGAGAGGTAAGGGGCTTTTTCAGATGAATTTGACACCTTATATTTGTGTAGTATGAAGAAAAACAGTACTTTTGCTCAGATTTTTATCAGTTGTGCAATAAGGAAAGATGACAGTATTAAAGACGAGAGCCAAATTGGTAGACGTTGCCCGACAACTTTTTGCGAAGAAGGGGGTGGAAGATACCACGATGAATGACATTGCCCAAGCTTCAAAGAAAGGAAGACGGACCTTGTACACTTACTTTAAGAGTAAGGAACAGATTTACATGGCTGTGGTTGAGTCGGAACTGGAGATGCTTTCCACTCAGATGGAGAAAGCGGCAAGCAAGCCGGTATCTCCGGATAAGAAAATTCTGGAACTGATTATGACCCATCTGGATGCGATAAAAATGGTGGTATATCGTAATGGAACGTTGAGAGCCGATTTCTTTCGGGATATTTGGAGGGTAGAAGCCATGCGAAAGGAGTTCGACCGGAAGGAGACAGCGTTGTTTCGTCGCGTACTGCATGAGGGAAAGGAACTGAACCTTTTCGATATAGACAATGTGGAGATTACAGCTGATATTTTGCATTATTGTATAAAAGGTATTGAAGTGCCCTATATTCGCGGTCAGATAGGCGAAGAGCTGGACGATGAAACGGGCTGGCGCTATGTGGCCAAGATTGTGTATGGCGCATTAGGGTGCAAGAAAAAAGAAAATAATCATATCGTTTAATTAAAAAATAAAGAAAATGGGATTATTAACTGGAAAGACGGCTATTGTTACCGGTGCTGCACGTGGTATTGGTAAGGCCATTGCATTGAAGTTTGCTGCAGAAGGAGCAAACATTGCCTTTACGGATTTGGTTATTGATGAAAACGGCCAGAATACAGAAAAGGAAATTGCTGCTTATGGCGTAAAAGTAAAAGGATATGCTTCAAATGCCGCAAGCTTTGAAGATACTGCAAAGGTGGTAGAACAGATTCATAATGACTTTGGTTCTGTTGATATCCTGGTGAACAATGCAGGTATCACAAAAGACGGTCTGATGATGCGTATGAGCGAAGGACAGTGGGATGCTGTGATTGCAGTCAACTTGAAATCTGCTTTCAACTTCATCCATGCATGTACACCGATTATGATGCGTCAGAAACAGGGAAGCATTATCAATATGGCTTCAGTAGTAGGTGTACACGGTAATGCAGGACAGTGCAACTATTCAGCTTCTAAGGCTGGTATGATTGGTTTGGCTAAGTCTATCGCACAGGAATTGGGTTCTCGCGGTATCCGTGCCAATGCCATTGCTCCGGGCTTCATCATTACAGAAATGACTGCTAAGTTATCTGACGAAGTGAAGGCTGAATGGAACAAACGTATTCCTTTGCGTCGTGGCGGTACACCGGAAGATGTAGCTAACATCGCTCTGTTCCTGGCTTCTGACATGTCTTCATACGTATCAGGACAGGTCATCCAGGTTGACGGTGGTATGAACATGTAATGTAATAATGTTAGTATAGAGTGAAGAATGGGGAATAGGGGAGAGTTTTCTTCAGTATTCTCTGTTCTTCATTTTTTTGTGTATGACAGTAGTTTACGAAGATAATCACATCATAGTAGTCAACAAGACTGCTTCAGAAATAGTACAGGGCGATAAGACCGGCGATATTCCCTTGTCGGAAACCGTGAAGCAATATCTGAAAGAGAAATATGCCAAACCGGGAAACGTGTTTTTGGGAGTTACTCACCGACTGGACCGTCCGGTAAGCGGACTGGTGGTATTTGCCAAGACCAGCAAGGCATTGAGCCGTCTGAACGAGATGTTCCGTAATGGCGAAGTAAAGAAAACGTATTGGGCTATTGTAAAGCAACAGCCTAAGGAAACGGAAGGAGAACTGGTGCACTATCTGGTCAGAAACGAAAAGCAGAATAAGTCGTATGCCTACGATAAGGAAGTGAAAAATTCCAAGAAGGCTGTACTGAACTATCGTTTGATTGGTCGTTCAGAAAACTATTATCTGCTGGAAGTAGATTTGAAGACCGGACGCCATCATCAGATACGCTGTCAGCTGGCGAAGATGGGATGTCCAATTAAAGGTGATTTGAAATACGGTTTTCCGCGTTCTAACCCAGATGGAAGTATCTGCTTGCATGCCCGTAGGGTACGCTTTATTCATCCGGTGTCCAAAGAACCGATAGATTTGGTAGCTCCTCTTCCTGCAGGCAATCTGTGGAATGGTTTCGGTATGGAATAAAAAATAAGAAGGAAACGCTTCACAGCGTCCCCTTCTTTTAACACATAGGCATCTTCATTTTATCTGAGATTGTAAAATAATTGAGAATTCAATTAAATGAGGTAAACAATCTCTGAACTTTATTCTATGGGGTTGGGTTTAGCCTAGTTTGTTTTGGTTGTTCATTGTCTTTGTTTATCTATAAGTAAACAAACAAAACCCGTGCCAAACTCGTAGAAAGCCTTGTAGAAGGGATTTTTATACAGAACGCTGTGGAATAATTGTGGAACGTGTGGAAATTTTCCACACGTTTATTGTGGAATTTGATAGAGCTTTAATTTGTTGTATAAAGTTTTCCGGTCAATTCCCAATAATGTAGCAGCTTTGGTTTTATTATTTCCGGTTTGTTGCAACGCTTTTAAAATCCGGTGTTTTTCGGTTTCTTCATCATGCAGGGCGAAAGTTTCTTCCATTTCCGGATTTTCGCATACCGTTTTCCGTTCGTTTATTTCTTCTCCTAAATCTTTAGCCGTGATAAATTCACCTTGAGCCAGCAAGGTAGCCCGTTTGACCACATTCTTCAGCTGGCGCAGGTTACCCGGCCATGGATATTTCTGCATCGCTTCACTGGCTTCTGCATCGAATCCTATCAATGTACGTTCCAGCTCATGGTTGGCCTGGTCCAGAAAGAAGTTGGCAAACAGCAAAATGTCTTCCGGACGCTCTTTCAAGGAAGGCATCTGTAGCGTAAACTCATTGATACGATGATATAAATCTTCACGAAAATTTCCTTTTGCAATGGCCTCTTTCAGGTTTTCATTCGTGGCGCTGATAAGACGGACATCTACTTCGATTTCTTTGGTAGAACCAATTCGGCGGATACGTCGTTCCTGCAATGCACGTAACAATTGTACCTGCACTTCGTAGCTGAGGTTCCCGATTTCATCCAAAAATAATGTACCTCCATTGGCCTCTTCAAATGCACCGGCTTTATCATTCAAGGCACCGGTAAACGAACCTTTCACATGACCAAAGAATTCAGAAGCCGCCAGATCCTTAGGTATAGAACCGCAGTCAATGGCGATGAAGGGCTTTTCCGAACGTTTGCTCAACTGGTGAATGCGGTGGGCCACATATTCTTTTCCGGTTCCACTGGCTCCGTTAATCAGTACTGACATTTGTGTAGGAGCTACCAGTCCTACGTAGTTGTATAATTTTCGAGCCTCTTCACTTTCTCCTTCCAAAAAACCATGAGCTGTTTGTGCAGCGTTTTTTTCTTTTCCGCTTTCTGCAGGAGTTTTCTCCTGATGAATAGCCTCTTTGATTTTTTTCAGTAATTCGTCAGGTTGTACCGGTTTCGAAATATAATCAGTGGCTCCTTCCTTCATGGCGCGTACGGCACTTTGAATTTCCGCATAGCTGGTCATGATGATGAAGGGCACCTGATTGCCCTGCTCACGAAGCCATGACAACAGGCTTAGTCCGTCCTGGTCGGGAAGACGTAAATCAGACAAGATAAGGTCGAAGTCGCGGGTGCCAATCTGCTTACGTGCCTTGGCCTGCGTACTTGCAGTCTCCACTTCGAACCCTTTTTTCCCCAGCCATGTTTTTAGCATGGTAGAAAAAGTCAAATCATCCTCAACGATTAAAATAGACGGAACCATGTGATTTTTTGTTTAATTGATTTTACAAAGATACTATTTTTTACGATACCCTTTCTATGTCTTTTAATATTTTGCATGCGAGCACCTGCTTTGTTTCTGCAATAACGGTTTCTGCCGCTTGTTCTGCTTCCGGGGTATAGCTCTGTGTGCCGCGTTGTTGCTCCAGCCATTTCAATAAGGGAATGGCCTTTTGTGCTTCAATCATCAGGAAGGTAGGCAGCATTTTGTGGGCGGTGGCACACAGGGCTTCCATATCTTTGTTGCTGATGGCAGTTTGTAACTTTTCCATATTTTTTTGTGTTTCCTGTGCAAAGGTGCGCAGAATCTCTTTGGCAGCTTCCGGGTCATCCTCCGAGAAAGCCGTCAGCGGAGAAAAGTTATAAGGCTGATCTGTGTGTGGCGAAGTTTCGTGTGTGTCCTTTTGAACCGGCAAGGTGTCAGGAATATTGTCCGATACGGTGAGGTGGTTCAGTGCATTTTTTACTACCTTCTTCAGTTCCGACTGGTTAAAAGGTTTCTGCAACATACCGGCAAATCCTTTTTGCTGAAAATCATTCTCATTCATATCCCCTCGGGCTGTGATGGCAATGACCGGAATGGACTGGGCCTGGGCAAAATTCTGGTTACGAAGGTGATGAAGCAGTTCAAAGCCGTTCATGGCAGGCATCTGAATGTCCGTGAATACCAGATCGAACGTACGGTTCTTGAGTTGTTCGATAAGCTCTTCCGGCTGTTCGCAGCATACCGTTTCTACTTTGAAGCCTTTCACTTCTTCTGCGGCATTATGTAGCATGGCTTCCGTCAAATGCATTTGTATCCGGTCGTCATCGATGATGGCAATTCTCAGATGGATTTTAGGAAGAGTAAGGGCCGGTTCCTTTGAGCCGGGAGCTGGTTTGGGTGAAATGGAAGGTAAAGGCATGGATACCTTGAACGTACTACCTTTTCCGGGAGCACTTTCGATGTCTATTCTTCCTAACAGAAGTTCTACCAGCTTGCGGGTGATGGACAATCCCAGTCCGAATCCTTCTTGTCCTTGTGCACTGCTCAGGCGGGTGAATTCTTTGAATATGCGTTCCTGTTCACTGGCTGTCATGCCGCATCCGGTATCGGATACGCTGAACACGAACTGATTGCCGTGGTATTCTGCCTGTAGGGTAATACCTCCTGCGGCAGTAAATTTCAGGGCATTCGATAGCAGATTTTCCACAATCTGGCGTATGCGGAATGGGTCACCTTCCAGGGTGAGAGCTTCCGGAAGTTTTTCCTTGAAATCCAGTTGCAGTTGCTTCTTTTCTGCTAAGGGCAGGAAACTGTTATAAATATCTGTCAGTAGCTCATGAGGATTGAAGGCTACCGGATGCAAGTCCATCTTACCTGCTTCCAGGCGGTGGTAATCCAGCAGGGAAGTGACAAGTGCCAGTAAGTGCTGTGCAGAACTTTTCATGTTCGACAAATAAAACTGCTGTCGCCGGTCGTTTACCAGGCGGATGAGCAGGTCGATGTAGCCGATAATGGAGCCGGCGGGGGCCTTGATATCATGGGTGATGGTCAGCATCAACTTTTCACGGGCAACCAGCAAGTTCTCGGCATACGACTTCGCTTTTTCCAGTTCCCGCCGGTAATGGTTGTTACGGGTGATGTCGCGTGCAATGACAATGGAGAATACTAGTACCAGTACAAAGGCGGCAATGGCAATCTTGGCCATGGTTTCCGCGGCCTCTTTCCGTATCTCTTCCTCCTGCATCAGTTTGGTGCGGGCGGCTTCCTGTTCATCGTGCTCAATGTTTTCCAGTAACTGGTTGACACGCTGGCTCAGCCCGCTTCCAATGACGCGCAGGCTGCTGATGCGAGTGTTCAGCATCTCGGTTTCCTTCTGACGGGTCTGGAATACCTTGTGCTGAATACCTGTAATCATACTGCTGATGGTATCAATCGGGCTGTATACTTCATCCAGTGTATCCGTGTATTCTTCCTGAATTACGTTGCTCACCTGGGTGGAATCTTCTTTTCCTGGTGCGAATACGTCAGCCAGTCTCTTGAAGAATCCTTTCTTCTTGTGATGGATAGTGTAGGAGTTATGGTGCGTAATGACTTTTCTGCGTATGTGCGGCGTACTGAGCAAAGAATCCTGTTGAGCTATCAGGCTGTCGAGCTGTTCCTGATAGATCTGGTCGGTCGGCGTATTCCGCATGGCTTCCAGCACCGCATACATGTTCCATTGCTTGTTCTGTAACAAAGTTCTTACGGTGTCCAGACGGGCTTGCTGCAGGGTGTCCGTCAGAATCGTTTCCAGTGTATCAATCGAAGCGTTCACTTCTTTCATCGCTTTCAGGTAGTGATAATACTCGTTCAGCTTTCCGGTGCGGAGAGTCTGCCCGATGATTTCCGCGTCATACAGCTGGCTGATGATGCGGTGAGTGATGTGGCGCCGGTGGTCGAGCTGGTCTCTCAGGCTGGTAGGAGTAGTCAGCAGGTTCATCTGCTGCATGGTATAGGTGAAAGCTCCTATCAGAAGCCCCACCAGCAATATGTAGCCGATAACGATTTTGAAAGAAGTGGAGAACATGGTTTAGCGGATAGATTTCGTTTTATATCTGAATCGCAGGTAATACATGATTCCGGCACTGGTAAGTCCGAAAGGAAAGGCTGCCCAGATACCGATGGCTTCCCAGCCACAGACAAATCCGAAGAGATAGCCTGCAGGCAAGGAAATCAGGAAATAGGCGATGAACGAGAACAGCATCATGGGACGTACGTCGGCAATACCTCGCAGCGCGTTGGCAAAATTGATTTGCAATCCGTCACCAAACTGATACAGCAGGAAGGGGATAATCAGTTGTGCCACCATCAGACTGACGGCTTCGTCGTTGGTAAACCAGCCGCCGATGTAGTGGCGGAGCAGGAAGATAGGAATACCTGTAATGACAATCATGGCCAGAATGATGTGGAATCCGCTTTTGGCCGTGTGTCGTACATTGTTCAGGTCGTTCTGTCCGAAAAAGTAGCTGATGCGTACCGATACGGCCGAGCCCATACCATAGTACATCATGAAGCAGACCTGCGACACTGCCATCATGATTTGATACGAGGCAAGTGCGGTACTTCCCAGCCAGCCCACCATGATAGCACTGAGGCTGAAAGAGGCCGTTTCCATTCCCATTTGTCCGGCGATGGGCCATCCTAACTTATTCAGCAAGCCGAAATCGGACTTGTTGAGGCTGCCCTGTGCAAATCCTTTTCGGAAGGTGGCATAACGTGAGGTTCCGAAAAAGAGAATCAGGTAGGTGATAACCATCAGGATGCGTGAAGTCAGGGTGGCAATTCCGGCTCCCAACAATCCTAACTCCGGAAATCCGGCCTTTCCGTAAATCAAAAGGTAGTTTCCTATGATGTTCAGCACGTTACCCCCTAACAGAATCCACATGGAGATACGTGTGTCGGTAATTCCGTCGGTAAATTGCTTGAAGCCGTTGAACCACAGTACAAAAGGAAGCGAAGCCAGCAACACGAGGTAATACGGTCGCATGGTGGGAAGCAGTTCTTCCGGCTGCCCTAATTTATCGATGTTCCAATAAAGTACTGCCATGACTAGACACACGATTGCGGCCAGCAGCGTATTGGCTGCCAGACTGTTTTTCAGGGTACGCCCGACTTCTTCACAACGGTTTTGTCCGAACAGGCTGCCCACGATAGGGGTTAGTCCGTAACTGAAACCCGTACTGAAAATAATCGCTAAATTGAACATGTTGTTCACAAAGCTGGCTGCCGCCAGTTCATGCGTACTGTGATGCCCAATCATCAATGTGTCGGCAAAGCCTAAGATGATGACTCCAATCTGTCCGATGACAATGGGAATGCCCAGCCAGAGGAGTGCACGGTAATTTGAATGTCTCATGAAATAGCCTTATAGTAGAGTATGCTGCAATTTTCGGGAACGAAGCAACGGGCCGAAGTCGCCTGAATCTGTTCGGCAGTTACGGCACGGTATTTTCCTACCTCCTCGTTGATGTCTTCTGCTTTTCCTGTCAGTTCAAAGAAAGCCAGATTAGTTGCCACGTTCAGGTAGTTGATGTTGTTGAAAATCTGTTCGCTTTCGTAGCGGTTCTTTACCTTTTCCAGTTCCTGTTCGCTCACTGGTACGGTCTTCATTTTCTCTAGTTCCTTCCAGATGGCCTCTTCTGCCTGTTCCAGAGAAACACCTTCTACCGGTTTACCGGTAACATGAAGCAGCCCTTCATCCAGACTGCCTGAAATATAGGCATCGATGGAAGTAAACAACTTCTGTTCCTGCACCAGCGACTGGATGAACCGTGAAGAACGACCGTTCGACAGAATGTCGGTAATCATGTCGTACACGTAATAATCCGGATGCATGCGGTTGGACATGTGGAAAGCCATGTAGATGGCATCTACTGGTACCTTCCGTTCCACCGTCTTGCGGCGTACAGCCGTCTGGGGCTTTTCAGCCGGAAGCTGCCGGGGAGAAATGTTCCGTGCTGGAATCGGCCCGAACCATTTCTCTGCCAGCCGGATGGTTTCTTCGAACGAGATATGTCCCGTCACGGCCAGGATGGCATTGTTCGGTGCATAAAAACGGTAGAAAAAGTCTTTCACTTCCTCCAGTGTAGCCTGAGCGATGTGTGCAATTTCCTTTCCGATAGTCGGCCAGCGGTATGGATGCGATTCGTATGCCAGTTCACGCAACAGGTGCGATGCATCCCCGTAGGGCTGGTTCAGGTTTCGCTGCTTGAACTCCTCAATCACCACCTGGCGCTGCACTTCCAGACTTTTCGGACTGAAATCCAGGCTGAGCATGCGGTCGCTTTCCAGCCAGAATCCCGTTTCTACGTTCTGGTGCGGCAGGGTGATGTAATAGTTGGTAATGTCGTTGTTGGTCCAGGCATTGTTTTCCCCTCCGGCATTCTGTACGGGAGTATCATAATCGGGGATATGAAGGGAGCCTCCGAACATCAGGTGCTCGAACAGATGGGCAAATCCCGTGTGCGACGGGTCTTCATCGCGGGCTCCCACGTCGTACAACAAGTTGAGGGCGACCATTTGTGTGGAGTCGTCCTCATTGTGTACAATCCGCAGCCCGTTAGCCAGTGTATAACGGTTTACTTGAATCATGCGGAAATCAGATTATTCAATCACGGTTGCTTTCAAAATGCGTACGTCTGTTTCCGGACGGTCGGCACGGTTGGTCTTTACAGCCTGAATCTTGTCGATGACGTCCATACCTTCTGTCACCTCTCCAAATACAGTATACGCTCCGTCCAGATGAGGTGCACCTCCTACGGTAGTATAAGCTGCAATCTGTTCACGGCTGAATTTCAGAGCCGGTTCCTTGGCTACGATGCCACGTGCCTGTGCTTCCAGGCTGTCCTGCAATTCCAGCAGACCGTCGTTGTCGCCGGCTTTGCGCATCTTGTAGATTTCTTTCATGTGCTTGCGGGCCAGTTCGTTGAACACTGTTTCCAAACGTGCCTCATTCAACTGGTTCTCCATGCTGATCATCTGTGCTTCAGAGAATTTGCGTCCAGTTACAATGTAGAACTGACAGCCTGAAGATTCCTTGTTCGGGTTTACTTCGTCACCCAAGCGGGCAGCAGCCAGCGCACCTTTCTTGTGGAAGAATTTCGGGTTGAATTCAGCCGGCAGTGTGTAACCTACATCTCCGTTACCCAATGTAGTGGTATCGGTAGCAGTCTTGCTCTGCGGGTCGCCTGCCTGAATCATGAAATTCTTGATTACGCGGTGGAAGAGCGTACTGTCGTAAGTACCCTCTTTCGCCAGTTTGATAAAATTGTCCCTATGCTTGGGAGTTTCATTATACAGTTTGACCGTGATGTTTCCCATGGTCGTTTCCAGACGTACAAGTGTTTCGTTTCCTGTTTCCATATCGGTTGTCTTTTTCTGACCGCCGCTGCATGCCATCAGGCAGCAGGCCATCAATGTGAATAAAATAGATAATTTTTTCATGTGAAGAAAGTTGGTTTTGCAAAGGTACAAAAAAACTCTTTATCTGCTGCTTTATAAAATGTTGCTCTCAGTCTTTTTCTTCGGTAGTGACGGTTATGTGGGTGCTGCACCTACGCTGTCTTTGGAATTGTATGCTTGTCTTGGGTGTTTTACCATAGAAACAAGCTTTTATAAAATCCCTTTGAATTAAGTAGTAAGGCTTTCTTTATAGTTGATGTTTTCCATGGCAAAAACCTATGTTTCTGTCATGGAAAACGTAGAGTTCTGCTATCGGAAACATAGGGCTCTGATAAGGAGGATATAGAATGTTGTTTTGTCTTTCCGTTTTAATTCACGGCTGTTTTTCTTTTTACGAGTAATTGCTGTTTACAGGAATAAAAACATTAATAGATTAAGAAATCATAGAACGGTTTGTATAAAAGATTATTGGGCTGTAAGTAAATATATCCTTCTTGCAGATTTAATGTGAGATGGAAGCGTTGCAAAAAATTGTTTCCAAGAACCCCATCCATTTTGTCACTGGCTTGTACCCCAGTTGTAAGAGTTGAAAAGGCTCCTGGAATACATGGGAGAGAGAGATTGCCAAGTTTTACCTCATCGAAATATACATTGTATAATTTTCCTTGATTAGCATCCGAACTGGTAATTTCTGAAATGGCAAACGGGGTTTGTGACTTTTCTAGGTCGTGTTGGCGGACGAAGGGGGTATTTAAATCAAATACGCGGTCTGATCCCATGTCGATTTCTGCCCGTACTTGGTAGTCTTTCCCGTTGATGCGCACTTGTAATGGAACGACAGGGACTCCTAGTTCATATTCTACCTTCAACCGGATGGAAGGACTGGGAGGAGTGAATGATTCTTTCTCGTATAGATAAATTTGACGGGTTGAATAATCAATACGTATGGGATAACGGGATATGAAACTTAACCCTACAACTCCGTCCCATGAATCGGCAGGGTAGGAAATACGTAAGAAACGAAGTGCTTTGATGGAGGTTTTTCCTATGGTAAAGGTGTTGGAAGAACTGGAAAGTACAGAATTACTTCCAGTAGCTCCTTGGTTAATGATTTGTTCATTCCAGCTGATTGAGAAATTACTTCGGAGGGAATTGGGATTGAGTACCATGTCCGTTGCTCCCGTATCGAATAAAAAGCGTAGTGTGTCACTATCATTTACACGGCAATGTATGTATACACGATTATCTTTTCCTAATTCAAAGGGAATGCTGTCCATTACTTGTGCATGGGCGAATAAAATGGATAGGCATTCTGTTAATAGCACGAGTATAAATGATTTCATGATTCTTGTATGATAGAAATAAGGTTTTTGACTTTTAGTCTTTGGAAAGGGGGCTTTCTGCAAACTATCAAAGATTTGTGGCAAAAGTAATTATTTGTTTTAAGATAGTAAAGGGTAAGTCTAGGAAAGCATGTTTTTATTTTTAATAGAACGATGGCTAAATAATATCACAGGACAGGCTGATAGTGTTACTGATTATAAAGTGATAGGGGAGTCTTTATTCGATTTTTTTGTTTATTTCTTTGTTTTTTCGTCCAAATAGTATAATATTGTATATATTTAAGATTAATGTATGCTATTTTCCCGATGAAGCTGAAACTATTCATATTTTTATTTTTTCTGTTTGCAATTGTACATATCAAGGCTAGTGTCAATGATAAATACTTGATAAACAATATAACTTCAACAAATGGACTTTCTAATAGTGCCGTATTGACTATTTTTCAAGACTCTGATGGGGGCTTATGTGGTTCGGAACATACGATGGCTTGAATTGTTATGATAGTAAGACCATGAGTGTGTTTCGCTCGAAAAGCCCTTATAATGAGGATTTTACTTTTAAAAGCAATATTATCCACAAAATTTGTCAGGCTGATAATCAGTGCCTATGGGTGAAAACGTTCTTGGGAGTAGCTCGTTTTTCCTTGGTAAAAAGGGAAATAGAAGAAATATATACTGATTCGGAAAATTATGTAGTGTATTCTAATGCAAAAGGTGATTCTTGGGTTGTAAACGGCTCCGAATTATTGTATTTTAATACAACTTTAAAGAGGTTTGTTTCTTTGGGAAATATCATACCTGATGCTGAAAAGTGTACGCAGGCATTGGTTACAGATTCAGGTGAGATATGGTTATTGTATGCAGGCTCTTCAGATGTGGTATGCTTTAAGATTCCTTCTTTCTCAGTTCAAAAGTCAATAAAGATAGAATTGGAAAAAGAACTGATTAAGTTGCACAATGTTTCTGTAAATCGCTATTTCGTACAAAACGATTCATTTAGTTTTATTGATGCAGAGAATAACCTTTATCTTTATGATGTCGCGGCTAAGACCAAGGTATATATCAGGAATATATCCGATTTGATGCAGCAGTACGGGAAAATTGAAAATATAACTTCTTTGCAGGAAGATGTCATTATTGCTTTTCATCTGAACGGACTTGTATCCTTGAATTCTTCAAAAGAATATAGGGAAGAGGTGATAGACCGTAGTGTTCGGATTTTTTCGATGACTAAAGATCGGTATAATGATATAGCCTGGGTAGGCACAGACGGACAGGGTGTCTTAATGTTGACAAAAAATAATTCAATAGCTCAGACTCTGGAGCTGACACGTTTGTCTCCTTTACTGAAGCGTCAGGTAAGAAGTATTGCTACTGACCGCTATGGAGGATTGTGGTTTGGTACAAAAGGGGATGGACTGATACATATACCTGAATATGAAAAAAATTGGGGTAAAAAGGAGGCGGTGGAATTGTATTCTGGTAGTTCCCGTCAGGCCTTGTCTGATTATCTGCCATGGGAAAATGATAATCGTGTATTTTCGATTCATGAAAGTCAGTTTCATGATGGAATGTGGATTGGGGGAACCAATGCGAACTTACTTTATTTCTATTCATTTGAGAAATCAAGAATGATTGAGGTGGAAGGTTTCGATACGAAAGGTAATACTGTAGAAATAAAAGGAGTATATGAGGAAGATGCTTCTACGTTATGGGTTTCGGTCAATATGCTTGGACTTGTCCGCCTGAAAGTGGATTTTAAAGGAAATCGGATTTTAATAACCGACCAAGAAGAAAAAATAATTTCTAAGGATAACAATGATGTGTATCTTGTCTTCTTTTCCATGGCTAATCAGGGTGATTCTGTATTGTGGTTAGGTGATAGAGGCAAAGGGCTTGTCAGATATAATATAAAAGATAACACGTATAAGCTTATTTCATTTCAACAGAAGTTAAATCGTCCGGTAGATGATGTCTTGTCCTTCTGTCAATATGATGAGAATAAGTTCTATATAGGTACTTCTACAGGAGTTGTTTCTATGAAATATGAGGAAGACAGTGTACGGGCAATAAGCTATATCGGACAGGAACATGGCCTTTCGAATGATATGATTCATGGAATCTTACCTGATAAGAATGGTTTTCTTTGGATGAGTAGTAACAAAGGATTGAATAAATACAATCCTATGAATGGAAGAATTCATACTTTTTACGGGAATGGCATACATATTGAAGAGTTTAGTGATGGTGCATATTATAAATGTCCTTATAGCGGACGACTTTTCTTTGGTGGGGTAAACGGATTGTTGTATCTGTCTGATAATTCTACGGCTGTTTATAGTCCATTTCAAAATATAGTTCTACGCGATTTTTGGATAGAGAATAAAAGAGCTTTCTCACCAAATTATGAGGAAGATGGTCGGAATGGATGGGAAATAGATGGTGAAAAGGTATTTTTCAGATTTAATTTTATTGTACCTGATTTTGTCGGGGGAGAGAATATTGAATATTCCTATATGTTGGAAGGATATGACGCGGATTGGTCGATATTTAGTAAGACAAATGATGTAACCTATTCGAGTGTTCCTCCTGGTAAATATATGTTTAAGGTGCGTTATAAGAGAGATATAAATGAAAATAATGAGAAGATATTGATGATTCCTATTTATATTACTACGCCCTGGTATAAATCTCCTTTGTTATATATAGGACTAGTTATTTTACTATTCCTTCTTGTCGGAACTATATTACATTTTTTCCCTTCTTTTAATCCGGTTGATGTTTTTGTGGGAAAGGGTCATATAGATGATTCTAAAGTGGATATCGAAGAGACGTCTCAGGAGGTGATGTATTATGGTGTACGGTTTACGATACATAGTGTGGAACAGATGGATGTGTTGGAGAAATTTGTAGCGATAGTGGAAAATAATTTGGATAATGAAGAATTAGGAATTCCATTTATTGCGTCTGAATTGAATTTGAGTACTCGTCAATTCTATCGTAAGTTTAATGAAATGACAGCCGATATCTCTCCTAATGAATTCATAAAATTGTGTCGACTTGAAAAGGCTGCTGACTTATTAAAGAATACCAGTTTATCTATATTGGAAATTATTTCTATGATTGGAATTAATAGTCGCTCTTATTTTTACAAAGAATTTATCAAGAAATTTGGTTGTACTCCGAAAGATTTTAGGAATACACCTTCATTGGGTGATGAGACAAATGATAGAAAATAGAAATAATTCTGTCATTTCTTTGATTTTATATCTGTCTCAAAAGAGTATTGTAATGTGCTCTTTTGAGACATTATTTTTTTATTTAATTGACTATCAGTTGTGTAAAAGAGGACAAGTTGGTTATCATGATATTTTTATGACATTTTAAAACTTCTCTCTTTTTTGGCAGTAAGCGGGACATTGAACGGGCTTGTTTTTCGTTTCTTTGCATCATAAGAAAGAATCATGCATGATGGATTCTGACACTTAGCGTAAGCAACCCAAAATTTAATAATATGAAAATATCTCTTCAGTCTTTTTTATTAGCAATTAGTGTATCTGCTTTGATATCGTGTGCTCAAAAGAATTTATCTACAGAGAAAGATATAATCCCTTCTCCGGTAGAAATAATAAAGAGCGATGGACTGTTCACTTTTAAATCTGGAATGTCATTATATATTAATGATAAGAATTTAGCTCCAGCTCATACGCTTTTGCAAAATTCTTTGGAAATAGATTTGGTGGAGAGTCATGAAGAGCTATCAGCTTCCATTGTATTGCGAATGATTGAAGGAATGAAAGAGGGGGGGTATCATCTTTCAGTAAATAATGATAGACTTCTTCTTGAGGCCTCAGATTATTCGGGTATTGTGGCTGGTATTTCTACCATACGTCAGCTTTTGCCGATAGAAGCAGAGTCGGGTTTGTCTATTCCTAATGTAGAAATAACTGACTATCCTCACTATCAGTGGAGAGGGATGCATTTAGATGTTTCCCGGCATTTTTATTCTAAGAAAGAAGTAATGAAACTGCTGGATCTGATGTCCCTTTATAAGTTTAATAAATTTCATTGGCATCTGACGGATGATCAGGGATGGAGAATTGAAATCAAAAAATATCCTCTATTGACAGAAAAAGGAGCCTGGAGAAAATATAATGACCAGGACCGTACATGCATGCAATTAGAGAAATCGATGCATAATCCGGATTATGCTATACCGACAGACAAAACATCTGTCATTGAAGGTGATACTATTTATGGAGGTTTCTATACTCAAGATGAAATCAAGGAAGTGGTAAATTATGCGGCGGAAAGGGGAATTGACGTAATTCCAGAAATTGATATGCCGGGACATTTCTTAGCTGCTATACAGCAATACCCTGATATTGCTTGCGACGGACTTATTGGCTGGGGGCAAGTATTCTCTTCACCGATATGTGTGGGAAAGGATTCTACACTGGAATTTTGCAAAAATATCTGGCGTGAAGTTTTTCAAATGTTTCCTTATGAATACGTGCATTTGGGGGGAGACGAGGTAGATAAAACCAACTGGAATAAATGCAAAGATTGCCAGAAAAGAATGAAATCTGAGGGGCTGGCTACTCCTGAAGCTTTACAGGCATGGTTTGTCAGGGAGATGGAAGCCTTTTTCTTGCAAAACGGGAAACGGCTCGTTGGCTGGGATGAAGTGGTAGAAGACGGTTTGTCAGATAAAAGTGTGATTTCCTGGTGGAGAAGCTGGTGCACGGATGCGGTTCATAAAGCTACAGCTGCTGGTATGAAAACGATAATCTGCCCGAATTCTCATTTGTATTTTGATTATGAGCAAAAATCTGATTTCTTGAAGAAAATATATGACATGGATGTGGTGCCTTCTGGACTGTCGGATACACAGAAATCACTCGTGTGGGGAGTACAGTGTAATGTCTGGACAGAATGGATTCCGACCATGGAACGGATGGAGTATATGGTTTTTCCGCGTATGATGGCGGTGAGTGAGATTGCCTGGTGTGAGAAATCCAGATTGAATGATTATAAAACTTTCGAACAGCGAGTAATGAATCAGCTGAAACGCCTTGACAAGCTGAGTGTGAATTATCGGATTCCTGATTTGACAGGTTTTTATGATCGTAATGTATTTGTTGATAAAGGAGAGTTTAAAGTCGACTGTATCATGCCGCAGGTGGAGATTCGCTATACAATGGATGGAACTGATCCTTCCAGTGAATCAGCATTGTATACCACTCCTGTTACCGTAACAAAGGATACTGAATTCAAATTCAGGGCTTTCCGTCCGGATGGTACATTCGATAAATTATATACAGCCAGTTTTGTGAAAGAAGCTGTTCGTCCGGCGTTGAAGGTTACAGAGAATTTAAAACCTGGTTTGAATGTGGCTTTGTATGATTTTTCTGGTAATAAATGTGCCGACATCGCTTCTTCTAAGCTGATTAAGACTTATGTGAGTGAACGCATTGCTTATCCGGAAGGAAAAACCGGTAATTTGGCTATGGTATATAATGGCTATCTGGAGGTTCCGTCAGACGGTGTTTATACATTCTCACTGCTTTCGGATGATGGTAGTATCTTGAAATTGGATGATCAGGTGTTGATAGAGAATGATGGGTTACATTCTCCTGCAGAACGTAGCGCGCAGGTGGCACTTGCTGCAGGTAAACATAAACTGGAACTTTCTTATTTTGATTATTTCGGCGGTGTGTTGACGTTGTATCTCATTAATGAGGAAGGAGAAAAAACTGAATGTCCATCAGAATGGTTAAAACATGAATAGAGTAAAGTTGTAGCAAAGGCCTGAGTTATAGGGAAGGCACATTGTTTAAGTTCGCATTGTATATGAGTTTTTTTTGATAGGTGTTTTTAATATATTGATAATTATCTGATTATGTCGTGGTTATAGTCTGGTTATAGTGCTATATGATGACATGAGAAGGAGTTTAAACCTTATTTTTAGTATGTTTCGGAAAATATATTTTTGCTTGCTTGCCGGACTGCTCTCTTCTCCGGTATTTGCTCAACAAAAGGCAGTAGATTATGTAAATCCAATTATTGGGACCAATGGGATGGGACATACTTTCCCTGGCGCTTGTGTACCTTTTGGCTTGATACAGCTTAGTCCGGATACTGATACCATTCCTCATAATGTAAATGGAGAATACCAGAAGGACGTATATAAGTATTGTGCCGGTTATCAATATTCAGATCCTACTATTGTAGGGTTTAGTCATACACATTTAAGTGGTACGGGGCATTCCGACTTGGGGGATATGTTGATTATGCCGACGGTGGGAGAGCTGAAACTGAATCCGGGACGTGCTTCTCATCCGGATGAAGGATACCGTTCGCGTTATAATCACTCCACTGAGCACGCATCGGCTGGATATTATGAAGTAGAGCTGGAAGATTATCAGATAAAGGCTCAGCTTACAGCTACTCCTCGTGTCGGTATTCATAAATATACTTACCCTTCCTCTGACGGGCGTATTGTTCTTGATTTGAATCATGGCATTTATAATTATGATGGAAAGGTGCTCTGGAGTCATCTGAGGGTGGAGAATGATACGTTGCTGACCGGTTATCGGATAACCAACGGATGGGCCCGGACGAACTATACGTATTTTGCCATTTCTTTCTCACAGCCGATAAAAGATTACGGGTATGTAGATAAAAAGAAACCGGTTTATACGGGTTTCTGGAGACGTTTTAAGATGGATCGTAACTTCCCGGAAATAGGCGGACGTGCTGTGGTTTCTTATTTTAATTTTGACACTTCTTCCGATAAGGAGCTGGTGGTAAAAGTGGCTCTTTCGGCTGTCAGCACGGAGGGGGCGCTGAAAAATTTATTGGCAGAAGCTGGTGGAAAAAGCTTTGAGCAGGTAGTAGCGGAAGCATCAGAAGCCTGGAATGAAAAGCTGGAGCAGTTTGAAATAGAAGGAACGGAAGACCAGAAGGCCATGTTCTATACTTCGCTGTATCATACGATGATTAACCCTTCCGTGTATATGGATGTGGACGGGCATTATCGCGGGCTTGACCATAATGTGCATCGGGCGGATGGATTTACCAATTATACGATTTTTTCTCTGTGGGATACCTATCGTGCGGAACATCCGTTCTTGAACCTGGTAACCCCTTTGCAAAATGCAGATATGGTAAAGTCCATGATTGCACATCAGCAGCAGAGTGTACATAAAATGCTGCCGGTATGGAGCCTGATGGGAAATGAAAACTGGTGCATGAGTGGGTATCATGCCGTGCCTGTACTGGCTGATGCCATAGCCAAGAAGGTTGTAACGGAGAAAGAGGCAGCCTTGCAGGCGATGGTAGAAACATCGAATGTTGATTATTATGACCATTTGGATGACTACAAGAAACTTGGGTATATCCCTTTTGAAAAGAGCAGTACGGCAGTTTCCTCTACCCTGGAGTTTGCGTATGACGACTGGGCTATCTATCAGACGGCCTTGCAGGCTGGCAAAGAAGATATTGCCAAGAAATATTATGCCCGTGCCTTGAATTACCGTAATGTGTTTGATAAGAAAAGAGGCTTTGCCTGTCCACGTGATGCAATAGGAAACTTTAAGTCGGATTTTGATCCTTTGCAGACACATGGGGAAGGATTTATTGAAGGAAATTCATGGAACTTCTCTTTTCATGTACCTCATGATGTATACGGTGTGATGGACTTGATGGGAGGAGAGAAAGTTTTCCTGAATCGTCTGAATGAGCTTTTTGAGATGCATCTTCCAAAAAAATATTATGAAAAGAATGAGGATATTACGGAAGAAGGTCTGATAGGCGGTTATGTACACGGCAATGAACCCAGTCATCACATTCCTTATCTGTATGCCTGGACCTCACAGCCTTGGAAAACACAGTTCTGGACACGTGAGATTGTAGACCGGATGTATCGCAATGATATCAACGGGTTAGGAGGAAATGATGACTGCGGTCAGATGTCAGCCTGGTACATGTTTACGGTGATGGGCTTTTATCCTGTTTGTCCTGGAACGGACCAGTATGTACTTGGAGCTCCCTATTTCCCTTATCTGAAACTACATCTTCCTAATGGAAAGACGCTGGAAATCAAAGCTCCTGGTGTAAGCGACAGCCGGCGTTACGTACAGTCACTGACCATTAACGGAAAGAAATACGAAAAACTGTATGTCACTCATGCAGACCTGCTGGAAGGCGGTGTATGGGAGTTTAAGATGGGAGCCTCTCCGAACAAGAAAAGAGGACAAAAAACAGAGTATAAACCTTATTCATTAACTAACGGAATTAAATAAGTATGAAAGCACAATTGTTATTGGCCGGTATAGCCTTTGGGTTGGCCGGAATCTCGGCCTGCACCGGGCATCAGTCAAATTCAGAGGAGAAAACGGTGGATATCTGGAAGGATTATCCTGTAGGTTATATTGTATTCGATGACCAGGCGCCCGAGACAGAAGGCTCAAAGGTCTACCATCGTATTGTGACTCATCCGCAGGATTACATTGCAGAACAGGCTCGTACGGTGTTAGCCACATTGTATGATGCTCCGTCGGACAGCATTGTTCCAGTAGATACCATTCACTATTCGTTGCAGGATATAGAAGGAGTCTCGGCTAAGGATGGTGGAAATGGGGTAGTAAGTATCTTCTATAGTACCCGTCATATCGAGAAATCGTTTGCTGCTAATGACACGGCAAAATTGTTTTTCGAAACCAGAGGTGTTCTGCTGCATGAACTGACTCATGCCTATCAGTTGGAACCGCAGGGAATAGGAAGCTATGGAACCAACCGTGTGTTCTGGGCCTTTATTGAGGGTATGGCTGATGCCGTACGTGTGGCAAATGGTGGCTTTACTCCGGCTGACCGTCCGAAAGGAGGAAATTATATGGACGGATATCGTACTACAGGATATTTCTTTGTTTGGTTGAAAGACAATAAGGACAAAGATTTCTTGCGCAAGTTCAATCGGAGCACGTTGGAGGTCGTTCCCTGGTCGTTTGATGGAGCGATTAAGTATGCGTTAGGAAATGAGTATGATATAGACAGCTTGTGGCATGAATATCAGGTGGCTGTAGGCGATATTCAGGAATAGTAAAAAACAGTTGGTTATGAAGCGTATTCTTAAAATATTCTTTTTGTGTACAGCTTTTCCGGTGTGTTCGCTTTCAGCTGAAAGTCTGACACAGTATGTCAATCCGATGATCGGAACTGATGGTTACGGCAATGTTTATCCGGGTGCACAGATTCCGTTTGGAGGCATACAGATAAGTCCGGATACGGATGCCAAGTTCTATGATGCAGCGGCCGGATACAAGTATAATCACACTTCCATTCTGGGATTCAGTCTGACACACTTGAGCGGAACAGGAATTCCTGATTTGGGTGATTTCTTGTTCATACCTGGAACCGGGGAGATGAAACTCGATCCGGGTACACGGGAGAACCCCACAGAAGGTTATCGTTCGCGCTATTCTCATGAGAAGGAGTGGGCTTCTCCTAATTATTATGCCGTAGAGCTGTCTGATTACGGTGTGAAAGCTGAAATGACAGCTGGATTACGTAGTGGCATGTTCCGTTTCACCTATCCTAAGTCGGACAAGGCATTTATCATGATTGACATGAACCATACCCTTTGGCAGAATTGTGAATGGTCAAATCTGCGTATGGAGAATGACTCTACCCTGACAGGTTACAAGCTGGTAAAGGGCTGGGGACCGGAACGTCATGTCTATTTTACCGCAGTATTTTCTAAGAAACTGAAAAACCTGCGTATCATGCAGGATAAAAAACCGGTTATCTATAACACTTCCCGTTTCCGCAGTTGCTATGAAGCGTGGGGAAAGAATCTGATGGCTTGTATCTCTTTTGCAGCCGAAGAGGGAGAAGAAGTGATTGTGAAGACATCGGTATCGGCTGTCAGCACTGCTGGAGCGACACTGAACTTACAGGAGCTGAACGGTATGACATTCGATGCTTTACGTGAAAAGGGAGTCGGTCTGTGGGAAAAGGAATTGTCCAAGTATCAGATTGAGGCCCAACCGGAAGTGAAGGAAGCTTTTTATACGGCTGCCTATCGTGCAGCGCTGCATCCGTTTGTTTTTCAGGATGCAGACGGCCAGTTCAGAGGGTTGGATAAGAACATTGAGAAAGCCGAGGGTTTTACCAATTATACCGTCTTCTCATTGTGGGATACATACCGTGCCTTGCATCCCTGGTTTAACCTAGTGCATCAGGATGTCAATGCAGACATCGCCAATTCGATGCTGGCCCATTATGACAAGAGTGTGGAGAAGATGCTGCCGATATGGTCTTTCTATGGCAATGAAACCTGGTGCATGATTGGTTACCATGCTGTATCCGTACTGGCAGATATGATTGTGAAGAGCGTAAAAGGTTTTGATTACGAACGTGCCTATGAGGCCATGAAGACTACGGCGATGAACGAACACTATGACTGTCTGCCGGAATACCGTGAGAATGGCTATGTTCCTTTTGACAAGGAAGCTGAATCTGTTTCAAAGACACTGGAGTATGCTTATGATGACTACTGTATTGCGCAGGCTGCCAAGGCATTGGGTAAGACAGAGGATTATAAGTACTTCCTGAACCGTTCGCTTTCTTACCAGACCTTGGTCGATCCGGAAACGAAATACATGCGCGGAAGGGATAGTAAAGGTGAATGGCGTACCCCATTCAGTCCGATAGCCTATCAGGGCCCGGGTTCTGTACATGGATGGGGAGACATCACTGAAGGGTTTACCATGCAGTACACCTGGTATGTACCTCACGATGTACAGGGATATATTAATCTGGCTGGAAAGAAACTTTTCCAGAAGCGGCTGGATGAATTGTTTACTGTAGAATTGCCTGAAGATATTCCTGGCGCTCACGATATCCAAGGACGCATTGGCGGATATTGGCATGGAAATGAGCCTTGTCATCATGTAGCCTATCTCTATAACTATTTAGGTCAGCCTTGGAAATGTCAGTATTGGGTGCGTGAGATTGCCTCCCGTTTCTATGGCAATGAGCCGGGCTCGCTGAGTGGAAATGACGATTGCGGCCAAATGTCGGCATGGTATATGTTCAACTGTCTGGGATTTTATCCGGTAGCTCCTTCCAGTAATTTTTATAACATCGGTTCGCCTTGTGTCAAGAGTCTGACGGTGACATTGAGCAATGGCAAGCAGATAAAGATGACCACGGAAGGTTGGTCAGAAGAGGCAGTTTACGTAAAGGACCTGTATGTGAACGGACAGAAATATACGAAATCCTATTTGCCGTACGACATGGTAAAAGAGGGAGTAACACTACATTTTGTCATGAGTGAAAAGCCTTCTTACAAAAGAGGAGTGGCTAAAGGAGATATTCCTCCTTCTATTTCCTTACCAGGGAAAACAGATGTATATCAAGTAGAAGAATGAAATAGTTTTTAATGTTTAACTTTAAAAGTGAACCTATGAAAGATCTAAAATTAAAAAGAAAGCAATTCAGGTGTATGCGCTTGGTGTATCCGATGGCCTTTCTGTGCTTGTTCTCTTCACCTAGTTGGGCTATTGACAGTTCGGCTATGGCACATGGAGTAGAGCAGTCGAAAGGGATAGTTGTAAAAGGAACAGTCATTGATGAAGATAATCTACCTGTGATTGGAGCTAATATTATGGTAAAAGGAACTAGTTTAGGAACGATTACGGATATGGATGGTAACTTTACGTTGACAGTTCCTTATGAAGATGCGGTATTGACAGTTTCTTTTATTGGATATACAACAAAGGATGTTCCTTTAAAAGGACAACGTCAGGTGAATGTTACTTTGGTAGAAGATTCAAAGACATTACAAGAAGTAGTGGTGATTGGTTATGGTTCACAGAAGAAAACGACTTTGACAGGTTCTGTGGCTTCTGTAAATGTGAAAGAGCTTTCTCAAAGTCCGAGTGCTAATATCACCAACGCGTTAGCTGGCCGTTTACCGGGTTTGACAGTGACTCAGTTTGGTGGTGGTGAACCTGGTAAAGACGTCGCAAGTTTTGCCGTACGCGGTTTGTCATCATATAATTCTGGAGCACAATCTCCTATTGTGATTGTGGATGGTGTAGAAAGAAGTCTTTCTAACTTGGACCCGAATGAAATAGAGACATTCTCTATCTTAAAAGATGCTTCGGCTACCGCTGTATATGGTATTCGAGGTGCAAATGGTGTGGTAATTGTGACTACAAAGCGAGGTGTATCGCAGTCAAAGCCGACCGTAGAGTTTAAGGCACAAGTAGGTCTGGCAGAACCTGTATCGTACCCTGATTATCTTGGATCGGCCGATTATGCCCGCTTGTACAATCAGGCACTGAAAAATGACAACCCGGGATGGGAAACAGATCCGGCTGTTCAGTCTAAATTATTCTCTGATGAAATGATCAACAATTGGGCACGTGCTAAAGGTGACAATACCGATGGCTTAGGTTATAATATTGATTTGTTTGACTATGCCTTCCGTCCGGCTATTCAGCAGAATTATACCTTGTCGTTACGTGGAGGTAGTGAGCGTGCTCGTTATTTTGCTATGATTGGTTATTTTAATCAGGATGGAAACTATCGGTATTCAGACTTGAATGATGCTTACAGTACGAATGGTGGTTTTAAACGCTATAATTTACGTACAAGTTTGGATATTGATATCACTAAGAATTTCTATGTAAGTGTTAACCTTGGTGGACAGATTACAGATATGAATGAATCGGGAGGAGGCTCTGGAAATATCATTTTTACAGCTAACACCACTCCTCCAATTTATCCAGTAGTATTGGAACGGAATGGTCATCCGAGCAATGAAACTTACTATACGGATCATCCGAATGGTCTTTTATTTGGTGATAGCCAGTACACAAAGAACATTTTAGGAGAAATTGCTTATATGGGTTACAAGACGACCCATAAGATTAATTTCCAAGGAAACTTTGTAATTGGGCATAAACTGGACTTTATTACGAAAGGTCTGAAAGTAGAAGGTATGTTCTCTTATGACATTGAAGAAACTCATGCCATTGACCGGTCTATTCCTCGAAAAGTAGCTAATAATGAAGAGTATGGTGGATATGCCACATTCTATCCAAGTGAAGGACTGGGTATTTATGCTACTCCAGATAGAGTAAGATATAGCGGTGCTTATACTCCGGCTATATCTAACTTTACAGTAGACAATACGAAACAGAACAGCTATCAGGCTAGTATGGCTATTGCACGTGTATATATGCAGGCAAAGTTAGATTATCAGCGTAGTTTTGGTGGTCACAATGTTTCAGGAATGTTTACGATGCATCGTTCACAGCGTACAATAGGAAATGAGGTTGCTTACCGTTATCAGGGATTTGCAGCACGTGCTACCTATGACTATGAGAATAAATATTTGTTTGAAGCTAATGTCGGTATCAATGGTTCTGAGAACTTTAGCAAGGCACATCGTTACGGCGTATTTCCGTCATTCTCTATCGGATGGGTGCCAACGGAAGAACGTTTTATGAGTGGTACTAAAGGATGGTTGGATCACTTGAAACTAAGAGGTTCTGTCGGTTGGGTTGGTAACGACCAGGGAATTGGGCGATTCTTGTATGTTCAATATTATAATGGAACCAACGCAAGCTCTTGGAATACAGGAACAAACTATAACCAGTCTATGGGAGGTGGTTTGCAGGAAGGCGATTTAGCAAATCCTGATTTGACATGGGAGCGAGGAATTAAGTATAATGCAGGTATTGACATGAATATGCTGAATAACCGTTTAAGCTTGTCAATTGATGCATTCTATGAGAAACGTTGGGATATTATTACGAATACGGGAGGTAGCGATGTAGTGGGTATTCCTGATATCTTCGGAAAAACATCTTCTTATGTAAATGCAGGAACGGTAATTAATCGTGGTTTTGATTTGGAATTAGGATGGAACGACAGAATAGGACGTAATTTTAACTATTATATCCGTTTTAATGCAGGGTTTGCCCGTAATAAAATCTTAGATATGATGGAAATTGACCGTGCTGTTCCTTGGATGCAACGTACAGGACATCGGGTAGGTGAATATTTTGTATACGAAGTAGACCATTTTGTAAAAGATCAGGCTGAAGCTGATAAACTGAATGCAATGAATGATGGAGCTGGATTCCAGCCTTGGGGTACATTATCACCAGGTGATGTGGTATATAAAGATTTAAATAATGATGGGAAAATAGATGATCAGCATGATATGAAGGCAATGGGAAATCCGAAGACTCCAGAATTGCAGTTTGGTATTCCTTTGGGTTTGTCTTATAAAGGCTGGGATTTGAGCGTGCTTTTCCAAGGAGCAGCTTTGACGTCATTACAGTTAAGTGGTCCGGCTGTATGGGATTTCCCGGTAATGGGCGCGCAGGGTAATAATATGGGTAAAGTAAAAGCTATGCACTTGGATTCATGGACACCAGATAATCCGGATGCATCGTATCCAGCCCTTCATTTAGGCAACCATCCGAACAACAAGAATGCATCTAGTAGTTTATTCTTGTATGATGCTTCTTACTTGCGTCTGAAAAATATTGAAATAGGTTATTCTTTGCCGCAGAAGTTGATTCAAAAGGCACACTTGCAGCAGGTACGTTTCTATGTACAAGGTATGAACTTGCTGACCTTTGATAAACTGGGTGATGTGAATATGGATCCGGAAACGGGTAATGGAAACGGTTCATGGTATCCTATTCAGAGAATCTATAATTTTGGAGTAAATGTTACATTCTAATTTGAAAAGCAATGAAATTTAAGAAATATATATTAGCTTGTCTTACAGTGGGAGGATTATGCTTATTGACCCCTTCATGTAGTGATTATTTGGAAAGAGAAGACGATGGAAAGCTTCAGGAAGCTGAAGTGTTTTCTCGCTATACTAAGGTAAATGAGCTGGTTACACAGTTATATACAGATATGTATCTGAACAGCTTGGGGTTTAATACAATTTATAGCCACAATATCGGAACATTATGTGATGAGTTGGAGTTTAATAAGGCGGATGCTGATGCACCTTATAAAATTCTGAATGGAGAGCTAAGTTCTGACCCGACTTCAATAGGTAACATATATGGTGGTTCTGGATTTGGTTGGTGGTGGACCTTCTATCAGTCTATACGAAAAGCAAATAAGATTATTTGGGGGGTTGAAGAATATAACACACCAGATCATCCTTCTTCTCCGGGTCTATTAAGTAAGCGAATAGGTGAGGCTTATTTCTTTAGGGCGTATTATCATTATTTGATTCTTCGCTGGCATGGAGAAATGGTGTATAGTGATCGGTTGTATTCTTTGGAGGAGGATCCCTCTACATATGCGGTGCGTGAATCAGTTCATACAAGTGTGGAAAAATTGTGTGCTGATTTGGATGAGGCTGCGAGTCGTTTACCGGTTAGACAAGAAGGTGAAGAGTTCAATCGAATTGATAAAGGAGCTTGTTTGGCGTTAAAAGCAATTGTACGTTGGATTGTAGCACAACCATTATACAATGGCGGTCTTAGAGATGCGGATGGTAATCCTACCGGTATCTCTCCATTGGGTGATTCAGATACCCGTGTAGGTGCTCAGGAATATAAAGAATATAAACAGGAACGCTGGCAGAATGCATTGAAAGCTGCCGAAGAGTTTATGGAAGTTGTAGATATGGGTCGGTATAAACTCTATAAACAATACGATGAAACAGAGTTTGTGGCTAATTCTGGAGATAAAGTATACAAACGTCTGGAAGAAATGTTCAGAGATAACCTTTTCTATAATAATGAAGTTATTTTGACATTATTGAATAGTAAAGATACACGTTGGATTCAAGATAACATACCGGAGTCGTACGGAAGCGGGCAGACACGAAATCAACCTACCCAGGAGCAGGTGGATCAATATGAGGTGATTGATGGCGATTATGGATATGATATCTATACATCTTCTAGTTATGATGATAAAAATCCTTATGTAAATCGTGACCCTCGCTTTTATAGAGATATTGTTTATATGGGTGCTGTGCTGATGGGCAAAGAATATAATGTGGCTGAAGGTAGTGCTGATGCATTAGTGAATAGTTCAGTACGTGATACTCGTAGCACTCGTACAGGGTATGCTTTACGTAAGTTTGTACAAAATGACTGGACTATTAATGCCAATATCTCAAGTATGCATTTCCCATTGATTCGTTTGCCGGAGTTGATGCTGATTTATGCGGAAGCTTTGAATGAAACTGATGGAGATGTGAATACAATGAAATCTATGTTGAATCAGATTCGTGAGCGTGCGTTCATGAAACCGGTTCCACCAATATTTGATACAGATAAGAAGGTGCGTCGTGAATATATTGATCGCGAACGACGGGTAGAGTTGTTCTTTGAAAATAATCGTTATTTTGCTTTACGTTATAAAGGCATTATAACTAACCCTGTTGAAGAGAACAAAGAAGAACAGTATTTGGCTATGCCAGAAGATACTCGTGCACAGAGATGGTTTGATGAGAAGAAGATGCAATATCCTCAGACACAGCACTACATACATGGTATGAAACCTGTGTTGGATGAAAATGGAGCAATTAAGGTAGGTGGAAAGTCTTATCGTATGGAACGCTTTGAAGGGCAACAATTGAATCCGAGACGTGTGACTTATCGTGATTACTTCTTCCCAATAAACTCCAATGAAATTGCTAAGACACCTTCTTTGAAGCAAAATCCGGGATGGTAAAGTGTAACCTAAAAACTAATTGATTATGAAATTATTGAAGAATTTTATATGTATCGCTTTAATGAGCATGGCAATGGGGGCATGCGATTGGTATAGTGACCCGTTGGAATTGGTGTATCCAGGTACAGATTTGAGTGGTAATAAAGACGACAATAAGGAGTCTGAACTGATTAAGGATGTTGAGCAAGTACTTGCAACTAGTGCAGATGAGGTCTGGAAAATTGCGAAGGAAAATGTTACGGTATATCTTTTCTTTAATGTGGAGGAAGGTAAATATCAGATGAAATCTACGGTTAATCCGAAGTTGGTTTCTTATGAATATAAAACTTCAGTCAATGAGGAGGAGAATGTGGTACTTTCATTTGCTGGATCAGATTTAAAGACAATATTAGGTGATGAGACTTTTGTGGTAACGAATGCAAAAATAAGTAGCATTACTTGTAAGGGACAAGAATCTAATACGGAGTATGTGTGGAAACGTACAGCCCGTTCAGAGATGGATGCGCTGATGACTGAAGAAGAGAAAGTAGAATCCTTGTTAGCTTCTGTGGAAGAAGGTGGAGGTTGGAAAATAGATTTGGTTAATGCTTGTTACTTTATTTTTGATACAGAACAGAAGACTGTAATAACTAAATCGGAACGTGAACCTCAAAATGTTTCTGGAACTTATTCTTTAGTCTTGAATAATGAAGGAAAGGTTGAACTGACTTTGGTACAATCGCATTTTGAAACACTGACTAAGGAGAATGTGCTGGTGGTAACAGAGTATAATGAGAATTCTATTACCTGGCAGGGTAAGTCGAATGGTACTTCTTATATAATGACTAAAGTGACAAAAGCAGAAATGGATAATATTAAGACACCAGAACAACAATTGATTGAAAAGATGTTTGCTCAAGGATGGGGCTCAGGTGTAATTCGTTCAGCTTCTGATGGAAACTTTGCAGCTTATTATTATGTCACGAAGGATGACCATACTGTTCATTTCTTAAGTTATGCGAATAAAACTGTAGTACGAGAAAATATAGTTGCCACTGTAACAGAAGAAGGTGTATTGACTTTCCAAAAGCCTATAACAGTAAGCGGTAGTTCATTGTCTGCTATTAAGGTGAAAGAAGATGGAGTAGAATTAGTAGGCCTGACCGCAGAAAGTAAATTGGTTGGAAATGTTTCTTATGGAAAGGATAAGACCAGTTTATATAAGATGGTAGATTGGATTAAACTGCCAGGTGGAGGTCAGCCTCAGTTTAAAAATGCAAGATGCATCTTAAGCGCTAATCTGGAAGCTGAATATAATAGAGTTCCTGCATTTGATTTCCCGATATTTGAATGGAATGGAGATTGGACTTCAATCGTGATATATGCAGATAATTATTATTTTATGCTTTATCAGGGTGGCAATATGACTCCAATTGAAGGTACAGATATTATCCGATTTAATAAAGATGCAGGATTAGCTCCAGGTTATGGTTCGGATATAAATAAAGTAAAATCTGACTATCCTAATATTTATGGTTTCTTATTTGATGAAGATCATATCATTGTGAGAAGCAATGAAACTCCTGAGGCAGGTTTATATGTGTTCAGTATTTCAAGCGACAGTTTTGTATATTGGCCGCAACCCGTTTTTCAATAATAATTAGTAAATAAAAATGAAAGATATGCGTACACTATTAATATGTTTGATGGCTTTAGGCTTGTTTACAACAAGTTCTTGCGTAAATGAAGGTGGACAGGTTTTTGGAGAACTTCCTGAAGGTGTAGTTCCTGTAAGTGGGGAAGCTTTGGAGGCCAGAGGTGCCATTTATAACAAAGATTTGAATGAATTGAAGATTATGTGGCAGACCACAGCTGATGCCAAATCTTATAAAGGTGTAGAAGTCTCTTTTATGGCTTTGAACGGACTTTCTAAATCAGTAAAGATCATGGCAAATCCTAATTTTGCCAGTTCTTATGATTATTTTACCGTGGTAACCAAAAATCCTAGTACAGTACAGTATCGTTGTATTTGGAATAAAGATGGAGCAGAGGAGGTGAGTGAATGGGCTTCCGCAGAAAACCTGACCTTGACTAATGTGACTTCGTCAGAAGTATTTTTTGATATCATGCCTCCCACCTATAAATTGGTCACAGAATCTGCTGTAACTCCTGAGATAGCTGCTGCTTATGATAATATTGTAGGAAAGACAGATGAAGAAAAGAAGGCTTATTATACGAAGGTGTTACAATTGGTATTATCTTCTATGTATTATTCATCTGTAGATGCAAAACAGCAGCCGGTTCCTTGGTTAAAATGTATTTTGGGCCCTATGGATTATGCTGGGGCTGTTGCTTATGTTTCGGGTGACAGCGAAGGACCGTTGATGAGAATGAGTTCAGAATATGTAGGACAGGTCAATAACGGAGCTGTATCCATGGACGATGCAACTTTTGAGATTCGTGGTGTATTGATTCATGAATTTACCCATTTAGTACAGAAAACTGGTGCTGTAGACAGCAATCAGCCTTCTTGTATAGAAGGAATGGCTGATGCCGTAAGAAGTGCTTGTGGTGGAGTTACTGATGCCAATCGTATTAATACAGCTTTGAATTCTGGTGCATATTATGATGAGAATCGGAAGTCTGGCAATACTCCTTGTCCTTATATATGGCAATTACCTTATGGAACTTCTGGCTATTTTATGAATTGGCTAAGAACTTATGATGGTGATTTTTTGCGTAAATTGACGGTGTCAATTGTGCAATTAGGTTCTCAGTGGTCTTTGGAGAAGGCTGTTCAATATATTCTGGGAGAGAATTATAAGATAGAGGATTTATGGAAGGAATATGTGGAAGATGCAAAGAGTGAGAATGTGAAATAAAATATAGTATTTTATACCTTAACTAGATAGAAATCCCCAAGTTTACTTCGTTGGAATGTAAATTTGGGGATCTTTATATTAGATAAAACAATTATAATCTCATCACCTCCTGTTCAAAGTTATCCTTATCACCTTTAGCCTTGTTGCGGATTTTACTTCTATAATTATATACTGTGGCTAATGAGTATCCCAAAAAATGGGCAATTCGGTTGGCATCGGTTACACCCAGGCGAATCAAGGCGAAAATACGTAACTCCGTGTTTAAGATTTCTCCGGGTTTGGGTTCAATTTTTCCATCTTCATTCAATAGACTGTTGAAATCATGGATGAAATTAGGAAATAGTTCCAAGAATGATTTATCAAATTCATTATAGAAGTTTTTACGCTCTTCACGCAGAAAATCTGCCGAACGGATGGCTTTAAATAAATCTTCTATACGGGAAGCCATAGCTAATTTCTCTAATGAGCGTCTGTATTGCTCCAGTTTGTCCAGGTAGCTGACACAACGGTCCAAGTAGCGGGCGATGTATACTTCTTTGATTTTCCCTGTCTGCTGCAACTGTTGGTTGAGAGCTACTAGTTCTTTGTTGCTTTTCGAGAGATTCTTTCGCATGAGAGAAAGTTTTCTTAGTCCATGGTATAGGTAAAAGGCCAGTAGGATGAGACATACAGCCAATCCGGTAATGCTAAGAGTGAGGATTCTTCCTAATCGTTTTTCCTGTGCCTTTTTGTCGGAATAAGCCTTATCGATGATGGGATAGAATTCTGTAACTTCTAAAAAACGTAAGCGTGCATTGCAGGCTACAGCGTCTTTCATGGAGCAACTTACGTAATTATAAGCTCTTTCCGGGTCGCCTTGCTGGTATACCAGACGAGCAAGCTTTTGAAGGGCTGCGTATTCACGAACCGATGCATTGAGGTCAATGAGGGCTGTCTGAGCAAGGTAATAGATTTCCATGTCTGTGTCTTTCTTGGCTTCGTATGCCAATGAAAGGGTATAGTATGCGTATGCTTTCTCTTGCATGTCTAAAGGAGAAGTAAGTACTTTGTTCAAAATGGGAATAGCTTGGTCTGCCTGACCGCCTAATATCATTTTTTCTGCCAATACAATACTACGGTCGCTCCCCTGAGGAAGTATTTTCAATAGGGAGTCACGATACAGTTCCGTCTTTTTCAGATACGTTTGTTTTACGTGTGGGTCTACTGTATTGTCTGCCATCCATCCATAACAGGCTCTTATGGTGAAATAATAATATTCTAAGTTGGGTGAAGACAACTCGTGAGGGTGAATAGTTTGTAACTCTGTCAAGGCTTCGTTGTACATTCCCATGACACCTCTTACTTCTGCCCGATTGATGGAGATTTCGATGTCTCGCTCCGGTTGAGGCTGGAGAGAGTTGTAGTATGCTTTACGACGAATATAGTGGCAGGCAGAATCAGCCTGATAATGTAGATATAAATTGAAGAGTTCTCCACAGAGTTTATAACGTTCAATATTGTCTGTGGCATAGTTCAGTCTTTGTTTGATTTGAGATATGACAGCTTCTCTGTCATTTTTAAATTTCTCTTTTTGGGAAATCGCTTTATCTAATTGCTCTAAGATTCGTTGCTCGGAGCTTTGTGCAGAAATGGAGATGAGCCAGCCTTCTGCAATAAACAGTATAAGGAAAAGTATAGATCTCATAGTTTTAAGGTTGAATATCTGGTGTTATATCATTTATATTTTAGTTGTTTCAAACTTTGTTAACTTGTTGTAAATCTTGCGTTTATTTTCTTTATGTATTTATATTTTATTTCCAAAGATAAGAAATCTTTTTTCATGAATCTACTTTTGCGTTGAAAAACATTTCAACCTCAATATCATGAAACATACATTAATTTTATTGATTGTATTCCTCTTCTCGTGGGGAGGAGGACAGAATGCTCGGGCAATGGAGATAAAGAAAGTAGCTCCTTCTTTCTGGTGGGCAGGAATGAAAAATCCAGAACTCCAAATTTTGTTGTATGGAGAGGATTTGGCTTTGTCGGATGTAAGCGTATCGGGCGAAGGTATTTATCTGAAAGAAGTGGTTAGACAGGACAATCCGAATTATTTGTTACTTTACCTTGATTTATCGGAAGCAAAGGCACAGACTTTTCAGATTCTGTTGAAGAACGGAAAGAAGAAATTGCAGGTTCCATACGAGTTGAAATCGCGCATGCAGAGAGGAGAAGATGTAAAAGGTTTTACTTCTGAAGATGTACTTTACCTGATCATGCCTGATCGTTTTGCCAATGGTAATCCAGAAAATGATGTGGTAGACGAGATGCGTGAAAAGAAGGTAGACCGTACAGATTCGTTTGCACGTCATGGTGGTGATATTCAAGGTATATCGAATCATCTGGATTACATTGCTGATTTAGGAGTGACAGCAATCTGGCTGAATCCTACTCAAGAAAATGATATGGAAAGTGGTTCCTATCATGGATACGCTATTACAGATTATTATCAGATTGATAAACGGTTTGGAAGTAATGAAGATTTCTGTGCATTGGTAGAGAAAGCGCATGAAAAAAATCTGAAAGTGGTGATGGATATGATTTTTAATCATTGTGGAAGTGAAAACTACCTGTTTAGAGACAAACCTTCTGATGATTGGTTTAATTACCGTTCTAATTACGTTCAAACCTCGTTTAAAACGGCCAGCGTAATGGATATTCACGCTAGTGCATACGAAAAGAAGATTGCTACTGACGGGTGGTTTACTTCTGTAATGCCTGATTTTAACCAGCGTAACCGCCATGTGGCTCGTTATCTGATACAAAGTAGTATCTGGTGGATTGAATATGCAGGAATCAATGGTATTCGTCAGGATACACATCCCTACGCAGATTTTGATTTTATGAGTCAGTGGTGTAAAGAGGTGTTGGATGAATATCCTTATTTCAATATTGTAGGAGAAACTTGGTTGAATAGCAATGTGCTGGTTTCTTATTGGCAAAAAAACAGCAAACTGGCAGCTCCGCTGAATTCTAACTTGCCTACGGTGATGGATTTTCCTTTGCAGGCTTTAATGAATCAGGCATTTGATGAAGAAACCGGTGAATGGGGAGGAGGATTGTATAAGCTTTATGATTATCAGACACAGGATTTGGTATATGCCAATCCGATGAATCTGCTGACCTTTTTAGATAATCATGATACTTCCCGCTTTGCACAGACAGATGAAATGGCGAAGAACCTGAAACGTTATAAGCAGGCCATGGTCTTTCTGCTCACTACCAGAGGCATTCCGCAGATTTATTATGGTACGGAAATACTGATGACCGGTGATAAAGGCAAGGGTGATGGTGACTTGCGTAAGGATTTTCCGGGAGGATGGCAGGGAGATACGCGCAACTGCTTTGTAGAAAATGGACGGACGGAACAGGAAAATGAAGCATTTGAGTTTACTCGTCAATTGCTGAATTGGAGAAAAGGTAATCAGGTGATAGGTAAAGGTAGCCTGAAACATTATTCTATTCAAAACGGAGTGTATGTGTATCAGCGTGAGTTTAACGGTAAATCGGTGGTAGTTATCATGAACGGAACGGATGATTCAAAAGAGTTGGACCTGACTCCTTATCAGGAAATTCTTCCAAGAGAAAATGCTTTCGACGTATTGACTGGAAAAAATGTGGATTTAAGTAAGAAACTTCGCTTGGATGGAAGAGAAAACCTCATTTTGAACTTCTAAAACGTTTCTATTTTGAGACTATGTAAAACTGATTAATCAGCTTATTATAAGATGATTACCATTTATGCTGATTTATATTTTCCTTTTTGTGAAAATAAGATGAGAAAGTGACGCATAATTTTGCTTTCGGTAATTGAAAAACATAAAATCTAATCAATATTAATACCACAAAGAACTTATGAAAACAAGAAAAACTTTTGCCTTTGTAGCTTTGTGTTGTTGTGCATTGTGGGCGAATGCACAGAAATTGACCTCACCGGATGGGAATCTGGTAATGGACTTTAGCTTGAACCAAAAGGGTGCTCCTGTTTATGAATTAACTTTTAAGAACAAGCCTGTGATAAAACCCAGTACATTGGGACTGGAATTAAAACGGGAAGACCCGGAAAAAAGGATTGGCTTTGAATGGACAGAACGTAAGGACAAGGAACGGGTAGATGAGAAAATGAATCTGATGACCGGTTTTAAAGTCAGAGAAACACATACTTCTACTTTTGATGAAACCTGGCGTCCGGTATGGGGTGAAGAAAGTGAAATACGCAATCATTACAATGAATTGGAAGTGACACTTGATCAGCCGGAAAATGACCGTTACATAGTGATTCGTTTCCGTTTGTTTAATGATGGCCTGGGATTCCGCTATGAGTTCCCTCAGCAACCTAATTTGAATTATTTCGTCATTAAGGAAGAACATACTCAGTTTGCCATGACGGGAGACCATACGGCATTCTGGATTCCGGGAGACTATGATACACAGGAATATGACTACACAACTTCACGACTCTCTGAGATTCGTGAGAAAATGAAAACGGCGGTGACGGAAAATTCTTCACAGTTCGTGTTTTCACCTACGGGAGTACAGACAGCTTTGATGATGAAGACGGATGACGGTCTTTATATTAATCTGCATGAAGCTGCTTTGGTGGACTATGCTTGTATGAGCCTGAATCTGGATGATAAGAATATGGTATTTGAATCATGGCTGACTCCGGACGCGAAAGGAGATAAAGGCTATATGCAAACTCCTTGCAACTCGCCTTGGCGTACGATTATTGTCAGTGATGATGCACGTAACATTTTGGCCTCTCGTATTACGTTGAACCTGAATGAGCCGTGTAAAATTGAAGATACTTCCTGGATTCATCCGGTAAAATATGTGGGTGTATGGTGGGATATGATTACCAACAAAGGAACTTGGGCTTATACTGATGAGTTGCCAAGTGTAAAACTTGGGGTGACTGATTATTCACAGACAAAGCCGAATGGTAAGCACTCAGCCAATACTGCTAATGTGAAACGTTACATCGATTTTGCGGCACAACATGGTTTTAATGCGGTACTCGTAGAAGGATGGAACCAAGGTTGGGAAGACTGGTTTGGCAAGAGCAAAGACTATGTGTTTGACTTTGTGACTCCTTATCCAGACTTTGATGTACAGGAAATTCATCGTTATGCGGCAGGTAAGGGTATTGAAATGATGATGCATCATGAAACTTCAGCCTCTGTCCGTAATTACGAACGTCATTTGGATAAAGCATACCAGTTTATGGTGGACAATGGGTATAACTCAGTGAAGAGCGGCTATGTGGGTGACATTATTCCTCGTGGTGAACATCACTATGGACAGTGGATGGTAAACCACTATCTGTATGCTGTGAAGAAAGCTGCTGATTATAAAATTATGGTAAATGCGCATGAAGCTGTTCGTCCGACCGGATTGTGTCGTACTTATCCGAACCTGATTGGTAATGAGTCGGCACGTGGTACGGAATACGAGTCATTTGGCGGAAATAATGTGAACCATACGACTATTCTTCCGTTTACACGTTTGATTGGTGGTCCGATGGATTATACGCCGGGTATCTTTGAACCAGACTGCAGCAAGATGAATCCGAATAACAAATCGCATGCACGTACTACCCTGGCACGTCAGCTGGCACTTTATGTTACGATGTATAGCCCATTGCAGATGGCTGCTGATGTACCGGAAAATTATGAACGTTTTATGGATGCTTTCCAGTTTATTAAAGACGTGGCTGTCGACTGGGATGAAACTAAATATCTGGAAGCGGAACCGGGAGAATATGTGACGATTGCCCGTCGTGCCAAAGGTACTACCGACTGGTATGTAGGATGTACTGCAGGGTATAACGGTCATGAATCGAAACTGACTCTCGATTTTCTGGAACCGGGAAAGAAGTATGAAGCCGTGATTTATGCAGATGCCAAAGATGCAAGCTGGGATAAGAATCCGCAAGCTTATACTATCACTAAGAAAAAAGTCACGAACAAGACGAAGTTGAATCTGAAGGCAGCTGTGGGAGGTGGATATGCTATCTCAATTAAAGAAATTAAGTAACTGAACAGGATTGTAATAAGGTAAAGATTGGGCTTTCAATAGGTATTAGCATAAAATTTACGGAATACTTTAATTTAATAATATGGAAATAAAGAGGAATGTAGTAAGTAAATTCCTGCTATTATGGGTAGTTGGAATGTTACTTTCCGTGCAAGTTTTTGCACAAGGACTGACCGTGAAAGGTGTAGTGAAAGATAATACCGGAATGGGCGTGATTGGAGCTAATATTCTGGTGAAAGGAACAACGAACGGAACCATTACGGATTTTGATGGTAATTTTACCTTGGAAGCAAAAAAGGGAGATGTGATAGTCATTTCTTTTATCGGTTATAAAACTCAGGAACTTCCTGCGGCAGCTACAATGAATGTGACGCTTCAGGATGATACGGAAGTGTTGGATGATGTGGTGGTGATTGGTTATGGTTCGGTGAAGAAAAATGATGCGACTGGTTCGGTTACTGCAATTAAGCCGGATGAACTGAGCAAAGGTATTACTACCAATGCGCAGGATATGTTGACTGGAAAGGTAGCTGGTGTGAGTGTGATTTCCAATGACGGTACTCCGGGGGGAGGTGCACAGATCCGTATCCGTGGAGGCTCTTCCCTGAATGCCAGCAATGATCCGTTGATTGTAATTGACGGGCTGGCCATCGATAACAACGGTGTCAAGGGTATGTCGAATGGGCTTTCTCTGGTGAACCCAGAAGATATTGAAACGTTTACGGTACTGAAAGATGCTTCGGCTACAGCCATCTATGGTTCCCGTGCTTCCAACGGTGTCATCATTATTACTACGAAAAAAGGAAAGAGCGGTCAGGCTCCGAAGGTCAGCTACAACGGTTCGGTTTCCGTATCCACCATTCAGAAGAAATATGATGTGCTGAATGGAGACGAATACCGGGCATACGCTCAGCAGATTTTTGGCGATGAATTGCCGGCGTCGCTAGGTACGGCTAATACCGATTGGCAGGATGAGATATTTCGTCCAGCCATCAGCACAGACCATCATGTGTCCATCAATGGAGGTTTGAAGAATCTTCCGTATCGCATTTCATTAGGATACAGTTATAATGATGGTATTTTGAAAACTTCTAATTTTCAGCGTTTTACCGCATCAGTTAATCTGGCTCCTTCTTTCTTTGATGACCATTTGAAGGTGAACGTAACGGCGAAATACATGAATGGAAAGAATCGGTATGCTGATGCCGGAGCTGCTATTGGAGGTGCACTTTCCATGGATCCTACTCGTCCGGTATATGGCGGTGACAGCATGTATGATGTGTTTGGAGGGTATTATCAGAATGCACAGTCTACTTCTGATTTTTCGGATCCGGACTGGCGGTATACGGCGAATAAGAATACGCCGCAGAATCCTGTGGCAGCTTTGGAACAGAAAGATGACAGTGCCAACAGTAATGATTTCGTAGGTAATGTAGAAGTGGATTATAAATTCCATTTCTTGCCCGACCTGCATTTGCATGCCAGCTTGGGTGGTGAATATGCAGATGGTACACAGACTACCATTTATTCACCTTATTCATTCTCTTACAACTATTATGGAAATACTTCGGCTGTGACTGAATACAAATACAATTTGTCGTATAACGTATATGCGCAATATATCAAGACATTGGGCGCACATACCTTTGACATCATGGCCGGTGGGGAGGAACAGCATTTTCACCGGAATGGATTTACCATCGGGAATGGAGTGGATCCTTATACTGGGGAAATTCATGATGCTGTATTGAAGGAACAGACGGCGTATGCTACCCGTAATACATTGGTCTCTTATTTCGGACGTTTGAACTATACGTTGTTAGACCGTTACCTGTTCACCTTTACCATGCGCTGGGATGGCTCTTCACGTTTTGCCGATGGGAACCGCTGGGGGACTTTTCCCTCTTTGGCTCTGGCTTGGAAGATGAAGGAAGAAAACTTCTTGAAAGATGTTAATTTTCTGTCTGATTTGAAGCTTCGGTTGGGATGGGGTATCACCGGACAACAGGATGTGACTTCGGATTTTGCATATATGCCGCTGTATGTAGTGAGTGATGATTATGCACAATATCCGTTTGGAGACACATATTATCATACTTCTCGTGCCAATGCCTTCAATACGAACTTGAAGTGGGAGCAGACCACCACTTATAATGCCGGATTGGATTTCGGATTCTTCAACGGACGTATCAGCGGTAATGTGGATGGTTATTACCGTGAAACAAACGATCTGTTGAACAGTGTGAAGATTCCGGTAGGTACGAACTTCAATGCACAAATGTTGCAGAATATCGGATCGCTGAAAAATTATGGAGTGGAATTTGCCTTTAACGTAAAACCTGTGGTTACGAAAGATTTTATGTGGGACGTGACCTATAACTTTACTTGGAATCATAATGAGATTACCAAGCTGACCGGTGGGGATGATGCCGATTATTACGTAGAAACGGGTAACAGCATATCCCGTGGTAACAATACGAAGGTGCAAGTCAATAAGGTGGGTTATGCGGCTAACTCTTTCTATGTGTACCAGCAGGTGTATGATGAAAACGGTAATCCGATTGAGAATATGTTTGTTGACCGCAATGGAGATGGTATCATCAACAGTTCTGATAAATATATCTATAAGAAACCGGCAGCTGATTTTATGATGGGACTCACTTCGAAGATGACATATAAGAACTGGGATTTCAGCTTTTCTTTACGTAGTAGCTTGAATAATTATGTGTATTATGACTTCCTGGCAAATAAGGCAAATGTAAGCAGTTCAGGATTATTCTCTAATACGGCTTATTCAAATACAACTGCGGAGGCTATTGCGCTTGGTTTTACAGGAAAGGGAGAATATTATATGAGTGATTACTTTGTACGTAATGCTTCATTCTTGCGTTGTGATAATATTACGTTGGGTTATTCTTTTAAAGATTTGTTTAAAACTTCTGCTTATAAAGGTCTCGGAGGACGTGTTTATGCGACAGCGCAGAATCCGTTTATTATTACTAAGTATGAAGGATTGGACCCGGAAGTAAAAAGTGGAATTGATTCAAATCCTTATCCGCGTGCATTTACATTCTTGTTGGGAGTTAATTTACAATTCTAATTTTATGAAAACATTAAGACGTATGAAAGCTAATTATTTGAAACATATATTTTCTGCTGCATTGATTGTGGCCATTTCATTAGGGAATGTTTCCTGTGTCAATGATTTGGACATTAGTTCTATTGACCCGCAAAGTTCATCTAGTTTTGACCAAGATGCAGCTTTTGTTAAGCAATATGCATTGTTGGGATTGACAGGGCAGAAAGGTCTTGCTGGAACTCCGGATTTGGATGGACAGGATGAAGGCGAATCGGGCTTTTACCGTACTATTTTTAATTGTCAGGAATTACCTACAGACGAATGTGTATGGGTGTGGCAAGACAATGTCGATATTCCTCAGTTTACTAATATAGCATGGAATTCTTCAAGTCAGCGTACGGAATGGGTTTATGTGCGATTAGGTTATGACATTACGCAAATGAATTTCTTCTTGGATCAGATTGCGGATAAATCGGATCAGGAATCTTTGCGGCAGCGGGCTGAGGTGCGTTTCTTGCGTGCGTTACATTATGCTTATTTCCTTGACCTGTTCGGCAAGGCGCCTTTCAAGGAGCATTTTGACAATGATTTGCCGGTAGAGAAAACAGGAAAGGATTTATTTGATTACATCCAGAATGAACTCAGTGAATGCGAGGCAGACATGTATGAGCCGGGACAAGCTCCTTTTGGTCGTGCAGACAAAGCTGCTAACTGGTTGCTGAGGGCTCGTGTCTACTTGAATGCGGAGGTGTATACCGGTACGGCAGATTATGAAGATGCCAAGACGTATGCAGATAAAGTTATCAATAGTGGTTATTATGAATTGTGCGATGACTACAAGCTGATGTTTATGGCTGATAATGACCAGAATGAAAAGGCCATGAAGGAAATTATTCTTCCTATTCGTCAGGATGGTATGAAAACTCGAAATTATGGAGGATCTACTTATTTGATTTGTGGCACGCGTACGGGTGGAATGCCTCATATGGGTACTACAAATGGATGGTCTTGCTTGATTGCAAGAAATGCGCTGGTATATAAATTCTTTGATGAAGACAAAGTCCCTATGATTCCTGAAAATGTAGAGGTACCAGGACAGAGTGATTTTGCAAATGATGAGGCTATTGATTCATGGGATGCTCAATATGGTGTACGGACGCAGGATATGATTAAGGCAGCTGGAGATGACCGGGCTATGTTTTATTCTGGAGCAGGTGGAGGAAAGAGAACGATGGATCCGAAATCCATTACTGGTTTTCAGAGTGGTTTGTCAATTGTGAAATGGCAAAATATCCGCTCAGATGGAGCTTCTACCAGTCATACAGAATATCCAGATACAGATATACCTTTGTTCCGTTTAGCAGAAGCTTATTTGACCCGTGCTGAAGCCAACTTCCGTCTGAATCAAAAAAGTTTAGCATGGGAGGATATTAAAACATTGCGTGCGAAACGTGGTTGTACCAAACAACCTACATTGAATGAACTAACAGAGATGTATTTATTGGATGAATGGTCACGTGAATTTTATTTGGAAGGCAGACGTCGTAGCGATTTGATACGTTTCGATTGTTTTACAACTGATAAGTATTTGTGGGACTGGAAAGGTGGTGCGAAAGAAGGAAAATCAGTAAGCGATATTTATAATGTATATCCTATCCCTGCTACAGATTTGAATAATAACAATAATATGCATCAAAATGAAGGGTATTAATTTATAAGAATTTTGGTAATATGAAAAAAATAATATTTCCCATTTTATCATTAATCGGATGTATACTTCCGTTATTAACAGCTTGTAATACGGATATAGATGATAATCCGGTTTTACATGAAGCTGAAACTTTTGTCCTTGAGACTCCAGATGACAAACTTTATGATTTGGGAGAAGCTCAAGATACAGTTGTTCTGACATGCGCACAGCCTGCTTATGGCTTTACTGCTGCTACTACCTATAGTGTGCAAGTTTCATTGGAGGAGACATTTGTTGATGAAACTGAAGAGGTAGGGTCTAATTATAAGGTTTTGTCTACTGCTTATACATCTTCTACGGTTTTATTGAAACCTGCGGAACTGAATGCTGCAATTGTAGAATTGTGGAAACAGGCTAATCCGGATGTGGAAACCTATATAGGTATCGTGATTCCAGTGTATGTTCGTCTTACGGCAGTAATTACAGGTAGTGAATTGGGAAATTCTGTTTCCAATGTAATTAAAATTAATCAGATAAAACTGGGTGAGGTTGTTTCTACCATAGCACCTCCAGAAGAAATGTATCTTGTAGGTTCAAGTATCGGAACGTCTTGGGGTACATGGAAACCAATGGTTAGTGTAAATGGCCTGGCGGGGGAATTCTGGAGTATGGTTTATTTTGACGCAGGGGCTGAATTTAAGTTTGGCAAGTTTGAGCAAGACTGGAATGGTTACTCGAAGATTCATCAGTTTAATGATAATGCTGGAGCTGGTCTTTCTGACAGTGGTGATAATATCAAGGTGGATAAAGGAGGATGGTATATAGTGTATTTGATAGCTGAAGTGAATGGAGAGGATTATCAGTATACCATGAATTTCTACAAGCCTAATGTATATGTGTTGGGAAATACGGTGGGGGATTGGAATTATAATGATGCTTATTTATTCTCTGTTCCTGAAGATAAAAACGGTAGTTTTGTGTCTCCGGCCTTAATTGCTACGGGTGAAGTCCGCATGTGTGTCAAAGCAGACACTGATTGGTGGCGACTTGAGTTTACATTAAAGAATGGTGAAACAATTTTCTATCGTGAAAATAATGCTGTAAATAATGGATGGACAGATTTAGGAGAAGAGTATTCTTTATCAGCTAATTCTGGACAGACTATTTCATTGAATTTTACAGATGGAACCGGGTCGCTTAATTAAATAAAATGTGATTGACATAAAAATAAGGAGCTTCTCATTAATACAATTGAGGAGCTCCTTATTTTTATGTTATTCTTTAATTTCTTTCAACTGGAAATCCTTTCTTCGAAGTACGAAACTGTTACTCAGGTATTTTTCACGAACAATCTTGTTTTCAGCTAGTTCTTCCGGAGTTCCCTGGAAGAGGATTTTTCCTTCAAACAGCAGGTAAGCGCGGTCGGTGATGCTAAGTGTTTCCTGTACGTTATGGTCTGTAATCAGAATACCGATATTCTTGTCCTTCAGTTTCCAAACGATATGCTGGATATCTTCCACGGCAATCGGGTCTACTCCGGCAAATGGCTCATCAAGCATGATAAATTTAGGGTCGATAGCCAGACAGCGGGCAATTTCTGTACGGCGACGTTCGCCTCCGGAAAGTTGGTCCCCTAAGTTCTTGCGTACTTTCTGCAGACGGAACTCGGCAATCAGGCTTTCCAGTTTCTCTTTTTGATATTCCGGTGATTTATTAGTCAACTCCAATACAGAAGCGATGTTATCTTCCACGCTCATTTTGCGGAATACGGAAGCCTCCTGTGCCAGGTAACCGATACCATTTTGGGCTCGTTTGTAAACAGGGTAGGAAGTTATGTCTTTATCATTTAGATAAATATGTCCTTCATTGGGGACAATCAATCCGGTAGTCATATAGAACGAAGTGGTCTTACCCGCACCGTTAGGGCCGAGCAGTCCAACGATTTCTCCTTGTTTCACATTGATGGAAACATGGCTTACCACTGTTCGTTTCCCATATTTTTTGACCAGGTTCTCGGTTCGTAGCACCATTCTGCCGTCTGAAGGTAATTCAAACTTTTCGGTTGTAGATTCTTGATTTTCTTGTGCTGCCATTGTCCTTTTGTTTGCTGTTCAGTCGTGCAAAAGTAGTAAAAATCTTGGCTTCTGTGGTTCTTAATTCGAAAATCCTCCTGTCTTTTATTATAATATAGCTAAAAAGCACTACTTTTGCGTCAAACATGATTGTAATAATATGATAAAGCCTGTTACAAACCTCGGAAAATACCTCATGTTGATGGGGCGTGTATTTTCCCGTCCGGAACGTTTCCGAATGTATTTTAAGCAATACCTGAATGAAATGGTACAATTGGGTATCAATTCGATTGGTATTGTGCTGCTGATATCTTTCTTTATCGGTGCCGTAATTTGTATTCAGATTAAATTGAATATTGAAAGTCCTTGGATGCCGCGTTTCGTGGTGGGATATACCACTCGTGAAATCTTGCTGCTGGAGTTCTCGTCTTCTATCATGTGTTTGATTTTAGCGGGAAAAGTTGGGTCGAACATTGCTTCGGAGATTGGTACGATGCGGGTGACGCAGCAGATTGATGCACTGGAAATTATGGGAGTAAACTCAGCCTCTTATCTGATTCTTCCAAAGATTCTGGGATTGATGACTATGATTCCTTTTCTGGTGATTTTCAGTATTTTTGCGGGAGTGATAGGTGCTTTCTGTACAGCCTGGTTTGCCGGTATCATGAATGCGACGGATTTGGAATATGGTTTACAGTATTGCTTTGTGGAATGGTATATCTGGTGTAGCTTTATTAAATCCTTATTTTTTGCCTTTATCATAGCCAGTGTGTCTGCTTATTTTGGATATACGGTAGAAGGAGGTTCTATTGCGGTGGGTAAAGCCAGTACGGACTCTGTTGTTTCAAGCAGTGTCTTGATTTTGTTTTCAGATTTGATACTTACACAATTGTTGATGGGATGATACAGCTAAATTCTATATGCAAGTCATTTGAAGGACGTACAGTTCTTGAAGATATTAATTTTTCGTTTGACAACGGGAAAACCAACTTGATTATCGGACAGAGTGGTTCCGGTAAGACGGTACTGATGAAATGTATCGTAGGGCTGCTTACTCCGGAGTGCGGGGAGATTCTGTATGACGGACGTAACCTGTTGGACATGGGAAAGAAAGAAAAGAAAGCACTGAGACGTGAAATGGGCATGATTTTTCAAAGTGCAGCATTGTTCGACTCACTTTCTGTACTGGAAAATGTGATGTTTCCACTGGATATGTTCTCTAATGATACTTACCGTGACCGGGTGAAGCGGGCACAGTTTTGCCTGGATCGTGTGAACTTGATTGATGCGCAGTCAAAATATCCTGGAGAAATCAGTGGGGGTATGCAGAAGCGTGTGGCTATTGCACGTGCTATTGCTTTGCAGCCGAAATACTTGTTCTGTGATGAGCCTAATTCTGGGCTTGACCCTAAAACTTCATTGGTGATTGATGATTTGATTCATGATATTACCAAAGAGTATAATATGACCACAATCATTAATACACATGATATGAACTCTGTGATGGGTATTGGTGAAAGCATATTGTATATTTACCAAGGTCACAAGGAGTGGGAAGGAACAAAAGACGAGGTATTCAATGCCACGAATGAGCGGTTGAATAATTTTATATTTGCTTCAGATTTGCTGCAAAAGGTGAAGAAAGAGGAAAATAGCAAGGCTCGTAAAGTTTAATATTGACAAGACTCAGGGTGAAATAACAAGGAACGGTAGAAGGTGGATATGCTTTCTGCCGTTTTTTATTTGGATGGTTGATAAGGATTCTAAAGCCGTAAAGATTTTTTAGCTTGTCAGTTTGGTTATTGAAAGATTAAACATTATTTTTGCAACCTCTTTTGGTAAATACGAGAAATAATTAATAATTAAATAAATAAGTCGAAAATGAATATTTCATTGCAAAATGTAGACAACGTAAGCGCTGTGCTTACTGTTCAGATTGAAAAAGCTGATTATCAGGAAAAAGTTGAAAAAGCACTGAAAACTCTTCGTCAGAGAGTAAATATGCCTGGATTCCGTAAAGGAATGGTTCCTATGGGATTGATAAAAAAACAGTACGGAACTTCTGTATTGCTGGAAGAAGTTGACAAACTGTTGCAGGAAAAAGTAGGTGAGTATATCCGTGAAAACAAAGTTAACATGTTGGGTACTCCTCTGCCGAAAGAAAATAACGCAAACTTTGAAACTGATGAGAATTTTGAATTCTCTTTCGATATTGCATTGGCTCCTGAATTCAATGTAGAATTGTCTAATAATGATACTGTTGACTACTATGATATTAACGTAACAGATGAAATGGTAGATCAGCAGGTAAATATGTACAGACAGCGTACTGCTAAGTATGACAAGGTTGAAGACTATCAGGATAAGGATATGCTGAAAGGTTTGTTGGCTGAGCTGGATGAGAACGGTAATACAAAAGAAGGTGGTGTGCAGGTAGAAGGTGCAGTAATGATGCCTTCATACATGAAGAACGATGACCAGAAAGCTATTTTCAACGGTGCGAAGGTAAATACTGTATTGGTATTTAACCCGTCAGTTGCTTTCGATAACAATGAAGCTGAATTGGCTTCTCTGTTGAAAGTGAAGAAAGAAGAAGTGGCTAACTACAAAGGTAACTTCAGCTTCCAGATTGAAGAAATCACTCGTATGATTCCGGGTGACTTGACTCAGGAACTGTTCGATCAGGTATTGGGTGAAGGAAAGGCTCACAGCGAAGAAGAATTCCGTGCTCAGATTAAGGAAACAATTGCAAAACAGTTTGAAGCTGACAGCGATTATAAGTTCTTGTTGGATGTACGTACTTACTTATCAGAAAAGGTTGGCAAACTTCAGTTTGCTGATGAACTGATGAAACGTATCATGTTGGAAAACAACAAGGAAAAAGGTGAAGAGTTCGTTTCTGAAAACTACGAAAAGAGCTTGGAAGAACTGACTTGGCACCTGATTAAAGAAAAACTGGTAGCTGCTAACGATATTAAGGTAGAACAGGCTGATATCACTAACATGGCTAAGGAAGCTACTCGCGCACAGTTTGCTCAGTATGGCATGATTAATGTTCCTGATGAATTGTTGGAAAACTATTCAAAAGAAATGTTGAAGAAACGTGAAAGTGTAGAAGCTCTGGTAAACCGCGTTGTTGAATCTAAGTTGTCTGAAATCTTGAAAGGTCAGGTAACATTGAACCACAAAGCTGTTTCTGCAGAAGAATTCAACAAAATGTTTCAATAAGCAATTTGGCTTTCAAAATTGATTGCTAAAATATTCTAAAAAAGGAGGCTTTTAACTTGACTTCTTCTGTAAGATAGAAGTGTTTTGTACTTTTGTTTTTTCAGAGGAAAGGGGGTTAAAAGCCTCTTTTATATTGTAGAATTAATATAAGGATTATGATGGACGATTTTAGAAAATATGCTACCAAGCATCTCGGAATGAACAGTATGGTACTTGATGATGTCATCAAGTCGCAAGCAGGATACTTGAATCCGTATATTTTGGAAGAACGTCAATTGAATGTGACGCAGTTGGATGTCTTTTCTCGTTTGATGATGGATCGTATCATTTTCCTCGGAACCCAGATTGACGATTACACAGCTAATACTTTGCAGGCTCAGCTTTTGTATCTGGATTCAGTGGATTCTGGTAAGGATATTTCTATTTATATCAACTCCCCAGGCGGTTCTGTGTATGCAGGTTTAGGTATTTATGATACCATGCAGTTTATCAGTAGCGATGTGGCTACAATTTGTACAGGTATGGCAGCTTCTATGGCAGCCGTATTGTTGGTAGCTGGAAAAGAAGGAAAACGTTCAGCTTTGACTCATTCACGCGTGATGATTCATCAGCCGATGGGAGGAGCGCAAGGTCAGGCTTCAGATATTGAAATTACTGCTCGTGAAATTCAGAAACTGAAGAAAGAACTGTATACAATCATTGCAGATCACTCTCATACGGATTTTGATAAGGTTTGGGCAGATTCTGACCGTGATTATTGGATGACGGCATCCGAGGCTAAAGAGTATGGTATGATTGATGAAGTGCTATCTCGTAAACCTTCATTGTAACACTGTGATTTACTTAAAAACTAGATAGGCTTTGGAAGAAAAAAGGACTTCAAGAAACTCGAAAAGGAGATGTAGCTTTTGCGGTCGCACAGAAGACGAAGTGGGCTTCCTGATTACAGGAGTGAACGGATGTATCTGTGACAGTTGTGCAGAACAGGCACACGAAATCGTAAAAGAAGCGATGCATCATCAAGGACAGGGGCAAACAGATCTGAATTTGTCTGAGCTCCCTAAGCCGAAGGATATTAAAGAATTCTTAGACCAGTATGTGATCGGTCAGGATGATGCAAAACGCTATTTGGCTGTAGCGGTGTATAATCATTACAAACGTTTGCTTCAGCCTAAGGATAAGAATGATGTGGAGATTGAAAAGTCAAACATCATTATGGTGGGAAGTACTGGAACAGGTAAGACATTATTGGCTCGTACCATTGCTAAGTTGCTTCACGTACCTTTTACCATTGTAGATGCGACTGTGCTGACCGAAGCAGGGTATGTGGGAGAAGATATTGAAAGTATTCTGACACGCTTGCTTCAGGTGGCTGACTATAATGTAGAGGAGGCAGAACGGGGTATCGTTTTCATTGACGAAATTGATAAAATAGCCCGGAAAGGAGATAACCCTTCCATTACGCGTGATGTAAGCGGAGAAGGAGTACAGCAAGGCTTGTTGAAGTTGCTGGAAGGTTCTGTGGTGAATGTCCCTCCTCAGGGTGGACGTAAGCACCCTGATCAGAAGATGATTCCGGTCAATACTAAGAATATCCTGTTTATTTGCGGAGGTGCTTTTGACGGTATTGAACGAAAAATCGCTCAACGTCTGAATACAAATGTGGTAGGATATAGTGCCGCGAAGGAAGCGGTGAAAATAGACCGGGGAAATTTGATGCAGTACATTGCTCCTCAGGACTTGAAATCATTCGGTTTGATACCGGAAATCATTGGCCGTTTGCCGGTACTCACCTATTTGAACCCATTGGATCGTATGGCCTTGCGTAATATTCTTACAGAGCCCAAAAATTCAATTATCAAGCAGTATGTAAAATTGTTTGAGATGGATGGGGTGAAACTGGAATTTGAACCGGAAGTGTTTGAATATATTGTCGACAAGGCGATAGAGTACAAATTGGGTGCTCGTGGCTTGCGTTCTATTGTGGAAACCATAATGAATGATGTCATGTTTGAAATTCCGTCACAACAGACCGAACGTTTTGTGGTGACGTTGGATTACGCCAAGCAGCAAATGGGGAAGGCAAATGTTTCCCGTCTGCAAATGGCATAATGTAAAGGTTTTTTAGTGAGAAAATAAAAGCTTCCGATGAAATATTCCCAGAAATATTTGTGTAATATGAAAAGTTGTTTATAACTTTGTTACATGCGGAAACAAAATTTCTACAATCAATGAAAATCTAAATCCAAGAACAATGGCGGAAAATATCAATTTAGTAGCAGCTCTTAAAAAGTATTTTGGATTCGATACTTTTAAAGGAAACCAGGAGGCGATTATCCGAAACTTATTATCAGGAAAGGATACGTTTGTGTTAATGCCTACAGGAGGTGGAAAGTCATTATGCTATCAGCTTCCTTCTCTGTTGATGGATGGAACTGCTATTGTGATTTCACCGCTTATTGCCCTGATGAAGAACCAGGTGGATGCTATGCGTAATTTTAGTGAGGAAGATGGTATTGCTCATTTTATTAATTCCTCATTGACAAAATCGGCTACTGATCAGGTGAAAGCTGACATCATGGCCGGAAAGACAAAGTTACTTTATGTAGCTCCTGAATCTTTGACGAAAGAGGAGAATGTAGATTTTCTGAGACACGTGAAGATTTCATTTTATGCGGTAGATGAGGCACATTGCATTTCGGAATGGGGGCATGACTTCCGACCGGAGTACCGCCGGATTCGCCCGATAATCAATGAAATTGGAAAAGCACCAGTGATTGCTTTGACGGCAACGGCTACTCCAAAGGTAAAGATGGATATCCAAAAGAATTTGGGAATGATGGATGCAACGGAATTCCGTTCGTCATTTAATCGTCCGAATCTTTATTATGAAGTACGTGCCAAGTCTGCTAATGTGGATAAAGATATTATTAAGTTCATCAAGCAGAACGAAGGCAAGTCAGGCATTATCTATTGCTTGAGCCGAAAGAAGGTAGAAGAGTTGACTGAAATATTGCTGGCAAATGGCATTAAGGCCCGCGCTTATCATGCAGGAATGGATTCTGCTACCCGTAATGGGAATCAGGATGCTTTCCTGAAGGAAGACATTGATGTGATTGTCGCTACGATTGCGTTTGGAATGGGTATTGATAAACCGGATGTACGCTTTGTGATTCATTATGATGTACCTAAGAGTTTGGAAGGGTATTATCAGGAAACCGGACGTGCAGGACGTGACGGTGGAGAAGGACAGTGCATTACATTCTATTCCAATAAGGACCTGCAGAAACTGGAGAAATTTATGCAGGGAAAGCCTATTTCAGAGCAAGAAATCGGACGTCAGCTATTGCAGGAAACAGCTGCTTACGCAGAATCTTCAGTGTGTAGAAGAAAAATTTTGTTGCATTATTTTGGAGAGGAATATACGGAAGATAATTGTGGTAATTGTGATAACTGTTTAAATCCAAAGAAACAAGTGGAGGCTCAGGATTCGTTGTGTGCAGTGATTGAAGCAATCATTGCCGTAAAAGAAAACTTTAAGCAAGATTATATTATCGATATATTGTTGGGTAAAGAAACATCTGAAGTGCTTGCGCATAAGCATGAAGACTTAGAGGTGTTTGGTTCAGGTATGGGAGAAGAAGAAAGATTGTGGAATGCAGTCATTCGTCAGGCTCTTATCGCTGGTTACCTAGCAAAGGATGTGGAAAACTATGGCTTATTGAAAGTTACGCCAGAAGGACATAAGTTCTTGAAAAAACCGAAGTCGTTCAAGATAGTTGAGGATGCAGACTTTGAAGAAGAAGAGGTAGATGAAACTCCGATGAGAAGTGGAGCTTCGTGTGCAGTAGACCCCGTGTTGTATTCCATGTTGAAAGACTTGCGGAAGAAAATGGCAAAGAGACTGGATGTACCACCTTATGTGATTTTCCAGGATCCTTCTCTTGAGGCAATGGCTACTATTTATCCGGTTACTTTGGAAGAATTGCAGAATATTCCGGGCGTAGGAGCTGGAAAGGCTAAACGCTATGGTCAGGAATTCTGCGAATTGATTAAGAAGCACTGCGAAGAAAATGAAATAGACCGTCCGGAAGATTTGAGAGTGCGTACTGTAGCTAACAAATCTAAGTTGAAGGTCTCTATTATTCAGAGTATCGATAGAAAGGTAGCTTTGGATGATATTGCAGTGGCAAAAGGTATTGAATTTGGTGAATTGTTGGATGAAATCGAAGCTATTGTATATTCAGGAACCAAACTGAATATTGACTATTTCTTGGAAGAAATTATGGATGAAGACCACATGCAGGATATTTATGATTATTTCAAGGAATCAGTAACTGATAAGATTGATGATGCAATGGATGAACTGGGTGACGACTATACAGAAGACGAAATTCGTCTGGTACGTATCAAGTTCATTTCTGAAATGGCTAATTAATCATTTATTAAATGATATTGTACAGCTGCTTGTGAGGGGCGTTCCTTGCAAGCAGCTGTTTTATTTGATAGGTATGTGGTATAAAAAAGATGTTAACTGCTTTTTTACTTTTTGAGAAAATTCTGTATATTTGCACGCAATAAAATCTAAAGCATAAAGCCCTATGTCATTTATTGCAGATAAAGTTGTTATGGACGGATTAACTTACGATGATGTATTGTTGATTCCGGCCTATTCTGAGGTTTTACCTAAAACAGTCGAACTCTCGACTAAGTTTTCACGTAACATTGAGTTGAAAATTCCGTTTGTAACTGCAGCTATGGATACAGTTACCGAAGCACAGATGGCCATTGCCATTGCTCGTGAAGGAGGTATCGGAGTAATTCATAAGAACATGTCTATCGAGGAGCAAGCTCGTCAGGTAGCAATTGTGAAACGTGCGGAAAACGGAATGATTTATGATCCGGTGACCATTAAGAGAGGTTCTGTAGTGAAAGATGCACTCGATTTGATGGCTGAATACAAAATCGGAGGTATTCCTGTAGTAGATGATGAGAATTACTTGGTTGGTATTGTTACAAACCGTGACCTGCGCTTTGAAAAGGATTTGAATAAGCGTATTGATGAGGTGATGACAAAGGAAAACATTGTAACAACAGAGCCGGGTACAGACATGGAAACTGCTTCCAAGATTCTGCAGGAAAATAAAATTGAAAAACTTCCGGTTGTAGATAAGGATGGAAAGTTGATAGGTCTGATTACTTATAAAGATATCACAAAAGCAAAAGATAAACCAATGGCTTGCAAAGATTCTAAAGGTCGTTTGCGTGTAGCTGCCGGTGTGGGAGTAACTGCTGATACATTCGACCGTATGGAAGCTTTGGTGAACGCTGGTGCAGATGCCATTGTAATTGATACAGCTCACGGACATTCTATGTACGTGATTGAAAAGCTGAAAGAAGCTAAGAAACGTTTCCCTGGAATTGATATTGTTGTAGGAAATGTAGCTACAGGTGAAGCAGCTAAGATGTTGGCTGAAGCTGGTGCTGATGCAGTAAAAGTAGGTATCGGCCCGGGGTCTATCTGTACAACTCGTGTGGTTGCTGGTGTAGGTGTTCCTCAGTTGACAGCCGTATATGATGTAGCAAAAGCCTTGGAAGGAACTGGTATTCCTTTGATTGCAGATGGTGGTTTGCGTTATTCAGGTGATGTGGTGAAAGCATTGGCAGCTGGTGGTTATAGCGTAATGATCGGTTCATTGGTTGCAGGTACAGAGGAATCTCCGGGTGACACAATCATCTTTAACGGTCGTAAGTTTAAATCATATCGTGGAATGGGTTCATTGGAAGCTATGGAGAATGGTTCAAAAGACCGTTATTTCCAGAGTGGAACTACTGATGTGAAAAAGCTTGTTCCGGAAGGAATCGCTGCTCGTGTGCCTTATAAAGGTTCTTTGTATGAAGTGATTTATCAGCTGGTAGGTGGTTTGCGTGCCGGTATGGGTTATTGCGGAGCTCATAATATTGAAGAGTTGCATAATGCGAAGTTTACTCGTATCACTAATGCAGGAGTTCTGGAAAGTCACCCGCACGATGTATCTATTACAAGCGAGGCACCTAACTATAGTCGTCCTCAGTAAGATAATCTTTGACTTATATAATACGGATATAATCATTCTGACGTCAGGCAGACTTGCTTTTGGTGAGTCTGTTCTGGCGGACAGGATGATTTTTTGTTTAATGAAATGATGAATAGAATCTGTTATGTATAGAATTGCGTGGTTATTCCTATGTTTGTTGATGGGATTGGAATTCTCTGTTTCTTATGCAGAAGATCGCAGAGTACTTTTCCGGATTGATGGAGAGGAAACTTCAGTAGAGGAGTTTGAGCATTATTATACCCAGGTATATGCAGTTAGTCGTGTATCTGTAGAACAGTTCTTGCCTCATTTCTTGTATTATAAATTGAAGGTGGCAGATGCTAAAAGACAAAGCTGGGATACTATCACTGATTTCCGGTTGCAATGCAGTGCCTTGCAAAATGAAATCCTGAAATCGGAAAAGAGGGGAGTGCCCCAAAAACAAGATACTCTTTTAAATTGGGTAAGATTTCGTCAGATTTCGTTTCTTTTGCCCCAACATGCTTCTTCCGAACAGGAACGTGTAGCCAGACAGCGTATAGATTCCGTTTATACGGCTTTAAAAAATGGTATACCTTTTGAAAAACTGGCACAGCCCTATATCAAGAATCTGTTGCCTTCTCCTTATTTGGATGGCGAGTGGATTCCGGAAAGATGTCTGATAAAAGAGTTTACCGAGCAATTGAGCACATTGAAGAAGGGGAATTATTCTGCTCCATTTTTTTCTCCTTTAGGTATTCACATCGTGTATTTATTGGATCGCAGGCAAGGGGTATATCCATCAGGAGCGACTGGAAATGTGGCTGTGCAAAAGGTTGCTAATTCAGGTCCAACCGAGTGGAAAGATAGCCTGTTGAACAAGACTCGAATGGAGTTGTGTCAAGTTTCCGATGGCTTGCTGGCTGCGTATTGGGATAAGCGCCATGGAGGCACAAAATCAGGTAATATTTCTGATAAGGAATTGCAGAACTATTTTGAAAGTCATAAAAACGATTATACATGGGATTTACCTCATTTTAAGGGAGGAGTGATACATTGTTTGAACAAAAAAGTGGCTTCAAAGCTGAAAAAGAGATTGAAAAAATGTCCGTTAGATAAATGGAATGAGGAAATTTCCGCTTTTTCTCAAGAGAATCCCGAATGTAAGGTCGTTGTAGAAACAGGTTTGTTTCAGATTGGAACAAATCCTTATGTGGATAAATTAGCTTTTAAATGTGGACATTTCACTCCTCGTACGGATTTACCTTATGCTTTTGTATTGGGAAAGCGCCTGAAGAAAGGGCCGGAAGACTTTCAGGATGTGCGCGATGAGGTGCAGCGTGACTATCGTTTGTGGACGGAGAGAGCACAAATGGAAGAGTTAAAGCGAGGCTTCAGGATTGAAATTAACCAAGACATTTTAAAAACCGTTAATTGTAGCGGAAAAAAGTAATTAATGCCGTATCTTCGTCCTTTGTAATGTAATGGACCAAAACAAATCAAATAGACAGAAAATGAATAAATTGATTATGACTGGTGTCTTGGCTATTTTGCTTGCCTTGACAGGAACAGTACCCGCCGTGGCACAAGATAATGTGATTGATGAAGTGGTGTGGGTTGTCGGCGATGAAGCCATTCTGAAATCAGACGTAGAGAATGAACGTTTGAATGCACAGTATGAAGGCCGCCGTTTTGATGGTGATCCCTATTGTGTGATACCGGAAGAATTGGCTGTGCAGAAACTTTTTCTTCACCAGGCAGAGATAGATAGTATTGAAGTGAGCGATCAGGAAGTTCTGCAGCAAGTAGAAACACGAATTTCATGGTTGACTGACCAGATTGGTTCAAAAGAAAAACTCGAAGAATATTACAATAAGACTTCTACCCAGATACGTGAAATGTTGCGCGAGAATATTCGTGACGGACTGACGGTACAAGAAATGCAGAAGAAGATTGTAGGAGACATCAAGCTGACTCCTGCGGAAGTGCGTAATTATTTCAGTAAGCTTCCTCAGGACAGTATTCCTTTTGTACCTACTCAGGTAGAGGTGCAGATTATTACCAGAGAACCTAAGATTAAGGAAGAAGAAATTGAACGTGTAAAGAAAGAACTGCGTGATTTTACAGATCGTATCAATAAGGGAGAAACTACTTTTTCTACGTTGGCCCGTATGTATTCAGAAGATCCGGGCTCTGCTCGTCGTGGAGGAGAATATGGTTTCACAGGTCGTGGGGAGTTGACTCCGGAGTTTGCCAATGTGGTATTTAACCTGACTGACCCGAAGAAGATTTCAAAAGTGTTTGAAACAGAATATGGTTATCATATAGCTCAGTTGATTGAAAAGCGTGGTGACCGTGTAAGCTATCGCCATATTTTGATTAAGCCTCGTGTAGATGAGAAAGAAATTGAGGCCGAACTGAATAAATTGGATACACTGGCTAACGACATTCGAAAAGGAAAAGTAACTTTTGATGAAGCGGCTACATGGGTATCTCAGGATAAAGATACACGTAACAACCACGGTTTGCTGGCTAACCCGCAGACTTCTACTTCTCGTTTTGAAATGCAGCAGCTGGCTGGCTTGATTTCTCAGGAAGTAGCAAAGACCGTAGAGGGAATGCAGATTGGCGAAGTATCCAAACCTTTTACAATGATTAATGCAAAAGGAAAAGAAGTGTGTGCTATCGTAAAATTGAAAAATCGTATTGACGGACATAAAGCTACAATCTCAGAAGACTACCAGCGTCTGAAAGACATTGTTACAGCTAATCGCAGTGAAGAAAAACTGCAAAAATGGATTGTAGAAAAACAAAAAAATACTTACGTGCGTATCAACCCGTCTTGGCGTAAGTGCGATTTTAAATATCCGGGATGGATTAAACAGTGATGAGAAAGTCTGCAATTTTTTTGTTCTTTGTGACATTTTGCCTGACCATTCTTGGCCTTTCGGCACAAGGGGGAATAGCTGTGCCTCCACAGACTGCGCGTACGAAGGTGAAGACTGAGGGGAAACAAAAGACAGAGGATTCCAAACAGCGTCCGGTAGCTAAAAGTAAAGTCTATCTGTTACATTCCGATTTGTTACGCAAGGATGCAAGTCATCCGGACGCACAGATTGTAACCGGTAACGTAAAGTTCCGTCATGATAGTGTGTACATGTATTGCGACAGCGCATGTTACTATGATAAAGTCAGCAGTTTTGAGGCTTTTGGTAATGTGAAAATGGTACAAGGGGATACGTTGTTTCTTTATGGCGACCGGTTGTACTATGATGGATTGACGCAGATTGCCGAGATGCGTTGCAATGTCCGTATGGAAAACCGTACCACTACATTGCTGACCGATAGCCTGAATTATGACCGTGTATACAATCTGGGGTATTTCTTTGATGGAGGAACCCTGATGGATGAACAGAATGTGCTGACTTCTGAATGGGGAGAATATAGTCCTCAGACTAAGCAATCCGTATTTAATTACAATGTAAAGCTGGTGAACCCTCAGTTTACACTGACTTCGGATACCTTACGCTATAATACGGCTTCGAAGATAGCTGATATTGTCGGCCCTTCGGATATTTGGAGCGATGCCAATCACATTTATTCAGAAAAGGGAACTTACAATACCGTAACAGGTAAGGCCGATTTGTATGACCGTTCTGTGCTTACCAATCAGGGAAAGCAGCTGACCGGTGATACGCTTTTCTATGACCGTAATACAGGGGTGGGAGAAGCGTTCAGCCGGATGGTGATGACGGATACGATAAACCGGAACATGCTTACCGGAGAATATGGCTATTATAACGAGCAGACAGATTATGCCTTTGCTACGGATAGTGCCGTAGCTATAGACTATTCTCAGGGAGACAGTTTGTTTCTTCATGCGGATACTTTGCTGATGGAAACTTTCCATCAGAATACCGATTCTATGTTCCGTGAGATGAGAGCCTTTCACAAAGTACGTTTTTATCGTACCGATGTGCAGGGCACGGCCGATTCGTTAGTATTCTCCACTGTAGACAGTTGTCTTACGATGTATCGTGATCCGATTATCTGGAACAAGAACCAGCAGCTTTTAGGCGAAGTGATAAAGGTCTATATGAACGACAGTACAATTGACTGGTCGCACATCATTGGGCAGGCACTATCAGTAGAACGTGTGGATTCAACGATTTATAACCAGGTGACAGGAAAGGAGATGAAGTCCTATTTCGCGAACGGAGAAATGCGAAAGACGGAAGTGATAGGTTCCGTACGAGTCGTTTATTATCCGATGGACTCAGACAGTACGCTGATAGGCATGAATGTATCTGAAACCAGTAAACTGGAAATCTATCTGCAAGACCGTAAGATAGAGCGCATGGTGATGAGTCCGAAATCCAATGGTGTGTTATATCCGATGTCGCAGATTCCTGCCGGAAAAGACCGTCTGGAGAATTTTGTGTGGTTTGATTACATTCGTCCGCTCAATAAGGCCGACATCTTTAATTGGAGAGGGAAACGAGTGGAAGACCAGCTGAAGAAAAATGTGCGTGGTCCGGTCGTTTTGCCGAATGCCCGATTGTTTGAAAATAAGAAGGAGGAATAATATATGGGAATGTTTACAATGAGAAAGCCTCGCGGATTCCGTCATGAATACATTTATGTGGATGAGCGCAAGGAAAAACTGCAGAAAATAGAAGAGACAGCCAAACGTGAACTGGGAATGCTTCCTCCTAAAGAGTTTAATCCGGAAGACATTCGTGGTAAGTTTGTAGAAGGTACTACCTATCTGAAGCGCCGCAAGGAAAGCGGACGTAAACCTCTGAGTTACGGAGCCATGTTTGTGGCTATTGTGGTATTGCTATATATTTTACATTATCTGATTACAGGAGAATTTACACTATGACATCGGGAGATGTAATCCGTTTGTTGCCGGATTCTGTAGCCAATCAGATTGCGGCAGGAGAAGTCATACAGCGTCCGGCTTCTGTGATAAAGGAGCTGGTAGAGAATGCTGTAGATGCCGGAGCAAAAAATATAGAAGTGCTGGTGACGGATGCCGGAAAAACATGTATACGTGTCATTGACGACGGACGAGGTATGTCGGAAACGGATGCTCGTATGGCTTTTGAACGTCATGCCACTTCCAAAATTCGGGAGGCGGCCGATTTGTTTGCCCTTCATACCATGGGCTTTCGTGGAGAGGCCTTGGCTTCCATCGCTGCCGTAGCACAAGTGGAGCTGAAAACTTGTTCCAGTGAAGACGGATTAGGTACTTTCATTCAGATTTCCGGTTCTCAGGTAGAAAAGCAGGAGGCAGTGGCCTGCCAGCGAGGCAGTGACTTCTCTGTGAAAAATCTGTTCTTCAATGTACCTGCCCGTCGGAAGTTCCTGAAATCCAATCAGACGGAGTTAAGTAACATTGTAGCTGAATTCGAACGCATTGCGCTGGTCAATCCCGATATATCTTTTGTGCTGAGCCATAATGGTACAGAGATGCTGAACCTGCCAGCCCTTCCTTTGCGGCAGCGTATTATGGGAGTGTTTGGCAAGAAACTGAACCAGGAGCTGCTTTCATTGGACATTGATACGACCATGGTGAAAATACATGGATATATCGGTCGTCCTGAATCGGCCCGTAAGAAAGGAGCGCGCCAGTTCTTCTTTGTGAATGGTCGTTATATGCGCCATCCCTATTTCCATAAGGCTGTGTCCAGTGCGTACGACAACCTGATTCCGGTGGGTGAACAAGTATCTTATTTCATTTATTTCGAAGTGGAACCTTCCGATATAGATGTCAATATACACCCTACAAAGACAGAAATTAAGTTTGAGAATGAACAAGCCGTATGGCAGATTCTTTCTGCGGCAGTAAAGGAAACATTAGGACGTTTCAACGCGGTACCTTCGATTGATTTTGATACAGAAGGTATGCCGGACATTCCTGCCTTTGAGAATTCTCCTTATACGGTGGCACCTCCTCAAACCAGCTTTGATCCTTCTTATAATCCCTTTAATACTACAGCTGTGCCTCCTTCTGCTTACTCTTCTGCATCAGCAACCAATAAAGAAACGGAGAGGGAGAGCTTCGGACAGGATGTAAGAGAATGGGGTGCGTCTACAGGCACCTCTGTACGTTCTTCCATGAATAAAGGTGGAATGCCGGATTTTGGCAGAAGCGGAAATTATACTCCTTCGTTTGGCAGTCACAAAAATCGGGTAGAATGGGAACCTTTGTTTGAAGGGCTGGAACGTACTTCGTCGGATTCGGATATTCAACCGGAAGAAGAAGTACGACCGTTTTTCCCAGAATCAACAGAATGGGGACAGGCTTCTCAAGAAGATGCTGTTACTCCATCTTTCTCTGGTGAAGAAGGTGAAAAGCAGTCTCAGGAAAATTCCATGCACCATTATCAGTATAAAGGCAGCTATATCTTGACTTCTGTAAAGTCTGGGTTGATGATTATTAATCAGCAGCGTGCCCACATCCGTATTCTCTTCGACCGCTATATGGCGCAGATAGAAAATAGAAAGAATGCTTCTCAGCGAATGCTGTTTCCGGATATGGTACATTTCTCTCCTTCTGAGATACCTGTGCTGGAGGAGTTTATGGACGATTTGAATGCCTTGGGATTTGATCTTAGTAGTTTGGGAGGAGGTACTTATTCTATTAACGGTATTCCAGCTGGAATTGAGGGATTGAATCCAGAGAAACTGGTTACCGAAATGATACAGACTGCAATCGAGAAAGGTTGCAAAGTGAAAGAAGAGGTACAAAGTATGCTTGCACTTTCATTGGCAAAAGCAGCTGCTATTGTACCGGGGCAAGTACTGACTGATGAGGAAATGAACCGTCTGGTCGATGACTTGTTTGCCGTATCTACTCCGAACTATACGCCAGATGGAAAGACTGTGCTGACAGTATTGAAGGAAGATGATTTGGAGAAGATGTTTAAATGATAGAAATTCTACGAATAATACAATGTGTAATCCGGGTTCTCGCAAACGAGTAATCCGGATTTTTTTATTTGTATCACACTGATTTTCGATTTCATTTTTGCAACAAACGTAATTTTAATCTATCTGAAAGTTCCAAAAAGGAAAATCTGAACAGCTCCTCTTCTTTTATGAATAATCGTGTAAGTGCCTGACATACTACCTTTGCTTCAGATTAAGAAACGAGAAAAAATGAAGCAATTAGTAGTTATTTTTACACTGTGGTTAGTGTGGATGCCTGTCGGGGCACAGAAGACACTGACATTGGAAGAATGCCTGAAATTAGGCATTGAAAATAATCTCTCGCTCGAAGGAAGCCGCAATGAGATGCGGAAAGCCAAACATCTTCTTAGCGAGAATCGTGCAAAACTGTGGCCGCAAATCAGTGCGGTGGCGGGGTTCAATGACAATTTTAATCCACCGGTATCTGTCACCGATGGGTCGGCCTATGGGAATCTGTACAATGTAACCAAAACTTTGCAGTACAATGCATCGGCAGGGTTGCAGTTGCAGATGCCGCTTTATAATCAGACGGTGTATACGGCAGTCGATATTGCCCGCACCCTGAATGAGTTGAACCGTCTGTCGTATGAAAAGGCACGTGAGGACCTGATGATGCAAATCAGCAAGATGTATTATCTGGGGCAGAATACCATGGAGCAGCTGACACTCATTCAAGAGAACATGGTGCGGTTGCGGGAACTGCGCGACATCACTTTGGCATTCTTTGACAATGGGATGGCCATGGAGGTGGATGTAAAGCGTGTCAATATTAACTTGGAAAACCAGCAGGTGCAGTATGACAATGCAAAGTCCATGTTGGTGCAGCAGTTGAATCTTTTGAAATATGTGATGGACTATCCTGCGGAAGAAGAAATTACACTGACTCCTGTAGATACAGAAAGGATGCAGTCGGCTTCGCTGACCGGTCTTCGTAGCGATTTGTATGAATTGCAACTCTTGCAATCACAGGAGAAGCTGGCCAGGCAGCAAAAGGATTTGATTCGTCAGGGATACCTTCCTTCGCTGACACTGACCGGAAGCTGGATGTATTCAGCATATACGGATAAGGCCCGCCACTGGTTCCATTCCGGACCTTCCAATCACTGGTATCCTTCTACCGGATTGGGGATTACACTTCGTGTCCCGATATTCGACGGTTTTGACAAGCGGGCACGTATCCGGAAAGCTCAGATTGACCAGGAAAATGCAAAACTGAATTATGAGAATACGCTCAAGAACATGCAGACGCAGTATCTGAATGCCACAAACGAGCTGATGAACAACCAGCGTAATTTTAAAAAGCAGAAAGACAATTATTTGCTGGCAGAAGATGTGTATCAGGTCACAACTGACCGGTATCGAGAGGGAATCGCTTCCATGACCGAGGTATTGCAGGATGAAATGCGCATGAGTGAGGCGCAGAATAATTATCTCAGTGCACACTACAACTATCAGGTGGCTAATCTTGCTTTACTGAAGCTTACAGGGCAGATGGATCGCTTGTTACAAGGAAATTAAATTCATTAAATCATTTAAAATTCAGATAATATGGAAACTCAGTATACTAATCATACACTTCAGGAAAAGGCTTTAAAGTTAAAGAAACAACGTCGTCGCCAGATTTTAGCCAGTCTTTTAGGCATCGCTATTCTTGCATGGGGAATCGTAGAAGTAGCTTGTCTGTTTTTAGATTACAAACATACCGAAACAAGTAACGATGCACAAATTGAACAGTATAATTCTCCGGTCAATCTGAGAGCTTCGGGTTATATCAAGAAAATCTATTTTACGGAACATCAGGATGTGCGTAAGGGAGATACCCTGTTGGTACTGGATGACCGTGAATATCGTATTCGTGTGATGGAAGCTGAGGCTGCCTTAAAGGATGCCTTGGCGGGTGCTACTGTGATAGATGCTACTTTGCAGACCACGCAGAACTCTGCTTCGGTTTATGAAGCTTCGATTGCCGAGATTGAAATTCGTCTGGCCAAACTGGAGAAAGACCGTCAGCGTTATGAGAATCTGGTAAAGCGGAACGCAGCTACTCCTATTCAGCTGGAACAGATTGAAACGGAATATGAGGCTACCCGTAAGAAACTGGAAGCAACCAAGCGTCAGCAGCGGGCTGCCATGTCAGGAGTGAAAGAGGTTTCCAATCGCAGAGAAAGCACGGAGGCTGCCATACAGCGTGCAACGGCTGCATTAGAGATGGCACGTCTGAATCTCTCTTATACCGTGGTAGTGGCTCCTTGTGACGGAAAATTAGGGCGGAGAACCTTGGAGGAAGGGCAGTATATTACTGCCGGACAGACGGTGACTTATATCCTTCCGGATACCCAGAAATGGGTGATTGCCAATTACAAGGAAACGCAGGTGGAGAATCTGAAGGTAGGGCAGGAAGTACGTATTTCTGTTGACGCTATCAGTGACCGTGAGTTTACCGGAAGGATTACGGCCATATCCGGAGCTACAGGTTCTAAATATTCTCTGGTACCTACCGACAATTCAGCTGGAAACTTTGTCAAGATTCAACAGCGTATTCCGGTACGTATTGAATTCACCGACTTGTCCAAAGAGGATAATGACCGTCTGGCTGCCGGTATGATGGTAGTGGTGAAAGCCAAATTGTAAACCGATTTTTTGTAAGTTTTTCCCAAAAAGTAGAATTATGCCTTCACTTCCTAAAAATTATCCGTTTTATAACTGGGTACCCAAGCCGTTGGGTATACTGATTCTGATACTGCTGTTCGTGCCTATACTGACGGCCAGTGGGGTGTATACGGCTAACAGTGGAGAGATGCTGAGCGGGCTGGGCATCCAGTCGGAACATATTCAGTTTGTCAGCTTTCTTACTTCTGTGGGTATGGCCGCTTTTTCTCCGTTCTTTTACGGACTGGTTTGCCTGCGTCGGGAGAAGATGATGTGCATCGTAGGTTTCTCTTTGCTTTATATCCTGAGTTACATTTGTGCCAAGACCGACAGTATTTACCTGTTGGCCGTGTGCAGTGTGGTGATGGGTTTTTTACGAATGGTGCTGATGATGGTCAATCTCTTTACGCTGATTAAGTATGCGTTTGGGATGGAGGCTACCCGTAACATTACACCCGGAAATGATCCGGTAGATGAAGAAGGCTGGGACAAGCTGGACCGTGAGAAGAGTACCAGTATGCCTACTATCTATTTGTTTTTCATGATTCTGGGTCAGTTGGGTACTTCACTTACCGCATGGCTGGCCTACGAATATGAATGGCAGTATGTGTATTATTTTATGATGGGAGCGTTGCTGCTTTCTATTTTGGTGATATTTGTTACCATGCCTTATCACAAGTATTCCACCCGACGTTTTCCCATTACCTTTCGTAAATTCGGCAGTGTGGTGATATTTTGCCTGATGTGTGCTTCGGTAGTATATGTACTGGTGTATGGAAAAGTACTCGACTGGTATGATGACCCTTCTATCTGCTGGGCTACGGTGAGTGCCGTATGTTTTACGACCTTGTTTATTTATATGGAGAAAAGACAGTATTCTCCCTATTTCCTGATGGATATTTTCAAGTTGAGCTCCATTCGGATGGGAATCCTGCTCTTCCTGCTGCTGATGATATTCAATTCCAGTGCCATGTTTGTCAACGTGTTTACGGGAGTAGGCATGAAGATAGACAACTGGCAGAATGCTTCCTTGGGCAACTGGACCATGTTGGGGTATTTTATAGGTTGCATCATTGCTGTCATGTTGGGCAGCAGGGGAGTGCATCTGAAGTATCTTTTTTCCCTTGGTTTTGTGTTGATAGGTCTTTCGGCTTTATTCATGTATTTTGAGGTGCAGACTTCCGGCTTGTATGAGCGGATGAAGTATCCGGTCATTATTCGTGCCACGGGAATGATGCTTCTGTATTCATTGACGGCCGTACATGCTAACCAGCGGATGCCGTATAAATACTTGTCTACCTGGATTTGCATTATGCTGACCGTCCGCATGGTCATGGGCCCCGGTATCGGTACGGCACTTTATACTAACGTGATGCAGCATCGTCAGCAACATTATGTCACTCGTTTTGCACAAGACCGTGATTTATTGAATCCCGAAGTTGCGGCTTCTTATTCGCAGACTGTAAAGGGGATGCAATATCAGGGAAAGAGTGAACAGGAAGCCGAACAGATGGCTGCCATGTCGGCAAAGGGAAGTGTGCAGGTGCAAGCTACTTTATCGGCTGTTAAGGAAATGTCGGGTTGGACTTTCTACGGCTGCATGGCATGTGCGATCTTTTTCTTGCTGTTTCCGTGGAAGAAAAGAAAACTGGAGCCGTTTGCTGCTACAGTATCTTAAAAAGAAGTTGTTACGTCACGGCGGGACTTTTCGTTTCTTAATCTATATTTTCAGCGGGGAATAATCACGTGTAAGTACCTGCCGTGACGTTTTTTTGTATATCTTAGCGCAGTATGCAAAAGAAACGACTTTAATTTGCAGTTATGATTTCACAAACAGAGCGCTTGAAGCGTCTGAATCAGATGCTGGTAGAGCGAAGGGATATTTGCTGTTCGGAAGGAAGTGTGGACGCTTTCCCGGCTGTATTGCAAAAAAACTTCCAGATGGAATACCTTGGTTTGATAGTCTGTAAACAGGGAGAATTTCAGTTTACTTTAAACCAGAAGCCTTTTGTAGCAAAAGCAGGGGAAACGATTTTTCTGTATGAGGCTACCATTTTCTGTGCAGGCTTATGCACAGCCGATTTGCGTATAGATATTTTATTTTACCGTATTGACCCTATCCGGGATTTATTAGGAAGTTCGGTGATGGCCATGCACCTTTATGCCACATTAACTCCGCAGCCTTGTTACGTATGGTCTACGGGTGAAGAAGAAGATATATCCCGCTATATTTCTCTGATAAGCAGGTATCGGCATACAACAAACAATCCGTTTGATAGCCATGAACGGAAGTTACTGCTGCTGGCTTTGACCTATAGACTTTGCTCTATTTATAGTCGTCGGTTGATGGAAGAAAATCAAGTGGCTGGGCATAAGATTGATACATTTATCCAGCTCATCCGGTTGGTGGAGCGATATTACAAGCAAGAGAGGGGAGTTGCCTTTTATGCTGACAAACTTTGTCTGTCTCCTAAATATTTGTCTGCGCTGTCAAAGTCTGTATGCGGATATACAGTGCAGGAACTGGTGTTCCGTGCCATTATCCGTCGGAGTATGTTGCTGTTGAAGAACTCCAACAAGACTATTCAGGAAATTTCGAATGAATTTCATTTTCCCAATTCCTCCGCATTTGGCACATTCTTTAAGAAGGAAACAGGGCTTTCTCCTTTACATTATCGTTGTGCGGAAGAAAACTCACTCTCAGACATGTAAATGACTTTGTTTTTAGCGTTTTTTGAAGCTATTTTCAGGATGCCCGAAAACGCCTTTGCGTTTGAATGAAAACTCTTTGGCATTTTACTTGAAACGCTTTTGTGTTTTAGTTGAAACGTAAAGGAGTTTTATCTTGAACGTCGAAGCGATTTTTTGAGAGAAAAAGTGAACAAAAAAGCCGTCCCTGAACAGGAACGGCCTTTTTTGTGTATGGAATTGTCTGAATTAGAATCCCAGTCCAGCTACGTGGTTAAGCAGTTCATACACTCCACTGCAGATACCCAATACAATGACTCCGATAAGGCAGATAAACAGACCTGTACGGGCCAGAGCCGGTGTGCGGAAGGTGGCTACCGGTGCATCGTTTGGAGTGATGTACATGGCTTTCACAATCAGCAGGTAATAGTAGAGTGAAATAATCGTATTTACCAATGCCAGGAACACTACCAGCCAGTGACCGCTATGGAAAGCAGAGGCAAATACAAAGAATTTAGAGAAGAATCCGGCAAACGGAGGGATACCGGCCAGTGAGAACAGCGCCAGTGTCATAACGAAGCTCAGGCGAGGGTTGGTCTTGTACAATCCGTTATAGGTGCTTCTGTCCACCTTTCCTCCAGTGTGCTGCTCTATGGTGCTGATGACACCGAACACAGCCAGGTTGGCTACGATATAGACTACGATGTAGTACACCAGTGAAGCCATTCCCTGTTCATTTCCTCCCAGTACAGCCAGCATGATATAACCGGCCTGTGAGATACTACTGTACGCCATGAAGCGTTTCAGGTCTTCCTGAAGGATGGCAAAGATGTTGGCAATGGTGATAGTGACCACAATGACGATGCTCAGCAAGAGACTCCAGTCGGTTACCATCTGTCCGAATACTTTTATCAGGATGCTCATCAGCGCAAAGGCGGCTGCACCTTTGGAGATGACTGACAGGTAAGCCGATACATTGGTCGGAGCTCCCTGATAGGTATCGGGTGTCCACATGTGGAAAGGTACAAGACTCAGCTTGAAGCCCAGTCCGGCAAAGAAGAACACCATCGCCATTACCTGGAGCGGGGTTCCGGTCAGGGCTGTGGTTATGTCGGCAAAGTAGGTGGTACCAGTTGTACCATATACCATGGAGATACCATAAAGCATCAGGGCAGAAGAGAACATGGAGTTCAGGATGAACTTGGCTCCTGCTTCCGCACTGTGATGGCGGTATTTGTCGAAAGCCACCAGACAGGCCATCGGGATACTGGCCAGTTCCAGGCCTACGTAGAACAGGATGAAGCTGCCTGCGCTGACCATGAAATACATACCCAGCAGCGTGCTGAGCGTCAGCATATAGAATTCTCCGGCTTTGTGACGGGTATCTTCGCGTGAGAGCCATTCACCTGACTGCAGGAATACGAGCAGCGTGCCGGCAGTCAGTATGGTTTTTACAACAGATGCCATTTGGCTGGCATGATACATTCCTCCAAAGGCTTCTCCGCTGGTAGGTACAATGTTTAAGGCCAGTTGTACAACCATCAGTGTGCAGGCAAGAGTCTGAAGCGGCTTGTGATTAGGCATTTTCAGTATCAAGTCTGCCAACAGCATGAAGAGGATAATGGCGACCAGGCTTATTTCAGCCTGCATGGTTAATAATTCGCTCATATAATTTCTTTTAGTTTATTCAGGTTATCGGATAAGTTGGCTGATAATAGGTTCTACGCTTCCGCTGATGACATTGCTGACCCAGTAAGGAGCGAGTCCCAGTCCGGCTACAGCTATAATCAGGCAGATTACGGCAAAACGTTCGTCCCAGGTAGCGTCGGTCAGTTTCAGGTGTTCCGGGTTCTGACAGGTGCCATACAGGATTTTTCCTACTACACGCAGGATGTACACAGCCGTGATGACAATACTCATCGTAGCGATGATGGTACAAGTGCGGTGGAACAGGTCCGGATTCTGGAATGAACCTACGAATACGGTCATTTCAGCCACGAAACCGCTCAGACCAGGCAGACCTAAGTTGGCCAGACCGGCAATGACATAACCCACGGCCAGGAAAGGCATGATTTTCATCAGTCCGCTCAGCTGGCGGATGTCACGTGTGTGCGTACGGCCGTAAATCATACCGATAAGGGCAAAGAACAAGGCGGTCATCAAGCCGTGGCTCAGCATCTGCAGGATGGCACCGGTAGCACTCACGCGCGTCATCATCAGCAGGGCAAACAATACCAGTCCGCAGTGGCTTACAGAAGAGTAGGCGTTGATGTATTTCAAGTCGGTCTGTACTACGGCACTGAACGCTCCGTACACCACGGAGATGGTGGTCAGTATCAGGAAGAAATCGCCCCAGATAGCGGCACCGGTCGGCATCAGGTACATGGCGATGCGGAAACATCCGTAACCTCCTAATTTCATCAATACACCGGCGTGCAGCATACTTACGGCTGTTGGGGCAGAAGCATGACCGTCGGGGCTCCATGTGTGGAAGGGGAACAAGGCACCCAGCACACCGAATCCTAAGAAGACCATCGGGAAGAAGATACGTTGCATTTCGGTCGGTATCTGGTGTTTTACGATTTCCAGAATATTCATAGTCTCGGCACCGGCTCCGTAGTAGATGCCTAAGATACCAATCAACAGGAAGGCAGAACCACCCATCAGCATCAAGGTCAGCTTCATGGCAGCATATTCCTTGCGGCCGCTTCCCCATACACCAATCAGCAGGTACATCGGAATCAAAGCCACTTCATAGAACATGAACATGGTGAACAGGTCGGTTGAGATGAAGAATCCGAATACTCCGGTGCTCAGCAGGGTGAACCACAAGAAATATTCTTTAGTGAGCGGTTTCAGCTTCCAGGAAGCGAATGTACCGGTAAATACGATGATGGCACTCAGCAGCAGCATCACTACAGAGATACCGTCTACTCCTACCGAATAACAAATGTGAAGCGGGGCATACCATACGATGCTGTCTGTGAAAAGCATTTCAGCTGTAGCTCCCGCATGGCGCTGTCCGATGTAAGACACCGTGAGGTAAGCCGCAAGCGCCAGCAATAAAGTGGAACCGGCCACCATCACTCCTCTGACTTGATTGACGTTGCGGGCAATCCATAGTCCTAACAACATCAGCAGAGGTATCAATACGAAAAGACTTAATATATTCATAAGCGTATAAGTTCTTCTTTTTTAGTTCAACAGCAAGATAATTGTCAGGACAATGATACCTGCCAGGAAATAATGCGTGTAGGTTTGTACCTTTCCACTTTGTATAGGCTGTACGGTTTCTCCGGCTGCGTTGGTACCCCAGGCCATGAAATTCATGAACTGGTCGATGACATGGCGGTCAAACCATGCCAGCGGAGTAGAGATGCAGCGGAAGATGATCTTCTTGGTCACGAACAACCAGATTTCGTCCATGTAGAAACGCTTGTAGGCCGCACGATGCAGGGTGCTGAAGCGTGTGGCGAGCATGTCGGCTACAGGCTGCTGTTCGCGGGCGTACATCCAGGTAGCCAAGGCAATGGCGATTACTGCAATAGCGATACTCGTACCGGCTACTGTCCAGTCGAGGTGGATGTCGTAGGATTCACCGTTGGCTGAAACGAAATGTCCGAAAGGAATAAAACCGGCTACGATGGTGACCAGCGCCAGGAACATCAGCGGGAAAGTCATGGTCAGCGGACTTTCATGCGGCACGTGGTGTGCATGCAGTTCCTTGTTTTCCTTTCCCCAAAAGATGCAGTAGTACAAGCGGAACATATAGAAAGCAGTCATTCCGGCAATGAGGGCCATAATCCATCCCATCACAGGGCTGTACTGGAAGCAGGCGGTCAGGATTTCGTCTTTTGAGAAGAATCCGGAGAACGGAGGGATACCTGCGATGGCCAGACAGGCAATCAGGAAGGTGATGTGGGTAATCGGCATGTATTTGCGCAGACCGCCCATGGTTTCCATTTCGTTGCTGTGTACGGCGTGTATGATGCATCCGGCTCCCAAGAAGAGCAGAGCTTTGAACATGGCGTGTGTGAACAGGTGGAACATACTGGCCATGTAACCTAAACCACCTTCGTGCGGATTGGCTGCCGTACAAACACCCAGTGCCACCATCATGAAACCAATCTGTGAGATAGTAGAGAAGGCCAGCACACGTTTGATGTCACTCTGTGCACAAGCTACGCTTGCGGCATAGAATGCGGTGAAAGCACCTACCCAGGCTACCAAGTGGAGTGTGTGCGGCGCAAAGCCGATGAACAAGGGGAACATACGGGCTACCAGATACACTCCGGCTACTACCATGGTAGCGGCATGAATCAGGGCAGATACCGGTGTCGGACCTTCCATGGCATCCGGCAACCAGATGTGCAGCGGGAACATGGCACTCTTTCCGGCACCACCGATGAACATCAGTCCCAATGCCCAGGGAAGTACCATTCCGGCCTGCATCAGGCGTTCGGTTCCAGGGTTGAAGGTGAAAGTCTGCATGTAGTATCCGTAGATAAGGATACCAATCAGGAAGCCCAAGTCAGCAAAACGGGTGACGATAAAGGCCTTTTTGCTGGCAGCGATTGCTTCCGGTTTGGTGTAGTAGAAACCAATAAGCAGATAGGAAGACACACCTACCAGTTCCCAGAACACATACATCTGGAAAATATTGGTAGCTACTACCAGGCCTAACATAGAGAAGGTAAACAACGACAGAAAAGCGTAGTACCGCTGGAAGCCGACTTCGCCTTTCATGTAGCCGAAAGAATAGATATGTACCATCAGCGACACCGTGGAAATAACCACCAGCATCATGACGGAAATCGGATCGAGCAAAATGCCCATGTCGATGTGAAGGGAGGAAGTGAACGGCAGCCATTCAATGTTCCACGGAGTCAGCGTAGGGTAGAGACCTTCGGCAGTACGTGGAGCAGAGAAATAATTGAATGCCGTCAGATAGCTCAGCACGGCTACCGCTCCTAACGATAGGGTACCGATTGTGCCTGCTACGCGATGAGGCATTTTCATGCCGGCCAATGCCAGAACCAGGAAGCTCAGCACCGGGAGGGCAAGTATCAGAATTGTATAATCCATAAGCAATTGAATAAAATGTGAGAAAGTTATCCTTTCAAGTCAGTAATATCATCGGTAAGCACCTGTTTCAGGTTGCGATACACATTAATAATGATGGCAATGGCTACAGCCGTTTCAGCTGCGGCAATGGCTATGCCGAACAGGCTGAAGAAATGGCCTTCCAGTTGTCCGGGGAAAAGATAACGGTTGAATACCGCGAAATTGATGTTGGTTGCATTAAGCATCAATTCTACCGAAATCAGCAAAGCCAGCAAGTTTTTGCGGGTAAAGAATCCGTAGATGCCGCAAAACAACATAACGGTACTGATGACGAGGTAGTGAACTACATGAATTTCTATTTCCATAATCTTACTGTGTTATTTTTGTTTACGTGCAATCAGTATCGCACCAATCATACAAGCTAAGAGCAATACACTGACTACCTCAAATGGTAATACAAACTGGTATTTCCCTGTACCAATCAAGGCATGTCCGATGTTTTCTACCGGAAGTTCGACTCCCTGTGGAATCAGGTTCAGGGCAAATCCGTTGGTCATAACTAAGAAAAGCACGAGAGCTGCACCGATAACTATGGTCAGCAGTACACTGATAAGCTTGGCGCGGTTTATCTTGTACTTCATATTCTTGTCCGACTGGGTCAGCAGGATGGAGAATACATACAGCACCACGATACCTCCAGCGTAAACCATCAGCTGTACGGCGCTCAGGAAGGTATAGCCCAGGATTCCGTAGATGGCTCCCGTACCTAAAAGAACGAACAGCAGATAAGTAGCGGCACGCAGGATTTTTCCTGTAGTGACAGCTAAAATGGAACAAGCAATGATACAGGCTCCTACGATATAAAATACGATTTCTTGAAGTGATATATTCATATCCGTTTCGTTTTATTTATTTCTTGTTCAGTGTCATGACGAGTTTTTCTTTCTGGAATACTGCATTCTCAAAGTCATTCGTAAACTGAATGGCATTGTGAGGGCAGGCATTGACGCACAGCATGCAGAACATGCAAGAGCCTAAATTGTACTCGTATTTCACCAGGAATTTTTTCTTTTTACCGTCTTCCGTCTCACGCATTTCCGTGGTCAGCCGGATGGTGCCGTTCGGGCAGCTCATCTGGCAAAGTCCGCAGGCAATGCAATGGTGATTTCCTTCTTCATCCACCGGCATCACCAGCATGGCCCGGTGACGTTCCGGAATGTGAAGTGTAGTATGGCGGTTTTCAGGATACTGTTCGGTAATTTTCTTCTGGCAGAACACCTTCATGGAAGTGCGCATACCTACCAGCAGACTCTTGACTCCACCGACATATCCTTTTAAATATTCTTTAAATCCATTCATAGTCAAAAATTTTTAATCAAAATGTCAGACCAAATACTTTGCATACGGTCATTAATAACAATACGACCAGCGAGAGCGGCATCAGGTATTTCCATTCCAGTGTCAGTACCTGGTCGATACGCAAACGGGGGAAGGTCCAGCGAATCCACATGAGCAGGAAGACGATGAAGAAGGTCTTTCCAATGAACCATACAAATCCGGGGATGTAGTCCATCACCATGTTCAGTCCGTCGAGTCCGGCAATGTGCAAGGGCATCCAGCCTCCCAAGAACAATGTAGTGGCGATACCGGCAGTAATGAACAGGTTCAAGTATTCGGCCAGATAGAAGAATCCGAAATGCATACCAGAATATTCTGTGTGGTATCCGGCAGTCAACTCCTGTTCTGCTTCTGCCAAGTCGAACGGACCACGGTTGGCTTCCGCGTTTCCGGCAATCAGGTAGATGATGAAAGCCATGATGGCAGGAATGTGTCCTTTGAAAATGTTCCATCCGTTGGCCTGACCTTCTACGATGGTCTGAATATCCATGGCACCACTCATTATGACCATGGTCAGTACGCTGAGGCCGATAGAAAGCTCGTAGCTGATAATCATGGCTCCACTTCGTACGGCACCAATCAATGTATATTTACTGTTACTACTCCATCCGGCCAGCAAAATACCCAATACACCGATGGAAGAAGCTGCCAGCACAAAGAAGATACCGATGTTCATGTGAAGGATTTCTCCACCTTTATTCCATGGAAGACAAGAGAATGTCAGAATGGAAGCAAGAATTACCAGGAACGGAGCCAAAGCATAAAGAAAATGGTCGGAATGTTTCAGGCTGATGATTTCCTTGGTAAGGATTTTCAATACGTCGGCAGGTACTTGCAACAAACCTCCTTTTCCTCCTACACGGTTCGGGCCGATACGGCACTGGAAAGCCGCACAGACTTTACGTTCCATGTAGATAAGAATGATGGCCAGTACCGCGTACATGACGAGGATAAATACTCCCACAACGAGTCCTTCCAATGTAAGTGCCAGCCATTCAGGCATTACACTGCAAAGGAATGCATGAATCTGCATGAGCAGCGGGCTGAGATTATAATAATCTAAAAACATAATTCTTTTATTTTTTCAGTTTTCTGTAATGATTGTTCCTCTGTTTGTGTGGAGATTAACGGTCAATGTCAGGGATGACAAAGTCGAGTGTACCTCCAATGGCAATTAAGTCGGCAATTTTAGCTCCACGGCAAACGGTGTCCATGGCGTGAACCAATGGTAGTCCGGTAGAACGATAGTGCAGACGGTAAGGAACTTTATCACCATGGCTCTCCAATATCACATCAAACTCACCACGACTGGTTTCTACTGATGAAGTGAATACACCCTCCGGCAACTTGATGATGGGTTTGGTCTTGGCACGGAATTCTCCTTCCGGAATATTGTCAATCAGTTGCTCGATGATATGGCAAGACTCCATGATTTCATCCATACGTACCATATAGCGGGCAAAGGAATCACCTTCCGTGTATACAATCTCCTTAAAGTCCACCTTGTCGTAGAGTGCGTACGGATGATGCTTACGCACGTCGTTGGCCCATCCGGAAGCACGTCCGGTACCTCCTGTACATCCCAGTGAGATGGCATCTTCCTTTGACAAAACTCCTACACCTTTCAGACGGGTATCGGCAATGACGTTTGAAGTAAAGATGTCATGATAGTCCTGAATTACACTGCGCAGGTGTTTGATAAAGTCTTTCACCTTCTGCTGGAAGGTAGGATGAATGTCAGCCTGTACACCTCCAATCATGTTGTAGTTCTGAATCAGACGGCCTCCGGTAGTTTCTTCAAAAATATCCAGAATCATCTCACGTTCACGGAAACCATAGAAGAAAGGAGTCAGTCCACCCATATCCATGACCAGACAGGAGTAGAACAGCAAGTGTGAGTCGATACGCTGCAACTCGTCCATGATGGTACGGATGTATTGAGCACGTTCCGGTACTTCTATTCCGGCAGCTTTTTCAATACACATACACAACGCATGGCGATTCTGGTGAGCACTCAGGTAGTCCAGACGGTCGGTCAAGGCTAATGTCTGCGGGTAGGTGAGGCTTTCGTTCATTTTTTCGATGCCTCGGTGGATATATCCCAGTATCGGGTCAATCTTACGAATGTTTTCTCCTTCAAGAGAGGTACGCATACGCAATACACCGTGTGTAGAAGGGTGCTGCGGCCCGATATTTACTACAAAATCATCTTCTCCAAACACCACGTTCTTACGGCCCTCAAGTGTGCCGTCGGGACGGAGAAAGTATTCATCTGTCATATCGGCATTTTCCTCGTTATCCATCCGAAGTGGGTTGGAGTTCATGTCATAATCCTTTCGCATAGGATAGCCAATCCAGTCCTCACGCAAGAAGATACGGCGCATATCCGGATGATTCAGGAAGCAGATACCGAAGAAGTCGTACACTTCACGTTCTTTAATCAGAGCGGTTTTCCACAAGTCGCTTACTGTGGGAAGTAATGCCTTTTCACGGTCTGTTGTTACCGCTTTGAGTGTGATTCTTGCACCTGTGCGGGTAGATTCCAGTAAGTAAAGCGCACCTAAGCCTTCTTCACCCCAGTCCATTCCTACGATATCACGCAAGAAATCCATCGGGTTTTCTTTGTCATTCAGTAGTGTCTCAGCTATCTGGTGTAACTTTTCTGCCGGGACTTTTACGACAGTCTCTCCTGTCTGGCTGATTTCGGCTTCAGGAATAATGCTTGTTATTTTTTCAATTTCCATTTGCATTTTTTCTTTTTACGTAGGGTTTATTCCTCTTTTTCTTTACGGTTTACTTCTCCTAAGAAGCGCTCCACTTTGATTTTACGTTGAAGCTGCATCATGCCATAGAAGAATGCTTCCGGACGGGGAGGACATCCCGGAATGTACACGTCTACCGGAATAATCTTGTCGATACCGTTTACTACGTGGTAAGATTTGATGAAAGGACCTCCGGAGATGGTACATCCACCTACTGCTACTACGTATTTAGGTTCGGCCATCTGGTCATATAGACGTTTTAATACCGGAGCCATTTTGTGTGTGATGGTTCCTAATACCATGATCATATCGGCCTGACGAGGAGAGTTTCGGGTTACTTCAAACCCAAAGCGGGCCATGTCATAACGGGCTGCGCCTAATGCCATAAATTCGATGGCACAACAGCTGGTTCCGAAAGTCAGACTCCAGAGCGAATTGCTTCGTCCCCAGTTAATCAGTTCGTCCACTGTTCCCAGTACGATTCCGGCACCGTCCATGTTCAGACGACGTACCATGTCTTCTAGATAATCATTGTTCTTGAAGTCCTCATACTCCATAGAACGAATAGAGGTAGCTTTTTTTACTTCCATTCAAGAGCTCCTTTCCGCCAGGCGTATGCCAGGCCCAAAATTAAAACTACCAGGAAGAAACCTACACTGACCAGTGCATATACTCCTACCTGGTCTGCCACTACAGCCCAAGGAAAGAGAAATACCGTTTCAATGTCGAACATCAGGAACAAGATAGCAAACAGGTAGTAACCTGCCTTGAATTGCACCCATGATTGTCCACGCGTAGGAATACCACATTCGTACGGTTCTCCCTTCTGCGGATTGAATGACCGTGGAGCAAGTAATTTTGCGATGGTCATTGCTGCCACAACAAGGACGATAGCAGTCAGAATAACGACAATAATAAATGTAAAAAACATATATCTAAGAATTTTTGATGATACATATAGATGGCAAATTGCTTCCGTTACACCGCAAGCCTCTGTCTGCAATGTATCGGAACAATCTATTTTAAACTGTTCTTAGATAGTATTAAATAAGGATTTTTTTGAGGGTATATAGATAATAGAATTTATCTAATTGTGTATAAGGATGTGTGGAATATACAGAACAGACCAGCCCTAAATGTGTGGGTGGTCTGGAAATAAAGTCTTGTCCAAACGAGAATACAGGCAGGAAAAACTTACCGTCCAAATTTTTCTGGGTTTGTATGAATAAAATTTTCTGCGGAATATCTGCTTGTCTGTTGGCTATCAGAAAGTCAAGCGTTTTCGAAGGAATATTGTCCGGATGCTGGTAGATGAAATCAGCCGATTGGTTTTCCTCTGTTGTATTGTTCTCATTGAGCACGGTGGAATAAAGCGCAAAGAAGTTTGCTCCTACGAGTACGCTCATAAGAGTAATTAGGGATATACAAGCAAAAATCTTCCACTTATTCATGCTAATACCTTCAAAAAACGTTGCAAAGGTAGCCATTTATTTTGATTCATGAATCTGTATTTTCATTAATTTTTCTTGTCAGACAGTTTACTCTGTTTTTAGAAAGGATAACCAATGGCAAAATGAATACCCATTCCGTCCTTGAATTTAGGGATATTATAGTATCCACTCTTTTCGGTGTCGTATGGCACATGAAGGGCAAAGCCGAAGTCCAGTCTCAGAATCAGGAAGGAAAGATCATAACGAATTCCGACTCCAGTTCCTAATGCTATGCTGTCAAAGAAATGTCGGAGACTGAATTCTGCACCGGGACGAGCTTCATCTTTGCGCATTAGCCATACGTTTCCTGCATCTAAAAAGGTAGCTCCGTTTAAGTTTCCGCCCAAAAAATTGGATAAGATGCGGAAACGGTATTCCAGGTTGGCTTCCAGTTTAATGTCTCCAGTTTCATCTACGTAGGAATAACCGGAGTTGTTGGCCGGATGGAATCTTCCCGGACCGATGGAGCGTACGGTAAAGGCACGAATACTGTTGGCACCTCCCACATAGAACTGTTCACTATAAGGTGCAATTGTCTTGTTACCGTATGCCCATATCATACCTCCCATCAGTCGGGTGGCTAACTGCTGCTTTTCACTGATGTGGTAGGTATATCTTACTTCTGAAGAATATTTCAGGAACTGTGCAAACGGATTTCCCAATAGTTCCTTCTCCTTTTTGCTGAATTTCTGTCCAAAAGCTGCATAAATGACGGATGTCACGTTTCCGGCTGAGGTGAGCGAATTTTCCCACCACACACGATTCTTTTTCTTCCGGTAGCTATTGTCGTAAGTAACCGTGTAGGTCAGTGACGGAATGAATTGGTCGTCCAAGCTATGGAAGAGCATCGGGTTAGCGTTGGCAATGGAGTCAAAGCGTGCAGTACGGTGCTGCAAGGTGTTGAACGCCAAGTGAATTGGAGTTACGGTATGCTTGATGCTACGTTTCGGTTGAAAACTATAGGATACGGTACCTCCAAATGACAACATCTTGAAGTAACGGGCACGGTTTACCTGTTCTGCATAAATCTTAAAGTTGGTTTCAGATGGGAAACGGAAGGGGTCTACCCGGTTTTTAATCCAGGGTAAGACTAATCGTGGAAAATTCAGAGAGAGGGCAGCCCCTAGTTCGTAAGAATTCATCACAGAACTTTCTCCGTCTACAGTGGAGCTGGTCTGCCATTCGTAAGAACCTTTCAACTCTAAGTTCAATGAAGCACCCATTCTTTTGAAATTCTTTTTCGAAAGATTGAATTTGGCTCCCGGCCCTGTTTGCTTGGTACTCTTGGTGGTGACATTAAGTTCCAGTTCGCTGTCGTAAGGTAGGTCGAACATGGCATTGACCGTAATGTCCAGGGTATCTCTTCCCGGACGAGGAGTATAATTGAAATCATTGTATTTGAATACGCCTAATCTGGACAATGCTTGTTGGGTATAGTTCTGACGTTGCTGAGAATACATTTCTCCGCTTTTATAAAGAAAGCGTCGGCGGAGTACCCCATATCGTATACCCGGCTTTTTCCCTGCATAATTGATGGTGAAGTTATGAAAATTCAATGAATCATTGGGTTGTTCTCCATTATGTCCTACCAGATTGATGCTTGTCTTTCCAATGTAGTAAGTACGCAATCCCTCTTCCGGAATATTATGTTTCTGTACAACTCTTAAGTTGACGTAACCGGGACGAATCAATGTGTCGGCCATGAAAGTAATGAAGTCAGGGCGATAGAAATAATATCCATTGTTACGGAATAGTTCTACCAGGCGATTTCTTTCTTCGTCCAGTTTATTGACAGTGAACGCATCTTTTTTTATTAGCAGGCGTTTACTATATGTCGCCTGAATCAGACTGTCTTCTTTGGGTGAAAATCCTACATAGGTAACGGAGTCTAACTTGTAACGTTGTCCGGTGTATATGGTATAATTTAATTTGGCTTTCTTTGGATTCTTGGCAGTATCTACCTGTACTGTCACATTACCTTGGAAAAAACCATTCTCACGTAAAACATTGCTTGCTACCTTTGTACGGGTATCAGGATTGACGGTAGATACATAAATCGGGTCGGCGGCCAGTTTCTTGAAAATCCATTTGCCAATGCCTTTTTCGTATCGTTCAAATCGGTTATACACCCATAATCCCAAAGGGAAGGGAATACGATACTTAGGGCTGCCGAAAAATGAATTGTTCGGTGCCACGTTCAATGCGCCTTGTACTTCTTCCAGAGTTGCTTCTCCATTATCGGCTTCATTGTATCCCACAATTTTAGGAGTCGGTGTACCGATATAAAGCAACTCGTCTTCCGGAAGATGCTTGGTTGTGGAACATCCGGTTATGATAAACAACAGAAGTCCTGTCAGTAACAGTTTATTTATTCTTCTCTTCCTCATTTTCATCTTCTTCTTTTTTTTCGACTTCAGGCTGTGGTCTTTTCTTCTTTCTGAAAATAAACAGTTCGCCTACTTTACTTACTTTCTTACGTAATACGATACCGGCTCCGGTTTCTATGACTTCTCCATCAAGCACACTTTCGTAATTCTTATCATGGAAAAGTTTTACATAGCGGGTACCACTGTTGTCCAAACGATATTCCAATGAGATATTATCGATAAAAGACTCGTCCTGCTGCACATTATTACCTGTGGATACTTTTCCACCAATCACTACTCGAATACGGTTGTTCCAGAATCTCTTGGCAAACTGGAAATTATAATCCGTAGATGTCTGGCCGGTTTCTTCTCCGTTATTGGTTTCTATACCGAAATTCACATCAATAGTCTTGAGGGCACTTCCAGCCACTTTAGAAATCTGGTCTTGCAGGAAAGAGTTCATGACACTGCTTCCACCACCTCCCAGTGTACTACCTTCTGTCAGGTACATACCTGTTACCAGCATGGTTACAGCTACCTTATTCTTTTCTTCAGCCGACATGGATGCCAACTCGTTTTGCATGGTACCGTCATCCGGTGCATCAATAATAAAGGTAAATCCTAAATTCTCCAGTGTATTGGTAATGTTTACACCCACATCGAAGTTGACCATGCGTGAAGCTTGTCCTTCTTGCGCAACAGAAGAACGTACTCTTTCCGTGGCTTTTATACTCATGAGGGGATTCATTGCATTTCCACTCCATTGTATGTAACTTCCGCTTTGAATATGGAATGTCTTTAACTGGATAATTGGAAGCTGGTATTTCATTTCTCCACTTAGAAGAGAATATCTTCCGTTTAGAATAATATTTCCTTCCGGAGTATATTGGAAAGACAAGTCGCCACCTCCTTCAAAATACATGTAATTGCTTCCTTTTTCATCCATATTGACACGGCACTGCACTCCCTCGTCTATGTGTAAGGTCATTAGCATATCGATACCTCCTAATGAAAGTGCAGGAAGGGCTCTTCTTTGTATAGAAGTCGTATCGCTGAAGTTGGTAAAGGTTACAGTTTCCCCCAAACGGTCTTCTACAGTGAGTGGAGAATCCTGTAGGATATAGGTAAAGTTGCTTGTACCTAGGATATTCATATTACCGCGTATGTTCATATTATCTGGCGTACCTTTGAGAGTGGAGTGGAAATCCACGTACAACTTTCCATATACAAGCGATTGTTTGGTCTGTTTGGCATTCAGCAACTCAAAATTGTTGGCGTCCATTTTCAGATTCATCTTCATCTGGCTGAAATCTGCCATATCCACATCTCCGTCAATGGTGAACGGAGTTTTTCCTTTTGTGAATATCTTGAAGCGGTTGAATGTGAGCTTACTATCTTTGATTTCCACAGGCTTGTCATCAAATCGAAGATTCAGAGAAGCTTGCGGAACATAGATATTCACACTGTCCAGATTGATTTTTCCATTCATAAGAGGTTGTGACGCATTACCGGTCATGTGCATGGTGCCATCAATATCTCCACTTAACATAGCCATTTTTCCCGGAATGAAAGAATTGGCTATTTCCAGTGGAAAATGATGTAATGCCATACGTGCATCAATTCTGTCTTCTGTCTGTTCTTTCTTTTCTGCAGGGAAGTATGATCCTTCTATGCTGATAATTTCGTTGTCATTCTGCATGATGAGGCCGTTGATATGTTGCTCTCCGCTTTGTTTAGGAAGATAAACTGCACTCAAAGCCCAATTCCCTAATGCTATTCCATTATAGCTAAGCTTATTGATGTTATTTTCAAGTGAAATTTGATCCATGCCTTCCTCTGTCTGTACATAATGTGCTTCAGAGTTGATGATACCTTCTATATCAGGCATATATGGAATGACTCGTTTGAATTCTCCAATATTTATTTGGCTCAGAGACAAAGTCAGATCTTGTCGTGCCGTAGAGTCAGGGGTAGAATAAAAGCTGAGTCCTGTCCGCAATTCATCATAGATGGATAAATTAGCCATAATACGGCCGTCATCTCTCAGGTAGATGTAATTATCTGGATTAACCGTAAATTTGCGGTAAACCAGAATCGGATCAAATGGGGTAATGTGGAGACTGATTCCACCTTTTTGCAGACCAGCCACCATACCTATATTTACACCACATTCCTTTTTACCGTTCAGGTATTCAATGGTTGCATTTGCTTTGTCAGCTCCAATATCTCCATTCAGCATAATATCGAATGCCTCCTGAAACGGCTTGTCATTGGCAATCACTCCGCTACTGAATAAAATCTTCTCTGGCTGCTGAGTTGCATTAAAATAAATTGTATCAAAAGCCAGACTATCAGTCCTTAATCCATAAAGATTCATAGATGCATTCAATCCTTCTGCAGGGGAGGTGCGTATATTCACATTCATGCGGTCGAAATTTATCTTTTTGATGGCCAGTGTATTGGAAATAGGGTTGTCCTTCCCTGCAAAGATTCTGAACTGGGTTTCTGGCCACAGCTCACGAAGAGCTACCTGATCAATTGATTTTTGCTTCCATTGTGTACTCAGTGCATCAGTCAGCTTGGTTACCTGACTACCCAATTCATCAATACCTCCTCGGCTTCTGAATAAAAAAGTAAGGTCGCCCGCATTCGCATAACTTCTGATAGAATCGCGTGCAGTACTGAATCCGAAATGTATGTCTTTCGTCTTAAACGTCTTTTTTTCAGTAATTAAATTTATGTCTTTTACAGATAAACGAACACCATGGCTCTTTTTCATGTCCGTTTTCAACTGAATATCTATATTTTCAGTAGTCTTTAACGGAGAGTTGAGCAATCCCATTCCGTATAAATCCAGGTTCTTCACTTGAATCAACATATCTGCAGCAATTGCAGAAGGGTGTAAAGATGCATCTAACTGGGATGAAATGTTCATCAGGTTGTCATTTACATCCAGATTAAGATTCGCTTTAGATTCTTTCAGGGCTGCATTAAGTTGTACGCCAGAAAAGATACGAGTTCCCCATTGAAGGTGATTGAGTCCGGCATTGGCTGTTAATGTAGTTTGTTTAGAAAAAATGTCGGTTCCTGCTCCTTCAAGTTGCATGCCAGCAGAGAGATAAAACAACGAATCAGCTGGCAGGAAATCATGCAGGTTAAGTTCATTGATTTGTATATCTGCCTTATAAGCCTCTTTAAGAAGGTTGTATTCGGCATTTAGTTGTACTTTTCCCTCATGCTGGCTTAATGTTGTTTCAGTAAATAAATCGTTACCTTTCATACCGGCCTTTCCATGAATATTCATTCCTGACGGAATAACTACTCCGCCGGTCAGACTACTCAGAAAATCCATTTTGTAGAAATCTGAATTTAGGTTGATGACTCCCTCTCTGGAAAGACTGTCGAGCACATTTTTTACCGTTCCGTCCATTTCCATCCGGAAACAATCGGGAATTTTAACCTGACAAGTGGTCAGTTTCAGGTCACTCAGACTTCCATCTACCCCGATACGAACTTGTAATGGAGCCGCAGGGAAGGATTGAATAAATTCTTGCGGCATATCTGGTATTAGCTTGAATAAGTCTGCTTTACCGATTTCTGCCATGAATTGCCCGTTCAATACGCCGTCCTGATTCTGTTCGGTGACCGACCAGTCTATCGTAGCCTTGAGAGCCAGAAAAGAATTTGCCGTTTTGATTTGTAAAGAAGGCACACGTATGGCTTTCTCGTCTGCTTGTAATTGTCCCTCAGTCGATTTGATTTCCAGTCCCGAACGCTCTTTAAGTTCGAACTGGTGCAGTAATGCCCGGATATTATTCCCTTGATAGTATAAAGAATCCATCTGCAAATTGATGTCGGTCACTGCAATATGTGACGGATCCAATCCCTTCTCTATGGGAGGTGTATTCCCTGAGTTATAGTATAATCCACTTTGTAAAAGCTTAAATTCTTTAGCAGAATAAGCCGCTTTATGCAAGTCAACCAATCCATCTCTTAAAGAAGCATTCCCGACTGTAAGCCCTAAATTCATGGAGTCAAGCGGCATATCCATCTGAAAGTCCACATTGGCCAAATCAATCTTTTCTAATTTAAACTTCCAGAATGTAGGTGTACTTTGAGTGGTATCTTGTGCGGTTGTATCTGCCAGACATAGCTTCAGATTGGCATCTTTCAGTGTGAGCTCGTTGAGTATAGCAGTTTCCGGCGTCAAGTCAACTCCATGTGATTTCAGGAAAAGTTCTCCCAGGTTTCCTTGTAAAGACATTCCTTCAATCAGGTCAACCGTATTGACCGAAGCGTTTTTCAGTTCCACTCCATCAATCTCTATCTGCTTCTTTACCAGAGGGAGTAATTGTATTTTTACGGTCAGCTTTTCTACATTCAGGAGTGTATCCTGAGGATTGGTAACCGTAGTTTCATGGACTACTAAATTTAGTGGAAAAGAAAGTGAAATTCGTTGTATATGAATATTCATTCCTGTAGCTTGCGAAGCATAGAAGGTTGCTTTGTCCACGATAAAATTCTGGACAGCAGGTATATAGATTAATATACACAATACTATAAAAAGGATAAATGGGCTTGCTAGTACAATTCCACCCCATTTTATATATTTTTTCATATACAATTGAATCATTAGTTATGCGAATATATAAAAAAGAACCAAAAGGTGATACATTTTGTTTATGAACAATGTTTTGAAATCACATTATTTGTTTACCTTTGCGTAGTTATTAATTTTAATACAATTCTATGAAACCAACTTTATTTGTACTGGCTGCCGGTATGGGGAGTCGTTACGGTGGCTTAAAACAGCTTGATGGACTGGGTCCTAACGGTGAAACAATCATGGATTATTCAATTTTTGATGCAATCCGTGGTGGTTTTGGGAAATTGGTCTTCGTAATCCGTCGTGATTTTGAAAAAGATTTCCGTGAAAAGATTGTAAGCAAATATGAAAATCATATTCCTGTAGAAGTTGTGTTCCAGGATTTGAACGACCTGCCTGCTGGCTTTACTTGTCCGGAAGGTCGTGTAAAACCTTGGGGAACTAATCATGCAGTGTTGATGGGTAAGAATGTAATTAAAGAACCATTTGCCGTAATCAACGCTGACGACTTCTATGGACGTGACAGTTTTGCCGTATTGGGTAAATACTTGTCAGAATTGCCAGAAGGTGCAAAGAACGACTACAGCATGGTAGGTTTCCGTGTAGGAAACACTTTGTCTGAAAGTGGAACTGTTGCCCGTGGTGTATGTGCAACTGATGAAAATGCTCATCTGACAACAGTCGTTGAACGTACAGAAATTATGCGTGTAGACGGTGTGGTTTCTTATAAAGATGAAAATGGCGAATGGGTTGGTATTGAAGATAATACTCCTGTTTCAATGAATATGTGGGGATTCACTCCTGATTATTTCCAATATTCAGAAGAATATTTCGCTGAATTTCTGAAAGAAAATATCGGCAACTTGAAATGTGAATACTTCATTCCGTTGATGGTGAACAAACTGATCAATGAAGGAACTGCCACTGTTAAGGTTTTGGATACAACTTCTAAGTGGTTCGGTGTGACATACGCTGCAGACCGCCAGAGTGTAGTTGACAAGATTCAGGCTTTGGTAGATGCTGGTGAGTATCCTGCTAAATTGTTCTGATTAGAAAACAGATTATATACTTAATATAGTATGACCGGAATTGCAGATATGTGATTCCGGTTTTTTATTGCAAAGGAAATCGGAGATATTCTGATTCTTTTGATAAAAGGAAAAGGAGCCCGATGTAATTTCGGACTCCTTTTATAAATGAATAATTTGGGTTTTAATTCTTAAGGTTCACTTCTGTAATCATTAATAAGCAGGGTTCTGAACCATGTTCGGGTTTGCATTCATTTCTGATGCAGGAATTAACGGGAGAGCCTTCTTTGAGTTACGGTCAAAACTCTTAGCTTCTTCAGTCAATACATCGTGCCAGCCACGGTCAGCTTCTGACGTGTAACGGACGATAGTTTCACCACGTCTCATTGCATCGAAATAGCGTTGTCCTTCACCAACGAGCTCCTTACGGCGTTCTGTATAGATACGATCCAGTGTAATGTTGGCAGCAGTTATCTGTTTAGACGCGTCTGTAGTACGATTGCTGATAATATCATTCAACAGGCTGGCAGCCTTGTTAAGGTCATTTTCCTGAAATGCAGCTTCAGCTGCTGACAGATAAACTTCAGACAAACGTAATACCGGAACATTGGCATAACGTGCATCTCCATTTACAGCAGGCATTTTGTTGATATAAACCTTAAATCCAGCATACGGTGATTCTGAATCCATTGGCTCTTGTAGAACATTGTTTCTTACATCTTGTGGATCAGAAGTCAGCATATCAGAGAAGGACTTTGTAACAACTACATCACCGTATCCGACACCGGCTACATCGGCATATAAATATGCGATACCTTCACGGTCAGTCCAGTCGGTAGTATCATCGATGACTAGTTCGAACAAGATTTCCTTTGCATGTGATGCATTGGCTTCAGACCATGCTCCTACATATTCAGAGGTACTCCATAAAGAATAAGGAGAGTTGTTGATGATGTCTTCAGCAACGGCCAGTGCATTACTCCATTCCCCCTTGGTCATATATACACGAACCTGTAAAGCTTTTGCAGCCCAGATATTGATGTAACCTTTGCTGTCTTCATCGTTTTGAGTCATCAGAGCACCTGAAGAAATCGCATCGTTCAGATCTTTTTCAATAGCTGTATAACATTCAGCAACAGTATTACGAGCTGGCTTTTCGCTGGCTTCAATAGGAGAAGTAACGATGGGCACACCTAAAGATGCTCCCTGATCCATAGTATACGGCTTGCCGTAAACACGAGTCAGATCGAACAACGCCATTGCACGGAGCACTTTTGCTTCCGCTACATATTGTGCAATCTCATCCTGTGCCTCTTCAGCATCTGAAAGTTGACCGCTTTCTCCAGCTTCAATTACACGATTTGCACGCGCAATTACTACATACGGAGTCTGCCAGATAGCAGAAGAAGAACCGAAATCATCAGCTGTAGAATAGTTCATGTAATAATAGAACTGGGCACGTCCACTACCGCTGTTATATTCATACTGTACGTCTTCACCTCTCATGTCTCCGTATACAAACATCAGTCGGCCATAATAATCAACCAAAGTGCTGTTTCCTTTTACTGCAGCATAAAGTCCAGTTCTCACATTAGCAAGGTCTGAGCTTGTTTGAATAGCTGTTTCTGCATCGATACCATCAGCTGGAGTCTGGTCCAACCAGTTATTGACGCAAGATGACAAGCTGGCGGTCATTGCCACACCAAGCGTAGCTGTAAATATATGTCTAAATATTCTCATTTGTTTTTAATTCTTAGCGTTAAAAAGTCAATTCAATACCGAAAGTAAAGGTTCTCAGAGCCGGAGTCTCGAATGTACATACACCGCTAACCGGCATTTCCGGGTCTACAGTCAGGTCTTTAGACTTCCAGGTCAGCAGATTTGAACCAGAGAAGTAGATACGTGCATTGCTCATACCGGCCTTGCTTGCCCAGTTCTGAGGTATACGGATACCCAAAGTCAGGTTCTTCAAACGCAGATAGTCAGTAGACATTAACCAACGTGAAGACATGGACTGAGCATTATTACCATACTGGAATGCAGGTAACTTGGCAGATGTATCACCTGGGCCAGTCCACATATCTTCTAATTTGTAATAGGCCGGAACAGCACCATTATACAAGTAAGTACCTCCATCTGTATGCTGCCATGTAGCATAGTCGAAAGCATCTCCACCCAAAGAGTAAGTGAATGTGAATCCTAAATCGAACCATTTCCATTGCAAGTTGTTAGTCAGACCTCCTTCTACTTTCGCATCATGTTTACCTACTATTACTTTGTTGGCTTCAGATACATTGGTTGTAGTCTGACGTGCATCAGCTGTGCCATCATTCTTGTAGAACATTTCTTTACCTGTCTGTGGATCTACACCAGCGTATTCATACAAGTAGTAAGAATAGTAAGCTTCACCGATACGGTGAATTAATGGTCCAGAAACGATTTCGTTTTGCTCACCATTTAAAGTTACCAGTTCGTTAGTGTTATGACCGATGTTCAAAGAAGTAGTCCAGGTAAAATCATCTGTTTGGAAGTTGGTAGTCTGGATTGTTACTTCCACACCACTGTTCTTCAACGCACCGACATTTACCGGCATATAATAACCATAGCTTGAATCATAGTAACCACCTACCTGAGAAACCGGGAGATCGTAGATCAAGTCGCTGGTTTTACGCTGATAGTAATCAAATGTTAAAGAGAAACGATTCAGGAAAGTTAAATCCAATCCTACGTTGAAAGTTTTATTCTTTTCCCATTTCAAATCCGGGTTAGCAATACCGATAATACCCATGCCTGAAATACCGTTATATTTCTGTCCATATTTATATAGGTTCATATAACCGTAATAGTCAGAAGGTTGGGTGCCGTTTACACCATAAGACAAACGTACTTTACCGTCAGTTAGTACTTCTTTGGTTGGTTCCATGAAGTTTTCATGGGTAAATCTCCATGCACCGGATACAGACCAGAAACTACCCCAGCGATTGTCTCTAGCCAGACGTGAACTACCATCTGTACGATAGCTTGCGCTCAGATAATATTTACCTCCGAAATCATAGTTCAAACGGCCAAGGAAAGAAGTCAGGCGATAAGACTGAGTGTTACTGTCGGCAGAAGTAGAACCTGCGTTAGTGAACTCATACAAATCACCTGGATAATCTTGTCCAGACATATAATTATAAGCATAAACATTATCTTCCGTTTCAAAGCCCAGCAGCGCATCAATATTATGTTCGCCGAAAGATTTGTTATAAGTCAACTGAGTCTGAGTGTTCAGCTGTTCGTTCTTGTTGATGATACGTTGCATAACACCACCAGGACCACCGTTGTTAGAATTTCTGTCCCACAACACATCGTTGGTATTAGTCATGTAGTCGTAAGAAATCTTTTCGCTTAAATTCAGGTTATCCCAAATGTTATAGGTAGCTTTAATTGTGTTGAAAGCCTTAATGATGGTAGCACGGTCAGAACTGTGGTTGAATTCGTATAATGGATTTACACCAAACATACCACAACCGTTATTTAATGATCCGTCTTCGTTGTATGGAGTAGAAGAAGGACTTTGAAAGAATGCATAGTTAGCAACTGCACCATCGTATGACGTTCCTTCATTAGTTTTTGACTGAATCATCTTAGAGAACTGGCTTGTTACTTGAACGGTCAGTCTTTTAAATGTATGAGTTAAGTTTGCATTTCCAGTGAAGCGTTCCAGACCTTGGTTCTGAACGATACCATCCTGCTTGGTGTAAGACAAAGAAGTATAGAATTGGGTATTTTGTCCACCACCAGATACACTTACCTGATAGTTTTGATGACCACCAGTCTTGAATAATTCATCTTTCCAATCGGTCCATCCAGTAGAAGGTTTCGCAGCAAAGGCATCGATATTTGCATCTGCAAATGCTGTAGCTTCAGCTTCAGATACTCCCTGGCCATACAAACCATAATTCTTCAAGCCAGTCCACAACAGCTCGCGGCGTTCGTCACCACTCAATTGCGGACGATAGTTGATAGCCATGTTTGAGAATCCCCAGTCACTACGGAAATTGACTTTTGTCTTTCCCTGACTACCGCTCTTTGTTGTAATGACGATTACACCGTTGGCAGCACGCGAACCGTAAAGTGAAGCAGCTGCAGCATCCTTAATAACGGTAATTGATTCAATATCATTAGTATTCAAAGTGGACAAAATATTAGTACCGGCATCACTGTAAGAGAACTCACTGACGTTTCCACTGGTAACAGGAGTTCCGTCGATTACATAGAGAGGGTCATTCCCTGCATTGATAGATCCCATACCACGGATTCGGATGCTGCTTACAGCACCAGGGTTACTAGATGATGAACTAAATGATACTCCAGGTACGCTTCCTGACAATTTTTCTTCTACAGAAAGAACAGGAACGTCTTCTAATTTACCTGTATTTACAGTTGAAGCTGCACCTGTGAAGGATGCTTTTTTGAAGTTACCATATCCGGTTACTACTACTTCGTCAAGTACTTCAGCATCAGACTTTAATACAACCTTTACAACAGGTTTAACTTTCACTTCCTGCGACTGCATTCCGATGAAAGAAATAACCAAAGTTCCGGCGGAACTATAAATACAAATAACTCACTGGTAATGAAGCAAGTAAAAATCCCATTATCTCTTCAGAGTATGATGTATAATGATTTGTAGATTAATCTCGAATACAAGTTTTCTACTAAGACTCTACTGAAGAATTAGACAGAAAAAACGCCTTTGCGCTTGGAAGAAAACATAAGTACGTTTTATCCAAAACGTAAGGACGTTTTGATTAAAACGCTTAGGTGTTTCACTTCAAACGTAAGGGCGTTTGAGGTGTACTGAAAATAGTTGTCAGTTTGAAGATTAATTCCTGACTAAGTTGAGAGGTTGACGGGCTGGCAGGCATATGCCTGTATAAGGCTTTAGGGTAAAAGAAAAAGCAATACGACAAAAAGAAGTTAACATAAATTTACATGACTATATTGGAAATTTAATGTATTACAAAAAATTAAAACTTACATTTCTTCAAGTCTTTTACAATCGTTCCCGAAAAAATATCACTGTATCCTTGAGTAGTCTTCACACTCTGGTGCCCTAACAGTTTCTGGACTGTAGTTATTTGTGCACCATTATAAATCAAAAGAGTAGCATTAGTATGTCGGGCCGTATGAAATGAAAAGTGCTTTTCTATTTTAGCCAACATACCTATTTTCTTTAAATCCTTATTTACGGAAGAATTCGATTTTAAATGAAAAAAATCATTCACATTCCGATTATACTCCTGCAATAATCGGAGCGCTTTCCCTTGAAAGAGAAGGTATAGTGGTATGCTAACTTCCGTATTAGTCTTTACAGTTCTAAATATAAGCCATTTTTCTCCTTTTATTGTGACAATGTTATTTTCATTAAGATGTACAAAGTCTGAATACCGGACTCCTGTGTAACAACAAAATAAAAAAGCCTTTAAACTATGTATTAGCGATTTTGAGCACAATGGCAGTTCCAGTTTTTCCAGTTTCCTGATTTCTTCAGGTAGCAGAAAACTATGTTTGCTCTGAGTTGTTTTTATCTGGTACTTTCTGAACGGATAATCTTCCGGCTGAATGTATCCTCTTTTAATAGCCTCGTTAACAAAAGTCCTCAATTGTCGCATGTGTTTGGCAATTGTATTTGTTTCGTACATTTTTTGTCGCATGAAATCTTCAAACTCAAGAAGAAATGAATAAGTTATATCTTCAAATTCAATAGAAGAACGAAAGTGATTGAGTAGATCCAATGTCGTAAGAAGGTTCTTTTTGGTAGTATCCTTGCGTGATGAATGTTCTACCCAGTTTCTACCAAAGGGTAAAAATGTTATTCTTTCAGTATCATTTTGATGGTTGAGAGTTTTAAAAGCAGACAAGTTAATATGAACGCCACGTTTCCATGATTTTAATTCCTCCCATTGTAATTGCAGCATAAACTCTTCCAACATTCGATTCAGTTCCTCACAGTGTGGATGTTGAATAATTTTGCTATGATGCTTGTCCCATTGTTGCGGATTAACATATATTCCTGTCGAAATGTAAACCTTCTTGCGATTTCTATAAGCTTCTACCTGAATAAGAGCATTACCTGATTTGTTTAACTTCTTTTTACGATTGTAGACCAATCTGAAATAAATCTTGTTCATACTATGTTGTTTTTAAGAAAATATGCAGATAATATGCAATAAGAAGAAGATTATTACCTATATAGTGCCTATTTTAACCAAATTAAAAGTAACAAGTGCCGGCGAAAAAGGATTCATATTTTTGCATTATAATAAAGTGCAAGTACAAGAAATGCACATCATTTACTTTATAAAAACAGACTTTTGCATAAAAGTGGCACGTATAAGTGTTAAAAAGCAACCTTTTGCAGGTATTTTCTGGAAAACAGTATAAATATTTAAAAAGATATTAGTACTTTTGCCTCCCGTTAGAGTGAATGAATTTTTATTAATGTAAAGTTAAACTTTAAGAGAGATTTTTATGAAAAGAAAATTGATGCTGTTAATGACCTGCCTGATGATAGGTATCGGTCTGGTAAACGCTCAAGTTTCAAAAGTAACTGGTAACGTTACTTCTGAAGAAGATGGTTTACCTGTAGTGGGCGCATCGGTGTTGGTAAAAGGTACTACTGTAGGGACAGTGACCGACATTGATGGAAACTTTACAATTTCTGGTGTGCCGGCTTCGGCAAAAACTTTAGTAGTTTCTTTTATCGGCTTGCAGAGCCAGGAAGTAGCTGTAAAACCGGTGGTGAACGTAGTGTTGAAGTCGGATGCGCAGGCTTTGGAAGAAGTGGTGGTTGTGGCGTATGGTACGCAGAGCGCACGTACGGTAACTGCTTCAGTAGCTTCAATCCGTAACGATGCTTTAAAGGACGTGCCTAATACAAGTTTGGACCAGATGATGCAGGGACGTGCCTCTGGTTTGAATGTAACGACTCCTTCTGGAGGAGTAGGTCAGGCTCCTGTGGTACATATCCGTGGTGTAAACTCTATTACTTCGGGTACTTCTCCTTTGTACGTAGTGGATGGAATGCCGATTCAGTCGGGGGATTTGGGTGGAGGATTGGGTAATGCCAATGCGCTGGCAGACATTAATCCGGCCGATATTCTTTCTATTGACGTGTTGAAGGATGCGGCAGCAGCAGCTTTGTATGGTTCACGTGCGGCAAACGGGGTCGTGCTGATTACTACCAAGCAGGGAAGCAGCGGAAAAGCAAAAGTAACGTATGATGCTTCTGTCGGTTTCTCTAACCGGACGAAGTTTATTGATATGATGAATGCACAGGAGTATGTAGACTTCAAGAACATGGCGGTTCGTAATGCATACGGAACAGATGTAGCGGCAGAACTGGCTGCTATGGATAAGACATTCATAGCTAATCCTGCTTATGGTGATAAGGCGTTTAACTTGATGCCGGGAGTAGACTCTAATTGGGCAGACGCTATTTTTCAGAATGGGTTTACACAAGACCAGACTGTAGCAGTAAGTGGTGGAACGGAAAAAGTGAAATATTATATGTCGGCTAATTACAATACGCAGAAAGGTATTGTAGTAGGCGATAACTATAAACGTCTGGGCGGTAAGGCTAACATTGTGGCTAACGTGACAGACTGGCTGAAGATTGGTATGAACTCAAGCGTGAACGTAAGTTCTACGGCGCAGGTGGATGCGGCACGTAACGGTTCAAACTTTGCAGTAGGTGGTTTTCCGCGTATGGCGCTGGCTAACTCTCCTAATATTCCTATTTACGATGAAAATGGAAAAGGATATTATGACCGTTCGTTGGGGGTATTAGGTTATGGACCGAATGCAGTGATGAATACTTTCTCAAATCCGGTTGCTTTGGTGGAACTGGGTAACAAGACGAATGTAGACGTAACGCGTATTTTGAGCAGTTTCTTTGCAGAAGTTACTCCTGTGAAAGGTCTTACATTGAAAACCCAGTATAATATTGACGATGCGCGTATTGAAAACTCTCGTTTCTGGTCACCTAATCATGGAGATGGTGTGAATAATGGAGGATATGCATTTAATGCGGCGGTACATAGCAGTATCTGGACTTGGACGAATACAGCTACGTATGATTTTACAGCTAATCGCCATCATTTCAATTTCCTGGTAGGTATGGAAGCTACTGAAAGCAGCTACAATGAATGGGATGCTGCTCGTACGGGATTGCAGGATGACAAGTTTACAAATTTCCAAGGTACCTTTGCTAATGCAACGGCTTCAGGAAGTATTTCCAAAAGTTCTATGGTTTCGTATTTTGGACGTATCAACTATGACTTTGCATCGAAATACATGTTCTCTATCAATTTCCGTCGTGATGGACTTTCTGCATTAAGCAAGGATAACCGCTGGGGTAACTTCGGAGGTGTTTCGGCTGCATGGCGTGTGTCTGAAGAGACTTTTTTTGAACCACTTAAGCATGTGGTGGAAGATTTTAAGATTAAAGGTAGTTATGGTGTAGTGGGTAATACGAATATCGATGATTACGCTTCACGCTCGTACTATTCTCCTTATTATTATGGTTCTCAGGGAAGTTATCGTCTGAGTAAGATTGCTGACCCGAATTTGAAATGGGAATCTTCAGAAAAGTATGACGTAGGTTTCAGTGCACGTGTACTTGATCGTTTTGATATTGATTTTGACTATTTCTATACGAAATCTTCAGACTTGATTTTGGATGTGCCGCAGGCTCCTTCAAAAGGTCTTCCTGGAAATATCCTGACAACTAACGCCGGAAAGATGACGAACTCAGGTATAGAGTTGACGATTTCTGCGGATATTTTACGTGACGGTGCATTCAAATGGAATACTAGTTTTAATATTACGACTACTCGTAATAAGGTTGTATCTCTGGCTAACGGTTTGGATAATATTATCAAAGGTGATGCCAGTGGATTGGAAATTACAAATATTACAGTACCAGGCAAGTCTATCGGTCAGTTGTATCTGACACCGACAGGTGGAGTAGATCCGGAAACTGGGTTCCGTGTGTTCTATGGAGAGAATGGAGAACGTGTGCTGTATAATCATGCCTCAGAGGCAAAATGGATTCTTGAAGATGGAACACCTTATGAGGGTAGTCTGAAACCGGTAATTTGTGGCAATACGTTGCCTACTTGGTATGGTGGATGGAGCAATAATTTCTCTTACAAGAATTTTGACTTGTCTTTGTTCTTCCAGTTCTCAGGTGGAAACTATATCTATAATGGTACAAAGGCTACGGTAAGCGATATGCGTTATTGGAATAACTCGAAGGAAGTGCTTCAGAATTACTGGACTCCGGAAAGAAAAAATGCCATGTTCCCGAAACCAGTGTATGGCGATAACTATTCTAATGGTTCGGCCATGCCTATCAGCGAGTGGGTGGAAAAAGGTGATTACTTGCGTTTGAAGAATATTTCACTGGGTTATACTTTCAATACGAAGAACTGGGCGAGCGCCATCGGTATCAGCAAGTTGCGTGTATATGCACAGGTGCAGAACTTGTTCGTAATTACGGGCTATTCTGGTATGGATCCGGAGGTGATGTCGAATACGACCAATGCTACTCTGGCTCCGGGTACGGATAAAAATACCTTGCCACAGGCACGTACCTACACATTTGGTGTAAACTTGGCGTTTTAATTGTTGAATTTTTAAAAGCAGATTCGAATGAAAAAATATATTGTATATGCTATATTGATGGCTGGAACTACGTTGAGTAGTTGCAGCAGTAGTTTCTTGGATCAGGAACCACCTTTGTACATTGAGCCGGGAGATATTTATAATGATGCAAATCGTTTGGAAGCAGCTGTATTAGGCTTGTACGGTTCGATAAAAAATGATGCGTCGGATTCCTTCATGGGAGGAAAAACCTATCTGGTATTTGATAACCGTGGAGAAGATATTGTAAATTCTGACCCGAACTTGATTACTTTGGCCAATACATATAAGTTTAATGTGGGCAAAACAGATGCAGAAAATACGGTGACCTGGAGCATGGCATACGCTGCCATTAACCGTGTCAATATTTTCTTGGATGAATTGGAAGGCGCTAAAGCTGTTGCTGGAGAAAAATATGAGCAGTACAAAGCAGAAGCAAAGTTTGTGCGTGCATTTGCTTATTATTATTTGAATAATCTATATGCTACACCATACGTAATTAATCCGGATGCGAAATCTGTGCCTTTACGTTTAACTCCGGAAAAAGATGGAGAGCACAATGCTTTGAAACGTGCAACAGTAAAGGAGGTTTACGAGCAGATTCTTTTGGACTTGGAAAATATCAGTGCTTTGCCGGTAAAAACAACAGCGGATGAATCGACTGTGACTCGTGCTACACAGGCTGCTGCCAATATGTTGAAAATGCGTGTATATATGTCAATGAACAATTGGACAGAGGCGGTAAAAGCAGGTAAGCTGGTGACGGGATACGAACTGACTCCCAAGTTTGGAGATATGTTCAAGGCACCTTATTATACGGATGAAACCATATTCTCTTTGCCTATGAAGGAAACAAATCGTCCGAATACCCAGCAAGGATTGGCAGAATATTATTACGCTAAGAATACAATTCTGTGGGTAGACGTGGAAAACGGTATCATGGGCAAGCCGAATTACAATTCAGCTGATGATGCTCGTGTACAGATGAAAAATGAAAAGAATCAGCTGCTGAAGTTTACGGATGCTGCACAGAAACTGGATTGGGCACCGATTTTCCGTTATGCGGAAACATTGTTGAACTTGGCCGAGTGTTATGTAAATTTGGGTGGAACTGAAAATGAAAAGCTTGCCAGAGAATATTTGAAACAGGTGAGATTCCGTTCATTACCGGAGACAAGCAATCAGCTGGATATTGATCATTTGTCTGGTGAAGATTTGAAGATGGCGGTTTACAACGAGCGTCGTCTGGAGTTTATTGGTGAGGCGATGCGAGGCATTGATGTGTTGCGTCGTGGGGCAAACTTTGAACGGAAAACACAGATTACTCCGCAAAGTAGCGGATATGTCTGGCCGATTCCACAAAGCGAAGAATTGATGAATCCGGATTTGAATAAATAAGAAAGAAATAAAAGAGCGTATCTGTAAAGAGATGCGCTCTTTTTGCTTATATTTGTGCCGTATAGAAATTAGATTTACACTGAATGAAAGAATTTGTAATATCAGAAGCACAGACTGAAAAAGCTGTGCTGGTGGGTTTGATAACCCAGACTCAGAATGAACGTAAGACCAATGAATATTTGGATGAGCTGGCTTTCCTCGCTGAGACGGCTGGGGCAGAGGTAGTAAAACGTTTTACACAGAAACTGGATACGCCGAACTCGGTGACTTATGTAGGTAAAGGTAAGTTGCAAGAGGTGAAAGAATACCTGGAGTTGCAGAATGAGAGCGAGGAGACGGAAATCGGGATGGTGATTTTCGATGATGAACTTTCGGCCAAGCAAATCCGTAACATTGAGAATGAACTGAAAGTGAAGATTCTGGACCGTACTTCACTGATTCTGGATATTTTTGCGATGCGTGCGCAGACAGCCAATGCCAAGACGCAAGTAGAACTGGCACAGTATAAGTACATGCTTCCGCGTTTGCAGCGTTTGTGGACGCACTTGGAACGTCAGGGTGGTGGTTCCGGTGCCGGTGGTGGTAAAGGTTCTGTAGGTTTGCGTGGTCCGGGTGAAACTCAGTTGGAAATGGACCGCCGTATCATCTTGAACCGTATGGCTTTGCTGAAGCAGCGTTTGGCTGAAATTGATACGCAGAAGTCTACTCAGCGCAAGAACCGTGGACGCATGATTCGTGTGGCCCTGGTGGGATATACCAACGTGGGTAAATCGACCTTGATGAACCTGCTGGCCAAGAGTGAGGTCTTTGCGGAAAACAAATTGTTTGCTACGCTCGATACTACCGTACGTAAAGTCATTATCGAAAATTTACCTTTCTTGCTTTCGGATACGGTAGGGTTTATCCGGAAATTACCGACTGACTTGGTCGATTCGTTTAAGTCTACGCTGGACGAGGTGCGTGAGGCGGATTTGCTGGTACACGTAGTTGATATTTCACATCCCGATTTTGAAGAGCAGATTCAGGTGGTAGAGAAAACAATTGCCGATTTGGGTGCAGGTGGAAAGCCGAGTATGATTGTATTTAATAAGGTAGATGCCTATACGTATGTGGAAAAGGCAGAAGATGACTTGACGCCGAAGACGAAAGAAAATATTACGCTGGAGGAACTGATGCATACTTGGATGGCGAAACTGAATGATAATTGTATCTTCATTTCCGCACGTGAAAAGACTAATATTGATCAGTTCCGTGAATTATTATATAAAAAGGTAAAGGAACTGCATGTGCAGAAGTATCCTTACAATGATTTTTTATATCAGACATATGACGAAGAATAACAACAAAAAATATGACACAACACTATCGTTTACTGACAAGAGAAGAAATCGCACGATTGGAGGCACAGCATTGTATTGCTTCCGACTGGAGTGGAGTTGAAGTAGCTGATAATTTTTGCACAGATTATATTTATCACACTCGTTTCTCTGGAAAAGTGCGACTGGGCGTTTTTGAAAAGGAGTTTACTCTGGCTGGTGGAATGGCTAAGCATTCTGGTGTGTATTATGCTACTTTACACAATGTAACGGTGGGTGACAATTGTTACATTGAGAATGTAAAGAATTATATAGCTAACTATGAGATAGGGCATGATACGTTTATCGAGAATGTAGACATCATTTTGGTAGATTGCCATAGCCGTTTTGGAAATGGAGTGGAAGTTTCTGTCTTAAATGAGACTGGTGGGCGTGAGGTGATTATTCATGACCGTCTATCTGCTCATCAGGCTTATATTATGGCACTTTACCGCCATCGTCCGGTGCTTATCGACAAAATGCGAAAGATTATTGAGTCTTATGCAGAGTCACATGCGTCAGATACAGGGGCTATCGGGAGTCATGTAATGATAGTGAATGCCGGTTACATTAAGAATGTACGGATTGGGGATTATTGCCAGATTGAAGGTGCCGGCCGTTTGAAGAATGGAAGTATCAACAGTAATGAGTACGCACCGGTGCATATTGGGTACGGAGTGATTTGTGATGATTTTATCATCTCAAGTGGCTCATACGTAGAAGATGGTACGATGCTTACACGTTGTTTCGTGGGGCAGGCTTGTCATTTGGGGCATACCTATTCGGCTTCTGATTCATTGTTCTTCAGTAACTGTCAGGAGGAAAATGGAGAGGCTTGTGCCATTTTTGCCGGACCCTTTACCGTAACGCACCATAAGTCTACATTACTCATTGCCGGCATGTTCTCGTTCATGAATGCAGGTTCAGGCTCTAACCAGAGCAACCATATGTATAAGTTGGGGCCGATTCATCAGGGGGCATTGGAGCGAGGTGCTAAGACCACTTCTGATTCTTATATCCTGTGGCCCGCCCGTATTGGTGCCTTCTCACTGGTGATGGGACGTCATGTTACCCATCCGGATACTTCGAATCTGCCTTTTTCTTATTTGATAGAGGAAAAGAATACAACTTATCTGGTGCCGGGTGTCAATTTGCGGAGTGTAGGTACAATTCGTGATGCACAGAAGTGGCCTAAACGTGACCAGCGGAAAGACCCGAACCGTTTGGACCAGATTAATTATAACTTGTTGAGTCCGTACACTATTCAGAAGATGATGGCAGGGCGACAGATTTTGAAGGAACTGGCTCGTGTGTCGGGGGAAACTTCCGAGATTTACTCTTATCAAAGTGCGAAAATCAAGAATTCGGCACTGAATAAGGGAATCAAGTTTTATGAGACTGCTATCCATAAATTTCTGGGAAACTCCGTTATCAAGCGCTTGGAAGCCATTCGTTTTGCTTCTGATGAAGAAATCCGTACTCGTCTGATTCCAGATACGCCGATTGGAACTGGAGAATGGGTGGATATTTCTGGACTGATTGCTCCGAAGAGTGAGATAGAACGTCTGATGGAAGATATTGAGTGCGACCGTTTGAATAGTGTGGATGAGATACACGACCGTTTTGCAGAGATGCACGCCAACTATTATACGTATGAATGGACGTGGGCGTATGAAAAGATGCTTGAATTCTATGGCCTGCAGGCTGATAAGATTACAGCGGCAGACATCGTGGCTATCGTACGTCAGTGGCAGGAAGCCGTAGTGGGACTGGATAAAATGGTGTACGAAGATGCCAAGAAGGAATTCTCGTTGACTTCCATGACCGGATTTGGGGCAGATGGAAGCAGTGAGGAAAAGGTGCGCGACTTTGAAGAAGTGCGTGGCGTGTTCGAAAGTAATCCGTTTGTGACAGCGGTGCTGGAACATATAAAGGTAAAAACGGAGCTTGGAAACGAACTGATAGAACGTGTAAAGAATTTATTGTAAAATGGGAGGTACTGCGTATGGAAAGGATATGCAGATATATATGTTTGCTTTGCGTTTGCTTCATGGCTTTGCAGGTGCAGGCCAATAGAAGAAAGGTAATGGAATATCCAGGTTTCGTATTGTCGAATACGGCGGAGATAGAATTCAAACGGGTTATCCAGACCAGTGAACAGACTCAGGTTGATGCGGTGATGTATGGTAAGCCGGGAACCCCAGTCGTCATTTCTTCAAAAGCAGCATTGAAATGGGCCGATGGAGGGATGGCACAGCTTCGTGAGGCGGAACGTATTTCCATTGATGGAGTGACTGAGCCGGAAGTAATCGAAGAGAATGGGACTTTGGAAGTAACTCTTTCTTTTTCGCCGGTTCCTTCGGATGTGCATGAAGTAGATTTTATTGAGCCTGAGATGGGATGGAACATCTTTGGCATTCAGTTGAGTCGGGAAGAACCTTATGTGTATGTGCCTAATTACCTTACTACAGATAAGCCGGAACGGAGCAATGAAATTCCAGAACCTGGATTGTCGGTAGGAAAGGCCATAGTAAACGGTTATATTTTAGGGTATGATCCGAGAATGTCATTGTTTACGGAACTGGAATATGAAGACGGCCTTTTTCCTAAGGAGTGGAAGCAAAGCATTAAAGTCCGTCAGGATGGCTCGTTTCATTTGGAAACAGAGTTATTGCAACCAACTTTGACGGCATTGCGGTTGAATGAAGCTGTTTTGAAGTTGTTTCTTGTGCCCGACGAAGAAGTGACCGTATATATCAATCTTCCTCGCCTGAGCATGTCCGCTTCCCGTTTGCTGGGTAAACGTTACGAGAAAAAACAGAAGGCCTGGTTTGACGGAGCTGCTGAGACTATTAACCGGGAGCTGGCCGGTTCCCCTTCATCTGCTGCACTGAATGCCTATCGTGCCGTTGAAAAAGGCTTGATGGAGAGTCCGGAGGTCGCTTCCAGGTTACAATCCGACTATGAGCAGGTGATGCCCATCTGTAGTCGGCTTACTGCTTCCTCTTCTCTGTCTTCTGATGACCGGAAAGTACTGAAAACGGTGAATTTTCCGGAAATTCGTATGTATGTGGAAGCTGTGGCAGAAGCACTTCAGCAGAATGCCGAACGGATGGAGTCGGTGAAAGAAGCGGTGATTGCTTCGCTGGATGCGCAGGTAGAAGGGGCGGATATTCTTCCTAAGATTATTGCTCCTCATAAAGGGCGTGCCATTTTGATAGACTTCTGGGCTACGTGGTGCGGTCCTTGTAAAAAAAGTATGCAGTCTATGGTACCGCTGAAGAAAAATCTGTCATCGAAAGACATCGTATATATTTATCTGACAGGACCTTCTTCCCCCGAAAATATCTGGAAATCAAATTTGTCCAAGATGACGGGAGTGCACTATCGGCTTACTGATTCACAATGGAAGTACTTGTGCACTTCCTATGGAGTAACAGGGATTCCGGCTTATCTGATTATCAGTCATGACGGAAAATTGCAGGGACGTTATGTGGGATTCCCCGGAGTAGATGTACTGCAAAAGGACTTGATTCGTGCAATAGAAGAGTAAGAAGAATTACAGATAACTTTTTGTAGGAATTAAGGAAAAATTTCAATAATACTTTGTAACTTTGTGTCCACTAATAACTCACAATTAATTTAATGTATTATGGCAACACCCGAATTCAAGTATCAGCCAATGTTTGAACATGGCAAGGATACAACTGAATACTATTTGCTTACAAAAGACTATGTGTCTGTAAGCGAGTTTGAAGGAAAACCCATCCTGAAAATCGAAAAAGAAGGTTTGACTGCGATGGCCAATGCGGCTTTCCGCGATGTTTCTTTCATGTTGCGCCGCTCTCACAACGAACAGGTGGCAAAGATTCTGACTGACCCGGAAGCAAGCGATAACGATAAGTATGTAGCTTTGACTTTCCTGCGTAATGCAGAAGTAGCTGCCAAAGGCGTACTTCCTTTCTGTCAGGATACCGGTACAGCAATTATCCACGGTGAAAAAGGACAGCAGGTTTGGACTGGCTACTGTGATGAAGAAGCGCTTTCTCTGGGTGTGTACAAGACTTATACAGAAGAAAACCTTCGTTATTCTCAGAACGCTCCGCTTACTATGTACGAAGAAGTGAATACTCGCTGCAACTTGCCGGCTCAGATTGACATCGAAGCTACTCAGGGTATGGAGTATGAATTCCTTTGCGTAACAAAGGGTGGTGGTTCTGCTAACAAAACTTACTTGTATCAGGAAACAAAGGCCATCTTGAATCCGGCTACACTGGTTCCGTTCTTGGTTGAAAAGATGAAGACTTTGGGAACTGCAGCTTGTCCTCCTTATCACATTGCATTTGTAATTGGTGGTACATCAGCTGAAAAGAACCTGTTGACTGTGAAATTGGCTTCTACTCGTTTCTACGATAACCTGCCGACTACTGGTAACGAATACGGACGCGCATTCCGCGATGTAGAACTGGAGAAACAGGTATTGGAAGAAGCACACCGCATCGGTCTGGGTGCTCAGTTTGGTGGTAAATACTATGCACACGATGTACGCATCATCCGTTTGCCGCGTCACGGTGCTTCTTGTCCGGTAGGTTTGGGTGTATCTTGCTCTGCTGACCGTAACATCCGTTGTAAAATCAACAAAGACGGTATCTGGATTGAAAAACTGGATTCAAATCCGGGCGAACTGATTCCGGAAGAATTGCGTCAGGCTGGTGAAGGCAATGCTGTGAAGATTGACTTGAATCGTCCGATGCCGGAAATCTTGGCTGAACTGGATAAATATCCGGTAGCTACTCGTCTGTCTTTGAACGGTACTATCATCGTAGGTCGTGACATTGCACATGCCAAACTGAAAGAACGTCTGGATCGTGGTGAAGACCTGCCTCAGTATATCAAGGATCATCCTATTTATTATGCTGGTCCGGCTAAGACTCCGCAGGGTATGGCTTGTGGTTCTATGGGCCCGACTACTGCTGGTCGTATGGACCCGTACGTAGACTTGTTCCAGAGTCACGGTGGTTCTATGATTATGTTGGCTAAAGGTAACCGTAGCCAGGCTGTAACAGATGCCTGCAAGAAACACGGTGGTTTCTATTTGGGTTCTATCGGTGGTCCGGCTGCCATCTTGGCTCAGAACAACATCAAGAGCATTGAATGTGTAGAATATCCGGAACTGGGTATGGAAGCTATCTGGAAGATTGAAGTAGAAGATTTCCCGGCATTCATCCTGGTAGACAATAAGGGTAATGATTTCTTCAAACAAATCAAACCTCGTTGCACTGGCAACTGTAAGTAATTGATACATCTGATATGCTTCTTTCTGTAAGAGGGGAGAGGCATAGGACCATACAAAGGATTTGCAAACCGTAGCCTGTCGATGGCCGGATTTGCAAATCCTTTTTCTTTCACTCTGCGCTGGCAGGTTTGTTTCACCATAGTGGATTAACAATGAATATTCTACGTTTTTGTAAAAATTGGACGTTGCCCATAGCCATGGCAATGGGAGTCATTCTGTACTTTGTGTATGTCAATATCCCTTTTCTTGCACCCACTAAGCCCTTTGTGGCTCATGCCATCGATATTGTACAGCCGGTATTGATTTTCCTGATGCTTTTTCTGACATTCTGTAAAATCAATGTACACGATTTGAAGTTGTGTGCCTGGCATTGGCGTTTGCTGCTGATTCAGGGAGCAAGTTTCTTGCTTTTGGGATTGCTCCTGGTGATCTTCCCGGATTTCTCGGCCCGTATATTGGTGGAAGGAGCTATGATTTGCCTGATTTGTCCTACGGCTACAGCAGCTGCGGTGGTTACACGCAAGTTAGGAGGAGATGCAGCCCATCTGACTACCTATACCATTTTAGTCAATTTGCTGGCAGCCATTTTGGTGCCGCTGGTACTTCCGTTAGTTCACCCGCACCCGGAACTGAATTTTGGCAGTTCGTTTGCGCTGATTTTGGGAAAGGTGTTCCCCTTATTGCTTTGTCCGTTCCTGGCAGCCATTTTACTGCGGGCTTTGCTTCCGAAAGTACATGCCAAGTTAGGACAGTATCATGAACTCTCTTTTTATCTGTGGGCTGTGGCGTTGACATTGGCCATTGGAGTAACGGTGAAGAGTATCGTACACAGTGACGTGTCTTTCTGGTACCAGGCCGGATTGGGAGGCGTTTCTTTGGTCTGCTGTGCCCTGCAGTTCTATTTCGGGAAAAAGATAGGACGTCGTTACGCTGATTCCATCAGCTCCGGACAGGCCTTGGGACAGAAAAATACAGTATTTGCCATCTGGATGGGCTACACTTTCTTCACTCCTGTGACGGCTGTTGCGGCAGGATTCTACAGTGTGTGGCATAATGTAGTCAATTCCTACCAGTTGTATTTGCAGCGTAAATCGGAGGGAGAGTCCGACGCTTTGAAAAATTAACAGCTTGTCTGTCATTGCTGTGCTCGGAAAGTTGTAACTTTGCCGTCACTTTGTAATGTAGAAGAATAAATTCGCATGATTTCAATAGAAGGACTGAAAGTGGAGTTCGGAACTACTCCGCTGTTTGAAGATGTATCGTTTGTTATCAACAAAAAAGACCGTATTGCACTGGTAGGAAAGAACGGTGCCGGAAAATCGACTATGCTGAAAATCCTGGCCGGATTGCAGCAGCCTACAGAGGGAGTGGTAGCCGTACAAAGAGGCATTACCATCGGTTATTTGCCGCAGGTCATGATACTGAGCGATACACGTACGGTAATGGCTGAGGCCGAGATGGCCTTTGAGCATATTTTTGAGATGCAGGAAAAACTGGAGAAAATGAACCAGGAACTGGCCGACCGTACAGATTATGATTCTGAAAGCTATCATGAGCTGATAGAGCGGTTTACCCATGAGAACGAACGTTTCCTGATGATGGGAGGAACCAATTACCGTGCAGAGATAGAACGTACGCTTACGGGATTGGGATTCAACCGCACAGACTTTGATCGTCCTACTTCTGAATTCAGCGGGGGATGGCGTATGCGTATTGAGTTAGCGAAACTTCTGTTGCGTCGTCCCGATGTGCTGTTGCTCGACGAGCCGACCAACCATCTGGACATTGAGAGTATCCAGTGGCTGGAGAATTTCCTGAAGATGAGTTCCGGTGCGGTAGTACTGGTAAGTCACGACCGGGCATTCATTAACAACGTGACCAACCGTACCATTGAAATTTCCTGCGGACGGATATACGATTACAAGGTAGCTTACGATGAGTTTGTCGTGCTGCGTAAGGAACGCCGCGAACAGCAGTTGCGTGCTTACGAGAATCAGCAGAAAGAAATAAAGGATACGGAAGATTTTATCGAACGTTTCCGTTACAAGGCTACGAAGGCTGTACAGGTGCAGAGTCGCATCAAGCAGCTGGAGAAAATCGTACCTATTGAAATTGACGAAGAAGATACTTCTACACTTCGTCTGAAGTTCCCCCCTTCCATGCGTTCCGGTAACTATCCGGTGATTTGTGAGAATGTGAAAAAGGCGTATGGCGACCACGTGGTCTTTCACGATGTGAACCTGACCATCCATCGGGGTGAAAAGGTGGCCTTTGTAGGAAAGAACGGTGAAGGTAAGTCTACACTGGTGAAGTGTATCATGGACGAGATTCCCTATGAAGGAAAGCTGACCATCGGACACAATGTACAGATTGGCTATTTTGCACAGAATCAGGCACAGCTGCTCGATGAAAACGTGACTGTCTTTGATACTATCGACCGTGTGGCAAAAGGAGACATTCGTCTGAAGATTAGAGACATCTTAGGTGCCTTCATGTTTGGAGGGGAGGCTTCCGAAAAGAAAGTAAAGGTGCTTTCAGGAGGTGAACGCAGTCGTCTGGCTATGATTAAGTTGCTGCTGGAGCCGGTGAACTTCCTGATTCTGGACGAGCCGACCAACCACCTCGATATGCGTTCGAAGGATGTGCTGAAGGAAGCTGTGAAAGAGTTCGATGGTACGGTCATCGTAGTATCTCACGACCGTGAGTTCCTTGACGGACTGGTGACCAAGGTATATGAATTTGGTGGCGGACTGGTGAAGGAACATATCGGCGGAATCTACGACTTCCTGCAGAAGAAGAAAATGGAGAGCCTGAATGAACTTCAGTTGTCCCAATCTCCGCAGACTGCTTCGCCCAAGAAAGAAGAGCCTGCAGAGAGTGAAAGCAAACTTTCGTATGAAGCGCAGAAGGAGCTGAACAAGAAAATCCGCAAGCTGGAGAAGCAGGTGGCCGACTGCGAGGCAAAGATTGAGAAACTGGAAGAGCAGGTGGCACAACTAGAGGAACAGATGGCTACTCCTGAAGGTGCTTCCGATATGAAGCTGTACGAGCAGCACCAGCAGCTGAAAAAACAGATTGCGGAGGCAGAAGAGGAATGGACACTGCTGCTGTCGGAACTGGAAGAAATGAAATAAATAAGAGAGACTTGATTAAAATAACGCATTTATGAACAAGAAAAATTATGTAGCCGTAGCTACGTTGGCATTTGCTATGCTGACAAGCTGCGCCGGACAGAAGGAAGCGAAAAGCACTTCTGGCATTGATTTGGCAAACATGGATACTACCGTGTCTGCCGGTACGGACTTTTTCCGTTACGCATGTGGAGGATGGAACGATGCACATCCGCTGACTGCCGAATATTCTCGTTACGGCACGTTTGATGAACTGTTTGAAAACAGCCAGAAGCAGTTGCGCGAACTGATTGAAGGACTGGCTGCGCAGAAAAATAATCAGGCTGGTTCTGCCGCACAGAAAATCGGTGACTTGTATAACATGGCTATGGACAGCGTAACCTTGAACAAGCAGGGTGCAGAACCGGTGAAAGCTATGCTCGACAAGATTGCCGACATGAAAGACAAGAGTGAAATCGTGCCGATGATGACTGAAATGGCTCATATAGGTATCGGTACCTATTTCCGCAGTTATGTATATGCTGACCCGAAGAACAGCTCACTCAACATCTTCCAGATGGGACAGGGTGGTATCAACTTGGGTGAAAAGGAATATTATCTGGATACCGACAGCATCACTCAGAACATTCGTGAACAGTATAAACTTTACATCGGCAAGCTGTTCCAGTTGGCTGGTTTCTCTGAAGCAGATGCACAGCAGAAAGTGGCTGATGTGATGGAAATCGAAACTGCCATTGCTAAAGTTTCACGCAGTGCAACAGAACTTCGTGACCCGGAAGCTAACTACCACAAAATGTCTTTCGATGAACTGAAGAAGACCATTGCCGGAATTGACTGGGATGCCTATATGAAAGGTTTGGGTATTCAGGCTCCGGCAGAACTGAACGTAGAACAGGTAGAACCGATTCAGGAAGTAGCTCGCCTGATGAATACACTTCCGTTGTCTAAGCATGTATCTTATCTGGAATACAATCTGCTGGATGCAGCAGCTTCTTGCTTGAGCGATGACTTTGTAGCTGCCCGTTTCGATTTCTATGGCAAGGTATTGTCTGGTCGCCAGGTAAATCAGCCGCGCTGGAAACGTGCTGTAAACTCAGTGAACGGTATGCTGGGTGAGCTGGTAGGCGAGATGTATGTGGAAAAATACTTCCCGGCTGCCGCCAAAGAACGTATGGTGAAGTTGGTGAAGAACTTGCAGACTGCCTTGGGTGAACGTATTGATGCACAGGAATGGATGAGCGACAGCACCAAGATCAGAGCACATGAAAAATTGGCTGCTTTCCATGTAAAAGTAGGTTATCCTGATAAGTGGAAAGACTATTCTAAACTGGAAATCAAGAACGATTCTTACTGGGCTAACGTATGCCGTGCTTCAGAATGGGGATTCAATGATATGTACAGCCGCATTGGCAAGCCGGTTGACAAGGACGAATGGCTGATGACTCCGCAGACTGTCAATGCCTACTATAATCCGTCAACTAACGAAATCTGTTTCCCTGCTGCTATTCTTCAGCCGCCGTTCTTCAACATGGAAGCTGACGATGCTGCCAACTATGGTGCCATTGGTGTAGTAATCGGTCACGAAATGACGCATGGATTCGACGACCAGGGCCGTCAGTTCGACAAAGACGGAAACCTGACAGACTGGTGGGCTCCGGGTGATGCTGACCGTTTCAAGGAACGTGCACAGGTAATGGTGGATTTCTTCAACAAGATTGAAGTATTGCCGGGCCTGCAGGCTAACGGTGAACTGACACTGGGTGAAAACTTGGCCGACCACGGAGGTTTGAACGTAGCTTATCTGGCTTTCCAGAATGCAACTAAGGATGCTCCGCTTGGTGTAGTCGATGGCTTCACTCCGGAACAGCGTTTCTTCCTGGCTTATGCTACTTTGTGGGCTGGTAACATCCGCGACGAACAGATTCGTGTGTACACTAAGTCAGACCCTCACTCATTGGGTAAATGGCGTGTAAACGGAGCGTTGCCTCACATTCAGGCTTGGTACGATGCCTTCCACATCACACCGTCTGATCCGTTGTATGTAGCTCCTGAAAACCGTGTGAACGTGTGGTAAACTACAGACGATAATTCACAATCTCTATAAATGGGGGGTATATGAACTGTTGCAAGGTTCATATACCCCTCTTTTTGTTTTTAAGATGGAGAATCCACAGGGCAAGTAGTCTGTTGTTCTTTTTCTCCTGGAAATATTCTTTCAAATGCCCTTGTCTATTCTCTGTTTGGAAGAATGGATAAGGCAAATTTGTGGTTTGCGAGGGAGGAATTCACGGTTTCCGGTGATGTATACCTTAAATGAAAAACTTTTCTTTGTAAAAGAAAACATTCAAAAATGGAAATTATGAAAAACAAGTTAAGTTTTTTATTGTCAGTCGTTTGTCTGTGGGGAGTAATCTTAGTTTCAGGATGCAGTGAAAAGGATGAAACTCCCACAAATTTGACCTTGAAAGAAGGCACACAAACTACTCAGGTGGTTTATGCCGATGAGGTAACGAATCAGGGTGGAATCAGTTTTACAGCTCTGTCCGATTGGACAGCCACAGTAACAGAAGTTGCGACAGAAGCCTCAACCAAGGCTGCTTCGGGAAAAGTGGAATGGCTGGAATTGAGTGCCTATAGCGGAGGTCCTGGTGAATATACCTTAACCTTGACATTGATAGAGAACCTGACCGGAAAGGACCGGAAGGCTACCATCGAAATTCGTTGTGGTAACGATGTGATAACCATTACCGTAGAACAGAAAGCTACTACAGAAGCAGGGGAAACTCCTGCTCCGAAAGAAAAACGTCTGGCTCGTTATGAGATTACAAATTCAAGCAGCTTGTATCCGGACAGTTATACTAAGTCTATAGGGGAACTTACTTATAATGAGAACGGAAAGCTGGCAGCCTTGAAAACCATTAGTTACCAAGGTGATACGCAGGGATATCTCACAGAGAGAATCTATCAGTTCACCTATCAGGAAAACCAGATGTGGATTGACCGGAAAACACTTTCCGGATATGAATCGGATGAATCGTATGTGATTACATTGAACTCAGAGGGTTATGTATCACAGTTGTATAAGAAAAAGGAATCTTCTTCTGAGCAGCATACATTGTGGATGTTTGTTTATTCCGACGGTTATCTTCAGCAGATACAAGAAGATTATGACTATTATCCAGGTGACCATGAAGATGGAGATGAGGAAGATGGAAATGTGGCAATCGATCCGGGAGTATCTTCTGGCAGGATGGGACGTGCTTCGGATAGGTCTATTCTGCAATTGAACTGGCAGAATGGCAACTTGATGTCGACGGAGGGAGAATTCTCGGATGAAAGCTATATGAGTTATGCATATACTGAATACCCGAATGTAACGCCTTACTTTGATTTTAATGTAGTAGTTCGTCCGTTGTTCGGCAGTCATGCTTATGAATATGATGATATGGTGTCCATGCTTTATATGTTGCGTATGATGGGTAAAGGTAGTAAGAATCTGGTAACGAAAGATGTTGTGGACTGGGGATATCGTATGCCGGAACCGGGAGAACCAGAAGTGATACATGAAGATACATGGGCTCCTTTTGCATATAGCTTTACGGAAGATAATTATCTGGATGTAATTACTAGCAAGTGTACTTTGTATTCATACCAGGAGGATGAACATGGAAATCGTGTTTCAGAGTCTACGTCTTATTACAATGATGAATACCGTTTTGTGTATGAATAAGTAATATTCTCTTTTGATGGAAAAATAAACCCCTTTCTCTTTACTCCGCCTGAGTGTTGAGAAAGGGGTTGCTTATTATAGAGATAAGGGTATAGGGACTTAGTATCCACCGCCTAATGCGTGATACAAGTTGATGACTCCTTGTATCTCGTCAAAGCGGTCGGTTACGGTGTTTAGCTCTGCCTGAAGTAAAGCCTGACGGGCAGTGATTACTTCCAGGTAGTTTTGTGAACTGTGTTGCATCAGCAGTTCCGAACTTCGTAATGCCGACTGCAGGGATGTGCATTGTTGTTCGTCAAGCTGAATACGCTTGCGGGCAGTCTGCCATTGAACCAGTGCATCGTTCACTTCTGCTCCTGCATCAAGCAGACTCTGTTGGAAAGTCAGCAAAGCTTCTTCCTGCTGGGCTTTGGCTATTTTCAGGTTGGCTATGTTCTTTCCTCGGTTAAATAGAGGTTGTACCAGAGAACCTACAGCAGAAAGCAACCATTGTCCCGGATTGGTGATGGCTGCACCGGCTGCATTGGTCCATCCGGCAGAACCGCTCAGGGTGATACCGGGATAGAAGGCCGAACGGGCAGAGTTGGTGGCATAATAGGCTACAGCCAGCTGGTTCTCACATTGACATACGTCCGGACGGCGACTCAGCAGTTGCAGAGGGATTCCCGTAGAAAGAGAATCCGGAAACTGTTGAGCTTCTAGGGTGGAACGTCCGACTTCCTGCGGTGACATGCCTAACAGGGTAGAGAGTGAATTTTCCATTTCATTGATTTGACGTTCGATGGAGAGTACGGACGCATCTACCGCTAGTTTGCTGGCTTCTGTCTGTGCTACAGCCATTTCGGTGGCCTGGCCAGCCCGCTTCAAGGCTTTCATCGTGCGCAGACTTTCTGTCCAGGTATCTGCCGTGCGACGTGTGATGCCCAGTTGCTCATCCAGCATCAGCAGGGTATAGTAGCTGTTGGCAATGGTTGCTACTAACTGGGTTTGCACCGCCTGACGATAGGCTTCACTTTGTTCGAGTGCGGCTTGTGCCCCGCGTTTGGCATTCAGCAGTTTACCGAAAAGATCAATCTCCCAGTCTGCAGAGATGGCCAGATTGTAAGTCTTGGAAGGCTTGTTACCGTCTAGACTGGTAAGTGTTCCCTGCGGAGTCAGTGAGACCGAGGGAAGATAAGACAGTCGGGAAGTCATGAGCAAGGCTTCGGCCTCTTTCACTTTAAGACGGGCAATGCTTAGATCCGTGTTGTGAGCCAGCCCCACCTCAATGAGTTGTTGCAGTTGCGGGTCAGTGAAGAGCTCTTTCCACGAAAGTGAGGCCAGTGAGGTTGTATCTTCTGCAGCCACTGGCTGGCGATACAAGCTGTCGGATACCGTGACGGTACTTGGCCGTTCGTACGCCCGATAGATGTGGCAGCTGCTCAGGGTAGAAGCCAACAGGCAGGTTATTAGTATCTTATTTTTCATGCGTATAATCCTTTGGAGTTACTTCTTTTCAATTTTAGGTAACTGACGTTCCGGCATCAGCTTTTCTTGCAGGTATTGGAATATCATGAACAACGGCGGTACAATAAAGAGCAGGGCAATGGTTCCGATGAGCATACCTCCCACCGTACCTACTCCGATGGAGATGTTACCGTTGGCACCTACGCCCGTGGAGAACATCAGCGGCAACATACCGAAAATCATGGTGAGCGAAGTCATCAGAATCGGACGCAGGCGGACTTGTGCGGCTGAAACGGCAGCCTGCATGATGGTCATGCCGTGGCGACGGCGTTCCGATGCATATTCTGTCAGCAGGATGGCAGTCTTCGAAAGCAAACCAATCAACATGATTAATCCGGTTTGCAGATAAATGTTGTTTTCCAGTCCGAACATCTTGGCAAAAAGGAAACTTCCGGCCAGACCGAACGGTACGGAAAGAATAACTGCCATCGGTACGAACAAACTTTCATACAAGGCACAAAGAATGAGGTAGATAAATACCACACAGATGACGAACACCAATGTAGTGGTATTTCCCGTATTGGACTCTTCGCGCGACATACCGCCAAACTCGAAGCCGTAGCCCGTAGGCAATGTCTGGGCAGCTACTTCCTGAATGGCCTTGATGGCCTGTCCGGAACTGTAGCCTGTAGCGGCTGCTCCGTTCACCTGAATGGCAGAGAACAGGTTGAAACGGGTCAGCATTTCAGAACCGTACACGCGGGTCAGCTTCAGGTACTGGCTGATGGGACTCATTTCTCCCTCATCATTACGTACAAAGATGCTGTGGAGCGATTCGGTGTCCAGGCGGAATTGAGGCGGAGCCTGCACCATGACACGATACAGCTTGGAGAAGCGGTTCATGTTCGAAGCATAGTTACCTCCGATGTAACCCGAAAGGGTACTCAGTACGTCGGCAGGTGATACGCCGTTTCGTTTGCAACGGGCAGCATCCACTTCGACAAGGTATTGCGGGAATTTCGTATCAAATGACGTGGTGGCACGGCCAATCTCCGGACGCTTGTTCAGTTCATCCAGGAACAGGCGGGTATATTTCAGCAAGTCTTCCGTGGTACCGCCTTTCTGGTCCTGCACATAGACTTCGAATCCGCTGTTTACACCGTATCCCGGAATCATCGGACGGGTAAAGGGCATGATGTCGGCACTGGAAATAAAAGCCGTACGGCGACTGATTTCTGCCATGACCGCATCAATGGCATCCTCTTTGTCAGGACGTTCGCTCCAGTCTTTCAGACGGATGGTGAACATACCGTTGCAGGCACCCTGTCCGCTCAACATAGAGTTACCAGTGGTGTTGGAGTAGAGTTCCACTTGCGGAATAGTGCGCAGGCAACTGTCTACCTGCTCCATGACTTTGCGGGTTTCCTGCACGCTGTTGCCCGGTGAAGTACGTACATCGATAAACACGGTTCCCATATCTTCGTTGGGTACCAGTCCGGTTTTGGTAGTCATCATCAGGAAGGCAAATCCGGCGCAGGCTACTACCAGCAGTGAACCGGCCAGCCATTTACGTTTGAGCATGAATACCACGCCCACCTTATATTTGGTAACTAACCGGTGGAAGGCGGTATCGAATGCGATATGGAAGCGGGAAGAGAAACTCAGCTTGCTCCCGTCTTCTGCAGTCTGGTGAGGCGTCATGATGAGGGCACAAAGAGCCGGACTCAGTGTCAGTGCGTTCAGTAGGGAGATGGCTACGGCAGCTGCCATGGTCAGACCGAACTGGGTATAGAACGTACCGGTAGTTCCGCCGATAAAGCTCACCGGAATAAATACGGCCATGAAGACGAAGGTGGTAGTTACCAGGGCAGAGGTAATGCCATCCATGGCGTCGATGGTGGCCAGGTAAGACGAGTTATATCCTTCATCGAACTTGGCCTGTACCGCCTCGACCACCACGATGGCATCGTCGACCACCGTACCAATCACCAGTACAAGAGCAAAAAGGGTCAGCATGTTGAGGCTGAAACCCACAAGAGAGAGAAAGGCAAAAGTACCTACCAATGACACGATGATGGACAGGGCCGGAATAAAGGTAGAGCGTAGGCTCTGCAAAAAGATGTACACCACGAGTACCACCAAGATGATGGCTTCAATCAGCGTTTTGATTACGCTCTTGATAGAAGCATCGAGGAAGTCTTTTGTACTCATCAAGTCGACTATCTTGATACCTTTCGGTAATGTCTTTGAAATTTCTTCTACGGTACGGTCTATCTCTTCAATGATTTCATTGGCATTAGAACCCGATGTCTGTGCAATCATGATGTTACAGCCCGGGTGACCGTTTACCTCACCGATATAATCGTAGGCACGCGTACCCAGTTCGATGGTGGCCACATCTTTCAGTCGAAGCACTTCCCCGTTGGGCAGTGACTTGATGACCATGTTTTCGTAGTCCACTTCGTTTTCGTAACGTCCGCGGTATTTCAGTACATACTGGAAGGTATTCTTGGCTTCGGCACCTAATGTACCTGTAGCTGCTTCCACGTTCTGTTCATCGAGTACGGTTGTAATGTCGGAAGGAACCAGTGAGTATTTCTGCATCTTGTTCGGGTCGAGCCAGATACGCATGGAGTATTCGTAGCCGAAAACGTTCACTTCGCCTACACCGGCAATACGCGAAAGGCGAGGTTCGATGTTGATTTTCATGTAGTTGGTCAGGAATGCTTCATCGAATGAATCATCCGGACTATATACAGCCAGCTGCTTGATGTTACTGGTCTGTCGTTTGCGCACGGTGATACCGCTTTTGGTTACTTCGGCGGGAAGTAGCCCCTCGCCCGTGGCAATACGATTCTGCACGTTGACGGTAGCCATGTCCGGATCGGTCCCCTGACGGAAATAAACCGTAATTTTGGCTGCACCGGTGTTAGAAGCTGTAGATGTCATGTACATCATGTTTTCTACTCCGTTGAGTGCTTCTTCCAGCGGTACGACCACACTCTTCAGTACGGTTTCCGCATTGGCACCCGTATAAGTAGCCGATACGCTGACCGTAGGCGGGGCTATTTCAGGAAACTGCTCGATAGGCAGCTGAGACAGGCCGATAAATCCCAATATCAGGATAAGTACGGAAATGACACCGGCCAGAATGGGGCGGTCAATAAAAGTTCTTATCTTCATGGCTATCGGTTATTTTTCAGGTTCAGAAGTAGAGGTCACATCCACGGCGGTTCCTTCACGCATCAGACCAGCTCCTTCGGCAATGATTACGTCGCCTGTCTGCAAGCCGGAAAGCACGATGTAGGTCTGGCCGTCATTGTATTTATAGACGGTAATAGGCGTAGACTGAGTTTTTCCGTCTACCACCTTCCAGGTAAATATTTTATTCTGTAGTTCGTAGGTGGCACTTTGCGGAATTGCAATGCAGTTTTTGTATTCTGTCGGGATGGATACGATACCGCTTCCTCCGTTACGCAGCAGATGTCCTTGATTGGGAAAAACAGCTCTCAGGGTAACTCCTCCCGTTCCTTCGTCTACCGTTCCGCTGATGGCATCGATACGCCCCGCATCGGAATAGGTTTTTCCGTTACTCATGGTCAGGCCGACAGACGGCAGTTTCTGACAGGCTTCTTCCAGCGAACCATATTCCTGAATTAGGTCGAGCATCTGATTTTCAGCCATGGAGAAATAGGCATATATTTCCGCATCGTCTGATACGGTTACCAGAGGCTCGGTAATGCTGCTGTTTACCAAAGCTCCCACACGATAAGGAATCATGCTGGCTACACCGTCTACCGGACTTTTTACTTCCGTGTATGACAGGTTGTTGCGGGCATTGATTTCTTCAGCTTTGGCCTGTGCCAGTGCCGCTTCTGCCTGAAGTAGCTGGTTGCGGGCTGTCTGGCGGTCAAAATCAGACACTACTTTTTCTTTGTAAAGTTCTTCTTTGCTGTCGGCTGTCAGCTTGGCGGTTTGTAATTGTGCTTCCGCACTTTTCACATTAGCTAAAGCCGTTTCCAATGCGGCACGATAAGGCACCTGGTCAATGACAAACAGCACCTGTCCGCTATGTACGATGTCGCCTTCATTGATACAGATTTTGGTAATTGTGCCGCTCACTTGCGGGCGTATGTCTACAGATTGTTTTCCGCGCAGTGTGGCGGGGTAGGTAGACTGTAAAGTCTGATGGGTAGTGGTTACAGTCAGTGTCTTATACTTTTCGCCGGGCATGTCTTGTTGCTTTGCACCGCAGCTGGCAAGTAACGGCAGGCAGCACAGCATCGTGAAATAAATGTAAGTCTTGATGTTCATATCCATGTGAGTTTAGTAATCATTCCTTCTTGAACGCATTCCTTTCTATTGCAAACTTACGTAGAACAAGGAAGAATGCAACATATGTGGTGATGAACACACCGGATGTGGTGACGAACACGTTTGGTGTGGCTCCTTTCTCTGTGGAAAATGCATTATCTTTGCTTGTGAATAAGTAATAAGTATGAAGAAAAACCGTATTGCCCTTTATATTGACCTCCTATTCTGTTTGGTCATTATGCCGTTGGCCATTATGCTGCTGCCAGTCGACCGCTGGATTGCCCATAATACAGCTTTCTTGCTCACGCTGGTAGCCTATGTGTACCTGCTGTATTTTGTGTATCGCTGTGCTTGTTTGCCCAAGCTGTTTATGCAGCGGAAATACCTGCGCATTGCCTTGCTGCTTGTGGTATTGGCTGCGGTAACCGAACTGCTTACGTATTTCCCGATGCCTGCTGAACGTATCACGGCAGATACACAGCTGATGGCTGCCCGGATGAATATGCGCCGGCAGACTATCTGGTTTTTCTTTCTTGTAGTTACCGGATTCTCATTGGCCATCGAACTGACTTTCGAGTTATTCCGTCAGATACTCTCACGTCAGGAAGTCGAAGCAGAGAAAGATAAGGCGGAGCTGGCTCTTTATAAAGCCCAGATTAATCCTCATTTCCTTTTTAATACCCTTAATACGCTGTATGCCCTTGTGCTTTCCGGATCGGACAAAACGGAGTCAGCTTTTGTGAAATTTTCCGGAATCTTACGCTATATGTATTCTCAAAGCGGAGCTGAACTTATTCCGGCAGCGCGTGAACTGGAGTATGTGCGTCAGTATGTGGATTTGCAGAGACTTCGTTTGAACCATCATACCATGGTTAATCTTGTGGTGGAAGCTGTGTATGCGCAGGCACTGGTTCCTCCTATGATACTGATTACTTTTGTGGAAAATGCATTTAAGTATGGCACTTCGTCAGAAACCGATTGCACTATTCTTATTCGTATTCATGTGGATGAATTTTGTTTGTGGCTTGAAACGGAAAATGCAGTGATGCGCCGACGGGAGGACGGAGCATGCGGCATCGGTATCGCTAACTGCCGCAAGCGTCTGGAATTGCTTTATCCCGGTCGTTATACTTTACAGACAGGTGAGACTGACGGTACTTATCGGGTAAGGCTGGAGATTAAAATTAAAGATGAATAATAGGATGAAAGGGGATATTATGAGCAGGACACTTAAATGTATCGCGATAGATGATGAACCGATGGCCTTACTGGTTATTGAGCAATTTTGCAGGCGTAAAGGTGGAATGGAACTGACTGTTTTTAGTGAACCTCGGGTAGGGTTGGAGGCGATACGTCGTGACAAGCCCGATCTCGTTTTCCTGGATATTCAGATGAATAGTATCAACGGGCTGGAAATAGCCGATACCTTACCGTCTGAATCTTGCTTTATCTTCACCACGGCCTATGCGGAGTATGCACTGGAGGGGTTTAATCTGGATGCCGTAGATTTTTTGCATAAACCTTTTTCGTACGAACGTTTTGAGGTAGCCGTAGAAAAAGCCTTGCGCCGTATGGATGCACATCGTCCGGTGCTTCCTGAGTGTTTGGTCGTGAAGCAGGAATACAACAACGTGAGTATTCCTCTGTCGGATATTTTGTATGTAGAGGCCTTGGGAAATTACGTAAAGATTGTGCGTGTGTCGGGTGGTCATGTGTTGACCCGTACAAACCTGAAAGCCATTACAGATATGTTGCCCGATGGGGCTTTTTTACGGATTCACCGTTCGTATGTGATTGCTGTTCCGGCTGTAGTTTCTTTTACCCGTACGCGGGTAGAACTGAAAGGGCACGTCGGCGGGTTGCCTGTAGGAGCACAATATGCAGTTCAGGTAGCAGAAGTGTTGGGGCGATAAAGTGTTTTAGCGATTCTTTAGCTGTTGGAAATAGAAAGTTTTAGATTCTGACTGTAACTTCTTCCCACTGGAATTTTTGTGCCGTTGTAGAGCGTGATTTCTTTGCTGGTGTAGCTCGCAATGCGGTGAGCCGGCACAATAAAGGATTTGTGTACGCGTATGAATTTTTCAGCAGGAAGAAGTTCCTGAATACTTTTCATGCTGGTTTGTGACATCAGGCATTGGCGCTCCGTCAGATGAATGCGTACGTAATTATCCATGGATTCAATGTAGAGAACGTCCTTGAGTTTAATCTGTACATTTTTGTATTCAGCTTTCAGGGTAATGCTTTCATCGGCAAAGGATGGATGGGCAGAAAGCTGCTGAAGTTTGTGAAGTTCGATGGCCTTTTGGACAGCCTTTTCAAATCGGTGGTAAGAGAAAGGTTTGTGCAGGAAATCTACGGCACTCAGTTCAAATCCGTCGAGGGCATATTGGGCATACGCTGTGGTAAATATAAGCAAGGTGCCCGGAGGAAGGTCACGGGCCAGTTCCACTCCGTTCAAGTCTCCCATTTCTATATCGAGAAACAGAATATCTGGTCTGCTTCTTCTTACCTGTTCCATCCCTCGGAGAGGATTATTGAAGGTAGTCAGTTCTATATTCCCATAGCGTTGGCAAAAACTGGTTATGATCTCCAGCGCCATAGGTTCATCATCAATGGCAATGCATTTCAAACTCATGTATTCAAATTAATGCGTAGGGTTACGTGAAATAGCCCTTCTTTCTTTTCTATCCTCAAGTCATATCGGTGGAGATAGAGCAGTTCCAGGCGTTTCCGGCAATTCTCAATGCCTATACCTTTAGATTCGTTTATCGGGGAATGGTTTAATAACGGATTTTGAGTTGTGAATGATAATTCCCCGTTTTTAGCCTGAATGCAGATGCAGGCATCTCCTGGTTGATGAGAAGAAACCCCATGTTTGAATACATTTTCCACAAAAGTAATTAATATCATGGGAGCGATACCCAGTTGCTCTGTTTCATCGTGTTCGTAAGAAAAATGGATATGAAAGTCCTTCGGCATCCGGTATTTCTGCAGTTCGATATACTGACGGATGTATTCTGTTTCCGTACGGATTGGAATTTTATCTTTTGTGTTGTGGGCATACATGTATTTCATCAGGCTGATGAATTGGGTAAAGGCATCCTCGGCTTGAGAAGAGCCGGTCACTACCATGGCATACAGTGTGTTCAGGTTGTTGAACAGGAAATGCGGATTTATCTGTGCCTTGTAGAGCGCCAGTTCAGCCTTTTTCTTTTCGAATTCCACGGCTTGACGCTGCATAATCTGATGGTAAAGTTCGGTGAGCAATCCCACGGCCATGCTGAAGGTGGTGACCACTACGTACAAAAACCAGACAGCCTGTTGCTGTAATCTGATTTTGGGTATGTGCTGAATGAATTTCGGCTTGCGCATCCGGTGCATCGGCACCTCCATCTGGTAGCGGGTAATGAGGTAAGTTCCTGCAAGGGTAAGCAGAATAAGAAGGATGGCTATCCAGAACTTCCGTTTGTCGGCGAACAGGAAAGGCATGGTTAGTCGGCGGTTCAGGATGTAGATAAGATACAGCCATGAAACCAGTAGGTACACAAAGGTGGAATCATTCACCAGCCAGCGTTCGATGGGTAACAAGGTAATCATGGCTGGAAGCAATATCAGACAAAAGACCAGGTCAATGTAAAACGGAAGATTCTTGATGTGCCACATAACTTATTCCTTTTTCTGCAAAAATACGGATTTTCGGGACTTCCTGAAAATAACCTCCGGTCCGTTTACCACTACATTGGTGTCGTTTACCCTTACTTTCGGGATAGCGTAAAAATTGTATCTGAAACTGGCCTAATTTTGTTTGTGGAAAAAGGAACGAAAACAAAAAACATAGGTTATGACGAGATTCATTTTTACACTGCTAAGTTGGGTATTCCCGTTGGTGCTGATGGCACAGAGCCTTTCAGGAACGGTAACGGATAAAACCACAAAGGAGGGTTTGATTTCGGCTACAGTACAGTTGGTGTCATCCGACGGAAAATCAAGTTATACATCGACTGATTTGAACGGAAACTTTCAGTTTAAGAAACTTCAGCCGGGAACTTATACCCTTCAGGTGACGTATGTAGGATACAAGTCCTATAATGCAAAGCAAACGCTTTCAGAAGGACAAGAAAAACGGGTAAAAATAGAAATGACCGAAGATGCGCAGTTATTAGGTGAGGTTTCCGTGCAAGGACGTGCCACACGTGCCGAACAGCAAGGTGACAGCCTGTTGTATAATGCCGAAGCCTTTCAGGTGATGATGGGAAGTTCGGCCGAGGATTTGCTAGCCAAAATGCCGGGCATCGTAGTAGAAGGCGGTACGATTCAGGCACAGGGAGAACAGGTTCAGAAAGTATTGGTAGATGGAAAGGAATTCTTTGACGGCGATGTGAATCTGGCCATCAAGAACCTGCCATCGGATGTGATAGCCAGCATTGAGGTGTTCGACAAGAAAAGCGAGCAGGCTGAGTTTACCGGATTTGATGATGGAGAGGAGGTCAAGACAATCAATATTGTGACGAAGGGTGGTTTCCGTCAGGGAACTTTTGGTGAAGTTTCCGGTGGATATGGTACGGACGACCGTTACAAGGTAAACGGAAACTTGAACTTCTTCAATGACGACCGGCGTATTTCTGTGTTGGGCATGTCGAATAATGTAAACCAGCAGAACTTCTCTCAGGAAGACTTGGCCGGTGTTATGGCGGCTGGTAATAGCGGCAGAGGACGTGGTGGTCGTGGAGGAGGCGGTGGAGGACGGTCCGGAGCTCCGGGTGGAAGCAGTGCCTCTAATTTTATGGTGGGAAGCCTGGGAGGAGTAACTTCTGCTAATGGTCTTGGTTTGAACTACGTAGACCAGTGGGGTGAAAAATGGAAGATAACCGGCAGTTATTTCTTTAATCAATCGGACAATCTGACCCAACAGCAGACTGACAGGGAATATTTTGAATCCGTATTGCCCGGAATGACTTATAGTGAGTATAAGGAAAATTCCATGAAGAACTGGAACCATCGTTTCAATATGAAGTTAGATTACCAGATGACTGAACGTACTTCGTTACAGTTTCGTCCTACGCTGAGCTTTCAGAACAATGACAGTTACGGGCTGTTGCAAGGACAGAATTTAGTGAATGGAACAGCAGACAGTGAAACAGAAACTACTTCTTTCGGGAAAAGTAATGCATATAATATCGGAGCAGATTTGATGCTCCGTCACCGCTTTCTGAAAGAAGGACGCACGTTGTCGCTGATGCTGAGTGGCAAGATGAGTAATACGGACGGTGATACTTATACAGATTACTTAAATACCTTATACGGCCTGGAGCTTTCTCCGGTGACGGATGATTACAGCCAGTGGAAGCAGACGCTGAGCCGGCAGTATACCCTGCGTTCTAACTTGAGCTATACCGAGAAGTTGACAGATAACCTGCAACTACAGTTGGGGTATAAAATGAGTTATACAGATTCCGAAAACGATAAAAAAACGTACGACCGTTCTGCCGTGACCGACCTTTATGACCAGTTGGACGAAAGTCTTTCAAACGAATATCAGTCGGGTTACCTGACTCAGGCGGGAAATGTAGGACTTCGTTATCGTGCCGGTAAACTGAGTGCCATGCTGGGGGTTGATGCACAGTGGGCAAACTTGAAAGGAGATCTGGTCTATCCTCAGCCTGATGAACTGTCGCATAACTATTTTTCAGTGTTGCCTTCGTTCACGTTGCGTTACTCGCTGGACCGGACCAACTCTTTCCAGCTTCGTTACCGCAGCAGATCTTCTTCTCCTTCAGTCACTGATTTGCAGAATGTGATAGACAATTCGAATCCGTTGTTCTTGTCTACGGGAAACCCGAATCTCGACCAGCAGGTATCCCATACGGCTAATTTGCGTTATTTGCGCACCACAAAGTCCGGACATACCTTCATTGCAATGGTAGGGGCTACCATACAGCAGGACTATGTGGCCGACAGTACTTTTGTGGCAAAGGAAGACATTGCCTTGTCGCCTACAGTTACGCTGAACAAAGGTTCTCAGTTTACCCGTCCGGTCAATCTGGATGGATATTACAGTCTCCAGTCTATGGTGACCTACGGTTTCCCGGTTGATTTCATCCGGAGTAACATTAACTTCAGTCTCTCGGCCAATTATGCCAATGTGCCTACTATTTTCGACGGAGTAGAAAGTCGTACACGTGAACTGAATCTGATTCCGAAGCTCATTATTGGAAGTAACATCAGCAAGAACCTTGATTTTACCGCCTCCTATTCGGCCGGAATTAACAAGGTGTTCAGCTCGCTGGATTCTGCTGCAGGAAGTGATTATGTGACGCATACGGCAGCTGCCAAATTAGGCTGGACTTTCTTCTGGGGACTTACTTTCCGGAGTACATTCAATTACATTGGCTATACCGGACTGGATACCGGTACGGAAGACTATTTCTTGTGGAATCTTTCGTTAGGTAAGAAGTTCCTGAAGAATAATGCCGCGGAAATCAGAATAGAGGCCTTCGATGTACTGAAACAGAATCAGGCTTTCACGCATCGCACGGGTAGCAACTATTATGATTACGTGAACAGTAACGTACTGCAACCCTATGCCATGATTAGTTTTGTATATACAATCAGATAATCTTTAAAAACAAGTTGAAAATGAAGAAAATTCTTTTGGTAGCCCTAGTGGCTATGCTGGGTATGCAACCAGCAGATGCACAACGCAAAGGTGGCAACACCCGTACCCCTGAACAGATGGTGGAAAAACTTGATGAAAAGTTGAACTTGACCGATGAACAGGAAAAACAGATTACTACGCTTTATACAGACTTCTTTAAGCAGGAATTATCGCGTGAAGAGCGTAGAACTGCCATGCAGGAACTGAACAAAAAAATAGAAGCTCTGTTGACCGATGAGCAGAAGACTGCGTTTGAACAGATGAAGAAAGAACGTCCACAGCGAAAACGTTAATAATCTGTCGTTTCCGTTTGTGATATGGCCCTGTCAGCTTAGATATGCTGATGGGGCTTTTTATTTATATCCAATAAATGGGAGTATAAGAACGGTTATTTATGGGAATGTTTTTTTAGGTTTTATCATGTATTTTTGCCAAAAATAAGTTTTGAGAGAATAACATTTGTGAATAATAGGAGACTCAAAGCTATGAAAAACTGCTAAGTCCTTGTATTTATTTAATGTGTTATACGTTATAATGGAATGTAGGGTTTATGCAAGAGTGACTTTAATGGCAGCCTGTCAGACGGGGAATTAACATGAAATTCTTTCTGTTTAGTAGAAAGTGAAGAACAATGGTAAATAATGCTTTAAGAAGCAGACAGGCTGGTAAAATAATAAATGATATTAGAGTCACCAGGATAAAGAATTCGTATTACAATATTGGGGAAATTGTAATACGGATTCTTTTTTTGTATATAAAAATGATTTTATGCCGGAAACCAGAAATGTATGATAGTTCCCTGACCTTCTTTCGATGTAATGTCGCAGTCTCCTTGCAGTTTGTCGCAACGTTCTTTTATGCTCTTTAGTCCTAGTCCTGCATGAAGAATATTGCTGGAAAGGTTGTCGGTAGAAAATCCTTTGCCGTCATCTTCGATGATGATGTTTACCTGTCCCTTCTCATAACTGGCTGTGATAAAAGCATTTTGAGCGTTTGCATGTTTAAGCATATTGGAAATAACTTCCTGAAGAATACGGTAAACCTCTTGAGTATGATCGGCCGGGAAAGCTATTTGTTGTATATTCTCTTCAATGTAGCACTGAATCTGCGGACTTTTCAGAGACTTCAGTTTATCGGTATAAAGAGTCAGGACCTGATATAGGCTAAAGTTGCTGAAAGCAGGAGTTGCCAGCTGATGTGAGAGATTGCGTAGCTCTTCTCTTACCTGTTTTAGTTGGACTGTTAATGACGTGGCATCAGACTGTTCCATTTCCATCTCTATAGCCAATAAGTCGTTACATACTCCGTCGTGTAGTTCCTTGGAGATACGGTTGTTACTATCTTCCAGTCCACAGATATACCGTTCGGTCATCTTCTTGTGCATGTCAGTAAGCAGCAGTTGTCTTTGCATTTCCTTGTCTTTGATTTCTTTTTCCAGTTTCAGCTGTTTCAGATTAAATGCAATCTTTCGTTTATGCATGCTTATTATCAGAATGATGAGAAGCAGTACAACTAAGATAAGCGCTCCTCCAATGCTATAAGTACGTATCAGGTAAGCTGCTTTTTCTTCAGCACGTTTTCCGTTGAGTCCGGCAATCTGTAAGTCTTTTTCCTTGAGATCCAGTTCTGCCTCAAATCCAGACAGACGGTTCTGAAAATATTGGTCGTTCAATTTCTCGTTGGCTTGATATGCCTCTAAAGTAAGCTGATAGGATAGCTGTCCGTTGTTTCTTTTGGCTTCTATTTCTGCAAGTGTAAGCAGAATTTTGGGTAACAGACCAGAAGGATTCTTTCGGGCAAAGTCGGCCGCCTTCATGACATAGTTACGTGCCTGAAGCAAGGAGTCCGTATCATGGAATAACATGTAACCATATAGGTAGTCCAAATTAGCAATGTTTGCCTTATTGTGTGTGCTGTGTTTATAACTCATGGCTTTCTGATAGTATTGAAGAGCTTGTCGGAGTTGTCCGGCATCTCTTGATACTCTGGCATATTGCGTGTAAGCCAATAGCTTGAGGCCGTCGGGCATTTCCGGGCGGAGTTTCTGGATGGCCAGTTTTAGCGTATCCATTGCCTGGACAGGCTGCTGGTTGTTAGCTAACAAAATGGCATGGTTACACAGTCTGTTTACTTCCCCGATGCGATAGTCAATGGTCAGTGTATCGGTTTGTGGATAGGTAAACATTTTGCGTGAAATCTGTATGGCTTCATTGTTCTTACCCGTTTCATTGTACAGGATGGAAATGTTAGACACGATAATGGCCGCAAGATTGTAATTTTGTAAGTCCTCAGTAATGGCAAGCGCCTTCTGATAAAGTGAAATGGCATTGTCGAGCATGAACAATCTGCGGTGTATGACTCCTGAAAGATTGTAGGCCTCTGCTAAGTTCACAGAATCTTTTACCTGTTCCAGTTGACTGACAGCCTCTTCAGCCGTTTCTCTTGCAGCCGGCAACTGGTTATTCTGCCATTGCCCGTAGGCAATCTCGTATGTAGCGATTGCTGCAATTTCCTGGAGCTGGTGTGCCATGGTATTTTCTGGAAACTTTTCCAGTGCCATTGCGCTTTCCCGGATTTGGGTCAGTAGCGTATTTGCCCTCTCACTATCTCCCTTCTGGTTTAGAAATCGGGCATAGTCCAGGTTGATATTCAGTGCGTAAAGCTTATCCTGCTTGTAATGGTCTTCATGGATAATGAGATTGTACACTGAATCCATCTGTGCATATTCGCCGTTGTTGCCGAATGAATGCAACGAATCAGCCAGTTTATCGCTCTTTTCATTGGCATTCAGAGATACACTCAGGCTGAGAAATATAAAGAATAAAATCTGTTTCATTTTGTAATCCAACCTTTTAGAAAAGCAATTCGCATAAGATGTGATACGTTTGTAGCCCCGCTTTTCAGCAAGATGTTTTTTCTCATCGTATCAATTGTATTTTTGCTGAGATTGAGTTTATGGGCTATCTCGTCGGAGGTAAGTCCGCATGATAACATTTGGATAATTTCGTTTTCACGCGGGCTTGGTGTATAGTTTATTACTTTGGCTGCCGACTGGTCACCTACAATGGAAAGCACAATATGCAGTGCTGTGGGTGAGTAGTATTTGCTGTTTTCTTCCAGAATACTCTTGATGGCTTTTTCGATTTCTTCAATTTTGTCGTTTTTAGTGATGATACCTGACACCTCTGCTTTTGTCAAAAGCTTAATAATCCAAAACTCTGTATGCATGGTGTAGACAAGTATGGGGAAGTGAAGCGATTTTTGTTGAAGGTAAGCAATGACATCCAAGGCTGTTTTATCCTGAATCTCGTAGTCTATGATTAATAAATCGGGCGTAGTATGATTCAGGTAGTTGTATAACTCCGAATAATGATGGCCGGTAGTTATCTGGTATTGTTGGTTGTTTGCCAGCAGTTGTGTAATACCTTCGGTAATGATGGGATGATCATCTAATATATATAAGTTTTTCATGTGGAAGCGCGTGTAATTTTGTATTTTTTGTTTTTTACAAAGATGGTAATTTTTCTTTCGTTATGCAAATATGAGGAAATGTTTGTCTTTCTGTAAAAGGTGAAAATAGTTTTAATTACCATTCTGTAAAACATGGAAGTGTAAATGGAAAGATGTAAAAGCGATTTCTATGTTTCTCTAGAATGAAACATACGTTTCTCAAGGCGGAACTGTATGTTTTCTGTGTAGAAAACGTATGGCTCCGCTTCGGAAAACGTAGAATGTGGTAGTCGGTTTATGAGTTTATGCGGTAGGATTTTAATATATGAAGGCTAATGGTTTACGTCATGGTTTACTTGATGGGCCTTGTAATAAGGAATTTGGAGGGAAAATTCAGAGTGTATAAAAACAAAAAAGCATCGACAATCATCAGATTATCAATGCTTTTTACCAGTCGGGGTGACTGGATTCGAACCAGCGACCACACGCCCCCCAGACGCGTACTCTAACCGGGCTGAGCTACACCCCGAATTGCGGATGCAAAGGTACTGCTTTATTCGGAATAACCAAATATTTTCCGCAATAATTTCTTAGTATTTTTAGATTACATTTAAACGCTGTTTGAACACGACAAAACTTATCCCATGGTTTCGCGGTAGAAATCAAGCAGTTCGTAGATTTCCTCTTGGGAAGCGGTCTGGTTGATACGAATGTCACCGATTCCTCCTAGAAGAGTGAAATTGATGACACCACATGAGGCATTCTTTTTGTCATGCTTCATAAAGTTGTACAGGCATTCGTAGTCATCGCAGGTGAAATAAAGGCTGCCATAGTTTTCCTTAATGAACTGGATAGTGGTACGCAGGGCTTCTTTAGGGAAACCACAACGAATGTGTGACAGATAAAGTTCACAGACCATCCCCCAGGCTACAGCATATCCATGAAGTACCGGATGGTTAGTCTTCAGGGCAAAACTTTCAAAAGCATGTCCGATGGTATGTCCGAAATTCAACGCTTTCCGGATGTTTTGCTCATAGGGGTCTTTTTCTACGATGTCTTCCTTGACTTGCACGGACTGGCCGATAAGTTTCTGCAGCAATGCGTAGTCTATGTGGTCAAAGTCAAATGTCAACAGTTCGCTCCAGTGTGACGGTTGGCTGATTAGACCATGCTTCAGCATTTCGCCGTAACCGGACAGCAGGTTAGGCATATCGAGGGTTTTCAGAAACTGGCTGTCAATCATCACTTGGTCCGCAGGATAGAAGGAACCGATTTCATTCTTGAGTCCGTTGAAGTTGATTCCGGTTTTTCCACCCACGGCGGCATCAATCATGGAAAGCAGGGTGGTGGGGATGTTGATGCAAGCAATACCTCGTTTGAAGGTAGCTGCAGCAAATCCTCCTAGGTCGGTCACCATACCTCCTCCCAGGTTGATGAGCAGTGAGTGGCGAGTAGCCCCTCGGCTGCTAAGCTGGTTCCAGACATAGGCCAGTGTCTCTAAGTTTTTATGCACATCTTCCGGACCAATGACAATTTGTTCTGCATCCTTCAGCAAGGCGATGTCTTGAAGCAGGGGGAGGCAAAGACGAAAAGTATGTTCGTCGGTCAGGATAAAAATCTTGTCGTATGAATGTGCAGACAACTTCTGACAGAGTTCTGTATTGAAATTTTGGCAAATAATGACTTCTTGTTTACTCATAAGTGTATTTGTTTTGGGCACAAATTTAGAAAAAAAGTTAGAAGAAGTCGGATGTTGACTTACAATTAAGTATTTTTGTGCGAACAAAAAATAATCAAGTTATGAAAGGAATTTTACCGGCTTCGTGCCGTTTGTTGGGGTATGTGTTGCTGTTATTGTCTGTGTTTGTTCCGTTGCTGATGTATATGTTCGGACAGGTGGATGACGCTAACTTATTGTATGTGAAACTGGGTATGAAGTTAGTCATCTGGATTTCATTGTTTATGGTTTTTCTGGCCAGAATGAAAGACGAAAATGAGGAAGCTTTTTCTATTCGGCGGAAAGCAATGGTGATTTCACTTTATTTGTGGGGAATTTATTATGTGGGTATGTTGCTGAATGCAGCTTATGGAGGAAATCTGCAGGAAGCAGACAATTCAGTAGGTATCGTATATATGGTTATTAATGTGTTCTGTAAAGAGTTTTTGATGCAGAAAGCAAAGATTGAAAAGAACTTTAGACAAAAATAAGTTAAAAAATAAAGAGTAGGGGTAAACCTTTTTTGTCGATAATTGTCAAAGGTACAATTAATCAACAAGGAAGAGATAAAGGCAATGAAAAAAGTTTTATTGGGATTGCTGCTGATGGTGGGGGTAACCATTTCTGCTTTTGCACAAAGCAGCGGCAGCCGTGGAACCGTAACAGGAACGGTTCTTGATGAGGGGGATAAATCGCCTGTCATTCAGGCTACAGTACAGCTCCTTTCTGTGAAGGATAGTTCAATGGTAGTGGGAAATGTGACTAATTTGGACGGACATTTCTCTTTATCAGTGCGTCCGGGAAAGTATCTGCTGAAAGTTTCGTATATTGGATATACTCCATTTTTCAAGCAAGTTGCATTGACTCGTAACAATCCACGTTTGAATGTAGGTAAAGTTGAATTGGCTTCGGATGCCATTATGCTGGCAGAAGCTGTAGTGGTAGCTGAGGCTCCGGAGGTGACGGCGGTGGCCGATACGCTGGTGTACAACAGTTCTGCCTATCGTGTGCCTGAAGGTTCGGCTTTGGAAGAACTGGTAAAGAAGCTTCCGGGAGCAGAAGTGGATGAAGATGGGAAAATCACGATTAACGGAAAAGAAATCAAGAAAATCATGATTGATGGAAAGGAGTTCTTTGCCGATGATCCGAATATTGCCATGAAAAATCTTCCGGTAAATATTATTGATAAGGTGCGTGCGTATGATAAACAATCGGACTTGGCTCGTGTGACAGGTATTGATGACGGTGAAGAAGAAACTGTGCTCGACCTGAGTGTGAAGCCGGGGATGAATAAGGGATGGTTTGGTAATGCGGACGTAGCAGCTGGTACGGAAGATCGTTACAGTGGCAAATTAATGCTGAACCGTTTTGTCGGAGAAAATCAGTTTACGGTGATTGGGTCAATGAACAATGTGAATGATAATGGCTATCCGGGAGGAGGTGGCGGCTTCCGTGGAGGAGGCCAGAATGGTCTGACCAGCATCAAAATGGGTGGTTTCAATTTTAGCACACAGAGTGAAAAACTGGAAACAGGTGGTAGTGTGAATTATAACTACAAGGATGCAGATATTATCAGCAAACAGGCTTCAGAAACATTTGTTTCTTCGGAAACCAGTTCTTTCAAGAATGCTTGGAATGCCAACCGTAATAAGACTACCTCGCTTACGGCCGATTTTCGTATAGAATGGAAGCCGGATACTATGACAACGGTGATTTTCCGTCCGCGTCTGACATACGGAAAGAATGATAATTGGAGTGCAACAAATTCTTTTACTTTCAGTCAGGATCCGGGGTATACGACCGATGAGATTTTGAATGCAGCTGACAATCTTTCGTCATTGATTCCGGAAGAAAATATTGTTAATACAATTGCTCGTAACAGTCTGCAGAAAGGTGATAATTTTAATGTAGGAGGTTCGGCAATGATTAACCGTCGTTTGGGAAAGCCTGGACGTAATATTACTTTCCGTGGCTCCTATAATTATACGAACAGTTCGAGTGAACAGTTCTCGGTGTCTGAAACTGACTATTACCAGAAAACAGAGGAGGAACGGCTGGAAATTTTGAATCGTTATATCTCTACGCCTACTTTGAACTATAATTATGGTGCGCGCTTTACTTATAGCGAACCGATATTTAAAGGTGGCTTCTTGCAGTTCAGTTACTATTTCCAGTATAAGCGTTCAAAGAGTGATAATTCTACTTATACAATGCCGGATGACTGGGAGATAGCACAAGGTTATGGAGGAGATAATGTGGGTGTACTGGATGAAAAAAACAGTAAGAGTGCACAATATACATATTATAACCATCAGGCCGATGTTTCTTTCCGCTGGATTCGTGAAAAGATGAGTCTGAATGCAGGGCTTTCTTTCCAACCGCAGAAATCGAAGTTGTCTTATAAGAAAGATCAATTGGATACGGTGGCCATACGAAATGTATTCAACTTTACTCCGACATTTGATTTCCGTTATAAGTTCTCGAAAACGAGCCAGTTGAGAATTAATTATCGCGGAAGAAGCTCTCAGCCGAGTATGACGGATTTGCTACCTATTGAGGATACGACCGACCCGTTGAACATTCGTCGGGGAAATCCGGGATTGAAGCCGGCATTTACCAACTCGTTCATGGCTTTTTATAATACATTTGATACTGAGAAACAGCGGGGTATCATGACGCACTTCCGTTTTGAAAATGTATTGAACAGCATTAGTAATCGTAGTACATACGATCCGCAAACCGGTGGAACTGTAACTATGCCGGAGAATATCAATGGTAACTGGAACTTGTTTGGTATCTTGGGATCTAATACGGCTTTGCGTAATAAGAAGTATACCATCAATACCTTTACGATGGCTCGTTATAATAACATTGTAAGTTATATGAGCGATGCACAGGCTGAGAGCGCATCGGATAAGAATAAAACACGTCAGTTGTCTTTGAGCGAACGCTTGAGAGGTACGTATCGTAATGACTGGTGGGAATTCTCTTTGAACGGTTCATTGGCTTATACGCATTCGCGCAATAGTTTCAAGGAAGAGAACAATATGGATACCTATCAGTTCTCGTACGGAGCAAGTACCAATGTCCGTTTGCCCTGGAACATGTCGATTGCTACAGACATCTCTCAGAACTCACGTCGTGGATATGCGGATGCAAGCATGAACCGTGATGAGTTAATCTGGAATGCACAGCTCTCGCAAGACTTTCTGAAAGGAAATGCAGCTACAGTCAGCATTCAGTTCTATGATATTTTGCGTAATCAGAGCAATATCAGTCGTGTAATCAGTGCCGCTATGCGAAGTGATACGGAATACAACGCGATTTACAGCTATTGCATGGTACACTTTATTTACCGTCTGAATCTGTTTGGTGGAAAAGGGGCCGGCCCGAGAATGGGCGGACCGGGTAGAGGTCCTGGGTTTGGTCCTGGATCGGGACATGGACCTCGCAGATTTTAAGGTTGAACGCATATACCGCAAAAGTCAATTCCACTTTTGCGGTATTTTTTTTGCCTTTTTCCAGATTACTCGTAATTTTGTTGAAAACGAAGTCGTAAGATGGACGTAGCAGTTTGGAATAGCATCTTTGTAGCCGTAATCTACTTTCTTTATTTTGCGGTGATACTGACAACTATCTTTGTCGTGATTCTTGACAATCGTAGTCCGGTAAAGACTATGGCCTGGATTCTGGTTCTCTTTTTTCTTCCTGTAGCCGGATGGATTCTGTACTTGTTTTTTGGGCGTAGTACACGTAAGGAACGCCTTATCAGCCGGAAAGGCTATGCTCGCTTGAGCAAGCGCCCTATGGCGGCTTATCAGGAACAACCGTCCGTAATGGCAGAACATGGCAAACAGCGTTTGATGGATTTTTTTTCACGCGTAAATAATGCGCTGCCTTTCTCCGGAAATAAAGTTACAGTTTATACGGATGCTGTTTCCATGTTGTCGGAATTGTTGAAAGATATTTACAGGGCTCGTCATCACATCCATCTGGAGTTTTATATTTTTGAGGATGATGCAGTAGGTCGGTTGGTTAGGGACGCCTTGATTGACCGGGCTCGTGACGGGGTGAAGATACGGGTACTGTATGACGATGTGGGATGCTGGAAAGTGCCTCTTGATTTTTATGAACAAATGCTTTGTGAAGGCATAGAAGTTCTTTCGTTCCTGAAAGTCCGTTTCCCAAGATTTACCAGTAAAGTGAATTATCGCAATCATCGGAAGATTGTGGTCATAGATGGTTGTGTGGGTTTTATTGGTGGAATGAATTTAGCTGAACGCTATGTGAAAGGACTAGGAAAAGGGAATTGGAGAGATACGCATGTCAGGCTGGAAGGTAAGGTCGTATATGGATTGCAGACTGCATTCCTTACTGACTGGTATGCTATTGACCGTACTTTGCTCACTTCAGCAGAATATTTTCCTCCGATTTCGGTGAAGGGAGGTGTGCTGGGACAAATTGTGACTTCCGATCCGGTAGGTGAGTGGAGGGATATTATGCAAGGACTGATGATGGCTATCTGTTCTGCCCGGAGATATTTTTATGTGCAGACTCCTTATTTTTTGCCGAACGAGGAAGTGATGACCGCTTTGCAGACAGCTGCATTGGCAGGGGTTGATGTGCGACTTATGCTTCCTAAAAGAGGGGATACCTGGCTTATTCATAAAGGTTCGCTATCTTATCTTTCGGAGATGATGAAGGCAGGGGTGAAAATTTACCTCTACAAAAAAGGATTCCTGCATTCTAAGTTGATGGTGTGTGATGACGAATTGTCTACGGTGGGCTCTACGAATATGGATTTTCGAAGTTTTGAGCATAACTTCGAGGCCAATGCCTTTTTTTATGACAAGGAAACGGCCATGACTTTAAAAGAAATATTCCTGGCCGATCAGAAGGATTGTTTTCTGTTGTCAGCCAGGATTTGGGAAAAACGTTCTTGGAAAAATAAGATTACTGAATCGGTTGTGCGTCTTCTTGCTCCTTTACTCTGAAGAAGGAAAAATTGACGCTTCCGTAGTGACGGTGTTCGAAGAAGCAGGGATGATTCTCAAAGTTGAGGTCTTTTCCATGCTCCAGAACGAAAATACCTTCCGGCTTGAGCAGGTTGTACTGAAATATCAGGTCGGGTATACTTGCCAACTCTTTTAGGGCATACGGAGGGTCAGCAAAGATAAAATCGAATTGTAGTCCGCATTTTTCGATGTATTTAAAAACATCGGCTCTTAAAGGGATGCACTTGTCTGTTTTGACTTCACGCATGACTTTGCTGATGAATGCATGGTGCTGTGGGTCTTTTTCTACTGAAATGACCTGATCACACCCTCTTGACACGAGTTCTATACTGATACTGCCTGTTCCGGCAAACAAATCAAGTGCTGTTATTCCATCTTCAAAGTCAATATAGTTGTTGAGCACATTGAACAAGTTTTCTTTGGCAAAGTCTGTTGTAGGACGTGCCTTAAATGTATGGGGGACGTCAAAACGTCTCCGTTTGTATATTCCGCTTATTACTCGCATGAGATTAAAGATAGCATATCAAATGGAATATCCTTGATACGGCTCATTGCTGAGTCGTTGAATTCCATCTGAGGATTAATGATGAATAGTTTTCGTATGTATTTTTTTAGTCGCAATGGTAATTCTTCCCATTGTGGAACTCGATTGCTCCCGCAAATGTATAACTGGTCATCTTCTTGATTGTAGCCAGCCTGCTGCCAGATGTTCAACAGATAATAGCATGAATCATTCAGACCGGAAATGGGGTAAGTGTTCAGTAGCAGTAGTTTTTCTTTTTCGAAGGCTATCACTTCTACACTTTCGGGATGGAAGATGGCAAATAATTTACGGCATTCACTCGGTTTTACCTTATGTGCGAGGTATTCGGTAATTGGACTGACGGATGCAAACAAACGAGCATTGGGAAAATGCTCTGTCAGGAACAGATGGGTGAGCTTGTCCAGTCCAAAAAGAATAACAAGGTTGCTCTTTCCTAAAATATTACAAAGTACGACTTCGTTATTTTGTGGGGGCAGGTTCTGATAGAACAGAAGGTCAGTCTGTTCGTCCTCATACAATTCCAGCGGAAGTGTGGTATAACGTGAAGTATGAATAAGAATATTAACCTGCTTGAAACGATGCTTCAGTTCTTCTGTCTCTGTCAAATAGGCTTTTACATTGGCAGCCATTGAGCGCTGCGTATTGACTGGTGAGGAACTGAAGTAGACTTCCTCTGATTGCTGAGGGTGATAGATAGAAAAAGAAAATCCATCCGTACTCAGACGGATGGATAATATATACTGTTCTGATTTATTAAAATCAATAGGTTGGGCCATAGGATTATTCCCAGTTTCCTGCATTGTTGTTCGGCTGTTCGATGTCACCAACTCTCAAACCGCAATATTTACCCAATTTTGACTGCATGTCTTTCAAGTTGATCAATTCCTGGCTGTTCAAGTCACCCAAATATACATCGTATGCAACCTGTGCCTGGAACAAGTTCAGAGGAGCACCAGATTTTGTAGTATCCTGACGGATAGCCATTTCAAATTTAGCTCCGTTGCCGTAAGGAACGTATGCCAAAGAGTCCGGATTAAATCCTTTAGCAAAGATAGTATCCATTACAGCTACCCACATTGTATCACGACGGAAGTTCTGTAAGCCTTCTTTTTCAACTTCGCTCCAGTTTCCAGTTTTCTTAGCCTTGTTAATCAAGTCCATAGCCTTCTTTTCAGTCATACCGTTGTTCAACTGATCATCTGTCAATGAACCTACTTTCATGATGAAAGGAAGTTTAGCAGTCTTTACGAAAGTAATCAGACTGTCGAAGTTTGCTGTATAAGCACCGTTATGAACGGTACGATATTCCTGCTGAGCCTTACGGATGTCAATCAGGCGGGCAATAATTGCTTTTTCTCTGGTTTTTTTCGCATTGTCAAAGTTGATAGGGCCCATAATACTGCCATAGCATATATATACCAAGCAGATAACGCAGGCGGCTAACACAAGATTAAGAACTGTTTTCATGATAATATTGTTTTTTTAGTTTATATTCGTAGCGCAAAAATAAGTAAATTAGTTGAACCACGTCAATCTTACGTAAACTTTTTATACTGGCATTATGTTAAATAATGATTTATCGCAACAAATTAAGCGAAATTTTCCTTATAAACCAACAGAAGAGCAGGAAAATGCGGTGAAAAGTTTTGCTGAATTCCTGTTTTCGCCTTCTGCTGACAGTGTATTTCTGATGAAAGGTTATGCCGGCACGGGTAAGACTACATTGATATCTGCATTGGTTCGTACGCTTGATTCATTGCAACGAAAAGTGATTTTGTTGGCTCCTACAGGAAGGGCAGCCAAAGTTTTTTCCGGGTATGCGGGACATCCGGCTTATACGATTCACAAGAAAATATATCGCCAGAAAGTCTTTTCGAATGAGACAGATAATTTTGTGGCTAATCAGAATCTACATCGAAATACATTGTTCATTGTAGATGAGGCTTCTATGATTGCGAATGAAGGACTTTCAGGGGGGCATTTTGGGAGCGGACGTTTATTGGATGATCTCGTGCAATATGTATACAATGGATTGGGGTGTCGGTTGATGTTGATTGGAGATACAGCACAGCTTCCGCCGATAGGGGAGGAAGAGAGTCCGGCGCTGTCTGTATCGGCATTGCAGGGCTATGGACTGGAGGTAACAGAGTGTGTGCTTACAAAAGTGGTACGACAAACCGAAGGTTCCGGTATCTTGTCAAATGCGACGGCTTTGCGTGAAAGGATAGTAAATGAGGATTTCTTTGAATATCCTAAAATCAGTTGTAAGAACTATTCTGATGTACGTATCCTTCCTGGAAGTGAACTGATTGAAGCCATTGATGAATGTTATGGTCATGTGGGGTTGGATGAAACTATTGTTATCTGTCGTTCCAACAAACGTGCTTCTCTATATAATAAAGGTATAAGAAATACGGTATTGTATAGGGAAGATGAACTGAATACGGGAGATATGCTGATGGTTGCCAAAAATAATTATTTCTGGGGGACAGACTGCAAGGAACTTGATTTTATTGCGAATGGTGATGTGGCAGTGGTACGTCGTGTACGCCGTGTACGGGAAATGTATGGTTTTCGCTTTGCAGATGTTGTACTTGCTTTTCCTGATTATGACGGGATTGAACTGGAAGTAAAGATTTTATTGGATACCCTTCATTCGGACCAGCCTTCATTGTCGAAAGAAGAAAATGACCGTCTGTTCTATGCTGTATTAGAAGATTATGCCGACTTACCGACCAAGCGGGAACGTATGAAAAAAATGAAGGAGGACCCTTATTACAATGCGTTGCAGGTAAAATATGCGTATGCTGTTACATGTCATAAGGCGCAAGGTGGACAATGGAAAAGAGTTTTTCTTGATCAAGGCTATATGGCGGAAGAAATGCTTTCACCCGATTATTTCCGCTGGCTGTATACCGCATTTACCCGTGCAACGGAGTTATTGTATCTGGTGAACTGGCCGGAAGAGCAGACAGAAAAATAATTATAGGGTTGGATATACAGGATGATGATATTTTAATGGGCATATATAAAGGAAAGGCTGTCCCTCTTAATGGATGTGGAAGGACAGCCTTTCGTTGTGTGATTTTTATAATAGTAGTTTATTTAATGACATTTAGTTCTTTTCCTACCTTGATGAAAGCCTGAATTGCCTTGTCCAGATGACATTGTTCATGACCGGCAGAAAGCTGTACGCGAATACGCGCCTGGCCTTTCGGCACTACTGGATAGTAGAATCCGGTTACATAAATACCTTCCTCTTGCATGCGGGCAGCAAAATCCTGTGACAGTTTGGCATCATACAACATGACAGCGCAGATAGCACTCTGTGTAGGTTTGATATCGAATCCGGCAGCAATCATCTTGTCGCGGAAATAGTTGACATTGCTCATCAGTTTGTCATGCAAGGCATTGCTTTCTTTGAGCATGCGGAACATTTCCAAACTTGCTCCTACGATAGCTGGTGCTACGGAGTTAGAGAACAAGTAAGGACGAGAGCGCTGGCGCAGCATATCGATAATTTCTTTCTTGCCAGTGGTAAATCCACCCATGGCTCCACCAAAAGCTTTTCCTAATGTACCTGTAAAGATGTCAATCTTATCGTATACACCAAATTGTTCAGCTACTCCGTGTCCTGTAGGACCTACCACTCCAGCAGAGTGTGATTCGTCTACCATTACGAGTGCATTGTATTTTTCTGCCAGTTCGCAGATTTTGTCCATTGGAGCCACATTTCCATCCATAGAGAATACGCCGTCAGTGGCAATGATACGATGACGCTGTGCTTGTGCTTCCTGAAGACAACGTTCCAAATCTGCCATATCAGCATTGGCGTAGCGATAACGTTTAGCTTTACACAAACGTACACCATCAATAATGGATGCATGGTTCAAGGCATCTGAAATAATGGCATCTTCTTCTGTGAAGAGAGGTTCAAACAAACCACCATTTGCATCAAAGCATGCAGCATACAAGATAGTGTCTTCTGTATGGAAATAATCAGAAATGGCAGCTTCCAGTTGTTTGTGAAGGTCTTGTGTTCCACAAATGAAGCGTACGGACGACATACCATAACCATGAGTGTCCATGGCTTTTTTGGCTGCCTCAATCAGGCGTGTGTTGTCCGACAAACCTAAATAGTTGTTGGCACAGAAATTAAGCACTTCCTCTCCTGCGTTGACTTTGATGTCTGCACGCTGTGGAGTGGTTATTACACGTTCTTTCTTATATAAGCCGGCTGCTTCTATGTCGGCAAGTTCCTTTTTAAGGAAATCTCTAAAGTTTGTATACATATATTGATATTAAGGTTTTGCTTATGCAAAGATGCAATTTTTTTATTTAGAAAAAAAGAGCTCGCATATTTTTATTTCATTTATAAGAACTTTTGTATATTTGCTCCGAATTTAAAAATCTAGCTCGTTAATGAAAAACATTTTAATAATTGGAGCTACTGGACAGATTGGTTCGGAGCTCACGATGCTTTTGAGAAGAAATTATTCAGGTAATGTAGTGGCTGGTTATATTCCTGGTGCTGAGCCTAAAGGAGAATTGAAAGAATCTGGTCCTTCAGCTATTGTTGATATTACGAATCCGCAACAAATTGCTGATGCGGTAAGTCAATATCAAGTAGATACAATTTATAATTTGGCTGCATTGCTTTCAGCTGTAGCAGAAAACAAGCCTCAGTTAGCTTGGAAAATTGGGCTTGGGGGATTGTTCAATACGCTTGAAGTCGCTCGTGAAAAGCAGTGTGCAGTATTTACTCCGAGTTCTATCGGTTCGTTTGGACCTGGTACTCCTAAAGACAAAACTCCTCAGGATACAGTACAGCGTCCTAAAACAATGTATGGTGTCACTAAGGTTTCTGGAGAATTGTTGAGTGACTATTATTTCACTCGTTTTGGTGTGGATACCCGTTCTGTTCGTTTCCCGGGATTGATTTCGTATGTGACTCCTCCGGGTGGTGGTACTACAGACTATGCTGTTGATATTTATTATTCTGCAGCTAAAGGTGAAAAATTTGTCTGCCCGATTGCTGAGGGTACTTATATGGATATGATGTATATGCCGGATGCCTTGCGTGCAGCGGTAGAAATTATGGAAGCAGATCCGTCTAAGTTGGTTCATCGTAATTCATTCAACATCGCTTCTATGAGTTTTGAACCAAATACAATCTATCAGAATATCCGTAAATATCTTCCGGAATTTGAAATGCAGTATCAGGTAGATCCATTGCGTCAGGCTATTGCAGAGTCTTGGCCAAATTCATTGGATGATACATGTGCCCGTGAAGAATGGGGTTGGAAACCGGAATATGATTTGGATGCCATGACTCAAGACATGCTTGCGAAACTGAAAGAACGTTTTGGGCGTTAATTGTTAACAGATTTGATGCTATATAATTGAAATCCCCTCACTCTCCCTGATTATAGAAAAAAGAGTGAGGGGATTTTTTGTATAAGAATTTCTTTTGTTAGAATATACTTTGGAAAAATGCCTTGATGGCTTCTGGCTTTATGTAATGAAGTGTATGCTCTTTTACTTTTATAGAATCCATCAGGCAATGTAGCCCTTTATAGCCGTCAGCAGATTCTTTCAGCACTTTTTCTGTATAGAAGTTTTCGGCTTTCTTGTTTTTCGGGCTTTCCGGTAGATTTTTAAACTGCCCGATGTAGATGTTTTCTTCGAAAGCATTTCGGGTAGAAGATGTAAAATCAAAACGGCTGGGTTCTGCTGCATAATAGATATTTTGACGGAAGCAAGTACTGTCTGCATATCCATCCCAAGAGTCAGAGGTGATCATCGTACGGTCTACTATATCAGAAGGTTTAAGGTTAGCGTGGATGATATTACGTTCGACTAATGTTTGCTTTACGGGACCAGCAATGTGGATACTGGGAGAAAACATACCTTGACGTGTTTCTTTCGGGCGTATACCGTCTCCTATACTGATATTATATCGAACAATACTTCCGATGTTTCCGCAGCTATAATCTCCTGCATTTCCACTGTTGCATATAAGTACCATTCCTCCGTAATTGTCGTGACTGTAATTGTATTGTATAAGGGTATTCTGGCAATTGTAGTCGGAATCGAATCCTTGTGCATCCCATGGTGCTTTATGTCCCCATACTTCATTATATTGTATGATGGTATTGTCACAACTCCAAGGCCAGATACCTGCTGCTGCCTCTGTCATAGGAAGAATGTCGGGTGAATCGCACATGAGATTATACTCAATCAGTGTACTGTCACAACCTATGGGGACAATGCCGTCACCAGGTACTTTTTCAATCACATTGTTTCTTACGATGGTATGTTTATTCGGATACCAGTTTTTACGGTCGTAATAACCGCTCCAAATCATGGCATTGCGTTCACATCTTAAAATGTGACAATTTTCTATGGTCAGACTATCAAAGCGTGAGCGAATACTGTCTCCTCCGTTTACAATCAGAATACCACTTCCTCCTCCCTCTTCTTTGACAAGAGAACCATTGACATCACGTATGGTAAGGTTGTTTATTCTGATATTATGAGAAATACCATAATTCGTGCATTCTACTTTTAATCCAGTACGTCCGGCTTTTCGTTCTTTACCTGTATTACTGATTTCAAGGTTTTGAATTGTGAAGTAATCGGAATTGAAAATACGTACGGCATACATGGATGTATCATTCCCTGCAATACAGGGTTTTTGATTACCCTCGCCGTATGCATCGATGATGATGGGGTGAGTGTAGGTACCTTTGCCTGTAATATCTAAAATTCCATTAAAGACTTCTCCTCGTTTCAATAGTATTTTATCCCCTTTTTGAAGAGATGTTTTTTTTACTCGCTCCAATGTTTTCCATGCATTATCGGCAGAAAGACCGGAGTTAGTATCATTTCCATTGGTTGCATCCAGATAATAGGTTTGTGGGGGAGTGCTACAACCTGCTATAAAAAATAAGGATGTTATAAAAAAAACTTTTTTAATTGTATGCATAATGTGGAAATAGGTAAAATTAAAAAGTCACAGGTAGGCATAGATGCTCCTGTGACTTTTGTGTGATAACTTATTTTAGATTTTCGTTCAAATCAGCATCAAATGATGGGATTGTAGCATAATTGCGTGATTCATCCCAATTTCCGCTCATTTCTACACCTTCTTTTAAGGATATTCCTTCTGCCACTTCTATTGGTGTATTGGCTTGACGTGTTGCAAAAGCATTTTTTAAATCATCCATACGGAGCTGGTCATTAGCCCGAACTACTAATGCTGGGTAATATCCGGCAACTTCATAACCGTGTTCTTTCCAGCACTTATTGGCAAATGTGGTTGGATCGCTTGCATAATTATTTGCATCATCTACTCCTGCTCCGTATGCACGGTCTAAAACCTTTTGTAAGCATTGTTTGGCTTCTTCATTTACTGAACCGCTACGAGCTTGTGCTTCTGCATACCATAAAAGAACTTCACTATATGAAACCATATAAAGAGTTTGGCTGCAAATACCATTATTCATGGTATATTCTCTGTCATTATAATCATTCATCGCACTACCGTCAGAGCCTCCTCCGTAAAGTAAGGTACGGAACATAGGATGGCATTCGCTCAGAATGAAAGAACCATTGCTATCTTTTTGGTACCAGTTGATTAACTGATCCTTATAAGTATTTTTTTCAACTAAGATTTTCCCTCCATCGCTTCCATAAATGGCATTTTTACGTGGTCCTTCTGGCATTTCTTTCCAGAACTTGATTTCGCCTACTACATCTCCCCAGCCGCCATTAGTGACAGATTCGTATGCTTGACATACAGAATGCCAGGAATCCAGTCCGGACCAGCCCCATGGATTATCTTTGTTAAATTTTATGGCAACAACACCTTCTTGTGAGTAAGGGTTGGATACATACATGAAGCGATCTTTATAGTTCGTTTCTAATTTATAATAATATGTATTATTTTTTACTCCTTTAATGACAGCTTGGGCCATTTCTGCTGCCTTTTCATAATAAGAGGTTTGATTGAGCGGATAACCTGCGCGAGCCATATAGACAGCGGCTAATACTGCTTGAGCAGCTCCCTTATTGACATAATTATTCAAACCATCTGCAATTCTCGGTGCAGTAGTATATGCTTCAGGAAGAATTCTTTCAGCCTCTTCCAAATCTGTACATATTTGTGTATAGATTTGTTCTATAGTTGACTTCCCGACAGTAAAGTCTAAGTCTGTGGTTAATACAATAGGAACTTCACCATACCAACGCACTAATTTAAAGTAAGCTACTGCTCGCCAGAATAGTGCTTGTCCCTTTCCTATATTAATTTCTTCTTCACTGGTGGGAACTTTTTCTATATTATTGAGGATAAAATTAGCAGCTTTAATAATTGCATAATTAGTGTTCCATGCACTTTTTGCATCTGCATTGTTATCGTTGACTTTGTAACTGTCAAATTCTCTATATACATCTTTGTTACCACTGGTAAGAGCTGTGATATCATCACCCATCCAGTTGGGAGATAGGCTATGGCTGCCATTGATAGAGTACTGTACCTGTGCGTATAGAACGTTGATAGCACCGTCTAAGTCGTTTTGTGATGTAAAGTAATTTTCAGGTACCATCTGTCCTTTAGGATCTTCAGTCAAGAAATCGCTACAGGAGGTTATAGCTACTGTACATGCCATTAATGCACTTATAAATATTTTTGTTTTCATATTATCGATCTGTTAGAAATTCAATGTGTTGCTAATATTAGAAATTCATTTTGATACCAAAGGTAAAGGTTCTAGGAGTTGGGTAACCACCTATATCTACACCACTACTAACATCTACACTTTTTGAAGAATCATCTGTAAAGGCAGAAGCGGTCGGATCCATTCCTTTATATTTAGTAATGGTAAACAGGTTCTGGCAGCTAACGGACAAGCGTATATCGGCAAATTTTGTCTTTGATTTTGGGAATGTGTATCCTAGGCTTAAATTTGCTAAACGTACATAGCTGGCATTTTCTACCCATTGCGTAGAGTTTGCATAATTGGTACCTCCGTTCAGTAAAGAAGCGAATTTAGCATTTTCAGGATTCACATCCCAGTTATATTCGTATGCTTCTTTGGTATTGATAAATGAGGCATCTGATATTGAGGTTGACATCGCGTAACGTACCAAGTTCAAACGATCCATTCCAAATGCACCGGTCAGGAACATGCTTAAATCCCAGTTCTTATAGTTCACTGTGTTGTTCCATCCAAATGTAAAGTTCGGGTTTGCATTACCGATTACAGTACGGTCTCCTGCATCGATACTTCCGTTTTCGTTTAAGTCAGCATATACATTTTTACCGTCTTCACTGATGCCTTCCCATACATATCCGTAGAAAGAACCGATGCTGTATCCCGGCATGACGATAGTGGCTTCATCTGCCATTTTATCTGCTGGAGTTTTTCCGTAGATGTATTCATTACTACCTAAACTTTTTACTTCATTTTTCAGGTATGTTCCAGTTAATGTGGAATTCCATTGCCAATCTTTGGTTTGAATAAGATGGGCATTGATAGAGAAGTCAAGACCCTTATTGTCGATACGTCCTACATTGGCTAAATAGTTTCCACCTCCATTATATCCAGGAATAGGTTCCTGCATTAAGCAGTCAACAGTACGTTTATAGAAATAGTCGAGTGAGAATGAGAGACGTTGGTTCCATACTGCAAATTCTACTCCTAGGTCAAATTGTTTAGTTTTTTCCCAAGTGACATCTGGAGTAGGGAGTGAAGTTGGCCAGTAACCATAATATAATTGTGAAGAAGTTCCATAGTTTGTATAGGCTTGACCTAATAGTCCAAGAGTAGAGTATGCTCCGATTCCTTGGTTACCAATCACACCATAACTGGCACGTAGCTTCATGTTTTGCATAGCTTTAAAATCTTCCATGAAAGGTTCATTGCTAAGATCCCATGCTACAGCAACAGATGGGAAATATCCCCATTTTTCTTTACTAAACTTTGAAGAGCCATCTGCACGGAATGTAGCTGTCAGTGTATAACGGTCATTGTAGTTATAGATGACGCGGCCTACACCGGATAGAAGTGTTTCTCTTGAGTAGCTGTTGCCGAGAGTCTTAGTGCTTGCCATATTCACATTCCACCATCCTACGGCTTCAGTAGAAAGGTTGTTTCCACCAATATTCATATTACGATATTCGGTAGAAGTCGCTTCCCAAACGGCTGTAGCGGTCAGATTGTGTTTCCCGAATTTTTTCATGTAAGTGAAATTGTTTGTAGATTGTAACATCATTCGGAAAGCATCACTGTTTCCCATACTGCTGATAGCAGTGGGGCTTGCTTTGGCAGAAGAGAATGAGTAAGATTTATTATCTTGATAATCGAATGCATTTGTTGTGGTAAAGGTTAATCCATCTATGATTTTAAACTGTAAAGCTAGATTTCCAGTAGCGGCGTAAGTCCGAAGTTCGCTGTTTGATGCTGCGATAGACCCTAACGGGTTACTTCCTGTAGTGTTTTTTCCTACATTGTATTTACCATCTTCGGTAAACATATCCATGGTTGGGTCATAGTTTAACGCATTGAAAATCGGGTTGGTTTTACTTGCAATATAAGTATTACCATTTCTGACTCCATGATTGAACTGTACATCTGTAGTGATAGTAAGCCAGTTTGTGACAGCAGAGTTCAAATTAACACGTGCAGAATATCGTTCATTGTCAGAATAGCGTAAAACACCTTCTTCGTTTACATAGTTGGCAGAAACATAATATTGTGTTTTTTCACTACCGCCTGAAATTGCAAGTTTATAATTCTGTACCAATCCGGAACGGAACATTTCGTCTTGCCAGTTGATACCTTTTTTACCCGTTTTGAGAGCATCCATTTCTTCTGCGGAGTATCCATTTCCCGGATACCAGAAATTATATGCTTCAGCATATTCATATGGACTGAGCATATCATAATGTTTGTAAACGTTTGATACGCCTAAAGTTGCATCGAATGTGATTTGTGTTTGTCCGGCAACTCCGGTTTTAGTAGTGACCAATACCACACCATTGGCACCTCGAGAACCATAAATTGCGGTAGAGGATGCGTCTTTTAATACTTGGATAGATTTGATATCGTCTGTATTTAATCCGCTTAATCCACCTTCACGGACAATTCCGTCAACAACATATAGAGGTTCGTTGCTAAGATTTACAGAGTTTGCACCACGTACACGAATGCGAATATCTCCTCCAGGTACGCCACTGTTTTCTACCTGTACACCAGATACTCGTCCTTGAAGAGCTTCTGAAATTCGGGTAACAGGCTGGTCTTTGAATGATTTGTTGTCCATTACAGCCACAGAACCAGCTAAGTCGGCTTTGCGTACAGTTCCGTATCCTACAACTACAACTTCATCCAACGTTTCTGTATCTTCTTTTAAGGTTAATTTTAAAGATAATCCGTTGCGGTCAACTTTTACTTCTTGGTTTTTATAACCAATATAGGAGATATTCAAAGTAGCTCCTGCATTAACTTCAATTGTGAATTTTCCATCTAAATCCGTGATTGTTCCATTGGAGGTTCCTTTTTCCACTACGCTCGCTCCAATAATCGGTTCTCCGCTTGTATCACTTACCACTCCTGTAACTTTATAAGAGCTGTTTTGTTGGATACTTGTTGTCTCGCTTGTTGTGTTAGCTGCTATATTGGCAGAATAGGATAATAGCAGCCCTAAGGTTAACAATTTACTTACGTTTAATTTTCTACGTTTCATAATATTAATTGTTTAAGTTCACATCCTTTCCAATTGGATACCGCAAAAATACTTTTGCATAAAGGAGATGATGATGAAAAAATAGCAGAAAAGGATAAAAACTAAAAATTCATCCTTTTCTGCTATTTTTTCATCCTTTTGGAGCTGGATTGAGAAACTTATTTTTCATCATTCTCTTTGTTGACTATGTGTTCTTTAGGTAGGAAACCAAATTTTTTCTTGAAGCATTGGCTAAAATATTTGGGATCGTTGAAACCAACAGAATAAGCTAGCTCAGAAACGCGTATTTTTTTCTTTTCTTCCAATAATCGGAAGGCTGCTTGTAAGCGTATGCTGGAAATGAAGGCTAGAGGAGTCATATCTGTCAGTTGTTTTAATTTTTCATTTAATGTACTTCTAGACATTTTCATTTCTTGTACGAAAACGGTTGTATCAAATTCAAGATCACTCAAGTGGGCATTTACACATTCTACTGCTTTTTTTAAGAATTCTTCGTCTTGACTTGTATAGTCTAATTCTTTGGCTTCAAATACTAGTTGTTTTCTAGAATCCCCATTGGAGTGCTCTTTTTTCTTTAGGAGATTTTCAATCTTTGCAAGTAAGACAGATATGTTTAAAGGTTTGCATATATACCCGTCTGCTCCTACTTCATATCCGGTTATTCTGTCCATATCGCTGGTCTTAGCTGTTAATAAGATTACCGGTATATGTTTGGTTTCAAATCTTTCTTTAATTTTTTTGCATAATTCAAAACCATTCATTCCAGGCATCATTATATCAGAAACTATGATATCAATCTTTTTATCTTCCAGTTGAAGTAATGCAGTTTCTCCAGATGAGGCTTCGGTAAGATCAAAATGATCTGTAAGGATACGTTTCATGACATTACGTAAGTCATCATTATCTTCTACGAATAATAATGCGGGCTTAATTTTATGTTCGGGAACAATATCATTGCTTGGCTCATGTTGAGCTTTTTCCGCAGGTGTATTGGAGATGAACTCTGTTGATGCTACAGTTTCAGAAACGTCCCAATTTGTATCATTTTCTTCAATTTCTTCTTTATTATAAGCTTCTCTGGCTATAGGGATGATGACTGTAAAAGTATTTCCTGTTTCTTTGTTACTATTAATCTTAATTTCTCCATGGTGTAATATGGTTAGATCTTTGGTCAGTGATAGTCCTATACCTGTACCAATAGTATGAAATTTTCGATAGTCACCTTCATAGAATCTCTCGAATAAATGTTTCTGTTTATTCTCAGGGATTGGTTCTCCGGGGTTATTTATACTTAGTTGAAAAAGTTTTAGTTCGCTATTGTAAGCTTGTGATATTGTAATGGTTTTGTTTTCAGGTGTATATTTGGCCGCATTAGATAATAGATTGTAGACTATCTTGTCAAGTTTGTCACAATCGAAATAGCCCTTATACTCTATGTCCATGTTCAAGAACGCAAAATGTAAGTTCTTTTTACGGACAAGAGGAGAGAAAGCTTGTGCGGAATATTGTAGGAAAGTTGTTAAACTACCATAGGATACTTTTAGCTTCTGTCTGCCATTTTCTACTTTTCTGAATTCTAATATTTGTTGGATTAAGCGTTTAAGTCGTAATACATTGTCTTCTATCTCAGGAAGAGATTTTTGAGTCTCAGGGTAATGTAATTTGATTTCATCTATAGAAGCTGAAATTATGGATAATGGGGTTAGTAATTCATGGGTTATATTCGTGAAAAATTGTAATTTGCTGTGATTGATTTCTTCATTTTTCTCGCGTTGGATATTGGCAAGTTCTACCATTTGTTGTAGTTTAATTCTTCTTTTTATGATTTTGTAAGTGTACCATATACATATAATAATGATAATGGTATAAATGCAATATGCCCACCAAGTAAACCAGGGAGGGGGGAGTATGGTAATTTTGATAGAGCGGATATTGTTAGACCATAGGCCATTGGGGTTACTGCCTCTTACGGAAAAAATGTAAGTTCCAGCAGGTAGGTTATTGTAAAATGCTGCTGGATGATATCCTTCGGTAGAGATCCATTGGTTATCATATCCTTCTAATTTGTATTCATACTTGTTTAATAGAGGATTGATGTAGTTCAATACGGAAAATCCAATACTGAAATTGTTCTGTGTGTAAGAAAGAGTGATATGCTGAGCATACTCTAGGGTTGAATCTAGGATTTTTCGCTGTTCATTGACTGGCATACGTGAAATGAGGGTATCATAAACTCTTAGTTCTGTCAATACAACAGGATATGAAACCGTATCATATTTGATGTCCGCAGGAAAAAAGTTGTTGATACCATGTACTCCACCAAAATATAGTTTCCCATCTTTTCCTCTTGCACAAGCATTTCGATTGAAAATATGATCTTGTAGTCCGTCTTCTGTAGTAAATACTTGTACGCTTTTCTTTGTTTGATCTTTATGAATGTGAATCATTTCTGAAGTAGTAGTAATCCACAATCCTTTTTGATTGTCTTCCAATATACATGATATTACTTCTCCTTTTTTCATATTAGTCGGTAATGCATACTGGAAACAATCTTTTTCAGGGTTGTAAATACTAAGTCCTTTTCCGTTTGTTCCAGCCCATATTGTATTATCACTGTCTATGTATAGTGTCATGGCTCCTATTGATATGGCGTTTTGGACTTTGATAGTGTATTGTTTGACCGTAAAATTATTATTATGAGGAGTTAACTTCCATATTCCAGAATTGGGTGTTGCAGCCCAGATATTTCCATCCTTATCTTCTTGAATTCGAAATATGGACTCTTTTTCAGGAATAAATGTTTTATTCTCAATTAAGTTGTTAATGGCATGCATTTTTCTTTGTTTGTCTAGTAAAAAAATGCCACTTCTTGTTCCTAACCATATATTTCTTTTTGAATCTTCGTATACAGAGTATATACAAACGTCTGTTAATTGTGGGTGTGATTCAATATTGATTTCTTGCACTTTTTTCCCATCAAAAATCCATAGTCCATCATCCCATGTGGCAAAACAGTACTCCCCATTATCTCTAAGTTGAATGATTTCATTGACTGTAGATATGAGAGGTAATTTTTGGAACGCATCAATTTGGTTGTATGGAATGACTTCCTGAGTTTGCATGTTATATTTTGCAAACCCAAATCCCATAATTCCTATCCAAATCCAATGATTGTCAATTGGGCAAATAGCTCTTACTGAAGCGCTTGGGAATATTTCCCTCACGGTCTTTAGAGAGTTTAGACTGAATTTACGTGTATTAGTATTGGCAATCCGGATTCCTCCTCCGAGCATGCCTACCCACATTAATCCATCTTTGCTGGATAACAATGCATCTACCTCGTTAAAAGGAAGATGTCCACTTTTATTACTAGGATAATAATTGGTGAATATACCATCTTCTGATTCCATAATGCTGAGTGCACTTCGGGAGCCTATCCATATTTTACCTGTATTTTTATCTTGAGTAATGGCATAAATGATATCGTCGGCAATACTTGATGGATTATCTTTATCGTGGGTGTACCGGATAAATCCATAGTGTTGCATGTCATATGGTTTTTGCATTTTCAGAAGTCCACATCTCCATGTACCAATCCATATATTTTCATCTTTATCTTGGAATATAATATGGGCTGAGTTGCGTGAGCATACATTTTGATATGTATATAAGCGTTGTTGTGTAGGATCATATCTGAACAGGCCTTGGCTCCAAGTGCCAATCCATATATGTCCTCGTTTGTCTTCTAATAAGGACTTGACATCAATGTTTTGAGCAGTTTTATATAGAGTAAAATTTTTTTCATCTTTTTTCTTTATAAAGAGTCCTTTATTGGTGGCCAGCCCATATTGCTCCTTCCCGTGTGCACACAACGGCTTCTACATTACTGACTTGAGGATTGGGCAAATGTATTTTTTCTATGGTTTCATGTTTTTTATTTAGCTTATATAAGCCATTGTGTGTACCAATCCACAAATTGGATTGGTTGTCTTCTGCAACTATATTAACAAATCCATCAATTGATTTTTCTGACCCTTCAGACTCTGCATGATAGATTTGGGTGGAATATCCGTCGTAGCGTACTAATCCATTGTAAGTGGCAATCCATATATATCCTTCTTTATCTTGAAAAAGATTACGAACTTCATTGGTCGGTAGCTGTATGAGGTTTTTTAATGGTGTGAAATTAATTTCTTCAATTGGTGGTAATGGTGTTCCCCAACTGTAAATAGAGAATAAAATATATACTTGGAGTAGCAAGAGAAATTTCTTCATATTGGGATTAAAATAATAAACTGTGTACAAATGTAAAAAGATTATTCTCAATATAAAAACTAAAACAGCCATTATAATAATGGCTTGTACTATAAATGAGCTGAATAAATGATTCTATTTTTTGACAGAATTGTTTTATGCAGAGTTGCTGTTTTATCCTACCTTTGTAAGGTATCTTAAAAATTAATATCAATGAAAAAACTATGGATAGGGCTTGCCTTATGGGGAGCTTTAGCAGCGCAGCTGCATGCACAATGGAGGCCGGTTGAGGGACGGATTAGAACGCAATGGTCTGAACAGGTAAATCCTGATAATGTTTTACCTGAATATCCACGACCTATTATGGAAAGAACAGAATGGAAAAATCTGAATGGCCTTTGGGATTATGCAATTATAGAAAAAGGAAAACATACCCTTTCTGTTTTTGATGGGAAAATTCTGGTACCTTTTGCTGTAGAATCTTCTTTGTCGGGAGTTGCCAAGAAGGTAGGTGCAGAGAAGGAGTTGGTCTATCGTCGTTCATTTGAAGTTCCTTCGTCTTGGAAAGGGAAAAAAGTACTTCTGCATTTCGGAGCAGTAGATTGGAAAACTGATGTATGGGTAAATGATGTAAAGGTCGGTAGTCATACCGGAGGATTTACGCCTTTCTCTTTTGATATTACAGAAGCTTTGCAGGGAAAAAACAATACTTTGATGGTAAAGGTGTGGGATCCGACAGATAAGGGTTACCAGCCAAGAGGAAAACAGGTATCGCATCCTGAAGGTATATGGTATACTCCGGTGACCGGAATATGGCAGACTGTCTGGCTGGAACCTGTCAGTGAATCTTATATTCAGGATTTGCGTATTACTCCAGACATCGATAATTCCTTGCTTTCTTTAAAGGCCTTGGTAAAAGATGCTACTTCAAAAGATTTGGTAGAGGTAAAAGTTTTTGATGGTCAACAGCTGGTAGCGCAAGGAAAAAGTATTAATGGAGAATGTGTACAGGTGGCAATGCCAGAGAATACAAAATTATGGTCGCCTGAATCTCCTTTCCTTTATACGTTGAAGGTTTCTTTAAAGCAGAACGGAAAACTGGTGGATGAAGTCTCCAGTTATGCAGCTATGCGAAAATATTCTTCCAAACGTGATGCGAACGGTATTGTACGTCTGGAGTTGAACAATAAGCCGTTGTTCCAGTTTGGCCCTTTGGATCAGGGCTGGTGGCCGGATGGATTATATACAGCTCCTACGGATGAAGCCTTATTGTATGATATACAGAAGACAAAAGACTTTGGATTTAATATGATTCGCAAGCATATTAAAGTAGAGCCTGCACGTTGGTATACCTATTGTGACAAGTTAGGTATTATTGTATGGCAGGATATGCCCAGCGGTGACCGTAATCCGGAATGGCAGAACCGGAAATATTTTGAGGGCACTGAAATGAAGCGAAGTGCAGAGTCGGAAGCTTGTTACCGGAAGGAATGGAAGGAAATAATGGATGCATTGTATTCTTATCCTTGCATTGGCACATGGATTCCATTTAATGAAGCTTGGGGACAGTTTAAAACTCCAGAAATAGTGGAATGGACCAAACAATATGACCCGACCCGTCTGGTTAATCCTGCCAGTGGAGGTAACCATTACACTTGTGGTGATATGCTGGATTTACATAACTATCCTGCTCCGGAATTGTATCTGTATGATGCACAGAGAGCTACAGTCTTAGGTGAGTATGGAGGTATTGGCTGGGTAGTACAGGGGCATATTTGGGAACCGGACCGTAACTGGGGATATATTCAGTTCAATTCTTCTAAGGAAGTGACAGATGAATACGTGAAATATGCAGAAAAACTTTATGATTTAATACCTCGTGGCTTTTCTGCAGCTGTATATACGCAGACCACAGACGTAGAAGTGGAAGTAAATGGTTTGATGACATACGACCGTAAAGTAATTAAACTGGATGAAAAGCGAGTTCGTGAGATTAATCGTAAATTATGTGAGTCTTTGAACAAAAGATAATTTGCGATAGAGACTATATATAAAATTTCCCCTTATCCCTGGGTCTGATAACAGAGGGATAAGGGGAATTTCATATATAATATCCTGAGATTATCTTACTTGGATTACCAAATAACGTGATACACTCCAGAATTCATTCGGATTGTTGATTTTCAAAGTCAACTGACCTTTGTCGTCTTTTACAAGTTCGTATGAACTCTGTGGATGAGTAGTCAGCAATTCAGCTCGTTTGGAGTAAAGTTTGATTTCTTTTTCCTTACGAATATCAATCTGGGTGAAGTAATCTTTGTTGAAGTCATTGTCTTTCAGTACGTCACCCTTCTTCAGAATCTTCTGGTCTTTCAACTCAGATTTAGTGCCGAATACATACCAGGCAGTGTTGAGGGCTTTGTCTTGAGCTTCTACGGTCTTAGTCTTTGCTTCATTTTCTGCACTCAGCTCGTCTACGTTCTTATTCAAGTCCATAACAGCTTCATCCAATTCTGCAATACGGATATTCTTTGCAGCCAATTCTGCTTGCAGGGTTTCAATCTGCTGCTGCTTTGCAGCCAGTTCAGCAGTAAGGTTCTTTACAGCTTTTTTCAACTGGGCAGATTGGTATTTGCTATTTTTCAGTTGCTCTTCTAATTTTGCAATCTGTTCGCGGTTTGATTTCAGTTTCTCGCTAATGAAACGGATATCATCTTTTATCTTATCGGCAGCCGACTGGCTTTCTAATGTACCTTCTTTCAAGTCTACACGGTTTTCAGCTTCGTTGATTTCGCGGAATCCTTCTTGAATTTCATTGAAGGCTCCCATGATTTCGTCCAGTTCTGTGTCGCGGTTAGAGAGTTCAAGCATCAGTGAATCGTTCTGGGCTTGTAAAGTGCTTTTGTTCTGGCCTGAATTATTACATGCTGTCAGCAGGGCAGCAGCACATAAAGCAGATAAAACAACCTTTCTCATAGTTTTTGAATTTAGAATTATAATTTAGTTATCTTTTCCTCCTAATATAATGACGATTTCTCCTCTTGGTTCAGTCTCTGTGAAGTGTGCAATTACTTCCTGAAGGGTTCCTCTGACGCTTTCTTCATGTATTTTAGAAATCTCCCGACATACGGAAACCGGGCGTTCGGCTCCAAAAACTTCCGCAAACTGGGTCAGCGTTTTAAGCAGGCGATAAGGAGACTCGTAGAAAATCATGGTACGGGTTTCTTCTTTCAGGGCATTCAGTCGTGTCATGCGACCTTTTTTCTGAGGAAGGAAACCTTCAAAGCAGAAACGTTCATCCGGAAGCCCTGATGAAACTAATGCCGGTACAAAGGCCGTAGCTCCAGGCAGACATTGCACTTCTATGCCGTTTCTTACACATTCTCTTACCACAAGGAATCCGGGATCGGATATTCCAGGAGTGCCGGCATCTGAAATTAAGGCTACCGTTTGTCCTCCTTTTATACGGTTGACAATGCTTTCCACCGTCTGGTGCTCATTGAATTTATGGTGTGATTGCATTGCATTTTTGATTTCATAATGTTTTAAAAGGATACCCGATGTACGTGTATCTTCAGCTAAAATCAGATCCGCTTCTTTCAATACGCGGATAGCTCGAAATGTCATGTCTTCCATGTTACCTACCGGAGTAGGTACGACATATAGTTTTCCCATACTTTGTACTTCATGTTATGATAGCAAAGGTAAAAAGTTTTCGTATTTACGTGTTCGATTTGTCAAACATTTAACAGAAGTTTTCTCTTTACATAGTGTTTTCGTCACTATTAATAAAAATGCGTCGATTTTTCGCGGATTTCGATTCGTCGTTGTAATTTTGCAATTGTTTTTATGTAATGAAAGAAAATATGGTAGTATATTCAGAAGATCATCGGGAGGAGACTTGCCGAAGAGGAAGGATTGAAGTAATATGTGGCTCTATGTTTTCCGGTAAAACGGAAGAGTTGATACGGCGTTTGCGTAGGGCTACTTTTGCCCATCAGCGGGTAGAGATATTCAAGCCGTCTATTGATACCCGTTATTCAGAGGAAGAAGTGGTGTCACATGATAATAACAGTATCAAATCAACCCCGATTGATTCTTCCGCCAGTATCCTTTTGTTTACTTCGGAGATAGACGTGGTAGGCATTGATGAAGCGCAGTTTTTTGATGATGGATTACCCGAAGTGTGTAATGAACTGGCTAATCGGGGCGTCCGTGTTATTATCGCAGGGCTTGATATGGATTTTAAGGGAGTTCCGTTTGGACCGATTCCTGCGTTGTGTGCCATTGCCGATGAGGTGACTAAAGTGCATGCCATTTGTGTGAAATGTGGTAACTTGGCTTATGTTTCGCATCGTACCGTGCTCAATGACAAAAGAGTGTTGTTGGGGGAAAAAGAAGAATATGAACCCTTATGCCGCTGCTGTTATCAGAAAGCTTTAAAAGAAGGCGTGTCTAAGTAGTTGATAATTAGTGGATGTTTAAATTTATTGAAAAAATATTCCAATAATATTTGGTAGTTATTATAAAAACATCTACCTTTGCACTCGCAATCGGGAAATAACCGATGCAACAAAGGATTGATTCGCTAGCTCAGCAGGTAGAGCACAACACTTTTAATGTTGGGGTCCTGGGTTCGAGCCCCAGGCGGATCACTCGGAAAAGCGATTATCTTTTAAAGATAATCGCTTTTTTTTATTGTTAAATATTTTGTGAGTCGGTAAAAATAAAAGGAGACATCAAGTAAATGATGTCTCCTTTTATTTTGTCTTTTTCAGGGAATACTGAATTACACGTTTGCACGTTTTTCCTGAATTCTGGCTTTCTTACCGGTAAGTGCACGCAAGTAGTACAATTTAGCGCGACGAACTTTACCAACTTTGTTGACAGTGATGCTGTCGATAGCCGGAGATTCCAATGGGAAGATACGTTCAACACCCACTGTTCCTGACATTTTACGTACAGTGAAACGTTTCTTTTCACCGTGACCTGAAATTTTGATAACAACACCGCGATACAACTGTACACGTTCCTTGCTACCTTCAACGATACGGTATGCTACTGTGATTGTGTCACCAGCTTTGAATGAAGGATGCTGTTTGCCAGTAGCAAATGCTTCTTCTGCAATTTTAATTAAATCCATGTTTTGTAATAAATTAAATTGTTTGATCGTTACAACGCAACATATCAAGTAACTCTTCTTTGACAGCGATTGCGCGAAAGCGGGGCAAAGGTAGTGTTTTTCTGCGAAGTAGCCAAATGTTTCCTGCGTATTTTATTAAAAAATGAGAAGTCTTGTGGATAGCTTTTACCATTCTTTTGAGCATGTTCCTTTTTTCCGTATTTTTGACTGCAAATAAACCTTGTTTTATGAATTATCTCAATGTTAGACTTGTAAAAAGTGCAGTTGCCGGCGTGTTGGCCGGGTGGCTGCTGGCCAGCTGTAGCTCAGGTTATTCGCTGGCAGGTGTGGAAGGCGGAAGGGTGGCCATTACTGATGTGTACGACCGTAAACCGGATGCCGAAGCGTTGAATATCTTGAAACCTTATCAGCAGAAAGTCGATAGTATTATGTCGCCGGTCATCGGACATTCGGCAAAGAATCTGACCGCATACCGTCCGGAATCTCCGTTGTCTAATCTGATGGCCGATGTACTTCGTCAGGCAGCGGTGCGGGCGATTGGCAAGCCGGCTGATGTCGCTGTCATGAATATGGGTGGTATCCGGAATGCAATGCCTGAAGGTGAAATTACCTTTGGAACGGTGTATGAAATTGCTCCCTTCGAGAATGCCTTGTGTGTGCTGACAATGGATGGGGCCACCTTGAAGGAGTTGTTCGGACAAATAGCTTCTGTACATGGAGAGGGCCTTAGTGGCGCCGCTTTGAAAATAGATGCTGAGGGAAATCTCTTGGAAGCGAAGGTGAATGGCCGGCAGATTGATGTAAAGAAAACCTATACGGTAGCTACCATTGATTATTTGGCTGAGGGAAATGATAAGATGGAAGCGTTCCGTCGGGCTTCTTCCAAAATATTCCCGAAAGATGCGTTGTTGCGCAACTTGTTGCTTGACTATGTAAAGCAGTGTGAGCAGAAAGGACAATTTGTGACTTCGCAGGTAGAAGGAAGAATAAAAGTGAGTGCGTCCAATTGAAAAATAGAAAAGAGATGAAAAAGATATATTGTTTATGTCTGGCGTGCCTGCTGGTGAGTGTGGTGGCCGCACAGTCGGTGAAAGAATTGTATATATTTCATACGAACGACATGCATAGTCGTATCGAACCCTTTGCCTCTTATTTCCCTGATACGCTACTAGCCGGAAAGGCGGGTGTGTTGCGTCGGGCGGCTTTTGTGAAAGAACAGCGCCGTGAGCACAAAGATATGTTGCTGTTCGATTCTGGTGATTTTTCTCAGGGAAGTCCTTATTATAATTTGTTTAAGGGAGAGGTAGAAATCAAGATGATGAATGAGATGGGGTATGATGCAGGTACGATTGGAAATCATGAGTTTGATTTTGGCCTGGACAATATGGCCCGCTTGTTCAAGATGGCTAATTTCCCGATTGTATGTGCCAATTATGATGTGGCAGGTACCGTGCTGGAAGGTTTGGTGAAGGAGTATACCGTCATTGAACGCGATGGAATACGTATCGGTGTGTTTGGACTGGGACCGGAGCTTGACGGTCTGGTGGCGCATGCCAATTACGGGAATGTAAAATTTGAAGACCCTGTTTCTGAAGGCCAGCGTGTAGCCGACTTGCTGAAGAACCAGGAACATTGTGACTTGGTGATTTGCCTGTCGCATTTAGGATGGAAGGGTGAGCCTTATTCGGATATAGAACTGATAGAGAATACTCGTAACATTGACATTGTATTAGGCGGACATTCTCATTCCTTCTTTGAAGGGCCGGAGTTTTATAAGAATCTTGACGGAATAGAGGTGCCTGTGCAGCAGATGGGAAAAAGTGCGGCATTTGTCGGGCGTATGGTTGTCAAGATGCAGAAAAATTAAAACAGATAGGGTAGAATGAAAAGACGGATTTTGTGGTGTATATTGTGTGCTTGTCTGGCCTCGACTAGTCTCTTTGCACAGGAGCCTGTGCTCTTGAGCCGGGTACACGACACGGAAGCCTGCCGGAAATGGGTAGACGGGCAGATGGAGAAGATGACGCTGAAACAGAAAGTGGGTCAGTTGTTCATTTATACTCTCCAGCCGGTGACAAACCAATATAGCAAGAATGTGTTGCGAAAGATGGTCGATGACTATGGAGTAGGAGGGCTGTTGTTTACCGGTGGAGAGCTTCGGAAGCAGGTGCAGATGACCAACTATGCCCAGGCCCATGCGTCGGTGCCTTTGATGGTGACTTTTGATGGTGAGTGGGGATTGGGAATGCGCTTGAAAGATACCCCTTCTTTTCCCTACAATCGTGTGTTAGGATGCATACAGAATGATTCACTGCTTTATGAATATGGTAAGGAAGTGGCTCGTCAGTGTCGTCTGATAGGCGTACAGATTAATTTTGCGCCGGTAGCCGATGTGGATAACAATCCCAATAATCCAGTAATCAATTTTCGCTCTTTTGGCGGTGATCCGAAGAGGGTGGCCGAAAAAGTGGCTGCTTATGTAAAAGGATTGGAGGACAATGGTGTAATGGCGGTGTGTAAGCATTTTCCCGGACATGGAGATACGGAAATTGATTCACATAATGCGTTGCCTGAATTGAATTTTGACCGAGCTCGTTTGGATAGTATAGAGTTATATCCGTTTAAGAAAGCCGTTGAGGCAGGAATTGGCGGTGTGATGGTAGGACATTTGCATGCCCCGAGCTTGGGTGAAGGACCTGCTTCTATTTCGCAGGAGGTAATTATGCATACACTGATTGATGAATTGCGCTTTCATGGACTGGTGGTGACGGATGCTCTGGAGATGAAAGGCATTGCCGGGCATGATGATGTGTGTGCCCGTGCTTTGATAGCAGGAAATGATGTGGTTTTATCTCCTCGTAATTTGAAAAAAGAAATTGACGGTGTGATGTCGGCGCTTAAAAAAGGTCGTCTGTCGGAAGCAGATATCGACCGGAAATGTCGGAAAGTACTGTCATTTAAATATGCGCTGGGACTTTCTTCCTGGGAAAAAGTGGAAGAAGAAGGACTTGCAGAAAAACTGGTAACGCCGGAGCTTCTGTCGCTTCAGCAGGAATTGTCAAAAGCGGCAGTGACGGTACTGAAGGATTCTTCGTCATTGGTTCCGCTTGATTTATCTGTATCGGGTACAGTGCTGTTGAGTGTCTCTCCTTCCTTGTCGGAAGCTTATCCGTTTTATCATCAGTTGAAGCAGACTTTCCCGGTCGGCTGGTTGCATGCGAATGTAGACTCATTGGATGTCGTGGAGACACGTCTGCGTCCGACACAACGAGTATTGGTGGCCTTACATTCAGATAAGGTGGAGCCGTATGCAGCTTTACTGGAAAAGTTGGCCAAAGACAAGCCTTTGGCTTTGATTTGCTTTGGCGATATGAAGATGCTGGAAAAAATTCCGGAAGTGGTCCGCCATGCTTCTACTGTAGTACTGGCACATACTGACGAGAAATCTGTACAGCGTTACGTGGCCGATTTGTTTTTGGGCAATGCGTATGCTGACGGTCGTTTGTCTATTCCGCTGGCTGGAGTGTTCAAGGCTGGTGATGGACTGACCATCGATCCAGAAGCTCCCCGTCAATACAGTCCGGAGGACTTGGGCATGGATGCGTCTATATTATCACAGATAGATAGTATTGCAGAAGAAGGTATCCAGCTGAAGGCTTATCCAGGATGTCATGTGATGATTCTGCGGGAAGGTCTTCCGGTTTACAACAAGTGTTTCGGTAACTATACCTATGCGGGAAAGGAATCTGTTAAGGAAAATAGCCTATATGATTTGGCTTCTTTGACTAAGGTAACGGCTACGCTGCTGGCAGTGATGAAACTTTATGATGAAGGAAAATTCGGATTGACAGATTGTGTATCCGATTATTTGCCCATATTGAAAAAAACAGATAAGTCGCGTATTACGGTGCGAGATTTACTTTTCCATGAATCTGGATTGCCAGCCTACTGGCCTTTCTATGAGGAAGCATTGGATATGAAGTCTTGTAAAGGAGGGCTGTTCCGTAAAAAAGCTGATAAGAATCACACGCTGAAACTAGCTGAGAATGTGTATGCTTGCAATGATTTCCGCTATAATCCAGAGTGGGTATCATGTACTTCATCGGTTGAATATCCGCTTCAGGTAGCAGATAGTTTGTTTCTGAGAAGTGATTTCAGTAAGAATATATTAGAACAGATTGCAAAAGTTCCGGTGAAAGGAAAATCCTATCGTTACAGTTGCCTGAACTTTATGCTTTTGAAAGAATTGGTGGAAAAGGTAGCAGGTGTACCAATGGATGTGTATTTGGACAGCGTATTCTATACCCCGATGGGGTTGCGTCATACGGCCTTTTTGCCCTTGCGTAAATTCACGAAGAAGCAGATTGTACCTTCTGTAGAGAATGATTTCCTTCGTGGAAGTAAGTTGCAAGGATTTGTGCAAGATGAGGCTGCCGCATTCATGGGAGGCGTGTCTGGAAATGCAGGCTTGTTCTCTACAGCGCAGGATGTAGCGAAAATTGCTCAGATGTGGCTGGACAAAGGAATCTGCGGTGACCGGAGATACCTTAGCCGGGCAACTTGTGAACTCTTTACTACGCTGAAGTCGCGTGATAGTCGGCGGGGCTTAGGTTTTGACAAACCCGATACGGAACATACGGACAACAGTCCTTGTACTCCTGAAGCACCAGCTTCCGTGTTTGGACATACAGGTTTTACGGGAACTTGTGTGTGGGTGGATCCGGATAATGAACTGATTTTTGTATTCTTGAGTAACCGGACCTATCCTTCTGTTTATGAGCCCAATAATTTGGTTCGTTATAATATCCGCACTCGGATGCAGCAGGTGATGTATCAGGCCATCTTGCATTGATACTATTTAGACATGATATAAATTGGGTAGAAAATGCAAAGTGGATGTGACAACTGATTGGAAAAAGATTAACTTTGCACTATCAATTTAGGACTAATAATAACTTAACTTTTTTACTACAATGGCTTACGTAATTAGTGACGATTGTATCGCTTGCGGTACTTGTATCGATGAATGCCCGGTTGGAGCAATCTCAGAAGGTGATAAATATTCAATCAATCCGGACGCTTGCACAGAATGTGGAACTTGTGCTGACGTTTGTCCTTCTGAAGCAATTCACTTGGGATAATCGAATCGTCTGTATGACACACATAAGGGAATTCTTTTCGGAGAGTTCCCTTATTTTTTTACTTTGTGATACTTTGAATTGTATGTACTAATGAAAAGGTGTTTTTTATTTTGTCTTTGGATTTTATTTTCTTTATTTCTTCACGGAAATATTTATTTCAAACACTTAGGCAAGAATGAAGGCTTGTCGCAGATTTCTGTGGTGTCTATTGCTCAAGATGAACTTGGTAGAATGTGGTTGGGTACATTGGAAGGACTAAACTGTTATGATGGGAACCGTATGACAGTGTTTAATGCCTTAAAGGACAGCCTGATTGGTAATGAAATCCATGATTTGGTATGTGATAAAAAGGGAAGTGTTTTTTTTAGTTCTGACGGGAGGTTGATGCGTTATGCTCTTTATGAAGAACGGTTTTATGACTTGAAAATCCATTCTTCTTGCCTCTTTGCGAATCAAGAGCATGTGCTGACCGCTGTGCAAGATAGTATTTTTCAGTGGAATATGACAAAAAATTGTTTTCAGTTTGTTTGTCGTGTACCTTCGGTCGGTAGAATTCGTAATTTATATATGGGGGCAGACGGAGGAATTTGGATCGGTTCGGCAAAGGGACTTTATCGAATGGAGAAATTGTCCGGTCAGTCTCCGGTTTGTATCCTTCCGAAGGTAACAGTTTATTCATTGTTTCAGGATTCAAAAGGAAGACTTTGGGTAGCAGGCTTTCGTGATGGAATGTATCAGCTGTCACTATCCTCTGGAAAAGGTTGGATTGTTAGGAGAGACTTGCAGCTTCCGAGTAATGATGTACGCTGTTTTGTAGAAGATGATGAGGGTTGTATTTGGGCTGGTACCTTCAATGGGCTTTATAAAATAAATGACATACGTGTTGTTTCTGGATATAAGAAAGAGATTGCACCAGGAGCTTTGAGCCATTCTTCTATTTTTTCTCTTTATAAGGATCTGCAGGGGAGTATATGGGTTGGTACATATTATGGAGGCGTAAATTATTTCAATCCTGTATATGATATTTTTCAGCATTATACCGATAATCCAGAACGGGATGATTGTTTGAGTTTTGCCTATGTCGGCAATATGGTGGAAGACAAGCGAGGAGATATATGGATTTGCACGGAAGGAGGAGGATTAAATTGCCTGCATCGGGCTACAGGTAAGTTTTCTTATTACTTAAATGATTCTTCTCATCCTGAATCTTTTTTCCCTAACCTGAAGTGTATAGAGTATAACTCTGCGGAAGATTGCCTGTATATCGGTACTCATAAGCAAGGTATGCTTTGTTTTGATATTGCTTCCAAGAATATTCGTAAGGAAGAAAGCTGGGGAAAAATGGGAGCTTCTTTTTCTGAAATTTTTTTGAAGGGCAATAGTTTGTATTTGCTGGCAGACAATGGATTATTTGTAAAATCAGGAAAGTCAGGTCCTTTAGCTTATCTTTTTCCTGATGTAAAAGAAACACATGCGGGAGGTACGGCCTTTTTTATAGATTCTCAGGAAAATGTTTGGATGGCCTTGCGTAATAAACTTATCCGTATCAGCTTGAAAGATAGCAGCGATAAATCTGTTTATTTGTACGGAGAAAATGGATTAGGGCGTTTTATCGTTTCTAAGATTGTGGAAGATAAGTCTGGAAATTTATATTTTGGAACATCAGGATCAGGTATTTATAGATATAATCCTTCAAACGATAGGTTTGTTCCTTTTTCAGAGATTGACCTTCGATATTGTTATACCTTGAATGTTACTCCTGATGGTTTTTTACTGGCTTCCGGTGAGAAGGGTGTATTCGTATATCATCTTCAGACGGGTGAAATAAAGATTGTGGATGCAGAAAAGCAGCTGCATCTTTCAGCTGTGAATGATGGATGCGGTTTGCTATGTACACGTGATGGAGAAATATTTGTAGGAGGAACCGAAGGAATGAGTACTTTTCGTCTTTCCCGTTTGTTTTCTCCTTTTCCAGCCTATAATCTTTTCTTTTCGGCTTTGGAGGTAAACAACCGGCAATTTTCAGCCGCAATGGAAGGAAGTGTACTTTCAAAGGCGCTTCCCTTCTTGAATAAGCTGGAACTGGCCTATAATCAGAACAATCTTCAGTTGACTTTTTCTTCCAACAATTATATTGAAAGTGCCAAGCGTAATATCTATGAGTATTGTTTGGAAGGGTTTGATAAAAATTGGAATACAGCCTATAGTCATAACCTGGTATTTACCAATTTGGAGCCGGGGCATTACAAATTGGTAATTCGTGAAAAAGAAGCAGGAGATGAAAATGGCAAGCATACCATAGAACTTCCTATTTTCATCCATCGTCCGTGGTGGAATACATGGTGGGCTTACTTGACATATTTCTTTGTCTTATTTGTAATTGCGTACGAACTGTTGAGAAATTGGCGTACAAAATTGAATCTGCGTCATTCTTTGGCACAGGAAAAATTAGAGAAAGAAAAAAATGAAGAGCTAACACAAGCTAAGTTGCAGTTTTTTGCTAACATTTCGCATGAGTTTCGTACTCCATTGACCTTGATTATTTCTCAGACAGAAGCACTTTTGCAAAGTCCGTCTCTTTCTCCGTATTTTCGTGTACGGCTACAGAGAATATATAGGAATACGTTTCAGTTTAGAGAGTTAATCTCAGAATTGTTGGACTTTCGAAAAATGGAACGTGGCAAGTTGACTTTGCATGTCTGCCAGTTGGATGTGATTGCTTTCCTTCGGGAAATGACTGAAGAATTTCAGAACCAGGCTCAGGTGAAGAATATTACGTTCTCTTTCCGGGCAGACAATGAAGAAGCATGTTGTTGGGCAGATAGAAGGCAATTGAGAAAGGTTATATCAAATCTTTTGTCGAACGCATTTAAGTATACTCCGGTTGGAGGTAAAGTCGAACTAGTCGCTGGAGTAACGGAAAAAGGTATTGAAATAAAAGTAATTGATAGTGGAGAGGGAATTCCGGAAGAGTCTCTTCCATGTGTATTTGACCGTTTCTATCAGGCTGATACAAAGATGTCATCTTCTGGAAGTGGTATAGGACTTGCTTTGGCCAAAGGTATTGTAGAACTGCATCATGGAGTTATTTCAGTAAAGAGCGTGATGGGATACGGAAGTATTTTTACTGTTTTGTTGCCTGTAGAGAATCCTTTCCAGGAAGAAGATGGAGTGGTGTATGTAGAAGCGGAAGATGCAGAAGAAACTATTCCGGTGCAGGATATGTCTGAACTATCGGGAGACTCACTTGCTTCACCTGCAGGTGAAACAGAAGAGATTTTGGATAAACAAACCATTCTGCTGGTAGAAGATAATGAAGACATGTTACAAGTGCTGGTAGACATGTTGTCTCCGCTGTATAAGGTCAAAATTGCGATGAATGGCCAAGAAGGATTGGATAAAGCATTAGAAGAGAGTCCTGATTTGATTATAAGTGACGTAATGATGCCGGTCATGTCTGGTACAGAGATGTGTATGAAGCTTAAGACAAATTTTAATTCAAGCCATATACCTGTGATTTTACTTACTGCTTTGACTTCTGATGATAGTAAACTGAAAGGAGTGCAATGCGGAGCTGATGACTATGTTGAAAAGCCTTTTAATCATAAAATTTTATTAGGGAAAATTGCTAATATACTGCGTTCTCGTAAGCTGCTAGTACAAAAGTTTCAGATAGATAAAAAAGAAGAGGCTGATTCTGCAGGTGACATACAAGCATTGGCTTTGAATCCGATGGATGTAAAATTCTTGTCCCAACTGGAAACTGTGGTGAAAGAACATTTGGCGGACCCGGAATTTGATATCAATGCTTTAGCCCGTCAATTAGGAGTAAGCCGTAGTTCCTTATACAACAAGTTGAAGGTTCTTAGCGATATGACTCCCACAGAGTTTATGTTAAATGCACGTTTGAAGTATGCGTTGGACTTGCTGGAAAATCATCCGGATTTGCAGATAACGGAAATAGCTTATCAGGCAGGTTTTAATTCCCTTCGCTATTTCCGTCATTGTTTCAAAGCACGGTTTAATCAAACTCCTCAGGAATATAGAGAGAAGAAAGGTAGCGTTTAATTGTTTATGTTAAGATGTTTGCGCAATTCTTTTAGTAAATCCATATCTTTCTTTCTTATTTTTCCGTCTCTTGCAGGGGGAACGTTTAATATCAGGATATTATCTTGAGAGGTTGCGCGGTTATAGAGTCTGATTAGTTCATTTAATGATTTGTATACAGTGTCAGTTGTGCAGTAGAACCATCGTTTGCTTAAGCATACAGTGGATTCAAAGGGCATGTAATAACGCTGTCCATGATGAGTGAATATTTTGGGGTCAGGATAAGCTGGAAGTAAAGGGTCGCTTAAACGGAAGTCACTGGGAAAGTAACGTATGGGGTCACCTTCTTTTTGTTTTTCCGGGTCAATCCGATAGGATTTTGCAGGTGCAGCAGGATCATTGGGGTTACTGTCTTCCCCAATGCTCCAGTTGATGCCTATTTGACATTGAGGTTCCCGTTGTTTTATAGTAGAATAGATGTCTTGTATAGGCCATCTGTAGCTGGGCTTTTCCCAACTTCCGTCAAACCAAAATTCAACAATGTGCGTATATTGACTGGTTATATCCATTAATTCATTTAATTGTGCCAGCATATATGAATTATATTTTTTGTCAGCCTCAATGTTCGTAACATCGGCATTCTCTTTTCGGTCCCACAGAGAATAATATAGTCCAAGTTGTATTCCTTGTTTTTGACACTCTTTGGCTACAGCCTCTATAACATTGGTTGGATTGCCTGAATTGGCTACATCATATTCTGTGTATTTGCTGTCCCATAGGCAGAATCCATCGTGATGTTTCGTGACTAAAATTACATATTTCATACCTGCATCTTTGGCTGTTTTGACCCATTGTGCCGCATCTATAGTCTTTGGCTTATAGGAATGAGCTGGTAAATTACCGTCAGACCATTCCATATCATGAAAGGTATTGATTCCGAAGTGAATAAACATTCCATATTTTCTTTTTATTTGTTGCTTTTGATATTTGGATGGATTTTCAGACGGAACGGGTACGATGGCGTTAAGGCTGAATGTATTCCATAACAAGATGGTAGTATATAAAAAGAATTGTAATTTGTTGATTATATTCATTTCAGGTGGTTTTAGTTTTTAGAAAGATTAAGCGTCTCTCCAGATTTCATCTGGAAGGTGGTGATTTCTTGTATAGACGGATTGATAATTCTTATCTATTTTATTTTTTAAGAAATGTGCTTATGCCTTTTAATTAAAAGAGTTGCTGTTATTTTTACTACTCATTTCTACTGTAATTTTAGCTTTACCTCCTTGTGCAGGGCAGGCTATTTCTAACATCGTAATACCTTTAATTGGTTTTTCACCAGGGTAAGTATTATAGGCAGGGTAAGTATGGAAAGTAGCTCCTTCGGGAGAAAGAATACGAAAATAGAATACTTTTCCGTCTTTCTGAAGCTGTGCTACTGAGCCATTTATTGTAACATCGGCTTTTGTTGCTGCGGTCCAAAAAACGGTAGAGGATGTATTTCGTAGTGCCACTTCATCTTCTACTTCGATAGTATGATCATTGACCAGTGTGAATTTACGGAGTGCTTTGTGAGCCTGCACTTTATATACTTCAGAGAGATCTAGTCGGGCATAGGGTTGTGCTGTATGTGTATTTTCTTCGCATACGAAAGCCTTACCGTTAGCATATTGTGGTTGTCTGTCAATATTCAATGTATTATGTGAGAAGTTGTTGTTGCGGAAGTATTTCCAGCGGTCTCCTCCTGGTTTTCCATCCCAGAAGCCAGGTAAGGCGTAATCATCAGCCCCCAAGTCTTCTGTCCAGCACACACTATTACTTTCGATGATAAATGTGCCGCAGTCCATCTGCTGGTGTGCCTGATTGGGCAGTCCGCCTTTGGCTACGAGGAAGACGGAGCCTTTTTCTTTTCGGTTTCCGTTAAGTACAACTAAATCGTTGATACTATTGTGGTATACTTCCAGTGATGGAATATTTTCGTTCTGAGTTGGGGATGCCGGATTGAACCAAGGCAATGATAGAAAGAAAAGTTGGTGTATGGGTTGGTTTTGTTTGATAGTTTTTTCTATTTCTTTCCGGAACCATTCTGCTACTTCCGGTTGCTGATACTTCCGGCTGAAAAAGAAGAAGGCCGGTGTGTTCATAACTTCTTCAGTGCTGGCGTTCCCAAAGTTGAAACGTTGTCCGGAGGGAGTCAGCGTACGTTTATAGAAAAGAGCGGTACGTGATACTCCCGGTAGCTCTCCTATGCCTCCTTGGTCTCCCCCGTTGTCACTGACGGCTTTTAAATATAAAGAAAGATAACTATTAGTGTATCCCCAGTAAGCAGGTCCTTCATAACACACTCCATCGGGGGCAAAGTGTTTCAGGCAGTTAGGCATGTAGCGAGCAGCATTTTCCAAGATTGTTGCTGTTTCCTTTGGATAATCTTCTGCTACGGCCAGTGTTCCCAAGGTCATACCTGTATTACATACCACATTCCAGTTAGTTTCTCTTTTAGCCCAACTTCCGGGGCCTCCTTTCTCATATTCGTGTAAAACGATGGAAATAGCATTTTTGTAGATACTTTCTTTGACTTTCTGTCGGGTACTTTCAGGAAGTGCATCAAAAAGCCAGTCATAAGCGATGGCCACGGCTGTAGTCATTTCAGCAGTATCAAGAAAATGTGCTGGATCCCAATCTTTATAGTCGCATATCCAAAGTAGGGTATTGTTAACAGCATCCAGGTATTTTTGCTCTCCATACAGCCTATAAGCCAATGAAAGGGTTCCTAATCTGGTAACATAAGCCCTTGAAGTATAAAGTATGTTTCCGTATTTGTTTAAATCATAAGTTAGTTGAGGCAATACGACCATGGAGTCGGCTTTTTCTTTCAGAAAAGATGCTAGTTCTCTGGCTAGTGGATCTTTCTTGATTAGTTTTTTTACCTCTTTTTCCTCCACTTTGCTGAATAGTAACCGCGGGTGTGCGGATGGCACATATCCAAATGCGGGAATTGTAATCCATAAAATAAGAAAGAGTGTGCACACTTTGCCTATTTTGAATATGAATGATTGTATTTTGTTCATGGTGCTTTAATCAGTTAAACGTGTGATGTCCTTTTCAGGTTTTGGATAATGTTTTGAGGCAATATATTCTTTTGTGTCTTCCACCATTTGTGGAGTCACATCAAAATCATAGTCAGCATAGTCGCCTACATGAAATTTACCGGTTTCAAAGAATCCCCAGGCCTGGAAGAAATCGGTCAGGTCTGTTTTCAGTAAATCGCAGGTCACTTTGGTAAATTCATACATGTTGTGGATGGAAGCGTTTCCCGTACCTTTGTGTGGGTGGTTTCGCATATATTCCATCAGATCTGCGTAAAAATCGTTGTATCCCTTTTCTTTGGCATATAAGTATAGTTGCCAGAAAGGGACCAGTTTTTGAAATGGATCACCCACGCACATGATGAATGGTTTCTTTTCTGCCTCAAGCACTTCCTTAAATGCTTTGTCGTAGTTCTTTGATTTTGACAAACGGCTGGGTTGTCCTGCGAGTGTAGCCACATACATGGTGAAAAGGTTATTGCTTACTTCTGTCATACCTCCCCAAGTGAGTTGTGGACTCATCTGCATAACGTGTCCGATTTCATGATTTACTCCCCAGTCCTTGTAGATGTCCGGTCCCAATGCCGATTTCATGGTGCTTTCATTGCCAAGGAAAGCCACGCCATCACCGTCGCGGAACATGAAATAGTTGAAGTTGACACGGGCTAAGATGCGTTTTTCGGGTACACGGTTGTATTTTAAGGCTCCACAAAACTCATACTGCTGTGTCATGATTTGATCGTATGCCTGAGCTAGCTCCTTACCTTTTCCATAATCGAATTTTTTCAGGAACTCTACAGGATAGGCAAGTTGCATGTAACGGGTTTTGACATCCATTACCGGACTGACTGCCTGATCAAGAAGTTTGTTCCAATCTTTATTTGTTTGGGTCTCGGCATCAAAGTAGCCGTTTACTTTTCCTGTCACAAAATGGATTGTAACGCCAGGAGCAGTTTCAGGGTCATCGGCAAAATAGTCTATGTAGACATTTCCAGCTTTTTCTACATGAATCACGTTGACTCCTTCATGCAAGGCAATGACCTGCTTTTTCAGTTCCCATCCTTCCGGATCTTTGGTGGGGGCAAATCCAGGTGTAGGCTGTCGCATCCAGTCTGGAATCAGCAGGTTGATTTCTCTTCCGTGCATGTCGCCTACCAATACTACATTCTCTCCTTTTTCCAGATACATACCGGTGATGTTCTCATAACGGCTATATCCGTCTGATAACTTTAGTTTGTTTTGGAGGATTTTGTTGGAAGCTATTGGCCTATAAGTTTTCAACCGGTATTCTTTCTGATAGTTCCCTTCTATCATGCTTTTGGCAAGTTGTCTCATTAAGGGACTTCGGAAATTAGTTAATTGTTTCTTCTTGAAATTGGGGGCAAGTTGCGCGGCTTCCCATCCGTTGAAAAATTCCAGATCTTTTAGAATCTCTTGTGTAGAATACGAGGGCTCTTGTGCTAGAAGGATACTTCCGATACAGCAGCAAGTTGCCAATGTCCATGTGCGTAATGTTTTCATGTTCTTATAGTATTTTGAATAGATACAAAAATAGGACAAAATCAGGGGAAAGAGGGGACTTCGTTGTCCAAATCAGGTTACATTTCTGTGTAAAGTTCTGATTTTAAGTATTCCGTTTAGTGTTAAAAGTCAAAGACTAGACAGCCGTGTGTTTTTGTTTGGACGTAAATGTACCCTGTCTGATGAATGTATTTTTTAGTTTTGCACAAAACCTTAAAATAATTAAGTTTTATGTATCAATCTAAAAAAGAAAAACGCACGTCGTATGGAAGACTCCCTCATTGGCTTTTGGGAGGAGCTTTATGTTTGGTGGGGCATACCGCCTATGCCGATTCTGGTTATAACATGGAAAGTCTTTCGGAGACTCCTTCGTTGATGGTATCGCAACAGAATACGCGTACTATTTCAGGAACGGTTACAGATAAATCAGGAGAACCAATTATTGGGGCAAATGTATTGGTAAAAGGGACATCTCAGGGTATTATTACTGATTTGGATGGAAACTTTACTTTAAATAATGTGCCGGCAAATGCAGAATTGGTAATCAGTTATATTGGCTATAAAGAACAAACTATTAAAATTGGTTCTCAAACTAGTTTCTCGGTTAAACTGGTAGAAGATACAGAGTTGATAGATGAGGTTGTAGTTGTGGGATATGCTTCGCAGAAGAAAGTAAACCTCACAGGATCTGTGGCTTCAGTAGATATGGGAGAAATTGCAGAAAAACGTCCGATTACAAACCTTTCTTCTGGCTTGGCTGGTATGGCTGCCGGTGTGTCTGTCACTTCAAGTAGCAATGTTCCAGGTAATGACAATGCCAGCATTCTGGTACGTGGACAAGGTTCGTTAAATAATTCAGCTCCTTTGGTTATTATTGATGGAGTGGAAAGTAATATTAATACAGTTGCTCCACAAGATGTAGAGACTATGACTGTATTGAAAGATGCTGCTTCGGCTTCTATTTATGGATCTCGTGCTGCCAATGGAGTTATTTTGATTACGACAAAGAAAGGAAAGCAGGGAAAAATTGCTATTGACTACACGGGTTATGTTTCCATGGAATCTATTGGGAAGACGGTGGAAGCTGTTACGAATTATGCCGATTTTATGGAATTGAGAAATGAGGCTCATTATAATTCGGGCTCTGGTGAATATGCACAATATTCGCAGGAAACTATTGACGCATGGAGAAATGATAATGGGCAGAATCCATTAATTTACCCTAATACAAACTGGGTGGATGAGGTATTCCAAACAGCCGTTGCTACCAATCATAATATTTCAATGAGCGGGGGAACAGATAAACTTTCATTCTTTACCTCATTCGGCTATTTGAATAATCCGGGTATTATTGATGCATCAGGATATGAGCGTTATAGTTTTCGCTCTAATGTAGAAGCTAAAGTAGCTTCCTGGTTGACTTTAGGAGCTAGATTAAATGGCTATTTGTCGGATAATGGAATTGCTTCTGATTATATAGATGATATTTTTACTTATAGTTATGCCAGTGTTCCAGGCATTGTTCTTCGACACCCTGACGGACGTTTTGGTGGAGCGCAGGCTGCAGGAGAAGATATTCAGGCAAACAACCCGCTTACCTATATTTATAACAAGACAGGAAATAAAAAGGTCCGTAATTTCCGTGGAGCCTTTAATGGAACCATTACTCCTTTCAAGGGATTAACCATTCAAGGGTCTTATTCGTATGAGTTGACGGATAAGGATAATTGGTATAAAACTAACAAGGTTGATTTGTGGAATTTTGCTTCAGATGCGGTTGTTAGAGCAGATACCCAGAGACAGCAGATTTCGAATTATAACCGTAAGGAAGAACGTATCTTTATGGATGGTGTGATTCGTTATGAAAATAAGTTGTTTAATGACCGGTTAGACCTGAATGTGATGTTGGGAGCTAGTCAGGAAATGTATCGCGACCGTAAAATCAATGCTGGCAAATATGATCCGATTGACCCGTCGATGGATGTAATTGATGGAGCTACCGGAGATGCCACTAACTCTGGTGCACATACAGAATGGGTGATGCGCTCTTATTTTGGACGTATAAATTTAGGTTGGGAAGATAAATATTTGCTGGAAATGAATTTGCGTGCTGATGCATCTTCTCGTTTCTTGAAAAATAAACGCTGGGGATATTTCCCATCTTTCTCTGCAGCTTGGCGTATTGATCAGGAAGCTTTCATGCAAAATACAAAAGGTTGGTTGGACGCCTTAAAGTTACGTGCCTCTTATGGAGAACTGGGTAATAACTATTTGGGTGATGCCTATGATTCTAACTATATGGCTATTGCTGCATATACAGATGCCAACTATGCGCTAGGTAATGTACAGCAGGTGGGTATGACTCAAAATGCATTGGCTAATGGTAATTTGACATGGGAAAGTACGGCAGTGACCAACTTTGCAGTAGATTTTGCTACATTGAATAACCGTCTTTCTGGTACAGTTGAGTATTTTGTGAAGAATACCAGAGATATCTTGATTGATTTGCCTGCTCCACTGGTGCATGGTAATGCCAGTATTCCTCGTCAGAATAGCGCAAAAGTTCGGAACAAAGGTTTTGAACTGACATTTAACTGGGCCGACAAGATTAATGATTTTCATTATAATATAGGGACGAATATTACTTTCGTTGATAATAAGGTTACAAAGTTTAAAGGAGATGAACCAAGTATTAGTGGTAGTGTGATAATAAAAGAAGGATTACCTATAAATACTGAATATGTATTATTGGTTGACCGAATTATTCAGACGCAGGAAGACTTGGATTATGTACAGTCTTTGGTTGATAATGCCCCGATCGGAGAAGATGGAAAAAAAGTAGATCCGTTTGCACAATACAAACGTCCGGAAATGGGAGATGTACTTTATCAGGATACAAATCATGACGGTATATTCAATGATGATGATAAGGTAACAAGAGGTCATGGAAATACTCCGAGATTGTATTATGGAATTAATATAGGATGTGAGTATAAGGGATTTGATTTCTCAATGCTGATGTCTGGAACCGGAAGTTATAAAGTGCAGTATCAGACGATGCATACCACTAATCTGCCAGCCAGTGGATATCAGATAGGTAAAGAAGTTGCTGATGGACGTTGGTATGAAGGACGTACAACGACAGCTACTTATCCAAGACTGTTGATTAATGATGGACGTAATACGAGAAGCAGTGATATGTGGGAAACAGATAAGGCATATTTGAAAATAAAGAATATTCAGTTGGGATATACTTTGCCTAAACGTTGGACTGATGCGGCAGCACTGAGCAGAGTACGTTTGTTCTGCAGTTTAGAGAACTTCTTTACATTTACCAATTATGTAGGTATGGACCCGGAAACTTCTGGTTTGACTTATCCAAGTATTCGTCAAGCTTCATTTGGAGTTAATGTTTCATTCTAAAAAATAAAAGACTATATCATGAAAAAATATATATTATTATTGGCAGCAATGGGGATGATGAGCGGCTGTTACGACTTGGATCAGTTTCCCCACGATAGATTAAGTTCTGGAACTTTCTGGAAAACAGAAGATCATGCACATCAGGGTATGGTAGCTATGTATAATACCTTGCTGAATGAAAATGTATTCGGTGCTTATTATAACAATGATGCACTGGGAGAAATAGCAATGGATTATAATAACTGGCAGATGCCTTCAATCATAAAAGGTACTTATACTGACCGGGGTGGATTGGTGGAAAGTAAATGGCAAAGTGCATACAATGGTGTTTTTCGTGCTAACTTGCTGTTGCAGAATATTGATGGAGTTGATATAAGCGAAGACGAAAAGGATGTCTATAAAGGAGAAGCACGGTTCATGCGTGCGCTTTACTATTTTCATCTGTTTGATTTCTATGGAGGAGTGCCTCTCTATGATGAAACAACAGTGGTAGGTGAAGAGTTTATGACCATGAATAAGCCTCGTGCTACAGAAGAGGAAACGGTAAAGTTTATCTTGGATGATTTGAATGCTGCTGTAAGTGTACTTCCTGTAAAATGGGAAAGTACAGAGTACGGTCGTGCTACAAGAGGTGCAGCTGTGGCATTAAGAGGAAAAGTAAAACTCTATACCAAAGACTATGTAGGTGCGCAAGCTGATTTTGAAGATATAGTATTCGATAAAGAAGGATATGGTTACGGATATGGCTTGATCGATAATTATCCTGATCTTTTTACTTTGGCAGGCGATCAGTCTAAAGAAATAATATTCAGTATTCAGTGTATTAATGGAACCAATAACAATTATGGTTTGCCTTACTGTTTGCGTTTAGGTACGCGTGCGGCTTTTGGAGGATGTTGGAATAACTGTATGCCTACTGATATCTTGGCAGATATGTATGAATATAAAGATGGTCGCCCATTTAGCTGGGATGAGATTTACCCAGGCTTTTCGACAGACCGGGCTATGCAGAAGCGTATATTTGAAGCAACATTAAGTGAAGATGGCAAAACCGTAGCAGCTTATCCAGCAGATAAAGATAAGATACGTTCTATTTATGAAAGCCGCGATCCTCGTATGGAACAGACTCTGATTACTCCTTATTGCCATTTCCTGGGATGTAATGGACGTACTCCTAAAGAAATGGAATATGTATTAGCTACGGGGGTGAATGAAGCTAATGGATTTTTGAGAGATAATTTAGGACATAATAATTATTATTGGCGGAAGTTTGTTCCCGAAGGAGATATGGATGGTATTCTGGAAGACCGTTCTTATTCTCCAGTAGATTTTCCACTTATACGTTATGCGGATGTGTTGTTGATGCTGGCAGAATGTTATAATGAAAATGGAGAACAGGGAAAGGCCGTTGAGTTGATTAATCAGGTTAGACAGCGTAAATCTACGAACATGCCAAAACTGAACAGTGGTCCTGCTTGGTTAAAGGCAGAAACAAAAGCTGAAGTATTTGAACGTATTGTTCATGAAAGAGCAGTTGAACTGGCTTGTGAAGGACATCGGTTTGGAGACTTGAAAAGATGGGGATTGGCTAAAGAAAAGTTGAACTATGAATATGATGATATATTGGGCAAGTTCATCTTTAAACGAGTTTTTGTAGATCGTGATTATCATTTCCCGATTCCAGCGGTAGAATTTGAGCGTAACCCGAATCTGGGAGAACAAAATCCTGGATGGTAATATAATAAGAAGAATAATATTTGAAAAACAGACACTAAAACCATGAAAAAGAAGAAAACGATACTGACTATTGCTTTAAGTTTCTGCGCCCTGGGATTTTCCCAGGCGCAGGAGGTAGAAAAAACATTTATTCGGGAAAATATGGAGTTTGCAGCCCGACAATATGAATTGATGCTGAAGACTCCAGCGCAGGGAAAAGAAGGGAAAGGAGTGATGCCGCATAGTCTGCGTAAAGATGGTACGGTTTCCAAGGGAAGTATTTATTTGTGGACGGCCGGTTTCTTCCCTGGTTCTCTGTGGTATATTTCTGAATACCTAGATAATAAGCCTCTGCAAGATTCAGCTTTGGTTTATACAAAGAAAATGGAACCTATGAAAACTTTTACGGACAATCATGACATAGGTTTTATGATGTACTGCAGCTATGGAAATGCCAACCGGTTTGAGCCAAAGCCCGAATATAAAGACATTCTGGTGGAATCAGCACGTTCACTTTGTACGCGTTTCCGTCCGAAGGCAGGAGTGATTCAGTCTTGGAATGGATTCCGTTCCTGGCATGGTGACAAGGTATATGATTTTCCTGTCATTATTGACAATATGATGAACCTGGAACTGCTGTTTTATGCTTCTAAGGTGACAGGCGATGATTCTTTCCGAAAGGTAGCTATTTCTCATGCGGAAAATACGATGAAAAATCAGGTACGTGATGATTATAGCTGTTTCCATATTGTATATTATGACAAAGAAACAGGAAAACCGATTAAAGGGGAAACTTCTCAGGGATATTCTGACAACTCAGCCTGGTCAAGAGGACAGGCATGGGGTATCTACGGGTTTACGATGTGCTATCGTGAAACAAAAGACCCGCGTTTCTTGAAAACGGCGGAGAAGATGGCTGATTTTTATTTGGATCATCCTAACCTTCCTTCTGATAAAGTGGCATGGTGGGATTTCAACGCACATCAGCCAGGATATACCCCGGGTGTTCGTTCAAATGCCAATAACGTGGTAACTAATTATCGTGACGCTTCGGCTGCGGCATGTACGGCTTCTGCCTTGTTGGAATTGAGCACTTATGTAAAAGGTAGTAAGAGTGCAAAATACCTGGAAGGAGCTAAAGCTATCATGCATTCATTGGGAAGCAAAAAATATCGTGCAGAGTTAGGAAAGAATGGCAACTTTATTCTGATGCATAGTACGGGAGCCATTCCACAGAACTCTGAAATAGATGTACCTTTGACGTATGCCGACTATTATTTTCTGGAAGCACTTTATAGATATGATTTATTGTTGAATGGGCAATCTTTATTTTAACTGAGAAATTCATACTCGGTTTACCAAATTTGGTGAACTGGGTATGTTTTTGTTAAATTTGTGAGAAAAAGTAATATTAAAAAGAATATGCGTAAGTTTAATTTTTTATTCGGACTATTATTGGTAGCCTTTTTGTGCACGGTTTGTGATGTACAGGCGCGCAACAGAAAAAAAGAAGTAGTGACTGAGCAGACAACCGGTGCTCAGGATCGTGCCCAGTGGGTGAAATGGCTTTGGAAAATTTCTTACCCTGTAATTCATAATCTGGCTGAAGGTACACTTCATAAGAATATGCCGATTGAAACGGCCAGTGGTGAAACGAAAGGTTATGATGAAATGACTCATTTGGAAGCGGTGGGTCGTACGCTGGCCGGAGTGGCTCCCTGGCTGGCTTTGCCCGATGATGACACAGAAGAAGGTAAGTTGCGTAAGCAGATGCGGGAAGAGGTGCTGAAAGGCCTGAAGAATGCAGTAGACCCAAATTCTCCCGATAAACTGAATTTTACCAAACATGCACAGCCTATTGTGGATGCGGCTTACCTGGTTCATGCTTTCCTGCGTGCTCCTGAAGCACTGTGGAAACCGTTGGATGAGGTGACCAAACAGCGTTATATTGATTCTTTCAAGGCCTTGCGCGACAGAACGGGAGCGTATAATAACTGGCTGTTGTTTACAGGTTTGACAGAGTCTTTCTTACTTCAGCAGGGAGAAAAAGCTGACCAGTTCCGTCTTCGTGTCTCAAAAAATAAAATTCAGGAGTGGTATGTTGGCGACGGATGGTATAGCGATGGCAGTAAGTTCAGTATGGATTACTATAACTCGTATGTGCTGAACCCTATGATGGTGGCTATGCTGGAAACATTGGTGCCTTTCCGCTGGGCTAGCCAGAAAGAATACGAACAAGCTTTGCGCCGTATGGTTCGCCATGCAGAGTTTTGTGAACGTATTATAGGTCCTGATGGAACTTATCCGGCTTTTGGACGTTCTGTAACTTATCGCACAGCTGCCTTCCAGTCATTGGCCGATGCGGCTCTTCGGGAAAAATTACCTGAATTTATTAAGCCGGCTCAGGTGCGTTGTGCCTTGACTGCCGTACATCGTAATATGTATGAGGGCGATCAGAACTTTGATAAAGAGGGCTGGCTGGTTTTAGGGTTTAACGGTCATCAACCAGAAGCTGCGGATGGATATACTTCTACTGGAAGTTTATACATGGCAACTTTGAGTTTCCTGCCTTTGGGCCTTCCTGCTGATAATCCTTTCTGGACAGATGAACCTGCAGACTGGACGACAAAAAAGGCTTGGAAAGGGGAGAAGATCCGTAAAGATTATAAGGTGGAATATTGAGAATAGACTTATATTTAGCACGTTTTCTAGTAGGTATTTGTTTTTTAGCAAAACGTACTTGCGTTTGTTTTCGAACGTAAGTACGTTTGGGTCAAAACGCAAAGGAGTTTTATTTCAAACGCCTTTGCGTTTTATTGTGAACGCTTAGGCGTTTTTTATGGAAGCGTAAAAGTGTTTGGAAGGACGTAAAAAAACAGCTCTGGAAGGCTCCAGAGCTGTTTTTTAATATTGGGTTTGTAAGAGCTTATTTCAAGCGAGCTAATGTTTCCTTGATACGGTGCATAGCTTCTACGATGTTTTCGTCAGAAGTAGCATAGCTCATACGGATGCATTCAGGTGCACCGAAAGAAGTTCCGCCTACGCAAGCCACGTGACCTACTTCCAACAGGTACATAGCCAAATCGTCTGCGTTGTTGATTATACGGTCACCGTCTTTCTTGCCGAAGAAAGAATCACATTTCGGGAAGAGGTAGAAAGCTCCCTGCGGGAAGTTTACTTCGAATCCCGGAATTTCTTTCGCCAGTTTCACAATCAGATCACGGCGGCGTTCAAATGCCTTACGCATTTCTTCTACCGGAGCTTGAGTACCAGTGTAAGCAGCTTCAGCAGCTTTCTGTGATACAGAGCAAGGGCCTGAAGTATATTGTCCCTGCAGTTTGTTTACACCTTTTACAATCCATTCCGGTCCGGCAATGAAACCGATTCTCCATCCGGTCATGGCATATGCTTTAGACACACCGTTTACAATTACTACACGGTCTTTGATTTCTGCAAACTGAGCAATGCTCTGGTGCTTGCCGATGTAGTTGATGTGTTCGTAAATTTCGTCAGCGATAACGATTACGCGTTCGTGTTTAGCCAATACTTCAGCCAGTCCCTGCAATTCTTCTTTGGTGTATACTGAACCAGTCGGGTTAGACGGAGAGCAAAGAATCAGGGCACGAGTGTTCGGAGTGATAGCTGCTTCCAGCTGAGCAGGAGTAATCTTGAAATCCTGTTCAATACCGGCACGTACAATGACAGGAGTTCCTTCTGCCAGTTTCACCATTTCCGGATAGCTCACCCAGTAAGGAGCCGGAACGATTACTTCGTCACCTTTGTTAATCAAAGCCATGATGGTGTTGCAGACAGACTGCTTGGCACCGTTTGCACAGCTGATTTGAGCGGCTGTATATTCCAGACCGTTTTCATTTTTCAATTTTGCCACGATGGCGTTGCGCAAGGCCGGGTATCCGGCAACTGGAGAATAACGAGAGTAGTTTTCGTCAATAGCTTTTTTAGCGGCTTCCTTGATGTGATCCGGTGTATTGAAATCCGGTTCTCCTACGCTCAGATTGATTACGTCAACCCCCTGAGCTTTAAGTTCACTACTTTTCTGTGACATAGCCAATGTAGCTGAAGGCGACAGGCTATTCAAACGATCTGAAAGTTGGTTCATGTTATTGTGTTATTAAAGTTGGAAATTTTTTGCAAAAGAAGCTAATTTCTTCCATATATAAAAGAAATTAGCTTCTAAAAAGGTTTATTTTCTGTCTCCAAGTATCCGGAGAAGGTAAATGAACAAGTTGATGAAGTCGAGATACAGTGTCAAGGCTCCCATCAGGGCAATCTTCTGTGTGGTTTCGTTGACTTCAATGTCATCGTGCGACAGGAGTTGCTTGATTTTCTGTGAATCGTAGGCCGTCAGTCCCACAAAGAGCAGCACACCGATATAGGAAATAATCATGTCCATCATCGAGTTGTGCAGGAACATATTGACCAGCGAAGCGATAATCAGTCCGATGACTCCCATCAGGCAGAGGCTGCCGATACGGGTAAGGTCTTTCTTGGTTACATACCCGTAAAGGGCGGTTACTCCGAATGTACCGGCTGTCACGAAGAAAGTGGTAGCAATGGAGCTTAACGTGTAAATCAGGAACAAGACGGACATCGTGACACCGTTCAATACCGAATAGGCGATAAACAGGAGGGTAGCCGTAGTGAAACTGATTTTGTGTATACGGGCAGAAAGATACATCACCAGTCCTACTTCAGCAATCAGCAATCCCCAGAACATGATGGAGTTCTGCATGATGGTTTCAATCAGGGTGTACGACTTAGCTACGTACATGGCTACAAAGCCCGTGATGACGAGTGCCAGTGTCATCCACAGATATACGCTGCGGAACAAAGCGGTTTGGGCAGCTTTGCTGGCATAGCTTTTTACTAAGTTATTTGTTTCCATAATCCTTCTTAATTATTTATTGAAATGTAGGGTATGTCCCATTCTTTCTTTCTTGGTGTGCAGATATCGCTCGTTGTACGGATTGGGAGTGACTTCGATAGGTACGTTTTCTACAATTTCCAGTCCGTAAGCTTCCAGTCCCACGCGTTTCACCGGATTATTGGTCAGCAAGCGCATTTTGTGGATACCAATCTCACGCAAAATCTGAGCACCTACTCCGTAGTCGCGTTCGTCGGCCTGATGGCCCAGGCAGATGTTGGCGTCTACCGTATCCATGCCTTCTTCCTGCAACTTGTAGGCTTTCATTTTTTCCATGAGTCCGATACCACGTCCTTCCTGGTTCAGGTAGATAACGGCTCCTTTTCCCTCTTTTTCAATCTGTTCCATGGCTTTGTGCAACTGGTCGCCGCAATCACAACGCATAGAGCCGAAGATGTCGCCGGTAGCACATGAAGAATGTACACGTACCAGTACCGGTTCGTCTTCCGAGAATGTACCTTTAATTAAAGCTACATGTTCCAGACCGTTGCTTTTCTGACGGAACGGAATCAGACGGAAATGACCATGTTCGGTAGGCATGTCTACTTCCACTCCTTTTTCTACCAGTGATTCCTGTTTCAGGCGGTAAGCGATGAGGTCGGCAATGGAAATCAGTTTGAAGCCATATTCGTCTGCCATCTTTTTCAGTTCCGGCAGACGGGCCATGGTGCCGTCTTCGTTCATAACTTCCATCAGGGCAGCAGCAGGATATAAACCGGCCAGGCGTGCCATGTCTACGCAGGCTTCTGTATGTCCGGCGCGGCGCAATACACCTTTTTCCTGTGCATACAAGGGGTTGACATGTCCCGGGCGGCCGAATGTTTCCGGTTTGGAAGTAGGATCGGCCAAGGCACGGATTGTAGCAGCACGGTCGGCAGCCGATACACCTGTAGTACATCCTTCCAGTTTATCGATGGTAACGGTAAACGGAGTTCCTAATACAGAAGTATTGTTAGATACCTGATGCGGTAAATCCAGTTCCTCGCAACGTGATATAGTGATAGGGGCGCAAAGTACACCTCTTGCATGTTTCAGCATGAAATTTACTTTTTCCGGGGTAATCAGTTCTGCAGCTACTACCAGGTCGCCTTCATTCTCGCGGTCTTCGTCGTCTACGATGATGACGAATTCTCCTTTGCGGAAATCTTCGATTGCCTCTTCAATTGTATTCAGTTTGATTTTCTCCATAATGATATTGATAGTTTAGAATGTTTTTTTGATTCTTTCTTGTATGTCGCGGCTATTCTTGACAATGGTTTTCAAATCCTTGTCCAGACGCACGCGATAGCGCCAGATGTTCAGCCAGATAAGCAGTCCGGCCGGAACGATGATTCCAATCAGCAGATTTAACCATCGGTTGTCTGATACGCTCTTATGAGCCTTTACAGATAAGAACGGATAATTGTTCAATAAGTTCAGCAATACTCCGTCTTTTGTATTGGACATCTCTTCTACGAGCCCTTCCATTTGCAGGCTGATTTCCTTGATGGCATCATCATGCTTGTTGTTGGTGAACACCTGATAATAGTTCGGTGGCCCCAGTAGTTTGTGATTCGCTCCATAAGTTTCGCATTCCTGACACAACTTGTCCAAATCCTGATAGATGCGGGTATAGTCTGGTGTGTGGATAATGACCTCTTTCTTAAAGACATGGCGTGAAACTCTTATTCCAAACAGTTTGCGGAAGAAGTTTACATACACGTCGATGTTGAATACCACAGAGTCCTTATTTGATTTGTAAGTAAGGAAACCGCCTAGCGGAGCCAGTATGATGGTACTCATCCATGTTCCAAGTATAATATTCATTTCTCCACTTTTAGCCACACGCGTAGCTCCGGAGTCAATAATATAGTAAAGTACGAAAATTAATACGGAAATCACTACAGGCATACCCAATCCTCCTTTACGGATGATGGCTCCTAGTGGAGCACCGATGAAGAAGAAAATGATACAAGCCAGTGAAAGAGTGATTTTTTTATGCCAGTCCGATTGATGACGGCGGATATTGTTGTCGGCTTCCCGGGTCATATAACTCTTCATGCTCCAGTCTGACATGAGCGAAGACAGACGTGTTTCGGTCGAATTCAGTGTCTTCAACTTTTGGGCAGAGGTCATACCGTTCAAGATACTGTCTGTATTAATAATGGCGAGATGTTCTTTTTCAATCTTTGTAGAGTCTGTTTTAGTGAGTACCGGTTTCCGATAGGCCGTTTTCATGGCATCTGAATACATGGCACGTCCCACGCTGTCGGCATACATGTTGAGGGAGTCGATAGCCAGGGAGATTTCATTCATGTTCTTTATGTCTGAGCGTTGGTTCAGAAAATTGCCGTCCACCATCTCAAAATTGGTGTCAAAAGCAATCAGGGTATGTTTTTCCTTGAACGTTTCCCGACGATAAGGGACATTCCGTGAAATGACAGACTGTGACTTCAGATTCTCAAATTGTTCTCCGTTATACAGGTGCAGATACAAGTGCTTTTTGTCTGCTGTCAGTTCCAGCTTCCCTTCTTCTGCCCAGATAATATGGGCGTTTTCAAATCCGTCAGAGAAGTTGTAAATCAGTACATCTTTCAGAATACCCGTATCACGATCTTTTTTCTTTACATAGATATTGTATCCTTCAATATCGCTGTAAAACACTCCTTCTGGAATATCTACTTCCGGAGACTTTTGTTTCATAGACACCAGCAGTGTCCAAAGCTCTTTTTGTGCTTTAGGACCAATGACATTCTGGAAAAAGAATGACATGACTCCCAAGAACATGCAGAACAGCACGACCGGGCGGATAATGCGAAACAGAGGAATTCCTGCTGCCTTCATGGACAGAAGTTCATAGCGTTCTCCGAAGTTACCGAATGTCATCAGGGCAGCCAGTAGAATGGCCAAAGGAAGAGACAACGGAATCAATGTCAGAGCTGATAAAAAGAAAAACTGAGCAAGAACATTGATTTCCAAACCTTTTCCTACCAGTTCATCGACATATCTCCATAAGAACTGCATCATGAAAATGAAAAGGCAGATAAAGAATGTCCCCGAAAAGAGCAGCAGAAAACTCTTTAAAACGAATATATCAAGTTTTTTTATGCGTAGCATTCCTGTCTTATATTATCAGTATGCAAAAGTAGCACAAAAAACGGACAGCAAAATAAAGTTTTGTATATTTTATAGATTTATACTCCGAAAACTCTCTTTAAGGTTTCAATTTGTGAGTCCCAAAGGCTACGTACATCTTCTTCTTCTCCAGGCTCTACAAAATCTGTGATTTCCAGAGAGTGGTCGGTGGTCAGTTCATTGTAGTGGATTTTCAGTTCAAAATAGCTTTTAGCCTCTTCATCATCCAGCCAGTGGAAGCGGATGAAAAATTCAGGTCGGCTGTTTACCACGATAGCTTGTCGTGTTTCAGTTTTTCCCCAGCGGAAGGTATAAGTTTTCCCTTCTTTGGTTACGCGGTCAGCAAACCAGCGTTCCAAACCGGCTGCACTGCTGATAGCGTTCCATATAATGACACTTGAAGAGGGATTGAGCGGATATTCGATTTGTGTTTTTCTTTTCATGATGTTTCTTGTGTTTTTACTTGTATCTTATTTTTAGCAACGGCGGCAAATTAAAGTATTTTTTTGTTTATATCCATAATGAATGGAGATTTTTTTTCGGTGATTTATTTTACTTCTTAGAATTCATGGAGAGGAGGGCGTTTACTGATGTAAAGCTTCTTATTTTATGAAAAATAGGCAAATGTGTCGTTTTCAATCGGTTATTAACTTATTGTTGAGGCGGTAACATTATCTTTTGCAGAAAAATAGCAAAAAAGAGAGGATAAATTTGCGTAATTCAAAAACTTGCTCTATCTTTGCACCCGCAATCACGAAATGATGGCGGGATAGCTCAGCTGGTTAGAGCGCATGATTCATAATCATGAGGTCCCCGGTTCAATCCCGGGTCCCGCTACAAAGAATGATTTAGCCGTTGGGTGGCTTCCACGCCTGGCGGTTTTTTTAATGAAAATGGCGGGATAGCTCAGCTGGTTAGAGCGCATGATTCATAATCATGAGGTCCCCGGTTCAATCCCGGGTCCCGCTACTAAAAAAGGCTTTCAGAATTTCTGAAAGCCTTTTTTAGTTTTACCTTTATTTCTGTCGTTCTTTCCACAAGCGTGTCATGTCTTCCAGGGTTTTACCTTTTGTTTCCGGTACTAATTTCCATACAAAGATGGCTGCGATGATGCAGATAGCTCCATAAAGTCCGTACACAAACATGTGGCCGAACTTATCACCCATATCACCGGCACTCATGTTGTACATGGGCAAGAAGGTAGATGAGACGATAAAATTGAATATCCACTGGAAAGCGACAGCAATGGCTACGGCTGCGCCACGGATAGTATTGGGGAATATCTCGGCGATGAGTACCCAGCAGATAGGCCCCCAACTGAACATGAATGATGCACTGTAGACCATGATGCTGATGACGGGTACCATAGGGCTGATGCCAGTCGCGGCATTGCTGAGGGCTACTCCGAGTGCACCGATGGCCATACCAATGGAACCGTAAATGAGCAGAGGCTTGCGTCCCCACTTTTCTACAGTAAAGACAGCTAACAAAGTGAACAGGATGTTGACAATTCCCATGAATACCGTTTGTACCATCGGATTGCCCATACCCATACTTTCGAAAATACGTGGTGCAAAATAAAGTACGGCGTTGATACCCACTGCCTGCTGGAATACACTCAGCATGATACCGATAAAGATAACCATCCAGCCGTAAGTGAATAGTTTTTCTGTCTTTTCATGGGCAGTAGCCTTGATTTCCAGCAGAATTTCTTTTCCTTGTGACAGTCCGTTGATACGGCTTAATACAAACAGGGCTTTTTCGTCACGACCGGTCATTGCCAGGTAACGAGGTGTTTCTGGAACAAACAAGACTAAGAGAGTAAACAATCCGGCAGGAACGGCTTCACTGACAAACATCAGTCGCCATCCGGTTTCAATACTCCAGGCAGCATCTTCCGGATTCATGATGCGGTTGACACCATCCACTATTTCTACTACCGGATTCAGGTGATCGCCTAAGATGAGGAAGTTGACAAAATAGACTACCAACTGGCCGAAGATAATGGCAAACTGGTTCCAGGAAACTAACGTACCGCGGATACTGCTCGGGGCGATTTCAGCGATATACATCGGGCAGATAGCAGAAGCCAGTCCCACACCTACACCACCTATGACGCGGTAAAAATTGAACGCTAACAGAAGCGAATAGGAGGGTTCCCCGTATGGAAATATCAAAAATTCCGGATAGTATGAGCCTAAAGCAGATAAAAAGAACATGACGCCGGCCATCAGTAAAGAAAGCTTTCTTCCGAAACGGGAAGCAAAAAAGCCTGATAAAGCACTACCGATAATACAGCCTAAAAGGGCGCTTGAAGAGGTTATTCCATGCCAGGAATCAGTGTAAACAAAGTCGTCTGCTCCCATGAAGAAGGCTTGAAGACCTTTTTCCGCACCTGAAATAACAGCGGTATCGTAGCCGAACAGTAATCCTCCTAAAACGGCTACCAGTACGATGGAAAACAGATAACTTCTGCTTCCTTTTTCTGTGTAATTCATGATTATAGGTTTTTAGAGAAATAAAAAACCGGCATACCCGGTCGGGAAAGAGACTTTCGCCGACGGACATGCCGGTCGGATACTGACAAATCAGCGTATTAGCAATACATATTTACAATAGCCTCATACAGTTCTTGTTTTCCACTGGTCTGTTTCGGTTCACCTACAGTCTTTGCATAAGCTACTACATCTTCCAGTGTCAGCTTGCCTTCTTCAAATTCTTTACCTTTTCCGTTGTCGAATGAAGCGTAGCGGTCAGCCAGCATTTTCTTGTAAGGAGATTCTTCCAGCAGGCGTGCTGCATTTTCCAAAGCACGTGCCATGGCATCCATACCAGCGATGTGAGCGATGAAGATGTCTTCCAGGTCAGTAGAGTTACGACGAGTCTTCGCATCGAAGTTTGTACCACCGTTGCCCAGACCACCACCACGGATAATCTGCATCATAGCCTGAATCAGTTCATAGTTGTCGATAGGGAACTGGTCAGTATCCCATCCGTTCTGGTAGTCACCACGGTTAGCATCGATAGAACCCAGCATGTTGTTGTCTACAGCTACTGCCAGTTCGTGTTCAAATGTGTGACCAGCCAAAGTAGCGTGGTTTACTTCGATATTTACCTTGAAGTCTTTGTCCAGGCCGTGTGCTTTCAGGAAGCCGATAACAGTTTCAGTATCTACGTCGTACTGGTGCTTGCTTGGTTCCATCGGTTTCGGTTCAATCAGGAAAGTACCCTGGAAACCTTTGCTGCGTGCATAGTCACGAGCCAGTTTCAACATCTGAGCCAAGTGTTCTTTTTCACGTTTCTGGTCAGTGTTCAGCAGTGACATGTAACCTTCACGGCCACCCCAGAATACGTAGTTTGTACCGCCCAGTTCGATAGTTGCATCGATGGCGTTCTTAATCTGTACGGCAGCACGAGCTACTACATCAAAGTCAGGGTTAGTAGCTGCACCGTTCATATAACGTGCATGACCGAATACGTTGGCAGTACCCCACAACAGTTTGATACCAGTTTCAGCCTGTTTCTGTTTCAGGTAAGCTACTACTTCTTTCAAGTTAGCTTCGTATTCTTCGATAGTAGCAGCTTCGTCGCACAAGTCTACATCGTGGAAGCAGTAGTATTCGATACCGATTTTCTGCATGAATTCAAAACCTGCATCTACTTTATCTTTTGCAGCCTGTACTTTGTCAGGATTTCCTTTCCATGGGAAGCTCTTTGTTCCGCCACCGAACTGGTCGCCACCTTCAGCGCACAATGTGTGCCACCATGCCATAGCGAATTTCAACCATTCTTTCATCGGTTTGCCCAGGATGACTTTTTCTGCATTATAATAACGGAAAGCCATCGGGTTTTTGCTTTCTACACCTTCAAATTTGATTTTTCCAATACCCGGAAAGTACTCTTTTGTTGCCATAATATCTTTGTTTTATAAGTTAATGAATTGTTATATTTAATTGTTTGTTGATTTTTCAAGACATTCTTTCCAACGTGCGTATGCGTCGGCGTATGCAGCTTCGTCGGCAGCTTTCGGTTCGATGACAGCCAGTTTGTCGAGAGTGGCAAAAGCTTCCACATTGTCGCGGTAGATGCCTGCACCCATTCCGGCTCCCTTGGCCGCTCCTACCGAACCGTCGGTGTCATAGAGTTCGATGGTAGCACCTGTGACTCCGGCCAGCGTGTCGCGGAACAGCGGACTCAGGAACATGTTGGCATGTCCGGCGTGAATCTTCTGTACATCCATTCCCATGCCCTTCATGATGTCGATACCGTAGCGGAAAGAGAATACGATGCCTTCCTGAGCGGCACGAAGCAAGTGGTTGCGGTTATGCAAGTTGAAGTTGACACCCTGAATAGAACATCCGGTTTCCTGGTTCTGCAACATACGTTCAGCTCCGTTGCCAAACGGAAGGATGCTGATGCCGGCAGCACCGATGGGAGCCTGAGCGGCAACCTCGTTCATTTCTGCATAGCTGAGGTCGGAAGCTAATGTGCGTTTCATCCACGAATTGAGGATACCCGTACCGTTGATGCAGAGCAATACGCCCAGACGGGTTTGTGAAGCAGTATGGTTGACGTGTGCAAATGTATTGACGCGTGACTGTGGGTCGTAGTTGACACTACCGTTCACTCCGTATACCACTCCGGAAGTTCCGGCTGTAGAAGCAATCTCACCCGGATTGAATACATTCAGAGAAAGAGCGTTGTTCGGCTGGTCACCGGCGCGGTAAGTTACCGGAGTACCGGCTTTTAGTCCTAATTCCGCAGCTACTTTTTCTGTTACCTTTCCCTGTTCAGAGAAGGTCGGACGGATGTCAGCCAGCAAGGATGCGTCGATACCGTAATAATCCAGCAAGAAATCAGCTACCTTGTTTTCCTTGAAATCCCAGAACATGCCTTCCGACAAGCCAGAAACAGTGGTACAGATTTCTCCAGTCAGTCGCATGGCGATATAGTCACCCGGGAGCATCACCTTATAGGTGCGTTCATAAACTTCTGGTTCGTTTTCCTTTACCCAAGCTAGTTTGGAAGCCGTGAAGTTGCCCGGTGAGTTCAGCAAGTGTGACAAGCATTGTGTTTCTCCCAATGTCTGAAAAGCCTTTTGGCCGTATGGTACAGCTCTGGAGTCACACCATATAATAGAAGGACGGAGCACTTGCTGGTTCTTGTCCACGCAGACCAGACCGTGCATCTGATAAGAAATACCGATAGCCTTGATTTCTTCTGCTTTTGCACCAGAAGCAGTGAGAACGGCTTGTGTAGCCAGTTTCAAATTATCCCACCAGCTCTGCGGGTCCTGTTCAGCCCATCCCTGTTTGACAGCGAGAATCGGAGCCTCTGTTTTCGGGAAAAAGGCAGATGCAGCACATTTTCCGCTTTCTACATTGACCAGACTCGCCTTTACAGACGAGCTTCCTATGTCATAACCTAATACATACATCGTTATATAGTCTTTTAAAATTATCTTCTTGTCTTGTTGTAGATTTTCCGGTCAAACCGATAATATCTTGCGGCTCGGTGAGATACTCCCTGTTCGTATTCTTCCGTCGGCACGATGTATTCCATCATGGAAATCTTCTTATGGAAGTTGCGTACATCCAGTGCCTTGCCGTAAATCACCTCATACAGCATTCGCAGTTGCAGAGCAGTAAATTTCCGTGGAAGCAGTTCGAAGATACACGACGGGTTGAATTCGATGTGCTGCCGGATAAACTTCATGGCTTCTGCAATAATCAGATTGTGATCGAATGCCAGGTCCTTTACCTCTTCCAGCGCTACCCATTCTGCCTTGTATTCATCCAAGTTCTTGTTGAGGGTCTTGTCTATTTTTACCATGGCAAAGTAGGCGATGGTCACGATCCGCTCTACTTTGGCCTTTTCGGCTCTTTCCAGCCAGTGTATATCTTTGGGATTCTTGGTACGGTCCTTTGAACCGAATGCCTTGAACTGCATCAGGTCTACGTTCTTGAGTCCAGTCAAATCACGAAGCACTCGTTTGGCCGCATCATCCAAGTCCTCATCCATATAAATAAGGCTTCCGGGGAGTTTCATATCATGGAAAACTTCTCCACTTTCTTCCCCCATTCTTTTTACGAGCAACACCTTTAGTTTCTCTCCATCGAATCCGATAACAACGCAGTCTACCGAGATGTGATTATTGGCTAATTGTTCAGTGTATTCCATAAGCATTTTTTCTGTCTACACCGCAAAGGACGTTTTTTTTATTGATATATGCAATAGGCTGTCTTATGTGTGTAAAACCTTATTGTTCAATAGGGTAAATATCTTATTTGATACAATATCGTGATGCGATGTTTTTGTAGTTCATACAATATGTATAAAAGGTAATTTCCCGTGCAAGCTTATTGGCAAAAGTACAACAACCCGAAAAATCGAATTTTCAATATCTTACGTGAAGAATAGGAAAAGTCTCCTGCAAGGGACTTATTGTATTTTATGTTTATGTTGAAATCTCGGTGCCTTATTTTGAGGAAAGAAGGGGATAGTGGTAAGAATCCTTATGTGTTAAAAAAATAAAAGCAGGAAATTTGTATCTTTGTCCTGTGTTTTAAAGGATACATTGTATGGAAAATTCGATGAAACTTATTATGCTGGGTACGGGAAATGCGGCCACCGTAGCCTGCTACAATACCTGTTTTGCCTTGTGCCGGGAGGATAAATACTTTTTAGTGGATGCCGGAGGAGGCAACGGCATTCTGTCGCAGTTGCAGAAGACACATATCCCGTTGTCCGGCATTCATGAGATATTTGTGACGCATGCACACACCGACCATATACTGGGTGTGATATGGATGATTCGCATGGTGGTTCAGGCTATTCAGAAGGGAGAGTACCAGGGCGAACTACGTATATATGGGCATGACAAGGTGGTACAAGTGCTCGACTGGATTTGCCGGATGACTTTGCCCAAGAAGATTGTGGCCCGTTTAGGAGAAGAGATACTGTTGTGTGAGGTGAAGAGCGGAGAGAAATTTCAGGCCATCGGCCTGGAAGTGGAAAGCTTTGACATTGCCTCTACAAAGGAGAAACAGTTTGGTTTCCGTACCTGTCTTCCCGACGGACAATCACTGGTTTGTCTGGGTGATGAACCTTATAATGCATGTAACCAGATGTATGCGGAAGGAGCCGACTGGCTGCTGTGTGAGGCGTTCTGCTTGTATGAAGACCGGGAACGGTTTAAACCCTACGAGAAACATCATAGCACGGCTTTGGATGCCGGACGGTTAGCAGCTCAGCTTGGAGTGAAGAATCTACTGCTGTATCACACGGAAGACAAGACACTATCCACCCGCAAGGCGCGTTATACGGCAGAAGCGGCTTCGCAGTTTAGCGGAATGGTTTATGTGCCGGATGATTTGGAGGAAATTTTACTACGGGGTAATGAATGAATTACTACGTAGTAGTCGGTCTGTTACTGCGGGGTAACGGAGACACTACTACGTAGTAGTTTAAATTGCATTCGAAGAGGTTTTAAATGCAAAGAAGAAAGCCGTTCCGATTGTGTGGACGGAACGGCTTTCTTTATGAAGAGATATGTTTTCTCTTACTTCATTACCTTGACAAAATAGGTGAGGGTCGGCAAGTGGTCACTGAATCCATTCTGGAATGTGGTACCCGAGAATGTACGAAGTGGATACCCTTTGTATTTTCCTTCCTTTTGAAGCAGGAATGGACGGTTGAATACTTCGCTCTTCCAGAATTTCAATGTGCTGCGGTCCTTGCCAATCAGGTTGCCTGATATAATCTGTTGGTCGAACAAATTCCATTGGTTTTGGTAGCAGAGAGAACCGATACCCTGATCATACAATTTCCAAGTGGCATTGTAATACCCGTCAGGTTTTACTTCCTTGATATTCTTTTTAGCGCCCAGTACCTCGCTGCAGCTCTTGTTGAACGGGTCATCATTCAAGTCGCCTACAATGAGCACTTTTGCTTCCGGATTCTGTGCATGGATAGAATCGCCAATGTGTTTCACGATGCTGGCAGCAAATTCTCTCAGCGGAGAAGAAGCAGAACCGCCGTAACGTGAAGGCCAGTGGTTCACAATCAGGTGGAACGGTTCTCCGGCCAGTATACCACTTACAAGCAGAATATCACGTGTCTTATAATTGGGCATATCTGGCTTGTTGAAAGGATAAGTTCTTGCGTCAATCAGCTTGAACAATTTGGGGTTGTACAAGGCCGCTACGTCAATACCTCTGTGGTCGGGTGATTCGAAATGTACGATTTCATATCCCATTCCGCTGATTGGAGCTGTTTTTGTCAGGTCTTCCAATACTTTCCGGTTTTCCACTTCCGAGATACCAATGATAGCTGGACCTGCCGGGCAATAATCTCTTCCCAGTTGAGAGATTACCTTGGCAATATTCTGTAACTTTTGCTCGTACTTGGTCTGAGTCCATTCATACTGTCCTTCCGGAGTGAAATCATCGTCGCCCTTGTTATTAGGGTCATCCACCGTATCCCAAAGGTTTTCTAAATTGTAGAATGCGGCTGCATAGACGCCCAGTCTGTCTTGTGCAAACAGACTGGTTGTATATATACAAGTAATGAACAAAGTGAAAATAAGTAATCGTTTATTCATGACTTTCATAGTTTGGTGTGTACATTAGTTGTTGGGGGTGGGTTCGATGGTTGTACCTCCGTCACCGCCGGTGCTACCACTTCCTGGAACATAGAGTTTGACGCTATATAAGCGTAAACCATAAGTGTTTTCTGGTGTGGTACAATAGAACTCTAAAGTTGTATTGTCAGATATTGTTACATTTTCAATCGTCATTTTGAATGGAGTATTTCCTTGTTTGGCATCACCGGTTACTTCTTTACTAGGAATAGTTAATTCTTGTCCATTACATTTAACTCTCAGTGTTTTTAAATCTTGTTTTTCTCCCGCATTATAAACATTTGCGCCTACTTGATATTCTAAAGTAGCAGATGTATTTCCTTGTGCATTGATATTTTTGATAGCAATTGCTACATCTTTTGTACCAGGGAACCAGACATTAGTAAGATTGCTAACAATGCGTACGGATGCTTTTTCTTCCGATGTGTTCTCAAACATGCTGGTTGGGTTATCAAATCCAGTGTAGTCACTAAAATATGGCCAGTAATTTCCACTCTTTTCAGGAGTTCCAAAAGATTCCTGGAATAAAACAGTTTCACCACTTGGAGTTTCTCCACCTTCATCTCCACCTTCTTCAGTGCTTCCGGTAAAGTCGCTTACGTCATCAGCAGTGCGTAAAGTAAGCTGCCAAGTACCTCTGAACCGTCCTAAGATACCTGTTACATTACCTTTCCCTTCCGGAAGCTTGTTACCTGCAAAGCTGGCATAATTGCTGGTACGGACCATTAAAGTATTTCCATGGCTGTCGGTGATGTTTTCCTCCCCATAACCATCTTCAGGGGCAAAGATACCATTTCCACCATTTTGGAAAGTAACCCCGGTAAATTGCACTAATTTGAATTTATAGTTATCGGGAGCAGCATTGACTGTACTGATATCATCAATTACAATAGGTTTGGCATTTTCAGGATTAGCCCATCCGTCTTTGCTTACATGCTTTTCAAAATCTTCCCACGGTGTACGATACAAATATCCTTCAGGATGTCCTAGCTGTTGTTCGTCACCGTATACAGAAATACTTAATCCGTTCAGGTCTACATATACTGTCTGACCTACCGGATAATAGTTATATACGCTGCTTTGGTCTACTTCCATCTCAATGGCCCCTGTTTCATCTTGCAGATAGATTTTCTTGAAGATATTTCCTGACTCATCGTTACCTGTGATAACGGCTTTAAGCACTTGGTCTTGCGTAATGATGATAGGAGCCTTATCAGTTGCTGCTGCATTTTCTGTACGCAATTTTGAAATCGTGATATTGGCTGCCGGACCTGTGTATTCAGGTTCTGTCAAGAGAGGAGCATCATAGTCTCGTTCACAAGCGAAGAGGGCGAGTGAGGCAATGAGTGGCAGACTGATATTTCTTAAAAGTTTCATATATTCTAAGTTTTATGTAGGTTAATGATTAAAAACGGTAGCTCACATTCAGGAAGCAGTTAATTCCCTGCATGTAATAGTATTTTCCTCCAAAACGTTCCGGATGTTCAAGGTCGAATCGTCCTTGTTCATATCCTCCGGTGCAGATATCTTTCTTGTTTAATACATTGTTCAGAGAAAGATTGAAGTTGATAGATTGTCTTCCAGGCAGATAGAAAATCTTTCCGACTGACAGGTCCAAGGTATAAGCAGCTGGGAAACGTTCTTGTGTAGTCAGTTGCTTGAAAGCATCATAGTACTGGTTATAGGGGGTTACTTCTGTATAACTTGAAGCCAGACGACGGAGAGGAGCAGCTTCAATGTAATTACGTGCAAATCCATTCAAGTTGGCTCCTAAGAACCAGTATTTAATGAAGTAACGGATTCCAAATGTACCGGCAATCTGTGGTACTCCACCCACATAGACATCTTTCATGTATACCTGTTCTCTTTCTACAATCTTTCCGTTTTCAGAGTTTTTGATACCATCCGGGTTGTTGCTGTAATAATATTCACCTACGGTTCCTGCCAGGTCAAAGCTCCAGTGATCATCCAGTTTGTAGGTTGCTCCCAGTTCGATACCTCTGTGAATACGGTTTACTCCATACAGTACGTGGTTGATGAATGTACCTTCAATGCCGTCATAGTAACTGCTACGCTCCATCTGGTCATAGAAGTTAGTTTGGAACACTCCGATACGTCCGGCCAGGCGTGGAGTTGAGAAAATGTAATTGATGTCGGCAGAAAGAATGCGTCCGCTCTTTATATCATCAATGGTACGGTCAGTGATACGCGGTGAAACGTATGCTTCGTTGGGCAGCGGAGCTTCACTTCCGTAGCTGATGTTGGCATTAATCATGTGGCGTCCGTTGAACTTGTAAGTCAATCCTCCCTTCACCATCAAGTCTGTAAACTGGTGGCGCATACCTTTACCGAAAGAACTGTCAGGATAACGTCCGTTGCGCATCTTACCATCACGCTGGAAGCTGGTATAAGTTAGTTTCATACCGTAATAATAATCCCAGTAGCGTGAGTGATACTGATTGACAACCCAGGCATTCAGTGAGTAAATGTTCAGATTATAGTTATAACCGAAGATGCCGTCCTCGTATACTTTTCTTTGCGGGCGGTTCAAGTCATTCTGAATTTTATCCGGATCACCGGAGAAATCTTGTTCTGCAAACTTGTCAATATCCAGCACATATTCTGCTCCCAGCAGGTCGGCTACAGTTTTGAACTGGCGTGATTGAGTGTAGCGTGCACCCACTCCTGCAGTGATATCGAAATGGCGGCTCATGCGTGCATTCAAGGTCGAGTTGAATGACGTTTCCAGCAGGTCACTGCGGCGTTCTTCCAGCATATAAACTGCAGCTCCATTGCCGTTGCGTATGTTGTTGGCATTCGCCAGATAGAGATCATCCCAGTTGATTTGTGTAAAGCTTGTCTGGTTACTGCTCCACAATTCTTTGTATCTTGCTTGAGTTGATTCATTTTCAAAGTAGGAAGGCAGATAGCGGTAATAGTCCGGACGAGGGTCTGGGGCATTGTACCAGTTGAGTGCCGTATTTCCGTAGCGGGCATAATGTGCTCCTACACCTGTCGTCAGCGTCATGTTGTCGTTGATTTTCCAGATGTGTGAAATGATAGCTGTCGGGTCGAATGCCGTAACTACCTTTGCATTTCTTTTTTTCCCGTCCTGATATCCCCAGTTCGGGTTGTAAAGGTAGTTTCCTGTCAGTTCATACACTTCACGGTAAGAGCTACCTTGTTGTCCGCGTTGTACCGGTGATACAAAAGCTACCATTGACAGGCTATGTTCTCCTCCTTTCCATTGCTTTTCTGCCGAGAAGGCAAAAGATACGTTTTTGTAGAAAGTACCGTCGATGTTACCTTCATTCGAATAGCGTCCACCAATAGAAGTCGTGAATGCCCATCCATTGTCCTTCAGTCCGGTAGAGTAGGTAAACATGCCACGGAGATAATAGTTTCGGTTGGTATAGCTTAAGGTTAACTTTCCTCCAGGAGTATAGTTGCTGGCACGCATGTTGATGTTTTCCGTACCTCCTAACTCACCAAAAGTAAAAGATGAAGGAGCTGTGAAATTGGTGACATCACCGTTACGTGTCATGTCGTTCAGTGCACCTACTGCCGCATAGTTGAATACACCTCTGTTCTGGTCGTTGAATTCTACGCCATTGATGTATTTTACTTCCTGTGTGCTATTGTATCCACGCGGAGAGAAGCGTGCAGGTGAAAGCTGATAGGCAGCTTTGTTCAGGAAAATATCATTTGATAGAATCACGGTAGAGCTGACATCCTGCCCAGAGGTTTCCACGTCATCATCCACCATACCGGCATCAATGATACCAATCATGGACACGTCTTCGTTTGCGTTAAGTTCAGTTACTCGGATAGGTTTTAGTTCAGTTACGCCTAAGTTTTCTACTTCAATGGAGACACTCTTGGGCGTAATCATTACGGAGTTAAGCTGAATGACGTAAGTTCCCGGCTGAATATTTCGGATGGTGAAATTTCCGTCCGCGTCGGTTGTGACTTGGCGGTTCAGTTCTGTCACCGTCACAATTACACCTGGAATAGGGTCATTGCTTACTGCTCCGATCACACTTCCTTTCACGCTTACATTTCCTTGTGCAAAAACAAGGCAAGGAAGGAAGAATGCCATGAAGAACAGTAATTTGTGTTTCATAAAAAATAATTGTTAGTTTAGTGTTATTTTATAAGGGGTTGAAAGAGAACATGAAAAAGTTTTATAGAGCTTTTTCATGTTCTCTTGTGAGGGGAATGGATCAAATTGTTATTGGATTTCAACTAACTCCATGTCGTCATAATAAATGTATCCACCAGCTTCATTGCTATCCATATTGCGGTAAGTTCTTACTTCATAACGCATTTTTACAGTGCCAGCAGGAGCTGTGAACTCTATTGTAACTTGTTGCCATTCTGCATTGTCTGCAGAGTAGTCGCTTTGCTGAATTTGTTTGTTAATATCATTAATTGTTTTTCCGTCACTACCTACCATGGCAAACCAATAGCGGCTACTTGCTTTTGTATCATTATCCAAGAACCAGTAAGAGATTCTATACTTCTTGCCGGCTGTGATAGCTACTTCTTGTTGAATCTTATTTGTACCACTGGCCGAAGTTTGTCTCAGTGAATTATTTCCACCATGTTTGATACTGGTCTCTTTTACAATTTCTCCTGTATTATATGTAGCATTGTCCCATGCAGTTGGCAATTTGCTGGTCCAGTCTTCGAATCCAGGGTTAGTTAATAAATTAGTTCCTTCTCCTGGTTCAGGATCGACTGTTCCTCCTCCTTCTCCGTTGGCAACTACTTTCACGTTTTTGATTTCCCAAGTACCGGCTGCATCGGTTGTACTTACATATTTGAATGCAAATTTGATAGTTTTTCCAGCATAAGCAGACAAATCGACAGATGAAGTTACAAATGTATAGTCATTGTTTGTTCCGTATTTGTCAATGCTCAACTGCTGCCAATTCTCAGCGCTTGTTTCAGTAACCCAAAGACTTATAAAGTTCTCAACAGGAGTTCCTATAAATTTGTGGGTATGGTCGAATGTCAGAGTTGCAGTGGTTGCCTGGCTCAAATCTATAGCAGGAGAAACTAACCATGATTCAGATGCTTTTGCGCCTCCGATATAAGCGCTGGCTTTCATATAATTGTCATCATTGAAAGTGTCATGTTTCCACACGTAACTTCCACCTTCCGGAAGCTGCTTGTCTTCAATGGTGAAGTTGCCTTGGCCAGTAGCAAATGATTCATCTAATGCTACAGTTTCTCCGCCCGGTTGAGTTCCGCCGTCAAAGTCTACGTTGATGTCTCCACCTGGTTTTTCAACCCAGTCATTGATTGTTGCGTTACCTACGCTAACCACTGGCTTGCCATTGTTGATAGACAGATTGGCATTGAAACTTACGTTCGTTCCTTTTTCGAAAATACTTACATCACTAATCGTATGGGTAAATGATTGTCCGTTAAGGTTGAAGGTCAGATTAATTGATGTTTGGTCTGTACTTGCAGCAGTTGGAAGTATGATAGCTGTAGCCGTAGCTGTAGTTCCTTGCGCATCTACATACATTGCTACATCCTTATTATTGGTCCCTGTTGTGCCAGTTAAGGTCCCGTCTACCAAGTTAAATTCACCTTCTGTAGTGATACCTTTCATATTAACGTTCAGCCCGTTAAGGGTTTCAATTGTTTCATCTTTGGTAACATTCAGAGTCAGTTTGGCTAACTGGTGTGTAAAGCCCAGGCTGATGTTTGTGGCAGTAGCAGCTTCCACTCCTTTAGTTCCATTTGAATAAATCAAATCGATAGCAGCCGGATTGCTTTGATCCGATACGTTGATTGCAATCTTATTGCCACTTACATTCGTAGTATAAGGATAATATGCAATGAAGTCCACGCTTCCGCTTTCCGGAAGATAGATGCCGTTGCCCGAGGCGGCAGTCAGGGTTCCATTGGTTTGTGCAATATACTTTTTGTTTTGTGCAGTAGCAGCCTCAATTCCATTTCCTGCATTCATCATGTAGATACCTACTTCATCGTTTGCATTCCAGACATTATCTGAAATTCTAGACTGAATAGTTGTGGTGAAAACGATGCCTTCGCTTCCGTACCAGTCACTGTGGTCGTCGTTGTTTGTACAGCTCATTAGAGCTAGGGTTGACAATGCCCCTGTGTACAATAGATTCGAGATTTTCATACTAATTTATTTTTTGTGAACATGATTATTTTATTTCCAGCTTGTTTTTTGGCTTTTAATGCTTTCAGTGATTTCTGGCTTATCAGGAAAGAATGTGAATCCCGTTATTTCTTCCAGTTCCTTAACGGATAGTATTCCTACATTATAATCTCTGTGGCTGTAGGATATGTTATCCAGTTTGTAGGCTACTGTCTGGAACTGTTCGTTTATTTTTCGTGCCAATGCCTTAAAGTAGTATTTGGGAACAGCCATGTTTTTCCCGTCATTATCTTGTACATATTTGATTGTTTGGTCTGTCTGGGTCGTAGGCATGGCTCCGGTTACTACATATAATGTATCTGTGGCGCTACTCCATCCTCTTACAGCACTTTCCAGGTCAGCCCAAATAGCTTGATTCATTTTTTGTCCTATTTGAGGAGTCATATTGGTGTAATAAAAGGTTTGGCTGTTGATCGAGTTTGAACGTGTCCGGTCGCCGCTGGGAATTTGATGTCCCCGGTCATATCCGGAGATGCCTTTCAATAAATTGGGTTGTAGGTTTTCTGCTAATTTATCATTATATCCCCATGCATCGGTACGTCCGCTGTCTCCCAAATACCATGAGCATAATGGATATGCCACCCAATAAGCCATTTTCAAATCCGTATCATACAGCATACTGTAATTACGAATTTCGACACCGTTGAGTGTACTGTTCTGATAAGTTTCTCCAGTGTAATGAATAATGTATTTGATATTAGGTTTAGCTAATTGAGATTCAGTAATTAATGGAGTTTCTGCCCATTTTGTGTATTGGGCTTGCGGATCAGTTGTAATTTCTCCTCCTTGGTAATTTATATTTACATTGTATGTATATTTGTTGCCTTGTTCAATACTTCCAGAAAGCTTGGTATCAATTTCTTGACTCTGTCCGTTGAACTCCAGTTTGATTTTTACGCTTTCACTCAGATTTTGTGGCAGCAAGATAGCTTCCGCTTGGGTAGCTTCTTCATTTATGTATAAGGAGAAAGCGCTTGCTTCACCAGAAGGAGTGATTGAACCATTGGACAGGTTGGCTGTTCCTTTTACTTTAAGTCCGCTGATAGAAGCCTTGATCCCTTTCAGTGAACTTCCAGAAGTAGATTTCAGGTTTAATACCAATTTGGCCAGCAGGTGCTTGAACTGCAGATTACCTTGTGGAGAAGTCTGGTCACGTCCTGTCAGGTTTACAGCAGTCATCAGGTCAATAGCATTTTGTTTAGTCTGATCACTGAGGTTGATAGTATAATTAGTGTGATCATTTGTATTTTCATTATACGGGTAATATGCAATGAAATCAACAGTGCTATTATTTTCAGGATAATACATGGGCTGGTTTTGACTGATAAAATAGCCGTCTCCTTTTGATGTCACATAGGGTACGTTTGTTTCCAGTATATTTTTATTTTCACTGGCAAGCATGAAAACTCCGATGACATCGTTTGTCTCCCAGGAGGTATCGTATGCACGCGAATTATTAGTGTCATCTATGAGTGACATGAATGTTATACCATTTTTGTTCACTTCATTTTGGATGCCATTGGTTTCGTCATTCTGACAGGACTGTAGAATGCTCAGGGAAAGCATAATCCCTAATAGTGATTTCATTTTCATATTAAGAATAGTTTATTTTATGTATTTAGAATCTCAAAACAACCAAAAATAACCAGAAATATTCAAGCGTAAGTCTTTATCTATCAGAATATTCTAAAAATTAACACTTTTCGGCTGCTTTTTGATGCTTCCCAAATTTCCACATATTTTTGAGACGTATTTCTGACGTGGAGAATTTGCGGAGCTTGTTTTTTGCCACATCGTGCGGACAGTTGACAAGGGTTTACAACCGTTTACGATGAGCGACAACAACCGCCCTGATATGCAGCAATAGTAACATTGTGCAGAAAGGCGACAACGGTTGACCTCCGTTTACATCCGTTCACCATTTCAGAGATATACGATTGAAGGAATGAACCAGTAAACGATAAAAGCAGCATGAAAACAACCAGAAAATGCAATTTTTGCAGCAAGTCATTTGTAACCCGGAGCGGGGTACAGAAATATTGCAGCGAGGCTTGTCAGGCGGAAGCCAAACGAGCTAGAACGGAACAGAAGAACAACCTCTTCAAAGCTGTCCGCCCCTTGATGGAGATACAGCATCAGGAGTATCTCACCTTTTCCAAAGCAGCAGTACTCATGGGCTGTTCCCGACAGTACATCTATAAACTCGTAGCCCTCGGCAAACTGAAAGCCTCACGTATCAGCAACCGCATGGCGTTTATCCGCAAGACAGACATCGAGCGGATGCTGGAGGGCAATCCCTACCACCGTGTCCTGCCCGGCAGTACTTCCACTCCGAGAAAGTCCGCTTCATCTTCCCCGCTTGCCAAAAAAGAAAAAAGGGAAAAGGAAACCTATGAAGTGCTGGACTTCTATTCTGGCGAGGAGGTGATGTCGCTCTTCAAGGTCAGGCAGTCGTGGCTCTATACCACAGCCAAGCGCAACCGCATTCCCATCTGCCGCATCGCAGGGAAAAACTATTACAGCAAGAAACACGTTGACGAGTTCTTCGGTATGGCTATAGATACAAGCAATATCACCGATTGGCTCCTGATTGAAGAAGCGGAAGAACTGTTCGGCATGAAACCCTCCGCACTCCGGGCATACGCCTACCGCCACAAGATACCGACCAAAAGAGAATACGGGCGCACCTATTACTCCAAATCCCATCTGGACGAACTCCGCAGGACAGACCTCGTGAACGATGAACGCTACTACACCGTGGAGCAAGTCCGGCAGATTTACGGGCTTTCCTCCGCCAACATCAGCCATATCGTCAAGGTGAAGCACATCGAAAAGATAAAAGTAGGCGTGAAAAACCTGCTTTTACGCTCCGATGTGGAGCGTGTCATGGCTGAAAGGGAGAAACAACCGTGAGCAACCGACATTGCCGGAAAATTATTTCAAAATGATTGTCGTGGAGGTATTCACGGTTGTTTCACGTTGTTCCTTTGCCACCGTAAACACGGGAACACCCCCGAAAATGTACAACTTAAAACATCATCAATATGAGCAAATGCAAGACAGTTACCTTGCGCAAGCGCAAGATTAAGAACGGAACACAGTATTCGCTGTGTCTGGACTATTATCCCGGCTACCGTGACAACACCACCATGAAGGTGATTACACGTGAAGCTCTTGGAATTTACATCTTCGCCAAACCTGCCAACCAGCAGGAGCGTGATTTCAACGCACGCATGATGAAAAAAGCGGAGATACTGCGTAATAGGCGTTATGAAGCCATCTTCAACGAGAACAACGGCTTCTTTGACAAAGCCAAGATGAAAGGCGATTTCCTCGCCTACTTCAAGGGGTTGGCAGACAGGAAGAATATCAAGTGGCAGCACGTCTATAAACATTTCGAGCGGTTCGTGAACGGCAAATGCACCTTTGAGGAGGTGGACGTGGATTTGTGCCGCAAGTTCATGGAATATCTGCTTAACGCCCCACAATCCATACACACCAGCCAAAAGCTGCATATCAATTCTGCGGCGGGCTACTGGTCGGCTTTCCGTGCGGTACTTCACACCGCCTACCGGGACAGGAAGATAAAGGAGAACCCAAACGGATTCTTAGACCGCATCGAGTGCATTCCCACCATGAGGGAACATCTGAGCCAAGAGGAACTGATACGGCTTGCCGAAACGCCTTGTGAGGAAGAGGTATTGAAAAGGGCGTTCCTTTTCGGTTGTCTGACCGGACTAAGAAAGAGCGACATCAGGCAGCTCACTTGGCAGCAGATACAGCCGTACACCAACGGCAAGATGTTCGTGACCACCCGTATGCAGAAGACCAAACAGATTGTACACAACCCCATCAGCGATGAAGCCTACGGACTGCTTGGGGAACGGCACGAGGGACTTATCTTTGACGGTTTCAAGGACAAGATGCTGCAAGGACCACTCAAACGCTGGCTCTTGGCGGCAGGCATAACCAAGAAGATAACCTTTCACTGCACCCGGCATTCATTCGGAAGCCTGCACGTGGAAATGGGTACGGACATGGCTGTCATCCAAGCCTATCTGGGACACAAGAACATTACCACCACGCAGATTTATTCCAAGATGGCGGCACAGCAGATGTGCGAGGTCGTGGACAAGATAACCCTGAAACGCAAGGAAGCGTAAGGCGGTTCAAAATCCATGATATTCAGAGGGAGCGGTTATTGTTTGGAGCTTTAACCGTTCCTTTTATTTTGGTTGGTACTTAAAGTATGATAATTGAGTATGATTCCGGACATTTGGTGAAAAACATTGAAAAAGAAACCACTGACAAAGGATAATGAGTAATAATTGAAAGAAGACTATTAAATTTGCGAAAACAGTAACAAGTAACAACCGAATAAGACAAAGAATATGGAACCGTCCGTAAAAGACAAACATATCATTTTAGGATTTGTCGGCTTTGCCATCCTCCTAATATCTTCCATAGCGACACTGATTGTCGCTGAGAAATTCAACCAAGATACCTTTGTAAGGCTGATAGTCTTTGTGTGCAGCAACCTGTTGGGGTGGCTGCTCTACTTCTCCTTCCAGACAGTCATTTTCGATACATACGAAATCTACAGAATCAAGTTCGGCAGGAAAAAGACACCTGCCGAAATCACAGAAATTCAGGAAGACCAGTCCCAAGATGCACACAAGCCTGTAATATCGGCATCAATGCCAACAGGTGGAGAAGCGACCCCGGATATAAAACCGACAGAGATTGCCATATCCCCGGAGCTTCACGAGAAGAACCGTGCCGATTACGAGGACAGGGAGCAGCGGGAAAATGAGGAGCGCATCGCTATGGTCATGGAATACATCCATTTCATCATGCCCCGTATTGCTGACAAGGAGACCGTGAACCACATCTGTGCCGAGGTCAACAACTGGATGCGGCTCCACAGTTACAAGCCCAAGCCGATAAAAGGGCGGCTGACCAAAGATATTTCAAACATTCCGCTCCGCCATTTCGTGTGGAATATCTCCGAGCGTTTCATGTACAAGAAATACTACACGGGGGATAACCGTGCCCGCTTCATCAGCACCCTTTTCCCACGGGAGTTTGCCGATACGGACATAGCTACCATCAAGAACTTCAAGGTAGAGCCGTTAAAGACACTGATTCCCATTGACGAGCCTGAAAACGGCAGACTGGATTTCCATTATCCTGCGGATTATGTGCAGGAGAAGCGGATTTAAGCCTGTTTTAGAGTAATCACGATAATAACGACAAACAGCCAAAACTCATAATCCTCTGTTATACAATAATTCCCGAATAACTTTACCCGTCATTTGCGGTTGGGCATCGTTATTCGGGAATTATTTTGCAATGACCTTTCGTGGAGATATTCACGGCTGTATCATTCCAGTCCTTTGCGCCAAGCCTTACAAAAGAGGCGAGTACGCAAATGGAAAAAACAGTGATTACATTCAACGACCTCCCGGAGATTGTGGCTCAGCTTCGGGACGAGGTGATGAGCCTTAGAAGCCTGCTTACTGAGCAGCGCAGTGTGAACAACGCAAGGGCGGTGGACACCCATGTCCCCATGTCAGTGGAAGAGGCGGCGGAATATCTGGGCATTCCCAAAGGCACGCTCTACATGAAGCTGTCGGAGGGAAGCATTCCCGCCACCAAGCCCGGCAAACGATATTGCCTTTACAGGGACGAACTGGACAAATGGCTGGAATCCTCCCGGAAGA
>NZ_DS990119.1:569941-571288 GCF_000187895.1 Phocaeicola plebeius DSM 17135 | reverse complement strand
CTTTCCTTACTTCCTATGCTGAGTGTCAACATTTTCCATGAAAAGTCCGCATACGCTTGTTGAATCCAGAAGTCCGACGTCTGTTTTACGCCTCCTGCCAGGTCCAGTCCGGCATCAATACGCCATCCTCTGTTCAACTTCTTGTTCCATTCTATTCCCGCCCTCAGGTATCCGCTGTTCGGCTTTTCACTTTCCATTCCAAACCGGTTCGCCGTCAGCCAGAGTGGGGCATACGTTCCCGTCGATGCAGTGGCAGTAGCTTCTACCCGATAGTGGAATTCTTGTGGATTTTCTTGAGCCGCAGCAGGAATTGTCAGGGCCATAAATAACAATGATTTCAATAAACTCATGTTCGCAAACATTCACTAATAAATATTTATTGCAAAGATAGAAAGAACTCGCAAAAAAACGGCAAAATTTGGATAAATAAAGTAAGTGTTTGGTATTGAGGAGAGTTAAGCCAAATTCTTCTATACCTTTCCAAATCGCTAAAATGCAGGATAATGAAAGGTTAAGAGAAAGATTTGCTACTTATCCGTTACCTTTTTTAGCCCCGGATAATCCGGCAAAATAACGCTTGACCACCTGCGGTTTTACCGTTCACCATGCAAAGAACCCTATATTTTGCCCGTAAAGATAACCGTTTTTTTCCGTTTTTCATGGAAATACAGGTTATGTTACCGGCATCCGGGGTTTTATTCTTTGTTCCGCTATAATTTTCATAACTGTAAATAGCTATATATCAAGTAATTTTGCAACATAAAAAAAATAGAGTTATGAAACAGACGGATGTAACGGTTACGTTCTACCTCAAAAAGAGCGAAATGAATGACGAGGGACATTGCCCGGTCATGGCGAAACTTGTTGTCGGCAAATTTTCAGAAGCGGCTTTTAGTGCGAAAATGTCCGTACCCGCTGCACTGTGGGCATCCGGACGTGCCACGGGTAAAAGTAACGCCGCGCGGGAAATCAACCGGCAACTGGACGATTTGCGAGCTTCAGCCATTTCCATTTATGCCGAACTGTCAGCCACCCGTGAGAATGTAACGGCTGAAGAAATAAGGAATCTGTTGTTGGGGACAGCTTTCGGGCAGGAAACCCTGTTGGGTTATTTCCGGACGTTCATCGAACATTTCGAAAAACGTGTCGGCGTGAACCGGGAAAAGGGAACAGCGCAATCTTACCGCTATGCTTGTACTGTGTGGCCGCTTTCATCCAGGAGAAATACAAGTTGTCGGATGTTCCTTTCACTGTCCTGAACCCGTTCATTCATCGACAACTATGAACCTCTACTACGCACGGAGCGCCGCTTTTTGCCCCTGTGAACTATCGTGTCTGCTTGTGTCA
>NZ_DS990119.1:0-569841 GCF_000187895.1 Phocaeicola plebeius DSM 17135 | reverse complement strand
TATGAAAGGCAGATAGCAGACGACAGATTTCTTCGTCTGATACGGAAATTCTTCAATGCAGGGTACATGGAAGAGTGGCAATTCAACAAGACTTATTCAGGGACACCGCAAGGTGGTATCATAAGCCCTATTTGGCAAACATATACCTAGACAAGTTCGATAAGTACATGGATGAATATGCCAACAAATTCAATAAAGGGACAGCAAGAAGCCGCAACAAGGATATTTGCAAACTCAACAGCAGAGTACACTACCTAAAACGTAGGATAAATGAAGTAGAGGATGTAAACGTAAGAACAAGGATGGTAGAAGAACTGCACGAAAAGCAGAAGCTGATACTTACAATGCCAAGTGGCAATGATATGGATGTAAACTTTCGCAGGTTGAAATACGTGCGCTATGCCGATGATTTCCTTATCGGAGTTATCGGAACGAAAAACGAATGTGAGACAATCAAAGCTGACATCACTAAGTTTATGCAGGAAAAGTTAAGGCTGGAGATGTCACAGGAAAAGACTTTGATTACAAATGCACAAGACAGCGCAAAATTTTTGGGTTACGAAATATATGTCCGTAAAGACTATGCCACAAAGAGAAACAGTAACGGAACAGTGCGCAGATACTTCAACGGGAATGTGATACTACACGTTTCAAGAGAAGTAATCAAGAACAAGCTGCTCAGCCTCGAAGCCATGAAAGTTGTCACCAAACACGGCAAGGAAACATGGGTGTCAAAAGGCAGGACTTATATGATTGACAATGAAGCGCACGAGATTGTATCTCAGTTTAATACCGAAATACGAGGGTTCTACAACTATTACTCAATAGCAAACAATGCATCGGCTTTGGGACGCTCTTTCGGCTGTATTATGAAGTTCTCCATGTACAAAACTCTTGCTCAAAAGCTGAATATGTCAGTGAGAAAAGTCATTGAAAGATACCGCAAGGACAATCTCTTTGCAGTGCCTTTTGTAAACAAGGGAGGAGAAACCAAGTACAGGGTATTCTATAATGAGGGATATGCCCGCAAAACGGATTGTGAAACAGCCCCAAGTGACAATCTGCCGTACATGTTCAAAACGCCATCGTTGAGTCTGATAGAAAGGCTTACAACAAAAACGTGCGAACTATGTGGCAAGCACGGAGAAGTGGTAATGCACCATGTCCGCACACTCAAAGAGTTAAAAGGTAAAAATGACTGGGAACGCAAAATGCTCTACATGCACAGAAAGACTTTGGTTGTATGTGCGGAGTGTAACGCAAAAATCCAGAGATGTGTCAAGTAAGATGATGTTACAGATGGAGAGCCGTATACATGGAGACGTGTAAGTACGGTTCGGGGGCAGGCAAACGAAAACCTACCGCTGTAAAGCGGAAAGGCGTTGTTTGCCGAGCCTACAAGTGACCGACCGCAAGGTGGACGAGGACATGAAACGTCTGAAAGAACAGACCAAAGGCCGGAAAATAAATCTCTACGAGGAGGACGAACCGGAAACGGCAGATATTATAACGGTAAACGGTTGAACAGTATAACAAAAATTGATAAATTTGTATGACTATGACGACAAGAGAACCTATCAGCATTGAAAACGGGCGGGTGGAAATCCACACGCCGGAGAACCGTGTATGGCTCACGCGCCACCAGATTGCCGACCTGTTCGGAGTCTTCGTTCCTGCCGTGGGGAGCAACATCCGCTCCATACTCAAAAGCGGCATACTCCGTGAGGAGCGGGTTTACCGCCGGGAGCGCAACCGTGACGGCGGTATTGTCGAGCTGTATTCGCTCGAAATGATCGCCGCGCTGGCTTTCCGCTTAAAATCCGGGAATGCCGAAGCCTTCCGACGGTGGCTTGTCCGAAGGGCCACGACGACCGCCGTCGTCTGGCAGCTCCCCGGCATGAACACGATATTGAACTGAAAAAGAAGAACGGCCGTGATGGCCGTTCTTCTTTTATACCCATTCCTGTCCCCCGATACATTTCTTCCGGGAATCTTCCAGAAATTTCTGTATCTCGGATTCCATGTATAGTACCTTGCCCTGAATCAAATAATAGGGAATGATCCGCGCCGTGCGGTATTCCTGCAATGTACGCCTGCTGATTTTCAGCAGCCGGGACAATTCCTCGTCGGTGACGAACCGCTCTCCCTTGAGTGTCCGGCCTCCGGAGGATTCCAGTTTATCCAGTGCCTTGCCGGCCTTTTCCAAACGCCGGAAGAGATCCGCCACACGCGGATCGTGCTTGTCGATGAAATAATGGCTCATAACGCGGCGGTATTAGGATAGTGCGACGATTGCAGCAGTTTCCCGACATCTTCCGGTTTGTAGAAGATTTTGTGACGGATGCGGCTGAAAGGCAGCAACCCTTTCTCCCGGTAGGTTTGCAGGGTACGTTTCGATATCCCCAGCACGTCACAGACATCCTGGTTGTCCAGCCATTTTTTCAAACTCACGTCCTCCTGCCTGCGGCATAACGCCTCGGCTTTTCTTTCAATGGCTTCCACGTGCCCTGCCAGCGCGTCGAAAGCCTTCACGTCCATACTTATTATTTCCATGTTCTGTTTCATTTTTTGTTTCCCGGATGCCCAAAAGTACACAAATGAACAGTATCTTGTTATCAGCCAGTGGCATATGGACGTATCCGTCTTCAAAGTGGCAGCGAGTGGCGCCACGTCCGGCGGAAACGATCCTCCGCCGATACGGGATCGGCACGCTCCGATACGCCAATCGCCCGTGAAAGGAAATGTTCGCGGGCGATTTATCATTCCATGCAGGGTGAGCCGTGAACCGACTTTCGCGAGCGTTCACGGCATATCGTTTTCTCCCCGTTTCTCTCCCATAACCTTTTCCTCTCTTTTTTTCATGCCGCGGAGCGCGGTATGGAAATCTGTTGTCAGTAGCAAAGGTAGTTACGGGGCTCACGCTGCTGCAAGATCGGGCCGCGGGGCGGTTTGCCGCAAAATCTTCCTCTTTCCCTGCGGGCGAGCGTATTTTCCGACAAAATCTTGCAGCAGCTATCCCCGACACCTTTTGATGCTACCGAAACAGATTCCATCCATACCGGCTCCGCTACGGCATAAAAAAAAAGTCAAAGGTTATGAGAAACGAAGAGAAAAATAAATGGAAACAGAAATCCTCCAACCTTCCACTTGGCATAAAGGCAAAGGTCGGGTTGGCGGTAAAGGTCGGGGCGGTGGCTTTGGGCTTCCACGTGTGGGGTATCGACTTTATTTGGGTCGTTTTGGGCTTCACGTTCTGTTATGACATCCTGCGGGGCATTTTCTCCTGCCTTGTTTCTCTCGTGGCTCTAACCGGCTTTTTCTATTTCCTATTCACTCACATCTTCTAAATTATTACAGGTATGACAAAGTACATTTCATTATTCGGAGCGACTACCACGGACACACGGGTGCAGGTAGTCAAGGAAAACCAGGTAATCATCGGTATCGGTGCGGGTGCGAGCAGAAAGCGTTACGTCGTTTACAAGGTGGAACACACCGCCCGTGGCTACGTGTACCACATGGTCGATACCGAAACAAAGGAAATCAGCCAAACGGACATTCTGCGACCCCTCTCGCAAACATTCGGTATCGGCAGGTACTACGACGACGTGAACCCCGAGTTCATGGACGCTTTCGAGGTGGCTTTGCTCGTGGGGCAGGCGGAAGAGCAAGCCACGGCGCAGGCCATCGCCGCCGCCAAAGAGAAAGCCGAGCATGACCGCATAGCGGAAATAGGAGCGCAGAGGTTACGCCGCATCATGCCCGAAGGGGTGCAGGGCGTAATCATCGCCGAACTCAACGAAACGGAATACACTGACCCCTCTTACGAGTGTTCGACCACCCGAAGCGTGCGTACCGTCATTCTCGGCTTTTCGGCCACCTCCCGCAACGGCTTCGGGGAGTTGAGAAAGGCGGCGGCCAATTTCCCGCAAACGGCGCACCTCTCCGAATACGACCCCAAGAACGAACACCGCTATCCCGTTTTCACGCTCGGCAAAAGTCCGAAATACGGGTGGAGTGTCTGCAAACTGACCCACTACACACGTGAAGGGTACATCGACAGGCTGGCATATATCGCAGGAAACGAGGAGAATATATGTCTGCCCGAGCCGAAAGACGAAAAACGGGCGGAACGCACTGAAACGAGCGTGCAAGGCGGGTTTATCATCGTGGACTATTCCGAGAAGGCGATAGCCGTATTCGGGGACACCAAGCCCGTCAAGGACGCCCTTCACGCACTCGGGGGACGCTTCAACGCACGGCTGACGCATGACGGGCAGAAGAGAGCGGGATGGATTTTCCAAAAGACCAAAGAGGACGAGGTGCGGCGGCTTCTCGGAAAGGACGAATAAATGTTGAACACGGGGCGGCTCGCCGCCCCACAATACCAAAAAATCATGGCACAAGGAACAGATTATTTCAAACTGACGATACAGAACTATCTCGACGCACGGGCACGGGAGGACGAACTTTTCGCACCCCGATACGCCAACCCGAAAAAGAACATTGACGATTGCTGCACTTTCATCATCAACCAAGTACGGCAGAGCGGTTGCAACGGGTTTGCCGACGAGGAAATATACTCTATGGCACTCCACTATTACGACGAGGAGGACATCGACATCGGCAAACCCGTCAGTTGCAAGGTAGTGGTCAATCACACCGTTGAACTGACCGAGGAGGAAAAAGCCGAGGCACGGCGGAACGCCATACGGAAGGCCGAGAGCGAAGCCTACGCCAAGTTGGCGAAAGCCAAGTCCAAACCCAAGAAAATCGAAGATAACAAACTAATGCCCAGTCTATTTTAGTTATGAAACCGAGAACAAAATTCCAACAGAGCGTTGTGGCGGCAAGCAAACACCTGCCGCCGCTTACCCCCGCACAAATCGAATGGGGGTACAAGAACTGCATCGAGCATATCGGACGCCGCACGCCGAAAGGACTTATCACCTGCACCGAGTGCGGCCACACGTGGCAGAGCGAAAACGGAGAACTCACGGACAATCTGTTAGGGTGCGAGTGTCCGCACTGCCACACCACGCTGAAAGTGGAAACCACCCTGCGCCGCAAGTTCAACGATTACGAGTATTTGTGCATCGTAACCCGCTGCAAGGGTTTTCAAGTCCTGCGCTTCGTCTATATCGAGTGTTGGGCGAAAGTGGGACAGACACCCGTTTACACCCATATCGAAGCCGTACAGCGGTGGATTGCCCCCGACGGACGCTCCGCAACCTTCGCACGGCTGCGCCCGATGGGCTTCTTCGTTCACGGGTGGAGTTGGTCGAGCGCATTGGAACTGCGGGCGGAGAACGACGGGAAATACAACATCACGCCCACACGCATCTATCCCCGGCAACGGCTTATCCCCGAACTGCGCCGAAGCGGTTACGGCAAACAACTCCCCGATGTAACCCCTTTCGACCTTATCCACCTGCTGCTCTCGGAGAACAAGGCCGAAACGCTGCTTAAAGCGGGACAAACGGCACTCGTGCGATTTTTCGCCCGTTCCTCCCGCAATATCGCCGACTATTGGCCGGCCATCCGTATCGCCATCCGTAACGGGTACGCTATCGGGAAACCGACGGAATGGTGCGACTACATCGACCTGCTGCGATTTTTCGGGAAAGACCTGCATAACGCCCATTTCGTGTGTCCCGCAGACCTGCCCGCAGCGCATGACCTCTACATGGCTAAAAAACGGCGGCACATGCAAATGGAACGGCGGCAGGAGGAACGGCGCAAGGCGTTGGAACAGGAAGCCTCGTTTGTCAAAGCCAAAGGACGGTTTTTCGGAGTGGAGTTTTCCGACGGGGAAATCTGCATCAAGGTATTGGACAGCGTTGAAGCCATACGGCAGGAGGGCGAGGCCATGCACCATTGCGTGTTTACCAACGAATACTATCTGAAAGCCGACTCGCTCATACTCTCGGCCACAATCGACGGCAAACGTATCGAAACGATAGAGGTGTCCCTAAAACGCATGGAGGTCGTGCAGAGCCGTGGCGTGTGTAACAAGAATACCCCATACCACGGGCAAATACTGAAACTGATGAAGGGGAACATGTCCCTTATACGGAAACGAATGACAGCATAAAAATCGGGGCGGCGAAAGCCGCCCGCAAAAACAAAATAGAATGAACCAAATAGCATATAAATTCGTGTCGTGGGACGTTCCCGCACTCGAAAGCCTTGCAGGCTCAAAAGCGTACATATTACGCAAACGGCTCAATGATGGGGGAACGCTCACCCGTGAGGAGAAAGACTGGATTACCCGTGAGGTAAACCATAACACCTATTTCAAGGACTCCATTCTGCTTTTAGGGTATCGTTTCAACTTTGTCGATGTACTGAAAACATTCGTGGTAAAGCAGTACGGGCATTACACGGAATATAAGGGCGTGGACAAGACGAGCATACGCTCCATGTTGTACGGCAGAGTGGAAAGGATTGTCGAATTATAAAATCGGGGCGGCGAAAGCCGCCCTACAAAAAAACATAACAATGAAAATCATCTATAAAAGCTACATGGCACGCCCGCTCAAACCCTTCGGGGAGTGGGATTGGGAAGTTCGGGAAGCAGTCAAGACGGCCCTTGCACTCGTCGAGGGGAAAAACGGGTTCAAAACCCATTCCGAGATATGGAGAAGGTGCAACCTCGTCATTACCGTGGGACACAACATCTACACCACGAGTATCGAGATACGACCACCCGAGCAGGACGTGATACGCCGCAGGAGCAACTGGCATAACGGCTACGCCTACTACTGCAACGGCGTGTTCTGGGCGAACATGAGCAGGGTTAAAGTGGAACTTGTCTGATTAAAAAATTTCGGGGCGGCAAAAGCCGCCCGTAAAAAGCGAGAATATGAAAACGAATGAAGTAAACAAGGAAATCTCCTATGAAACGCTGCTCGTAACCTTCGGCGAGGGTATCGGGCGGCTCGACACCATGTTCGACGACCCGCAGGTGTGGGGCGTTGCCACGCTGAAGCAGTGGATCGACGGGTATGAAACTACGCGCTTCACCGAAATCGACGACCGAACGGCGGTTATCACATCCGAATACAACATGGACAGCATAAAGGAATGGCTGCAAAAGAACACACCGATTATCAACCTGGAAAAACGATAAAATCATGCGCAAGTACAAATTATTCATCGGCTACCGGCTGCTGGGAGAGTTTTCCGGTATATGGGAAGCCAAAAATTTCGCCGCTGAAAGCGGCATGAGCGGAATTTTCTCGCTCGTGGGAGAAAATTACCGGGACAGTTGGTACGAACCCAAAAAACAAGAAAAGAATGGAAACAAAGATTAAAGACATCACGGGAGCGGAAATAACCGTTACCGACTTAAAAGAGGCGGTACGCCAATGCCGGGAGTGCCTCGCAAGTCCCTACCTGATGCCCTCGGGGCATACCGTGGGGGAAAACCATGCCTACATGTTGCGGCAACTGCTCGCCCTGCAAAGGCGGAAACGGGAACACGGCAGGCAACGGCCGTGAAAATACGACGCGAAAAAAATCGGACGACAACCGTCCGATTTTTTTGTTTCCCGTCAATCGACCGCCGTATGGTCGCCCAGCTTCCCGTGCAGTTCACGCCCGATATGTCCGGCAATGCCACGGGGAGAAATTTCAGAGATTGAACCCCACCCGCCATGCGTGTATATGCACGTCTTGAGCGGTTCGGTACGGGAAAGGTAGAACAGATAGCCGTTGCGGAGCAGGATGCCCACGAACACCGAGCCGACCTCGATGTCGGCGATCTCGTCAAAACGTATCTTCCCGTCATTGTATAATACTGCCGTGCCATCCGCATCGGGAATGACGAACAGATCGTCTTCCATGACAATCCCGTGCAACTCGATTAGCGACCCCAGGCATTCACTCGCCGATACCCGGTCGTAATCACCCTTTACCTCATTTGTCGATTTCGTTTCCATATCGCTTTTCTTTAGGTTCAGACAAATACCATACGAAAAAGGCGTGAGAATACGTTAAATACCGGCATTGAGGTACAGCCAAGCACCCATCCACTCGATAGATAATTTCTCCCCACGCCGCTATCGCATACGCTTGACGCATATAGACACGACGATGAAGAAGAGAACTACCCATTATTTTGCGAGCGGATTAAAATTTGGCTGTTTTCAATGCCCCACCATAATGTGTTCCTTCCGTATGTAAATCGCCCGGCGGCACGCCGCCGGAGGATTCGATTGCAAATATAACGATTTCATTCGGGTATCGGCGACAACACGTGCGATTTTTAACAACCTTCCTGCCAAAGAACTACCCGCCGTCCTACAATTTCGGCCCCCGGGCGGGTTTGCGGGGCGCGACCTTCGGCTGCGCCTTCTTCTCCCTGGGCGGTTCGACGATCCGCAGTTTGAGTTTCTCCGTCTTACGGTCGTAACGCACCTCGCAGCAGTCAATCTCACCCGCAACCGACGTCCACACGTTGTTCACACGCACCGCGCCGCCCGAGTAGAGGGTCTTGTATTGTTCGTATTCGAGCGGCTGCCGCAATTTCGCGTCCACCTGACGGTGGAACGAGTAGATATTACGTCCCTTTGCTATTTCGTCGGGAACGTAAACCCGCAACTCGGGATGGGCGGCCTCGGCATAGAGGCACAGATCCGCCGTGCGAAGCTCCCTCGGAACCCACTGGATCATCCTCGGGTCGCCCCGCACGGCCGTATCGGCCACGAGCGGCGTGATGGCCCTCTGGGGAATGTCGTACAGCACCCCCGCATCCTTGCGAACGGCCTCCAACGCCACCTCCTCCGTTACAAGCCGGCGGTTCAGGTGCAGGACACTCATCAACCGGTGTATCTGCTGCGGGTCGTCCTGCTCGCGGAACACCTGCAAGACCAGGGCGGGGTCGCTCAACGCGCTGATAACCGAGAAATCGGTTTTGTCCTTCCCGTAGGTACGCTCGAAAGCCTCCCGGCTCATCTCCGGCGTCCGGGCTTCGCGGGGGACGCCTTTCAGGTTTTGCGGGTTCTCCCGCACCAGGCTCATGTATAGATCCGGGCTTTTCATGCTCTCGGGCAGGTGGGCGATGGCATAGGGACTGCGCCGTATGGCCTCCATGCACAACTCCGGCGTTTTCCACTTCTCGGGGACATATTGCAGGTAGCTCCCGTCGTGCCAGACGGCCCGGCGGCACATCTCCTCGTTCTTGGCGTGGTCGGGAAGGTTGTAGAACAGCTCCGGCTCCAGGGCGAAAATTTCCCGGGCCACCCTCGGCGTGAGGAACCAGGGGTTCATGTTCTCCAAAAAATCGAAGGTCTTATCGTAATTCGTGCAATAGAACCCCAACACTTTCAGGTGTATCTCCTCGAAGGGGATATAGCGGAGGACACGCAGGTCGTCGGTACGGGCCAACGCCCGGTTGCAGACCTCCGGCGTGAGCTGTTCGGGGTTGAAAAAGCGGATGGCCAGGGGATCGCGCTCCAGCGCCATCCCGCACAGACGGTCGGTTTTCAGATGTTTCGGAACGTACTCCAGTGCCAGGTAGTTCGAGGACACGGCGGCCTCGCAGACCCGTTCCGTGCGTAATTCCTCCGGCACTTCATGGAGCAGGATGCCGTCCCCGCTGACGGCACGCAGGCAGACTGCCTCCGTGCGCAGTTCCACCGGCACGAGCGAAAGGCAGGACGCGTCCATCCCCACGCCGTGAAGGGCCAGTTCCCCGGTCATGACCTCCGGGGCAATGGAGGCGAAAATCTCGAACTTGTCCACGAACGACATCCCGAATTTTTTCAGCCCTTCCAGGCATATATCGGGATACGGAATGTAAGGGAGTATCTTGTAATCGGCACTGTCCACCGCTTTCAACGCCGCACGGCATATTTGCGGCGTCCTCAATTCCCCGGGGACGGCCTCCAGCACCAGACCGTTGCGCTTCACGGCCGTCATGCACAGTTCGGGGGTCTTCAACCCCTCCGGAACGTAATACAGCGCGTAGCTGTTGCTATCGACGGCGGCACGGCACATTTTCGGTGTCTTCAGACGGTCAGGGACGAATTTCAGTGTTTCGCCCCGGTGGCCGGCCGCGGCAAGACAAAGTTCCGGCGTTTTCATCGCTTCGGGAACGAACTCGATGTTGAAAGCCGATTTCTTGATGGCGAAACGGCAGACTTCCGCCGTTTTCCGATCCTCGGGCAGCGTCTCGAAAAGGTTCTCGCGCCACGGGTTCTCGTACACCCCCGTATCGAGATAGGCTATATCTATTCTCTCTTGCTCTGTCATGGTTTTCAGTATTTATGGAAAGCGCCCGGGTGACGGGCGCTTCTCTTGGTTAGACATATTACGTTATCGTTCCGTTTCCTCCGTCCCGTTCTCGCTCTGGAACGTGAAGGAGGTCTTCACGACCTGACCCGTGTTGTCCTCGACATAGACGTCGATGGTCTGCTGGTCATCGCTGCGCGATGTGTAATAGAGGCGGAACACCTCACGGTCGAGCGGATAGCGGTCGTTGGGCAGGAACACCGTACCGTCGTCCATCCTCAACTCACCGCGCCCGTCGGGCTGGAAATAGCGGATCGTGTAACGCGCGCCGTCATATCTCCCCTCCCGCACGAGCGTGCAGCGGATTTCAGCGGTTTCACCAACGGAGATTCGCTTCTGAACGGGCATCGTTTCCAGAGAGAACGTGTACGCCTGCTGTATATCCAGCCCGTTGTCGCAGGATGCGCATAAAAGACCCAGGGCGGCGATCCAGACCGCCAGGGCCAATATCTTTTTCATCTTTTTCATGTCGCTTGCAAGTTTAATGGATTATGAATTTCACGCCCAGGCCGAACTGCGCGTGGAAATGTCCCGTTGTAGTGCCCCATAGGATACGCTCACGCCCCGTCAGCGAGAGGATAATCCTGTCGGTCAGGTACGCATCGACCTCCAGCGTGACGGCCCCGCCATAGAGGAAACGGTCGCGGTGGCGGAGCGTAGAGCCGTCATAGAGCCGCCTCTCGCCCCGGTTCACGCTCTCGTAACCGGCCAGCGCCGAGCCGCCGAGGTAGAAGAAAAAAGTCCTGGACGGGTCGGCGAGGAACTTGTAATAGTAACCTCCCTCGGCCGTGAACTGCGCCACCGGGATACGTTCCGACTTGTAGGGGTAATAACGGTTCAGGAACTCCGCGCCGAACACCCACTTGTCGGCATTCTTCGCGTAGCGGCTCATGGCCAGCCCGAACCAGTAGCCCGTTTCGCTGCGGCTGTCCCGGGTATAGAAGCCGTCGGCCATGCCTCCCCGTATTTCCAGCCCGCGCATGGCGGGCAGGGCACGCTGGGCGTGCGCCCCGTCCGAAAGGAGGAGGCATAACCCCAGCGTGAGAATGAATATCGCCCGTTTCATATCACTTTACCTTTAACTCGTTGATAACACGTGCGCGCACCAGGTCGGCATTCTCCACCGTGAAAGTCTGGTGTCGCCCGCCTTGCTGCTCGTGCAGTTCCACGACCAGCTGCTTGTCGTCGGCCAGCGTGAACTTCGGGAGCGTGAAGACCATGCGCTCGGTACGCTTGCCGCCGATGACCTGCACGTTGTTGTACGCACGCACGGGCCATACGACCTGCTCCTGGATGGCCGTGCGTTTGGCCACCTTCTTGTCCGTAATCTTGAACGTCAGGTAGTCCACGTTGAAAGGCACGTTGGAGGAGTTTTTCAGTTGGAGGTGGAAATAAAGCAGGTCGTTATGCACGTAGATACCTTTGAGGAGGTATTGTACCCCGAAACGCTTGCAACCGATATGCTTGATCTCGCGGCGGTCATTCTTGTAAATGGACTGCATGATCAGTTTGACCAGCAGCGGAGATTCGCATCCCAACTCCTGCAAATAGATGTCCAGCGCGTTATTGGGGCGGTTTACCGCCTCCCCGTCATGCAGGAAGTCCGCCATCTCGACCGACAGTTTCACCGGCTCGTCGGCATACTTGACATTGAAGCTGTAATAGGCCCCGTCCTCGGTAATGACCGAAAGGTTGCTCTCGCGCGAGAAATCACGCAGGGCCGCCTTTACACGCAGCACGTTTTCCGTGCCGTCGGCTTTCGCCGCCAGAAGATCCGAAGACCCCAGATCGACGTAACGGATGGCCGAGGGGAAAATCACATGAACGGTCTTGCTGAACGTCACCTCCAGCGCGTAGGGCGGGATAACCCGGTTGAAGGTCAGCGGACGGGTAAGACCGTCGTACAAATCGCCCGTGGAGGGCTTTTCCTGCGCGTGGGCAGCGAACATGCACCCGATAAAAGCGAGTGCCAGAAGAATCTTTTTCATACTCGATAAATTTTTGATTGTTGATAAAAATGGATTTTTTCAGTGGTGTACGGAAGTACGTCGTTTGTACCCTTATTGAAGGGGCGGGAGCAGCAGGACGCTGTAACCGGCCTTGAGCGTGACCTTGACCGAGCGCATCTTCTTGCTCACGTATTGCGACACGCCCTGGATGGCGCTGCGCCCCAGGTCGGAGAGCAGTTGCGAACCGGCATCGTCCGTGATCGTGATACTGCTGCCCATGCCCGCGCCCATATTGGCGGCGATCTCCTTCACGGCATTGAGTTCTTCCGACCCCGGCACGGGAATACCCTCGTTGCCGTTCGTGTCATAGACCGACAGATCGACCGGAACGACCGCCCCGCCGTGCTGGACAGCGCTGACCTTGACCGTCAGCCGTTCACCGTTGATCCTCGCCGCCCCCGTTACGGGCGTACCCGAGGGGATGAGCAGATCTCCCGCCATCATCGGTTCCAGCAGCCGGAAAGTAACCTCCCCGCCATCGGTGAGCGTCACGGTTTGCTGCACGGCGGCACGGATACTGTTGCGCTCGGGCTCGCGAAGGTCGCTCCCCACCGTGTTGAAACCCCAGTTCCGGGGCTTGACGAACTCACGGGCGAAGACCGAATCGGGCAGCGGGGCGGCAAGCAGCGACACGATGTTACGGCGCACCTGGCGCACGGGCTGCACGGAAGCCTTGCCGGAAACGGAGGCTTTCTGACGCGGGGCTTCAGGGGCCTGACCGCCGTTCATGTAGCGGGCGGCGATCTCGTAGGACTTCTCCAGCAGCGCCACCTGCTCCTCCTGGGCCGTTTTCTGCGCCTGCTGTTCTTCCAGGCGGCGTTCCAGTTCCTCGATGCGGGCCTGCATCTCGCGCTCTTCCCCCGTTTCACCGGCGGTCTCCTCGTAGAAACTGCCTAACTGGCGGTTGATGTCGGCATAGGCGGCACGGGAAGTCCGGAAAGCTCCCGACGAACCGCCGGCAGGGCCGGAAGACTTATCCGGCACGGCAGCGGGCATGACGGGCTCTTCCTCCTCGTCCTCCATCCCGAACGCGAAATCCTGCAAGGAGCGCATCTTTTCCCGCTCCCTGCGCCGCATCTCCTCCTGCACGTAGGCATCACGCTTGTCCGAGAGGATACCCTCCGATTCCGGGGTCGGCAGCTCCGTGTTGAAACCCGCCGAAGGCTCCTCCCGTTCTTTTTCGCCGGGGGAGAAGATCAGCCACATGCACCCGGCAAAGGCCAGGAAAAAGAGCGGGAAGACCACCATCTTCTTCCGCATCTGTATCTGCCGGGGCGTGAGTTCCTTTTTCCCCGCCTCCGGCTGTTTATTCTGTTTTTCGTTCGTCGTCATAATTGAAATCTTTTAGATGTTTTACACTGTCGGCCTCCTGCCGTTGTCTTAATTCCAGCTCCAGCCGCTCGATATGCCGTATCTGCATCCGTTCCCCGGCTCCCTTGCCGAAGCGGTAGATGGAAGACACGGTAAAGTAGAGCGACAAGACGGAAAAGAACAAGAGCAGCGTGAGGATCACGATAATCCGCTTATCGGGCGAGAGCGCCCCGCAAGCGCGGCGCAGGTGGTCTTCGACCCACTCCCCGAAAGCCTTTATTCTCTTCTTTGCCATAGCCTTATCTTTTTAATGTACGTAAATCGCGGTTCTCCAGAATCTCGAATTTCTCCATGATGAAACCCTGCGGGTTATTGTCCGAACGCCCCGAGTTGATCAGCTCGCAGCGCGTGACCAGCGAACGCTCGGTGATGTTGCTCTCGCGGACAATCATTTGCCGGGCATAGGTCATGGCCCGGTAGGGATAGGCGTTGAAGTCGCACACCACGGAGTCCACCTCGATACGCTGGCTGATGTTCCCCGACACCACACGGTTGTAGTAACCTTTCTCCTGCATGTCCTGGTAATAGGCGAAGGCGCTCTTATCGACCAGGAACAGCGCGCGGTTGATGTTGCTCTCGATGGCCGCACGGTCGGGCGAGAGGGTGAAGAACAACTCGTGAAAACGCCGGATATGTTCGCGCGCCTCCACGGGGCGGTTCTGGCTCAAATCCTGCGAGAGCGCCAGCATCAGCGACTTGCCCCCGTCCAGGACGTAGATCTTCTCGCGCTGCTTTTCGGCGAAACGGAAGCTCGCGACCACGCTGAACACGGATACCAGCGCGCACAGGCAGAGGAACACGATACCGAAAAGCCGAATCTGCCTGAAACTTGTTTCGATGTTTTTTAATGACTTGAATTCCATTGTCCAAATTGTTATGAATGATTATTGTTACCTTGTGTTGCCAGGTTGCGCCCGTTGGGGGCACTGCCCGAAGCCGGGCCACCGCCGCGACGCCCGAACGTGCGGCCGATCATGTTGCCGGCGATACCGCCAGCGACACCCGTGGCGAATGCCCCGGCCTTGTTGATACCGCCCATAGCCCCGCCGGCTCCGCCCGACTGGATCACCCACTCGGCAACGGTGGGGATCGTGAAATAGCCTATGATACCTATAATCAAAAAGATAATATAGACACCGCTGCCGCTGTCGGGAATGTAATTGGGGTCTTGCAGGGCCAGGACGTCCGCCTGGAGCATCAACGTCTGGATCTTGGCCAGCACCGCGGAGAACAGGTCGGCGATGGGAAGCCAAAGGTACACGCTGATATAGCGGGAAATCCAGCTCGCGAGCGTCGAGTGGAAGCCGTCGTAAATGGAGAGGGCGAACGACAAGGGCCCCAGAATCGACAGCACGACTAAAAAGAATGTCCGCAGCGTGTCGATGGTAAGCCCCGCGGCGTTGAACAACAACTCGAAGAAGTCCCGGACAAGCTGCCGGAAACCGGCCTTGATGTCGTACCACGTGCGTTCGGCCCACATGCTGATAATCTCGCCCAAGTCCGTGATACCCATATCCGCAAGCCGTTGTTCATACACCTCGTCGTCCACTAACCAAGCCTTGCCCTCGCGCCTGCGGGCCTCGGCTTCCAAATCGTCCTTCTGTTGCTGGTATGCCTGCAAATCCAATGTCTGCCCCTCCAGTATGGCGTGCGTGCCCTGCACCACGGGCGACATCACGGCGTTGATCGTCCCCAGAACCACGGTGGGAAAGAACATCACGCACAAGCCGATGGCGAAAGGCCGCAGGAGCGGGAACACGTCGATAGGCTCCGCGCTGGCCAGTGCCTTCCATACCCGGTAAGCCACGTAAAAGAGCGCACCCAGGCCGGCGATACCTTTCGCCACCCCGATCATGTCGCCGCATAGCGGCATCATCTCCTGATACAGGTTCCGGAGAACCTGGTGTAAATTGTCGAAATCCATGACTGCCTCCGTTTTCAGGTTACCAATATCTGTCGTTCGGGTTCCCGTAAAGTGCCAGCACCCGGTGCGCGTCGCCCTTTTCGCGGCTGCGGATGAAGGACACGGAGATGGTCTTGCGCGTGTAATAGCGCGTGAGGTTGCGGTACTCCAGCATCTTCGTGTAAACCTGATCCACCACGTCCATCCGCTCCTTGTCCGAGAGCGAGAGGCCGTTGCCGCCGGTTATGACCGTCTTGAGTTCCGCCACCAGCGCACCGCCCTCCTCCAGCAATCGGGCGTAACCCGCCGAGATCGCCGCCAGCTCGTCCACCGTGAAGTTCGGGTCTGAAACCATACGGTTGAATCCCGAGGTGTAGATTTCCGTGATCTCGCTGACCATTTCGAGCGTCAGCTTCACCTTCCGGGCATCCTTGATGATGTTATGCACCGATTTGAGGGCGTCGTAGTAAGCCTTGCTCTGGTTATAAATCTTGATACTCTCTTGCAGCGACTTGACCATGTTGGTCGCCGTGGTCGAGCTTTGAACCGCGCTCTTGATGTTCTGAACGAGGTTCGACGGGTCGATGACCGTCCACTGCGCTTTTGCCTGGTACGTGAAGCAAAGAAGCCCCACGAACAGCGTTAAAATCAATCGTTTCATCCTTTTCATTATTTAATTCGTGAATACTTGGGCGGTCATTCCGACGCCCGATAATAATCCCCGTAGGCGGAGAGCTGGAGCACCTCGCGCCCCGCATCGTAGGCCAGGGCGACATACCCGTAGAGGTCGAAGTAACGGATACCTCCCCAATACTTCCTCACGGGACGGGAGAAGCGTGTCCCGTCCTTGTAGGACACCTCCACGTAAAAACCGCCGCCCCGGCGTCCCGGGTTGCGGTAGATGCGAACCCGGGGAGAACCCGAGCGGCTTTCCCACTCGCCCGCCACCTCGTACAGCGCGAAGTCCAAACGCGCCGCCGTGGGGTCTGATCCGATACACTTGCGATACATGGCCTGCCCTCCCTTTAACGTTTGCCCTCGGCGAGCTGCCTGATCGCCAGTTCCATATCACCGCCCAGCTCCCCGGCAAGCCGCTGTACCTCCACTTTCTCCGTTTCCTCGGTCGTGTAGGCCAGGTACTCCGGGACGCTGACCTCCGTGGCATAGACCGCCGACTGAACGCCGCCCAGACCGATCCAGACCTCCTTGTATTTACGGGAAGGGTCGTTGGACTGGTTGATCGAGAGAATCTGCGCCTTCTCCTTGTCGGTCAGTCCCAACAAGGACTGAATCGCGTCGAAACGGTTCATGAACTTGCGCTGGTCGAGCAGGATCTTGCAGTCCGAGTTGTTGATGATCGCCTCCTTGACCACCGGGCTGGAAATGATGTCCTCGACCTCCTGCGTCACAACGATGGCCTCACCGTAGTATTTGCGGACGGTTTTATACATATAACGCAGATATTCAGCCATATTGGCCGTAGAGAGCGCCTTCCAGGCCTCCTCGACGATGAGCTGTTTGCGTACCCCCTTGAGCCGTCTCATCTTGTTTATGAAAGCCTCCATGATGATAATGGTGACCACGGGAAAAAGCTCCTTGTTTTCCTTGATGGAATCCACCTCGAAGACCACGAAGCGCTTCGAGAGCAGGTCGATGTTGGCCCGGGAGTTCAGAAGGAAGTCGTAGCGTCCGCCCTTATAATACTGCCGCAGGGTGATGAGCATGTTGTCGATGTTGAAATCCTCGCGGCTGACCCGGATCTCCCGCTCCTCCAGCTCGCGGCGGTAGTCGTCCCGCAGGTACTCGTAGAAACTGTCAAAACACGGCACGATATTCCGGTCGGCGCGGATACGCTCGATATAGGCGTTCACGGCACTGCCCAGCTCGCCGCTCTCGGTCTTCGTGATCTTGTCGTCCTCGGTTTTCCAGAGTGTCAGCAGCAGCGTCTTGATGCTGTCCTTCTTCTCCACGTCGAAATAGTAGTCGTCGGTGTAGAACGGGTTGAAACTGATGGGATGTTCCTCGGTATAGGTAAAATACACGCCGTCCTCACCTTTGGTCTTACGCCGGATCAGCTCGCAAAGACCCTGGTAGCTGTTACCGGTATCCACCAGCACGACATGCGTGCCCTGCTCCCAGTATTGGCGGACTAAATGATTCATAAAGAATGACTTGCCTGACCCCGAGCCGCCTAACACGAATTTATTCCGGTTGGTAATGATCCCTTTTTTCATCGGTTCGTCCGAGATGTCCAGGTGCAGGGGCCTGCCGCTTATGCGGTCGCACAGCTTGATGCCGAAAGGACTGGACGAGGATTTATAGTTGGTTTCCTCCGTGAAGAAACAGACCGCGGGCTCGATGAACGTGTAGAACGATTCCTCGGCGGGGAAATCCCCCGCATTGCCCGGCATACCCGCCCAGTAGAGCGTGGCGGCATCCACGGTGTTGTGGCGCGGGCGGCACTCCATCAGAGCGAGCTGGCTGCCCACATCATTGCGGATATGCCGGAGCTCCTGCACGTCGTCCGACCAGGCCAGCACGTTGAAATGGGCCCGGACGGATTGAAGACCGAACGAGTGCGCCTCGTTGAGATACTGGTCGATCCACTCCTTGTTTATCTGGTTCCCGCGGGAGTAGCGGGAAAGGGACTGCATGTTACGCGCACGTTTCTCGAACATACGCAGGTTTTCGTCGCTGTCTTCCAGGAACACGTACTGGTTGTAAAGGTGGTCGCAGGAAAGCAGAAGCCCCACGGGGGCCGCGAACGAGAGCAGGCAGTCCGAACGGTCGGTGGAAAGACGCTCGTAACGGGTGTCCGTACCCACGCGCCCCGGCAGGTCTTCCGTGTCCGAGAGCGTGTGCAGGCACACCCGTTTGTTGCCCACGCGCAGAACCTCGGCCCCCAGCTCGATGTCCTGAAGAGAAGTCGTCTCCGAGAGCGAGAGGGAAAAGTACCGCTCCAGCAGGCCCGGACAATCCGCCGTACCCGTGATCTCGTCCCCCGTGAGGCGGACAAGGGCCAAGAAACCCGAATCGTTCAGAATACGCTCGAACTGTTCCGCCGCCTCCAGGAATTTTGTCGCCGATTCCCGGTTTACCTCTTTGGGAATGATGTTGCCCCGGCAGAGGGTCGAGAAGTCTGAACGCATGTGCATACGCTCCCTCGTCGTTTTCGTCAGGTAGAGGAAGCAGGCGTGGGTCAGGAACGGACGCTCGTTGAAATGCCGCTCGTAACTGCGGGAGAGGAAACTCATGTCCCCCTCGCCCGTGGCCGGGCGGTAACGCTCGCGGATGAACCAGTCCTGCTTGTGTACCACGCTGTATTCGGGCAAGACCTTCAGGGCCTTGCACCAGGCGGCGTGGATCGCCTCGTACTCGGCGGACGTGACGGTGAACAGCTCCGGGAGTTCGACCCGATAGACGACCGTTATGTCCGCGTCCTTGCTGATGATACAACCGCCTTCCACGGCCAGGAGCGGGAACTTGCTTTCCAGCGTGGTGGCTTTCAAGAGGTTTCTCATACGCGGCCCCCCTTTCTTTTCAGCAACCGGCGCAGGGACTTGCGGTTGAGCAGGTAGCGGGGATGCCGGCGCGCGGCGAGCAGCTTCATCAGCCCGTGTTCCCCGTAACGGGTGTTCAGGCGGAAGGTAAGCCAGACCAGCACCGAAGCCGCCGCAACGCCGAAAGCGATACATACCCACTGATCGACCCCTGCCATGTAGAGGATGACGAACACCACGAAGACGGCCAGCAGGCCGCCCGCGAAGATGAAGAGGTACTGCGCCTTCAGGCCCCGGAACTCCACGCTCTTGCCGATTCCCTTGTTGATTCCATATTCCATAATTATTTGCATGACAGGTTGGACTACAAGAAGAAAGAGCGTAGGATCGTCGCGGCGACAATCAGGAAAATACACGCGCCGAACCAGCTCGCGGCGGTCTTCGACGTGTCGGGGTCGCCGCTCGAAAACTTGTTATAGACCTTGATGCCCCCGATAAGGCCGACCACAGCCCCCACAGCGTACACGAGTTTCGTGCCGGGGTCGAAGTAGCTGGTTACCATGTTGGTAGCCTCCGTAATGCCGGCGATGCCGTTGCCCTGCGCGAAAGCGGAGGAGATGGCGGCAAAGAGAAATGCCGCCGGAAGAAGAATCTTGTTCTTTCTCATAACTCGATAATGTTTGAATTGTGGCGCGGGGATGGATAGGCCCCGCACCGGGTTAAACTTCTTGATTCGTTTTTTTTCAGTGGTTCGAGGATAGCCTCACGCGCTACCCGTAGTCTTTTTCTTTCATCGTGATGTCATTATGGGGTTAAACAAACTCACGGACGTCGAAACCCGTGGGAACCGAACCCTGCGGAGATGGGCTTTCCGCAGACCTCTCGGACATACGCCGGTGAAAAGCCGAGAGGTAGGTGTCGATCAGGGATTTTACCCTGTCGTTCCCGTCGGGGCAGCCCGAAACGATGACCTCGAACATGTCGGTCTGTTTCAGGCCCAGGAGGACACGTCCCGTTTCCTCCCTTTGCTCGTCTGTTGAAGGTGGATCGTGTACCACGTGGCGGTAGGCTTCGCCCATCTGTTCAAAACTAACCCCCTGGGCAAGCGAGCGGCCCAAAAGGGGCAGCTCTTCGGTGTCGTCTTCATCCTCGTCATAATCCGGCTCCTCCGCGTCCGCATCCGGGAAAGATTCATCGTACAGCGGAAAGTCGATTTCCAGAGGTTCGTTAGGCTCCCCCTCGGGAGCGACACCGAACACTTCATCCAGGTCTTCCGGCGGAATCTGCCGGGGGTGTTCGGGTACATTCGTGGGCACAAATATATCGGCTTTTTCCGTAACTTTTTCAGTTTCAGATTCTACGGCAGCTTGTGGCCGGGAGTGGCGCAAGTCGAGGACAAAGCGGCTCCTGCCGATGATCTCCTGCCGGCAGGGCGTGTCTTCGGCAACGATCCCGTCTGCCGGTTCGTTACGTTCCATCCGCCGCAGGCGGAAAAACGCCCACAAGGCATACCCCACGGCAAAGAGGGGCAGCAGCCACAACGCCCCGTTCATCGCTCCTCCGCTTTGGGTTGCCGGGAGGCCACGGCCTCACGCTCCTCGAAAAGCCGCTCGATGGTTTCCCGGTTATCGTCCAGGTGCGCCTTGAGAACCTTGTCCACGTAGGCCGTGATCGTCACGTCGCCACGACCGATGACACGGGTGATCTCGCGGATACGCTCGTGATACGACGGACGTATCTTCACGTGCTTGTTACCGGCGAAAGGCAGCCGCAGCAGGCAGATGTAACGGGCCAGGTACTCGGCCTCGGGGGTGGGGACAGTCCCCACGGCGACCTCCCCGAAGGGCCGTCGGGGACGATAAGGGTTTTCATCCTGCGCCGGTAGCGGCACACGCGGAAGATGAAGGGCACGGCGACGCAAAGGACGGCCGCCAGGATAACAGATAAAATAATTGCTTTGTCTGACATGATGGATTGTTTTTAATGGGTTGTAAATATTGGGTTCATAACTAAAAAATATCGGAGTTCCGTTTCTTGTAGAGTTCCGAAATTTCCTCCTGATAGGTCGCGAAATGCTGCTCCAGCACATTGTCCAGGTAGCTATACAGCGAGAGTTCGTTCTTACCGATAACCTGCACTATCCGGGTTATACGCTCGTGAAACTCCTTGCGGATATACACCGTTTTGCCGCTTCGGGTATTGGAGGGGGCGTTCCGGATAAAAAGACGCTCGTAATCCTGGCCTTTCCCTCTTCGGCGGCGTCCCTCCTCTTTCGTAGCCGACGAGGAGGCGGCCTCGCCGGACGGTTCCGATAGAGCCGATGCCTCCTCCTCTTTTTCCGGCGTGTAAGGATGTAATGGCCGGTTTCGGCTTTTGGCCTGGCTGATGATGAAGGAAGCGTCCAAACCGTCGTCATGTTCTTTTCCGCTCATGAGATCCTACTTTAACAGTTCGATCAATTCATCCACGAGTTTATCCAGGTTGCTGCCCCGGATCAAAGAACGGTCTGCCGGGAAGAGCGTGGAGCGGAAGACAGAGCGACGGCTGGCGTTCTGCTCACGACGAAAACGCTTGGTGTCAGGCAAGAAGGTCTTCAGGACAGGAAGATCCAGCTCTTTCATTACCGCCTCGTAAACCTGATATAATTCTGTCTTTTCACGTCCGTCCACCATGTTCCATAGCATATACAGCCCTTTCATCCGGGACTTCTCGCGGCCCATGATATGCTCCTTTACCACAACCGCGTAATTCAGGGTGCTTTCCATGACAACCCGGTCGGCACTGATCGGGGCGACGAGATAATCCATTCCGGCCAGGGAATGAATCAGATCCTCGTTATTGATCGTACCGGGAAGGTCGAAGAACACATAATCGAAATCACCTTGCGGCAGGAGGTAGTCGGCATCGGCCAACGCCTCTTTCGTGTTGCTTTCCACGACAGGATAGGCTTTCTTTTGAAGCCGGGTGAATTGTTCGTAAGCTAACCTCTTGTAATGTTCGTCTTCGAGGGCAAGCTTCAGGTCACGTTCCCGCATCTCCACGATGGAGTGTTGGGGATAATCGCAGTCGATGACCGCGACATTGAAACCCTTTACATAGTGCAGGTAAGAGGCTGCCAGCACCGTGAGGGTGGTTTTGCCCGCTCCGCCTTTCTGGGTGGAGAAGGCCACGAATTTCGTTTTCTCTTTCATTGTTCCATGCGTTTTTAGTTATACAATCGGGTAATCGTTCATCTCTTCACGTATCCGGGCAAGTGAGGGCATGAGATTTTATGCAGGTATGCCGGCACGCATATATGCTGGTGCGCTGGCAGGCTGTTACGCCGGTATGCCGGTGCATGGGCGCGTGTCCGATTTTATACTCATGCGCAACCGCATTTGCTTATCCGGACAAAGACCCGCTTTTTCCTCTGCACACGGTGTTTTCTGCATCCGTCCGCACGTGTGCGGACAGGGGGATGTGTCATTGCCCGTATCCGTTCTCACGTGCAAAGTAAACCCTTAAAAACACGGGTTGTATGCTCTTTTTCCGCTATGGCCGCGTGTGGCGTCAAAGTGGACGCAAGTGGCGTAATCGCTTATGACACAAGTGATTGAATAGGTAGGTATCTTTGCCTCGTGAACGATCCCGACGCTAATGAAGCCGTCCTTGCCCCGTTTTACGGCGGCTCTTTCAATGTTCTGTCCGCGAGCGGGCAGAAGGTATTTGCAAAGGGCAAATAGCAAGCTGTGTTTTCTGCTGCACGATTCTCGTTTTGCAGCAGAAAACAGCTTGCCCGCAAGGGGGAGAAAGCACCTCCGGAGTCGGTGCTTTTCAGAAAGGCGGCAAGCCGCGAAGGGATCGGAATTTTCAGGAACCGGTGGGGCCCTGGCCTCTCCTTAAAATTTCGATGCGATGGAAAAGAACAGAAAGCCCCGAGGGGGCAAAGGGGGACGACCCGCGAAAAACGACCCGGCCGTTTACCGCTTTTCGGTAAACTTTTCAGCCGTGGAACATGCCCGTTTCCTCGACCTTTACGAGCAGTCCGGGCTATTGTCCAAAGCCGCTTTTATCAAAGCGAGAGTGTTCAACGAGGCGTTCCGGGTGGTAAAGACCGACCGGGGAACGCTCGAATACGTGGCGAAGCTGACCGCTTTCCACGCCCAATTCCGTGCCGTGGGAACGAATTACAACCAGGTGGTGAAGGAGCTGCACGCGCATTTTTCCGAGAAGAAAACACTCGCGCTGCTCTATAAACTGGAGAGAGCGACACGTGAACTGGCGGCCGTCGGGCAGCAGGTCGTGTCGCTCTCCGAAGAGTTCAAACAACGATGGTAGCCAATATCACCACCGGAAAAGACGTGTACGGCGCGCTGGCGTACAACCAGGAGAAAGTCGATCGGGGCGACGGGAAGGTACTGCTGACCCACATCGTGAGGGAGCCGGCGGATGGGCGCTTCAACGTGGCCGCGACGGCAGAAGACCTCCTGCGCTGGATGCCCTCGCACTACCGGACGGAAAAACCCGTCGTGCACGTGTCGCTCAACCCGGCTCCCGAAGACCGCCTCGACGACGGGCAACTCGCGGAGATAGCCGGGGCCTACATGGAGCGCATGGGTTGGGGAGGACAACCTTATATCGTATTCAAGCATACCGACATCGGACGGGAGCATATCCATATCGTGTCGGTGCAGGTGGCCCAGGACGGGCGCAAGATAAACGACAGCAGGCGCAACGAACACAGCGTGGCCGTTACCGAGGAACTGGAACGGGAGTACGGACTGCATCCCGCCAAAGGGAGAAGGCGGGAGAAAGGGCAAGGGATCGTCCCCGCCGATTACACGCGGGGCGACCTGAAACGCCAGGTGGCAGCGGTAATAAAACCGGCCGTGGCGACATACCGCTTCCAAACCCTCGGCGAGTTCCGGGCATTGCTGTCCTTATATAATATAGGTATAGAGGAAGTCCGGGGAGAGCGGAACGGAACCCCCTACCGGGGATTGCTCTACACGCTGCTGGACGAGAACGGGGACAAGGCAGTGGCCGCGCCGCTCAAATCCTCACTGTTCGGTAAAGAGGTCGGGTATGACGGGCTGGAACGGCACATGGAGCGCAGCGCCGAACGGTTCGGGAAGGACGACACGAGGAGGCAAATCCGTGGCCGGGTCGATAAAGCGCTTCGGGGAGAACCCACGGAGGAAGAACTGCGCGAACGCCTGCGGGAAGCCCGAGTGGATCTCTACATACGACGCAACGAAAACGGCCGCATCGTGGGTGTGACCTTCATTGACCACGAAACACGGACGGTCGTGAACGGATCACGGCTGGGAAAGGCATACTCGGCCAACGCCTTCGAGCTGCGCTTCGGCGGGAAACGGAATCCCGGGGAAAACACGAGGGACTTGTCCCCGAAACAAGCGCCTGCCGGACGGGACGGGCAACGGAAGCGGAATACCTCACGACGGAGGAAAGTATAACATCTCAATTATCATTCATTTATTAAATTTTACGGTTATGCAACAGGAAGACGACCTTCGGGGTCTTGCAAAAACAATGGATTTCATGCGGGCATTGAGTATCTTGTTCGTGGTTATCAACATCTACTGGTTCTGTTACGGGCAGATACGGGAATGGGGAATCAATATCGGCGTGGTCGATAGGATTCTGCTGAACTTCGACCGCACCGCGGGGCTGTTCCGGAATATACTATGGACGAAACTTTTCGCCGTCGTGTTCCTCGCCCTTTCATGCCTCGGGACAAAAGGAGTAAAAGAGGAGAAAATTACCTGGCGGAAAATCACGGCATCGCTGGCCACGGGAGGCGTGCTGTTCTTCTTCAACTGGTGGCTGCTGGACTTGCCGCTGACGGCGATGGCGAACGCGGCTTTCTACATACTGACCCTATCGGCCGGGTATATCTGCCTCTTGATGGGCGGCGTGTGGATGTCCCGCCTGCTGAAGAACAATCTCATGGATGACCCTTTCAACAACGAGAACGAATCATTCCAGCAGGAAACACGCCTGATCGAGAACGAGTACTCCATAAATCTGCCGACGAAATTTTACTATAACAAACAGTGGAACAACGGGTTCGCCAATGTCGTAAACCCGCAAAGGGCTTGCATCTGCATGGGAAGCCCGGGCAGCGGAAAGAGTTATTGTGTTGTAAACCAGTTCATTAAACAGCAAATCGAAAAGGGCTATACCCAATACATCTATGACTACAAGTTTCCCGATCTTTCGGAAATCGCTTACAACCACCTGCTGAATCACCAGAAAGGTTACAAGAAAATCCCGACTTTCTACGTCATAAATTTCGACGACCCGCGCCGCTCGCACCGCTGTAACCCCATTCACCCGGACTTCATGACCGATATTTCGGACGCCTACGAGAGCGCCTATACCATCATGCTCAACCTGAACCGAAGCTGGGTGCAGAAGCAGGGCGATTTTTTTGTGGAAAGCCCCATTATCCTTTTCGCGGCCGTGATCTGGTTCCTGCGCATCTACGACAACGGGCGGTATTGTACCTTCCCGCACGCCATCGAGTTCCTGAACAAGCGGTACGAGGATATTTTCCCGATTCTGACATCCTACCCGGAACTCGAAAACTACCTCAGCCCCTTTATGGATGCCTGGCTCGGAGGCGCTCAAGACCAGCTCCAGGTGCGCCCGTAAGGGCATATAATAAATATAGCTTTGGCAAGCTATTAGGTTCGTGTTCTTTGAAATAATAACCTATCACCAGCCGACTTATCCATTCAACGAAAGACGATGGGGAGTGTAGCATGTCGGTAAAGCCACGAGTGAACTAACTGTCAAGTTCTGACCGTGTGGCGAGGTGAAACGATAGATATGAGGATAAAGCCTATACTGGTTGAACGATAGTCTAAGCGGCTCGATGGTTAAGCCTTGACGGAAGACAGTTACAAACGTCAAGCCGTGATACCCAGCTTCGCCTTGTAGGATGCATGGGCAAAAAGAACTTATCACGGAGCAACTACATACATAGTAAAGGACGAAAGTCGTATCCGACAATCTATCATGCCAATAGTTATTATATGTCTAAACGGGGATTGCCTAAGTGGGGCAACCCATATGGCAACAGAGCTTCCGTAGTAGTCCGAGCAAGGGAAAGCCTTGTACATGGCGAAGGGAAGCAGCCAATATCGTTTAATGTCAAATTTTGGAAAATGTGAGAGACATGAAAAGAAATCCAGAAAAGATATTAAACAGTCTAACACAACATAGTTCCGACTTGGCTTACAAGTTTGAACGTTTGTATCGGTTACTGTTTAATGAGGAGATGTACTACATTGCCTACCAACGTATTTATACGAAACAGGGCAATATGACGAAAGGTGTCGATGGAAAAACCATTGACGGTTTCTGTATATCCCATATTGAACGGTTGATAGGTACACTCAAAGATGAGACGTACCAGCCAAATCCCTCTCAGCGGGTGTACATTCCCAAGAAAAACGGGAAAATGCGACCGCTGGGTATTCCGTCATTCATTGACAAACTTCTGCAAGAAGTTATCCGAATGATTTTGGAAGCAATCTACGAGGGCAGTTTTGAAAATTCTTCTCACGGTTTCAGACCACAGAGAAGTCCGCAGACTGCACTTTGGAGCATACAAAAGACATTCAACAATACAAAATGGTTCATCGAGGGAGACATTAAAGGTTTTTTTGACAATATAGACCACGAAGTATTGATAGCTATTCTTTCAGAACGTATTTCAGATATGCGTTTTCTACGCCTTATCCGAAAGTTTCTGAATGCCGGATATGTGGAAGATTGGGTATTTCACAAATCGTATAGCGGAACACCACAAGGTGGGATAATAAGTCCTATACTGGCAAATATCTATCTTGACAAGTTCGACAAATACATCAAAGAATACACTCAAAAATTCAATAAGGGAAAAAGGCGCAAAGAAAATCCGATAGCAAAACAACTTGGGCAGAAAAAATACTACTTGACAACAAAGCTGAAACAAGCAAAGAATGAAACGGAACGGCGACTACTGTTGAAACAAATTGGAGAAGTTGTCAAAGAACGTCTGAAATATCCGGCAAGTGATGAAATGGATGCGGACATGAAACGTCTAAAATATGTGAGATATGCGGATGATTTTCTCATTGGTGTTATTGGCAGCAAAGAGGATTGTATCAAAATCAAAGAGGACATAAAGCAATTTATGGCAGACAAATTGAAATTGGAACTATCTGATGAAAAAACGCTGATAACCAATGCAAGAAAACATGCTAAATTTCTCGGCTATGACGTATTTGTACGCAAATCCAATGACACCCATAGGGATAAAAACGGACATTTGACAAGAAGCTTAGACCATAAGATAGTCCTGTATATGACTACCGAAGTGATGCGGAAGAAGCTCCTTGAATATGATGCGGTAAAGATTACTGTTCAAAAAGGTAAGGAGGTTTGGAAGCCCAAAGGACGTACATATATGCGCTGTCTTGATGATTTGGAAATTATAAGCCAATATAACTCTGAAATCATGGGGTTCTATAACTTCTATTCGATTGCAAATAATAGTCCCGTCATTGACTCTTTTTATAACATCATGGAATACAGTATGTATAAGACATACGCCGCAAAGTACAGCACTTCTAAAAAGAAAATCATTGCGAAGTACAAGAAGAACGGAGTATTTGCCATACCGTACACCAATAAAAGGGGATATGAGTTCAAACGTGAGTTCTACGACAAAGGCTTTAAGCGAAAGGAACTGCCCAATCGGTATTTGGATGACAAACTGCCAAACACGGTTGCCATAACAGGCGGCAGAAATGGACTAATCAAGAGACTTCAGGCACGTGTATGTGAAAATTGCGGTGCTACGGACAATCTTGAAATGCACCATGTACGCAAATTGAAAGACCTAAAAGGCAAAAGTGATTGGGAAATTAAAATGATTTCACGTAACCGCAAAACATTAGCAGTATGTTCAGTATGCCATCACAAAATACACGCAGGAAAGTTAGACTGAATGAGAAGGTGGAGAGCCGTGTACGGGGAGACCTGTATGCACGGTTCGGAGGCGAGTGCTTGGAAACCTACCACTGTAAAAAGTGGCAAGGCGCTGGGTGCTTAGCCTATGGCCAGATAGCATCGGCCAAAATTCCGCTTTCCCGCATGATTTCGCCCCAGCTATATTGGGTCATGTCGGGCGACGATTTCACGCTCGACATCAATAACCCGGACGATCCCAAGATACTCTGCGTGGGGAACAATCCCGACAGGCAAAACATTTACGGAGCGGCTTTGGGATTGTATAATTCCCGGATTGTCAAGCTCATAAATAAGAAAGGCCAGCTCAAATCGGGCATCATCATCGACGAGCTGCCGACAATCTACTTCAAGGGACTCGACAACCTGATCGCCACGGCCAGAAGCAACAAGGTCGCCGTGCTGCTGTGCTTCCAGGATTTTTCACAGTTGAAGAGGGACTACGGGGACAAGGAGGCCGCCGTCGTGATGAACACGGTGGGCAACATCTTCTCCGGGCAGGTCGTAGGTGAAACGGCCAAGACACTCTCGGAACGGTTCGGTAAGGTATTGCAGAAGCGGCAGAGCATGACGTTGAGCCGCAGCGACAAATCGACATCCATATCCACGCAGCTGGACAGCCTGATCCCGGCCTCGAAGATCTCGACGCTCACGCAGGGAATGTTCGTCGGGGCCGTGGCGGACAATTTCGACGAACGTATCGAGCAGAAGATTTTCCACTGCGAGATTGTCGTGGACAACGAAAAAGTGAAAGCGGAAACGGCCCGGTACAAGAAGATACCACAAATTACCGACTTCACGGACGAGAACGGGACGGATCACATGAAACAGGTCGTGCAGGAAAACTACGAACGTATCAAGGCAGAGGCCGGCCGCATCGTCGCCGAGGAACTGGAACGTATCAAGAACGACCCGGTGCTTTGCAAGCTCCTGCCGGAACAGAACTAAATGAACACAAACACCCCCGCAAACAACCTCCGTGACCTTAACGGGGGCTGTTTCCTGATTTTATAACCGCACAGCCGGTGTTTTGGAGCATAAAGTAGTGATTATGTGAACGGAAAACATTATTTTTGTGTTCGGAATCCTTTTAATTATAAGTATGACAGTTACCGATATATACGAAGCAATGAACAGCAAGGCGGAAGCGTTTTTCGAGTGGTTGCAGGCTCACCCGAAATACGGGTTGCTGTTTGGTGTCGGGTTGCTTGCCCTATGGCTTGCAGGGTTGCTGTTCCGTTGGAAATGGGCATGTCATTGGCAGTTTAACAGCAAACTGTGGTTATTTGACGATTGCAAGCCTGAAACACGCCGCAGGGTTCAGATTGTGTTGGTCAGCGTTCTGATTATACTTATATTGGTCGATTTCTTTGTATGGAGATAACGGTATGGAAAAGGACAATCGCAAATACCGGATCTGCTTCATCGACTATATGTGGTATGTAGCCGAGATATGGCACGAAAGGGAGCGTACCAATCTCAACGGACGTATGCTACTGTTTTGGTGCTGGCTCTTCGTCCTACTCATACCGCTTGGGTTTCCACCGATATTGCGCCTTTTCGGCTGGATGATTGGTTTGGCCATAGTGATTCCTCTATGCTTTCTTCCCGATTTATTCTGCAAGCTACGCTATACAGCCGGACGGCGTGAAGCGCTCCGTGAACATTACGGGAAGATGAAACATCCCGGCAGGAAGCTCGCCAAAATAGTTCTTATCGCTATCGCCCTGATCGTGGCAAATGTAGCGCTGATGTTCCACCTCGGATTTATACATAAGCCATGATGAAACCACAGGAACATAAACGGCGCTTTTATCTCTGGGACTACCTTTGGTGGATGGGGGAGAAATGGAAGCAGGCAAGACGAACAGGCAGGGTCGATGGCGAAATGATGCTCTCGATTTATATCTTCGCTCTTTTGATATTCCCTATGATGACTGTTACTATCCGGCTTTTTCCAGGTGTGTCGGCATTGTTGCCATGTGTCGTTTTTAGCATTGTCACATTTGCCGTTATGTCGCTCGTCAGCAGGATTTACAAATGGCGAGGCAAAGCAGTGATGTCTCACTATGCCAAGTGCAGGTTTAACGAACTCCTTGCGGTTCTGTTATTTTTCCTTGCGATAGCCATTATCTGCTTTATGATGTATCTTCTTGACAAAAAGTGATACATACTTTGATACGAACTCCGGGCCATTATCTTTCGTGGTCTAACTCTCAATGCAATTTCAATTTCTGTAATTGCCTTTCCATTGTATCGTTTAATATATCCATATTCATTAACTCTCTAACCTGTTTTTCCCAACCTTTAGCACTTCCATAGTCGATTGTGACCCTTTCAGGCCAATCTAATATGATTTTCTTCCCTTTTTCAATTTCAATTTCCGCCTGCTCATCATTGCCACAATAATAATTTAATAAAACAATATCGGTTAATGTTGTTTTGTCGTAAAAAGCATTTTTTGTTCCCTTCATATATGCAATTAAATCATTACTTGTCAATTGTTGTTTTGTCAAAATGGGAACTTGGTTATATAATTCATTTACAATGGATTCTAAATCATTATCATGCTCTTGCATAGAAAAACTATTTATAGCTCCCTTTTTGTTTAGTAAATAAGTAGCAGAAATTAAGGGAATGGTTGGAATATCTAAATCAACCATTAAGTTATATAGATGAAAACAAACACGATAGCGTTGGCTTGATAAACTTTCAAATTGTAAGCCAGACAAAAAGCAGCCATTCCGCTTTATAATGTGCATTATTTTATACTTGGAAAAATCAGAAAATAAATTTAGCCAATCCGCTGTTATTTTATTTTTATTTAATTTCTCAATCATAATTTTCAGTTTGTTTTTGGATATGCTGGAATTTGATTTGTTACACCATTTATTTGTCTTTTCAGGCTATCGTGAATGGTCTAACTCGATGTACCAGTTTCCCTTGATGGGCTTGTACAGCGTGGTGTCGTTGTACGTCCTGCGGTAGATCTCGTTCAGGTCGCCATGTTCGGTGATACGGATATTACGACGGCTTCTCAATCCGGGATCGTAAACGAAACTCTTGGACGTTCCGGCATCCACGATGCCGTGGGAGTAGTACGGCATAACGAGGCTCACATATACCGAATCTGCCGTTCCCCATTCCCTGCGATCAACAAGGATAAAACCGCATCCAATCTCTGATAATAGGGAGTCGAGTAGGATTCGCTCCGGCTTCAACAGTCCATATACCGGGATGTCTTGTTCATCATTCGTTTCATGGGATGTATCGCTTTGTTCTGTTGAATCAAGTATAATGACCTCTTCCGGAGAAAGCGGCGGGTAGTGAAAACTACCTTCTGAACTCTCTGCCATGATTTCGTACACCTTACGGAACGCCGCCTCGTGCGTGGTGAAGTGGCGTATCATTTCCTCGTCCGACGGCGGCATGGGAGGCTCTCCGCAGCTTACGGCAAGCAGGATTACAAATAACAGGATTATGACTGGTGTTCTCATTTTCTAATGTTTAATGTTCTGTGGCTAACCAATCTTATTTAGGGAGTTGAGCCATTTGTTAATAGCATCCAATCTGTTATTCTGTTTAATGGTATCTTCATTTCTACATAATTTGATTTGCCGAATAACAGAGTTCTGCATAATTGAATCGGATTTGAAAAGCAGTTCTAAAACGGCTTCATAACATTTGGAATATCTGGACAATTCGTCCAATATATTTGCGTCTTTTAGAATATACAGGTTGAAATTGTACACAAATGACTTGTAACTGAAAATCTCCGACTGTAATGCTGCTGCATCAAGACAAGTATAAAACAATTCCTTATCGTGCTGATATAGCCACATATAATCAGATGGGTTCAGGTTGTAGTGCAATAAAGTTTCCGAACGGACAAATGGAAGCCCCGTATTTGAGCCTACCAGATAACGGTATGTCTCATTGACTATTGACTCAACTATTTCAATGGATTCTGATTGTTTGTCCGATTCCCGTATTTCTGTAAATGTATCGGCAATAAGGACTTCCACATCCTGCGATTTGTAATATATACCGTTTTTTTGCCAGCGGAATCTACGGATATATTCTTCAGAAGTCGGACAACAGAACAGTAAAGTATTTAACAATCGGTTCAGATATATTCGCTTATCTGGAATATGACAACGGTGTAACCCTATTATGGAGCCATAAGCGTATAGCTTTCCAAACTCGTTTTCCTCCGAATTTGAATTTTTAGGCATGTAATACAACCGCACAATATTGTCAATGAAATAATATATATCAAGATATTTCAATGTATCAGCCGATTCTCCATATTTGTTAAGTAAATGCCGCTCCAGTTTCTCGCCATACCATAAGTAGCCATCGGGATTTATTTGAAACAACCGATGAAACTTAGGTTTTGATAATGAAAAGTTCTTGTTTCTACTTTTCATTCGTTCCAGTAAGGCGACAATAATTCTATTCGTTATATCCATAGCTGTAATGTTCGGTGGATAATCAATCTTTCAGAGAGATTTATCTGCTTGTTATAAACCTATTTGAAATTTGTCAGTATATCATTCTTTTTATTGGAAGACAACATTTCTAATAAATGATTAAAGCTATCGCAAACAAATTCTGCCGAATCTTCAAATTCAGGTTCAACTCCATAATAGATTTTACCGTAATTTTCCGGAGATAAATCTATGCACAAATATTGGTATCCATCTTTTACTGACATAAGAATAGGAATATGGCTATCCCAAAACAGGCGTATCATATCACAGGATTCCTTATCATCTGCCAACGCCTCAAGTCCCATCAGCTCAAATTCATTCCAACGGAATCCGCTATCGCTTTCTCCGTTAAAGTCCTCTATGGAATTAAACCAAACATTATCACTTTCATTCGTGATTGTCTGAAACCGTTGTAAAAACTCCTGATAGTCCGCAGGAAGTTCGAAGTACCGATTTTGTAAATCAGAGCTTAATTCTTTTCTTTCCAATCGTTCTGTAACGATGAATCCTATATTTTTCAGTGCTTCAATCATATTTTTATTTTACGAGTTTATAATGTCCGGCAGATAAACCGCCTTCAATGTTTCATCTGTTTGTTAGCAACCTATTTTCTATCAATCTTTTGTAAAAGTTGATTGTAATACTTCTCTAACATTTTGATGTTATTTTTTCTGTCAATTTTTCCACTTTCATTATCTGTGTATGCAAACCACTTAAATAGCAATTCAACAAAAATATGTTTACCAATTTCTGTTAAAGAACTTTCCTTAATAATTGAAGGCATGATTAGGTTTCCTTCATTATCACATGGATTATCACACAAAAGCCCCTTTCCGTATGCGTAGTTTAATAAGTTCTGACAACAGACTTTCGCATAGTCTTTATCTCTCTGACGGATTTGAGCTTCTATAAGTCCGTCAACATCAAAAATTATTTGGTTACTCATATTCTTTTTAGTTTGTAAAGTTGCTAATGTTCGGCAGCGTTCCGCTTATTCAGTCGGTCTGCTGTTTGTTATCAACTTATATTTTGTCTGACAACACCATGTTCATAAGCCAAACTATCACATTCTTTTTGCATATTGGTCAGAACATCTTCGACCACTTTTAAGGAAACTTCTTGTGGTACATTTATGGATACGAATGAAGGGAGATTAGAAATCTCTACCTTGCATCCCATATCAAGTAGTTTGTCTCTGACCATCTGCATACGTTTATCGTTAAAATATACCCTCAATGTGCTATTTCCAGAGGGATTCACTATGGATTGAAAATGATATTCGCCATCTTCTTCTGTAACACATATCTCATCCCCCAAACTGATTCCATAGGTATAGAATGGCACATTATCGACAATATAGGTATCATTACTTGCCTTTTTGCACCACAAACCTTCAATAGAAAATGGTGGATAGCCATCTTCATCTTGTTCCAAGTGGAATAGCACTTTTATATGTTTGTCTTTTTTCATTTTATTCATTAATAAGTTGATAATGTTCGGCAGCGTTCCGCTTATTCAGTCGGTTTGCTGTTTGTTATCAAATTCTCATTTATCCATTTCTTTACTTTTTTCGTTACAAATGACATTGGAGAAACACCTGAATTATTATTCACTGTTATATCTGCACCATTTTCCAATAATGTAATCGCAGATTTGTCATTTCTATCAAAAATGGCAATGAATAGCGGGGTACGACCATTTTCTTCTTGGATATTTAAGTTTGCCTTTGACCCTGCAAGAAGTTCTATAATTTCCGGGATATTCTCTTGAGCAGCGAAATGCAACGCCGTCCACCCAGAGTCATCTTGCAAATCCAAATTCAAACCATTCATTTTGTATTGCTTTATTAGTTCAATGGCAAACGTACTCTTTCCTTCGACGATGAAATTCATTAATAGATTTCTTCCATCTCTATCCACAAAATCACATCCATACTTATCCACAAATGATATGACTTTTGTAAAATCATCTTCGTCGAATAATTCAAACATCAGATCTTCTGCTTCTTCGTTATATTTTGTACTCATAACTGCTTTATTTTAGAATTTGATAATGGTTTGCAGCGTTCCGCTTATTCGGTCGGTTTGCTGTTTGTTACTAACGCTTTATTTTTTATTCCAATACTCTTGCATCCAACTTTCATATTCCAAAGGATATATTTCATTGGCAGAATTTAGTTTATCATTGATATTCAATTTTCGTTTGGATTTAGCGGATTCTGTTTTCAGCAGGGAAAGTCCTTCTATTAACTTTCTCGCATCATCTTTCAAACGAAACCACCTTTGCCAATCGTTTTTTGTCATTTCCGCTTCTCGTTGCTTCTGATATTCTTTACGTTTAGCCGTCTGTTCTAATTGAAGCAAGAGATTTTCATCTGCAACAAATATTGGGACTTCTTGGAAAATAAGCAGATCAGAATAATATTTAGATAAAACGTCTTTAGCCTTTTCACTGACATAAATTTCAGAGCAAAAGTCGCAAAAAATCCTATCAATGAAAATATCCAATCCTGAAAGGCTTTGTTCTACTAACTTGGCAGAACCACGTTCTTGCTCGCAATAAAGCAGTCCGTCCTTTTGAGGTATCAACGCAAATAAATTCCCTATTTGCTCCGCTACCGTTTCGTTATGTTTGCGCCGTGTAATATATTCTTCCGCATCCATACTTCCAGACGGATATATCAAAGGCTCCGGTGATTGTAAATCCCAGTTCTCCCAATCCAATTTTACAATCTTTTCCTTGTTTACCGGTTGAAGGACAAAGCCTGTAAGATTTGATTCTATAATATACTGTAAAACATCCTCCTTGACAATTAACACAGGACTTTCTCTGTTATATTGAGAGCGGTAGATAGAAGGGCAAAACGCTCCGGTTCTAAAAATCATGTGGGAGTTTGTATCTTTATCATAACAGTAAATACCTTGCCACAGCATTTCTCCATAACTTCCCCAAGGCATTATTCTATTTTTTACAGTATAATATTTCATCTTTCTTTATTTATGCGTTAGTAATGTCCAGTGGATAATCGATCTTTAAGGGAAATTTATCCGTTTGTTAGTAGCTTTATTCTGCAATATAAGTTTCCAAATATTGAATACCGTTGTAACTGTCTAATTCATCCACAAATTTTTTAGGTGTTTCATATGAATCATAATTTTTCTTCTTAATAAAGATTTTCTGATTCCTTTTGTTGTCCTTGAAACCATTGGGTATATAGCACACAATACAATTTGATGGCTTTATGTGGTATTCATCAATATCGGACTCAATATACCAGTCAAGGACAAGTTTGTTATCAATCATCATTCTAACAAGATTAAAAGGATTTTCGGGTTCATCCTTAATTTCCACAGTTAGAAATTCTGGATAGTAATACTTTATATTAACGTCTTTACAAAACTGACAGCGATGTTCCGGATTGGGACGTTTCTTTGTACGACCTTCTTCGTAATCTCGTATTTCTTTCATGTATTCATCTTGATTGAAATACTCCATAAACTCTTCCCGGCTTTTATCGGTCGTGCCAATCCAAATCATATATTCTAATCCGGCATTAGACCCTTGCACTCCTTCAGGCGACAGTTCAAACTCAAACGTACCAAGATAAGTCATGGTTGTGGCATTCTCTGCCTTCTTAGGAGATATACCCTCACGACAATTATAGCAGATAACAGCATTTGCCATTGTAATATTTTTATCAGCCATCGACAGACTTATCTTTTGGGTATCAGCAGGAATAAGGTTAAGTAATCCTGCCAAGCCGTCAGATGTGAATTTCATAATAAGAAAATCCTCATCATAGCTCATTACACCAAGCTCCTTACAGAATTGGCAACGAAGTTCCTTATTGTCTTCATCGTAATCTTTCCACCATTGACGGAAAGCCGATTGATCCATATATTTCTCAAAGTCAGCTTCGGAATTGAATTGACCGACCCATATCATTATCTTACTCATTTTCTTTTTTTATTTTTCAAGCGACTAATGGTTTGCAGCGTTCCGCCTTATTCAGTCGGTAGTGCTGTTTGTTATAAACTCTTTTTTCTTTATTCTTTTGCCGTTACATGTAAAGCCATAAGCAAAAGCTGCATCTATGGCTTGTTTTGCACTCTCAAGAATATAATGATACAAATTATCATATTTACTAAAGCATGGAGAAAGAATGTAGAAGTTTTTAATATTTAAAGGAATATAAATCCCCGTCATATCGGATATTCCATAGCGTGCTTCCTCCAAATTTGGTACTGGTATGGAAATAGATATTTCAAACTCTTTATTAGATGGGAAACGTTTTGCCCGTTTGAAAATCCCAATCCCCCCATTAGTATTTCGAAGATTTATCTGTATGAGAAGTTTCCAATCTCCCAAATCATCTAAGTTGATTTGGTTATTGTAATCTTCCATATAACCATTCAACTCTCGGTAAATTGAGCGCAGTAAGTCCAATTCTCCAAGTTCGGGGATTTCACTACTTATTAAAACTGCATATTGATTATTCATACATTCATCCTTATATCCAGAGTTTATAATGTTTGGTGGCTAACCGACCTTTAAGGGGAGGTTGAGCCGCTTGTTAATCGTTTTCATTCTTCTTGCCATATTTCTTTACCCCAGTTAATCCATCGCCAAATCTTAGTTGTCAGGAAACTCCCAAGAGTATATGTGATACGAAAATCGTTATTGGTATTTACTATATCCCATTCTCCTGCTACATTTGTTTGTAAAATATTAAAGCCTATTTTTTCTATATGATTAATAGTTGCAAAGTACAAATATTTGTCTTTTATCAACCTGAATTGTTCTATTGGCAACAACTCAAATTGGCGTGGATATATGATTTGTAGAGAGTTCAATTTGCAATATAAATCACTTATACCTTGGGGTATATTATTGGCAAAAGGTATATTTTTATATTCAAATTTTGAATTGATTTTGATTATAGCACTTATTTGGTCAGTACTTATCATTTTTTCAATTCTGCGTATAAAGTCATCTACATAAATCATATATTTAATTATTTCAAGCGATTAATGTTCGACAGCGTTCCGCTTTAAGCAGTAGTGCTGTTTGTTACTAACGAATTCATTCATTAATTGATGCTTTCATTTTTTCTACAATTACATCAATATATTGTTGTGGAATGTTTTTATTTTTATAGTTCTCAATAGCATCAAGAATACTTTGTTTCAATATCTCAACACATTGAGAATCATTTGCTGTTTCAAATTTATCAAATGGGAGTAGAATTTCCAATTCTATCCGATTACGTTTTTTCGAATATCTACTTAATGGATTTGTAGTAAATCCTTTTAAGCAGAATACATAGAAACTTAGTTCATTAATATATGAAATATCACATAGACAATCCATATATTCTATTACAGAGTTTCTTGCTTTACGAAACTTATCAGAAATACTATGTTCCAATTCACCTCCAATAAAAACTTTCATACAAATTTGTTATCGTTAGTAATTTTCTGTGGATAATCGACCATTTCGAGGACAATTAATCCGCTTGTTATCTGCCCATTCTATTTTTCTCATTGTTCAAAATGGATATTACCCTCTGCGACATATTTCTTAATTGGCTCAACTATATCGGTAACATAGTTTGTGCACTTAAAAAATTCTCTAAATATCCAACCTCCTTCACTTGCTTTGGCTAATGGAACCAAAGTTTCTTCAATGAACTCTTCATGGTTGCACAAGAGAGAACAGATTACTCCCAAGCTAAACTGTTTATCTGCATATATATGTTGAATATGACCTGTATTTGAGTAAAAATCTATAATTTTTGTATATTGTTTGACAAAAGGTATGATATACGGAAAAAAATCCTTTTTCAAATCGTTTAAGAATTTCTCAATATCAGGAGTCTTGTCTCTTTTATTGCTGAAAAAATAATTCATATCCATTTGATGTTGATTATACCAATCAATATTACTATCAAAGTAAGCTATGATGTTACCACCAGCGTCTTTTTTATTTAATGGTTCTAATACAAGACTACATAAATATGGATTCTTTATTTTAGCTGATACACCCATACAAAAAGTGTTTTTACCGGCATATCCACCTTGGGTTGTTTGAAAGTAAAACTCAATGCTACAATCGTTTTCCACTATGTAAGTAAAGTAGTCTTTATTCTTTTTTGCTTTGACCACATTTACAGGAAGCATCTCTTGTATTCTTGTAAACATGTATTTTAGGACTTCCGCTTTAGTTTCCATATCACTTTTTTTAGTTCATATTATTGGGCAGATAATGTCCGGCAGCGTGCCGCTTGTTCAGTCGGTTTGCTGTTTGTTATCGTTGTTAAAGAATCTTCTTACATCATAATTTGCGATAGTTCTTGCCAATGATTTAGGAGATACTCCATTGTTGTTCTCTATATCGGGATTAGCTCCATTTTTCAAAAGGTGTTCGATAAAAAAGCCATCTCCCTTGTATTGCATAACAGCTTCCCATAAAGGAGTATTACCATTTGCATTTTGCATATCTATATCTGCATTATGATTCAGGAGTAATTCAAAAATACCTTTCAACTGATATTGAACAGAAAGATATAATGCAGTGCGTCCATCTTTCCTTTTTTCATTTATATCCAACCCTTTTTTTACAAATTCGGGTATAATTACACCTGCGGGATGTACGATACTCTTGTAATTCATTATATAGTAATGAAGTAGATTACTCCCATATTTATCTTTACTATTTATGTCATAATCTATTAGAGCTTGTATAAACCTGTTTGAGTCATCACTCAATAATTCAAGTTTCATATCTTCTATTGTTCTCATTTCTTTGATTCTAATGTAAACAACGATAATGTTTAGCAGATAAACTGCCTTAAATGTTTCATCTGTTTGTTAGCAATCTTTTAAGAAAGCAACATGAAGTGCCATTCTTTAGGATAGTCCTTCTTTATCATATTGAACAGCAACTTTACATTATTGGAATGCTGTTTTGTCAATATGGAGTATATATATTCATGACAGGCGCAGCAGGCTCGTTCTTTATTAGAAGCAACACAATGAAAAGAATCATCTGTATTTTCCTCTACACAAAACCAGTTCCATCCATAGTGCTTTTGGATGGTGTTTCCTAACAGGGAACCTAACTCATAAGCCCTATCCGTAATTTCCTCGTCATCTGAACTTTCAAAATTATTGAGATAGTTCTTTATGCCATCAAGGATGGCAGAGGATTCAGCACTTTCCTGCAAACCTATAAGGACTAAACCTTTAGCCGCAAGCTGATCTATTTCTATTCGTTCGTCCTCATTAATTGGACGGTATTCTATAATTTCACTCATTGCTTTCTTTTTTTCGTCAATTGCTAATGTTCGGTGGATAATCATCATTAAAGGAGATTGATCCGCTTGTTATCTGCCCGCTTTATTCCTCTTCTTCGATAAAATGATTTATAAAGTAATTGAATGACTGGGCGATGTAACGAGTATTTGTTTCAAAGTTGTATTCTCTTGAAGCGTTTTCGTCCCACTCGTCAGTCAAGTAATAGTAAATCTTTTTATTCTTCAAGTTCAACGCATAATAGTTTCCACCCGAATCCATAGCAAAAGGCAACAGATTGCATGGCATTAAATTCCTACTCCATATATCTTTGGCTATGACTTCAATTGTTTCAAAAGCATTGGTGCGTTCCTTTATCGGAAAGAACGCATTTATCTCCACCCGATCCAAATCCTCGTCCTGCGGTTGATAACAATATGGTGATGGCATACCACCGTTGAACTTGAGGTAAAAGTTCTTCATGCCTGCCGGAATCTTTACATTCAACTCAACCTCAAAATTCTTTATATCTTCTTTTGTTAGCGAAGCCGAACAGTCCGAAAGTTCAGGCATTACACCTGCTGTCTCCGTTTGTCCCTCTTCGATTTCTTCTATTGCTGGAATTGCTTTGTGCCCGTCCAAAACAACGAGATTGTCAAAGAAATCATCTATTGAATTTGCAACAAGTCGTGGCTCTCCAAAATTGAAGATTACATCTTGCATCCCCACAATAGGGTAAAGATAGATCTTTCCATTAACCAAGTCTATGGTAATCCGACCTTCATCGGTAGATTCCATAGCAAAAATAAGAATGCTATCAGATATAGCTCCAGCTTTTCTTAACTCTAATGTTTCGCCTTCTGCCGTATATCTGGGGTCATTCTTAAAATCCTTGTTATATTTGAATGGGAAGAAATCTTCAATTTCCACCTCTTGATATTTATTTATGCTTGCGGTCTGTTTCGTAGAACCTCCATTATATTGTAAATAGAACTCTTTCAGTCTTTCCGGCAAGGCATAACCCAATTTACTCTCTATTTCTTCAAAATCTTTGAGAGTAAGACTTTTTTGGCAATTTTCTAATTCTATTTTCATATTCATTCTTTTTATGGGCAGATAATGGCTTGACAAGGAGCTGCGTTTAGCAGCTAACTTGGCTTGTTATCAGTGATTTATTTTGCGATACCTGCACATGTAAATTTTAATCCTGTGATTGAATATTGCTTCACAAAATCTACAAATTCATCTGTGCAATAATAATTGTTATTAAACAGACTATCCCGAAATATGATATATGAACCGATATTTCCTTTATTGAAAATACCATTATTATCTCTCATCATCTTCAAAATTTCTTCATTGCTCTTGGACTCTATATTTAAGGCATCGACTGTATTCAATACATTTATAAAATAATAGTTTGAAGTATTACCGTCTACATTGACAGGTAAAACTTCTATTTGTCCTTTCAGCTTTTCAGCGAGCAATAAAGATGTTCTTTTATTTACTATCAGACAACCAGAAAAATAACAAGAAGCATCAAAGTCCTCACTTCGTTTGTCTTTCTTTTTTCTTTTATCTTTAAACAATTCTAAGCTAAGCCCTTTCCACTCATTAACAAGTGATTGACCATTATAATCCCAAACATCTTTATTTGATTTATCTTCTTCCTTGAATACAAAGAACTTGTAATTATCAAAGTCTTGTCCAATTTCATATATATTCATAATGTTACACTATTTAATTACTGATAATGTTTGGTGGCTAACCGACCTTTTTAGGGGAGGCTAAGCCGCTTGTTATATGCCATTTCCAAATTATTAAAGATATTAAAACCTATATATGATTCTTTGTTGGGGTATCTCAACCTATAATAGCAATTCCAATAACTAATCATTTGATTTTTAGTTCGATCAAAGAATTTTTCATTTTCTCCGATAAAACGAAGGTAGCTATCCATATTACACTCCAAATGCTTCTTCACATCGTATAAAATATTATCTACATATTCTCCTAATAGCTTAAAGCAAAATGGTATAGTCCAATATTCTGTGCAGGAGATTAGGTTTTGTAGATGGCGTTGCCTTACAAAACCATTATTATGTCTTGTGAAAATACAGTCAAGAATATTTCTTTGTACTGCTGTCATATTGGACGGTGTCTGTTCTCTCATATATACCCGTTCTGGAATTGCTATATTCAAACCTCCAAGATTGACGATATAGTATCGGCTGCTTATATCATCATTTTTCATCACAAGCATATCCAATACTCTCCGTACATCTTTTGCGAGATCCGGAGGAAATGAATTTAATATTTTATCCTTTTCATACATGGCATATAATGTTCGGCGGATAAACCACCTTAAAAGTTTCATCTGTTTGTTATCGACCTATTTTATTTTTAGTTTTTGACTATATGCAAGTATTACGAAACGATTATCTAATCCACAATCAATTACTTCATTCTTTTCTAATTGAGAATAGGCTTTTACAAATCTATTTCGACATTTACTTGAATGTATGTAATGATTGAAGTAGTTCTCGGCTTGTTCCTTTTCACCATATCTCAACATATATGGCAGGGCAAGGAGAGAGTCTTTCGTGTATTGATTGAAACAACAGCCATGTTGCATAATGAAGTCAATAGCCATTTGTCTATTCTCAAATAAATCAAATATCGGACAAGCATATTTTTCAAGTAAATCAATTATTGTTTTTACTGATGGAGCATAGCTTAGTCCGGCAAGATCCCAAGATTGATATTGATTTATTGGCGATAGGTATCCAATATGATTATGATATACTAAGCCATCATCATTGACATTGAGATTCTCTTCTTGCACCCACTTTTTCAAGTTTTTACAGGTAATCGTAATCAGTGGATATATAGCCACACTACAAGATGAATTATATACACTTGAACGAAACCATATTTCAAAAGTCAAATTTTTGTCTTTTGAAATCTTTTTCAAACATTGTCCATTTTTAGACGGCTTAAATCCCATTGCGATAAAAGGAATAGCTATCTCATTGCAGGCTTTAATAAATATATCTCTTGGTTTCATTTCTTGTTCTTTTCAGGTCGATAATGTTTGGTGGCTAACCGACCTTTTTCAGGGGAGGTTAAGCCGCTTGTTAGTCGCACAATTTGTTCTTTTTTCAACTCAACTATTAGCTGCTCATATTTTTATCATCTTTACCATAAAAGGTTATGGCAGATAGACGACCTAATCTATACCATTATAATTATCCTTCGGCTTTAAACCATTCAAGATATTTAATGCCGTTGTAATCTACTAATTCCTCAATATGTTTTTTGGGAACATCAGAATCATCGTAACTTTTTTTCTTTATATAGATGTTCTGATTTTTCTTTTTATCTTTAAATCCATTAGGAATATAGCAGACTATACAATTCGATGCTGATACATGTTCTTCCTTGACGTAGAGTTCAATTACCCAATCAGGCACAAATTGATTGTTTATCATCCTTTTTACCATTTCAAATGGATTCTCAAGATGATCCAAAATTTCCACTTTCAAAAATTCTGGGTAATAGAACTTAATTCCTATGTCCTTGCAGAACTGACAGCGATGGTCGGGATTTGGGCGTTTCTTTGTACGACCTTCTTCGTAATCTCGTATTTCTTTCATGTATTCATCTTGATTGAAATACTCCATAAATTCTTCCCTACTTTTATCGGTTGTGCCAATCCAAATCATATATTCTAATCCAGCATTAGACCCTTGCATTCCTTCAGGCGACAGTTCAAACTCAAACGTACCAAGATAAGTCATGGTTGTGGTATTCTCTGCCTTCTTAGGAGATATACCCTCACGACAATTATAGCAGATAACAGCATTTGCCATTGTAATATTTTTATCAGCTATCGACAGACTTATCTTTTGGGTATCAGCAGGAATAAGGTTAAGTAATCCTGCCAAGCCGTCAGATGTGAATTTCATAATAAGAAAATCCTCATCATAGCTCATTACACCAAGCTCCTTACAGAACTGGCAACGAAGTTCCTTATTGTCTTCATCATAATCTTTCCACCATTGACGGAAAGCCGATTGATCCATATATTTCTCAAAGTCAGCTTCGGAATCGAATTGACCGACCCATATCATTATCTTACTCATTTTCTTTTTTTTATTTTTCAAGCGACTAATGTCCGGCAGATAATCGACCGTTAGGGAGATTCATCCGCTTGTTATCGTCATAAATTGTACTTCATTAATAATGATTTAAATTCTTCATTTAACCTCTTTCCTCCAAATTGAGCAGCAACTTTTTGAATACTGTCTTTTTGCATTACAAATTCCAATTCAGTAGGCTTTAATTGAGAACAACACCAATCAAATACACGCAAATTGGGAATATCGGCAATGTTTTTTATATCAACTAAATTTTTACATTCCCAAATAAATAACCAATATAAACTATGTAAGTTCGATAAATTGGGGAATTTGCTAAACGGTTTTATGTTACAAATGATTAGTTCTTCTAAAGGAGAAAGATTGGCTATATAATCAAATGTTTGCTCTTCTTTTGTGGCAATACCATTAATACATAATCTCTTTAGATGTGTCAATTTGTTTAATGCTGTATAGTCATTGAATTTACACGAATACATCCTGATATCTTGCAATTCGGGCATATCCAAAATAAAATCCATTGAGTTGCCTTTAATATGCCACAACGATAACATGGTTGCATTTTTATACTTGTTCAATTTGATTTGAGGACAAGTAAGATATGCAACGTGAACACCATTCTGCTCAATTCTTTTTATTCCTTTCTCCATGTTCGTTTTTATTTTAATGACGATAATGTTCGGCGGATAATCGACCATTTAGGGAGATTCTTCCGCTTGTTATGTGCCTTACTTACTATTCCTCATATTTCTCAGCATTTTCAAGCCCTCGTATAAAATCCTCAAAATTTTCTGCTAATGTAGTTATTTTGAAATCTGATTCTTGATCGATATGCACAACTTTTGGTTCTCCGAATGGACCACATTCTCGATAATCCAAGAAAATCATATCATGCCCAGCACTCGGACAGTCACAAATAGCCACACCTATTTCCGGATATCCCCATTCATCAATCATAAACTGACTGCCAATTTCTCCACATAGTGAATAGTCCTTTTCCCTACCTATACCGTAAATGCCAGTTATAGCAATATGGTCTTCAGCCCAATTTGTGGGTGAATCAGTAGGGAAGCATGTATTGAAAGGGATGCCTCCATTATGCTGCTTCATCAGCCATATATAGGAAGCTGGCAACTTGTATCCTAATTCTTTCTCTACATCAGCTATCAATTCATCAGTTGGGGCATCACTGATATACTCCTTGCGGGCATAGTAATTATCATCCCAAAAGTTTGTAAAATCAAAACCTTCAAATTCTTGTTTCATATTCTCATTTTCTTTTTTTGTGGCACATAACGTTATACTATCAGCCGATTTGGCTGTTATTTTCTTTAAGTATCAGACCTCGTCTTCCTCCATCAACAGATCGTCCAACGGGCTTTTGATATTGCTTTTGAAAGTGTCGGCTATGTGGACATACCTTTCCGTTGTCTTGATGTTGTTATGTCCCATAAGCTCTTTCACTATCTTGATGTCGGTTCCTTGCTCCAACAGGTGGGGGGCGAACGAATGGCGCAGCAGGTGCGGATAAATCCGTTTCGTGATTCCCGCTTCCCGGGCCGCTGCCTTCAGCCGTTTCGACACGATACTCTCGGTGAAAGGTTCGCCCGGTCTGTGTTCAAAGAGCCACACTTTCGGTTTGTATAGTCTGTTATATTCCGTCAGCTTTTTCATCAACGGTTTTGATAGCAGGGTGTAGCGGTCTTTTTTTCCTTTACCCTGCCGCACCCGTATCAGGGAGCGGGATTCGTTGATGTCGCCGGGTTTCAGTTCCAGCAGTTCGCTGATGCGCAATCCTGCGGAATAGAGTATGGAGAACATGCAGAAGAAGCGCAGGTCTGTCACCGTCGCGTCGAGTATCTTCTTTATTTCCTCCTTGCTCAACACGTCGGGCAGCGTCTTCTCCCGTTTGGCACGGTTCACCTTGTAACACCGCCGTTCCTGACCGAGAACTTTCTCGTAATAGAACTTGATGGCGTTGATACGCTGGTTTTGCTGGCAGGAGGATATGTTTTTCTCGTGGATGAGATACAGCAGGTAGTCGTTTATCTCGCCGGGGGTAACCGTTTCAATCTTACGCCCCTCGAAATGCTGTTGGAAATCGCGGAAATAGGAGGTATATACCCTTACGGTATGGTCACTGTAACGCACTTGCTGAAGTTTTTCCAGATAGCCTTCCGGCAGTGGCGGCCGTTTGTCTTCCTCTTTACGGGGGGCGGTTTCCTTGATGGCAGAATAGTCTATAAACGCCATTTTCACATAGCGGTCGAAGAACTCGGCAAGCACGAAATCTTCTGCCGGCAGATAAGCCCTGCCGCCGACAAGCAGTACGTTTTCTTCCTTCGACAGCGACAAGCGGATGTCATTGTCATTACCGAAAGTCACTTCGACAAATTCTCTCCCGTTTCTTATCACCGGAGAAAGTTTGATCTTGGTTTTTGGGGTATATATTTCCATGCCTCACGTTTTGTCGGATATTGAAACCCGTTTTCGCAAATTTATAAAAAAACACGGGTTATCCATGCGCTTTATTGACATTTAACAATAGATCCCGACTACCTGACAATAAGGTGAGGAGCCACGAAAATACCCTCTGCCAAATCCGTCCTTCCCGGCACTCCGTTTCTCCGATTTCCTCTGCCCTGCGCCACAAGCGGCCACTTCTGTGCCCGATGCTTCCATTGCCTTTCCAACTCTTTTACGTTCAGCCGGTTCCCCTTACTTTCGTTCCCGCATCGCTATTGGTGCTAACTAAAAACACTCGTAATTATGGACGAAAACGTAAAGAACGACGCTAAACAAGTCATGCTCGTTCAGAATGCCGACGACGGACGACTGCAAGCCGTTACCGGCGTGGATCGGGACGGCAATATCCAGACCGCCGACCCCACGGATCAGAACGTGGCGAGCCTGCTGAACGTGAACACGCAGGATTCAGCCCTCGAAGCCTTCTTCAAAAAGTTCATGGAACAGGCCCAGAACCCCGTCCACACGGGTATCTTCGTCATGACGGAGAATGCCCTGAACAAACTTATCCGCATCGACTTCGACCCGGAGATTCTGGAAAATTACCGTATCGACCCCTCCGAACGGCTCCAGACGCAGGAGCAGCGGCAGTTCGAGCCGCTGGACGTCACGAAGATAGACCTGGCGGATATGGAGAAGAAAGGTATCCGCATGGAGGACATCGAGCCGCACCTGAAAGCCATGTCTTACGGACATAAATCCAACGGGCTGGTGGAGATGAACCCCGAACTGGAGAACGGGATGCGTGTTTCCACCAAAGGGCGCGTGTCGCTCGAAGAGCAGGCGGACGGCTCGCTGCGCGTCGTGCCGCATTACTGGCAGGAACGGCCCGACCTCGACGCCCCCTTCCACGGGGTGCTGCTCGACGAGGAGGCGAAAACGAACCTGATGAACACCCGCCACGCCGGGAAAGTGATCGACCTGGAGCTGGAGCCGGGCAAGCTCACGCCCTGCTACGTGTCGATAGACAAATGGACGAACACGCTGGAACCCATGCCCGTTTCGCTACTCGAAAAACGTGCCCGCATCAAGGAGGCCGACCTCTCGGAAGGCAAGCAGATGGATTTCTACGGCGGCGGCAAGGTGTTGCTCGAAGGATATACCACCCGCGCGGGTTATAAGCGGGATGCCTATATCCAAATCGACGCGGCCGAACGTAACTATTCCTTTACCTACGACGGTTTGGATCGCAACCGCTACGCCCAGGAGAACAAGGAGATTTACCGTCAGAAGGCCGCCGAGAAAAACGGACGGCAGGAAACTACGGCCTCCGAACGACAGCCCACGCTCACGATTCACCGGACAATCCTCAAAGCCTCCGTGCCCAAAGAGGCTTATGACCAGTGGACGGAAGCGGTGAATGATCCCTCCAAGCGGGCGGATGTCAAGGCTTTCTACATCAAGGGCATGGTCAAGGACGGGCAGGGTGAGCCGTTCAACGCCTGGGTCAAGCCCAACTTCGAGCGTAACAAGATGGACTTCTTCCGCTGGAATCCCGACCGTGCGAAACGGCAGGGAGCGGAGGTCAAACCCGCCGTTGAAAGCCGTACCCAGGTCGCCGTCAATTCCGAGGGCAAGACCGTCGAAGCGGTCAAAGGTGTGAAAGAGCCGCTCAAGCAGGGACAGCAGGAAGCCACCCCGACGCAGAAGAAAAATTACCGCAGCAGCAAAAAGAGCAACTCCAAAGGTGTCAAGGTATAACGTATGAAATGGTTCTACATGCAGGCCGGAGCCATGCCGCTCCTGATCGCGGCGCTGGCCGCCTTGTACCTCCGGCCGGGTAAACGCAGCCCCCCGGAGGAGGCGGACGACGGACGGCAGTATTACGACGGGAACGGCAACCATGTCTATTACGACCGCCGGCTGATCGCCCGTCCGGAAAAAGAGAAAGAAGAAGAACTACAAGAAAACAACCACTGAAAAATCCGAATCATCATGCAAGTAATTATCGCAGAAAAGCCCTCGGTGGCGCGTGAGATCGCCGCCATCGTGGGAGCCACGAACCGTAAAGACGGTTTTATCGAGGGAAACGGCTACGCCGTAACCTGGGCCTTCGGCCACCTGGTCGGGCTGGCAATGCCCCAACAGTACGGCATCGCGGGTTTCCGCCGGGAAAACCTGCCTATCCTGCCATCATCGTTCATCCTCCTGCCCCGGCAGGTTCGGGAGGGTAAAGAGTATAAGGCCGACCCGGGTGTCGTGAAGCAGCTCGGTATTCTCCGGGAATTGTTCGGCATGGCCGAGCGCATCATCGTCGCGACCGACGCGGGGCGTGAAGGTGAGCTGATCTTCCGCTACATCTACTCTTACCTGGAATGCCGCACCCCTTTCGTGCGGTTATGGATCAGCAGCCTGACCGACCGGGCCATCCGCGAGGGGTTACAACACCTCCGCCCCGGCAACGAATACGACAACCTTTACCTCTCGGCCAAAGCCCGCAGCGAAGCCGACTGGATCGTCGGTATCAACGCCTCGCAAGCGCTTGCCGTGGCTGCCGGGCGGGGCGTCTGGTCGCTCGGACGGGTGCAGACCCCCACGCTGGCGATCATCTGCTCCCGTTACCTGGAGAACAAGGCGTTCAAGCCCGCCACCTATTTCCGGCTGAAGCTCTCCACGGCAAAGGAGGGCACGGAGTTCACCGTCCTCTCCACGGAGAAATTCGACGGCAGGGAGAAGGCGGAAGCAGCCCGCGCCGAAGTTATCGGCGTCCGAACGGTACGCGTCGTGAACGTGGAGCGCAAGGAGGCCAGGGAACAGCCGCCTCTCTTGTACGACCTGACGACACTCCAAAAAGAGGCCAACAGCCGGTATGGTTTTTCGGCAGAAAAAACGCTCGACATCGCCCAGTCGCTTTACGAGAAGAAGTTCATCACTTATCCCCGTACCGGCTCACGCTATATATCGGAAGATGTGGCCGAGGAGATTCCGGCACTCATCGGGAACATGACACGCTATCCCCGTTTCGCGGAATACGCGGGCAGGATGGATACCGCATCTCTCTCCCGCCGAAGCGTGGACAACGAAAAGATCGCCGACCACCACGCGCTGCTTCCCACCGAGAACCTCCCCTCCGAACTGGATGCCGACCACCGCATCGTCTATGAGATGGTCGCGGGGCGGATGCTCGAAACCTTTTCCGGGGCCTGCGTGAAAGAAAACACTTTCCTTACCCTGCAAAGCGCGGGACATGATTTCACGGCCCGCGGCAGTATCATGGTCGAGACGGGCTGGCGGGCCGTCCTGAATGAACCTGTCGAAGAGAAAGAGGAGGACATGACCCTCCTTCCCGACATCGTGCAAGGCGACGAGCTGCCCGTCAAAGGATGCGGCACGGAACAGAAACAGACCCGGCCGCGCCCCCTTCACACGGAATCGAGCCTGCTGGCGGCGATGGAAACCGCCGGACGCGAACTGTCCGACGAGGCCGAACGCGAGGCGATGAAAGATGCCGGCATCGGCACGCCCGCCACCCGTGCCGCCATCATCGAAACGCTCTTTGCCCGCGAGTATGTCAGGCGAGAGAAAAAGTCGCTTGTACCCACGGACAAGGGACTGGCCGTGTATGCCGTGGTCAGGGACAAGAAGATTGCCGATGTCGCCATGACGGGCGGCTGGGAACTGGCCCTCTCGAAGATCGCCACCGGGGAGATGGACGCCCCGACGTTCCATCGCGGTATCGAGGTCTTCACCTCGCAAATCGCCAAAGAACTGCTGGAAGCAAGAATCGACGGCGCGGAGAGTGACACAGCCTGCCCGCGTTGCGGCAGGCCCGTGGTGTTCTATCCCAAACTCGCCAAGTGTCAGAATCCCGATTGCGGCCTGACCGTATGGAGAACCGTGGGCCGCAAGGAGCTGACCGACAAGCAGCTCGCGGAACTGCTGACCAAAGGCAAAACCGGCACGATCCGGGGATTCGTCAAAAACGGCGGCGGAACGTTCGACGCGGCCCTCACGCTCGATGACCAGTTCAAGACCTCGTTCGTTTTCGAACCGCGCGATACTCCCAGGCAGGGAAAGAGGAACAAACGGAAATAATCGTTACCTTTGCCACTGGAAAAGACCTGTCATAACGAGATACGCTTGTTTGATAAGGATTTTTTCAGTGGTCGGCGCTTCGGGTGGGAACCCGGGGCGCCTTTCTCTTCCCCGATTATCAACGACCACTAAAAATTCTTATCATGCCAGACAAGCAACACCATACCCCCACGGGGGAATTGTCCTATTACGGACTTTCGTTACTATCCTACCTCAAGGACAGCCACCCGGAACTCATCGCCGAAAGTGAGTTCATCGCCGAGCGGGCCGACAGCGCCGCCCAAGCGTACAGCGAGGCGATCCGTTCGGGCTGCAACCACATCGAGGCCGAAGAAATTGCCCGCGAGGAACTCTGCCGCGGACTGCACTTTTCACCCTACAACACGCTGGTAAACATCCTCTGGAGGGAATTCGAGGCGGAGATTCCCGAGGATACCGCCCGGCAGGCGGCTCTACGCCTGCTGCCCCTCTGCCGCGGGGTGCTGGAGAAGTACGACCTCACGGACGACTTCGCCGACACGCCCGACTACGAACTGTTCTATACCGAACTGACGGGAACCGTCCAAATACTTCTCGAAGATGGCATTCAATAAGAAAACCCACCTCCGCCAGAATATCGACGCGCTGAAGACGGCCTTCACGCTCGACAGGGAACGGCGGGCGCCGACTCCCGAAGAAGAAAGGACACTCGGCGCATACAGCGGCTTCGGCGCCATCAAGGAAGTGCTGGAAAACCCCACCGGGAAACCGGACAAGGACGGCATGGCAACGCTCGTGGCCGAGTTGCACGAGGTCATCAGGGCGAACACCCCCGACGAACGGGAATACAAGCGCTACATGGACGGGATCAAGAACTCCGTCCTGACGGCTTTTTACACGCCCCCGAAAGTGGCAGACGCCATCGTGGAGGCGATATGGGACACGCGGATCGTCCCCAAACGTATTCTTGACCCCAGTGCGGGAACGGGGGTTTTCGTCAGTGCCGTGGATTTCCACGCCCCCTATGCGGAGATCACCTGCTTCGAGAAAGACCCCGCCACGGGGTTGATCCTGAAGCACCTGCACCCCGAAAAACGGGTGCGGGTACAGGGATTCGAGCGCATCGAACCCAAATACGCCGGTTACTACGACGTGGCCGTGAGCAACATCCCTTTCGGGGACGTGGCGCTCTTCGACCCGTTCTTCTCCACCCATACCGACCCCGTGCGGCGGCAAGGCACACGGGCGCTGCACAACTATTTTTTCATGAAGTCCGTCGATATGGTACGCGAGGGCGGCCTGGTGGCATTCATCACCTCGCAGGGAGTATTGAACGCCGAGCAGGGACGCCCCGTGCGCGAGTGGCTGATGAACCGCTGCGAGCCCGTATCGGCCATCCGGCTGCCGAACAACCTCTTTACAGAACACGCGGGGACGGAGGTCGGCAGCGACCTGGTTATCCTGCAAAAGAAAGCCGCCACGGGGGAACTGTCCGAACGGCAGCGGGATTTCATCGAATCCCGCAAGCTGTCGAACGGCATCCGGATAAACAACCTTTTCCAGTCGTTCGACAGGGTGATCCATACCGAGGCCAAAGTAGGCAAAGACCCCTACGGCAAACCGGCGATGGAGTTCACCCACGCGGAGGGCGTGGACGGCATCGACCGGGAGATGCGGCGTATGCTCTCGGAGGATTTCAACCGGCATTTCAACGAGAGTTATTGCCTGGAACATGCTCCGGAACAGACACCCGGTACACCGGAGCGGGAATTGTCCCGTCCCCGTCAGGCGGAACGCCAGCGTGCCGAAAGACACGAGCCCCGCCTTGCCGGAGAAATCGTCAAGGAGATTATCGCCGATGCCCGTAACCTTCAGCAGCAGCGGGAAGAGGAGGAAAAACGCCGCGTCGTCGCCGAAATGGCGGCACAGGGCTACCATGTCGATACCGAAACCGGGGAGATTACCCGAATCGAAAACAAACCCGGACAAGCGTTACCGGATTCTGCCGCCACATCCGCCGGAGAACCGACCGGGGAGGATCTGGCCGACTTCGGGGCCTGGTCGAAGGAGCGGGAGAATCGCTTGTGGGAGCAACACCCGCCGAAACCCGAAGATTTCGGCATGACGGATACTCCCGTGCAGCACGTGGGCGGAATAACGGAACCGAAACCGCGGGAGGGCTTCGCCGGGTCGCTTTTCGACACGGTGGAAACGGCGGCTCCCGCACCTGCCACCCAAGCTGCCGAACCGGTAAACGTGCAGCAGGAACCGTTGCTGACGCTCTACGATCTGTTCGGCTTCAGCGCCGAGGAGCGGCGGCAGGCAGAACTCGGTATATCCAAGAAAAGGAACAGCCGCCGGGGAGCAAAGCGGAAGACGCCCCGACAACCCTCATTATTCGCCCCGGCCTCCTCTCCGGAGGAACAGAAGAGCGAAATGCCGAAAACGACGCCACCGGAGCGTGATCCCGAAGACTTGTATGCCTCCCTGAACTGGGAGGACAACCCGCCGATCAACGGCTTTTACGAGATGATGATGTCGCTTACCCCGGAACGGAGGGCGGAACTACGCCGACAAAGCGCCCGGCAGCAGGAAACCCCGGAACAGCGGGAACGGCAGGCGGTACGCCCCCCGACGGAAGCCCCGAAAGACAGACGAAAACAAGCCGCCGGTACGCCGAGAACGGGCAGCTTGTTCGACACGCCGGAAAATCCGGAGGAGGAAGAACCCGGTAAAGAAACGCCGCAGATACGGGAGGCGGATATGAAACCCCGCCCGTTCGAGGGGGAGGTCGCCCCCTATTTCCGCGAGGGGACACTCGTCACGGACGGACAAAACCGGGTCGGCTACCTGCGGGAGACTGAATCCCTGCAACCCATGTTCCACCCGCTGGAACTCACGCCTGCACAACGGACGAAAGCCTCCATGTATATCGAGATACGCGATGCCTATTACCACCTTTATAACAACGAGGCGGAAACGCTGACGGCGAACCCCGCCCTGCGGGAGATGCTCAACCGGCTTTACGACAATTTCACCGAACGCTTCGGACGGCTCAATGACAAACGCAACCTCGACCTGATCAAGATGGACGCGCGGGGGACGGAGATTCTGTCGCTGGAGCGTTACATCGACGGCAAGGCACGCAAAGCCGACATCTTCGAGCGTCCCGTGGCCTTCAATCCCGATGAGATCACGCACGCCGACGACGCTTCGGAGGCCCTTGTGGCCAGCCTGAACAAGTACGGCCGGGTGGAACCGCACTACATGGCCTCGCTCACGGGAACTACCGTGGAGGGAATACTCGGGGAACTGAAAGGACGCATCTATTACAACCCGGAAACGGACGGCTACGAGGTTGCCGACAAGTTCATCGCCGGCAATGTCATCGGGAAAGCCGACCGGATCGAGGCGTTCCTGCGGGAGAATCCCGACCACGCCCCGGCCCGGGAATCGCTGGAGGCTCTGCGCGAGGCGACGCCCAAACCCATCGCTTTCGACGACCTGGACTTCAACCTGGGCGAACGGTGGATTCCAAAAGGTGTTTACGAGCGTTTCGCCTCCTCGCTCTTCGATACGGAGGTGAAGATCACCTTCGCCTCCAACCTGGACGAGTACGGCGTGAAGGCGGAAGCGACGAACGTGAAGATCACGGAGCAGTATGCCGTCAGCGCGCAGACCCGTAAGTACAACGGCCTGCACCTTTTGAAACACGCCCTGCAAAACACTTCGCCCGACATCACCAAGACCGTCCTCAAATGGGTGGACGGCGAACGGCGGGAGGTCAAGGTGCGTGACGGGGAGGCCATACAGCTCGCCAACAGCAAGATAGACGAGATCCGGGGTGCTTTCCCCGAATGGCTGCGCGAGCAGTCGTCCGACTTCAAAGACCGCCTGACAGACCTCTATAACCGTACTTTCAACTGTTACGTGCGCCCGAAGTACGACGGGACGCACCAGGAATTCCCCGACCTCGACCTCAAGGGGCTGGGAATCGACAAACTGTATGACAGCCAGAAGGACGCGATATGGATGGACAAACTGCTCGGCGGCGGGATAATCGACCACGAGGTGGGCGGCGGAAAGACCCTTATCATGTGCTGCGGGGCCTACGAGAAGAAACGCCTCGGGCTGGCCAACAAACCCATGATTATCGGGCTGAAAGCCAACATCCATGAAATAGCCCGGACGTTCTGCACCGCTTACCCGATGGCCAAAGTCCTCTACCCGGGCAAGGAGGATTTCACGCCCCGGAAGCGTGAGCGCATCTTCCGGGAGATACGCAACAACGACTGGGACGCCGTGATCCTCTCGCACGAACAGTTCGGCATGATACCCCAGTCCCCGGAGATACAGCAGGAGATATTGCAGGCCGAGCTGGACTGTGTGGAGGAGAACCTCGAAGTGCTCAAAGCACAAGGCAGGGACGTTTCCCGCGCCATGATGAAAGGGTGTCAGAAACGCAAGGCCAACCTGGAAGCCAAGTTGCAGAAGGTGGCGCACGCGCTGGAAACACGCAAGGACGACGCCGTGGACTTCCGCCTCATGGGTATCGACCACCTCTACGTGGACGAGAGCCACAAATTCAAGAACCTGACTTTCACGACCCGGCATGACCGGGTGGCGGGCCTCGGAAATCCCGAGGGGTCGCAGCGGGCGCTCAACATGCTTTTCGCGCTGCGTACCATACAGCAGCGCACGGGCCGCGACCTGGGGGCGACGTTCCTCTCGGGAACGACCATCTCCAACTCGCTCACGGAACTGTACCTGCTTTTCAAGTACCTGCGCCCGAAGGAACTGGAGCGTCAGAATATCCGCACCTTCGATGCCTGGGCGGCCATATTTGCCAAGAAAACCATCGACTACGAGTTTTCCGTGACCAACGAGGTCGTGCAGAAAGAACGGTTCCGATATTTCATCAAGGTTCCCGAACTGGCCATGTTCTACTCCGAGATTACAGATTACCGCTCGGCGGAGGATATAGGGATCGACCGACCGCAAAAGAACGAGATATTGCACAATATCCCGCCGACACCCCAGCAGACGGAGTTCATAGAACGGCTGGTGCAGTTCGCCAAATCGGGCGATGCCACGCTCCTGGGCCGCCTGCCGCTCTCGGAGCGGGAGGAAAAGGCGAAAATGCTCATTGCCACAGACTACGCCCGCAAGATGTCGCTCGATATGCGTATGATAGACCCCGAACTATACAGCGACCACGTGGACAACAAGGCGAGCCACTGCGCCCGTATGATTGCCGGTTACTACCGCCGTTTCGAGGCGTACAAAGGTACGCAGTTCGTATTCTCCGACCTGGGAACCTACAAACCCGGAGCGGGGTGGAACGTCTATTCCGAGATACGGCGTAAACTCGCGGAGGATTACGGCATACCCCAAAGCGAGGTGCGGTTCATCCAGGAGGCGACCTCGGAAAAAGCGCGCAAGGAGATGATCGCCGGTATGAACGCCGGGAAAATCCGCGTACTCTTCGGATCGACCGAGATGCTCGGGACGGGAGTGAACGCGCAGAAACGCTGCGTGGCGATACACCACCTGGACTGCCCCTGGCGTCCCAGCGACCTGGAGCAGCGCGACGGGCGGGGAATACGCACCGGGAACGAGATCGCCAAACTCCATGCCGACAACAAGGTGGACGTGATATTATACGCCGTCGAGAAGTCGCTCGACGCCTACAAGTTCGGGCTGTTGCACAACAAGCAACTGTTCATCCGCCAGCTCAAGACCAACAACATGGGAAGCCGTACCATCGACGAGGGGGCCATCGACGAGAAGAGCGGCATGAATTTTTCCGAGTATGTCGCCGTCCTCTCGGGAAATACAGACCTGCTGGACAAGGCCCGCCTGGAGAAGAAGATCGCCACGCTCGAAAGCGAACGCCAGGCATTCGTGCGCGGCAAATCATCGAGCCGCTACAAGCTGGAGCAGATCACGGAGAAGATAGAGAAGAACAACGACCTGATACGGCGTATCGGCAAGGATCTGGAACACTTCAAGGCCCGCGTCGAGTTCAACGAGGACGGCTCGTACCGCAATCCCGTGAAACTGAACGGGCTGGAAACCTCCGACCCCAAGCTCATCGGGAAACAGCTCAACCGTATCGCCGAAACGGCACGCACGCTCGACAGGCTCGAACCCATCGGGAGCCTCTACGGGTTCGAACTGCTCGTCCAGAGCGAAACGACCGGGAAAGACGGGCTCGACCTGGTGCAGAACCGTTTTTATGTCCGGGGTGAAGGGGATTATCTATACCAGTATAACTACGGGAATATCGCCTCCGACCCGCGACTGGCGGCGATGAACTTCATCCACGCGCTCGCGACCATCGAGCCGACACTGGAAAAATTCCGGAAAAAGAACGAGGAACTGGAGAAAGATATTCCCGTCCTGCGGGAAGTGGTGGAAAGTTCCTGGCGCAAGGAGCCCGAACTGACGGCCCTGAAAGCTGACCTGACGGAAATAGACCGCAGGATACAGCAAAGCCTCAAATCGATAGAAGAGAGCGAGGGAAAGGAGGCGGAGGAGGATAACGACGTGTGCCGGGAACGGCATGACACGGCGGAAGAGCTCCCGAAGGAAAACAACACGGCGGCCCGTATTCCTTCCCGGCTGCGGCAGATTGCCGACGCCTCCGGGGGGCGCATCGTGATCGCGGGCGTGGGCAGCCCGCCGGAGAACGGCCCCGCGAAGAAAGGGATCAAGATGTAAGCGAAAAGCCGACGGAAGTACATATTTCCATCGGCTTTTTTCATATGCCCGTGAGCGTTGTCGTCACACTTCCTGCAAGAGTGTTTGCAGCTCCTCCTGCGTGGGAAGATAGGTCATGTACTGGGCGGCGAAGACCTGCTTTTCATCTTCGGGCAGCGTATAACGGACGACCGCGTCGTTTTTCTCCGCGCAGAGGACGATACCCACCGGAGGGTTATCCCCGGGATTCATCAACTCACGGGTGTAGTAATTGACATACATCTGCATCTGCCCCAAATCCTGATGGGTCAGCTCCCCGGATTTAAGGTCTATTAAAACGAAACAGCGGGCCAGGTAATTGTAAAAGACCAGGTCGATGTAGAAATGCTTGTCGTCGAAGGAGATACGCTTCTGTCGCGCGACGAAGGCGAAGCCTTTCCCGAGTTCGAGCATCAAGCGCTGCAAGCGGCTGATGAGCAGTTGCTCCAGATCGGTTTCCAGAAAATGCTCTCCCTGGGGGATACCGAGAAACTCCAGGATATACGGGTCGCGGATGATCTCTTTGGGTTCGACACGCCCGGGTTCGGTACGGGAAATCTCCTCTTTCACGGCTTTCTTGTCTCGGCTGGCCAGCAAGCGGTCATAGAAAAGCGTGTTGATTTGGCGGTCGAGCTGCCGGACACTCCAGTTTTCCTTGACGCACTCGTGCAGGTAAAAATCACGGGCGGCATCGCCCGACACCTTGAGAAGCGTGCGGCAATGCGACCAACTCAATTTATCACACAGCGTGTGATATTTCGGGTAGCACTGGTAAAACTGCCTCATGTACCGCAGGTTGGTGGCCGTGAACCCGTTTCCGAACTCCGCCACGAGCCGCCTGGAAAGGGTGTTGATGACAGCCTTGCCATATCCGGCACGGCCGGTTCCCTGCTGCTCGTACTCCACTATATATTTCCCTACCTGCCAGTAAGCCCTCACGAGGGTCGAATTGACATGATGTATCACCTTCGCGCGCGCTTCCTGCAAGATATGGCGCACGTTATGCAGCAGCTCTTCCTCCCCTTTGTCGGCAGGATATATTTTATCTGTTTCTTTCATTGTTCATTATTATATAGGCTTCCAAGTGCAAACATACTGATTTTACGGCAAATATCGAACGGTTGTACCGCCTTGTCGTGCCTTATTCCATGTATCTCCGCGTTTTTCCATGACGCCGGACTCTCGGGACAGGGCCTAACCGGAACCGGCAGGACGATCCTTTTTCAGCTTGCGGAAATTACTGAAGTTACGCTCGATGAACCGCAGGACGTCCGATTCCCGGTAGAAGGTCTTGTGATAGATCATCTCGTAAGGCAGCTCTCCCGAGGTGCGGTAACGCTGGAGTGTGCGCTTGCTGATATTGAGCATACGGCACAGGTCGTAATTGTCCAGAAGACGCTCCCCGTCAGGCAGGATGGAAAGCGGTTGCTCCACGTCCCCCGCGCACAGCTTCTCAATACGTTCCAGCCGTTCCGAGAGCCGCTGCATCCATCCGTCGAAATATTCCTTATCCAGAAACATGGCCTACTCCTTTGGTCGGTTTTTGCGCCGCACGGAACGCTCCTTCAGCACACGGCGGATTTCCGTGAGGGAATAATACAGCTTCCGGTTGATGGCCGAATAGGTGATCACGTGATCCGAGCGGAGGCGTTGAAGGGTACGCCCGCTGATGCCCAGGTAACGGCAGACCTGCTCGCCGTCCATCCATTCGTCGTTTATATACTCCTTATTCCATGCACGCCCCTTTTCAGGGAGAGAGGCGATTGCAGCCTCTATTTTCTCTATACGCCCGACAAGCTCGTTATAGGCTCGCGAACCGATCACTATGATTTTCATACTCCTTTGTTTTTTAGTCTGTTACAAAGGTCGGGCTTATATGGACAGCTTAAAACGAGGTCGGTACGACTTTTTTTGATAATTTGCAGTGAACTGATTCTCAACGGTTCATGCGGTGAAGAAGGCAGTGTTTTTTGCCGAAATCCGCTGCCCGTACTCGGTATTTTTATTGGCAGAAATGCGATAGCATACTGTGATTCAACGCTTAACGGTGTTCTAATCCGGACGGGGCTACAACGGAACACCCGTATCGGCTCCTTATACGGGTGCAAATACGGGCGTTCGGGAAAGTTCCTTTCGAGAGTTACGGGGGAAAACCGACCTCGGTTCTTTTGTTATATACAACGCTGATTATCAGTGCTTCTATAAGAAATAGAGTGCTTTACCGGTTCATGTTCTACTCGGAATTGCCGTTTTTCTTGTTTCGCTTCCACGTCTGCATACGTTTAAGCAGGGCCTCTTTCGCCTTGTCAAGCCACGGTGTCGGGTTGTTTCGGATTTTCATATCGCAGAATGTCCTCGAAAGGTTCATGTCGAGGTGTACGTTGAAAGCGTTGGAAATGTAGCTGGCAAGTTGCGTGAGTGGCACATTGCCGAAACAGCCTTTACTGTCGAGCAGGTAAATAAGTTCCGTCAGATCCGTCTTCGAGTCCTGCCATGTCGGACGCACGTCAGGCAATGGCAGAACCATGTTCCGGAGGTTCGTGCTCTCCAGTGATTCCAATTCGCCCATAAGATAAACCGACAACATATCGTTGGCCAGGATTTTCGCCACCTTGAAATCCGCGTTTGTCGAAAACTGCGGGTCGAGTTCATAGTAGAAGGTTTCCAGGTATTGCTCCGTGTCGGTCTGCCCGCGCAGGAAATAGAGGCTGTCCAGGTGTGTAGCGCCGCTGCGGAAATAGCGGATAAAGTCGAGGCGTTTCTGCGTGTACGCGTTGATGGCCCGAACATGGGCGTCCAGGTACTCCCGTTGTGCCTCGATACTTCCTACCGGACGGTTCATCTCGATATTGTAGAGCTTGCGGTAATAGATCAGACGGCAAAAAAGACGAGGTTTGATTTCTTTGAAGAACTTTATTTCCTCGTCATCGTTTTGAAAACGGTAGCCGATGATATATTGTTTCAAACGGTCGAACGCTTCTCCCAGGACACGTGACGCTTCAAGCGACTTTTTCAACACGTCGGTATCCCGCGATTCGATACGTTCGATACTCCGCAGGACTTCGCTGTTTAATTTTTCTATAAATGCAATCATAATCCGTCTTGTTACTTTCGCGTATAAAGTTAGCGAATCGAAAAACCGGCGGATTACGATTTTTATCTTTCTCTTCGTTTTTTTATCACGGAGCCGATTTTAATGTCAGATCCGACCTTCCTGGCGGATGGAAGTGGGATTGCTCCCCATATTCCGCTTGCAAAAGTCCGTAAAGTGGGATTGGGCGGAGAAACCGCACATGTAGGCTATTTCCTGCAACGTGTAGTGTGTCGTCCGCAACAACTCCCCGATACGTTCGATACGGCGCTGACGTAACCACGAGGAGGCCGAGCAGCCGAAAACCCGCTGGAAACGCCGGCGGAAGGTAATCGTGCTGGAATACCCGCAAACCCCGGCGAGTTCCGTGACGTTATCCGAGGCAAGATAATTCGATTTGACACGGGAGATGAACTCGTAATCGTCCCCCAGGTGCAACAGCTCCTCGAACTCCCCGACATCGGCGGGAGTGAGATGTTCATAAGAGGCGTCGAGCATTTTCAGCATGACAGCAGCGTTACATTCAACGGGCATACCCAATGTCTTACGGGCTTCACGCAGGTAATTCTTGAACCGCAGCCGCAGCGTGTCGTGATGCGGGTAGGAACACTCGGACAGAATGGTGCAAACCGTCCGCAGTTCATCGACACAACAGTAGCCGAAATACCACGTTACAAGACGCTCGACGTAATGGACGGCATGAAATTCCTCCGAAAGCATCAGAAGAAGCAGGAACGGGGTGAAATCCTGGTATTCCCTCGTTATGGGACGGGGTGCTTCGTCAAGCAAGGAGGCGATGTCCCGCATCAGCAGAGAATCTCCCGAGTACGCTTTTATTTGTTCGGAACTGCGGGCATAATCCCGGTAACGCGATATGACCGCCGACAAAGCATTGAACTTCACGGCGTGAACGCCTTCTATAAAGGAAGGGCGAAGACTGTTGTAAATGGATAAGTCGGTTTGCATAAGTCATTTCTATAAAACGGAGCCGCATCCCCTTGTTGCCAAAACTCCGCAAGTCGTTACTTATGAACCGCTTGGAACACGGTACGAATCCTAATTACAAATATATCGCATCTGATAATCCGGAACAAATATCAGCAGGTAAAAATGAAAATAAACCTCGTTATTTTTGATTATTACCTGCAATAATATTATATTTGCAAACAAATAAGAGTTGTTTGACAGCATGAGAAATATAGTGTATCAAAGCACTTTACCAATTTCTTATCCGTTGCCCATTCTCATGCGAGTTTCTTTTAATCTATTTGTAGTCAATTAAATACCTTCAGACTACATCAAATATAGAAAAGAAAAATTGTAAACTCATACTTCCTTTTTGTAAATATTACTTTTATACCATTACTTTATATTATCTGACATAAAATTTAGGGATAGGTTTGTAAAATTGGCATCTTTTTGTTTTGGAAAATACCTGTGAAACATTCTTATAACTTAAAAATCCGTTTCATCAGTTTCCATTTCTCTTGCGAGGTTGCTCCCGGTGCAGCCTTCTGGAACTTCGCCATGTGTGCCTCCCATTCCGCCTGTCGGGGCAGGGTAGCCAGGCGTGCGTAGTCCCGTTCCATGTCGAATTCATCCGTCGTATCCATAATCATGAACAGGCGGTTTCCGTCGATATAAATCTGCATGTCCGTGATACCTACTTCGCGGATACCCGCTTTCACTTCCTCCCACACGTGCGCATGTTCTGCCACGTATGCCTCAATCAGCTCCTTATCGTCATAGAGCTCCAGTGTCTGGCAATATCTTTTCATAATGAATAATGAAAAATGAAAAATTAATAACGGTAGACACCCTCTCGTTTTTACTTTTTAATTATTAACTGTAACTAATCCCTTCTGAAAATATCCCGTGTGTACACCTTATCCTTCACGTCGTCCAAACACGTGTCGTAACGGTTGGCAATAATGGCATTAGCTTGCTGTTTGAATACTTCCAGATTATTTACCACTCTTGAACCGAAGAACGTCGTGCCGTCTTCCAGTGTCGGTTCGTAGATGATAACTGTAGCCCCTTTTGCTTTGATACGCTTCATTACCCCCTGAATCGAACTTTGGCGGAAATTGTCGCTGTTCGATTTCATGGTCAGGCGATATACTCCCACAATTACTTCATGTTCTTTTGTGACATTCCATTGTGAGTTCGCAGAGTAATACCCCGCCTTGTTCAGCACCTGTTCTGCAATAAAATCTTTACGTGTACGGTTACTTTCCACAATCGCCTGAATCAGATTTTCCGGCACATCCTCATAGTTGGCCAGCAACTGCTTCGTATCCTTCGGCAGACAGTACCCTCCGTATCCGAATGACGGATTGTTATAGTGCGTACCGATGCGCGGGTCCAGACAGATACCCTGAATAATCGCCTGCGTATCCAGTCCCTTCACTTCCGCATACGTATCCAGCTCATTGAAGTAGCTTACGCGCAGTGCCAGATAAGTATTGGCAAATAGCTTCACCGCTTCCGCTTCCTTCAGTCCCATAAACAGCGTGTCCACATCCGGCTTCAGTGCCCCTTCCTGCAGTAGCGCTGCAAACTCCTGCGCCTTCTCCTTCAAGTTTACACCTGCAATGGTTTTGATAGCCTTGTTCTCTTCATCTAATCCTTTAATCAGTTTCGGATAGCCCACGATGATGCGGCTAGGGTAGAGGTTGTCATACAGTGCCTTGCTCTCGCGCAGAAACTCCGGCGAGAACAGCAGGTTGAACTTTTTACCTGCCAGAGCAGGAACGCTGCGGAACTTTTCGGCATACTTCACGTACAGGCTGCGGCAATATCCCACCGGGATGGTACTCTTGATTACCATCACTGCATCCGGATTCACTTCCAGCACCAGGTCGATAACTTCCTCCACGTGCGAAGTATCAAAGTAATTCTTCACCGGATCATAGTTCGTAGGAGCCGCGATGACCACAAAATCCGCGTTTTTATAAGCCGAGGCCCCGTCCAGCGTAGCTATCAGGTTGAGTTCCTTCTCTGTCAGATACTTCTCGATGTATTCATCCTGGATTGGGCTGATACGTTTGTTGATTTTCTCCACCTTTTCAGGAATTACATCCACAGCCGTTACCCGATGATGCTGTGCCAGCAAAGTTGCTATTGATAAACCCACGTAACCCGTTCCGGCTACGGCGATATTTAATTGTTTCATAATGTCAGTTATTAAATGGCTTTATATATTTATTTTTAATTCTCTCTTGTTGTTCAGGCATATTAGCTCCTTAGCTCCTGCTGATTTCCAGTCCCTTGTTCGACAAGTGCATCTCCACGAAGCGTGCCCGGTCGTTCGCCCGGTATTCCGTCAGAATCCGGCGGATACGCACGGCCGCATCCGGATCTTTGGCCACCATGTATAGGTAGCCGCCCCCACCGGCACCCGGTAACTTGTATCCCAGACACAAGTCGTCAATCCGTTCCGTCAGCGCCTGCACGGCCGGCGGGTTCGTACCCTCATCCAGCCGCTGGTTCTGCATCCATGTCTTCCGTATGAGTCGTCCCGTCTCCTCAAAGTCATTCCGCAGGATGGCGTCGTACATGTCCATGGCATGGCCCTTCATCTGCTCCAGCAAGTGCAGGTGACGGTTCGAGTTCAGGAACATCCCCTTCACAATCTCCGCCAGAATGCCCTTGGCCGTGCGCGTGATGCCCGTGTAATACAGCAGGTGACACTTGCGGTACTCGTCGCTCGTGAACAGGTAGTCCGGCAGCCAGCGCACCTTCGGCTCCTGGTGCCATCCCGGCTGCGTCTGCAACAGCTTCACCCCGTGCAGCACACCTCCGTACTGATCCTGCCAGCCTCCCCCTGTGGTGAGCAACTGTTCCAGCACCAGCGTACGGCTTCCGATTCCCTGCTTGTCCCAGTTCAGGCCGCAGAAATCATTCAGCGCCCCTAACACCGTAGCCGCTAAGATGGAGCTGGTACCCAGTCCCGAACCCGCCGGAATGGCCGACAGCAAGGTCACCTCGATACCCGTGCCGAAAGCCTTCAGCTGTGCCTCCAGCGAAGCAAACCGTTCTGTGGAGAAATCCGGATGGAATCCCGCCAGCACCAGTGCCGCTTTCGGAATGGAGAACGGCGAGCCTACCTTGCGGTAATCCTGCAACTCCTCGTACGTGGAAACCACCTCCATGGCTCCCAGGTCAATCGAGCGCAGCGTAATGCGGTACTCCTTCGACGGTTTCACATACACCTGCAGCGGCGGTTGCCCGTTCAGTTCAATGGCCAGATTCACCACATTTCCGCCCTCCATCAGGCTGTAGGGTGGGGTATCCGTCCATCCCCCTGCAATATCAATGCGCACCGGGCTGCGCCCCCACACAATCTGGTCGGCATACACCGACAGCTTCGGCTGCTGACGGTAATCCATCGTGCCGGTCAGTCCCTCTCGCATCAGGCCGAACGCCCGTGCCTCCAGTTCCTTCGCCTCCGGTTTGCCCTCCAGTTCGCACACCTTCGCGCGGAACATCGCGTCGTTAATCCGCTTCAGCAGGGGAGACCCCTCCGGCAGTTCCTCCGGCAAGGCGATGCCTCCTTTGGCATACGCCCCGGCCGCCTCCTGCAAGTCTATCTGATAGAACACGCTCCGTTCCTGGTTCCTGGCCAGCAGGCTCCAGTTCTCCTTGCGGAACACCTCCCGCTGGGCGAACAGCCGTCGCAGGTTGGCATACGCCGAAATCTCGTCGGCCGACACCTTGCGTGCCTTCATCCAGATAGCCCGTCCGGCTTCACCCTGTCCGCCGTCCGTCATCCATTGCAGCACCGTTCCCAAATCTTCTATCGAGTCCGTCACCGGAAAAATCGCTGCCCCCTGCAAGTCCTCACAGCCCCGGATTTCGTCCGCCGTCAGACCTCTTTCCGCCAGCCATTCCGTTACCGGACGGCCTAAATATGCTGTAGAAGCCTCCTTCAGGCTTCCCTTGAATTTATCGTTAAAACCGTACGGACGTGCGGCAAACTCCTGTTCGCCCATCGGCACCACGTCGATGCACACCCCTTCGGGCACGTTCAGCGCCCAGTCGTTGCGCGGCACCCCCGTGATGATGTTCCGGCTGTGCAGCTTCCAGTTCCTGCCCACGTGGCTGTTTTCCACCCACACCTCCGCGTTGTCGGCCGTCAGCGGGAACTCCATCTCCGCATTCTGCACGAATACCGCCGGATGCGGCTTCACCTTGTGGTGCATAATCGCCCGCTGGTCCGTCACACAGTTCTGTACCGCCAGCGTCGACGAAATCATCTCCCGGCTCGTACCGTAATGGTGGAACTCACCGCCCGGCAGGGGCAGGATAGCCACCTTCAGGCTGTTCAGCTCCTCATCCACGATGCGCGGATGCGCCCCCAGTGCCAGTCCGAACTCCGAATACATGTCGTAGAACTTCACGCCCCCGTCCTTGTCGGTCGAGTGTTTCACCATCAACTCGATGGCGCGGTCGCTCAGCAGCCAGATACCGATGTCCATCAGGAACAGGTAATCCTGCATCAGCCCCGCCATTTCCTCCACGCTCGGCTTCTGCAGCATGAAGTCCAGCTTCTCCGGTTCCTTCCGCGACGACACGAACACCCCGTGGTTCTTCGCCAGTTCCGGGTCCACCCACAAGCCGTAGCACACCACGTCCACATCCGGAATCTCCTGCAGCGGCTGGGTAGCCCGGATGTACACGTCGCCGCTCGCAATCAGGGTGTGCAGTCCCTCCGGCGCCCGCTCCATGATTTCCTCATACAGCGGCAGCTGCAGCGACAGCAAGTCCTGTGTAAGCTTCTGTCCCCGTGCCCAGCGGAACACCGGAATCGGCGTCAGTACCTTGCCCGATGGCGCATAGCCCGGCAAACGGCGGCTCTGCCCTCCGGCATGCAGCAGGATACGCTTCTCCCGTGCCAGCCAGTCGCCCAGTGCGGCATTCTTATCCTCTTCCTCCCGGCAGGCATTCAGCAGCCAGGCCGTACCGCCCCCTGAGCCCAGTTTCCGTCCTACCGGGTCCGATGTGCAGAACCACTCCTTGCGGTCCGCGTGCATGATATCGTGAAAACACTCCACCAGATTCGGTGGCAGCGACAACAGTTTTTTCATATAGTTTGTTCTATTCTTCTGATTTCATCCTCCGTCAGGCCGGTAGCCTGTGCAATTTGCGCGGTAGTCAGTCCTAGTGCTTTCAGGTTACGGGCAATAGCGGTTTTTTCTTCCGCACGACCTTCCGCACGACCTTCCGCACGACCTTCCGCACGACCTTCCGCACGACCTTCCGCACGACCTTCCGCACGACCTTCCGCACGACCTTCCGCACGACCTTCCGCACGTTCCGTCATGATGTTGTCACGCAGAATTACGATATTGTCCAGATGCTTGTAATACGCCCTCAGCTCCTCCCGGCTCATTCGGTCCAGTTTCAGTTGCTCCTTCACCGTGTCCAGTCCCGGAGCAGTTGCATTCTCGGGCACATTTCCCGTGTTCAGGTAGTAAATCCACTCCTCCAGCGGCGTTTTGGCCACCCGGTTAAAGTCGTTCACCTTCAGGATATAATACTCCGGATAGAGTTGGCTCACCTTGTCCACCTTGAAAGTCTGTTTTTGAAACGGGCTCAGTTCCAGTACATCCCCATTATGGATTCCCACGAACTCCGTCTTTCCGTGATACACAAAATCCTTCCCGTGGCCTAGCGAGAAATACACGATGTTCACGCTGTACACCTTGCGCACCTTCTCATATCCCTCACCCCGGTTGATGTATTCCGTCACCAGCTTGGATGCACCGAACAGCATGCGCTGGAAATACGCATACTCATTGTTGTTCTGCACCTCGATGAGCACCAGTTCACCCTTCGAATTTTCAGCCAGCATGTCCACGCGGTTGTACTTGTCAAACTCATCCTCCTGGTTGCTTTCACTTTCCAGCAGTTTGTGAATGGTCACCTTTTCTTCGAGCAGGGTAGTGAGCAGTCCTTCTAGCACCGCGTAGTTAGCTTTGTTACGCAGCAGACGCTTCATGGCCCAGTCAAAACGAATATAATTTTCCATACGGCAATCAGTTTTCAGTCATTCTTTCTACAAAGAAAATGAATAATTTGCAGAAAAACGTGCTGAGAGAAGAATAAAATTTTCCAATTGTTCAGGGGAAGGCACCTATAACTTCCGGTTTGCTTTCCCCGTTTATTGTTTTTATTCGTAATTTTGTATTTATAGCCGAGCCTTGATTATCAGGACAAGGAATTCAGGGGATATATACAGGAATTCCAAGGTTCAGGCTATACGGGGATAAACAAAATAGTTAATAGTTAAAATTTAAAAGCATTTATTATGAAAGACAAAGTGTGGATTATTTTTCTGATGCTGACATTAGGGTTTATGGCCTATACGCTAATTTACTTTGACCACAGCGGATACTACAGGGTAGCAGTAGAAAAAGGAGCAAATGTGTATCGCTCAGTGTTCGTTTCGGCAGACAGCATAGATGTGCTGCCATTTGATACAGTAGTGAAAATTGAAGGATTTGAGGGACTTAGTGCGGCAGAAATGCTTGTCGACGGGCAAACAGTGTATGTGAAGAAAAGCGACCTGGAAGTAGTGAAAAGAACCTATGATATATGGGGAGTGCTGCAATACCTCTTCTATTTCATTATTTTATGCATAGCCCTGAATATGGGATACAAGTACATGCGTAAACACCATGTCAAGCAGCTGGCCCGGTTGAAAACAGGCATATATGTCGTAGTTACGATAGCCATAATCGGAGTGATGATAAAAACGCTGACCGAACCGTCAGATCCGCCAAGACTGACTCCAGAGGCCAAAAACAGAATTACAGTTGAGATGAATATCGATGGATTCAGGCCGTCGACAGAGAGGGAAGTAGAGGTGCTGTGTCATTATGACGATTATGACTTCCTGGTAAGAGATGATTGCACCAATCAGTTTGTGGTGCCTGTAAACGGTCTGGCCACTAAAGTGAAAAGACTGGATCATCTGAACGAAGATTTTACCTATAACGTGAGCAAGAAGAAACTCGATGGATACATGGGTAAGGAAATATGGCAGATGGCAGAAGAAGTGGGCGACTATGTTACCGGGCTGGGACTGGTATACGACTTCCCTTATCTGGTTGCCATCGAAAACGGTGAAAGAGTGCAGGGAGTAAAGGTTGTGACTAACCAGATGGGAGTGATTCAAGACATCCAGTATAATGAGAAAGAAAGATCGTCGAACATATTCAGCAAGCTTCCTTTTTATGAAACCATAGCCTGCAAGAACATGTATGTGTCTATCTCAATCACGGGAGACAATAGCATCTGGGAAAGACTGACTGTTGTAGGAATCAACTTCTTTCTGCTGGGATTCGTAATACTGATGATAGCAAGAACAGCCAGTGTAATATCCCACTGGATGGGAGAAAAGAGCTTCAGCGTAAGAACATCAGTGAAAGTCCTGATATGGGTAGTCTGCGCACCGTTTATATATATTTATTCGGTCGCACTACTCGATTTTTACCACAGCTGGTGGATTATCGTACTGGTCTATATCTTCACCATTATATCCATGACGTTCGAAATGGGTACTGAAAATGCAGCCAAGAGCATCTACAAATGTCCGTCGTGTCAGAAAAACGGCGTCTATGCCCCAACCGAAAAGGTTATCCGGCGCGTTCATACCAAAACAGTATACGACTGGAGTAGAGGAAAAACAGAAAGAGGCATCAGAATACCAGAGAAAATATGCACACTCGATGTGACCTACATCATGGAGGGAAGATGTAACGAATGCGGATACGTCGATACTAACACGTATAAGCGAGAGAAAACCGTGACTGGAACTACCGAATGTCCGCTCTGTCATACCACTTTGAAGATCACCGAAGAAGACGGTGTGCATTTTGAGAAGTGCCCGAAATGTGACTTTACGGCAGTCATAGTAAAAACAAGACCGGCAAGTGCCCCCACAGAAAATCCGTTTGCTCCTATAAAAGACGAACCGAAAAGCAGCAACGAAGAGTCGGAGCACGAACAAAAAGAACGAGAAAGAAGAGAAGAGGAAGACCGAAATTTCTTAAACCATCAATTGCAGGAAAACAAGAGAAAAGCCCAAGAAGAGCACGATAAACACCTTGAAGAAGCTGAAAAGGCTAAGTTCTATAAAGGAAAGGCCGAAGACGCAGACGATCCGGACGAAGCCAGCGAGGCCGCAGAAAGAGCTAGGCGTCATAGCGAAGCAGCAGAGAAGAGCTATAAAGAGCATGAAGATGCCGCATCCGAAGCAGATTCCTGCGGTAGACAGATGCTGTAATATCTGTAAAGAATAGTTCTGTTAATAAAAAAATCTCCCGTTTCTGCGGATTCCTAGGGCCGTAGAAACGGGAGTTTTTTGTAAAATTATAGCTTGCTGTACCTCACGGCAAATCCCAGAATTTCAGCAAAGTAGATTAGCGGGATGATGAAACCAGTCGCCATCGATACGTGGTCGGCAATGAATCCCATCAGCATGGGAGCAATGGCTCCCCCTACAATCGACATGATCAGATAAGAAGAAGCCTGCTTGGTGTGCGACCCCACATGCCGCAAGGAAAGAGAAAAGATAATCTGGTTTTATCAGCTTTTCTGCATCTGTTGCTGGAACGTGATTTCGATGAACTCTGCTGGCCGGCTGATGGCTACCAGTACGCTGACGCGCAGGATACCTTCCAGTATATCATTGCCCGTCATCGTATCCCCAAACCCCACATGTACCTCGAAGGCTTCTTCAGGAGTGTAACCTGCCAGTCCGCCGCGTTTCCATATGCTGCGCAGGAAGTCCTCTATCATGCATTTCATGTTCATCCAGGTATTCGCATCGTTCGGCTCAAACACGTAGGAACGTACGGCGTTCTTCACCGAAATCTCCAGGAAATTCATCGTGCGTCGTACATTGATGTACCGCCAGTCCTGCGAGTTTCCGTCCAGTGTGCGGGCTCCCCATACCTTGCTCCCTTCACCGGGGAATGCACGGATAATGTTGATAGCTTTTCCGTCCATCGGCATGTTATAGTCTTCCTGTTCCCTGTCGGTTATATTTACCGACGGCATGCTGACATAATTGACAGATACATTGGCAGGCGCTTTCCATACGCCCCGTGTGTGGTCTACCATCGTGTATAGTCCCGCCATGGCTGCCGAAGGCGGAAGCTGGTTCAGGTAGTCTTTGACTTTCTTTGCAAGCAGCCTATATTCAGGAAGATACAGCATCAGTGCTTTGTGCAGGTTGTTGCGGTGCAATGGTCCGTCGCTTCCATTCTTCTTTATTTCTTCGATTTCTCTTCTTATATAGGCATCAAGCTGGTCTATGCCGGTTTTAAAATCTTGGGAAATGTTCAGCTTCATCATTTCCCCGTCAATGTCGTTTTCCGACAAAACCGTTGTGTTTAGCCACGGATAATAGGCTGCCCCATAGGCCAGGAAATTGTTTCCCACATTGGCACGGAAGTCTTCTGCCTTTCCTTCATAGGGCAGGTCTAAAATGGTGAAACGGTTGTTTGCGGCGCAGTGTGAAAGCATGGCCGTGTAGAAGTCGGCATATTCTTCAGTCTCCACCGCTTCGGGAATGACGAGCAGGGTAATTTCCGCTTCCTTATTCAGCGCAGGCAATACCGTGTGGTTCACGGTATCTTTGTCGAGGGTTCCCGTTGCGTAATCGCCTACGGACACAATGTAGCAGGTGCCGCCGCCATTTGCGAAAAACAGTTGCAGGTGATAATACAGCGTACAATGTTTGTTGGTCAGTGTCGCTTGAAGTTTTTTTTCGCCATAGCTTACTGAAAGTATGGTAGAATTCTCGTTTACATCCGCTACAGATATGTCAAAACTGTGTATCTGCGCTCCTCCGAAATATTGTTCATATTCCGTCATCGACGAAATCCGGACAGGTTTGTTCTTTAAGGATTCCGTTCCATTCTGTGCTTTTTCGGTCAGCCCGATGAATACCGGGATAGCGGTTTCGGCTACCACTACGGAGTTTCCGAAAGCGTTTTTCTCCTTGATGTAAATGCCGGGTGTCTTATATTCTCCCATATTGTTCTCTATTTAAATATTTAACGTGTACGATTGTTGTCAGAAACGTCCGTTGAAGTAGTCGTGTTGAATTCGGATGCGGTATAATATACTTCTTATTCGTCGGGATTTCCACCACTGGAAGATCCGCCGCCTGTACCGTCTATTGTGTCCTTGGTTGGCATCGGCTCAATGCAGCTTGCCATGATGTCCATCAGTTTAGACAGTCCCTCGGTCTGGGGTTGCTGGCTTGCGGACACATGAACCTGATATTTGTCCGTCTGATTGGTCGAGCGGGTGTTCTCGCGAGAAGTGCTCACCTTATCGCTGATTTCGGCTTTCACGAACCATCCGCTTGAGATATTTGTTGAAACATCAGATGACATGTTATCTTTGTTGGTCTCAGTAGATGTTACTTCCATCTGAAAATCGATGTCAACACGATCAACAAGCAGAGAAGGTATAGGAACCAAGCCTATGAATGGAGCCTGAATTTTCTGCTCTTCCGTCACGATAGATTCGTTTTTCTGAATGGGACTCTCGACCTCCGCCTTTGCGGTATCAATAATGTTCTGGGCCTCTCCTGCTACATTATCAGCCGGAACACCTGCATCGGATTGTAGTCCCTGATTCAATTTTTCGTCAGCCATAACTTTTGGTTTTTAGTCGGTTATTAAATGCTTTTTACAAAGTTGTCTATGATTCTTGAAATACTTTCAGGCGTATCCTGAACCTTGAAGTTTGCAGTAACCTCCATTACATCATCATCATCCGGTTTGATCTGACAAATATAATTATATATTATTGGAATTCAGATTTTCCAGTGCAAAAGTTACAAAACTGTATATGGTGAATACCTTCGTCTATCTCCACTTTGTAGTGCCGGCCCAGGCAGTGCACCTTGCTCACGTTGGTCAGCTTGCACAGCATACCGTTCGGTTTCGCAAAAAAGAGTCGACCTGTCCCGTGATACCTGTGATAAATCCGTCTTCTATAAACGAGAATCTCCTGTTTCTGCGGTGTCTTATACCATAGAAGCAGGAGAATTCCACTTATTGTTTTGCAATATGTACTTTATCGGTTGCTTACATTTTTTTCTATGCTGATGCAATTTTGTAACGTTTGTTTGTTTATCTCGGTTTGGTGAATCATCATGATGGCACATCTCCTCACCACATTGGTGATAGCCCCTCCGGATAATTCTGTCTCAGCAGCCATTGCGATAAGTTCTTCAGCATCCTTCCCAAGCCATTGCGAGGGTAACATGTTGCGCCAAAGGGCAGCCCGGAGTTCCTTATTGGGCATCGGAAAGTAGATAATGGACTGGAAACGACAGGAGAAAGCTTCGTCAATGTTGGATCTCAGGTTAGCGGAAAGAATCACGATACCCGGAAAATCTTCGATACGCTGAATCAGATATGCTACTTCCTGGTTGGCATCACAGTCGTTTGAGGCATTGGTAGAAGAACGCTTCCCGAAAAGAGCGTCAGCCTCATCAAAGAACAGAATCCAGTTGTGCTTCTCTGCCAGATCGAAAACTTTGGAGAGATTCTTTTCTGTCTCACCGATGTATTTCGATACTATCAAGGAAAGGTCTACACGGTATACATCCATGTGGTTCTTTTTGCCGAGCAAGGTGGCGGCAAGGGTCTTTCCGGTTCCCGGCAGACCGTAGAATAGGGCACGGTATCCTGGTTTTAGGATACGTTTCAAGCCCCAGTCTTCCATGATTGTATGCTGGTGCTCAATCCAAGTATTGATATTTTCCAGCGCCTCTTGTGTGGTGCAATCTACTATCATGTCTTCCCATTCCAGCGGTGTGGTGATGCGTTTGGCTGGAAATCCGATTGTATAGTCGGGTTTGTATTCTTTGTCCAACAGGACATGGCTCAGGAACTCTTCGGAAGGACGTAGCTGGCCACTTAGGAAAGGTTCGCCTTCACCGCCTTCTTTCAGGCACAGGATATTCTGAGTGTAAAGCCAGTGGTCCTGCTGGAACATGCGGATAACGGTCTTTTTTTTCTCTATATCTTTTCCGGCGATGATGAACGAGGCAGTCTCACCGGTAGGCAAGAAACCTCCGTGCGACAGACCTTTCCAGCCACCGAATTCAGTATATTGGCGGTTGAAATCCTTGTTCTGTACAAAAAAGATGTCCAATGCTTGTGGACAGATATGTGGCATCAGGGCCAGCATGATAGCTACCCGTTCACCGAACGTGATTTCTTGTTGGTCGGTCATTTCTTCCAGCCATCCGTCGTAAGGCGGTATGACTTCCTCGATAGAAGTAAATTCACATCCTTGATGGAAGTAGAGTTGTGTGGCGACGGTCAATATTCTGTTGAACCAGTCAATATGTGCTGTCATCATAGTTCTTTCTTTTATTTTACATTCATACCTTCGTGGGCAATGACCAGCGTCTCGATGGAAGTCGTGTTACCTCGCCTACGTTTGAGATAGATACTATGAAATAAAAACTCGGCAAAGGCCATGCCTGTGTGCTTGTACTCTGTGTAGATTCATTCTCTGTCATACTATTTTAGTTTTTTAATAGTTATCATTTGATTATCTGTTTTATCTGCTTTTCTGCATCTGCTGCTGGAACGTGATTTCGATGAACTCTGCCGGCCGGTTGATGCCCACCAGTACGCTGACGCGCAGGTTTCCATACGTTGTGCAGGAAGTTCTCTATCATGCATTTTTCTCGGTCAGCCCGATGAATACCGGGATGCCAGTTTCAGCCTCTACTAGAGACTTTACGAAGGCGTCTTCCTCTTTGATGTAAACGCCGGGTTTTTGTATTTGCTCATATCTTTATTTATTTAATAGTCATATTGAATCCGAGTGCGGTATAATATACGTATGCAGTTAGAATCTTGTGTATCATAATGGCTGCAATTTACTGTTTTCTTGTAGAAAAAGCAAGAGTTTATCTATACACACGGAATACTTTTCGGAAAAAATAAATGCAAATTAGAAAAATGGACAAAAATTCGTTTTGCTTTATAATCTACATTTATTTTACATTGGTAAATATGGATTTTGCAATTTGAATCTTCATTCTATTATTAATTTTAAAAAAGTAGCATTATGACACAGAAAATGAATTTAGCGCTGGGAGTCAATTTTGACTTGCTGGGAACCAATCTTGCAGGCATTTATCAGAAGACAGAGAACTCAAGCGAATTATTGCTTATGCCTACCATAGTCAATTCTTCTAATGCAATATCGTTGGAGAAAATAGCTAAAGAACTTGAAGATGTTTTTAAAATAGAGGGTGCGGATAAGAGTATCGAGAATACTGTGAATAGTGTACAGAGTGCAGATAAACCTTTTGACTGGGGGAAAATTCAGCTTCAGTTGAAATCCGCTTTTTTGTACAAGAAAGTAACGAGCGGTGCCAAGAAAGCTTCGGAGGCTGCCGGTGAAAACGGAAGTGCTGCTGGTACAGACGTTGCTAAGACAGGCACAACCGATACAGACGTGACCGAATATGCATTTGCTATTTCTGTAAACCTGGCCGATGCTTTGCCCGATTTAGGTATAATAAAGATAAATAATCTGTTTGTAGGCGTTTGGAATACAGAAAGAACCGGTGTACTGGCACAGATGGGCATTGGTGAAATTTCGACTATGTTGCAGCAGTTGGGTTAACGGTTACTGAAATTTCAGGCAGAAAGTACGTGATTCTCTGCCTGAAATTTATCTTCCACATCCGGGCTTATACTTTCAAGTATTTAAACTAATGGAAAATTATGAAACAGCACATAAACTCTATTCTTTTGGCAGAAGGTGAATTATTCGGCTTTCCGGCTACTTTCGGTATCGGTCGTATGCAGGGTGAGCTTACTGTGGTGGGCTCTCTCAAGACCCGTGGGAAACGACTGTCCGACCTGATGAACTCCAAGGAAGTCGATGCATCAGCCTTGTCCAGTCATCTGTCAGTCATTCCGTCCAATTCAACCGATTTCTCAGCAAACTTTGTCCACTTGTCCAGTCGCACTGCGTTGTCGCTCACCTTTTCCGGTCTGAAGTGCGGCATCACACTTTCCGGTGAATCCCGCCAGCTTCTTCTTTTGCTGGCTACAGACCGTCTGAAAAACGGTAAAGCGTTCGAGCAGGCAGTGGCCGAAGTAGCCGGATGGCTAGGAATCAGCCGGCTGGCACTGATAGCCCGTCAGAATGGAGCCGGTCAGGACCTTCATCTGTTGCAGCAGTTTTTCCCCGACTTCAAGGGAATAGAGTTGTCTCCGGCCTGTGCAGCCTATCAGCTTCTGGCATTGGGAGAGTTCGACCTCAGTCTGAACGACTTTGGGCGATGCATCCGGCAGCTCACCGGACTCCAGACCGTGCGGTTCATGGTCGGAGGCAGTCTGTCCGACCAGAGTTTCGGGGCTCAGTTGTCGAGCGGCCCCATTGAGACAGAAGGATTTATTTTCGACGGTTTGACCTTTCAGATTCATAAATCCGCTGCCAGTTTCTTTTGTGCTGTTTCCGGAACCTTTAAGTTCAAGCTCGACGGGCAGCCGCTTTCTTTTACAATGAGCGGTTCAGCTTCCAACGCCTCTTTTGCGCTTTCAGCTTCGTCCGATGCCCGTATACCTCTTAACTCCCGTCTTTCTTTTTCCGATTTGGGTCTCAGTATCGGCGTCACCCCTTCCGGATTGACATTAGGCATGATTGGGCGTATCAATACCCCTCACATGTCGTTGTTTGGAGGCTTTGCGTTCGGGCCTTATCCTCCTAAAATAACCTTGCTTACGGCAGCTCTTACCTCCAATAAGGGGCGTATATCCCTGCGTGACCTGGTAGTCGAGGTTGTCGATATCCAGTGGGATGCGTTGGAATGCCTGGATGTGATAGCAGTAGGCGATTTTGACCTCACAGAAACCCGCCTGGCCGGGGGAGGAGTAAAACCCATACCCTCGGATGTCTCTCTGGCAGAGTATGACACGGCTCGCCAGAATCAGGTACGCGACGTCGTAGCCGATTTCAATCGTCAGACAGATTCCACCCTGCACATCACAGGCGAAGCCCAGCTCACCCCGTTAGGAAACGATACCGGCCAGTACATACTGACCGACAAAGGTACCATGCGCCATTACCGCATCGACTGCAACGGAAAAATCTCTCTCAACTGCCAGTTGTACATTTGTGCCGAACCTCTGATGGTGGGCAATAGCCAGCTTCCGGCAGGATTCTTCATCAGCGGTACCCTCGAGCTGTTTAATAAGAAAATCCGTTTCCTCTTCCTGGCCGATAAAGGCAAGTCACTCGTAGCCCTTGTCCAGATGGACAAGATTGTTTTGGGCGATTTCTTTATCCTTGAAAAGTCTCAGAAAACCCTTCCCATTGAGCCGATAAACGGAGGTCTGGCCGGTCAGCTGGTCCAGGCTTCCAATGACGGCCCTGTGATGTACCTCAACATCCAGCGTGAGAAAGGCGAGCTGACCTTCTATTTGAATGCCTACATCTCCATCCTTTCCATCTTTAAGCTCGACACCTTGGTTCTCATCAAAGACCGTATGGTATTTGTGAACATCGAATACACCTATTACGGGTTCAAGACCGTGCTGAACCTTCAGGGAGGAATGACAGATTTTGCCTCTGCCGGATTCAAGCTCAGCATCGTGTTCGATACTACCGGTTTTCTGGAAATCATTCAAAAAGCCCAGGAACACCTGAAAACCGCGGCCGAGAGCGTGAAGTCCAGCATCGAAGAAGCCACCCGTAAGCTGGACGAAGCCCAGCGTGAAGTAGCCAGTCTGCAAGGACAGATTGACAGCTTCAACCGCCGGATAGAAGAATGCCGCCAGATAATCCGTCATACCAAGTGGTATAAATTCTGGATTAAGGCTGCCCGTGCCGCCGAGATTGCCGGACTCGAGATAGCCAAGGCCGGTGTGAAGGTAGCCATCGGAGTGGCATACAGTGCCCTCGAGCTGGCCAAGAAAGCCCTTAAGTTAGGAAGTGATGTCGTTGGCGGTGTACTCAATTCGCTGGCCCGTGTCATCGGGGCAGTCACCCAGTTGCTCTGGATCAAGTCATTTGAGTTAGGCGCAGAACTCACGGCATCCACCCGCGCCCTCTGGGGCAAGCTTGTGCTTACCGTGTTAGGAAAAGAAGTCAGGGTAGAGAAGAAGCTTAATCTCGATAACCTTCTTGAAGACATCAAGTCCTTCGTCAGCCAGTCGGCTACCAGCGAGTCCGACAAGGGACTGGCTGACCTTCAGCAAGGCAAGCGAGCCATCGGAACCGATGAAGCAGTGTTCGATCCTTCCTTGCTGGCAGCCTGTGCCGATATGCGCCAGACCCGTGAAGATTACGCCACCCTCCAGCAGCTTCGCGACCGTATGGACGAATTCTTCCTCGATGCCAACAATGCCTATTTCGATGCCTATAATGAAGAAGACCCCTATGCCCGCGAGAACGCCTGCCGTCTGACCTCACTCCGGTGGGAAGAAGAAGTATTCCGTCAGCAACACGTCGATGCTTTCGATTCCGATTTTGAGTCCTCACTCTCCAATCTGGTTCAGACCCTTCGCTTGGAAAAGCAAGCCAGCCGTGCCGATATATCCGACGATATGGAGCAGCAGATGGATACCCTGCTCGATGTAGTCCATTCCTTGCGTGTGGAAAATGAGGCCCGTGCCTTGCGTACCCCCCGCGCTTCTTTGTTCGAGCGTCTGGAGCAGAACATCGAAACCTGCCATCGTGCCCGTCGCAGCCGTGCGGCCGAGAGTCACATTTCCGCAGCCGATGCCAATACACACTATGCAGACACGATGACCAAGCTTATAGAAGAACGTCTGGGCGACCAGAAAGGCGAGACCGCAGAAGAAATCCGCCGCACCCTGGCCATTGGACTTTATGAATTCCGTAACCCAGCCACATACCATAAACAAGAAAACAATGATACCACCGATGATGACGAAGATTTATAACCTCCTGTTGTGCCTTTTCGCCCTTCTGATTAGTCAGGAGATGAATGGCGCTCCCTCCAGTTTTACGCTGCTGGTCTATATGAACGGCTCCAATCTGGAAACCACTCATAAACAAGCCACTGCCGACATCAGTGAAATCCTTTCCGCGATGGAAGCCGAAAAAAACACTTGTCACGACAGCCTGAACGTAGTCCTGCTGTTAGGAGGAACCCGTCAGTGGCATACCGGTGACACTTTCAGCCTGACAGTGTCGCCCGACAGCCTTACCTGTGCTGTCATTACCCATAATAGTATTAAGACGTGGCAAACCTTTGAAAGAAGCAGCATGGGCAATCCCGCCACCCTGAGCCAGTTCCTCCGTATCGGGCAAAGTGCCTTTCCGGCAGACAATTACGGCCTGATATTCTGGAATCACGGGTCCGGTTCCGTTGGCGGATTCGGTTACGATGAGTGTTACCCCGACGACCGTTTCCTGTCTTTGCGTGAAATTGGTGAAGCGCTCGAATCCTCCCGTCTTCCCGATAACAAGAAGTATGCCTTTATCGGCTTCGATGCCTGTCTCATGGCTACTCTTGAAACCGCATCAGTCCTTTCGCCCTATGCCGATTACATGATAGCCTCGCAAGAGCTGGAACCCGGCGGTGGATGGGATTACCGTCGTGTCATTCCCCTTTTGGCATCCTATTCCACCTCTGCCGACACCTTTTATGAAAACATGGTCCGTTCCTACGTTGCAACTTATAAGGGAAATGATAAAGATGATAAAAATAAACAGTTCCTCGAAGATATCACTCTCTCCGTCACCCGGCTCGATGCCGTTCCTGCGCTGACAGCCAGTGTCGGACAGTTCTTTTCCCATCAGCTTGCCAGCCTTTCTTCGTCCGCATTCCCGCGCTTCTCCAAAGCCCGTTCGCAGAGCCGGTCGTTCGGCATGCCCGCATTCACCTTCAGCGGTCCTGATATGACCGATTTGCTGGACCTCTGCAACCGCCTTGCAGAGCCGTCCGACCGCAGCCTTCTTGATGACATACGTACCCGTCTGAACAATGCCGTTGTCTGCTCCGGCACATCCGATTTGCTCAATCCTAATTCCGTGTGCGGCCTTTCCCTCTATTTCCCCTGCTACAATTTCAGTCAGACCCGCTCGCTGGAAGAATACTATCAAAGCGGCTTCTCGCCCGACTATCTCAAGTTTGTGCAGGAATACGTCCGTCAGTGGCAGGCCGGCTATACCAGCACCACATCTTCCGCCTTCCCCGATAAGGAACTGCCCGATCTTCTTTCCACCGACATGATTCTGCACACCCGTAAGATATATGCCGTTCTGTTATCGCAGGCCCCCGACGGGCGATGGCTCTCCTATGGCATGGACGGCGACGGAGTAACCCTCAACTCCCTCGGACAGATAGAAAGCCAGTCGGCACCTCTCGGGCAATGGAACGGGAAATGGATCAGAATCGGAGGAAAAAACGTGGCTGCCTACATGACCTTTGCCGACAGCCGTTCGCTGCACTACACCGTCCCTGTGTTGTTCAATGGCGAACGCTCCGACCTGATTCTCCGTTATGACGAGAAAAATCCCGGTGGGGTAGTGGTAGGAGTCCGTCGTCATCTCAATGATCAGACTCCCGACAAAGGCATTACTACCATCAAGAAGAACGACCATATAGTCTACCTGTGCCAGGAATTCCAGCCCGATGACGACGCTTCAGTCCGTTATCAGCCTGTCGATTCCATTGTGGCCAAGAAAACGAAAGACCTGCGCGTTAACCTCACCTCCGTACCTTCCGGCACCTACCGCTACGGATACTGCGTGGTCGACCTTTACGGGCGCAAGCATTACACCCGTTTCACCGAGTTCAAACAATAATCATTCAGGTATTGAAGCTTTCTGCCAGAGCTTCAATACCTGTTTCATCTCATTCCGTTTCACATTTGGGCTTATTCCGCACACCCAGGAAAACGAATCTGTCGAGCAGCCTTTTCTGGTATTCTTTCCCAATCTTTAAGAATCTGCCGCCCACCATGACACAGTTTCCGTCAATAAATTTAATATGATCTATGTTGATAAGATACGAGCGGTGAATGCGGATAAATGCCTGTTCCGGAAGCACGTCCTGTATCAGTCTCAGCGGGTATGACAGCGTAATTTTCCTGTTCTTCACCGTATGTACATGGCAGTAGCTTCCGTTAGCCTCAATCCATTCTATTTCATTCATCGGCACATGCTCATAGCGGTTCTGATGATAAATGGCAGTATGCAGATTCTCCGACTCCATACACGTTCTCCCCTTTGCAGGCTGGTTCACGAGCTTCACTGTCAACTCAGTCGTATTGTCGTCGTGTATCACTCTTACCGGTATGTTCTCCATACCTTTCGGAAGAATAATGACCATCTCTTGGTTTAGTTGTTTCATTTTGTTATTGTCCTTTGTAAGTTTATAGCTTTCTTTGATGATGTCTGTTCCTCCATTTGTTGAAACCAGCTTATATCATTGGAACAAAATATTGAAAGCACTTTGGATCGTTTTTCATTAATCCGTACTGTTCGCTTTGAGGAACGATTCTTTATTCTTGTTTCTTAAATCTTTTCCTTTCATAACAATACCTTTTGAAATAATAGAAAACTCCTATTTCTACAGTTTATTGTAACTACAGAAATAGGAGATTCTCTTAAACTTCTTGTTAATTTAGTCTCTTCTAAAGATATCGCGAGTGTACACTTTATCTTTCACATCATCCAGACACGCATCGTAACGGTTGGCAATGATGGCATTGCTGGTAGCTTTGAATTCATCCAGGTTGTTTACCACTTTCGAACCGAAGAAGGTACTTCCGTTTTCCAGTGTCGGTTCATAGATGATGACCGTAGCTCCTTTGGCCTTGATACGCTTCATAACCCCCTGAATTGAGCTCTGACGGAAATTGTCACTGTTCGATTTCATGGTCAGGCGGTATACGCCGATTACACATTGCTTTTCAGCTTCCGGATTGAAGTCTCCACGATTGTAATAATCATAATATCCGGCTTTCTTCAGCACCTGGTCAGCGATAAAGTCCTTACGTGTACGGTTACTTTCTACGATGGCCTGAATCAAGTTTTCCGGTACATCCTGATAGTTGGCCAGTAACTGTTTAGTATCTTTCGGCAGACAGTAACCACCGTATCCGAAACTCGGGTTATTATAGTGCGTACCGATACGCGGGTCCAGACAAATACCCTGAATGATGGCCTGTGTGTCCAGTCCCTTCACTTCGGCATACGTATCCAATTCGTTGAAATAGCTTACGCGCAGTGCCAGGTAAGTATTGGCAAACAATTTCACTGCTTCTGCCTCCTTCAATCCCATAAACAATGTATCGATGTTTTCCTTGATGGCACCTTCCTGTAGTAAAGCGGCAAATTCTTTCGCTTTTTCCTCCAGGTGTTCTCCAGCGATAGCTTTGATAGCTTCGTTTTCTTCGTCTCGTCCGTCAATGAATTTCGGGAAGCCTACGATGATACGGCTAGGGTAGAGGTTGTCATACAATGCTTTGCTTTCACGCAAGAACTCCGGTGAGAACAGCAGGTTGAATTTCTTTCTTGCCAGGGCTGGAGTGTTACGGAACTTTTCTGCATATTTCACGTATAAGCTGCGGCAGTAACCCACCGGGATGGTACTCTTGATTACCATTACCGCATCCGGATTTACTTCAAGAACTAAATCTATTACTTCTTCCACATGGCTAGTATCGAAATAGTTCTTTACCGGATCATAGTTTGTAGGAGCTGCGATGACTACGAAATCTGCGTTTTTGTAAGCCGAAGCCCCGTCCAGTGTAGCAGTAAGGTTCAGTTCCTTTTCTGCCAGATACTTTTCGATGTATTCATCCTGAATCGGGCTGATACGGTTGTTGATTTTCTCTACCTTTTCAGGAATCACGTCTACCGCAACCACTTGATGATGCTGTGCGAGTAGGGTAGCAATGGACAGGCCTACATAGCCTGTACCTGCTACAGCAATGTTTATTTTTGTATTCATAGTTATCTGTTTTTATACATGCTTTCGTAATATTTCTGATAGTCACCGCTTGTTACGTTGTCCATCCATTCCTGGTTGTCCAGATACCAGCGTACCGTCTTTTCAATACCTTCTTCAAACTGCAAGCTTGGTTCCCAGCCCAGTTCTTTTTGCAGCTTGGTAGAGTCGATGGCATAACGCATGTCGTGGCCCAGGCGGTCGGTTACATACGTAATCAAGTCCATATCTTCGCCTTCCTTGCGTCCCAGCAGACGGTCTACTGTGTTAATCACTACTTTAATGATGTCAATGTTCTTCCATTCATTGAAACCACCAATGTTATATGTTTCTGCAATCTTACCGTTGTGGAAAATAACGTCGATGGCACGTGCATGATCTACCACATACAGCCAGTCGCGCACGTTCTCGCCCTTGCCATATACTGGCAGCGGTTTGCGGTGACGGATGTTGTTGATGAACAGCGGAATCAGTTTTTCCGGGAACTGATATGGTCCGTAGTTGTTTGAACAGTTGGTTACGATGGTTGGCATGCCGTAGGTGTCGTGGAAGGCCCGTACAAAGTGGTCACTGCTTGCCTTGCTGGCAGAGTAGGGGCTGTGCGGATTGTATTTCGTATCTTCATAGAAGAAATCTTTTCCGTAAGCCAGATGGTGTTCAGAAGAGGATGCCGTGGTAGTGAACGGTGGTTTCACACCTTCCGGATGAGTCAGTTCCAATGCTCCGTACACTTCATCTGTAGAGATGTGGTAGAAACGTTTACCCTCGTATTTTTCCGGCAGACTTTCCCAGTACACTTTGGCAGCCTGTAGCAGAGACAACGTACCCATTACGTTCGTACGGGCAAAAGTGAACGGATCTTTGATGGAGCGGTCCACATGGCTTTCAGCTGCCAAATGGATGATACCGTCTATCTGATACTGCTGCATCAGTTCCTGCATCTTTTCATAATCGCAGATGTCCGCTTTTACAAATACATAGTTTGGCTGGTTTTCAATGTCTTTCAGGTTAGCCAGGTTACCTGCATACGTCAGCTTGTCCAGGTTGATGATACGGTATTCCGGATACTTGTTTACAAAAAGACGCACCACGTGGCTGCCGATAAATCCGGCACCACCGGTAATCAATATGTTACGTTTGAATGTAGCCATAATAAGATAATTTGAGGGTTAATTATTCTTTGTCAAGTTTTCGATGCACACTTTTAGTGAATCTGTCCAGTAAGGAATGCGGATACCGAAGGTTTCCTTGATTTTAGTCTTGTCCAGTACCGAGTAAGCCGGGCGTTTCACCGGGCTTGGGAACTCGTTGCTGTGGCAAGGCTGAATGTCACATTCCATGTGACCAGCCATAGCGGCAATCGTCTTGGTAAAGTCATACCAGGAACAAACCCCTTCGTTGCTGAAATGATAGATTCCCGTTTTGCTGTAGGCCGATGCCGGCTGTTCTTTGGTATAATCCTTCAGCACGACTTCAATGGCTTTTGCCAGGTCGTATGCATAGGTCGGAGTACCTGCCTGGTCGAACACCACTTTCAGTTGCGGTTTGGTAGCCGTCAGGTTCAGCATGGTTTTCACGAAGTTTTTGCCGAATTCAGAATACAGCCAGGCTGTACGGATAATCACGTAGTCGCATCCGGCTGCCTTGATATTTTCTTCCCCTTCCAGCTTGGTCAAACCATACACTCCAGTAGGAGTGCCTTTCTGGTCTTCCCGACAAGGAATGTTGTAAGGGTCACCGCCAAACACATAGTCCGTAGATACATGTACCAGCAGACCACCAGCTTCTTTCATCGCGATGGCCAGATTTTGCGGTGCCTTGGCATTGAGTGTGCGGCAGAAATCTACGTCTGTTTCCGCTTTGTCCACATTGGTGTAGGCTGCACAGTTTACGATGCAATCCACCTTGTGCGTTTTTACCACTTCCTTTACCGCTTCCAGATTGGTAATGTCGAGTAGGGTAGTTTCCAGTCCTTCCACTTCCGTTACATCTGTAAAAATGAAGTGGTCGGTCATCTCTTTGCTGATAAGGCGCATCTCGTTACCCAGTTGTCCGTTGGCGCCTGTCACAAGTATATTCATTTTTAATGAAGAATTAAAGAATGAAAAATGTGTAGAATCTCTTTTTTAGAAAGCTCCGAATTCGAATGGTGAATCAAAGTCTTTCAATAGCGGATGCTTGGTATCTTTTTCGCTCAGAATGGCGTGTTCGGTCGGAATGCGCCAGTCAATGCCCAGTGAGTCGTCCAAAATGCTGATTCCCCCGTCTGCTTCCGGATGATAGAAGTTGTCACATTTGTACTGGAAGATGGCTGTTTCACTCAGTACGGCAAATCCGTGGGCGAAGCCCTGCGGAATGAAGAACTGGCGGTGATTGTCTTCCGTCAGTTCCACGGCCACATGCTGTCCGTAAGTAGGACTTCCTTTGCGAATGTCTACAGCTACATCCAGCACGGCACCCTTCACACAACGTACCAGTTTGCTTTGCGTGTAAGGTGGACGCTGGAAATGCAGTCCACGCATCACCCCATAGGACGACATGCTTTCATTGTCCTGTACAAAATTGATTTTTCCCACTTTCTCTTCGAATTCCCGCTGTGAGAATGATTCGAAGAAATACCCTCTGGCATCTTTAAAGATACGTGGCTCAATAATCACCACACCCTCTATCGCAGTTTTAATTACTTCCATTTTATCTGAATAGATAAGTCTTTTACTTTTTAACTATTAACTTTTAACTCATTAATCGAGGTTTGCTTTCCCCGTACGTTCTACTTCCTCAATCACTTTCAGCAAGTACTGTCCGTACTGGTTTTTCAGCATAGGCTGTGCTTCTTCACGCAGTTTGTCCGCAGTAATCCATCCCATACGGTAGGCAATTCCTTCCAGACAAGCCACTTTCAGTCCCTGGCGTTTTTCTATCACCTCGATGTAGGTAGAAGCTTCTGCCAGTGAGTCGTGTGTACCTGTATCCAGCCATGCAAATCCACGGCCCAAAGTCTGTACTTTCAGTTCTCCATCTTCCAAGAATCGCTGGTTTACTGTGGTAATTTCCAGTTCCCCACGAGCAGATGGTTTGATGTTCTTAGCTACTTCTACCACCTTGTTCGGGTAGAAATATAAACCGACCACTGCATAGTTTGACTTTGGATGCTGAGGTTTTTCCTCAATAGAAAGACAGTTCCCGTCCTTATCGAAATCTGCCACTCCGTAACGTTCAGGGTCGCTTACCCAGTAGCCGAATACCGTGGCCTTTTTGTCTTCTTCTGCGGTACGTACTGCTTCGCGTAGCATAGCACTCAAGCCGTTACCGTGGAAGATGTTGTCGCCCAATACCAGACAAGCAGAATCATTGCCGATAAACTTTTCTCCGATAATGAAAGCTTGAGCCAGCCCATCGGGTGAAGGCTGTTCTGCATATTCGAAATGCACTCCGAAGTTACTGCCGTCACCCAGCAAACGTTGGAATCCCGGCAAGTCGTAAGGTGTAGAGATAATCAGAATCTCACGAATACCCGCTAGCATCAGTACCGAAATTGGGTAATAAATCATCGGTTTGTCAAATACGGGGAGCATCTGTTTGCTCACTCCCTTAGTGATGGGGTAGAGGCGTGTGCCGCTGCCGCCGGCTAATACGATACCTTTCATAATATCCAACAATTTAGTTTTATTTCTTTTTATATTCTTCTAATAACCAAAGGAAATATTTTTCATGTTCATCTACTAGCTTTTCCCAAGAATAGTCTTTTCGAATAATTTCAAGATTATTTTCAATAAAATTTTTTTTATGTGTTTGGGCTAAGTCGTCAATGTTATTCAACAATTCCGTTACAGTGGTATTATCTGAATAATATAAAGCATTCTCGCCTAAAACAGCTTTATTGAAAATATTATTATTGGCTAAGATAAAACAATCTGAAGCCATAGCTTCCAGTAAAGAGGGATTTGTTCCTCCTACGCTATGACCATGGAAATAGGCAAATGAAAAATGGCGGATAGAATTTAATTTGTCAAAATCATATATTCCTCCTACAAAACGTATGGATTTTTCATTTCCATATTTTGTCACTAATTCTTTTCCATGTGGTGTATTTGTTTTTCCAACAATAATAAGTGGACGCTTACTATTTTCTTTCGATGCAAGATACCCTTCTATTGCCATTACGATATTGTTTTCTGGTTCCAAACGGGCAACAAGCAAGTAATAATTATTTGCTTCTAAACCAAACTCCTTTAAAAAATCTTCATTGTAGTTATCATGAATATCAGCTCCGTATGCTAGAAATTTACTTTCTTTACCATACTTCTCCTTATAATAGTCATGAATACCCATATTGTCAGCTATCAAATAATGACTATGCTTTACAGTCATTCGTTCTTCCCAAAATACAAATTTCTGTACCCATTTGTTGAATTTTGTACGTTTGTATTCTAGTCCGTCCATATTGGTTGTAAAGATAGGATATTTGATATTCTTTACATTAAACCAGATGTATGCTGGTACAATACTAGTATAGCCTGCTTCATAAATGATATCGAATTTTTCTTTCTTTAATGCATCTTTCAGTGAGGAAAAATCATAGAAGAAACTTCCTACTGAGCTTCCCATCCAGGTCTCAGGACTATATATATGTTTTATGCGTACTCCTTTGTAGCTCTTTTCTTTATATGGGTGGAAATGAGGTGAATAAACTACAATTTCATGACCGCGTTTCGCCAACCCTACCGAAATATATTCGGCAAATTGTTCGAAGCCTCCATAGTTATTAGGTATGCCTCGTGTGCTTATGAATGCTATTTTCATTTTTTTTGATTATATTAGTACCATTCTTGAGTTGAGGGATTATATCGTTTGATGATTTTAGCTGGTATTCCAGCAACCATACTATTATCGGGAATATCTTTAACTACAACAGCATTAGAACCAACTATAACGTTATTCCCTATTTTGACATTCCCTAATATTTTTCTCCGCATGTAATAGTTACATTATCTCCAATTACGGGTTTATATATTCCTTTCATCCCAATGGTAACTTGTTGGTATATTAAACAATTATTACCGATTTCCTCAGCATTTATAATTGTTGCAAATCCATGGTGAACCATAAAACCTTTACCAACTTTTTTTGTTAAGATATACAAACAAGATTGACCTCTTCCAGTACATAATCTTAAAATGTAGTATAAAGTTTTATTGGATGATTTAATTCGATGTAATACAACTGAGTGAAAACAACTATTTAATAAATACATTTTTATGAATGAAATAATAGTTGGTTTTATTTTAAAATAAGTACAATATCTGATGAAATCATCCTTTATAATTTGTATCATAAGTCAAATTAGTTAGGTACATAATTGTTTTAAATAGAATCATTATGAGATAGTAATCAATATATATCAAACCTGCTATAAGTTTTGATTGTAACCTTTTTTTATTGTAAAAACATTTCCGTTTATGTAAATATAATAAAAAAGGAGAAATCTGATTGCTTTCTCTTAAAAGAGAATTAACTTTTAAATCTGATTCTATTCCATTTAGTTTATCTAATGAGCAATTTGTACCTGTATATACATGTGTATAAAGAATTTTATCATTATAAATAATTTTATTTTGTTTTCTGAAAAGCAAAATCCAAAGATAAACATCATCAGAACAATTAGTTTTTAGGATATTTTCCATCCAAAACTCTGGAATTGATTTTTTCTTAATTAAGCATTGTCCTGGAGAACTTAATAAATTGTTTGATATAAGGTAAGGTAAGTTTCTACAGCACCAATATTTTTTTCCGTTGGTATTTATTATAATCTTATTTTCGTTTTTGCCTTTCATAATGCCATTGGATATAATGCAATCGGCATTGTTTTTTTGTGCTAACTGAACTTGACTATATAAGGTATTTGCTTCTATAATATCATCTTGGTCAAGCATTATAATATATTCTCCAGTGGAGTGTTTTATACCATTAATACGTGATAGATGTATTCCATAATTTTGGTCATTTGTAATAATCTTTAATTCATATAAATTGTTATTCTTGAAACTAGTAGTTGATAATTGAATCCAAGGGCTGTCATTAACAATTATAACCTCTAATTTAATTCCTTTTTTATTTGCTTCAATTGCAATCGATTGATATAATTGTTTGAGATTATTAATAAATCTTTCTCCTTCATAAAAAGGGACAATAATAGATACTTTAGTCATATTTATAAATCAATGTAAGCAATAAAATTGTTCTAACTTATTAGCAACATCATGTACGTCATATCCGGCTTCTTTAACTTTTACCGAGATATCTTGCCTTTTCCATTCCTTGGCTTTAATTATTGCAGCTATCCATGTTTCTTTTGATGCATTCAAAGAAATAAAGGGTATATTATTACAGATATCAACTTCTTTTGTAATATTCTCAGATAATATACATGGTAATCCGGCACAAATGGCTTCTACGGCTGCTACAGGTAATCCTTCATATAGAGATGGCATAACGTAACAATCTGCAGCTTGTAAAAGTTGTGAGACATCGGATCTTACTCCTAAGCAATGAATATATTTCTCTAGATGTTTATTTTTTATCATATTTTTTATTTGCTCTTCCATATATCCGGTTCCTATCAATAATAGAATCACATTATTATCTATTTTAATTAATTCTTCCATTAGCTCGACTAAAAAACTTTGGTTTTTTTGTTCTAAAAAGCGTCCGGTATGGCATATAACAAATTTATCTTCAATATTTAATGCCTTTCGATATGTTGATCTTGTTATATTGTCAAAAGCAAAATCTTGTGTATTTATTCCATTGTAAATGACTTGATAGTGTTTATCCTGTAAGATAGAACGATTATACATCCATTGTGCAGCTGCTTCAGAGCATGCAAAATAGTAATTTGCTGAGTGTTTTATTAGTAATCTAAATAAAGAATAGATGAAATATTTTAGTTTTGATTTTTCAGAGATAGCTGCACTGTGTGAGTGTATAATACGTGTGTTTACGCCTGCAAATTTTGCAGCAAGTAGATATAAAATTCTTAATGGTGTACATGTATGAAGATGTACAATTGAGTATTTATGTTTTCTTAAGAAATGATATAAATAGAAGCTTTCAATAATTATTTTTAATATAATAGATTTATTCTTTATGCTTGAAGTAAATTTTTTCCCTCCGAGTTGATTTATTTCTTTATCATAAAATTCATTTTCATTTCTAGTTACATAAAAGTCGAACTGTACATTTTTTCGGTTAATGTTTCTATACATATTCATTATAAATGATTCAATTCCAGCTGCTTGTAACTTCTCTGTTATATGTAGTACTCTTTTTTCCATGTATTTAAAAGGGATAAGGTGATTTCTATTTATTTTCTTGAGATAGTTTGTTTCTATACGTATCGTGGAATAAGCTTATTATAGCATTAGTTCTATTACTCCATGTAACATCTGGATTGATTGAACTGATTATTTTTTCTGCTGTTATTGTTGTATATAATTCTTTAGAAACTTTCTCAATTAAGGTTATAAATTCAGCTGGTGTATTAGCTTCAAATACATATTGAGATATGCTATTAACACCGGCAACTTTTGTTGAAACTACGGGTTTTCCTGCTGCTAAATATTCATATAATTTTAAAGGATTCATACTTGACGTGAAACTATCGATTTTATGTGGTATAATGGCAATATCTATGTCTTGCATAGCATTCGGTAAGTCTAAATAATGTATGTCACCTAGAAACTTTATATTCTTATAGTGTTTAGTTAACTCTCTAGCTTTTCTTTTTTGTGCATAAAGAGGACCTAAGAACAGAAATTGAAAGTTTGGCAGCTTCTGTAGGCATTTTTCAATCAAATCAAAATCTACGCGTTCCTGGATTTTTCCAACATATCCAATTGTTATCTTTTGACTAAAATTTGGCTTTACTGCATGGGCAAAATAGTCTATATCTACGCCATTAGCAACCCAATGTTTGTTTTTATTATTAGGGAAAATATTTAATAAGTTCTGTGAAACGGTTAATATTAGATCAGCATTGTGGTCTACATAACTATAGTTTTTTAATATTAAATCTCGATTTTGTTTCATTTGTGGATGAACTGCCCAATTATCTATTGCATCAAAAACAAAGATTCTATTTTCGATTTTTCTTACAATACTTATAGCCATTGGGTTTTGTAAAAGTAATATTGAGTCTTTAAATTTTAATAATTTAAGGCTCTTATTTATTCCATTGACAACTTTTGGGTAGTTAAAACATGAGAACCACCATTGTTTTTTTTCTTTAATAACTCTAAGAAAATCTGGGATAAAAATATCTAGACAAAATGTTTTTTCATCAATTTGAGTTATCTGAAGTGACTGTTCTTTGTAAAAAATATTATTTGATTTTATACACCAATTCTGTTTCTTAATAATCATTTCTAATAAAGAAACAGGTCTGTTAATAATTAGAATCTTGTCTATGTCAGAATTTCTTTTCAGATGTTCGTATAAATGTGCATCTCTCGTTCTAAATCCTTCATTTGTCCATTTCTTATAATCGTGGAACGGCAATATTATTATATCCATATTTATTTGTTATATGTTTATATAAATCATAAGTTTTTTCACAATTCTGCTCTATTGAAAAGTTTTTTATCGCATATTCCTGAGATCTTATAATTTTCTCATTATAGATGTTTGTGTTTATTATCTTTTTTATATGTAACATTGATTCGTAAAGTTGTGAAATGTCAGAAAATTTGAATCCATCTATTTGCTCTAAAATTTCTTTGGTCCCGCCTGAATCTCGTCCGAGAATAAGTGTGCCACAAAAGCAGGCCTCCGCTGTCATTCGTCCAAATCCTTCATTAAGGGAAGGTACTATTAATGCGCTTGCTTCAGACATAAAATCATAAATGGAAGTTTGTGATTGCTTTCCTATAAAATCGACTCCGTTTTGACATCCAAGCGATGTACATAGCTTGACTAGATAATCATAATACCCATCTTTTTCTCTTTCTCCAGCAATGATTAACTTCCAATCAGGATTTTTCTTATAGAAAAGAGAGAACGCTTTAATTGCATCTTCTTGCTTTTTGTAGCTAACAATTCGGCTTGCACATAGAAAATATTTACTTTTGGTCCTTATTCTTATATCTTTTGTACTTAATATTCCATTATAAATTGTAGTAGCATTGGTTGATAAATGAAAATGATTTTTTAAATCATTGGTTATGGTAATAACATAAGAATTATGAAGTCTTTTTTCAAAGTGTTTTTTTCCATATAAGAATTTCCATTTAAAATCTTTATCCTGATATTCTCTAATGTGCCATACATGGGGTATTCCTAGAAATTTAGCTACGTTGTAACCTTCATATATGACTCCTGTGTTAGTATGGATTATATCGGGCTTTTCTTTCAGAACAAGATTTAGCAGTTCTATGTAGAAGATACATTTATATATTAAGTTTTTTATAATAAAGATCAAATCATGTATTATATTTTTATTAGGAATGTATGATAAGGGAACTCGGGTTACTTCATGGAATTTTATATTATTTTTTAATAGTATCTCTTTGAATTCATTTCGTTTCTTCTTTTCAAAGACAACTATTATCTCTGTTTTATTTTTTAAGTGTAGAATTAAATTAAGGAAAGATAAGGTAGAACCATGTAATTCTGTTGTATGTATTAAATATATAACTTTCATATTATTGCTTTGTATAAGTTGAGGAATACATTCCAAAAAGTGATATTATTAAAAGATATTGATAATGTATATACATTATATCAGTAAATCCATGTATGATGATAGTTAATATCATGGAGAAAAAGGACAACCATATAATAGGATTATTCATTTTTGATAATGGTAGTTTTAAAATCTTTATAATTCGAGAGACAAGATATAATATCCATATTATTAAACCTAATATACCTAATTCTGCAAGGATTACAAGATGTATGTTGTGGATGCTATGTTGATATAACCAAATATCTCCTAATATTCGATTATTCATATTATAACACATGAAATGTGTATGCGAATTAATTCCTGTTCCAATAAAATTAGTCTCTAATGCAATATTGTAACCGAGCAAATAATGTATAAATCTTGCTTCTGTCATTTCTTCTGCATCTGACTTGAAAAACATTTCTTGAACAATAGGCAGGTTTAAAAGAATTATAATGGTAATTGATGTTAATATAGCCAATGAAATGATTTTTTTTAAACTAAGTTTATGCTTTTTATGTAAGAAAACTAATGTGCTTATTGCCATGCTAAGAAGACAAGCTAGTAAAGCAGAGCGTGATTGAGATAGTAGAATAATGAAGATGCTTGTTACTAATAGCCAAAAACTTTGTTTTGTTTTATACTTTCTGAGGTAACAAATCCAATAAAAAATAGCAATTAATGTGCATAAAGCTCCTAGTCGATTAGGCCAGCCTGTAGTACCTGATGCACGTAAAAAAGAACTTCCTTCTCTTTCTACAACAGCTCCTTCTAGTTCTGGAATAAATAATTGTTGTAGGGTATTTATGTGTAAGAGAACAAATGATAAAGAAATGATTAACTCAATAAATAAGATAATTTTAAAAGCATCATAGCATGCTATTATGAATGTGTTAGTTCCAATATAGCTTTTACACATATATATGGTAAAAACTATTTGAATAAATACGATTAGTGCTACGTTTGTAGCTGAATGTTGTATGTTATAGGGGCTGAGATAGGAATAGATAAAAAAGAAAATTATTATCCATATGACATATTTTGTATTACCCCACTTCCATCTATATTTTCTTTTATTTATCAAAGGAAATAAACAAACTAGTATTGTCGGAAAGTAAAGACCTCCAATATTTTCTATTGGAGCTGTAAAATCCATTTGCATTTTTGTTTCTTTAAAAACAATGAATGCTTTCATTAGTGGGTAAAACATTAATGACTGTATTATTGCAGACAATAGTAGTGTATTCGCTCTTGTAATAGATTTGTCTCTTCCTGTAAAGAAACGAAAAATCGAAATGAGCAGTATGAGGACACAAAAAAGTTTAATCATGCTTATGTATGATTTTACTGTTTAATTTTTTTATAACCCTGTATTAGGTTATATTGTTTTGTAAGTTGAATAAAGATAATACAAACAATAAACGAGACGGAGAATTTTATTATCAGTTGTATTAGGTGGTTATTGGGAATATTTGATGGTATTATAGCTAATACCAATATTATGAGAATAGCTGAAATTGTTGGTGATATGCAAATTTTTATTACTTCTCTTAATCTCTGTTTTAATACAATTTTATATAAAACAAAGTATGAAATTATTGTATTAAAAAATAAAGTAATATCCCAAGCCCAGGCCATAGCTTCTATAGTTTTAAAATATACTGAAGCGATAATAAATCCCAATACAGTAAAACAGGTATTACTTACGCCGCCATAAAATAACCAATTTGTTTTTCCTGCTGCTTGGTAGATAGCTCCAGTTGTGGAAAGAATCATTTGTAGAGGTAATGATAGGGCTAAAATCTGGAATACTGGTATTGCATTTTCCCATCGATTGCCATATACGATATATATAATATCATTAGCTGCAAAATAAAGAAAAATCCCTAATGGGAAACTGATGGTCGCCAATAATTTAATGATTGAGTTGTATTTGTCTGTCAAATTCTTATAATCATTTTGTAATGATGTCAAAATAGGATGCATTACAGGGGTAATTATATTAGTCACATATTGTAATGGTAACATCATTAATCGATAGGATTTTTCATAGTATCCAAGGTCATGCATACTAAAATATCTTCCAATGATTAATTTGTCTAGATTTCTAGAAAAATAATTGATAAAGTTAAATAGAAACTGATAACTTGAGTACGAAAATATTTTTTTTAATGAATTTGTGTGGATATGTAACTTAAATTCCAAAGGATATTCTTTATAATTTAAAATAAAAACACCGACTGCGGTCAGAATAGGTGATATTAATAATGAGTAAATTCCTAATCCATTGAATGCTGAAAATACAGAAATGATTCCACTAATTACTTGTAATGTTAATGTTCTTTTAGCAATAAACTTAAATCTCTTGTTTTTATTTATTAAGGCATTGGGGACAATATTCCATGCTGCGAATAGTAAATTTATTGATAATATTTGGCAAATTAGAACTAGAGAGTCTTTTTTATAAAAAATCCCTATGGGGTATGATGTAATAAAAAATAAAATAGCTAAAATTAATCCACCCCAAATTGTGAACGAAAATATTGAATTAAAATCTTCTTTTGTAAGATCTTGTTTTTGTATAATAGCAGGGCCTATTCCCATATCTGTAAATAATGTGAAAAAGGCTATTAGTACTGTTGAAACTGCTACGACACCAAAATCTTCAGGGCTTAATAGTCGAGCTAGTATTGCTGTAACAATAATTTGTATAATTAAACCAGAGTATTTCTGTAAAGCTGTCCAAAATACTCCGTTAATCATTTCTTGTTTTATAGACATTGGTTTAATAAGGGATATAGATTATATTTATTAAAAACAGCTTTAATTTGTTTATCATTCAATTCTTCTCCTAGTGTATTTACGTTACGGAGTCCTATGTCTTGTACGTTGTCAATTTCTATGTAATCTGTACTTGTGTTACTATGTGTATAAACTTTTCGTGATAATGTACCTTTTTTCATCGCCATGGCTTTAAACCAAACATCATCTGCATATTTACATATATCTAAGAAAACGGATTCATTAAATACTTCCTGATCTAAGGAATGGGGGGGATATAATATGCCTCCTACACCAGTAGGAAAATTCAAGATATTAGCTTTGTCATCAGAAGATGCCCAAGTCCAATTCCTGTATGGTAGGAGTTTCCCTTCTTTATCTTTTTTCATCATATGTTGCCTATTGCAATATATAAAAGAGGGGTCTTTTATGTAAGCTGTTATTAGTTTTTCTAATAAATCAAAGTCATAGATAATATCATCATCTATTGTGATAATAGCATCATCTGGAAAATTCTTTAGTGAAGGAATAAGTTTGGTATATGAACGTACATCTTTGCAGAACTTGATTTCAAGCCCCTTTTTTTGTAAAAAGTGTAATGCTTGGGGGAGTGTTTGATTTTTGAAACTATAGTCTAGCCACAATACGATTCTGTTAGCTTTCATTGTTTGTTCCATGATAGATGCTATTGTAAGGTGTACATCATGGATACGTTTGCTATAAGTTGTTAATGAAACAATTATATCATGATTGCAATATTTTTCTTTAGATATTCCTAAAGTTGTGTCATGCAAGATATATTGTTCTAATGTATATTTCTTCTGATTAAATAGGAGCTGTTTAATATTTTGATTGGTATCATAAATCATACCAAGTCTTTGTCTGATTTTATTAAATATCTTTGATATTTTCATTTTGTTAGCCTGTTTATTATGTTGGAAATCCATACTATGGGATGTCCGTTTATTGTTATTAGAAATATTGTTACTTCTTTCTAAATAAAGAAAACCTCCTATTATTTGTCTTATTTTTTTTAATCTATAATAATATCATTAGATATATATAATTATGCTTGCTAATTATATTTTTGAGGAGTTTGCTCATTTTAGGTATAAGTTAAGTAGATTATATATTTTAGGGTGCAGAACACACAGAATTTGTTGAAAATTCTGTGTGTTCTGCAAAGATATTTTATTTTCCTCTTCCTTTCTTATTTTGTTCTGCTTCGTAACCGTATCCATATCCATATCCGTATCCGTAACCTTTACCATAACCATACTTTTTACCATAGCCGTAGCCGTAGCTATTTTTACGTTTACTCATATCAATACCATTGATAACGGTAGCTAGTTTCGGGAACTTATGCTCGTTCTTTAATACATTGATGTATTCATAGCCAGCTTTTGGAGTGACATCGGCGCGGCAAACGTACACACACATATCGGCTACGCGGCCAATGATGGCGGTATCGGTTACCATTCCGATAGGGGCAGTATCCAGAATGACGTAATCGTAACGGGATTTCAGCTGGTCGATAGCTTGTACCAAGACATCGCGGGCTACCAGTTCTGTCGGGTTGGGAGGTACGGGGCCACCGGGCAGAATGTCCAAGTTCGGGCTGATGTCGGAACGCTGTACCATATCAAACAGGTTCACATTCTCAGGGTCGCTCAGGTAGTTGGTAATACCTTCGGCGCGGCGGCTTAGGTTAAATACCTTGTTCAAACCGGGCTTGCGGATATCCATACCGACTACAATCACTTTCTTACCCAGAAATGCCAGGCTGACCGCAGTGTTTCCTGCTACGAAGGACTTACCTTCGCCCGGCTGGGTGGAGGAGAAGAGAACCACCTTGTCATCCTTGCCCAACATAAAGAGGAGGTTGGTACGCAGGCCGCGGAAGGTTTCTTCCATAATGTCGTTTTTGTTTTCGCGGATGACGATAGCACCCTTTTCCGGTTTCTCGCATTTGGGCAGTTCGGCTAGAATGCCTACTGTTGTGATACGTTCTACATCTTCACGGTTTTCAATCTTGTATTTCAGCAAATCGCGCAGGTACACAAAACCTACCGGAATGGCGAGGCCTAGTACAAGGGCCGCTAATGCAACCATTTTCTTTTTGGGAGATACCGGGTATTTGTCAGGTAAGGCTTCCTCGATGATACGTCCGTTGGTAGCGGTGGCTGCCAGGGTAATGGCATTTTCTTCGCGTTTCTGTAACAGCATGATGTAAAGCTGTGCTTTGATTTCCTGCTGGCGAGCTATGCTCAGGAATTCCTTTTCCTGTTGCGGAGCATTGCTGATGCGTCCTTCAAATTTGCGTGCCTGGCGCTCCAAATCAGCCTTGGTAATTTGGAGTCCTTTCAATACGCTCGCAACCGTAGTTTGTACGTTGTGTCGAGTAGCTTCAATACCTGTATTCATATTGACTACTGCGGGATTGGTTTCGGAAGAAGTCAGTAACAAGCGCTTGCGCTCAATCAGCATGGAATTGTATTTGTCAATCAACTGACTCAGGTCTTTATCCTGTAAACCGACATTGGCAGGAATAACTTCATGTGTATTCGCTGGATTGTTGATATAATCACGTAAAAATTCTACTAGACGAATTTGTGTTTGATTCTCGATGCGCATCTGTTCATATTTGGAGTTTTCTTCTAAAGCTAGCTGGGCATCGCTCGTTAAGTCTGTCAGACCAGATTTCTGTTTGAAATCCGCTAATTGCGTTTCGGTAGTACCTAATTCTTGATTAATAATTTGGATGCGGTCTTCGATAAATTCAGCCGATTTCATGGCTACTTCATTTTTCTCGTCATTGGCATCTTGATTATAGAAGGTTACTAAACAGTTGATAAAGTCTATTGCTCGTTGGCGACTAGAATTTTGTAATGCCAATTGAGCAATAGTTGTGGTTTTAGACGTTGCTTCTACGCTTAAATCTTCTCCGTATGCTTTAGCTACAGCTGTAGGAGGATTTATAGTCGTTATTAGTCTTAAATCTCCATCGTTCTTTTTGCGCCATTCTGTTAATAATGAATCTTGAATTGTTATGCTAAGTACACCTGTAGGTGTTGGGAGTACAACAGGTAGTTTGTCAAAGCTCTTTTCTATTTCTTGCTTTTCTTCATTTAATACAAATTTAACTTTTACTTTGAGATGATTATCAGTTGTGTAGATAAGATGAAGTTTAATCGCATCTTCTAATTTTTCTGCTTCTTCAGGTGACATGTACACTTCTAGCGGTGAAGTCTTGTAAAGTGGGGTGCTGTAGCCAAAGAAACGTTTTTCACCAGTTGAAATGTATAGCCCTAAATTGGTAATGACTTTTTTAATAAGGGTACGCGACTGAAGGATTTCTACTTCATTGTCGAAGTTGTTACTCATGGAGAAGCCACCCATGCTTTGCAGGGCTTCCAAGGCACCACCGGCAGCACCCATGGAGCGGTTGCGCGAATCGTCTTCCTTGATCAACACGCTGGCAGTCACGTTATATACCGGTGCCTGATAGCGTAGGTACACAAAGGCCAATATCAAACATACTAGTACGCTGGCTACGAACCAGGGCCAGTAAACTAAATACTTGAAAATAAGAGCATAGGGGTTGAACGAGTTTTCTTCCGGATTTTCCGACGTCATATTGTTGATGTTTTGTTCAGTCATAACAGCTATATGCGAAAAGTTAGTGAATGGATTAGCGAAGGATATTGACAATCAAGCTGGCAATGGATACCAGGATGGAAGTGGCCGAAATAACGGTGGTAGTGGTGTTACCGATGTCAGAGTTCTTGGCCTTGGTCTTGTTCGGAGTGACATAGAGGATGTCGTTCTGACGCAGATAGAAATAGGGCGACAGCACCAGGTCGCTCTTGGTCAGGTCGAGTTCCTTGATTTCGCGCTTGCCGTCGGCGTCTTCACGAATCAGCTTTACGTTGGTACGCACGCCATACACGGTCATATCGCCCGCCATGGCCAGGGCTTCCAGCACGTTTACTTTTTCGTTGCTCACGGTGAAGGTACCCGGACGGGTTACTTCGCCCAGCACGGAAATCTTATAGTTGGCCATGCGCACGGTCACGATGGGCGCTTCTTTCAGGTAAGGAGTCAGCTTTTCGCGAATCAGGTCTTCTGCCTGGTTCTTGGTAAGTCCGCCCACCTGCAAACGACCCAGTACAGGGAAGTCGATTTCGCCCTTGTTGTTCACCAGATATTGCTGGAGGGTAGGCTGGGTGGTGGTGTTGATGTTGGTGAGTGCCGCATTCAGCGGAGTCTGTACCGTGAGGTTGAACGGTGCGGATGCCTGCGGGTCGGTGGTGTTGATGGTGATGCTCAGCAAGTCTTTCGGCATGATTTTGGCATCGTAGAGTGGAATCTCTTTTCCATAATTGTTTACCACTTCAGGGTCTTGCAGATAGGGTACATTCTTGTAGGATGTACATCCGGCTGTCAGCGTCAGTGCGACCGCCAGGCAGGCAATTTTGTGTAATCTCATATCTCTTTACGTCTTTGAATTTCTAGTTTCGTTTGTCGGCGGGCACAATCCATGTGTTCAGGGCGTGTTTCGCCGTTACCGCTCCCATGCACAAGGCCGGGAAGGTAAGCTCTTGTTTTTTGTAATAGCGTTGCAAAAGTAATATTTATTTTGTTGGAAAGCAACGTTTTTGCGTGGTTTTCTGCCCTCTGGGGCATGGATATGTATGTTTGTACAAAAAACGCGCCCGTGTTTGTGTAAAAATGCTTCGGCGTTTGAGGGAAAACGTACTTGCGTTTCGGGTGAAATGCACTTGCGCCTGAAGGGAAACGTGCTGGCGTTTCCGGAAAGGACGGCGCGGAAAAGTGTGAAAAAAGATGGGAAAATCGATTGAAAACCGGGTGGAAAACTTGCATATCTCACTGAAAATGAGTAAATTTATAACAATAAATTAAAGGAATAGAATATGAACTACATGCAACAGAAAACGAGATTCGGAACGGCAGCGGAGGTGGAAGACGCGCCGTTCCGCCCCAGGGTGTACCGAAAAACGGAGCTGGCCCAGCTGTATTTTCCGCAGGCGGGCAAGAAAACGGCCTTGCAGGGGCTGGCCCGCTGGATCAAGCGGTGCGCCGAACTGGAGAAAGCGCTCGAAGCGGCGGGCTATGACAAAAACCGGCGGTTTTACCTGAAGCCGGAAGTGGAGCTGATCGTAAAATTTTTAGGGGAACCGTGAGCGGAAACTCTGCCGGCTTCAGCCGGATTTTTTGAAAAATCTTCGCCCTTTAAGAGGGGGATTTAATTAATAAAATAAAGGTGGGCGCGCGGGCCTGGTTCAGAAGTCTGACTTAAAATCTGTTAATTGGTTTTTAACCTGTTGGAAGTGTGTGTTTTGCGCGGAAAGGGGTGTGAAGAATACCCTGCGGAGTTTTGCCGGGTGGGTGGAAACACCCTGGCATACAGGGCGGAAGCCTGCGGAGGGCCGGAAAAAATTTTTCTGCAAAAAACTTCCGAAATATTTTTGTATTAGAAAATTTTTGCCAACCTTTGTTGCGAAAAATGAAACAAAATGGTTTCGAATGAAAGAAAAATGTTTGAAAAAACAGTTTTATAATTTCTAATTGAAAGTCTAAAAATCTTTTCTGCCGTTCGTCATTGTGTTTATTTCTGTGACCTGTGAAAGTATGGTTTTTTCACGGGATGGGAGAGGTATGCTTATATTTAAATAAAATAACATGAAAAGTATTAAAAATTTGAGTGATGATTTCAAGGGTATGGGAACTGGCGGTTACCTGGTGGTGCCGCGGAATTTACTGGGGCGCGTGCTCGATACGGGCACGCCCTTTACCCCGGCACAGGCGTATATGTACCTGTATGTCCGTTGTGAGTTTTGTAACCGGAAGGGAAAGGAGGCGCTGAAGCGGGGGCAGATGACTTGCACCTCGGGCGAACTGGCCGACCGCTTCATGTGGTCGAAGCATGCGGTGAGGGACTTCCTGCGTACGCTGCGCGACCTGGGCGTGCTCGAGATGGAGGTGGTGCCGGGCGTGAAGTCGAAGCTGACGATGTGTTTCTATGAGGCGTTGACGGGCGGACAGGGCAGGCCGGTGGAACCGAAGGAGAAGGTGGCTTTCTTCGATTTCTGGAAACGCTACTATGCGTTGTTGGAGCGCGACGGCACGGATTTCTATCCGGCGCTGTCGGAGTGGAACCGCATGACGGGAAGGGAGCGAAGGCTGGCCATGAAGCATATAGAGCGTTATTTCCGCTCGCTGAGTGATATGCGCTTTGTGAAAACAGCCATGAATTATTTGCGTTATAAGGCATATCTGATGCCGGAAGATATTGAACAAAATACAATCTTAAAATAAAAAACCATGAAAGAGACTTTGATGAATGATGAGAGAAACTGTTTTGGGTTGAATTTGCTGCATGCGGAAGAACTGGAGGATGCAGTGGTGGGAGCTGCCATGCTGGAAACGAATTCACTGAACGAGATTATCGGATTTGTACGGCCGGAGATGTTCTACAAGAAGGACAACCGCTATATCTGGGAGGCCATTGAGGCGCTGGTGAAGGCGGGCTTGCAGCCTGACCTGCTGATGGTGGCGCATAAGCTGGCCGAGATGGGACGGCTGGAGGAGGCGGGAGGCCCGTACGGGGTGACCAGGAAGACGAGTAACCTGGCCAGCTCGGCGCACCTCTGGGAGCATGTGCACGTGGTGTATGAGTTTTACCTGCGCCGCTCGGTGGTGGAGAGCCTGGCAAAGCGACTGGGGGCTGCTGCCGACCGGACGCAGGATATCTATGAGGTGCTGGACGGGATGATGCACGACCTGATGGCGCTGCGCGAGGGCTCGCCGCTGGAAGATCACCTGACGAACATGAAGGGGATGATGGAGAAGACGTGTGCCCGCATCGTGGACCGGGTGAGCCGTAGCGTGAACGGGGTGACGGGCATCCCGACGGGGATTCCGGAACTGGACCGCATGACGGGCGGATGGCAGCCGGGCAACCTGATCTTTACGGCGGGACGGCCGAGACTGGGCAAGACGCAGCTGGGGCTGAAGTTTGCGATGCATGCCGCGGAGAAGGGCTACCGGGTGCTGCTGTACACACTGGAGATGATGACCGAGGAAGTGGGCGAGCGTGTGCTGATGATGCGTGTGCCCGACTTGTATAAGAAGGTGAAGAGCGGTTACGTGACGAGTCAGGAGGTGGAGAACCTGGTGGATGTGGCCAAGGGGATGGAGGATTGCCGCCTGATGGTGGACGACACGCCGTATGTGAGCATCGACCAGCTGTGTGCCGGAGCCCGGACGGTGAAGTCGCGCTGGGGACTGGATATGGTGATTGTGGACTACCTGCAACTGGTGGGAACGAACGTGAGGGCCGGACGGAACCGGGAACAGGAAGTGGCGGAGTGCTCGCGACGGCTGAAGGCGCTGGCCCGTGCGCTGGAGTGTCCGGTTATCGTGGCCTGCCAGCTGAACCGTCAGGTGGAGCAGACTTTCGATCACCGGCCGGAGCTGAAGCACTTGCGTGAGAGTGGTTCGATTGAACAGGATGCTGACCTGGTGCTCATGCTGCACCGTACCGACCGCAACGGGGATGCAAAGCGCTGCGGACTGATTGTGGCGAAAAACCGGCACGGCGAGGTGAGCAAGCCGAATTCCTGCATGGAAGTGGAGCTGTTCTGACGGTCTTGAAATTTTTATTTCTTCTTATTTCTTCGCATGTCTTCATAAGTCTACACGGCGGGAACGGCGCGGCGTATCTTTGCCTTTGTAAACGAAAAACAATGAATAATGAAGAATGAAAAATGAATAATGAATAATGAGAGATTGGCGCGCGTTTCCTGAAATCATTAGTCTTCGTTTTTAATTTTTCATTCATTGGTTCTTCGTTTTTAACTTTTAATTATTAACTATTAATTGATTGACTTATGAAAAAGACAGTGACTTATTCAGTAGTAGGACGTGTGAACCCGGCAGACCGTGAAAGCGGTGAAGTGAAGTATTATGCACAGTCGCAGGCTCGCGGCGAGATGGGCATCCGTGAAATAGCGGAACGTATCCACCAGATGTGTACCGTGACCCGTGCCGACGTGATGGCGGTGCTGACGGCGCTGGAAGACATCGTGTCGGAAGGTTTGCAGGGTGGTGAAATCGTGCGACTGGGCGAACTGGGCTCGTTGCAGCTGAGCTTGAGCGGAAGCGGTTCGGACACGGAGGAGACTTACACGGACGCGCTGATTGACAAGGTGCGTGTGTTGTTCCGCCCGGGCACGGTGATGCAGGAGGCCATCGGCAACCTAGCTTTCGAAAAGGTGCCGGTGAAGTATAAGAAGGAAGAAGAAACCGACGAAGGTCTGGGGGCTTAATCTTAATGAGGTGCAGTGAGAATGACTAGGGTAAAATGGATTGTGGTCAGGGTACTGAAGTGTATTCTCTGCCTCCTGACCGGGAGAAAACCGGATTGTGATGAGAAAAATTGACATGATTGTGATTCATTGTACAGCAACGAGGGCGGATAGTCCGCTCTCGCCTGCTGAACTGACCAGGATGCACCGGAAACGGGGCTTCAAGTGCTGCGGCTATCATTACTATGTGCGCACGGACGGAGAAATCTGCACCATGCGTCCGGTGGAACGGGCCGGGGCGCATGCACGGGGCTACAACGAGCGGAGTATCGGCATCGCGTACGAAGGGGGACTGGATGAGCAGGGCCGCCCGGCAGATACGCGCACGGAGCTGCAGAAGCGTTCGCTGCGGATTCTGGTGAGGGTGCTGAAGGCGGATTTCCCGGGCATCACGCAGGTGGTGGGCCACCGCGACCTGAGTCCGGACCTGGACGGCGACGGGGTGGTGGAACCGGATGAGTGGACCAAGGCGTGTCCTTGCTTTGAAGTGAAACGGGAGCTTTGACTCCCGTTTTTTTTATGTACGCCGGGAAGCGATTCTGTTGCAGATATGAAATAAAAATGTAACTTTGCAATAATATTCAATATTCAACCAAGATTGTTATGGAAAATCTGTATATCGTTATCCTGGCCTTTATCTCGGCGGTGATTCTGGGCCGTATCATCATTCCGAACGTATTGATTATTTCCATGCGGAAGCGTCTGTTCGACGTGCCCGATGAACGGAAGGTGCACAAGCGTCCGGTGCCCCGTCTGGGCGGAGTGACGTTTTTTCCGGTGATTCTTTTTTCAGTCTGTGTGTTTACGGCCTTGCGGCTGGTGCTGGGCATCGGACCGCAGGAGAGGGAGGCGGAGACGCAGGTGTCTGAGTTTCTTTTCCTGATGGGCGGAATGACCTTATTATATATTATAGGTATCGGTGACGACCTGGTGGGGGTGCGCTATCGCCGGAAGTTCCTGGTGCAGATTATCTCGGCGGCCATGTTTCCGCTGGCGGGCTTGTACATCAACAATTTCTACGGGCTTTTTGGCATTTACCTCATTCCGGAGGCGGTGGGCATTCCGCTGACCATGCTGCTGGTGGTGTTCATCACCAATGCCATCAACCTGATTGACGGTATCGACGGACTGGCGTCGGGGCTGAGCATGGTGGCACTGCTGGTGTTCGGGGTGCTGTTCGTGCATTTCCAGATGTGGAGCTATGCCATGCTGGCGTTCGTGACGGTGGGGGTAATCATCCCGTTCTTCTCGTACAACGTGTTCGGAAATGCCGACATGGGGCGCAAGATTTTCATGGGGGATACGGGCAGCTTGACGCTGGGATTTATTCTGAGCTTTTTTGTCATCAAATACTGCATGTACGAGCCGGATATGCTGCTGAGGGTGAAGAGCAGTCCGGTGCTGGTATCGTTCAGCGTGCTGATGGTACCGTGTCTGGACGTGGTACGTGTGGTGCTGCGCCGTGCGCGCAACAGACGGCCGCTGTTCATGCCCGACAAGACGCATATTCATCACAAGTTCCTGGAGATGGGTTTCTCGCCCCGCAAGGCGATGGTGACTATCCAGCTGATGTCGGCCTGCTTCTGTGCGTTTACCATCACGGCCATACAGTATATGAACAACACGCTGGTGTTCGTGATTGACGTGGTGGCGTGGACGCTGCTTCACCTGTGGTTTAACCAGGTGATCAAGAAAAGAAGAATGAAATAATTGATAATGAAAAATGAAGAATGAATAGGGAAAAGTGAAATGCGGTGACTGTACCGCTTTTACTTTTTAACTGTTCGCTTTTAACTTCCTGGAAAAGGACATAAAAAAAGGGAATCTTCCCAGACTCCCAATCTTCATTAACCTTAAATCTAATACCATGAAAAACACAGTGCAAAGGTAAGGGTTTTATGTTATGTAACATATAAAATGTACAGAAAAATGCACCTTGTTAACTTTATTTATATTTTGAAGCCCGAATGTTTCCTGTAAATTGACCGCGGGAACAGTCTGATTTTACTATTTTTCGGTTTCCATGCCGTAATTCCTTTCCCTGGGGGCTTGGTGGTTATTTTTTTTCATGTATCTTTGTCATTAAAACCAAAAACGTAGACAATAAAATGAGAAAACAGTTCGCTAGAGTTGTGCTGTGGTTGTTTCTGCTGGGAGGGCCGGCTGTGTATGCCCAAAGCGGAATGACCGACAGCCAGGTGATAGAATATGTACAGCAAGCACTTCAGCAGGGGAAAGACCAGCAGACCATTGCCATGGAACTGCTTTCAAAGGGGGCTACTCAGGAACAGTTGTTGCGCTTGAAGTCTCAGTATTCGGGCACTTCCACTTCGGGCTCTTCTTCGCTGACGGGGGACGCTTCGGGACTGGACACCGGTACGAGGGCGCGGAAGACGACGGTGGCCAATGCGACTGACGGAGAGGCGGCCCTTGAAGGTGCGAATACGGACGAGATGAAGGAGACCATGAAGAAACGTCAGGAGCTGAAGGTGTCGACGGCCAGCGAGAATGACGTGTTCGGTCGCAATATTTTCAACATTGAACAGCTTACTTTCCAGCCGAACCTGAATATGGCTACTCCGGAGAACTACCGGCTGGGACCGGGCGACGAGGTGATTGTCGACGTGTGGGGGGCCAGCCAGAATACCATGCGGCTGGAGATTTCGCCCGACGGCTACGTGAACATCACCAATCTGGGTCCGGTATACCTGAACAACATGACCATTAAGGATGCCCGCCAGCTGCTGAAGCAGGAACTGGGCAAGATTTATGCGGATTCGGCCAATAACATACAGGTGACGCTGGGGAACATCCGCACCATCCAGGTGAACGTGATGGGAGAGGTGAGAGCGCCGGGTACGTATGCCCTGTCGTCGCTCTCGACGGTGTTTCATGCCTTGTATGCGTCGGGCGGGGTGAGCGACATCGGTAGCTTGCGTAACGTGCAGGTGGCCCGTGGCGGAAAGACGATTGCCCGGCTGGATGTGTACGAGTACATCATGAAGGGGCAGATTCAGGACGACATCCGCCTGCAGGACGGTGATGTGGTGATTGTGCCTACCTACGACGAACTGGTGAAGATTACGGGTAAGGTGAAACGCCCGATGTTCTATGAAATGAAGAACGGGGAGTCGGCCGCGACGTTGCTGAAGTATGCCGGCGGATTTTCTTCGGATGCTTACAAGAAGAGTATCAGGGTGTTACGAAAAGATGGAAAAGAATTTTCCGTAAAAACGGTGAACGATATAGACTATTCTGCGTTTAAATTAATAGACGGGGATGTGGTGACGGTGGATTCTATCCTGAACCGCTTCAACAACCGTCTGGAGGTGAAGGGCGCGGTGTATCATCCGGGTGTGTTCGAACTGAGCGGTTCGCTTAACACGGTGCGCCAGCTGGTGGAAAAGGCCGACGGACTGCTGGGGGATGCGTTTACGGGACGCGCGGTGCTGTATCGTGAACGGGAAAACCTGACGAAGGAGGTGCTGCCGGTGGACATCGAAGGGATTCTGAAGGGAACTTCGCCCGACATCGCCTTGCAGAAGAATGACATTTTGTATATTCCGAGTATCCACGACTTGCAGGACATGGGCAAGGTGACCATCAGCGGGGAGGTGAACAAACCGGGAAGCTATACGTATGCCGACCACATGAGCCTGGAGGACCTGGTGATTACGGCGGGCGGACTGAAGGAATCGGCTTCGCTGGTGCGTGTGGACGTGTCGCGGCGCATCCGTGACCCGAAAGGGACGACGGAACCGGACATGATCGGACAGAATTTCTCGTTCGGCCTGAAGGACGGCTTCGTGGTGGACGGTGAGGCGGGATTTGAACTGCAACCTTACGACCAGGTGTTCGTGCGCCGCAGCCCGAGCTACAACGAGCAGGTGAACGTGACGGTGGACGGCGAGGTGCTGTACCGGGGTGAGTATACGCTGAGTACGAAGAGCGAACGCCTGAGCAGCCTGATTCAGCGGGCCGGAGGGGTGAGCCGCTATGCGTATGTGCGGGGAGCCAAGTTGCGCCGTGTGGCCAACGAGGAGGAACTGCGCCGCATGGAAGATGTGGTGAAGATGGTGCGCCGGGAAATCGGTGAGACCCTGGCTACTTCGCTGGGACTGAAGGTGGACAGCACGTTCACGGTGGGTATTGACCTGGAAGCGGCGCTGGCCAACCCGGGCGGTGATGCCGACCTGGTGCTGCGCGAGGGCGATGTGCTGACGGTGCCGGAATACAACAATACGGTGAAGGTGAACGGAGCGGTGATGATGCCGAACACGGTGTCGTATGCCAAGGGCAAGAGCGTGAAGTACTACCTGAGCCAGGCGGGAGGCTACTCTGCCAATGCCAAGAAGAGCCAGAAGTTCATTATTTATATGAACGGACAGGTGGCCGAGGTGAAGGGCAGCGGAAAGAAACAGATTGAGCCGGGCTGCGAAATCGTGGTGCCGAACAAGACGAAGAAGTTCAATTTTGCCACTGTGGTATCGAATGCGACTTCGTTTGCTTCGCTGGCTACGATGCTGGCTTCACTGGCTACGATGATGAAATAACCTTTAATAAATCTATGAGTATATGAACATGAAACTGAGACTGATTGTCATGAACTTCCTGCAGTTTGCTGTGTGGGGGGCCTATCTTACTTCGATGGGTACGTACCTGGCAGGCGTGGGACTGGGTGGACATATCGGAATTTTTTACGCCATGCAGGGGATTGTGTCCCTGTTTATGCCGGCTGTGCTGGGTATCATTGCCGACCGCTGGGTTCCGGCGCAACGGTTGTTGGGGCTGAGCCATTTGCTGGCAGCCTTGTTTATGGGAGGAGCGGGTTACTATGCCATGACTACGGGACCGCAGGTGGAATTTGCACCGTTGTTCTCGTTCTACTCCGTGAGTGTGGCGTTCTACATGCCTACGCTGGCTTTGTCGAATTCGGTGGCCTATACGGCGCTGGATAAGGCGGGACTGGACACCATCAAGGCTTTTCCGCCGATACGTACGTTCGACACCATCGGTTTCATCTGTTCCATGTGGCTGGTAGATTTGCTGGGATTCCAGTCGAACTATATGCAGTTCTTTACGTGTGCGGCCTGGGGCGTGGTGCTGGCTGTATATGCCCAGACACTGCCGGAATGTCCGGTGAGCCGTGCACAGGGAGGACGCAAGTCGCTGGTGGAGGCACTGGGACTGAAGGCGTTTCTGCTGTTCAAGAACCGCAAGATGGCGGTGTTCTTCATCTTCTCGATGCTGCTGGGTGTGTCGCTGCAGATTACGAACGGGTTTGCCAATCCGTTTATCACCAGCTTCAGCGCCATTCCGGAATATGCCGACACGTTTGGCGTGCAGCATGCCAACCTGCTGATTTCGCTCTCGCAAATCAGTGAAACGTGCTGTATCCTGCTGATTCCGTTCTTCCTGGGACGTTTCGGCATCAAGCGGGTGATGCTGATTGCCATGGTGGCATGGGTGCTCCGCTTCGGACTGTTCGGCCTGGGTGACCCGGGCAGCGGGGTGTGGATGTTCGTGCTGTCCATGCTGGTGTATGGCGTGGCATTCGACTTCTTCAACGTGTCGGGTTCGCTGTTTGTCGACAAGGAGACGGATCTGTCTATCCGCTCGAGCGCGCAGGGACTGTTCATTATCATGACCAACGGTATCGGTGCTACGGTGGGTACGCTGAGTGCGCAGGCGGTGGTGAACTGCTTTGTGGACTTCAACTCGCAGGCGCCGCAGGTGGAAGGCTGGAGCTACGCATGGTTCGTGTTTGCAGCTTATGCGCTGGTGGTGGCCGTAGTCTTTTCAGTGGTATTTAAATATAAGCATAATAGTAATAACAATTAAATGAGATTTCACTATGGAATTCAAAGGAAACGAAGGACTGACAGAACTGAAAGTCAGCTACATTACAGAGATGATAAACCCGGTAGAACTGGTAAAGGACCTGACATTCGATGAGGTGCTGACGGATGCGGACAAAATGGATATGCTGATGGCAAACGGCTACAATTACAAGATGATGCTGGAAGAGAAGGAAGAGCCGCACCGTAAGTTCATGGCTATCATCAATGCCGACGAAGCAGACTTGCTGGACGTGTCGCTGGATGCGCCGGAGGCGGTGGACCTTTCGGTGCACTACCAGATGCTGAAGATGCTGAAGGAGCATTATGGGGCTACGGTGGAAAAGGCTGTGCTGTGGGGAAAGGAAGACCAGGTACCGCAGACCAGTGTCTATATGCGCAAGGCGGACGGCACGGTGGTGGAACTGACCGTGAAACTGGCCGATGCGCTGGTGCTCGCTACCCTGGGAGAGGCACCGTTCTATATCAGAACGGAGATGCTGGAAAACCGGGTGCCGGATTTTGCCAAGAAGTCTGTATCGCACTTGCAGGCGGCGTTGTTGCGCGGATTGCCGATGTTTTACCTGGAGAAGGAGATGGAAAAGGCCATCCGTGAGGAAAACTACGAGTATGCAGAGCTGATTAAGCGCGAAATGCAGGCTCGTAAGGAGAGAGGGGAAACAGACGACAGTCTGGAAGAAGAAGCTAACGAAAAGGAATAAGTCTATGCACGTGTTTTATGCACCGGATATTGCGCAGACCATGGAGCTGCCGGAGGAAGAGGCCGGACACTGTCTGCGGGTGTTGCGCCTGGGAGTGGGCGAGGAGATTACCCTGACCGACGGGAAAGGCTGCTTCTATCGGGCGGTCATTTCGGCTGCCACGCAGAAGCGCTGTGTGGTGAAGGTGGTGGAGAAAACGGAGCAGGAACCTTTCTGGAAAGGGCATCTGCACCTGGCACTGGCACCTACCAAGAACATGGACCGCATGGAATGGCTGGCGGAAAAGGCCACGGAAATCGGTTTCGACGAGCTGACTTTCCTGAACTGCCGTTTTTCGGAACGGAAGGTTATCAAGACGGAACGGGTGGAGAAAATCGTGGTGTCGGCCGTAAAGCAGTCGCTCAAGGCGCGCAAGCCGGTGGTAAACGAGATGACGGATTTCCGCCGCTTTATGGAGCGGGAATTTACGGGGCAGAAGTTCATTGCGCACTGTTATGAGGGGGAAAAGCCCCTTCTGCGCGATGTGCTCCGCAAGGATGAGGATGCCGTGGTGCTGATTGGCCCGGAGGGGGACTTTAGTCCGGAGGAAGTGGCACTGGCGGCTGAAAAAGGTTTTCAGGCCGTGAGCCTGGGCAAGTCGCGTCTGCGCACGGAGACGGCGGCGCTGGTGGCCGTACACCTGATGAACCTGACACACGCGGAATGAAGGTGATGTGTAACTTTTAAATAAATGATTATGAAAAAGACATGGAAATGGATGGGAAGCCTGGCACTGGGTATGGCTTTCCTGTTGTCTGCCTGCGGGGAAGACAATGCGTACACCAATGCATTGCCGAAAGATGCGGCTGCTGTATTCTCGTTCGACCTGATGGATATGGCACAGAAGTGTGACCTGAACGATCAGGCAAAGCAGTCGATGGGGCAGATGATGAAATCGAGCCTGAAGGGCAATGCGGATGCCCTGGTGGACAAACTGATGGAGAATCCGGAGGAAAGCGGACTGAAACTGACCGACCGGGTGTATTTCTTTGGGGCTTCTCAGATGCAAATGGGCGGTGTGCTGGTGCGCATGGCCGACAAGGGAAAACTGGAAGATTTGATTGCAATGCTTCAGGAGCAGAAGGCGTGTGAGGCGCCTGCCGACGGCGACGGTTGCCGCTGGACCGTGGGTGGCGGCGGACTGATGGCCTGGACGGACGATGCGTTCATGATGCTGGCGGGCAACGGCAACCCGAAGGACTTGCAGCATCAGGCTTCGATGTGGCTGCGCCAGAAGAAAGGGGAGGGCTATTCGGGCACTCCGGAATTCAAGAAATTAGAGGATGCCGACGAGGATGTGGCAATGGTGACTGCACTGGATGCCATGCCGAAAAGTTATTGGGGACCGATGACCATGGGACTGCCGGCTGACTTGAACCTGAATGATTTGAAACTGTTTACTACGCTCGACTTTGAAGAAGGAAAAGCCGTGGTGGAAGTGGAAGCGCTGCTGGGTGGCAAGTTCAAGGAGTTGCTGCAAAAGCAGGCGGAAGTGAGCGGGGAACTGGACGGTACGTACCTGAAGACGTTCCCGGCCAATACGGTGTGCTGGATGGCTGCCAACGTGAACGGTGAGAAGGCGTACGAACTGCTGCGCGAGAACCCGACGGTGCGTCAGGAGCTGGACAACTCGATGATGCCGCTCGACTTTGAGGCTATCTTCAAGGCGGTGAAGGGTGACGTGGCAGTGGCCATGCCGGAAATGTCGATGAAGCCGGGCTTCATCCTGTATGCCGACGTGACGAACAGTGACTTTATGCGCACGTTTGAAGACTTGAAACCGATGCTGGCCATGACAAACGGACAGATGCGCCTGGTAAACAAGGGCGAGAATGCTTATCAGTTTGTGGCTGCCAACGGTGCCATGCTGGGCATGGGCCGCGGACCGGTGTCTTTCTGGCTGGGCGTGAAGGATGACCGCTTCTACCTGACGAATCAGGAAGACCTGATTGGCCGTGAGGTGAAGGGACTGTCGCTGAAAGACTGTGACTGGGCCAAAGACGTGAAGGACAAGCATTTCTACCTGAACGTAAACTTCCAGGCACTGGCTGCCGTGCTTCCGCAGGTGCCATACGTGAGCATGCTGGACTACCTGAGCGTGGAATCGGATGAACCGACCAAGGCGCGCATGGTGTTGCAGCTGAAGAACCGCAAGGAGAATGCGCTGAAGCAGCTGGTACAGATAGTTAATAATTAATAGTGAATAATGAATAATGAATAACGAAGAGCATTCACTCGTTTTTCATTGTTCATTATTAATTATTCATTGAATGAAATGAACACAATAGAATTACAGCAAACCCTGCCGGAGGTATTCGCCGGACGCGACGGAATCGTGTCTGACGTGTGGCACCGGCAGGTGGCTTTCCAGAAGGGAAAGATGTATCTGATTGAAGCGGCGTCGGGCACAGGCAAGTCGTCGCTTTGCAGTTTTATTTACGGGTACCGTACGGACTACCAGGGGATTATCACCTTCGACGGGGAGAATGTGCGGAAACTCACGGTGAAGCAGTGGACCGACATCCGCAAGCGTTCGCTGAGTATGCTGTTTCAGGAGCTCCGCCTGTTCGGGGAACTGACGGCATGGGAGAACGTGCAGCTGAAGAACGGGCTGACGGGCTTCTGCCGCAAGCAGCAGGTGAAGGACTGGTTTGAGCAGCTGGGCATCGCCGACAAGTGGGACGTGAAAGTGGGCAAGATGTCGTACGGACAGCAGCAGCGCGTGGCTTTCGTGCGGATGCTGTGTCAGCCGGCCGACTTTTTCTTCCTGGATGAGCCGGTGAGCCACCTGGACGACGGCAACGGGCAGATTATGGCGCGCATCCTGAAGGAGGAGGCGGCCCGCCAGGGAGCAGGAGTGATTGTGACGTCCATCGGCAAGCACCTGCCGCTGGAGTATGACAGGGTGCTGAGTTTGTAAGGGATTAAAACGAAGACGGATATGATCTGGAAATTATTGAGACAGCACATCAGTGTGGCGCAGCTGGCGGGATTCTTCCTGGCCAACCTGTGCGGTATGGTCATCGTGCTGTTGAGTATACAGTTTTATAAGGACGTGTTGCCGGTGTTTACGCAGGGCGACAGTTTCATGAAGAAGGACTACGTGATTGTGAGCAAGCAGGTGAGCACGCTGGGCAGCCTGGTGGGCAAGGGTGGTACGTTCTCGCGTGCCGACATAGCCGACATGGAGTCGCAGCCGTTTGCCAAGCGGACGGGGGCGTTCACTCCGGCGCAGTTTCAGGTGTCGGCCGGCATGGGCATGGCGGGCATGCAGCTCTCTACGGCCATGTTCTTTGAGTCGGTGCCCGATGAGTTTGTCGACGTGCGGCTGGATGGCTGGACGTATCGCGAGGGGCAGACCGAAATTCCTATCATCATTCCGCGCAACTACCTGAACCTGTATAATTTCGGCTTTGCACAGAGCCGTAACCTGCCGCAGCTCTCGGAGGGCGTGATGGGGATGATGACGCTGGACGTGCGGCTGAGCGGACGGGGACGGACGGAGCGCATGAAGGGACGTATCGTGGGTTTCTCCAACCGGCTGAACACGATTCTGGTGCCGCAGGCGTTCATGGAATGGGCCAACGCGAGGTTGGGTGACGGCGGTGAGACGGCTCCCTCACGACTGATTGTGGAAGTGGACAATCCAGCGGACGACCGCATTGCGAAGTATTTCAAGCAGAAAGGCTATGAGACGGAAGGCGACAAGCTGGATGCGGGAAAGACGACGTGGTTCCTGAAGATGGTGGTGGGCATCGTGCTCACGGTGGGCCTGATTATCAGTGTGCTGTCGTTCTACCTGCTGATGCTGAGCATCTACCTGCTGTTGCAGAAAAACACGAAGAAGCTGGAGAACCTGCTGATGATAGGCTTCAGTCCGGCAGCGGTGGCGCGTCCGTATCAGGTGCTCACGGTGGCGCTGAACGCGGCAGTGGCAGCCATGGGCGTGCTGCTGGTGTGCGTGGCCCGGGGAGCGTATCTGGACATGCTGCAGCGGATGGTGCCCGATTTTCAGGGAGGCAGCCTGCTGCCGGCATTGCTGACGGCCGGGGGACTTTTCCTGCTGGTATCGGTACTGAACGTGCTGGCCGTGCGGCGGAAGGTGGATTCCATTCGGGTGAAAAAATAGCATAGGCGCATATTAATTGTTATATTATCTGTAAAACCAAATGAAAATGAAGAAACTAAAGAATGTATGGCTCTTTTTGAGCTTTATCCTGATGGTGGCTGGAATGGCCAGCTGTAGCACGGAAGACCCGACGGGTGTGGAAGTGTCGAGAGAAGATATTATCGGTACGTGGAAGGTGACGGCGAATGACTGGACTAACTCGGAAGAAGAGTCGAACCGGAACGACCATGTGGGGCAGACGCTCTCGGTAAGAAGTGACGGTACGGCTTCGTTCCGTGGCGAGTCGTTCAACTGGACGCTGAGCAAGGGAGTGCTGACGCTGTCGGACAACCGTGGCCGCAACATACGGGTGGTGATTCTGTCGTATACGGAGGAGGAGATTCAAGCTTCGTATGACTGTACGTTTGAATCGGAAATGTACACCGAGGAAGGCAATTACACCTTCAAGCGCGTGTAACGAGACATATTATTACAAGAAGAGCCACAGCAATGTGGCTTTTTTTGTAGGTGTGGCCGCACACACGCCCTGAATCTTGTAAATATTTGTTTAGATATCCGGCTTCCGTGTAAACAAGTGTAAAACCATTTGTCCGATATCTCTTGATTTATGTCTATTATTAGGGGAATCAGTCTAAAAAATGTTACATGGAGTTACATATATGAGAGTTTATTCAGTAAATTTGCGTTACAGAAATGGTCAAACTTTAAACAAATACCCGGGACGTTTGTTTAATAGGTAAGAACCATGGATGATTCATTCTTTTAAATTAAAATAATTGCTTATGTCAAAAATCGTTGGACACATTTCGCAGGTAATCGGTCCGGTGGTCGATGTGTACTTCAAGTTTGAAGAAGGACAAGACGTGGAACACGCCTTGCCGAAGATCCACGATGCCATGACGATTGCCCGTAACGACGGGCGTACGCTGGTGATTGAAGTGCAGCAGCATATCGGTGAAGACACGGTACGCTGCGTGGCCATGGACAGTACGGACGGGTTGAAGCGCGGAATGGAAGTCGTTCCTACAGGGCATCCGATTTCGATGCCTATCGGAAACCAGATCAAGGGCCGTGTGATGAATGTGGTAGGTGATACCATTGACGGTATGAAAGAACTGGACAAGACGGACGGATTTCCTATTCACCGTGAACCTCCGAAATTCGAAGACCTGGCCACTACCCAGGAAGTATTGTTTACCGGTATCAAGGTGATTGACCTGCTGGAACCTTACCTGAAGGGTGGTAAAATCGGTCTGTTTGGTGGGGCGGGTGTTGGAAAAACCGTGCTCATCAAAGAGTTAATCAATAACATTGCCAAGAAACACAATGGTTTCTCCGTGTTTGCAGGAGTGGGTGAGCGTACCCGTGAAGGTAACGACCTGCTGAGAGAAATGATTGAATCAGGCGTAATCCGCTACGGTGACGAATTCCTCAAGAGCATGGAGGAGGGAAACTGGGACCTTTCGAAGGTGGATTACAATGAAGTGGAAAAATCGCAGGTAGCCATGGTGTTCGGACAGATGAACGAGCCTCCCGGTGCCCGTCAGTCAGTAGCCTTGTCAGGTCTGACACTGGCCGAATCGTTCCGTGACCGCCAGACGGGCGACAACGGTCCGCGCGATATCCTGTTCTTTATCGACAACATCTTCCGTTTTACGCAGGCAGGTTCTGAGGTTTCAGCCTTGCTGGGACGTATGCCTTCGGCAGTAGGTTACCAGCCTACGCTGGCTACGGAAATGGGACAGATGCAGGAACGTATCACTTCTACGAAGAACGGCTCCATTACTTCCGTGCAGGCGGTGTACGTGCCGGCCGATGACTTGACCGACCCTGCGCCGGCTACTACCTTTACGCACCTGGATGCCACTACGGTGTTGAGCCGTAAGATTACTGAGCTGGGTATCTATCCGGCTGTAGACCCGCTGGATTCTACGTCGCGTATCCTCGACCCGCTGATTGTGGGCAAGGAGCACTACGAAACCGCTCAGCGCGTGAAACAGATTCTGCAGCGCAACAAGGAGCTTCAGGATATTATCTCTATCTTAGGTATGGATGAACTTTCGGATGAAGACCGTCTGACGGTGAACCGTGCCCGCCGCGTGCAGCGATTCCTTTCGCAGCCGTTTGCCGTGGCCGAGCAGTTTACGGGCGTGCCGGGCGTGATGGTTTCCATAGAAGACACCATCAAGGGATTCAAGATGATTCTGGACGGCGAGGTAGACTATCTGCCTGAACAGGCTTTCCTGAACGTGGGTACCATTGAGGACGCCATTGAGAAGGGTAAGAAGCTGATGGAAGCGGCTAAGAGTTAATAATTAATAGTTAAAAGTTAAAAGCTGAAGGCGCTGAAAAGCCGGCGGCTAATAACGAATAATTGAATTATGAAAGAACTTCATCTGGTTATCGTTTCACCCGAAAAGCTGGTTTACGAAGGTAAAGTGAGCCAGGCTACCTTTCCGGGAAGCGCAGGAAAATTTCAGGTCATGGCCGACCATGCCCCGCTGATTTCCACGCTCTCGGCCGGGGAAGTGAAATACGTGGCCGGACAGGAAACGCAATCCCTGCAAATCAAGGGGGGATTCGTGGAAGTCAAGGAGAATCAGATTTCAGTCTGTGTGGAACTCTGAGAGGAGCGAAGCAGGCGATGAACCGAATATGTTTTTGGCGGCTTTCCGGATGAAAAACCGCACGATACTATGTTTTTGTTGACCGTTAAGAAGAAATTTATAAAAGAACTGACCGTGATTGGAGTTGTGCTGACGACCTTTGTCGCCGTGGTATATCATCTGTTCATTCCCGACAGGTATTTCCTGTGGTTTCCGGCCATTCCGATATTCTTCTATCTTTTCGGCCTGTTTTACATAGAAATGTTCGCGTTCAACTATCGCGTGGGGCTGGAACGGATTGCGATGACGTATCTGGTGTGCAAGGTACTGAAATTCATTGTCAGTGCCATGCTGCTGATGTTCTACGGATTTGTGATAGGACATGAAGTGGTGGCGTTCATGCTGACCTTCATCTTCTTCTACTTTGCGTTTCTGATATTCGAAACCCGTTTTTTCCTTCTTTTTGAAGCGAAACTCAAACTAAGAAAAAAAGCTAATGATGAAAAAATTACGGTACATAGTCATAACGCTGTTACTGCTGATGGCGGTTCCGGCTGCGCTGACGAAGGCACAGGCCGCTGAGGGGGACATCGACGTGAACGAACTGGTGTTCGGACACATTGGCGATGCCTACCAGTGGCACATTGCGAAGTTTGGCGATACGGAGGTAAGCATTCCGCTGCCGGTAATCGTGAAAAGCAGTACGGGCTGGCATGTGTTCTCGTCTGCCCGGCTGGAGGAAGGTCCTTATGAGGGTCTGTACGTGGCCGAGGGCGGTGCCTACGACGGCAAAATCGTGGAACGCAATGCGGCCGGCGAGGAGGTGCGTCCGCTGGACATCTCCATCACGAAGAATGTGCTGGGCTTGTTTATCAACAGTGCGGTGCTGCTGGTCATCATGATGAGCTGCGTGCGCTGGTACAAGAAACATCCGCTGGAAGACGGGGCACCCAAGGGGGGCGTCGGCATGATTGAGGCCACGGTGCTTTCTATCTACAACGACGTGATTAAGGGCTGCATCGGCGAGAATTACCGCCGCTACGCACCTTATCTGCTTACGGCGTTCTTCTTCGTGCTGGTGAACAACCTGATGGGGCTGATTCCTATCTTCCCCGGAGGTGCCAACGTGACGGGTAACATCGCCATTACGCTGGTGCTGGCCTTGTGTACGTTCGTGCTGACCAACGTGTATGGTACGAAGGCTTACTGGAAGGAAATCTTCTGGCCCGACGTGCCTACGTGGCTGAAGGCGCCGATTCCTATGATGCCGTTGATTGAATTCTTCGGTATCTTTACCAAACCGTTTGCACTGATGATCCGTTTGTTTGCCAACATCATGGCAGGACATGCGGCCGTGCTCAGTCTGGTAGCCATTATCTTCATCACGGTGAAGTCGGGTCCGGTAATCAACGGCTCGATGACGGTGGTGTCGGTGGCATTCAGCATTTTCATGGATGCGCTGGAAATTCTGGTGGCATTCATCCAGGCATACGTCTTCACGATGCTGTCGGCCGTGTTTATCGGTCTGTCGCAGGTGAAGGAACATGCCGAAAAATAATTGATTCAAAAAAAATTAAAGTATAACCTTTTAAAACAAGAAAATTATGTTATTGTCAGTTTTATTGCAGGCAGCTGCAGGTGTAGGTATTAGTAAGTTGGGCGCCGCTATCGGTGCAGGTATTGCAGTTTTGGGTGCCGGTATCGGTATCGGTAAAATTGGTAGCTCGGCCATGGAAGGTATCGCACGCCAGCCGGAAGCTTCAGGCGACTTGCGTATGAACATGATTATCGCTGCTGCGCTGGTAGAAGGTGTGGCACTGATTGCTATCGTGGTTTGTTTGTTGACTTTGTTCTTGTAAAAAAATAAAACAATAAGTTATGGGATTATTAACTCCGGATCCGGGGCTGCTGTTCTGGATGGTCATCACCTTCGGAGTCGTGTTCTTCATCTTGGCGAAATACGGCTTCCCGGTGATTCTGAAGACGGTGGAGGACCGGAAAGCATACATTGACAATTCGCTCAAGGCGGCGCGCGAGGCCAACGAACAGCTGGCCAACGTGAAGGTGGAGGGGGAGAAACTCCTGGCACAGGCACGTGAAGAACAGCACCGCATTCTGAGTGAGGCTGCTGCTACGCGCGACCGCATCATCAAGGACGCTCAGGAGAAGGCCTTCGCCGAAGGCAACCGCCTGATGGAGGAGATGAAGAAGCAGATTGAAACGGAAAAGGAAAGTGCCATCCGTGACATCCGCCGCCAGGTAGCCGTGTTGTCAGTGGGCATCGCAGAGAAGATTATGCGCAACAAGCTGGCCGATGAAAAGGAACAGGCTGCGCTGATTGACCGTCTGCTGGATGAAATGATTGAAACTTCTAAAAAATAACGTGTCATGAATACAGGAGTCGTTTCAAGACGTTTCGCGAAGGCACTGCTGGCATACGCGAAGGGAGAAGGGCTGGAAGACAAGGTGTACAAAGAGGTGAAGACACTGGCTGCACACTTTGCTGAGGTGCCCGCCCTGCGGCGTGCCGTGGAAAATCCGGTGCTGGAGAGAAGCAAGAAGCTGGAGCTGCTTTGCGAGGCTTCGGGTGGAAAGGACGTAAGCCAGGTGATGACGCGTTTTCTCAGCCTGGTGCTGGAAGACAGAAGGGAGAAGTTCTTGCAGTTCATGATGTGGTCGTACATCGACCTGTATCAGGAAGACAAGCACATCCTCATCGGAAAGCTTACCACTGCCGTCAGTTCGCCCAAGCTTGTGGCACACTTGCAGAAACTGGCTGCCGAGAAGACGCACGGTGAGGTGATTCTGGAAGAGAAGGTGGACAAAAGCCTGATCGGAGGATACATCATCGAACTGGGTGGCTTTCGCCTGGACTCCAGTGTGGCGAACCAGTTGAAGCGCGTGAAACAGCAGTTTATCGCGAAAAACAGGAGAATAGTGTAAACAATGAATAATGAAGAATGAATAATGAAAAACGATTCCTATTATTCATTGTTCATTTTTAATTGTTCATTATTAATTATTAATTAAAAAGAATTATGCCAGAAAATACAATAAAACCCAGCGAAGTTTCAGAGGTGTTGCTCCAACAGTTGAAGGGGATTGACAACTCGCTGAAATTCGACGAAGTGGGTACCGTGCTTCAGGTGAGCGACGGTGTGGCCCGTATTTACGGTTTGCGTAATGCGGAAGCCAACGAGTTGCTGCAGTTTGAAAACGGTATCATGGGAACGGTGATGAATCTGGAGGAGGACAACGTGGGAGCGGTGCTTCTGGGTCCGACCGACCAGATTAAGGAGGGGATGATTGTGAAGCGTACGAAGCACATTGCTTCCATCAACGTGGGAGAATCGATGCTGGGACGTGTAATCGACCCTCTGGGTGTGCCCTTGGACGGGCGCGGCGAAATTGGCGGAGAGCTGTGCGAGATGCCGCTGGAGCGTAAGGCACCGGGGGTTATCTTCCGTCAGCCGGTAACGGAACCGCTGCAGACGGGACTGAAGGCCATCGATGCCATGATTCCTATCGGCCGCGGACAGCGTGAGTTGATTATCGGTGACCGTCAGACAGGTAAGACGGCCATTGCCATCGATACCATCATCAACCAGCGTGCCAACTACGAGGCAGGAAATCCGGTGTACTGTATCTACGTGGCCATCGGTCAGAAAGGTTCTACCGTGGCCAGCATCGTGAATGCGCTGCGTGAGAAGGGTGCGATGGACTATACCATTGTGGTGGCTGCTACGGCTTCCGACCCGGCTGCCATGCAGTATTTCGCTCCGTTTGCGGGAGCTGCCATCGGTGAGTACTTCCGTGACACCGGCCGTCATGCACTGGTGGTGTACGATGACTTGTCAAAACAGGCTGTGGCCTACCGTGAGGTATCACTGATTCTGCGTCGTCCGTCAGGACGTGAGGCTTATCCGGGTGATATCTTCTACCTGCACTCTCGTCTGCTGGAACGTGCGGCGAAGATTATCAATCAGCAGGAAGTGGCCGAACAGATGAATGACCTGCCAGCCAGCCTGAAGGGTAAGGTAAAGGCCGGAGGTTCACTGACCGCCCTGCCGATTATCGAAACACAGGCCGGCGACGTGTCTGCCTACATTCCGACCAACGTGATTTCCATTACCGACGGTCAGATCTTCTTGGAAACCGACTTGTTCAACCAGGGATTCCGTCCGGCTATCAACGTGGGTATCTCCGTATCGCGTGTAGGTGGTAGCGCCCAGATAAAGAGTATGAAGAAAGTGGCCGGTACGCTGAAGATTGACCAGGCGCAGTATCGTGAGCTGGAGGCCTTCTCGAAGTTCAGCAGCGACATGGACTCTGTGACTGCCATGGCCATCGACCGTGGACGTAAGAACAACCAGCTGCTGATTCAGCCGCAGTACTCACCGATGCCGGTAGGCGAACAGGTGGCCATTCTGTACTGTGGTACGCACGGACTGATGCGCGACATTCCTATTTCGAAGGTACGTGCCTTCCAGGATGCGTTCTTGACTTACCTGCGTGCCAACCATCAGAAGGATGTGCTCGACGTGCTGGCTTCCGGAAAGATTACCGACGAAATTACGTCGCTCATTGAAAAACTGGCCGCAGACGCAGCCGAACAATTTAAAGCATAAATCCCATGGCATCACTGAAAGAAGTTAAAGGAAGAATCAACTCAATCCACGGCACGCTGAAGATTACTTCGGCGATGAAGATGGTGGCGTCTTCCAAGCTGCACAAGGCGCAGGAGGCCATTGAAAATATGCTTCCCTACGAACGCCGGTTGCACCGCATGCTCAATAATTTCCTGGGCGCGGAGCTGAGCGTGGAATCGCCTTTTGCAGTGAAACGTGAAGTGAAGAAAGTGGCCGTGGTGGTGTTTGCCTCCAACAGCAGTCTGTGCGGCGGATTCAATGCCAATGTAATCCGTCACCTGAACGAGGTGGTGGCAGAGTATGAGCCGAAGGTGGGCCGTGAGAACATCCTGATTTATCCGGTGGGCCGTAAGGTGGCCGATGCGGTGAAGAAGATGGAGGGACTGACGGCGGCCGGCGATTATCAGCACATGAGCGGAAAACCGAACTATCAGGAAGCGGCCGACCTGGCTGCCGAGCTGATGACACGGTTTGCCAGCGGTGAGATTCAGCAGGTGGAGCTGCTCTACAACCACTTCAAGTCGACCTCTTCGCAGGTATTGACGCGGGAAACTTACTTGCCGCTCGACCTGAGTGCCGGTCATGCGGACGAGAAGGGAGAGGAGCAGGAAACCATGCAGGCTGATTACCTCATCGAACCGTCGCCGGAACAGGTGATGGAGGAGTTGCTGCCCAAGGTGCTCCGCATGAAGATGTACACCGTGCTGCTTGACTCCACGGCTTCGGAACATGCCGCGCGCACCATGGCTATGCAGATTGCCACGGACAATGCAAACGACCTGATTCAGGAACTGACCTTGATTTACAACAAGAGCCGCCAGCAGGCGATTACCAACGAGTTGCTGGACATCGTGGGTGGCAGCATGAGCTGACCCCGCGGGCGGAACTCTTGTGTTCATTGCATAAAAAAACGTATCGCTGTCTCACGGCAGGATACGTTTTTTTTTGAACGAATAAACTAAAAAATTAATTATCTTAAAAAAGAAAACATGAAATTCTTTGGTGATTTATTTCTATAACAAACTGATTTCGTGTTTTGTTCGCTTTATCTGTCGGTTTTTCTTACTGATTTTTTTTAATAACTATAGAAACATACTGCCGCACCGTCGAGCAGGCATTCCATTCGTCCTTCTCCCAGGCGGATATTGTCCATGTAGGAGTAGTCGCCTCGGCCGTAGTTCAACCGGATGCTGGTGTAGAAAGCGTCGTACCAGTCCCACGTGAAGGTGTAGGTATATTCTTCCCAACGTCCGTGAGCATCCTGAATGCGGATAAAGTCTTCACCGGTTCCGTTGGTATAGAAGCGCAGCACCTGAAAGTGATGCAAGCCGTAGTCGTCGTACCAGTCGTCCTGCCAGTCGTAGCTGCAGAGATACGCTGTGCGTTCACGATATTCCAGGGTGTTGTTTCCCAGTTCCATTTCCACGTTACACGACGGGAAGGCGAGTGTCAGTGCGACCAGCATCGCCATATACATGAATTTTCTTACCCTTGTTCTCATAACTCTTTGTGTGTTTGTTTTCCTCTATGTGACAAAGGTATCCGGAAAAAATCATACAAACGAATGATTTTTCCTATTCCTGTGGGGGAATTTCCCTATCGGGGGTAGGGATTGGCGCATAAAAAAGCCCTGCAGCCGGTGGAAAAGTTTCCGGTGCAGGGTGTTATGGAGATGTATTATTGTGCCTGGTCAGGCTTTCTGAAGCAGGACAGCCAGCGCATCGCGCCAGTCTTCGCCGTTATGCGGGCAGTAGGTCTGGAAACCCAGTTCGCGGGCTGCCTTTACATTGCCGGCCCCGTCGTCAATGAAGAGCGATTCTGACGGAAGAATGTCGGCATCGGCTATCAGGAAGTCGAAAATCTGCCGGTCGGGCTTAGTCACTCCAATCTGGTAGGAGAGGTACAGCTTGTCAAAATAGTCGGTGAGCGGTTTCCCCTTTGAGGAGAATGCCGGACTGCAGGCCCAGTCCATCACGTAGGGATTGGTGTTGCTCAGCACGAAGAGCTTGTAGCGCTTGCGCAGCTCCTTCAGGCAGTCGAGCAGGCGTTCGTCCAGTCCGGTGAAATAGCCCAGCCATGCCTGGCGTGTCTCCTCCCAGCTGGGTGTGCGTCCGCCGCACAACTGTCCCAGTTTTTCCTGGAACTCATCGGGGGTAATTTTCCCTTCTTCCAATTCCTGGAAAATTCCCGTCTGGTGATATTTGTCCAGGCGCTGGTCGGCATCAGCCACTCCTAACTGGCGGAACGCTTCCACCGCCTGTTCGCGGCTGATAGGGGCGATGACCCCTCCGAAATCAAAAATCAGGTTTTTTATCATATATTGTTTTTATTTTCTCAGCATCAGGTTCTTGAACGGGGCAGGATAGGGAGTCTCGAATTCCATCCGTTCGCCCGTAAGCGGGTGGTAGAAGCACAGCTTGAAGGCATGGAGTGCCAGACGTCCGAGCGGGTCGGTTTCGCAGCCGTAACGTGCATCGCCCACCACCGGATGACCGAGCGACTGCATGTGCACGCGAATCTGGTTCTTGCGTCCCGTTTCCAGTTGCAGTTCCATGAGCGAATAGCCGTTGGCCCGCTTGATGGTGCGGTAGTGCGTGATGGAGAGTTTGCCTCCGTCGTCTACCGGCGAGGAGCTGACGTACAGCTTGCGGTCGGTGAGCCAGGAGCGTACGGTGCCCTGGTCTTTCTCCATGTCGCCCATGACGATGGACACGTAGCGGCGGTCGTACACGATGTCGTGCCAGTTGTCGCGGAGCGTGTGCTGCGTCTTCTCATCCTTGGCATACATCATGATGCCTGAGGTTTCGCGGTCCAGGCGGTGCACCACGAAGATACGGTTGTTGCGGTGCGTGCGCTTCACGTACTCATTCAGAATGTGCTGTGCGGTACGCTCCTTCTGGTGGTCGGTAGCCACGGACAGCAGTCCTTCCTTCTTCTCTACCACGATGAGATAGGCATCCTCGTAGAGAATCTTCAGCATGGGGTGGCGGAACTCGTGTTTGTTCTTTTCACGGCTCACCTGCACCTTCATGCCCGGCTTCAGGGGAAAGTTGTACTGCGTCTGGATGTTGTTGTCCACCAGCACCACGCGGTTGGCCAGCAAGGCTTTTACGCGCGTGCGGCTGATGCCGTCCATCTTCTTCATAAGGAACTCCATCAGTTCTGCCGGTTCATTGACCGGATAGATTGTATATTTGGCTGCGGCACGCGGGATAGGGCGTCGGCCGTTGTTGCCAGAGTTATTTCTTGCCACTTTGTTGCGTCAGTTAAAAGTTAGAAGATAGGGGAGAGTGTTTAGCGTCTTTCCAGTTGCACGACATTTTCCACGTGATGCGTGTGAGGGAACATGTCGACAGGCTGTACGGCAGTCACCTTGTACTTGCCGTCGAGCAGCTGGAGGTCGCGTGCCTGTGTGGCCGGGTTGCAGCTCACGTAGACGATGCGTTTCGGCTCGGCAGCCAGAATCACGTCGATTACGTCATTGTGCATACCTGCGCGGGGAGGGTCGGTGATGATGACATCCGGACGTCCGTGTTCCGCAATGAAGTCGTTGGTAAGGATGTCCTTCATGTCGCCCGCATAGAACAGCGTGTTGTCGATGCCGTTCAGGGCCGAGTTCACCTTGGCATCCTCGATGGCTTCGGGCACATATTCGATGCCCACCACCTTGCGTGCCTGGCGTGCCACGAAGTTGGCGATGGTACCTGTACCCGTGTAGAGGTCGTACACCAGCTCGTTGCCCGTAAGTCCGGCAAACTCACGTGCCACCTTATATAAATTATAGGCCTGTTCAGAGTTCGTCTGATAGAACGATTTCGGTCCCACCTTGAAGCGCAGTCCCTCCATCTCCTCGAAGATGTGGTCGTTGCCTTTGAACACCTCCACGTCGAGGTCGCCGATGGTGTCGTTACACTTGTTGTTGATGACATACATCAGCGAAGTAATCTGCGGGAAGCTGTCGGCCATAAACTGCAGAATCTCTTCCATCTTGCGGCGGCCTTCGTCGTCGGTCACCTTGCACTGCAGCACCACCATCAGTTCGCCCGTAGACGAGGTACGGATCATGATGTTACGAAGAAGTCCTTCCTGCGTGCGCAAGTCGAAGAACGGGAAGTTGTGCGCGTAGGCATAGTCGCGTACGGCATTGCGGATCTGGTTGGAAATGTCGTCCTGCAACCAGCACTTGTCGATGGCCAGCACCTTGTCGAACGCCCCCGGAATGTGGAATCCCACGGCATTCATCTGGTCGTACTTCACGTCCTGCTTCACCTCCTCTTCCGTAAGCCAGCGCTTGTTGGAGAATGTAAACTCCAGCTTGTTACGGTAAAAGCGGGTCTTTTCCGAGCCTAAGATAGGACGGAATTCCGGCAGTTCCACCTTCCCGATGCGGGTGAGGTTGTCGAACACTTGTTTCTGCTTGTACTTGAGCTGTTCCTCGTAAGAAAGACATTGCCATTTGCATCCTCCGCACACTCCGAAGTGACTGCAGAACGGCTCCGTGCGCAGGGGTGATTTCTCATGGAACTTTACCGCCACCGCTTCGGCGTAATGGTTCTTCTTGCGCTTCACCTGTAAATCGACTACGTCGCCCGGCACTACATACGGGACAAATATTACCAACTCGTTCACTTTAGCCACGGCTTTTCCTTCTGCGGCTACGTCTGTTATCGTTACCTTCTCCAGTAAAGGCAGTTCTTTTTTCTTTCTTGCCACGTTCTTTTCAATAAAACCAATTTGGGAGCAAATTTATACATTTTTCCTGACATTCTTCCATGTTTTTCGAAGAAGTTCATTTTGCAAACTCTATGTTGCAAAATATGTCGAAAAATATCTTCACAAAATTTGGGATTCAATAAAATATATATAGATTTGCCAGCGGTTGACCAACGAAAAACATTATTGAACCTTATCAAATATAAGAAAACATGGAAAAGAAAAGAGTCTATACTTTTGGAAACGGACAAGCTGAAGGAAAAGCTGACATGAGAAATCTTCTGGGTGGCAAGGGCGCAAACCTGGCCGAGATGAACCTGATCGGGGTGCCTGTACCTCCCGGATTCACCATAACAACCGAAGTCTGCAACGAATATTTTGAAAAAGGAAAAGAAGCAGTGGTTGCGCTGCTGAAAGACGACGTGGAAAAATCCATCAAAGGAGTAGAAGCCCTGATGAAGTCGAAGTTCGGTGATGTGGAAAATCCGTTGCTCGTTTCCGTACGTTCGGGTGCCAGAGCGTCCATGCCGGGGATGATGGACACCATTCTGAACCTGGGTCTGAACGATGAAGTAGTAGAAGGACTGGCTCGCAAAACCAACAACCCTCGCTTTGCGTGGGACTCTTACCGCCGCTTTGTACAGATGTACGGCGACGTGGTGCTGGGCATGAAACCCGTGAACAAGGAAGACATCGATCCGTTTGAAGCCATCATTGAGGAAGTGAAGAAGGCTAAAGGCGTGCGTCTGGACAACGAACTCGACGTGGACGACCTGAAGACCCTGGTAGTCCGCTTCAAGGAAGCTGTGAAGAAACAGACCGGACAGGAATTCCCGTCATGTGCCTACGAACAGTTGTGGGGCGCCATCTGTGCCGTATTCGATTCATGGATGAACGAACGCGCCATCCTTTACCGTAAGATGGAAGGCATTCCGGCAGAGTGGGGAACAGCTGTGAACGTACAGGCCATGGTATTCGGTAACATGGGTGAGACTTCGGCTACGGGTGTATGCTTCTCACGCGACGCCGCTACCGGTGAAGACCTGTTCAACGGTGAATACCTGATCAATGCGCAGGGTGAAGACGTTGTAGCCGGTATCCGTACTCCGCAGCAGATTACCAAAATCGGTTCTCAGCGCTGGGCCGAACTGCAGGGTATCTCCGAAGCAGAACGTGTGGCCAAATATCCTTCTATGGAAGAAGCCATGCCGAAGATTTACAAGGAACTCGATGAACTCCAGACCAAACTGGAAAATCACTACCACGATATGCAGGACATGGAATTTACCGTGCAGGAAGGCAAACTCTGGTTCCTCCAGACCCGTAACGGTAAGCGTACAGGTGCCGCTATGGTGCGCATCGCCATGGAAATGCTGCATCAGGGCATGATTGACGAAAAGACCGCTTTGATGCGCTGCGAACCCAACAAGCTGGACGAACTGCTGCATCCGGTATTCGACAAGGAAGAACTGTCACGTGCCCGTGTGCTGACACGTGGTTTGCCGGCCTCTCCGGGTGCTGCCTGCGGACGCATCGTCTTCTTCGCAGAAGATGCTGCTGAATGGCATAATAACGGCCATCGCGTGGTACTGGTACGTATTGAAACTTCTCCAGAAGACCTGGCTGGTATGCAGGCTGCAGAAGGTATCCTGACTGCCCGTGGAGGTATGACTTCACACGCAGCCGTAGTAGCTCGCGGAATGGGTAAGTGCTGTGTATCAGGTGCCGGAGCCATCAACGTAGACTACAAGGCTCGTACGGTAGAAATTGACGGAGTCGTACTGAAAGAAGGTGATTATATTTCTATCAACGGAACCAAGGGATATGTATATGCCGGAGAAATTCCGACTCAGCCGGCCAAACTTTCGGGTAACTTTGCCGAACTGATGGAACTCTGCGACAAATATGCCCGCCTGAAAGTCCGCACCAATGCTGATACGCCGCGCAACGCACAGGATGCCCGTGGCTTCGGTGCCGTAGGTATCGGTCTGTGCCGTACGGAACACATGTTCTTCGACGACGAAAAGATTGTAGCTATGCGTGAAATGATTCTGGCTAAGGACGTGGAAGGCCGCAAGAAAGCCCTCGACAAACTGTTGCCTTACCAGAAAGCCGACTTCAAGGAAATCTTCAAGACCATGGACGGACTGCCTGTCAACGTACGTCTGCTCGACCCGCCGTTGCATGAATTCGTTCCGCACGATTTGAAAGGTCAGGAAGAAATGGCACAGGCCATGGGTGTGACCGTAGAATATATCCGCCAGCGCGTGGAAAGCCTGTGCGAACACAACCCGATGCTGGGTCACCGTGGTTGCCGTCTGGGAAATACGTATCCGGAAATCACTGAAATGCAGACTCGCGCCATCCTGGGTGCTGCCTGCGAACTGAAGAAGGAAGGTTACGACCCGCATCCTGAAATCATGGTGCCGCTGATTGGTATCCTGTATGAATTCGAAGCACAGGAAAAGGTGATCCGTGAAACTGCTGCCAAACTGTTCAAGGAAGAAGGCGTGGAAATTCCGTTCAAGGTGGGAACCATGATTGAAGTGCCGCGTGCCGCCCTGACTGCCGACCGCATCGCTTCACATGCCGAATACTTCTCATTCGGTACGAACGACCTGACTCAGATGACCTTCGGTTACTCTCGTGACGATATCGCTTCCTTCTTGCCGGTTTACCTGGAAAAGAAGATTCTGAAGGTAGACCCGTTCCAGGTACTCGACCAGAATGGTGTGGGCCAGCTTATCAAGATGGCGGTAGCCAAAGGCCGTTCCGTACGTCCGGAACTGAAATGCGGTATCTGCGGTGAACACGGTGGTGAACCGATGTCCGTGAAGTTCTGCCACAAGGTAGGTCTGGATTACGTGAGCTGCTCACCGTTCCGCGTGCCTATCGCAAGACTGGCTGCGGCGCAGGCTGTGATTGAAGAAAGTTTGTAATTTGATGATTTTTTAACATAAGATGCCATCCCGTGAGAACTTGTATTTTCTTTCGGGATGGCTTTTTTGTGGGTTTTCGCTAAATTCGTATCTTTGACAAAAAAATAAAGAAACCTCAATGGATACAGAATATTTGAACCGTTTTGAAGAGAGATTGCAGCAGGAATTGCTGCGTTTGTGTACTGACTATCATGTGCTGGACGGCACTCTGCTGGCTACGGAGGACCTGGACAACCGCTGGCACGATCTGGCACCGGAGTACGTGGCCGATGCCGTGGAACAGATTCGTGACTATCCCGTGGTGTCGGTGGCCTGGGCTGCTTATCTGGGCTTGGGAGTAGCTTTTTGCTGGGACGAAGACTGGGAGGCCAGCGCAAAGGCTTCTTATCAGTCGTACTACGGAGAGCAGGGATTTGACGATATGGATGAACACATCGTGCGCGATTTGCTCGGCTTGTCGCTCGACGGTGAAGAGGCCCGCCAGCTGGAGGACATCATCCGCCGCTGCGGACAGACTACCGTGGGACTGATTCGCCACGAACAGATAGAGCCGCAGAGTCCGCTGGCTTTCCATGTGTTTGCCCGTGCCTGCCGTACGATGTTCCGTATCGGGGTGGCCATTGAGCTCAAACGCCTGGGATATAAATTTGAGAAAGTGGAAATCGGTCGCGTGCCGGGCGGAATGTTGTCATAAGAAAATACCGTTCAGTCTATGTCTATGAAATACACCCGTTTAGTTTTTTCTTTTTGCGCATGCCTGGCCTTTTCGCAGGCTTTCGGTAAGGCGGAAGGCGATTTGTCGGTCATCCGGCAGAATTTCAACCGGATTTATGTGCAGTCGGAAGGGGAGGAATCTCCTCTGAAAGAGCTGCTCTTGCAGAACCAGCCGGGCTTCTCGGTATCCGACCGTGTGGTGATGGAACTCCAGCAGCGTGTGCCGTACGAAGCGGATCGGATGAGGCATTACCTCAAGGCATTGCAGGCCGACGGCTCGTGGAGTGACATCAATTATCAGGACACCAACCGTTCGGGATGGGACCCGCGTCTGCATGCCGAACGGATACTTGAGATGGTGAAGCACTTCAGCAATCCGGAAAACGAATATTATCATTCGAAGAAGGTGGAGAAGGCCATTCATCGGGCCTTGCGCTACTGGTTTGTCCAGAAGCCGGTCTGCCTGAACTGGTACTATAATCAGATTGGTATTCCCCGTACGCTGGGCACTGCCTTTATCTTGTTTGAACCTTTTCTGACCGATGCCGAGAAGCAGGATGCCATCACGGTGATGAAGCAGGCCCGTTTCGGCATGACCGGACAGAACAAGGTGTGGCTGGCGGGTAACGTCATGATGCGAGGGGTGCTGGAGAACGACCTGGATTTAGTGAAACAGGCGCGCGATACGATTGTGTCGGAGATTGTGCGGGGCGGAAAGGAAGGTATCAAGGACGACGGGTGCTTCCACCAGCACGGACCGCAACCTCAGTTCGGTAATTACGGGCTGGCGTATGTGTACACCATGAGCCTTTTGTCGGGCCTCTTTTCGGACACGTCGATGGCTTTTACGCCTTCGCAACTGGAGGTGATTGCCGGATTGCTGGAAGAGGGTTATCAGTGGGTTATCTGGCAGGGGAAAATGGACATCGCTTCCCTGGGACGCCAGCTTTTTGCTTCGGCTCCGCTGCACAAGGCATTGAGCCTGGCTTTTGCCGCTACCGAACTGGGAGGCGGACGCGATGCACGCTGCAACCAGGTGGCTGCCCGTCTGCTGGAAAACTGTTTTTCGCCGCACAACGGGCTGATTGGCCACAAGCATTTCTGGCAGTCGGACTACACGTTGAGCCGCCGTGCCGGATGGATGGCCTCGCTCAAGATGGCATCCGACCGCGTGATGGGAGTGGAGAGTATGAACGGCGATAACATGAAAGGCTATTACATGGCCGACGGGGCCCTCTATATTTATAAGGATGCAACGGAATATTACGATATCTTCCCGTTATGGGACTGGCGCAAATTGCCCGGTGTGACTTGTTACGACGATGTCCGTCCGGTGCCGTTGCTCAAGCACAGCTATTATCCGCGCAATCGGGGCCGCTTTGTGGGAGGCTTGTCGGATGGGAAAAACGGAATCAGCGCCATGGAGCTGGACCGCGACGGGCTGAAGGCGCAGAAGTTCTGGCTCTTTGCCGATGAGGCGGTGCTTTGTCTGGGAGCAGGCATCTCTTCCGATTCGGCTCTTCATGTCACCACCGCCGTGGAGCAGTGCTGGAGCAGGGAGGAACCGCTTCGCATCTCTACTGCCGACGATACGCGAATCTGGCATCACGGACGTGGGTATGTGCTGTGGAACAATCTGGACAGTTGCTTTACCCGCACGGTAGCATCTTCCGGAAGTTGGCACGACGTGATGAAGATGTACAAGAACGATACCGTTTCGGGCCGGTTGTTCACCCTTTATCTGGACCACGGCGTACGTCCGAAAGAGTCTTCTTACTGTTATGCCGTCCTTCCCGAGACAACGGAAGCCGACTTGCGTAATTTCCGTACCGACAATTTCCGGGTGATGTGCAACGACAGCCGCTTGCAGGCTGTGTGGCAAGTCGACCGTTCGGTCTGCTGGGCAGCCGTGCGTGAACCTTTTACCCTTCGTGTAACACCGGAACTGGAAGTGGATTTTCACACGCCTGGTCTGTACCGTATCGGACGGGGAACGGGCGGACGCTGGGAGGTGTACTTCAGTGACCCCATGCAGTGTCAGGATGAGATGCAGATTACGGTGAACGGAAAGCAGGGCACGCATGCGCTTCCGCAAGGAAAGGATCGGGGCACGACCCTTCGTTTTGAAGTCAACTAAAACTCATTATCTTAAAAATAGAAACATGAAAAAAGCATTTGTATTGATAGCAGCTTTGGCAATGACCAATGTGCTGTCGGCTACCGCAGAAAACACGACCGACACACCGACAAAGAAGACACGCAGCGAGGTTTTCATAACAGAGAAAGGAACCGAGTGGGAACCGGCTGGCGAGGGAGTAACCCGTCAGATTATGGGATACGACGGACAGGTGATGCTCGTAAAGGTGAAGTTTGAGAAGGGTGCCGTAGGTACAGCCCACACGCATTATCACACGCAGACCACTTACGTGGCCAGCGGAAAGTTTGAGTTTACCGTGGGCGGGAAGACGCAGGTGGTATCTGCTGGCGACGGTATTTATATTGAACCGGATGTACTTCACGGTTGCAAGTGCCTGGAGGCCGGTTTGCTCATCGACTGCTTCTCTCCGATGCGGGCCGATTTCCTGAAAAAATAACCGACTGAGAATCAGAAAAATTCTTTGCCGCAAAAAACGCTTCGACGTTTGGATGCAAACGCCTTTACGTTTTACCCAAGACGTACTTACGTTTCGGGTAAAACGCAAAGGCGTTTTCTTGTGAATGTACTTGCGTTTTTTGGGGGGAGTGAATTCTAGCGGATATCCGGTCCGAATTTCCCTTCAAATTCCGTCACTATCTGCTGGAAGTGAGCTGGCAGGTAGAGCATGGCCTGAGCGTGCAGGGCAGGGGGAATGCCGTAGAATGCTTCGGCAATGCTGCCCGTGATGCAGGCTAGCGTGTCGCTGTCGCCACCCAGTGAGATGGCCGTACGTATGCAGTCCTCAAAGTCCGTCCCGTCCAGAAAGGCGCGGATGGCCTGGGGCACGGTACCCTGGCAGGTGGCATCCCATTGATAGGTGTCACGAATACTGTCGCAGGTGAAGTTCAGGTTGTAGCCGAATTTTGCTTCGACGGTATTTTTTATATTCTCCTTGCTCTTTCCGTTCCGGGCCAGAAAGATGCAGAGTGCCGTAGCCTGGGCACCTTTGATTCCTTCGGGATGGTTGTGCGTGCAGGCTGCCGATGTGCGTGCAGCCTCCAGTGTCTCTTCCTCCGTGCGGAATGCCCATCCCACGGGGCCTACACGCATGGCTGAGCCGTTGCCGCAGCTGCCGTAAGGACGGAGCTGTCCTGTCTGTTGTCCCTGTCGGAGCCATTCGCGGAAACGTCCGCCGAAGCCTCCCAGCGGACAGGGGTAACGGGTGGCATAACGGAAATAATAGGTGGCACAGTCTCCGCCGTGCAGCAGCCAGTCGGCCGTGGCGAGGGTCAGAATGCTGTCGTCGGTATATCCTTTCTGCGGAGTGAGGAAAGGAAACTCTTTTGTCTTGATGTTGCGGAACTCGTAGACGCTGCCTGCGATGTCGCCTAGAATGCTTCCAATCATATTTTTTTCGTTTAGATAGATACAAAGGTACGGAGAATTAATGGATAAATGTTATATATTTGCAAATGTCATGAGAACAAAATGAATAAGTACAGGTCTTATATGGATAAAAGGAAATACATGTCCAGAATAGTAATGGGCTGTTTTCTCCTTTCGTGCCCTTTCCGTATGATTGCGCAGACGTTGCCAAATGATTCCGTCAGCCGGACCATCGCGTTGGATGAAGTGACCATTGTGGCATCGAACGTGTCGCGGGTAGACAATCATTTGGTAATTTATCCTAACTCTCAGCAGAAGAAATCGACTAACAGCGGCTATGGAGTGTTGAAACGCTTGATGATTCCGGGTATGATTATCGATACACGGTCCAATAGAGCTGAGGCAATGGGGATGCCCGTGTCGTTCTATATCAATGGGCAGCAGGCCGATTCCAAAGATATCCAGATGCTTCGCCCGAAGGACATAGAAAAGATTGAGTATCATGACAATCCAACCGGAAAATATGCAAAAGATAAGATAGCTGTCAACTTTATACTGAAGCAATATAAGACGGGTGGTTACTTGCAGATGGATGGCTTGCAGACAATTGGATATACGCATGGCGACTACAATATTGCTACCACCGTCAACCGTAACAATACGACCTATTCCTTGTTTGCTGGAAGTGATTACTTTAATGTGAAGGATAATCATAACCACATGGCTGAATCCTATGCATTACCCGGGCAGTCCGTCGAGCGTTTTAGTACATCCGATGAAGATTATTCCCGGCACAGTGAGTATGTACAGTTCCGTCTTCAGCATCAGAAGGCAGGTCGGTACGTCGTCGGGAAACTGTCGTTTATACACAAAAATACTCCTCGTGAGAATATGGCCGGCACGGTAGAGTCGGTGGGTAATACTTCTAATTTTGCGATGTATACTGACCAGAAGAGCTTTTCTCCTAAATTAGATCTGACGGGTACTATCTCTATATCGAAGACACAGGATTTTACTTTTGGATTGCATGGCATTTATTCTCGTAACTTGTACAACCGTACTTACTCTGAACAGGACTATGAGACGGGTTCCTATGAATCGGAAAATGCCGGAGGATTTCAGTTGTCGGCCATCTATAACCTGTCCAAAGGAAAGCATTCATTTTCGGCCGAGCTGTTCGATTTTCATCATGTGTGGAATGCGCAATATGAGGGCAGCCATCCGCTGAGGCAGTCACTATGGAAAAATGAGTCGCTGGCTTTCCTTTCCTATAATTATGCTTTTAGCCCGAAACTGTCACTACGGTCAAGGGTGGGAGTGGACTGGCTTCAGTACCGGCTTCACGGCAGCGAAAAATTCAGCAAGCTGTCGCCGCGTGTCAATCTGAACCTTCAATATCAGCTGAAAGGGGGGATGCTGTTATGGTCCTCCTCCTATAACAATTATAATTACGGCATGGACCTCATCAATCAGGCACGCATCGGACTCAATCCTTATCTGGTACAGACTGGCAATCCGAACCTGAAGAGTGGATGTTCATTCAATTCGTTCCTGTATTATTCCGGTAAGATAAAGAAAACCGAACTTTCGGCCATTCTCCAGTACAAGCTGGAGCATAATCCGGTGGTTCATGACTATTATGTTCAGGATACTTACCTCGTCAGGTCGTTCATTAACCGTGGAAACATTCATTACTATGCTGCCATACTGGCGGCTTCGCACTCGTTCAACCGGATGTTCAGCCTGTCGGGCGATATAAGATACAATTATACGTCTGTTCACTCCGTGTGTGGTTTCGGCAACAGAAATCTGACCGGCAACCTCAATGCCAATGTTTACCTGGGTGATTTCAGTCTTTCGCCTTACGTCAATTTCAGAAACAAGATTGTCAACACCACTTCCCTGGGAATAGAAGAGACTCCCGTCAACTACGGTCTGGAGTGTACTTACGGCAAGGGAAACTTTTTTGCGGAAGTCAATGTCGTGTCTCCGTTTACCGACCGGAAGTTCCGAAAAACGTTCCAGCATGACCTCTATGCATATGATTCGGACGAAGATTTCAGGACAAACGGTCAGTACTGCCACATCAAATTAGCTTATACCTTCGACTTTGGTTACAAAACGAAAAAAGTCAGACGAGAGGTCGATAGGTCGGTGAACAGTTCGCTGCTGAAGTCTTTTTAAATTTTGCTGAATAACGAAGCGGATATAGTATATTACTTTAAACTCGGTGGAGCTTACTGCAGAAAGTCATTTATGGTGGAACCTTTTATTACAGTCTTTACATATATAATTGGCATTAGAAATTTTTCCCAAGAATGCAACTATAAAAAACGAAATAAACATAGACAATGCTATATAATCGGCAATAGTTGATCTGATACCCAAATCATTTGCCCAAACAAGATAAAGCCCCGGAATAAGAAAAAGAAAGATGCACCATAATGCTATAGCAGTTCCGTATTTATTACTTACGGCTATGGCTGACACATTGTAACTTCCACATTTAGGGCACCAGACATGAGATTTATTTCTACTGTCAACAATAGGATTTATTATCTCAACAGCTTTTTCATAATCTTTCTCGAAAACATATATCGCAATACCTGTGATAGCACCATAAGCACCTGGATTTTGGTCTTGCCCCTCATCATGCTGGCGAGAAACAATGTTATTTTCAATGAGCTGATTTGTAATCTCATCTGCATAAATAGTAGTATCACATTTTATAAGAAGTCTTTCCTTCATATTAGAATTTACTTTTATGCCAATATACTGATATTTATATGAAAAAACAAGATTTATCTCTAAATCTTTATCCCTATTTTTTTAGGTTGGTTTTTTATTTCCTCAAGGTAGATGTCCTGAAGAAGTTTATCTTTATTGATGATGTCATTCTCGTAAAATGAACGGTTAAAATATTCGATTTATGCAATAAGTTATTGATGATTTTCAAAAAATCATATAGTTTCTTATCTTCATTTTTAGATATATGCTATCTTTATAATCATTATGTAGTATTTTTATGGATAATATCAATATGCTTTATATTATTCAGTTGCACTTATTTGTTGTATAGAGAAAATGATAGAAAAATTAAATGTAAGGACTAATTTATTAAACCCTAAAATATACAGTATGAAATTATTAAGTATTCTAGCTCTGTTTTTTTATTTAAATTCAAATGTGTATGCACAAATACAAAAAGACTTGGTAACAATAACAGGAAGAGTTTCTGACTATAAAGGAAATCCTATTGATAATTGTTCTGTTATGTTTCAAAATTCAAATTTTGATGTCCTGTATGAAACAAAAACTGACGAGAAAGGGAAATATCAAATAGATATACCAAAGGGAAGATATAACAACATAAGTGTATACTATCTCGAAAAGACCAATTATATAGAGCAAAAATGACTCTGAAATGTAGATGTATTTCTGGTTTATTTAGTGTATTGACTAAGGGTAACTGCCTGAATTATTATATCACTTTCGCTAAGTTTTATGAATAACCAACAGTTTACGATATGAAAAAATACGTGATATTTTTAGTCCTGTTCATCGCAGCTTTTTGTGTAAAGGCACAGTCTATTATTCCACAGGTAAATGAAAACGTGGAGCTTATGAGTATCTTGTCGCGTATGGCCGGTTTTCCGGAATATCACATGGATATGGCGGGCCAATACATAAAGGATATGGACAGCTATTTTAAGGAGAGTACTGACCATCCGGCCGTGCAGTATATGAAAGGACTTAGGAACAAGTATGGCATAGCTTATGATGCCGTCATGTCAATGGCTGTACATCTGGATAACCGGAACGGTGTTTTTTCATTGATAGAGGAAGAAGTTTCTACCTTAGAGAAAAGATGGAAGAAGGTGGATAAGGATGAATTTCTGTCTTATCTCAGCAGCTTTTATAAGGATACAAAATTCAATGAATTTTTCCTGGCCCATAAAGCCCTTTATGAAAGGGGCATCAGGTCTTATCAGGATAATGTCATCAATCATTTTGATGTGGACTGGTATGCTGATTTCTATGGCAATGAACCTCAGGAAACTTTTTCTGTAATCATCGGTTTCTGCAATGGAGGTGGAAACTATGGAGCAGACCGGCAAATAAAAGGACACAAGAAGGAGGTTTTTGCCATTGTGGGGTATTACGTGAATAAAGAAGATATGCCCATGTATAGCAAGGAATATCTGCCAACGCTGATTCATGAATTTAATCATTCTTTTATCAATCATTTTTTGGATGAAAACAAATATCCAGATTATGTAAAAGAACTGGAACCGGCTGCCACGGATTTGTTTAATTCTTCACGTTGGAGTATGGCGAAACAGGCGTATGGCAATTGGAAGACCGTGATAAACGAATCACTTGTCCGTGCGGCTGTTATCTGTTATATGCTGGACAAAGACTACAAGCCGGAAGAAATAAAAAATGAACTGTTGGAGCAGGTGCAACGAAATTTCAGATGGACGCCGGAACTGGTGAGTCTGCTGAGAAAGTACGAAAAGAAACAAACAAAGTATGGTAGTTTTGAGAATTTCTATCCGAATGTAATAAGGTTCTTCAGAGAATATAGCCAAAAGGAAAATGAAAGATTGGATGTACTTAAATAAAAGAAGTATATTCAATAATAAATACTATATTGTGATATTCGCAGTTTCGAATGATAATCAAGTGCAGAATATATGAGTTAATTCATAAATGTTAATCAAAGTAATATGAAAACAAAGAATTTATTCGGAATACTAATATTATTCCTTAGTGCTCTTAGCCTTACAAGTTGCAACAAAGACGAAGAGGGGTTTTCTAAAGAAGAAATACAACAGATGCTATTCGACATGAAAGGAACCTATCATGGCACTGTACAAGTAGACTATTATCACGGTGCAAGTATAACAGAACTTCAGAATGCAATAGCTGTTTCACGCGATTCACTCAAATTCAATATGTCATTACTGCCATATGTAGAACTGATTTCAGATGAAGGCCTGTCGGAGCGCCTGCGTGAAATTGGAGAGGTGGAAGTTGTTGCTGGTTATGATTTTCATCAGAGTGACGGTAGGAATATAAATTTTGGATTGCGGCCTAAGGATGTCGACGTATTAGGCGGTTATGGAGCACCTTCTTCTATTCGGATTGTTTTTGCTCAGACTTTTGGTGGAGACGCTGAAGTAGGAAATAATTTCATAATGTTTAATATCTCTCCTTTGGAATTATGGGTTAATGGTAAGAAATATGAAGATTTTCCGCGTTTAGTTTACCACTTTAGAGGTAATTATGAATAATAAAAAGTCATGTAAATACAGAATTATAAATTTCAAATACAATGAATCCAATATTATACATAAATTGGGATATAGATCCTGTAATATTTAGTCTTGGTCCAGTTAAGATTCAATATTATGGCTTGATTTTTGTTACTGGACTTGCCTTGTGTTACTACATAATTGGGCACATATACAAGAAGGAGAAGATTTATACTCCAAATGCAATGGAGAAACTTTTCATATATGCTGTTATTGGTATTTTCGGGGGAGCAAGATTGGGGCATTGTCTATTTTATGATTTTGAATATTTTTCTTCTCATATAATTGAAATATTCATTCCTTTTAGAGAAAATGCTAATGGTGTTTACGAGTTTATAGGATACAAAGGATTGGCAAGCCATGGTGGAGCGATTGGTTTGTTTATTGCCATGTTGTTATACTCACGGAAAGTTCACATTCCATTCCCGAAGATAATAGATATCATAGCTATTTTGGCTCCATTAGGGGGAGCGTTTATAAGAATCTCAAATTTAATGAACTCTGAAATTATTGGACGTCCGACAGATTTGCCTTGGGCTTTTATATTCAGGTACGTTGATGATTTACCAAGACATCCTTCACAGCTTTATGAGTCAATAAGCTATTTTATTATTTTCCTGATTGCTTATTCTCTATATAAATATAAAAGACAGTTGTTTAAAGTCGGAAGTTATTTCTATTTTGGCTTTAGTATTTTTGCCATTTTTCTCATGCGATTCCTTTTAGAATACACAAAGGAAAATCAAAAAGGTTTCGAAGATTCGATGTTTTTTAATATGGGACAAATTTTGAGTATCCCTTTTATTGTATTAGGTCTATACCTAATTTTACGTAGTTATATACAGTCATCAAAAATGACAACTAAAACAACTAAGGTAACCGATAAACAGTGTAGAAAATAAGAGTTATTGCCAAACTATAAACTCCTATAATCAAAGTAATATGAAAACAAAGAATTTATTTGGAATACTGATGCTATTCCTGTTTACATTTGCCTTTATCAGTTGTGATAAAGAAGATGAAGAAGGTAGAAAAATTACTGACTACAAAGAGTATGTTTTAACAGTTGCATCGGAAATGAAACCAGGTGTAATGTCGTCAGATGGGTATAATTATCTTAATGATGTGTATCCTGTAAAAAAAGAAAATACCGAAGACTGGGAAGCTATGGGGTATATTGATGGGTTTGAATTTGAAAAAGGATATGAATATAAAATAAAAATCAGCGAAACAAGTTACCTGGATTATAGTATGGGGCAACCTGCCTGGACGGAACATGAGTTGCTTGACGTTCTGTCAAAAGAAAAAAAAGATTCGGAAGGTCTGCCGTTGCATTTCATACCTGAATGGTTTTATGAAGAACATGTTTTACCTAAGTATCAATATGCCGTTGAAGCCGACAACAAAGAAGTAATAGAAGAGGATTTAAGGACTAATTCTATTCTGCCATTGGACTATCATTATATGCTTTATCGAGGAGAAGACAGTTCTTTAAGATGGATTGCGATAAAAGATGATAGTAATACTCTTGGGCCGTGTATTATAAAAAGCGAAAACAAAGATCCGGAGAAAATGCCTGAATCCTACAAATTACTACCTTGGGAAGGAAATGTTTATGGATTTATGGGGTGGCAATTCTTGGACGAAGAAGGAAATGAAACAAACTATCCTTCGTTTGACGTATTTGCAAGTCGTTCAACCAAATCAAGAACTTTCAATCCTGCTCCCAATACAGTGTGTCTATATAAAGACTTAACGGAATACTACAAAAACAAATATCCGCAAGCAGCAATAAAAGCGGTTGTAGTTTCTTATGCCATTGAAATAAACTGACAATCGTTCAGCTTGAATTCCATGATGTACACGTAGTCCTGTATCTGGAACACCAGGTCAATCTGTCCACAGTTAGATTCTACTGTGAATGTAGTTTTCAACATCATTGATTGTTGCTTATCTTAGAGGAGGGCACTTTATGACGAAAATATATTGGAAAGGTGTAAGAAGGAAGATGGATAAACTATGAACAAATTATGAGTATATAAACAGATAAGATTATGTGGAAAAAACTTTTTGCCATATTCAGCTTGTTCGTTTCAATGAGCATACAAGCCCAGAATGTCGACGGGCGAATCGCCTCGCTCATTAATCAAAGCAACTGGTTTGAGTTGGAACAAGCGTTGAAAGAAACTCCTGCTAATTCCATATCACCATTTTTGCGGCAGTTGGCTACAGCCATGACGCATCATTATTTCAACCGTCCAGACTCAGCATGTGTCGTTCTTTCTGATTTGCTGGGCAATCATCAGCAAGAACTGGGCGATCACACCATGAATATGGTTATCCTGTTGAGTACCAATCTGGCTAGAACCGGTCATTACAATGATGCAGCCGGACTGCTTCAGAGTCTCTATGACCAACTGACTGCTTTGGGTACGGACAGCACCCTGACCGTGGCATATCGCGATCAGGCACAGCAATATCGGGCTCTGGCTGCCTGTGGCACCCTCTATAGACCGCTTCATAAATCGGATGAATACCGCATTCCGATGGTGATTGATGATAAAGGCGGGCAGCACTCCATTGAAATGGATGGAAGCATCAATGGGAGAGAAGGACGTTTTCTGTTCGATACTGGAGCCGGAGGAAACCTGATAACCCCAGAATTGGCAAAGAAATATGGTTTGCGTTCTTTGGATGCAGATATCACCGTGGGAGGTGTTGGAGGACTGAAACAGGGAGACTATGCTATTGCAGACACGTTGCGTATCGGGGAAATGACCTGGGTGAATGTGCCTTTTGCCGTAATTGATACCCGGACGGGACATGATGAAGCAGATAAGTTCAGTGAAAAATTTCAGCTTCCTCCTGTCATCGGACTCCCTGTCATGTTTTGTATGCAGGAAATTCAGTTGGATTTTGAACACCGTGAACTCATTATCCCAACCATACAGACATCATCTCCGTGGGGCAAAAGTAACCTTCTGCGCACGGATACAGAAGGATTGCAGTTAAAGACGACAGTTGATACCGGGCATCCTGTCTATCTTCATTTTGATACAGGCTCTTATTACACTTATATGCAGCCCGCCTGGTACAATCGTCACCAAAAAGAGGTGAATTCAGCAGGAGTACCCGATTCGCTTCGCATGGCTGGAATAGGGGGTGTGTCAATTACCCGTACCTACAGGTTGCCGCAAATGAAATTCCATATAGGAAATGGTACCGCGACGATTGATTCGGTCAAAGTAAATACCGGGATTGATTTGCATACGGGACAGATGAAATCCCACGGTACAGAAGATGGGGTACTCGGCTTGAATGCACTGGAAAAGTTCTCTAAAGTGATTATCAACTTGAAGGATATGTATATGGAGGCTATTCCTTATGCAGAGAAACAATAAACGGATGGTATTATGATAGAATAAAAAGGGAGAATCTTCAGCTTCGAACCGTCAGATTCTCCCTTTTTTATTTTTCAGTAGTCCCATCTTTTTCATTTGATGAACTGTCAGTTCCGGATCGTAGATCACCTCACAGCCTGCCGTTGCCTTAAGGACCTGGATATATGTTTCAATATCACCGACGCCGATTTTATTTCGAAGTTCATTCAGCATTTTGGCATCTTCTATAGGCCAGATATATATAACCTGCCTGCCGTCCACCGTGATGGTATAAGATTGTGTGCCATATTTCTGCGGCTTACATTCCCTCATTCTGATTCTATCTGTCAAAACAGCAAAATCGCCGGCACTTACAAGTTCTTTCTGCACTGCTTCTTCCATTATAGGAAGATGCTTTTTCTGGAATTTCAAATCAGCATGATCTACAATCAACCATATAGTCTTATAGGATTGCTGGGACAAACCTTCAGGCAGTCCCTTCTTCAATATTGAAGTAACAAGAATCTGGTTTTCCTTGTCGATGGCCTGTGTTTGTTCCTGAAGCAGCATAAGAGAATCTATTACAAAGACTGGAACGTCATTAGCTCCTGTGCTGTTCAGCTTATTCATTAGAATCATGGACTCCGTTCTGACTTTCTGGTCATTTTCATAGGCCACCAACAATAATGAGTCAATTTTCTGAATGCTTTGTGCTTTCAGGTATGTGCTTAATACAAGCAGAATGAATATGAATATTTGTTTCATAAAAACTGTTTTTGAAATCAGATGTTAACTCCTTGCAGATAGTCAATCGCAGCTTGCAGCTGTACATCCATTCCACGCATCACCTCTTCGGCTGATGGTTCCACGACCTTATCTATTTTCACTCCATTACGTTGGGCATTTTTTCTACATTGCAACTACAAAAAGTCAGCCCTACAACAATAAGAATGACTTGAAATAAAATGTAACTCCGTTTCATATCTATTTTTGATTATTGATATCATAATAATTGTTTTATATCGGGTAATATACAAAAGGTTAAATCGCTATTTGTTGACATAAATATCAACCGAACCAATCTGTCAAAAATATGATAAAGTCAAGAATTTTATCTATGATTTATATATCAATATGTCAATATAATAATTATCATCTGACATTTCTATGTGATATTGTTTCTTTTATGAGTTGAAATAAACTGACACGATGCTTAAGACTCCACTTCCACCTTCACTTCCTGAATGTTCCGAAGCTCATCACTGAAGTTGACACCAATCTTGTAGACCGTACGGCTGTCCTTGGCAAAAGGTGCGGCATAGCCTTTCTCCCGAATCTGGGCCAAAGCTTCGTCCGCGCTGCCGTTCAACTTGAATTCCATGATGTACACGTAGTCCTGCGTCTGGAGCACCAGGTCAATCCGACCGCGGCTGGTGTGGTATTCCACCTGCACATAGAAACCCATCAGCTTGAAAATGATGTAGAGAATATTCTGGTAATGCACTTCACGGTCGCGCGCCAGCTCGTAAGGAATGTCGGCAAACATGGTCTTCAACCGTTCGAAAAAATCGTCCACCTTGCCCGCCATTACTTCCTCCACAAAGCACTGAATCTGATAGGGTGACTTGCTTACGCTCACCGACGCGTAGTTGGGCAGCAGGAACTTGAAGAACCCCTGTTCCACCTCGCGGTTGGGGAACCCCAGCGTGTAGTTCTCAAACATCTTGTTATAGCCCTTGATGGTGAGGTAGCCGCTCTGGTAGATGACTGGAATCGGGTCGGTAGAGGCCGTATCAATACTGTCCAGCACCGGCTGGCTGGTGACGATGTGTTCCAGTTCTTCTATCGGATAGTGATGGAGCTTGAGCAGTTCGACAAGGTAAGTCGGTGTGCCTGTCTCAAACCAGTAGCTGCCGAACCGCCGGTTGGCAAAGGTATTCAGCAGGCTGAACGGATTGTACATACCGATGGCATTTTCCGTGAAATGATACCCGTCGTAGTTTGTTTTCAGTTCCGCACAAGCTTCCTCATAGCTCATGCCTGTAGCTGCGGCTAATTCGTGAATATCCTCTTCAAAATAGGTATAAATTTCTTTCTCACTGATACCGCAGATTTCGGCATACTGATCAATCATAGAAATGTCACGCAGGTTATTCAAATCGCTGAACACGCTGACCTTGCCAAACTTGGTCACTCCCGTGAGCAGGGCAAAGCGGATGCACCCGTCCATGGATTTCAATGCCCCGTAGAAGGCTTTCAGGGTGCTGCGGTATTCGTTCTGCAAGGCTTCATTGCCGATGGCCTGGAGCATGGGTTTGTCGTATTCATCAATGAGAATCACCACCCGGCGGCCTGTCTGCTCGCATGCACGACGGATGATGCCCTGAAAACGAAGGGAAAGACTTGTCTCACTTTCCCGTGCGCCGTATCGACTTTCCCAAATACATAGATTATCATTCAAAATACTGGTCAGCGATTCCGGCGTATCGTATTTCTGCGTATTCAAATCCAGGTGCAGCACCGGATATACTGTCCAGTCCTTCTCCAGCTTTTCCAGTGCCAGTCCCTTGAAAAGCTCTTTCTTTCCTTGTGCGTAGGCTTCAAGGGTCGACAATAGCAGGCTTTTTCCGAAGCGTCGCGGACGGCTCAGAAAATAGTAACTTCCTGTATTGAACAACTGATAAATCAAGGTGGTCTTATCGACGTATTCATAACCACCTAATATCACTTTCTCAAAGTTCTGTACTCCTACCGGATATAGCTTGCTCATAACCACTGGATTTTGATTCTACTGCGAATGTAGTAATTTTCAGCGAACATTCAAACAGGCCAGAAACAGGAAACGGAAAAGTTGGCCGGAAATGTTGCTGGGTGTGGCATCGACTTCGGGAAAAAAGAAAAGGAACCGACCCATCTAAGAGGCGATTCCTTTTTGGTGAGATTTATTTTTCAGTTTATTCTGCTACTTTCTTCACCACCAGCGTATGGTTATGGGTATCTCTCCATTCTGCCAGAAGGGCATACAGTTCTTTGTAGCTCGACGGAGTCTGTAACTGGCGGCTGATGCGCAGGCTGCGGGTTACTTTCATGCCTTCTTTCGTGGGCTGGTAGCTGAATACTACTTTTCCGCAGGCATTACTGATTTCCTTGTTGGCGCGGGGAGTCACTTTCATACCTTCCGGCAGGCAGACAATGGTCTCCAGTGTGCAGTTCACCGTTCTCGGCAGAAGGATATTCTCGGGAATGGTTGTATTGGCAGCATACGCATAGAGCGTGCGGGCCGGTGTAGGGTCGTTCAGTGTCACGATTCCCCATCCTTCGGCGGGCTGCTGCAACTTCTTTTCGTCCACTTTCAGGGTGTCGGTCTGCTGCATTTCCTTGGCTCCTAAGTAAGCTTCCATTGTCAGTGGTTTTCCATCCAGACTGGTCACCGCCAGGAAGGGTTGCAGGTTGGCTTCTTCGGTGCCTGTCAGGGCGACTTTTTCGGGCATCAGCTTGCTTTGGGCTACCAGCGATACGATGGTAGACAAACCTTGGTTTTCTGCTTTCGACGGACGCAAGGCACATACGGCTACTTCCGCTTCCAGTCCGGCTGCCTGCTGCAGGGTAACATCCAGGTTCGCTAATTCTGCCTGGGTGCCGTAAGCCGAACGGATGACTTCCGATGCCGGACGCAAACGATAGCCGGCATCCTGCAGTGATACACCGCAACGGCCCAATTGATACAGTTCAGTCATGTAGTGGGCGATGGCGTTGCGGACTGCCTGTGGATTGTCTTGGATGCCTCGGGTTAGTTCGGCTACCTTTGCTTCAATAACGGAACGGTTGCCGGGCTGGAACTGTGCTTTCAGGCTTTTCAGGGCTTCATCGTACCGTGACCAGGTTGAGGCCATGAATACGGGCATCATGCCGCTGGCTACTGCTTGTGCTTGTCCTATGCTTTCTCTTGTAGAAGGATAGGCGTAAGGGCGGGGTTTTACTTCCTTCAGTGTCCAGGTGAAGGATTTCATTCCGTCTCTTTGGGCAATGGACGGCTGGGCAGAGGCGTTCAGCAGTTCATAGTGTACAGATTTTCCGGCTGGTACGTTCAGGCGGAAGGTAAATTCCTTGATGGGAGAGAGTTCCTTGACCGGACAGCAGACATCGAGTTCCGGCAGGTAACCGGCTTTGCTCACAATGGAGTAGTCCAGCACGATGGTGGCACCTAACTCAAGTCCGGTGTGCACCACAACCATCTCTTTCAACTGGTTGTAGGCCGGTGCGTTAGTAGCTGCGGCAGGCAACACCTCTACAAAGGCATTGGCGGGTGTCTGAACCACGGTGCCATCTTTTTGGCGGGTGTAAGACGCGTGAATCTCCAGCTTCTGAAAATCGGGGTTATACACGATAAATGTTTCTCCGTACAAGCCGTTCATGGCGGCATGGGTGAACAGGGTCAGTTCCTTTTGTACCCGCATCTCCTGGCTGCCGTCGGCACGCAGGGTGTACGTTTTCGAAAGTTTGCGGAATTCCGCTTCCGATGCGGCTCTGGCCGGCAGCACTGCCAGCAAAAGCATTCCTATGATTCCTATGTAGATTGATAATGTTTTCATTACGCTTCGTTTCTTGTTAAATCCTCGAATGAGTGGTTATTTCTTTACCACAATATATTCTCCATATCCCTTGGCTGTGTTCACTGCGTTTCGGAAACTTTCCCAGTCGGAAGCTTCGTAGACCCGTTTTTTCAGGCGTAAGGATGTTTTCACCTGCAACTGGTTGCCGTTTTGGCCCATGTATCCGGTGAATCCGGCTCCGGAGCCGTCCATCTGGTCGCGTTTCTCCTTTCCTTGCCATTCGTATCCGGCAGGAAGTTTCAGGTTTTCTTCCATTTCCACCAGACGGGAGCAGCCGTCCTTGAAGCCGTAGGCCCGTTTCTCCAGGCTGGTATCTATCCGCAGGTAGGAGAGTACTTGCGTGTAGAGGTTGTTCAGCACGAAGGGTTTGAAAAACATTTCTCCCTGGTCGCCCTTCAGTGCATATTCCGGAATTTCGTAGCGGAACGTAATCCGGATGGGGGCGCGCTGGTAGTCTTTCGGTGTTCGTCCGTAGTCCACACTTTTCAATCGGGCTTTGGGCGATACGTTCAGCAACTGGCGTTCCATGGTATGTGCCCATTCGCTTTGGAATCCGGTGGTGAAGATGCGGCGGATGTTACTGTCGCTCTGTCCTTCTGCTTCGATGGTAAAGGTGCCTTTCAGCGTGCCTTTTTCATCGAGGGTGTTCTGTGCTTTGATGCGTACGTAATGGTTTTCCGGGTCGGAGATGGGAGTCAGGCACAGGTCGGTGCCTTCCGGTGTGCCCGGCAGGTAATTCTGCTGCTGTTCGGCACTACTCCACAATTCCCGGCAGAAAGGTACCCACGTGGGGTCGAGCGGCATCATCGTGCCGTCACTGAGTTTCACCACAGCCACGCAGTGATTGAAATGGTCGGCCGGAATGGTCTCCACCCGGCTGCCTGCCATGGTCATGGCCGGAAAGGCTTCGAATCCTGCCATCCGCAGGAATGCAATCAGCGTGCCGGCAATGTCTTTGCACACCCCGCAGCGGTCGGTGTAGTTCATTTTCAGGTTGTGCAGGGTGAATCCTTCTCCCTTGCCCATGGAGATACCTGCATAACGGATGTTGTCGGCTACCCAGTGGGTGAGTACTGCCACTTTCTCCAGTTCGGTCTTTTTACCCCGAATGAGCTCGTCTACTTTCTTCTGGGCCTCTGGAATGGCGGTGAAACTGCCGTAGTCTTCGTTGACTCCGTAGAACCAGCGTGACTTTTCTTTCCAGTCGGCGGTGGTAGACATCATCAGCTTCGGTGCGGCATCATAGAAATCGACCATATTCGGTTCCCGACGGAAGGGCAGGATGGCATCTTTGGCGAAGGTATAGACTTTCCGTCCGTCTTCATAGCGCATGGAGGAAGCGCAGCTGCCCTGATAGAACTGGAATTGCATTTCTTTTTCGGCCGGCAGACTGACGCGGTACACTTTGCGCAGGGTGGGATCGGCCGACCAGAAGGGCACGATGTCGTAGAACTGTCCGCGCATGGGCGGGATAAAGCGGGAGTCGTCTCCTGTCTGGGGTGCATCACCCAGCAAGGCGTACGTGAATCCTTTCTTGTCGATTTCATAATCGATGATGTCGCCCGGTTGCAATGCGCCCAGTTCCAGCATAATCTGGCGGGCTCCCCAGTAGATGGCTCTGGCCGGAGCGGCATAGTCGCACGCCTTGCTCACATCAACCGATGTATATGTTCCGTCGGCATGGTAGATGGTCACTCGCTTGAAGATGGCGGCTGCCGTCAGCGGGTCGTAATCGTATTTCAGTACCCGTTGCTGCAAGGCTCCGACAGTTGTCTGCACCCGTACGGCCCGGCAGACCGCAAACGAGCCTTGTCCGGTAGGTTCCACTGTCACACTGGTACTGTCCAGTAAATTTACACAAGGATAATCGGCATACTGCTTATCCAAAGAAACTGCCCCGCCGTTTCTCCACGACTGGGCATGTACGGCCGTTCCTCCCCATATCAGGACGGCAGCACCTACAAAAAATAGTTTTGTCTTTTTCATATTTTTCTGATAGATTGCCTGGTAAAAAATAACGGTCTTAAAGGTATGCATTCTTATGTAGCTGACCTAACGATTGAGGGATTTATTTTTGATAAATGCCTCCGTAATTGGTCAGGTTTTGGTATATTTGTGGGAGATACAACCTTTGAACTTAAAAAATACACGTTATGAAACACATCCTGATTCTTCTGTGTGCCCTGTTAGGGCTTGGCAGTTGCCAAAGCAGTAACACTACTGAGATAGACAACCGGACGGTGCAGACATTCGACGTGCCGCGTTTTATGGGGAAGTGGCATGAAATAGCCCGTTACGACCACCGCTTTGAAAAGGGCATGACCCGTGTAACGGCCACTTATACCTTGCTTCCCAACGGGCGCATTGAGGTGCTGAACGCGGGATACAAAGATGGGAAGTACAAGGAAATCAAGGGAAAGGCCAAACAGCCCGATCCGAACGACCCCGGCAAACTGAAAGTATCGTTCTTCCTGTGGTTCTATGCCGACTATTATGTGCTCGATATTGACCCGGATTACCGCTACGTGCTGATAGGCAGTAGCAGTGACAAGTATCTTTGGATTATGAGCCGCGAGGAAACCTTGCCCGACGGGGTGCTTCAGGAACTCTTGGATAAACTTCGGAAGCGCGGATATGATACGGAAAGACTGGTGTTCAACAAATGAGAGAATATTGGAAATAAAGGAATCCCTCTGCTTCACTTTGCAGCGAAAGCAGGGGGATTTTTAGCGATTGGTCGGTAATTTTCTCAGGCCCTGAACCCGATGCGACGGATGGGCTGCGGTTCCAGTTTCACCACCTGCTTGCCGCGGAGACGATTACCTGCCTTCACGACATCTTCCTGGGTGATGGTACGGAACAGGAAGGTATTGTCGGGGATGGAAGGTTGCGACATGATACGCTGGGCCATGCACTTGATGATGCCCTGCTCAATCAGGTTGTGCAGCCAGCGTCCGTTGCCGAAATGCTCGTCACGCTGGGCAGTGGCTTCCGTAATCAGAGCGTACAGTTCCTTGTCCGCTTCAGGAGTAAGCTGGAAATTGCGTTTCTGCAAGAGACGGTGTGCCATTTCCATCAGTTCGTCTGCATTGTAATCGTCAAAGTAGAACTGGAGAGGGAAACGCTCCTGCAAGCCGGGATTGGTACGGAGCATCTGCTGCATTTTGTCCTCGTAGCCGGCCAGGATGATAATCATGTCGGGATTGGGTTCCGAGAGCACGGTGAGCAGGGCGTGAATCACCTCTTTTCCGAAATCTTTCGTTTCTTGTTTCGTGGTAATCAGGGTGTAGGCTTCGTCGATGAAGAGTACGCCTCCCCGGGCCTCCTCAATGGCTTGCCTGATGTGCTTTTCTGTCTCACCGATGTATTCGCCCACCAGCTTTGTGCGGCATGTCTCTATGGTATGTCCGCTGGAAAGCAGTCCCATCTGGTGATACAGCTGTCCGATGAGTTTGGCCACCATCGTCTTTCCTGTACCGGGATTGCCTAAGAACAGCATGTGGTGGCGGTTGTCCAGTTCCGTGTCGAGGCCTAATTCCATACGCCGCTTCATGAAGGTGGCCAGCATCCGGGCCTCCCGCAAGTCTTCCTTCAGGCGGGTCAGTCCCACCATCTCCTGCAAGGCCTGTTCGGCATCCGATGGCGTGTCGTCTTCGGGCAAGGGATTATCTTCTTCGGTATGCGAAAGCGGCTGTTCTTCATCAAATGGCAAGGGAAGATCATTTGCCGGAAAGTCTTTATCCGAGTTGTCGTTTTCTGCCTTGTCGGGCGTATAGATGGTGTTCTCTTCGGTGAAGATGCGGCTCATCGCTGTGCTGCATCTGCGCAACTGATAGGTACTGTCCATCGTACCGTAGAAGATGAAGATAGGACCGGAAGAAGTTTTCTGTTCCATCAGGTTTCCTAACAGGTCGAGCAGGTTGGATTCCTGCCGGGAGTAGTCCATGTAGGGCACTTCCACCAGCACCACTTTTCGAGTATCCATCTTCTCTTGCAGGACTTTCCATTGCAGGGAACCCTCCAGCAATTCCTGTAGGGAGAAATGGCTGCAGAGAGCAGTCTGCTTTTCACAGAAATGGAGGGCCAGCAGGCGGGCGGCATATTTACGGGCCTGATTGCCTGAAACGAGCAGGTGAGGCACGGCAAGCTGATGGCTGTCGAGCGCATACAATGTTTCGAGGAACTGCCGGATGAGGTTCGAGTCACACTGTTCTTGGTGCATCCAGGAGAACAGGGGCAGGAAGCAGAAAGTCTCGGCAAAGTATTTTTCTTCAGGGCGGGTCTGGAAATCCTCCACTTCGGTCCTGTCCCAGCATTCATAGCCGGAATAGAGCTCCAGGAGCGTCCATCCCATCGGGCGTCCGTTGCGGTAGACGTAGATACGGTAGAGTCCGGCTTCCCATTCTTCTTCAGAGAGAATGTCGAACCGTACTTTTCGGGGCCTTTTTCCTTTCAGTGAACGGGTGTCACAGCCCAGCAGGCGGTATTCGCTGGAATATACCCGGATAGAGAGTTCCTGGGCATCAGTAAAACCATCGGGATGAGAGATTTCCACGGCGAGGTGGTTGTGAGCATATTCGGGAGCACAGAGATCTTCAATAAAGGTGCGTGTAGCACGTAACATGACATTTTTCATATACAACAAACGAATTTTAAAATGAGAAAATAGAAATAGATAAAGATAGAAGCTTACGGACACTAAAGGTCCGTAGCAGCGTAGATTCCCTCTCGTTTCCCCATCGAAAGAGAGGTGTGCGGCTAGTACGTCAAAGAGCACAACAATCCCGGCCTCCTTGTCGGAAGCAATAATTCATTCGATTCCTATGCTGAGAAAAATCCGGTCAGGACCTCAGCGGAACGTAACGAAAACTTTGTGTGACATCTTTAACGATCATTTGTTGTATCTAGAAATCAATGTGCGATGAAAACCGCCTTGTGCGGATTTTCGGAACAAATATAAGCATAACTCTTTAATAAACGAAGAATTAGGGAGGAAAATCATACTTGTGACAAAAATAATTCTCCTCGCGACCGTTGGCTCATTAAGGGATTATCCTTACATTTGAGTAAAGATAAAAAACGAAGGAATATGTCGCACACGAATTTTAATCTGCAACGGTTTCTGGATGCGCAGGAAGGCGTGTATCCTGTGGCATTGAAGGAAATCAGGAATGGAGGTAAGCGCAGCCATTGGATTTGGTATATCTTCCCTCAGCAGAAGGGGTTAGGCTATAGTTATAACTCGGAGTTTTATGGACTGGACGGGGAAGAAGAGGCCCGGGCTTATCTGGCACATCCTGTATTGGGTGCCCGCCTGCGGGAAATCTCCCATGCCTTGTTAGGTCATCGTGGCCATCGCACGGTACGGGAACTGATGGGGTCGGAGGTGGACGTGCTGAAACTGCATACCTCGATGAAATTGTTTGATAAGATAGCACCGGGAGAGGTGTTCGGAGAAGTGTTGAAGGCGTATTTTCATTAAAATTTAAGAGTATGTTAGCTTATACGTATATGGAGCATGGTCGTTTCTCACTGATAGAGAAGCCTGTGCCCGAACTGAAAGACCCGAAGGACGCCCTGGTGCGCGTCACGTTGGGAAGTATCTGCACCAGTGATTTGCACATCAAGCACGGCAGTGTGCCGCGTGCTGTACCGGGTATTACGGTGGGGCATGAGATGGTGGGCATCGTGGAAAAGGTCGGTTCAGAAGTCACTACCGTGAAGCCGGGTGACCGGGTAACGGTCAACGTGGAGACCTTCTGCGGAGAATGTTTCTTCTGCCAGCACGGATATGTAAACAATTGTGAGGACCCCGACGGAGGATGGGCATTGGGTTGCCGTATCGACGGCGGACAGGCGGAATACGTGCGGGTGCCGCATGCCGATCAGGGATTGAACCGCATTCCCGATGGAGTGACGGATGAGCAGGCACTTTTCGTGGGTGACATTCTGGCCACTGGTTTCTGGGCTGCCCGTATCTCGGAAATCACACCCGAAGATACGGTGCTGCTGATTGGAGCCGGACCTACGGGAATCTGTACGTTGCTCTGTGCCCGGCTGAAACATCCGCGCCGTCTCATTGTATGTGAGAAATCGGAAGAACGTATCCGTTTTGTACAGACCCATTATCCCGAAGTTCTGGTCACTACACCGGAACAGTGTCAGGAGTTTGTGAAAGCCCACAGTGCGCATGGAGGAGCCGACGTAGTCATTGAAGTGGCCGGAGCTGATGATACCTTCCGGCTGGCTTGGGAGTGCGCTCGTCCGAATGCCATTGTGACCGTCGTGGCTTTGTACGACCGTCCGCAGGTGCTTCCTTTGCCCGACATGTACGGTAAGAACCTCACTTTCAAGACAGGCGGAGTAGATGGTTGTGACTGTGCCGAAATCCTCCGGTTGATAGCGGAGGGAAAGCTTGACACTACGCCGCTCATTACACACCGCTTCCCGCTTAATGAAATAGAAGAAGCCTACCGCATCTTCGAGAATCGTCTGGATGGGGTGATTAAGGTGGCGGTGAGTCCTCGAAATGACAAATGATTCGATACTGCAACTAAAAATATACAGACTATGCGAAAGAATTTTGGAGTAAAAACATGGTTGTACCCGATGCCCGTATTTATTGTGGCAGCGTACGACGAGAATGGAAACCCCAACGCCATGAATGCGGCGTGGGGAGGAATCTATACGGATGACATGGTGGGCATCTGCCTGGCCGAAGGACACAAGACGACCCAGAATATTCTGGGCACGAAGGCCTTTACCGTGAGCATGGCTACAGCCGACCATGTGGTAGCCTGCGATTATGTGGGCCTTGTCTCAGGAAAGAAGGAGCCGGACAAATTTGCCAAAGCCGGTTTCCATGCCGTAAAATCGGAGTTTGTGAATGCGCCGGTCATTGAGGAACTGCCTATGACACTGGAATGTGAGCTGGTTTCATACGATCAGGAGAGCAATCATCTGGTAGGCCGTATTGTCAACGTGTCAGCAGCGGAAAATATTCTGGATGAAAACGGACAGATTGACCCTGCCCGTCTGAAACCGATTACGTATGACCCGATTCATCATCACTATCTGGTGATAGGAGAGAAGGCGGGTAATGCCTTTTCCGACGGGAAAGCATTGAAGTAAAACATAGCCGCCACGCATCTTGGAAGGGATACGTGGCGGCTTTTCTGTGTATTAGGAGTTTCAGTAGCAATAGGGGTTATGCTTCTGCCTGCGCTGCCTCTTTCAATTGAGATTTTAGTTTTTCCATATCTTCTGGAGAAGCAGCCGATTTGAACTTGATTTCTCCATCCTTTCCGATAATCACGCAATGAGGAATGGAAAGTGCTTTTTGTGCGTTGCCGAAGGTTGTGTATATTTCATCCTTAAACGCTTCCTGCACGCGTACATGCTCGCCCATCAGGTCATAATGTGCTGCCATCTTGCGCCATTTGGCATCTTCTTCCGGGCGGTCGATGGAGAGATACAGCAGTACGATGTCGTTCGCTTTGGCATACTCCTGTAAGGGTTTTACATAGGCGAAAGAGGCACGACAAGGACCGCACCAGGTTGCCCATATATCCATGAAGATAACCTTTCCTTTATATAAGTCGGTAATGTCTTTGAATGTCTTGGCGTTGTCTACATCAGGAAAGTGGATGTAGTCGGGTGTTTTAGCTTGATTGAAAGCCTTGTTCTTGGCAATGGCCTCATCTATCAGCGGTTGCCATTTGCTTTGTGGATACAGTTGCTTGAATCGTTCTTCCAGCGGAAGTATTTCTGGGTCGTATTTTTCCTCGTTTGTATCCCTCAGGAAAAGCAGTGCCATGGCCGATTCCTGCGCCTGCCCCGTAAGGTTCTTTTCGATGTAATGGAAAATCAACTTATTGGGATTTTTCTTCAAGTCTTCGTTTACCGGTTCTTCTTTAGTGTAGTAGGTAATACCGGCATTGTTATAGACTACTTCATGGAAAGCGGGCGAGAAAGTGCTGGCCGGGTGATTTACCCGACAGAATTCCATCATCTTCTCCCATTCCTTGAGCCAGCTTTGCTTGGTGGCTTCGGAATAGCGGTAGGCAATGCCGAAAAGCTGGTTCTGGAAGGCCCACATTGTCTGTATGCGTGTATTCTGGCAGGCTTTTTCATATAAATCTTTATCTACACCTTTCATCTTTTCATCTAAGGCTAATACCGCATCCTGCAACTTTTTGCTGACTGACGTGGCTATGGTGTCCTGGGTAATACCCCACTTGTCGCCTTTTCTTGAAAGTACATCAAACACGTCCTGTCCCAGTTCATCCATTAGCCTTGATACCTCCATGTTCTTTTCATTCTTGCCTTCCAGAATGGAGATGGGATGCGTGGCTACGGCATCAATTTGCAGACGATAGTTTCCGCCGTCGGCAATGAAGGAACCTAAGTAACGCTTTCCCCACAGGAACAGGCGTATCTGTTCGTACCCGTTGCTGGGGAGTGTGAGACTGAACGTGCTGTCCGTATTCAGTTTCAATGTATCCTGAGATTGGGAATTAAACATTCCGTCGATGGATTTCTGATAGATAATTGTGCCTCCGTCTAAATTTTTTGCTGAGCCTGTAATCTTTATTTCGTGTGAGCCGGTGCATGAAGCAAATGTTCCTGCAAGCACACTGAGTGAAAGGAATGCGATGTGTTTGGCTTTCATATACTATAGAGTTTAAGTTTTATGACATATTATGTTGTTTAGTCCAAAGGTAAGGAATTTTTTGTTTGGGACTATAAATCTTATCCGGAATCTATTGCCGCCTTGATTTCAGCCTGCCAGATTAGGAATTGCGGGAGATAAATCTTACCTTTGTGTGTACGAAAGGATTAAAACGACACGGCCATGAACAGACTTTATCCGGTAGGCATACAGAATTTCGAAGATCTCCGCAGCAGGGGATATATTTATGTAGACAAAACTTCGCTTTTATATAACCTGGTACAGACAGGGAAGTATTATTTCCTGAGCCGTCCCCGACGGTTCGGTAAGAGCCTGATGATTTCTACATTGGAAGCTTATTTTATGGGAAAGCGTGAGTTGTTCAAGGGGCTTGCTATGGAAAGTCTGGAAAAGGACTGGACGGTGCATCCGGTGCTTCACATGGATTTGAATACGGAAAAGTATGATACGGAAGCAAATCTGGAAAATAAGCTGGAACTGACGCTGAAGCAGTGGGAAGCAGAGTATGGTCATAACCCGGATGAGTATTCTGTGGCGACCCGTTTCGAAGGAGTTATTCGTCGGGCTGCGAAGAAAATGGGGCAAAAGGTGGTGATTCTGATTGATGAGTACGACAAGCCCATGCTTCAGGCCATTACAAATCCGGAATTGCAGACAAAATTCCGTAACACACTCAAAGCTTTTTACGGTGCCCTCAAGTCGTGCGACGGTTCTATTCATTTTGCTATGCTGACGGGCGTGACGAAGTTCAGCAAGGTGAGCGTATTCAGTGATTTGAATAACCTGCGTGATATATCCATGGTGAATCAATATTCAGAAATTTGTGGTATCAGTGATGCGGAGCTTCACCAGTACTTTGACGAGGACATTCATTCGCTTGCCGATAAACTGAGCATAGATTATACCAAAGCTTGTGGATTGCTGAAGGAAAACTATGACGGTTATCATTTCTGTTATAATTCAGTCGGCATGTACAATCCTTTCAGCCTGCTGAGTACTTTTGCCAATATGCAGATAGGCAGCTATTGGTTTGAAACGGGTACCCCGACTTACCTGGTAGAGCTGATGAAGCTTCACCATTATCCGGTGGAAGAGATTGAGCATATCGTGACCAGCGGTCCGGTGCTGGATTCTATCGATGCGGCTTCTACCGATCCGGTACCGGTCATCTATCAAAGCGGTTATCTGACCATCAAGGACTATAACGCGGAGTTTGAGAACTATACCCTCGGTTTCCCGAACCGGGAGGTGGAGCAGGGTTTTCTCCGTTTCCTGCTTCCTCACTATGCGTCGGTGAGCGTGAGCAAGTCCCCTTATGAAATCCAGTGCTTTGTGGGTGAGGTACGCAAGGGTGATGTGGATGGTTTCCTGAGTCGTTTGCAGACCTTCTTCGATGATACTCCCTACGAATTGGCCCGTGACCGTGAGGTGCATTACCAGAACATTCTTTACATCGTGTTCAAGTTGATGGGTTTCCACACCGAGGTGGAATACCGCACATCGCGTGGCCGGGTAGACCTGGTGCTGAAGACGTCCGACTACATCTACGTGATGGAGTTCAAGTTGAACGGTACCGCCGAAGAAGCCATGCAGCAGATAGATGAGAAAGGGTATGCCTCAGCCTTTGCTTCCGATGGGCGGAAGGTGATAAAGGTGGGAGTAAACTTCAGTGACGAGACACGAAGCATTGAGCGGTGGATTGTAGCGTGATAAAGCAGAATATCATTAAATTTTATTTCCCTCCAAAAAACTTCTTCCGGTAATAAGAATCTGCCGTATACAGCGCTGCCGTCGGGTTATTGCCTGTCACACGGTCCTTGGTTACGAGGGTAGTGACGTAAGCATCCGAGTATTTGTAGAACAGGCTGTCGTGTCCCACGCAGAGACCGATTACCACGTTCAGGTCGGTATGTGCTTCGTTCAGCAGACGGGCTTGCAGAATCGGGTTGCACATGGCGGCACCGATACTTTCACATTGTGCGGGGATGCCCATCGACGTTTTAGGCTGACCGGCTACCTTGCAGATGACCGAGTAAGCTTCGAAGCCGTTGGCACGGAGGATGCGGGCAAAGATACGGGCTTCGCGGATGAGGCCGATGCAGTTGGCAATGCCGATGCGGTGTGCACCTATTTTCCGGGCAAACTCCATGATTTCCTGCACGCGGGTCCACTGGCAGTAGCCTTCGTATTCCACTTCCGCACTGGCAATCATAATCTCGCGGTTGCGTCCCTCGTCGTAACGCTCCAGTGCCCATTGGCGGTCTTCCTCTTTCAGGTTATCTGTAGGACAGAAATCAGGGTAGGTGCGGTCTTTGTATTTGCAGTTCTGTGTGCCGCAGTCCACACAGGTAGGTATTGTTTCTTTTTCCATAAAGGCGTGTGTAATTGGTTAAACTGAGGGCAAAGATACGAGATTTCTTTCCAATTGGTAGATAGAAAACCGCATTTGGTGGATTCTATTTTTAAAAATTGCAGGCGACTTCTACATTTGTTTCCGATTAGTTTTCATTTAAAATTGTAAGTAAGATGAAGAAAATTGTGTGGATGGCCTGCGGAATGGCCTTGATGTGTGCACCTTTGAGTGCAAGTGCGAATATCCGCTACGATGACCCGCAGGAGAAAGTGCAGAAGAAAGAAGTGCCCAATCCGGAGAAGGCGGCCCAGCGACGGACCGACGAGATGGATAAGGCACTGAACCTGACGGAGAAGCAGTACAAGAAGATTTACAAGTTGTTCCTGAAGGAAGAAAAGGAAAAAGTGGAAAACATGATGCAGCGTCATCCGGGAGGAATGAACGGACAGCCTCCCATGGGAGGAAGACCCCCGATGGGTGGAGGACGCCCTCCGATGGGAGGTGGAATGCCGCCGCAGGGTGGAGGATTCCCCGGAATGGGAGGAGCTCCGGAGGGTATGAATCCGGAAGAACTGATGAAGGAGCATGCCGAGAAAATGCAGAAGGAGCAGGAAAAGCGGGAGAAGAAAATCCGCAAGATTCTTACCGAGGAACAGTATGCCACCTGGCAGACCGTGAAACCGCAGCCGCAGGTGTTGCCTCCGATGCCAGAAGGCGAGAGACCGGGGCCGGGACCTCGCGGACCGGAGGAAGAGGAAGCTCCGTTGCTCGATACGGCAGCCGAGTGAATGGGATACCTGATTTTCCCGTGGGGTGATTCTTGGAATGTGCGGCAGATGTCGTAACTTTGCGGTTCATTCAAAAAGTTTACGTTATGCCCGTTATCGAAATCACCTCGCTAGAGCACCCCGGAGTGGAAGTGTTCAGCACCCTGACCGAAGCCCAGTTGCGCAACCGCATTGACCCGCAGCGGGGCATCTTTATCGCCGAAAGCCCGAAAGTGATTCGGGTGGCGCTGGAGGCCGGCTATGAACCTGTGTCCTTGCTCTGTGAGCGGAAGCATCTTACGGGTGATGCGGCGGACATTGTGCAGCGCATGGCGCATCTGCCGGTCTATACGGGCGACCGGGAACTGCTGGCCCGGCTCACCGGCTATACGCTGACACGGGGTGTGCTGTGTGCCATGCGGCGTCCGGCTCCGCGTCCGGTAGAGGAAGTATGCCGTGGGGCACGCAGGGTAGTGGTCATTCATGGGGTGGTGGATACCACCAACATCGGGGCCATCTTCCGTTCGGCAGCCGCACTGGGTATCGATGCCGTATTGCTTACCACGGATTCGTGCGACCCGCTGAACCGTCGGGCAGTGCGGGTGTCGATGGGTTCGGTGTTCCTGGTGCCCTGGACGTGGGTAGACCGTCCGCTGGAGCAGTTGAAGGAACTGGGGTTCCGCACGGCAGCCATGGCACTGACCGACCGTTCCGTGCCACTGGATTATCCGCCGCTGAAGGAGGAACCGCGGCTGGCCCTGGTGATGGGTACCGAAGGTGACGGACTGCCGGAAGCAGCCATCGAGGGAGCGGACTATGTGGTGCGCATTCCTATGGCACACGGAGTGGATTCGCTCAATGTGGCAGCCGCTTCGGCTGTAGCTTTCTGGGAGTTACGATGCGGTGAGAACCATTGAAAAATACGGGGTTTATACTCCGAAAAAAACTCCTTTACGCTTGAAAAAAACGTAAAGGAGTTTTCAGTAAAACGTCCTTGCGTTTCAATTCAGACGCAAGGACGTTTTGTATGAAATGCACTTGCGTTTTTACTGAAACGCAAAAGTGTGTTTTCGAGGGTCAGATTTCATCCGGCCACGGGCAGGGTTTTCCGGTCTTTTTGAACGACGGACGCTGTGCGCCGGAACTGCGGAGGAACTCGCCGAGGTTGGCCGAGAGCGATTTCACTACGTCCGGATAGCGTTCGGCCAGGTTGTGCTTCTCGCTGATGTCGGCTGGAATGTCATACAGTTCCTTCTTGCCCGTTTCGTAGAAATAAATCAGTTTCCATTTTCCCTGACGTACGGTACAGGTAGCACCGATGCCCGGGCCTTGTTCGCCCCACAGGTTCGGACAGTTCCAGTAAAGGCTTCTGCCTTCCGACGGGTCGCCGGTCTGCTTGAGCAGGGGCACGAAGCTCACGCCGTCCACGGTCTGCGGTGCCTTCCAGTCGGTAATGCCGGCCATTTCGAGGATGCTGGGGAAATAATCTTCCACGATGACATACTTGTCGCAGCGGGTATTGGGTTGAGTCACGCCCGGCCAGCTCACAATCATCGGTTCGCGGATACCGCCTTCGTAGGCAGAGCCTTTTCCGCAGTTTAGGGGAGCATTCTGCGTGTAGAGCGGCTCATCTCTCCATCCGGCACCGGTGGCATATCCTCCGTTGTCACCACAGAACAGGATGATGGTATTGTCGGCTTCTCCGTTCTTTTCCAGCCAGTCCATGATGTCGCCCAGACTCTTGTCCATGCCTTCGATGAGGGAGGCATAGGCCGCTTCTTTGTCCGACATGCCTTTCTTCTTGTACTTGTCATAGAAGCGCATATCCTTGTCGATAGGGATGTGGATGGCATAATGCGACATGTAGAGGTAGAACGGCTGGTTGTATTCCTTGGCCTTGTCGAGGGCTTTCAGGGCTTCCTGGGTCAGGGCCTCGGTGACAAAGGTACCTGTTTTCCAGTATTTCTCCAGTCCCGGAATCGACATGAGCGAGGTGGGGTTACCTTTCTCGTCGTGTCCGTAGTTCAGTTCACTCAGGTAGGTAGCCAGTCCGCCTGCCGCATGGCCGGCAATGTTCGTTTCAAAGCCGAAGTGGCAGGGGTTCTCTCCCGGAGTGTCGATGGCTCCCCAGTGTGCCTTTCCGCAATGGATGGTGTGGTAGCCGCTGTCTTTCAGGTATTGCACGAACGATTTGGCCACGAAGGTGTGGTTCGTGCCTTCCACCTGCGCAATGCCGTTGTAGTTCCAGTCGGGAAGTTGCAGCACCTCGCTTTGGGCATCGGTGGTCTTGTTCTTCTGCAAGGTCCAGTTGGTCACCCGGTGGCGGGCGGCGTTGGCTCCGGTCATCAGACTGCAGCGGGTGGGCGAGCTGATGCTCGAGGCGTAGGCCTGCGTGAACATCATTCCCTGACGGGCCAGACGCTCCATGTTAGGGGTTTCGTAACGTTCGTTGTACATGGTCTTCTCTGTCCAGAAAGGCAGTGAAGTGTCCTGCCATCCCATGTCGTCCACCAGGAAGAAAATGATGTTCGGACGTGGGTCGGGACGGTCGTTGGCCAGGGTATGCAACGGGGAAAGCACTGGGGCTATCCCGAGAAGTGCTAAAAGATTTTTGTTCATAATATCTTTCTTTAGATTAAGGGTTTACGTGATAAACACTAAAGTTTCGGATGAGGGGTTCAGCCGTGCATTCTTCTACTACCAGACGGAAGGATTTAGCCTCTACGGCAGGGAAGGATTCAATGCGCTTGTGCCCCACGGAAGTACCTTTGGCCACGGTAGTCCACTTGCCGTTCACCTGGGCTTCTACCCGGTAGGCACGGATGCGTTCGCCGCCGGTAATGTCTTCCTGAATCTGGTAATAGTTGACGGGCTGTACCTTGCCGAGCGAGAGCGATACTTTCTTCTTGCCGGTGGCCGAAGTTGCTGCCAGCGGCTGACCGAAGCGGCGGTTGATTTCGGCACCCCATTCCTGCAGGCGGCGTACGTCACCTTCCGGAATCAGTCCGTCGGGGTTGGGAGTGAGTCCCACCATCAGCGTGGCGTTGCGGCCGACTGACTTTTCGTACATCTCCATCAGGTTGGCTAACGGATAGACGGCCTTGTCGTCGTCACCCGGTTCCCAGAACCACTCGTGGCGCCCGTTGTATCCGCGCAGAGGCGTGTCGGCCATGGCAGGTACCCAGAACTTGCCGTTGGGGTCGCCGTGTGCCAGCAGCTTGTTGTGGTCGGTTACTCCGTCGGTAGCGTTGCTGTGGCTGTACGGGTAGGGGAAACTCGACCAGCAGGGGTAGCCTACGGTACCGCTTTCCGAACCGCCCCAGCGCAGGTCGGCACGGTTCACGTTGTGATAGAACAGGCAGTTGGGCTGGTACTTGTTCACGATGGGTTCCACGTCGGGGCCCAGACCTTTCGGATCGTCGGCACCGCCGTCAAACCAGATCATGAAGAGTTCGCCGTAGCGGGTGCAGAGTTCCGTCACCATCTTTTCGCACAGGCGCTTGTACCACTCCTGGCGGTTGCGGGCAAACTCGCCTTCGCCTTCTGCCTTGAAGTTGTGGATACCCAGCAGGGAGTTCCAGCGGATGCCGATGTAGATGCCCGGCTGCACACCGTACTTGCGGCAGGAGTTCACGAAGTCGCGCACGATGTCACCCTTTCCGTCGCGCCATTTCAGGGCCTTCATGCAGTAAGGATTCACGTCGCTCTGCCACAGTCCGAAACCGGTTTCGTGGGTGGCAGTGAGGATGGCAAACTTGGCTCCGGCAGCTTTGGCCGACTGAATCCACTGGTCGGTGTCGAGCTGGTCGGGATGGAAAATGTTATAGTCCTCAATCGGGTTAATGCGGTTGTTGCCTTGTCCGTACACCAGTCCGTCGAACACGTGCAGGTCGTAGTGGAACACCACGCCCAGTTCGGCTTCGTGCCATTTAAGTTGGTGAGGAGCCGGGCGGGGACCTTCGTAGTCGGTATTACGGGCTGCGGTAGTGGTCGCGCAGAGGGCGAACAGTGTCAGTAGTGTCAGTAATGTCTTTTTCATATTCATGGTTTCAAGTATTTTTCAAATGGGTCATGGGTCTGTTCGAGCCATGAAGAAAGAGTTCGTTTCAGTGAATCACAAAGAGCTGGCTGACTTTCCGCAAGGTTGTGCAGCTGGTTCGGGTCGTGAAGCCGGTCGTACAGCCATACGTGCGTGGGCTGGCCTTCTTCCACCTCTGTCACATACGTGTAGCGTGCGGTGCGGATGCCGCGTCGGCCGGAAGTAGAATCCGAAGGTACGCAGAAATAATAAGGCTGGAAAGCCTCTTCGGGCGTTTGTATTTCCTCGTTCAGCAGCAGTGGTCCCCAGTTGTGTGTCTGTACGGATGCCGGTATCTGTGCTTCCATTCCCATGAGCGAGAGCAGGGTAGGATACAGGTCGGCAAACGCCATGGGCAGGTCACTTTTCTGCGGATGCAGCTTGCCCTTCCAGCAGCAAATCATGGGGATACGCATGGATTCTTCGTAGAACACGTTCTTGCCTTCCACTCCGTGTCCGCCCATGCAGACGCCGTGGTCGGAGGTGAAGACGATGAGGGTATTGTCGTACACGCCGCAGTCTTTCAAAGCCTGGATGATGCGTCCCACATGCTCGTCCACTCCGGTGATGCAGGCGTAGTAGTTGCGGATGTTTTCGCGGAAGTAGTCGCCTTCAGGAGTGCCCTTTTCCGAAATGTAGGGCAACTGTCGGGCCAGGGCTTCCACATCGAGCGAGTCGTACAGCCGCGTGTAGGTTTCGGGCACCAGTTCGTAGCCCGTATGCGGAGGATTCATAGACACCACCATGGCAAAGGGACGGTCAGTCTTTGTGCCTTCCGTACGGATGAACTCGATGGCGCGGTCGGCCTCGTAGGCTGGTCCCCACTGGTTGACGTAGTAGAACTCCTCCCGTCCGGATTTCGTATCCCAGTACATCGGTTTCAGGTGATTGTCGTACGTGCCGTAAGCAATCCACTTGTCGAACCCGTGGCGACGTTCAGGCGGACACCATTCGTTCCAGGCCACTTCTCCCTTGTTGTTGTACGTATCCACGTAGGGGCGGTACGGGGCATCGAGGTGCCACTTGCCGATGTAGGCCGTGCGATACCCTTCTTTCTTCAGCACGTCGCTCCAGCATACAGCCTCCTCCGAAAGCTCCACGCCGTAGGGGGTATTCTGCGAGTTGCAGTTGCCCGTCACCCCGTTGGCTGCCGGATACATCCCTGTCATCAGCATGGCCCGTGCGGGCGATGATACCGGATAGCTGCTCACGGCATCGGTAAAGAGGATTCCTTCGGAAGCCAGACGGTCGAGGTTCGGAGTCTGTACGGGTTCCTTTCCCATGCATCCCATGGCATCGCCCCTGAACTGGTCGGCCATGATGAAGACCAGGTTGGGACGCGAGGGCTTGGATTCCGGGCGGGAACATGCCGAGAACGGAAGCACGACGCCTAAGGCAGAGGTATAAACGAGTAGTGTCAGTTTCATATCAGGAATAAAACAAGCTTCAGTTCAGGTAATTGTGATTTTAAGTCTCAGTTAGATAAATAGGCGTGCCAAAGATAGGAATAAATGTTTAATCCTTGGCACGCCTAATTTATAATAGATTTAAAAGAGTTCTATCATTACTGGTTGGCAAAGCTACCAGCTTTTACAGGCCATCCCGGATTCTGATAAACAACCGACGTAGAAACGTCGCCACCTTCTTCAGGAGTTGACATGCGGAATACATCGTACGACAACGGAGAGAGGTAGTTGGCTTGTTCGAAACAATAGCCGTTGTACTTGTTTACGAGTTCGTTCTTGCCTTGCGGACGCAGGTATTTGCTGACAGATGCTTCGTTAGGAGCTGTATAGTCAAGTTTGCAGGCTGTGCAAGCAGCTTCGAAACCTGTGTGGAATTCGTCCCAGTAGTTCATACCTTCTACCCAGTAGTTCTGCATCTTGTCGAGTGCACGCCAGCGGTACAGGTCATCCTTACGCATACCTTCTGCAATCAGTTCGCTACGGCGTTCACGACGGATGTTGTAAAGTGTTGCGTCCACCAGTTCGGAGCCTGAGTAACGGGCCAGGTCGATTTCCTTAGTCAGATCGGTAGCTGCAATGGTTTTCTTGTAATCTGTATCTACACCTGCACGGGTACGCAGTTCTGTCCAGAAATTTTTGAGCGTTTCATCTTCCAGTGTATTATATCTCAGATAGTAAGCTTCGATATAGTTCAGATAAGCTTCGGCTGCACGGAAAATAGGCAGAGCCAAAGGATAAGCGCTGTTGTAGGTTACATCGTTGTCTACCCAGCCTTTGCGAGGAATATAACCCGTGCTGGTTACGCGGATACCACTGGCAGCAATCAATCCGGGATAGCCGTACATGATGTCTTTCCCATTGGAAGTGATGAGTTTGTCACCTGGTTTTGCTACAGAGCTTACCAGGCGCGGGTCGCGGTTCTCCATAGTGCTTTCCAGACTCTTGTCACCTTGATACAGACTACCGTCTGCATAAATAGGCAGACCGTTTTTCATCAGGTAACTGTCGACCAGTGAGCGGGTAAATCCGGTGTTGTCACCGTGAACAAATATGTAAGTGTCTGTACCGACTTCAATGGCACCGTATCCGTGAGTAGCGCCCACTACCTGATTCTGTACTTTGGCATCTTCGCTGTACATACGCCACAGCAGTACTTCATCGCGTTGTCCTGAAAGGTCGGTCTGGTTGTACAGGCTTGCATAATCCGGTGATAAGGAAGATGCAAGACCTACTTCCTTGGCAGACTTGATGGCTTCGTCCAGGAAGAATTCAATTTCCTTGTTCATGTCAGTATGGAAGGAAGCGGCATCACCCGGCCATCCCGGTCCACCCGGAACACGTGCCGTACCTGCATGATATTTTTCCCATGTAGCTTCGTACAAAGCCACGCGTGACTTGAACAGTAAAGCACATTCACGGTTCAGGCGATGAGCTGTAAAGCTGTTTGATTTGGAGTACATCCGTTCACTGGCATTGTCCAGGTCGCTCAGGATAAAGCGGGCTACTTCGTTACGTGGCTTACGTTTGTTGGCTTCTACGTTGGCTGCATAGTCCCCATCATTTAATACTTGAGTCAAGATGGGCAGGTCACCATAAGCCTTCAATAAGTTGAAGTAAGCATAGGCACGGAAGAAATACATTTCACCGATGTAATGCTTCACGTTGTCGCTTAAACTCAATGTGCCTTTTTTTATGTTTTCTTCTGTGCGTTCCAGGAAAAGGTTGCAGTTACGAATGTTGCTGAATCCGTCATAGCTACCCGTAGAAGGTACTTGAATACGCTGAGGAAGGAAATTATCCACCTGATCCACTGTCGTCATGTCATCACTGTTGTTATCCGTAGTGAAGTACCCGAAAGTACCCGTACCTGTGCCGTGATCGGGCAGCAAGCCGTACATGTTGTTACAATAAGGCTCCAACTGGTTTTCGGCAGTGAAGAAGTTGCCGTCTACATTGTCTGAAATAGGTTCTTTATCCAAGAAGTCTGAGCAGGAGGTTCCTACCAGCAAAGTAGCCGAAAATAAAAATATATATTTCAGTTTCATAATCATAGATGCTTTAATTGGTTATAAGGTTACGTTTACGCCACAAGAGAGTGTACGGCTCAGCGGATAAGTCATACCGTTCTGATACAATGCTTCCGGGTCGAAGTTCTTGTTGATGGAAGTACCTGTCCATAAGTTGTCGCCTGAGAAGAATACTCTGACGCGTTCCAGTCCGATTTTGTGAACCCAGGCTTTCGGCAAGGTATAACCGATTTGCAGGTTCTTCAGACGGATATAGGCTGCATTCTGTACGAACTGTGACTGGCTCTGACGGTTCTGGTTAGATTTCCACAGAGGACGCGGATAGTAGGCATTGACATTTGCACCCAACGGGTCGCCTTCCGGACGGAAGAAATCCCAGTGTTCTTTGTATCCGGTAGAAGACCATGCGTCGCCGTCTACACCCCAGAATACCATACCACTCAATAAATAATCACGCTTAGCTACACCCTGGAAGAAGATGCTCAGGTCGAAACCTTTCCATTCAGCACCGATGTTCAAACCGAAACGGAAGCGCGGTGTGTCGTTACCAATCACTTTGCGGTCGCCCGGGTTGTCTACTGTATTCTCACCGTTGGTGATTTTTCCGTCACCGTCGAGGTCGGCATACATCATGTCACCGGCTTTCCATCCTGAAGCAGCCAGTGTGACACCCGGAATGGTGTTCTGGTCTACCTTTTCCAAATGTGCTGCCATTTCTTCGTCAGTCTTGGCCATACCTACAGATTCATATCCCCAGATTTCTCCTAAATACTGTCCGGTGTAATAAGTGGAAAGTGATTTGCTGGCATTAGGGTATTCTGTAATCTTGGTACGTGAATCAGAAAGGTTGAATGCTATGTTGTAGTTTAGTTCACCGATGCGGTCCTGCCAGTTGAGCTGGAATTCCCATCCTTTGGTCCGCAAAGAAGTATTGTTGCGTTTAGGAGCTTCTGCACCTACAATCGGAGAGATTTCCTGTGCCGGTCCTACCATGTCTTTCGTGTCACGGATAAAGTAGTTGAAGTAACCGCTCAGACGGTTGTTGAAAGCACCAAAGTCTACACCGTAGTTATAGCTGTATACACGTTCCCAGGTCAGCAAGGAGCTTACCAGTCCCGGTGCACCTGCAATGTTTGATTTGTTTGCGGCATCCAGCAACCAGCGCCCGCCTGCGTCAGGACTACCTACTGTTACATTCTGAATAGCATAAGTAGGATAGTAAGAATCTGTGTTCTGGTTACCGAGGCTACCGTAAGAGAAACGGGGTTTCAATGTGTTGACCCATTTGCTCAGCGGTTCCCAGAAGGACTCGCGTGCAACGTTCCAACCGATAGATACAGACGGGAATGTAGCCCAGCGGCTATCTGCCTGGAAACGGGAAGAACCGTCACGGCGGATGTTGAACTCAAACAGATAACGTCCGTCAAAGTCGTAGTTCAAGCGGCCGAAATAACCTAAAGAAGACCATTCACCGCGGTAAGCACCGTTGCTCTGTGTACCCGTAGACGTATTGACATCCGGATTGTTGTCGTTCATTACATCTGAACGTTTTGCCCATACGTTGTTGTAACGGTAGCTTTCGCTGTTCATACCGAGCATTACCTTCAAATTATGTTTTTCGAGGAAATTGAGACTATAGTCGGCATAAAGTGAAGTGGTAATCATTGTTTCACGCTGCTGTTCGCTGTAAGCCCATGTCTTACCGGCTGCCAGGTCGGCATCACCACCCAGCCACTGTTCTGGAATAGGATTGTTGTCTTTGTCATAGAGATATACTCTGGCTACATTATAAAGGTGTTCGAAGCTGCCTGTACGCAGAGCCAGGTCACCGTGAATGGTCAGTCCCTTCATCGGGGTCAGAATCAGGCTACCCTGTGTGAAGTAGGTATCATCTTGCGTATTGGAACGTCCGCCTGAAGTCAGCTGCATCAGTTTCGGGTTACGGGTATAGTGACCGTTGTTGTCGTAAAGCGGCATGTTGGGGTGCAGCTTGGTTGTTTCAGCAAAGAAACGGTCACCGTACAGTTTCAGGAAGGTCGGCATACCGATGTCTTCACGAATGAAACGGCTGTTGAATTCCAGACGCATCCATTTGGTGATTTCTGCACTGATGCGGGCACTGGCATTGTAACGTTTCTTGTTGTCGTTTGCGTAGTTCATCTGTCCGTCCTGGCTCAGGAATGCACCTGACACGTAGTATTGTATTTTTTCATTACCACCCGACAAGCTTACGTTATGCTCTTGTCCGAAAGCGGTCTTGTCGATGAAGTTACGTGGCCAGTTCTGGTTGTCATTGGAGTTCTGGTTGAAAGCAAAGCAGTTTCCGTTCTGTGAAAGAGACGGATCGGCAGTGGTAGTAATCTCACCGCGCATGTACTGCTGGATACGATCCATTGTGATGTCCGAGAAGAAGTGTGCTTCACCGGAACCTGTGTTGTCGATGGCACGGTTGAAGTACTGTGCAAAAGTGTAAGCGTCGAGCATGTCGGGGATGTTGGTCGGACGAGACCAGCGCAGGTTGTTAGAGTACGAGATGCTTGTCTTACCCTGCTTTCCTTTCTTGGTCGTAACCAGGATTACACCGAACGGAGCACGAGAACCGTAGATGGCAGCAGAAGCCGCATCCATCAATACCGAGATGTTGTCGATGTCCTGCGGGTTCAACTGGTTCAGGTCGCCTGCTACACCGTCAATCAGCACGAGAGGAGAAGCGCTGGAACCTGTTCCCAAGTTACCTGTACCGCGGATGTTGAAAGAAGGATTGGCATCCAGTTTACCACCGGCATCAGGTATGCTTACATTCAAGCCCGGAACGACACCCTGCAAAGCCTGACCTACAGACGTTACCGGACGAGATTCCAGTTTCTTGTTGTCTACCGAAGCCACGGCCCCGGTCAGGTTCACTTTCTTCTGTGTACCGAAACCTACTACTACCACTTCATCGAGTGTCTGAGTATCTTCCGACAAAGTTACCTGATAAGAAGTCTTTCCTTTTTGTACGGGGATTTCCTGGGTTTGATAACCGATGTAGGAAACTACTAATGTACTTCCTGAGGCAACGTTGTTCAGCTGGAAGTTTCCGTCCAGGTCGGTGATACAACCGTTGCTTGTACCTTTAACTACTACTGAAGCTCCGATGATAGGCTCGTTCAGTTTTTTGTCTGTAACAATTCCGGAGATGCTCACCTGTTGCGCTTGCAGTGGTAATAGTCCTGCCAGCAAGGCTATGAGCAGAGAGATGAATTGTGTTTTCATGTGACTCATGGTTTTAAGATTAAAGTTTATATATAGATGGTTAAACAAGTTGGCAGGTTTCCTGTCGCAAATCTCCGAAATAAATGGTGTAAGGGCAGCGGGTAAACGTTGCATTAACAGTCGGTATTCTTCTTATCTGCGTTTTTATGGGGGTAAAAACTGTTTTTTTACCGGTATTCTGACTTTTTAGACAAGATTTTTGTTTCTTTGCGTAACCATTATATAGCTTAATCTGAGAAATGAAAAATATATACTGCCTGCTCATTGTATCTTTCCTTTGTATTTTCTCGCTTCTTCCGGCGGGTGCACAGACACTTTCCGAGAAGGATTTTCAGGTACTGAACATGAACGATGGATTGTCGGACAACGACATTCATTCCGTGGCAAAGGATACGGAAGGATTCATGTGGTTCGGAACCGGAAGCGGACTGAACCGTTACGACGGACGTACCTTCAAAGTGTTCCGGATGCCGGGAATTTTTTACCGGAGAATTGACAGGGTGGTATCGCTGGATACGGATTACCTGCTTCTTCGTTCGGAACAGAACTTGTTTTTGTTCGACAAGAAATACGAACGCTTTCTTCCCGTATGCGATTCGGTGAGCAAACAGCCAGTGATGTTTGCCGACTTTGTAGCCGGTTCTGGGGGCAGCTGCTGGGGCGTATCTTCCAGCGAATTGTCGGAGGTGACTTTTCCGTCCTCCTATGTGCAGGACACAGCGTTTGTTTCTGTGCGTCATGTGGTGAACAATTTACAAAGCGATCCGTTTGTGGTACTGTGTATGGCAGAAGATGGTAAAGCGTTATATTGTGCAAGCCGGAATGGAACGGTCTATCGTTTTACCCCCGGGCAAAAGCAGTTGAAGAAAGTTTGTGACGGGCAGTTGTCGTCTAGTAAGTGGGTTTCCTCTGTACTGAACGATGATTCGTTTATCTGGATTTCTACTGTGGGTGACGGGTTGTATGGTTATGATCTGACAAACGGAAAGTTGCATCACTGGCAGTATATTTCAGAAAGAATGGGGGAGCAGCTGTCGCATAACGATGTCTTTCGTTTGCTCCCGATAGGAAATTCCCGGTACCTGGCCGTGACCTGGAACGGATATACTTTGTTGAGCCTTACGCCGGAACGGGAAATCAAGTTGCGCGATTTTCAGTCTTTCCTTCATAACGGGAAACAATATTTCGAAACACGCATGATTTCGGGCTATTACGACGAGGAAGGATTGCTGTGGATTGGCACCGAAGGAGGAGGGGTGCTGTTTTCCGACCTGCGCCAGCTGTTTTATCACCAGTATGCACAGACACGTTCCAATGAGATCTGTGGCATCCAGATGGATGAAGAAGGTTACGTCTGGCTGGCTACGTTTCATAAGGGCGTGTTGCGGAGCACGCAGCCTTTTGACGTATCGCATTCGCTGTCGTTTGAATCATTTGATACCGGTATTCCCGGCCTGAAAACCGTGCTTTGTAGTTCGTCGGACAAGAATGGAGGTTTCTGGTTCGGCACGCAGGACGGACGGGTGCTTCGTTACGGAAAAGACCGGAAATGGGATGACATGCGGATTGGCACTCCTGGACAGCCTTCTCCGGTGGTATGGAGCCTGCTTATGGTTTCGGACGAACAGTGCTGGGCGGGTACCAGCGACGGGTTATACTGGGTGGACTTTCAGCAGGGAACTTCAACGCGCGTCAGCTGGAATAATCCGCAAATTCCGGATCATATCCATATACGTGCGTTGGCAGCCGGTGATAATCAGACTTTATGGCTGGGAACCGGAAGAGGTTTGCTTCGGCTGTGGATGAGTGGAACCAAGGTGCTGCGGACACATGCCGGATACGAAGCCAGAGCCGGTATGCCGGATACGGAAATCGAAGTCCGTGCCTTGCTGTATGGGACAGACAAGAAACTGTGGGCGGGATACGCCGGAAGCGGTCTGGTGGCCTGTTCGCCGGAAGGAGACAGCATCCTGACCCGCTATACCACCGCCCAGGGTTTGTGCAGCAATTTTGTGACCACGCTGGCCGAAGACAACGACTACTCTCTTTGGGTAGGTTCCAACTCCGGCATTTCCCGTCTGAGCCGTCACTTGCAGTCATTCTATAACTATTATATTTCGGGAAGCAACCGCTCTGTCTTTTTCGGCAAGGACTTCCTTTTCTGGGGAAACCACAGCATGCTGACCTATTTTCGTCCTTCCGACCTTCGCTTTAATTATCCGAAGGAAAAGGGACGGGTGATTTTTACCGACCTGGAAGTGAACCACACCCCCGTGCAAATCGGGCAGAAGGTCAACGGGCAGGTGGTGTTGCCTCAGTCGCTCCTTTATACCTCCGAACTGCACCTGACGCATGAAAACCGCAGTTTCTCTCTGTTGTTTACCAATCTGCTCTATCTGACCAAACTCCAGAAATACCTTTTCCGCCTGTATCCTTATCAGGAGGATTGGATTATGGCCGATGAAGGAGAAAAAATTTCGTACGACCGTCTGCCGGCCGGTACCTATACCTTTCAGGTGAAGACCATTTTCCAGGACCAGAGTGAAGGGGATGTCAGTAGCCTGAAAGTGGTGATTGCTCCTCACTGGAGCGAAACCCTCTGGTTCCGTCTGCTTGTGGCGGCTGGCCTGATTAGTATCGTGCTGATTTACCTGCATCGTGTGCGGTTGAAGCAAAAGCGGATACAATACGAACTGCGTCTAGAACACGAACTGTTTACGGTCAATATGGAACGTAACAAGGAAGTGGAACTTCGCAAGGAGCGTGAGGCTTTCTTCACGATGGCAGCCCATGAACTGCGCACTCCGCTTACCCTTATCTTGTCTCCGCTGCGTGAATTGCTCTCCAAAATTACACCCGCACATCCGTTTTATAGTCGTCTGTCCGTCATGTTCAAGTATGCCGAAGGACTGCATACCCTTACCGACCGTTTGCTGTATATCCAGAAAGCAGAAGCGGGCATGGTGAAGTTGCGTCTGTCTGCGGTAGACGTGCTATCCTTGATGAGGGATGTGGCAGAAGGTTTTCAGCCGCTGGCAGCCGAACGCCGGATAACGTATGCATGGGTGCAGGGGGCGGAACATGTCACAATATGGGCCGACCGGGAGAAACTTTCATCAGTCATCCAGAACCTGATTTCGAATGCCTTTAAATACACACCCGAAGGAGGAAAAATCAGCCTTTCGGTAGAACGGAAGGAGTTCGACCAGAAACCTTTCTGCTGCATTTCGGTGACGGACACCGGAAAGGGAATAGATGCCAGATTGTTGCAACACATTTTTGAGCCTTTCGTAACCGGTGATGCAGATCCGGCAGTTTCTACCCGCATGGGAGTGGGACTGAAAATCGTGAAGCACATCGTGGAAATGCATCACGGACGAGTGAACGTGGAGAGTGAACCGGGAAAAGGAACATCGTTCGCTGTGTACCTGCCCGAAGGAAAATCGCATTTCGAAGAAGACGACTGCACGTGGGATGAAACTCCGGACACGGATGATAAAGAAAAGGGAAGAGAAAGTATCTCAGACCTGATGCTGTTGCCGGAAGCGGAAGAGACCTCACAGAAAACGGAGGAAGAACGTACCGCCGCCCGTCAGACGGTGCTTATCATAGAAGACAATACCGACATGCGCCGTTACCTGCGCGACCTGATGAAGAAACACTATCGGGTACTGGAAGCGGAGAACGGAGAAGAGGGAGTGAAGGTGGCCGTGGAACAGGTGCCCGACCTGGTACTGTCGGATGTGATGATGCCGGTGATGGATGGCTTTACCTGCTGTGCCGAGCTGCGCAAGCGGAAGGAAACGGCTCACATTCCCATTCTGCTGCTTACGGCCAAAGCAGAAGATAAGGACAGTGTGGAAGCTTCTTATCGTGGAGCTGACGACTATGTGCGTAAACCGTTCAATCCGGAGGTGCTGCTGGCCAAGGTGGCCCATCTGCTCGACATGCGCCGTCGCCTGAAGCAGATTTACACCCGTACGCTGCTACATGCTTCTTCCGTATCGGCAGAGAAGCCTGAAGGCACCGAAAGTGAGTTCATGCAACAGGTGCTGTCGTGCATCGAGGGCCATGCCAGCAATCCGGAGTTCAATGTCAAGGTGCTGGCCGGAGAACTCCACATGAGTCAGGCTACGCTCTACCGCAAACTGAAGCAGCACACCGACCTGTCGGCTGTGGAACTGATTCGCCACATCCGCATGACGCAGGCCGCATTCCTGCTGATGGAAACCAGTCTCCCGGTCACGGAGGTAGCCGAGCGCGTGGGCTTCAATGACCTGCCCACGTTCCGCAAGCATTTCACGGACATGTTCGGCGTGTCTCCTTCCAAGTATGCGGAAGATAATCAGAAGAACAAGTAAAAAGACGGTTCAGCCCCTTTGCAGCGTTCTGTATTCATTGGGGCTGTGACCTACCACCCGCTTGAACATGCGGCTCATGTGCTGCGGATACTGGAAGCCCAGACTGTAGGCAATCTCACTCATGGGCTTGGTGGTAGAAAGCAGCATGTCCTTGGCTCTTTCCACTACCTTTGACTGGATGTATTCGGAAGCCGTCTTACCCGTCTGCTTACTGATCATGTCGCCGAAATAGTTAGGCGAGAGGAATACCCGTTCAGCAAAATATTTCACCGTAGGCAATCCTTCTTCCTGAGGTGTCTGTCCGTCGAAGTACTCATCCAACAGCTGCTCAAAGCGTACGATGATGTCCTTGTTGGAGGCTTCGCGTGTGGTGAACTGCCGCTCATAGAAACGCATGCAGTAATCCAGCAGCAGTCCGATGTTGGCCGTAATCAGCCGCCGGCTGTGCTTGTCGGCAGGACGTCTCAGCTCCGTATCGATTTTATGCAGGCAGTCTATTACCGTGTGCCGTTCTTCTTCCGAGAGGTGCAAGGCTTCGCGGGCTTCGTAAGAGAAGAAAGAATAATTCCGGATGTCGTGTCCCAGTTGGGTACCGCGAATAAAATCCGGATGGAAGAGCAGTCCGTATCCGGTGGGACGCGTTCCTTCCTGTGCGTGGATGGAAGCCACTTGTCCCGGTGCAAAACAGACAATGGTTCCTTCCTGGTAGTCGTAAGGCTGTCGGCCGTAGGTAATGTCTCCGCAGAGCGTATCTTTCAGAAACAAGGCATAGATGCCATAATTTATGGTAAATGGCTGTGCAGGCTGAGTAATCTTTGAAAGGTCTACCACGGTAACCATGGGATGATACGTCTCCACTTTGAAGAATTTGTTGTATTTATCCACTGTATCCAGTTCTATCACTTCTTCTTTCATCATCGGTCAATTTTATTTTCAGGCAAATGTAATACTTATTCTCGGGAATACCTACAGCGTGTGGCAGATTCAAGGAATGTGAACAAACCGGAAGGCGTATTCAAAAAAAGTTTAAACGCTTGTCCGGGCCGTGAAGGTGACAAAAGAAAAACGGTATGGAACAAACGAGTTTCTGCAAAATCCCGTGATATTTGTCCAAACGAAAACAAGAAATTATGGACCCACGAGTGTTGAGAAGAAAGATTATCCGGACAGCCTCAGGCTGCTTCCACAAGAACGGAATAAAGGCCACTTCCATGAACAGCATATCCGAAGCGCTGCACATTTCCAAACGGACGCTTTATCAGGTATTCTTGAGCAAGAGTGAACTGCTGGAAGCCTGTGTGTCTTTTCAGATAGAAAAAAGCAGAAAGCAGATAGAAGAGAAATGCCGCACGCTGAATTGTCTGGAGGCCATTGTCTATCTGAACTATCAGACGTATGCCCTTTCGGGAATCTTGTCGGCCGATTTTTGCCGGGAGATTGTGAAATACCCGGAAGCCCTGGCACTTTTCAGCCGGGAATACCGTGAACCTCTGCATGAGAAGTGTGCCAGCCTGTTCCGTGAAGCCCAGCAGAAAAAACTGATACAGCCGGAAAGCAATTTTGAGCTGGCTTTCATGTTTTTTGAAAACACCTTGCTTTATGCACTTTTTGCCCCTTATGAGGAACCGAAGCGTGCCCTTACGTATAGCAATGCCGTGCTGACCTATCTGGCGGGCGTTTGTACCGCCGAAGGAAGAAAGGAGCTACACCGCATGACCGCATCGGGCGAATTGCAGCCGGCAGTGTAAATAGTGTTTGCGAGGGAGGAATAAACGGAAAATTTTAAGGAACTTCATTTGTATAATTTAACCGGAATGATTATGGACTGTAAGGATCAAAAAAAAATGTGGAAGTCCGGCATGACACTTCTGGCATGTTTATCGTTTGCCTTGTTCTCCTGCTCGGACGATGAGAAAAAAGTGTATGTCTATTCTCCTCATGTATCGTATGCGGTCAGCATGGGAGAAGCCAGTGATGGAAACATCATGACCGACAAGGGAAATGTGCTGGTTCCCGACGAGTCTTCCGTGGGGCACGACCTGACGGACGGGGAGCGGGTGTTTGTCAATTGCAGCGTGCTGGAACGGGAAGATGAGCATACTTACCGTGTCAGAATCAACAAGTATTACCAGTTGCTGACGAAAGAGATGGTACGTGCTTCTGTCTCGGACGACGAAGAACTGGGAAACGACCCGGTAGAAGTCAAGGCAGCCTGGTTTGGCGGAGGGTATCTCAACGTGCGTCTTGGGCTGGAGTATAATCCGTCATCCGGTACTTCACATCTGATAAACATGGTCTATGATGATGTGAAAAGTACGTCCGATACCCTTTACCTGACTTTGAGACACAATGCTTTTGCCGATACCGTCCGGACGGAGATAGGCACGGCGACTGCTTCTTTCAATCTGGAGAACGTGGTGGGCGAGACCACAAAGGAGAAGGTTTATGTACGGCTTCGCTGGCAATGGTATGCTCCCGGGGGAAGACTGGTGACCTGGGAGGATAAGGGCTATTACTACACTTCCTCCACAGAAGAAGGAGAGGAGAGCGGCGAACCGGAAGAATCGGAAAATAGTGTAAACATACAATGATGGGACTTATGAAAAAGAGATAAATCGAGCATTGGGGTAGAAACATCGGTAATTTGTATCATTGTCTATGGTTTCTTTTGCGTAATTTTGCCACATCCATAATTAAAATGACAAAAAGGAACAAACAATGAAGAACTTTGACTATCAAACCCCGACCCGTCTGATTTTTGGCCGGGATGTAGTGGCTGGACTGCCAGAGGTGATGCGCCCGTTCGGACGTCGCATCCTGTTGACATACGGTGGCGGAAGCATCAAGCGTATCGGCCTGTACGACCGCGTGAAAGAACTGTTGAAAGACTTTGAAATCTTTGAACTGGGTGGCATCGAGCCGAACCCCAAATACTCTACCAGTGTAGTGGAAGGCGTACGCATCTGCAAGGAACAGCAGATTGACGTGATTCTTTCTGTGGGTGGCGGTTCGGTACTCGACTGTTCGAAAGCCATTGCCGGAGGTGCCAAATACGACGGCGAGACCTGGGACCTGATTATCGGAAAGGCTCCTACACTGGCTGCACTGCCGATTGTGGACATCCTTACCCTGGCCGCTACGGGCAGTGAGTACGATGCCGGAGGAGTTATCTCCCGTACGGAGACCAACGACAAGGTGGCCTATATCGACCCGCATCTGTTCCCGGCCTGCTCTTTCCTTGACCCGACCTATACCTTCACGGTCAATGCCAAGCATACGGCAGCAGGAGTGGCCGATGCCATCAATCATGTGATGGAACAGTATTTCACTCATGCCTCCAATTCCGTGGCCGACGGTTTCTGTGAAACATTGGTAAAGACTCTGATGAAATATGCTCCGATTGCACTAGAGAAACCGGACGATTACGAAGCACGTGCTGAAATCATGTATGCCTGCACCTTTGGCTGCAACGGCCTGCTGGCCCTCGGTACCGGCGGCTCTCCCTGGCCTATGCACGGCATCGAACATGCCCTGTCGGGATATTATGACATTACGCACGGAGAAGGTCTGGCCATCATCACACCGCACTGGATGCGCCACGTACTCAACGAGCGCACACAGGAACGCATCGTGAAATTTGGTGTGAACGTGTTCGGACTGGCAGCCGATCAGGCTCCGTCGGAAATTGCCGAGCAGACCATCGCACGTACCGCACAATTTTTCAAGAGTCTGGGCATGCCGATGACCCTGCGTGAGGTAGGCATTGACGATTCCCGTCTGGAAGAAATGGCACACCACATTGCCGTGAATGAGGGACTGGACGCACCGGGCACGTTTGCTCCGCTGGACGAACAGGACATTCTTTCTATTCTGAAAGCTGCATTGTAAGATAAAGATAATTCGGAATAGCCTGCACTCAGGCTATTCCAAACAATTCAATCTCAAAAATCAGGGTGGAGCCGCCGGGGATGCCGGGCTGTGAGAACTTTCCGTATCCCATTTCCGACGGGATGTACACCTCCCATTTGTCGCCCACACACATCTGCTGCATGGCGATAATCCATCCCTCAATCAGGTCGCTCAGGCGGAAGGCTACAGGCGCACCGCTGCGGCTGCTGTCAAACTTCTTGCCGTTGATGGTCCATCCCGTGTAGTGCGCGGTGACGATACTCCGCGGTGTGGGATGCTTGCCGTCGTTCTTGCCCGATGCCAGCACCTTGTAATAAATACCCTTCGGGAGCGGCATTACTCCCTCTTCCTTTGCCTTTTCGGCCAGCCAGTCCTTGTTGGCCTGCATGTATTCTTTCTTTCCCATGATGAATGATTTTGGCGTAAAGGTACGTATTTTCCGGAAACCATTCTATCTCTTTCGTGAGGAATCGTCCTGTAGCATGCTTCTGACACCTTCTTCGAAAGTAAGCGGACGGTAACCCAGTTCCCTTCGGGCCTTTTCAATACTCAGTCCGCTGAACCGGGGACGAGGTGTCTTTTCCTGCATCGCTGCCGTGTGTACCGGAAGGATAAGCGAACGGTCCAGCCCCAATGTGTCGGCTGTGCGTAATGCCATGTCGGCCACAGTCATGCATTCTCCGCCACAGATGTGATAAATGCCGCAGACCGGTTGTTCGATAAGTTTCTCAACGCCTTGCACCACATCCCCCACGTATGTCGGCGTGCGCCACTGGTCGTCTGCTACCCGTATCTCCTGGTGGTTTTGCAGGCGGTTGATGACCAGTGATACGATGTTGCCGTGCTGTCCCGGATAAGGAGCGCCATACACCACCACGATACGTGCAATGGCATAGTCCCGGCAAAGAGAAGCCACCACCTTCTCGCTTTCCCATTTCGTGCGTCCGTAATAATTGACGGGAGAGGGAGTATCTGCTTCGGTATACAACCGGCTGGTATCTCCGCCAAACACGAAGTCCGTGGAAAGGTGGATAAGCCGGCAATGATGTTTCTCACAGCTTTGCGCCAGCCATCTCACTGCCTCTACGTTCACGGCCTGAGCTTCGGCGTGATGCGTTTCCGCATAATCTGTGGCCGACATGGCCGCCGTATGGACCACGACGTCCGGTTGTACTTCTTCCATCAGTTTCTCTACCTCTTCTTCATGGGTAATGTCCGTTTGGATGAAACGGTATCCGCATGCAGGCGGACAAATGTCGGGATGCAACGAGCAGCCGGTAATCTGCCAGTCGGTCTTTGGGGCAAAAGCGTGCAGCAGGTGACGCCCCGTAAATCCGTTGGCTCCTATAATCAGTATTTTCTTGTTCATGACTTATGAATGAGTTGTTTTTAGAATAATCCTTGAATCCATCCCCACAGTTCGGAAGTCAGGTAGACCGCCAGTCTGGCCACCCAGTAGATAATTACGCACAGCACCAGGATGCCTGCGGCTGTCAGTATGGCCTTGCGGTTCACTTCCTGAATCACCTCCTTGTCACCTTCCACGAAACCCACAATCAACCGGTAGTTTTTCGCGTACGAACGGCTGAAAATATCCAGCAGGTCGCCAATCCAGAGCGGAATGATACCCAGCATCATGTCCACCAGCATATTGTAGAGGATGGCCAGGGTGAGGGGAATGGACTTGATTTTGAACAGCGACACCGTGAGAAAGGGCAGTGTCATGGCCGAAGAGAAAATGTCGCCCGCCGTTGGAAAAAACAGTCCGACGAGAGGGTCGAGGTAGTATCGGTCCATCACATTCTTGATGGTTCTTATCAGCCGGTAAAGCGGGTCGTTTTCCCACTGCATGCGTTTTATGTCTTGTTTCGTACTCTTCATGCGGCAACTTGTTTGGCACAAAGATACGAATATTTTGGACGTGTCTTTTTCTGCCTTTTAAGTAATATCGTGCTTTCCGGCAAAAACGCTATCTTTGCACAAATTATTCAAGCAGCCTATGCAACTCACCTATATCTTCCATAGCGGCTTTTCCCTCGAAACCGACCGCTGCATCCTCGTGTTCGACTACTGGATGGACCCTGCCGGCGTGATGCCCCGTCTGTTGCAGTCGCCCAAGTCCTTGTACGTCTTCTCCAGTCATTTCCATGAAGACCATTTCAACCGCGACATCTTCTCCTGGCGGACCCGGAAAGCGAACGTGCGCTACATCCTTTCGAAAGACATCCTGAAACACCGTCGGGCGCAGAAGGAAGAAGCCGACGCCTGGCTGGGGAAAGGTGCTACGTGGGAAGACGAACTCCTCCGCGTGACGGCCACCGGAAGCAACGACAGCGGTGTGTCGTGGGTGATAGAGACCGACGGCAAGCGTATCTTCCATGCCGGCGACCTGAACAACTGGTACGCCCGTTTCCTGACCGACGATTATCATGGGGGACTGGTCTACAGCCCCGACTTCGGCATCTACATTGACCCTGCCAAAGAAGAAAAGCGTTTCCTGGGCGAGCTGAAAGACATCCGCAAGCTCACCGACCGTTTTGACGTGGTGATGTTTCCCGTAGACGGGCGCATCGGCAACGGCTACACCCGCGGAGCCCGTCAGTTCCTCGACGTGTTCCGTACCGGTCTGTTCGTGCCCATGCATTTCGTGGCCAGCGGTTTCGAATCAGCCTGGCGGATGAAAGAGTTTACCGACGCCAAGTCCGTCCCGTTCTGGTGCATCTGTCGGGAAGGAGAGTGCTGTGAAGTAAAGAAACACATCGAGGTAGTGGCAGCAGTGATGGTGCGCGACGGAAAGTACTTCGCCACCCAGCGCGGCTATGGCGAGTTCAAAGACTATTGGGAATTTCCCGGCGGAAAGGTAGAGCCGGGCGAGAGCAGGAAAGAGGCTCTGGTGCGTGAAATCCGCGAGGAACTGGACACCGACATCCGGGTGGATGCCTTCCTCACCACGGTAAACTGTGAGTATCCGTTGTTCCACCTCACGATGCATTGCTACCGCTGTTCGGTCGTTTCCGGCAGTCTGGTGCTGAAAGAGCATGAGAGTGCCGCCTGGCTGAGGCTGGAAGAACTGGACAGCGTGGCGTGGCTCCCAGCCGATGTGGAGGTGGTGAAGGAGATTATCGCCCAGACATCCCGTTAGTTGTGGTCGTACCGTTGGCCACCGGCCAGCAGATAGATTACCCCTATTATGGGTACTACTATGGAGCTGATGTTGATGGCCGACGCTTCGTCCATGAACAGCCGTAGAAGCAGGTAGCTCACGAAGACTAGTACGCCGATTGCGCAGAACACACGGCACATGAAGGCTTTGAGCCCTTTGACGTCGACTTTTTTCTGTTGCTCGGGCGTCATGGTGTTGTATCCTGCAATGAGTTTGGGGAATCTCCAGACGAGGAATCCGAGCAGGATGAAGAAGGCTGAAAAGATGGGTATGAATGAGTTCATAATATCCAATGATTTATATTCACAAAGATAAAGTTTTTCGGGATTCTTTCTAAAAATATGTCAGTTAGTTTCATTTTATTTTGTACTTTCAGCATGAAATTCTGAAATCAGCAAGCGATGTTAAAGAAAGGAATCTACGAGAATATTATCAATCAGGAAGTTGAACGAGATATACAGGAGGCTGAATCCCAGCAGTTGGTTTGCCTGCGCGAACAAATAGACGCGGCCGAATCCCCTAAGATTTTAGCGGATTATCTGGCAAAAGCCATCCGGCAGAAACTGGAAGACACGGAAGATATGCACGACCGGATGACACTGGTCAACCGGATATTGGCCGAGTACGGGCTTGTGGAAGAAGTGCAGATAGCCGACACTTCCAACCTCTTGATGGAGGTGATGACCCAGCAAAAGAACCTCCTGCAAAAGCACAGTCGTTCAGAAACCGTCCGCCCACAATCCGGTTTCCGGGTGAGCAACCTGTTTACGGGTGGAAACAGTGTCCTTTCATTGGGCGAGGAAATTCGACGGGAAATTACCAGTGCCGACGAGATTTATTTTATTGTTTCTTTTCTGAAGCTCTCCGGTGTGCGCTTGCTGTTGGATGACTTGAAGAAGTTCTGCCAACGCGAAGGCACCCGCTTACGCATCATCACCACAACTTATTGCGGGGCGACCGAGACTAAGGCCGTGCAGCAACTTGCCGAACTACCTCATACGGAAATTCATATTTCTTATCAAACCGACATCGAACGTCTCCATGCCAAGGCTTACATTTTTGTGCGTAATTCCGGCATGCACACTGCCTATATCGGTTCGTCCAACCTGTCTAAGTCGGCACAGACCGACGGATTGGAATGGAACATGCGCGTGACGAGTGTAGAAAATCCGCACATCATCAAGACCGCGCTGGCCACCTTCGACTTGTACTGGAACAGCCCGAACTTTGAAGATTTCCGGCTAGGAGGCATTGAAAAGTTCCAACAGGAATTGCATCGCAACACCTTCAAAGGAAAACCGGATACTTTCGTGTACCAACGCTATTCTTTGCTCCCACACCAGAAGCAGATTTTAGATAAACTGAAAGTAGAGCGTGAGGAGTGTGGCAACTTCCGTAACCTGGTTGTGGCGGCCACTGGTACGGGAAAGACCGTGATTTCCGCTTTCGATTATCAGTCCTTCTGCCAACAGCAGACAGGAGTAGGGCGGACCAGTCGCATCCTGTTCACCGCCCATCGTGAAGAAATCCTTCGCCAGTCCTTACACACCTACCGCAGCGTGTTGCAAGACGCCAATTTCGGCACGTTGTGGGTCGGTAATGAAGCTCCTCAAACCGAGGCCGACTATGCCCATCTGTTTGTCTCTATCTCCATGTTCAACTCACGGTTTGAAGCCCTGTTTTCGCAGCTCCCGGCCGATTATTACGACTACATCGTCATCGACGAAGCTCATCATAGCCAGGCCGACAGCTATCGGAAACTCTTTTCGCATTTTCATCCTCAATTGTTGATTGGACTTACCGCCACCCCGGAACGTATGGACGGAAAAGACCTTCGCCCGGATTTTGGCGGACGCATCAGTGCCGAGATACGCCTTCCGCAAGCCCTTCAGGCCGGATTGCTGACTCCCTTCCAATACCTGTGCGTGACCGATGACACTGACCTGACTGATGATTCCCTCTGGAACGGACAACGTTATGTTATCGACCGACTGGCCGACAAACTGTGCGTACCCGAACGGGCACAACACATCGTAGATGCCTTACACCGTTACCTGGCCGATGAATACACCTGTCGTGCTCTGTGCTTCTGCGTCAATAAGAAACATGCCGACTTTATGGCCCTTCAGCTCCAGAAATACGGATTCAATGCAAAAAGCCTGACTTCCGATACGCCGCAACCGCAACGTAAGCAACTGGCAGAAGACCTTCGTAACGGGCTGGTGCACTACCTGTGTGTGGTCGACATCTTCAATGAAGGAGTTGATATACCCGAAGTAGATACGGTACTTTTCCTCCGTCCTACAGACAGTTTGACCATCTTCCTGCAACAGTTGGGCCGTGGTCTCCGTCTTTCTCCAGGGAAGACCGAACTCACCGTCCTCGATTTTGTGGCACAAGCTCATAAGAAGTATGATTTCGCTTCAAAATTTCGTGCCCTTACTCTGCGTCCCGAAAAGAATATTGCCCAGCAGATAGCGAACGGTTTCACCCTTTTGCCTACTGGGTGCAGCATTATTATGGAAAAGCAGGCCCGACAATACATCTTAGAGAACATTCAGCAAGCCATCTACAACAAAAATCGCCTGGTGAAAGAAATCAATTCCTACACCACGCTGCCCACGCTTACCCAATTCCTGGAGAATAATGGACAAGACATCCGTGTGGTATATGTGGGTAACAATTGTTGGACCTCCCTCAAACGGGCCGCAGGGCGTATCTCTTATACCGATGATGCGATTACCCGACGCCTGGAGAAAGGCATGGGCAATCTGATACATCATAACACCGTCTCTTACTTGCATTTCGTGGCCGATTTCCTGTCGGGCAGTAAACGTTATATGGACGAAGACAAGCGTCTGTATGCCACTATGCTTTACTATAATCTCTATCAGGAGCGAATCGACAAAACCGAGCTGAAAGAAATGGGCATGTATCAGGCGTTGGCTTTACTGCATGATGACCGTTATCGGTATTTCAAGCAAGAAGCTGCTGAAATCGTGTCTTACTTGTTGTCACATTTGGAAATTACCACCACACCGCTTGGCCCTGAGGTATTACCTTGCATTGAACTTTATGGATGCTATACCCGTGAGGAGATATTCACTTTGGTTGGACGGCAAACTGAAGAGAAAAGAATGTCAGGTTCGGTGTCTGGTGTGTTCAATTTGCCAGAATACGATGCCACCTTGCTCTTTGTCACCCTGAACAAATCCGACAAAGATTTTTCACCTTCTACGCAATACGATGATTATGTCATCAATAAGGATTACTTCCATTGGCAGTCCAAGAATACTGACTCCCATCACAACCGTGGAGGACGGATTTACACTGAGCAACCGCAGCGGCATAACAAGATTGTGCTCTTTGTGCGTGAGGAAAAGAAAGACGGTTTTGGAAACACTTGTCCTTTCCATTGTTTCGGCCTTGTGGACTATGTTTCTTCGCATGGTGATTTCCCCATGAACATCACCTGGAAACTGGAGAAACCAGTGATGCCGCAATACCTGAAAGTGGTATAAAAATAGGGAATGAGCTTCTTGAAATTTAGAAGGCAAATCCTTGCTTTTTCTTAAAAAATGAGTTAAATTTACCTCGACACGTACGTGACGAGGTCTTGACACGTTCGTGCTGATGTCTCGTCACGTTCGTGTCGCGACCTTGACAGCTACGTGTCGAGGTATTTTTGTATAAGCGTTTCGAAAGAAGTATAATTACAATATAACTAAAACGATTATGGCTATAAAATTTGACCTGTTTGAGAATCCGGTAAAGGAGGGAGTTTCTGTACCGAAGTTGCATGCAAAAGTGATTACCAAAGACGTGGTGACCACCCGTGAAATCCGTGAAGCGATACGCAAGAAATGTACCGCCTCTCCAGCCGATGTGGCAGCTGTCATCACAGCCCTGAACGATGAGCTTTATGAGAACCTGAGCAACGGATATGCGGTGCATCTGGAAGGAATCGGCTATTTCAGTCTGAGCCTGAAATGTGCGCCAGACATTAATCCGAAGTATATTAAGGATGATGATGTACAGGTGAGAAGCATCAAGTTTACGCCCGACAAGGATTTGATTGACCGCTTTCAGAGTGTGTATCTGGAGCGCAAGGTAGACGAGGCGCATCATTCTACTAAGCTGGATGAGGAAGAGGTGAAAAAGAAATTAGCGGAGTATTTCAAGACTCACTCTTTCCTGCAACGCCGCGACTTTGAACGGCTCACTGGGTTTAATTCGTCGAAGTCTACGCGGGTGATTCGGGAGCTAATGAAGGAAGGGGTGTTGAAGAATGCGGGGACGAAGTATCAGCCGGTGTATGTGGTAAAGGAGTAGATAAAAATAAGTTTAATTATGATGCAAGAGCCTCAATATATTTCACACCTTAAACGCTTAGATATCGGAGATGCCAACTCGTGGGTCTTTCAGTCTAATGAAGTACATCAACAGGGAGTAGCTTTGCTTACGCAGAAGTTTGCCTCAGCTTTTGGATGTGCCCGCATGGGATATATAATCGGGCAGTTTCATGATATAGGAAAAGAACAAGATTCTTTTCAGTTATATATTCGGAAAGTTTCAGGGTTTAAGCCCGATCTCAAATATGCGGGTAGAACTCCCCATGCATTTATCGGTGCACTTGTAGTACGAAAGCTTTATCCCCATTTGTTCCCACTTTTATCATATCCGATAGCTTCACATCATACTGGTTTATCCGATAGCTATGATTTTAATGCGAAGATGAATGATGATATTCCTTCCGGGGTAAGATTTCCTGTTCCTGATTTTACTGAGAAAGATTTGATACCCACAGGTAAGAGTTTTGGACCTGATGATTTAAATCATTTTATCCGTTTGTTATTTTCATGCTTGGTTGATGCAGATTATCTTGATACTGAGCGATTTTTGAATGAAAATAATTATTTCCAACGTGGTAATGGCGTTCCCTTGACAGGGTTATTGCCCCGATTGGTAACTTATTTAGCAGGATTGTCTGAGAATTCCCCTCAGACAGAATTGAATCAGCTAAGGAGAAAAATACAGCATCTATGTGGCGAAAAGTCAATTAAAGAGCCTGGTTTTTACTCCTTAACTGTGCCGACTGGAGGAGGTAAAACATTGTCATCTTTATTATGGGCTGTAAAACATGCTGTAAAATATGGAAAAGACAGAATTATAATCGTCATTCCATATACTAGTATTATAGTGCAAACAGCAGCAATATTGCGTAAGATTTTTGGTGATGAGAATGTATGTGAACATCACTCATCTTTTGATTTTGAAGAAGTTTGGAAAGATAAGCCGGATAGTTCTCAACTGGAGTTACAGCAACGTCTGGCTTCAGAGAATTGGGATTATCCGATTATTGTGACAACCAATGTTCAATTTTTTGAGTCTTTATTTGGGAATAAACCATCAGTGTGCAGAAAACTTCATAATATTGCAAACAGTGTTGTTATTTTAGATGAAATACAAACTTTACCTCGTGAGTATTTGCAGCCTATTGTAAATGCAATGGATAGTTATCAACGCTTGTTTGGGGTCAGTTTCCTGTTCACTACAGCAAGCCAGCCTATATTATCAGGCAATCATCAAGGAACAAATAATCTAGTTCAATTGTATGGTTTGAAGAAAGTAGAAGAACTTATTCCGAATAATTGGAATTTACATGATAAATTGCGTCGTGTTAATATTCATATTGATGACTTTCGTAGTCTTTATGATGATATCGTTCATCGTCTAACCCAGTATGATAAAGTCTTGTGTATTGTAAATACCCGCAATGATGCATTTGAAATATTTAGCCGTATGCCACAAGAAGGATTGGTCTTTCATTTGTCTCGCAGAATGTGTCCCTTACATATACGACAGACTATAGAACGAATTCGGGAAGCGTTAAATGATACCTCAAATAAGATTATTCGGGTAATATCCACGCAATTAATTGAGGCTGGTGTTGATATAGACTTTCCGGTAGTCTTCCGTCAGGAGGCAGGATTGGATTCCATACTTCAAGCTGCTGGAAGGTGTAACCGTGAAGGACGATTAGGTATTGCAGATACTTATGTCTTCAATCTGGATAAACCTTTGCCGAAGGGTTCTTTAAGTGAGGCGAATGAAGCTCGGAAAAGTATGGGCAAGATTGTCGATTGGTTGTCTCCGCAAGCGATGACAACTTATTTTCGTCAGTTATATTGCCGTTGTAATAGCTTTGATGAGAAAGGAGTAATAGGACTTTTAAGGCAAAATTCGAGAATCAATGAGATGGATTTTGAGCAGGCAGCACAAGCATTTAAACTGATAGAAGAAAGAGGGCGAAATGTAATTGTAAATTATGTGGATAGTTTGGAATTTGTAGCTAAAATCAAGAAAAATGGTTTTTCATACGAGCTTTCAAAAAAGATCGGTAATTTTATGGTCAATATCAATGAACGTGATTTCCAATCCTTATTGAAGCAAGGGTTGCTGGAAGAAGTCATTGAAGGAATATATTTATTACCTGATAGAGAACAATATTCCAGTGAAACAGGGTTAACCACCCATAACCACTGGTTAGATGAAATTTTAATACAATAAATATTATTTATGGAATACTATGATAAGGAGTATGGCTTAGAGGTATGGGGAGATATGGCTTGTTTTACCCGTCCGGAACTGAAGGTAGAACGTGTCAGTTATGATGTGATTACTCCATCGGCAGCTCGCGCTATTTTTGAAGCCATATTTTGGAAACCTGCTATTCGTTGGGAGGTGACTCGGATAGAAGTGCTGAGTCCTATTCAGTGGGCATCTGTAAGAAGAAATGAAGTAGGAGCGGTGGGAAGTATACGTGCGCAACAGATTTATATAGAAGAGAAACGCCAGCAAAGAAATACATTGCTGTTGAAGAATGTACGTTATCGGATTTATGCTAAGTTGGTGTATATACCAGTTAATCAGAGGACAAACGGACAGTTGCGGGATACTAAAGATGAAAATCCGGGTAAGTACCAGGCGATGTTTGAGCGCCGGGCTTCGAAAGGTCAATGTTTTAATCAGCCCTATTTGGGAGTACGTGAGTTTTCTGCTTATTTCCGTTTGTTGGAAGAGGGGGAAACTTTATCTCCTCCATTGGCCCAAGATCGGGATTTAGGTATTATGCTTTATGACATGGATTTTTCGGATCCAGATAATGTAAATGCGATGTTTTTTCGTGCAAAAATGCAGGATGGAGTTATTAATGTTCCACCTAGAAACAGTGAGGAGATTCTGCGATGATATTGAAAGCTTTATATGATTATTATCATCGAAGCCAGGAATTGGCTCGGCCAGGTATGGAATATAGAGAACTGGCTTTCTTGATTGTAATTGATGAACAAGGTAATTTTGTGCGTCTGGAAGATTGCCGGATTGACGATAAGAGCTGTAAATCTTTTCTGCTTCCGAAAGCTGTAAGCCGAAGCAGTAGTCCTGTTGCTAATATCTGTTGGGATAATTGTGCTTATGTATTGAATTATTCAGAGGCCAACTTACCTTTAAGGAACCCACCTGCCGATCCACTGAAATTGGCAGCTAAAGAAGAGGCTTTGAAAAAAGAAAGGGAAAAGAATTGGAAAAATTACACCACTTTCTGTAATAAGGTAGAGGAACTGCATGGGGCTTTGCCAGGGAATATCCCTTTAATGGCATTGCATCTTTTCTATGGTAAGGGGAATGAGATTATTTTGTCTGCTTTACAAAAAGATCCGCTTTGGGGAGAGTTGTGTAAGAATCTTACTCGTAATATTTCTTTTAGAATAAATGGTGCCTTAACTATTATACCTGAGGACAAGGATGTGGTGAACTTCTATTTAGATAGCCTGTCTGTTTGTCATGCTGACAGGCAGACTCATACTTGTCTGATAACAGGTGAAGAAGGGCCTCTTGTGGAATTGACAACTGCCACACCAATCTTGGGTAGTCAGGCAACGGCTAAACTGGTTGCTTTTCAGGTAGGTTCGGGATATGATTCTTATGGTAAAGAAAAAGCGTATAATGCACCTATTTCTCGGGAGGCGGAATTTGCCTATACTACAGCATTAACACATCTGTTAAGAAAAAACTCAAGAAATATGTTCCGGGTTGCTACCAGAACTTATGTGTTTTGGGCGTCTGTAGCTTCCGAGGTTGGACTGGAAGCTGAGTCTTGTTTTTTCTCCTTGATGAATTTACAGGGAAATGAAACGGATAATCCAGATAGAGGAGTCATTCAAGTTGAAAAGGTCTTTAAATCTATTTTTTCGGGTGAAATAAAAACTCAGACGAATGATTGCTTCTTCATTCTGGGTCTGGCACCAAATGCCGCACGACTGGCGGTAGTATATTGGAAAGAGATTCCTATAAAAGATTTTGCGGAAAATATTTTGAGGCATTTTGAGGATATGGAAATTGTGGATTACCGTATGGAGAAGAGGCCTTACAAAGGGGTCTATAGTATGTTGTCCGCAGTGGCTTTAGAGGGAAAAGTGGGTGATGTTCAGCCCAATTTACCGGAAGCTGTCATCAAGAGTATTTTCCAGTATTTACCTTATCCATATTCTCTATATTCGGCCTGTCTCAGGAGAATCCGTGCAGAACAGAAGCTTACACAAACTCGTATCGCGTTGATAAAAGCTTATTTAAATAGACAACCTAATAATTATCATAAACTTACCGTTATGTTAGATAAATCAAATAATAATGTAGGTTATGTTTGTGGTCGTTTGTTTGCCACACTGGAATACTTACAAAAGAAGAGCTATGGAATCGATAGTATTCGTCAGCGTTATTTGAATGCGGCTTCGACTACACCTGCTGCTGTTTTTGGAAACCTGCTGAATTTGTCTGTTCATCACGAGGAAAAGTTGAACAGTCCTTCGATTATTTTCTTTAGAAAGCTGAAGAATGAAATTATTGATTTGCTTTTAGCTGAAGGTTTCCCGACTCATTTGAATATACAGGATCAGGGCCGTTTCTTTGTGGGGTACCATCATCAGATGGCTGAATTCTATAAAGCTAGTGAAAAAAATGAAGATATTGTTGAATAAATAAAATTAAAATCATGGAAGAATTGAATCATAAAATAGATTTTGTGTTGTTGGTTGATGTACAGGATGGTAATCCGAATGGTGACCCAGATGCCGGAAATCTGCCAAGAGTGGATACCGAAACTGGAGAAGGTTTGATGTCGGATGTATGTCTGAAGCGCAAAGTGCGCAATTATGTGCAAATAGCAAAATCCGGAGAAATAGGATATGATATATTCATTAAAGAAAAAGCAATTTTGAATAATCTGATTGATGAATCCTATGAAGATGAATCGGTAAAAGAGAAAGAAAAGAAAGGAAAAAAAGCAGGAGAACAGGTTGATGCTGCCCGTAAGTTTATGTGCGCAAAATATTATGACGTTAGAACATTTGGGGCAGTGATGACCACAGGGAAAAATGCAGGTCAGGTAAGAGGTCCGATTCAACTGACCTTTGCCCGCTCTGTGGAGCCTATTGTCAGTATGGAGCATTCTATCACACGTATAGCGGTGACAACAGATAAGGAAGCAGAAAAGCAGGGCGGTGATAATCATACAATGGGACGGAAATCGACTGTGCCATATGGCTTATACAGATGTCATGGTTTTGTATCTGCAAATTTGGCTAAACAGACAGGTTTTTCTGAAGAAGATTTGAGATTATTTTGGGAAGCATTAAAGAATATGTTTGATTGTGATCGATCCGCTTCACGAGGTTTGATGAGCACACAGAAACTTATTGTATTCCGTCATGACAGTGAACTGGGGAATGCTCCTGCTAACAAGTTGTTTGATTTGGTTACAGTGAAGAAGAAATGTGAAGGAGTTGCCCGTAGCTTTGCGGATTATGAAGTTTCAGTTGATACTTCTAAACTACCGGAACATGTTCATTTGGAAGAAATGATATAAAAAAGCTTATCATGAAATATGATGATGAAAATATGCTCATGTTGTCTGGGATACAGCATTTTATGTTTTGTCCCAGACAGTGGGGGCTAATTCATTTGTCACAGGAATGGGAAGATAACAGCCTTACAACAGAAGGAAAATTATTACATAAGCGAGTAGACGACCCTTTTTATCGACAGAAAAATGGTGATATCATTACATTGCGATCTGTTCATGTTGCGTCACATTCTTTGGGGTTATATGGAATCACGGATGCGATAGAATTGACACCTTCTGATTCTTCTATCAATACGATTCGCCATCCACATTATCCTGGATATTGGAATGTTCTTCCCGTAGAATATAAGCGTGGTAAACAAAAGCCTAACCGCTGTGATGAAGTTCAGTTAGCTGCACAAGTAATGTGCTTGGAAGAAATGTATCAGATACAGTTGGATTATGGAGCCTTGTATTATCATGAGGTTCGTCGTAGGGATGTGATATATGTTAATGAGGAATTAAGAGAGCTTACCAAGAAATGTGCAGACAAGATGCATGATATTTTTTCATCTATGCAGATACCAAAATCTGTTTATAGTCCCCATTGTAAGAGATGTTCACTTTATGACATTTGTTTACCGTTGGTGTGTAAAAAGAGTCAAGTATCAACATATTTAAAAAAATACTTGTATGAAGAAACTACTTAATACTTTATACGTTACGACTCCTGATGCATATTTATCGAAGGATGGACTCAATGTGGTTGTATCTGACCATCACAATGAACTGTTCAGAATCCCAATCTTGAATATTGAGGCTATTGTGACTTTTGGTTATATGGGAGCAAGTCCAGGTTTGATGAAGCTATGTGTAGATAATCAGGTTTCGTTGACATTTCTTACTCCACAGGGAAGATTTATTAGTAGAGTGCAAGGAGCTACTAAAGGAAATGTTTTGCTTCGTACAAGACAATATAATCTTGCTAGTGACAAAGATTTCTCGTTACACTTAAGTAAATTATTTATTGGAGGAAAAATTCAGAATTACCGTAATATTTTACGGCGTTTTCTCCGAGATAACGGCCCAAATGTAGAGATTGAGAATGTAGCTCTACATTTAAATACAGCTAAAAGGCGACTTTTTGACGCAAGTAATCCTGACGAGTTAAGAGGAATTGAAGGGGAAGCAGCTAATGCTTATTTTTCTGTTTTTTCTCAATTGATTTTACAGCAACGAGGAAAATTTCCGTTTCATGGTAGGAACAGACATCCTCCCAAAGATGCGGTAAATGCGATGCTATCCTTTGTTTATACATTAATAGCCAATGATATGGCATCCGCCTTAGAGTCTGTGGGCTTAGATCCTTATGTGGGTTTTCTTCATGTACTTCGTCCAGGTAGGGTGTCTTTATCACTTGATATGATGGAAGAGTTGAGAGCTTACTTAGGTGATAGATTGGTTTTATCTTTAATCAATAGGAAGCAGGTTACAGAGAAGGACTTTTTTAGCCAAGGGGATGAAAGTATTTTAATGACTGATAGTTGCCGGAAAATCTTAATTTCATCTTGGCAAAGTAGAAAGAAGGAATTAATAACTCATCCTTATTTAGGTGAAAAAATTCCTATTGGCTTGTTACCTTATTCTCAGGCAATGCTTATGGCTCGTTATATTCGAGGTGAAATAGATGATTATCCTGTATTTTTAATTCAATAAGAGTTATGATGGTTTTGATAACATACGATGTGAATACCCTTTCTAATTCTGGAAAGAAAAGATTACGTAATGTAGCAAATGCTTGTAAGGATTATGGACAAAGAGTGCAGAATTCTGTTTTTGAGTGTTCTCTTACTGAGTCACAGTTTCTGATACTGAGAGCTAGGCTAGAATCCATTATTAATATTGAATTAGATAGTATTAGATTTTATTTTCTAGGTAAAAACTGGGAGAGAAGGATTGAAAAGATAGGAAAAATAACGTCTTTTGATATTTCTGGTGATTTAATAATTTGAATGCGAACCTAAAGTGATGCATAAAAGCTGGTTGGTTCGCATGCATTGATTTCTAGATGTTTAGATTTATTTTTTCTTTTTGAAAAGTTTTAAAAAATGTAGTATGTTATGGGTTCTCAGAGAGCCCTTTTTATATGACTGAATATAAGACGATTAAGAGTTTACTGTCGCACCTCACGTAGGTGCGTGGATTGAAACCAAAGCATCCGCTTCGTGAGCCTGGAGATAGACGTCGCACCTCACGTAGGTGCGTGGATTGAAACTATGTCAAGGATAAATATCTCTATATAGCCACAAGTCGCACCTCACGTAGGTGCGTGGATTGAAACACGATGAACTGATGAAGTATCGTGACCTGTGCGAGTCGCACCTCACGTAGGTGCGTGGATTGAAACGTCGAAGCGGCCGACATGATTAATGTTGCCTTGGGTCGCACCTCACGTAGGTGCGTGGATTGAAACATCATGCGTCATACCTTGTAATTCCTCATTTGTGTCGCACCTCACGTAGGTGCGTGGATTGAAACCACGATTCCATCACCGTCCAAATCAGGCGATGTGTCAGTCGCACCTCACGTAGGTGCGTGGATTGAAACAGGATAACATCGGATGAATCCGTATTGAAAAATACGTCGCACCTCACGTAGGTGCGTGGATTGAAACTTTCGGTGAATGAGTCTCACATGACCAAAAAGTTGTCGCACCTCACGTAGGTGCGTGGATTGAAACACAGGAAGTGGAAGAAAAAATACCCGAAATGGAGGTCGCACCTTACGTAGGTGCGTGGATTGAAACAGGGGCATCGAAGAATAATAAGAAATGATAATGCGTCGCACCTCACGTAGGTGCGTGGATTGAAACTGGTCGCTGAAGGTTGCTCAGAGCGAGAATCCTTAGTCGCACCTCACGTAGGTGCGTGGATTGAAACATGCAGAACAGCCTTAAAAGCATGATTGATACCGCGTTGCACCTCACGTAGGTGCGTGGATTGAAACGTAAAGCTGCACTGGACACATTCAACCAGTTGGGTCGCACCTCACGTAGGTGCGTGGATTGAAACCAGAACGAAAGTTCTATGGCTTGAAGATGAAGGAGGTCGCACCTCACGTAGGTGTGTGGTATTGACTGAAGTTAAAGTAATACATGTTCATAGTTGCATTTTAAGTAGTGTGCAGATTAAAGCTAAGATAACCACCGTATATATCTATGCGGGTTATCAGTACGACGAAAAAGACTGAAATATATTTGGTGCGCATAACATATGAAAACTCTATAGTTCTATATATTATGAAAGTTGATGAAAAAATTTATCTTTGTATTTGCAAATTTCTATTAGATATTAATCTTTAATTTTATGCAAATACCACAATCACAAATACTTACCACCCGATACCTTAATAGAGTATTTGATAAGACTGTAGCGACTTATAAATATTATTGGTTTCTGGGCATACTTGATTTATATGTAAAACAAGGGAAAACAAGGATGAATGTCTGGGAAATTATGGTAACAATGGTTGCGAATGCTTGGTATCCTGTTAATTATTTCCGGCTTTCGTTCGGTAAATCGGAATCACTTTATGATGCTATTCTAACTTTACAGAAGGAAAACAATATTCCTATCAATTTGGGAGTAAAGGAACTGACAGATTTGTTACAGAAACTTATCCAGCAGTTTGACATACGGAAACAGTTGAATTTCCTTCAAAAGAATGTACCTTTCCGGTTTCTACGACCGTGGATTGATACTTCGGATGACCGAGAAATGGTAGCTCGTTCTCAGGCATTTGAAAATGGATGCCTTTACAAATTAGAGAAGACAGATGGCTCACTATGGATAGAATTGAATCCGGTTTGGTTGACATATCTGAAAGAAAATTATGATATTCTAAGTGCTTTTGCATATTGGGGACTGACTAATTTTCTTCAAGTTAGGAATCCTAATGTACCCAATATACCGAATAAATTGGTAAAAAGAGAAGAGAGAAATTCCTTGTCGAATCAGCATGAGTTCTGGAATGTGGTAATAAACCAAGGTATGGAAGTGAGATGTCTTTATACAAGTAAGCACCTGGAAATACGTAAGTATGATTTGGATCATTTTATACCGTGGAGTTTTGTATCTCATGATTTGCTTTGGAATTTGATGCCATCAGACCCAAGTATCAATAGCTCGAAAAGTAATAAATTGCCTGATTTGGAATTGTATCTTCCCAAATTGGCCGAAGCACATCAAGAGGCTTTGAGAATTTATCTGAAAACAGGGAGACAAAATAAGTTACTTGAAGATTATCTTTCTTTAGGATACACTGTGCAAGATATTGTGCATATGGATAAGGAACATTTATTAGATTGTTTCTTTCAGACCTTTACTCCAATGCACCAAATAGCCTTGAACATGGGATTTGAAACCTGGAAATACTAAATATTATGGAACCTGAAAAGATAAACCATCCTTACCTCACCGCCATCAAGCGTACGAGTCTTTCTGTACCCACCCGTTACCTGCTTCAACATAATCTGTTGAAAGGACGTATTCTGGACTTTGGGTGTGGGTATGGCTTTGACACAGACGAGTTGAAACGTCAGGGGTATGACATCACGGGGTACGACTATTATTATCGTTCTGAGTATCCAGACGGGAAGTTTGATACCATTCTGTGCAACTATGTGCTGAATGTCCTGGAACCATACGCACAGGCGGAAGTGATGATGAATGTCACGAACCTTCTTGCTCCTACGGGAACGGCCTTTTTTGCCGTCCGTCGTGACCTGACGGAAGAAGGATTCAGGTTGCATGCCATTCATCGCCAGTACACCTATCAGTGTAATGTGCGACTGCCTTTCCAGAGTTTGGAACGTAATTCGAGCTATGAACTTTATCAGTATCAGCATTTCAATAAGTTGCCCCGGAAGGAAGGGGAGGTTTGTCCTTTCTGCCGTCTGTCGCGAAGAGTGGAAATTATTTGTGAGACGGCTACTTGTGTGGCGTTCTATGACGGTTATCCGGTATCGCCAGGTCATGCACTGATTATCCCCAAGCGGCATGTGGCTTCTTACTTCGACCTGACTAATCACGAACGGGAGGCCATGAATGTGGTGCTTCAGTACGTGAAGCAGAAGGTAGACGAGCGATACCATCCTGACGGATACAATGTGGGTATTAATGTGAACGAGGCGGCTGGACAGTCGGTCTTTCACGTACATATGCACTTGATTCCGCGCTACAAGGGCGATGTGCCTAATCCGAAAGGTGGGGTAAGAGGTGTGATTCCGTCAAAACAGAGTTATGATGCCAACGAGAAGCTTTCTTCGCCTGCTCAGCTGGAGAGTAAATAGTTTGGGGATTTTTTCTGGAATCTGTTATTGGGAGACCAATGGGACTTGCGCAATCGTTATCTTCATATTCGCGTATCAGAACTCTTTCGTTTCTTGCGTTTGTTGCAGAATCGTTTTTCCGTTGTGCTGCACTTTCAGGGTGGCTTTATCACCCATAGTCACCACATAGCGGTAGCTGCCTTTTGAGAAGAGGAAGGTGTTGTCCTTTTCTACATAGCTGCCGGTAAGCACCAGTTCGGGAGTATCTGACATCTGCTGTGTGCTTTTCCAGGAAGCGTATCGCATGGTTTCTTCGTCCAGCTTGTCGATGCGGATGATGTAATCTTTCGTTCTGAAAAATAGTTCCAGACGCTGGTAGTGATGCAACTGGGGATGCAGCCAGAAAGGAGCTCCGGTTTTCTGATAGACGAAGTCTGTGCCATTGAAATGGTAGATGTCGTATCGGTCGGTAATGCTGCTCATGCTGTCTGTAGTGGCCACATACAGGTTTTGTGCTTTTGGGTCGAATTGGAAGAGCCAGTTCCATCCTTCGCCCAGATTCGCAAGGAAGTACCAGTCGGCTGCGGTGTGTTCCAAACCTACGGTGTCTGTACGCTTACCGTGGCGTACGAAGCAAGGGGCGCTGACGAGATTTCCGTCTTTTATCCGCATGGCTACCAAGGAATTGGTGGAATAGTTACCGGATATTCTGAAATAATCGTCGGCGATGTACAGTTTGCTGCCGTCTGTACAAGGATAGGTATAGATGGTGTCGATGTAGCTGCCGTAGTCCATTTCATCGTGCTCGCCGTTAGGGTGTAGCTGCATGTCGAGCGACTGGTGGACAGCTTTTATTTCCGTTCCGCTTCTGTACTGGATGAGGTTACCCCAGCAGATCATGGTTCCGCCTTCGCCCGTATTCCATGAATAGATGCGCAGGCATTTGTCGGCTGAAGTGGCGATGGTGACGTATTCCTTTTCGATACTTCGGGTGAAAGGATAGGAGAAGGTGGCAGTATCAGAAAGTACCCAGTTGACCAGGCCTTCATGGGAGGGTCCGAAAGAAATTTCCAGGGCTTCCTCTTCTGATTTTGCCTGGGAATCCTCGAGCATTTTGAGCTCTTTCTTTTCCATTTCTTTCATTTTTTCCGTCTGAGCTGTACGGGATGGCTTGCATGCAGAGATTGTTACAAAGGAAAACAGCGACAGATATAGTAATGAATAAGCTTTCATGTTTTTACGGGTTGGGTGTGTATTTGGGGGATAAAGATACTACTTTTTCAGCTGATTCCATACGGTTTCTATCCACCGGCGGATATTCTCCCGGGCGACTTCCGGACGGATGGCTTCTGCAAGAGGCATATCGTCGGGCGTAAGGCTGTCTACCCGACTGAATCCGGCATTCAGCAAGGATTCGGCATCGCTGGCTTTTCCGGCTACTAGCCAGACAGGGACATGCTGTGCCTGTGCCCGTCGCATCACCCGTTCGGGAAGCTTGCCCATGAGTGTCTGACGGTCGGCATGTCCTTCGCCGGTAATGACGAGGTCGGTATGTGTCAGGAGGGTGTCGAATTCGCAGAGGTCGAGCAGGAGGTCGGCACCCGATTGGGTGGTGGCCTGAAGGTATTGCAGGAAGGCGTATCCCAGTCCGCCGGCAGCTCCGGCACCAGGCTGGAAGGATGCGTCTCTGCCCATGCGTTGGGCAGATTCTTTGGCAAACTGACGGGCGCGTCGGTCCAGTTCTTCCACCATCGCGGGAGTGGCTCCTTTCTGTGGGGCAAAGATGCGGGCGGCGCCTTCGGGTCCGTAGAGCGGATTGCGTACATCGCTGGCCAGAATGAAGTGGCAGTCGGACAGGGAATCGTTCAACACGTCTTCTATCGTGCCGCCGGGAGTCAGGGAATCGGTGAGGCCCTGAAGCATGCCTTTTCCGGCATCGCTCGTACCGCTTCCGCCCAGTCCGATGAGGAAGCGCCGGCATCCGTGCCGTACGGCGTGTGCCACGAGTTCGCCTACGCCGTAGGTGGTGGCCACTAACGGATTGCGTTCCTCGGCAGACAGGTACGTCAGTCCGCAGGCTTGCGCAGTTTCAATGACGGCGGTTCCATCGGGAGCAATGCCGTAGCAAGCGGTGACGGGACGCATCAGCGGGTCGTGTACTTTCGCTTGGAGAAGTTGCCCGTGGAGGGCGGTGATAAAGGCCGGAAGCATCCCTTCGCCTCCGTCGGACATGGGGAGGGAACGGACTTCTGCCCCGCGGGCGGTGAGGGCCTGCGAGAAGGCGGCTTCCACTTCTTCGGAAGAAAGGCAGCCTTTAAAGGAATCGATGGCGAGCAAGATTTGCATGAGTGTGGTGTTATGGATTAATTGTGCAGGCAAAGTTACAGGTTTTGTGTAGAAAAGCCATGAAGGGAGTACGACAAATTGGCCGTTGGTCAGGAGGTGCGGTATTGTTTGGGCGACAGGCCTGTGATGCGCTTGAAGTATTTCCCGAAGAAGGTTTGTGTAGGGAAATTCAGTTTGTAGGCAATTTCCTGAATCGTCAGGTCGGTGTGCTTGAGCATGGTTTTGGCTTCAAGGATGACAGATTCTTCAATCCATTCGGTAGCCGTCCGTCCGCTGTATTCTTTCACCCTGGAGGAAAGGTAATTGGGGGTGAAGTTCAGTCTTCGGGCAAAGAATGACAAGGAGTGTTCCGTACCATGGAAGAGGTTTAGTTCCTTGATGAAGTCTTCGAAAACCGTTTCGCAGCGTTCCGGTACTTTTCTTACGTATTCTTTTTCTTTTAGCTTTCTGACCAGAATGTCGTATACCTTGTATAGAAAGGAGGTGGTCAGTCCGATGGTCATGTTGTCCTTATAGCCGGTTTCCGACTGGAGGATGCTTTCCATCAGGTAGTAGTATTTCTCCAGTATATGGATGTCGGCATATTGCAGGCTGAATACCGGCACGGTCTTGGCGGCCATGTAGAGGTTGATAAGGTCCTTGGTCTCGATGTGCAGCTTCTGTATGAATGCAGACGAGATGATGAAGGGGTAGATAATCAGGTTTTCGCAGGAGTTGATTTGAATGATGTTTTCCGGTACATGGAGTGCCATGGTTCCGCTTTCAAGGGTATATTTCTTGAGATTCACCTGGACTTCTGCCTTCCCGCTGACGCAGAAGATGGCGGCAAAGGCATCCATCCGGCTCGGATGCTTGAACAGTGTGTCATCAAACCCCAGGTTGGCCGACAACAGTATGTCTGATTTCAGCCTGTTCTGCACAAACTGTCTGTTATCCAGTTGCTGGATGGATATGGATTCTATCTTTTTCATCTTTATCTGTTTTGAGAGCAAAAATATTTTATAAAATCTCACGGTGCAACTTTATTGATTAATAAGAACAATTCCATCTTTAAATTGACCTTTTTCTATGATGGCTGATAGCCGATATTTGCAAACGAAAATCATAGACAGTCTATCGAATCAGTATTATCAGTAACTTTTAATAATGAAGTATATGAACAGTAAGTTTTTTGTTACATGTCTGGCTATGCCCATCATTGTGGCCGGATGTCAGGATGAATCACACGACGATTCTGCGCAAGAAAAAACAATAAAGGTCAAGACGTTACAAGTGTCGTCCCGTACGCTGGCGGCTGAAAAGCGATATTCTGGCACGGTGGAGGAATCCAGCGGCAGTTCTTTAAGTTTCTCCGTACCGGGGACGGTGAGCAAGGTGTATGTGAAAACGGGCGACCACGTGGTGAAGGGACAGCCTATCGCCTCTATCGATGCCACGACACTGACCAGCAGCTATCATGCGGCAAAGGCATCGTTGGACCAGGCACAGGATGCATACGACAGGTTGAAGGTGCTGTACGAGGAGAAAAGTCTGCCGGAAATTAAATGGGTGGACATGCAGAGCAAGCTTCAGCAGGCAAAGGCGATGGAAGAGGTGGCCCGGAAAAACCTGAAGGACTGCCAGCTGAAGGCACCGTTTGAGGGGGTGATTGCCGGGAAAAAAGTGGAAATAGGACAAAATGTGGCGCCGGGTGTGCCGGTGGTGGATCTTGTTTCCATGCAGCAGGTCAAGATAAAGGTGTCTGTGCCGGAAGGGGATATAGCCGACATTCAGGTTGGGGATGAGGCGCTGGTATGCATTCCTGCCGCAGAAAATCTGTGTCTTGAAGGCCGGGTCATGGAAAAGGGCATTGTGGCTAATCCGCTGTCGCGTTCGTACGAGGTAAAGATAGCGGTAGAAAACCGGAATCATGTGCTGTTGCCCGGCATGGTGACAGACGTATGCGTGATGAGCAACCGGGAGAAATCGGCCATTCTGCTTCCTTCGCACATTGTGCAGATAGACGAGCAGAATCAGACGTTTGTGTGGGTGAATCAGAATGGAAGGGCCAGCAAGCGGATAATCACCTGTGGCGAATATACGTCGGGCGGAGTCGTGGTGGAATCCGGTATCGGAAGTGGAGATGAAATCATTATCTCCGGACAGCATAAAGTGTGTGAAGGTTCTGCCGTTTCATTGTAAAACCTTAATATGTATTTGAAAAATGAGTCGGAAAAAACGAAATGCGGTAGAATGGGCAATGCATTATCGCCAGATTGTCATTCTGGTGGTATGCTGTCTGGGGTGGCACTGGGAATATACAGCCTTCCCGAGATGCGAAAGAATGAGTTCCCGGATTTTACGGTCCGTCAGGGACTGGTGGTGGCAGTGGCACCCGGCAATACCTCGGAGGAGATGGTGGATCGGGTGACGAAGCCGCTGGAGAATTATATTTTCAGCTACAAGGAGGTAAAGAAGGAGAAAACTTTCTCGACCAACCGGGATGGGATAGTGTATATTCAGGTGGAGCTGAACGATGAGGTGAACAATAAGGATGAGTTCTGGAGTAAGTTCAAGCATGGCATCTCCACGTTCAAGCCTCAGCTGCCAGCCAATGTGCTTGCCTTGCAGGTATTGGATGATTTTGGCGATACGTCTGCACTGCTTATCACCATGGAGAGTCAGGATAAGACTTATCGGGAACTCAAGGAGTATATGGACGACCTGCAGGACAGGCTGCGCACGGTGAAGAGCGTGGGGCGGATGAGTGTGTATGGCATGCAGAAAGAACAGATTTCGGTGGTGCTGAACCACGACAAGCTGTCGAAGTATGCGCTGAATGACCAGATGGTGGCTGCCAAGTTGTTGACGAAGGGATTTGCCACTTCGGGCGGAAGGGTGAAAGATGATTCGTATACCCATCCCATTTATGTGGCCGAGTCCCTGAATACGGTCTACGACATCCAGCAGCTCATCGTGTATACTGATCCGCTGGGCAACAACATCCGCCTGAAGGACATTGCTGACGTGAAAAAGGAATATGCTCCTTTTGACAGCTATATTACCAATAACGGAAAGAAGTGTATTCTGCTCAGCGTGGAGATGAAGAAAGGGCAGAACATTGTCAAGATGGGTGAGGAGGTGAACAAAACGCTGGATGAATACAAAAGTTCCTTGCCGCCGGATGTGGGGATTTACAGAATTACCGACCAGAGCGTGGTGGTGGACGACAGTGTGCAGAATTTTCTGCGCGAGCTGATGATTGCCATTGTGGCTGTGGTGATAGTGGTCATGCTGCTTTTGCCCATGAAGGTGGCACTGGTGGCTGCTTCTACCATTCCCATCACCATCTTTATTTCGCTGGGACTGTTTCATGCCTTCGGGGTGGAACTTAATACGGTTACGCTGGCAGCCCTGATTGTTACCTTGGGAATGATTGTGGACAATTCGATTGTGATTATAGACAGCTATCTGGAACGCTTGTCGGAGGGAATGTCGCGCTGGCATGCTTCGATAGACAGTACGATTCATTTCTTCAAGTCCATCTTGTCGGCTACGCTGGCCATCAGTATCACTTTCTTCCCGTTTCTGATGATAACCGTCGGATTGGTGCACGACTTTCTGCTGAGCTTCCCCTGGGCCATTACGCTGATTTTGGCCATCTCCTTGCTGGTGGCTGTACTGCTGGTACCCTTCATGCAATTCTATTTTATCCGCAAGCCGATAGTCAGGAAGCAGGAGGATGGAAAGCACTTCTCTTTCCTCGATGCCTTGCAGCGCTTTTATGACAAGGTGCTTGCCTGGTGTTTTACTTATCCTAAAACGGTGGTTGCTGTCGGAGTAGCTTCTATCGTGGTGGGAGGAGTTATGCTGGCCCATCAGCCTCAAAGCATGCTGCCGACGGCTGACCGGAATCAGTTTGCCGTGGAAATTTACCTGCCGACCGGCACTTCCATTGAAAAGACGGCCATGGTAGCAGATAGCCTGGAACGCATTATCCGGCAGGACAAGCGGGTGGTGTCTGTCACCTCATTCAAGGGCTGTAACTCGCCGCGATTCCATTCGTCATACGCTCCTCAGATACCGGGAAGTAACTTTGCCCAGTTTATTGTGAACACAAAGGGGGTTAAGGAGACCGTGGAGATACTGGATGAACTGGCTCCCCGGTATACAAACTATTTTCCGGAGGCTACCATTAAGTTCAAGCAACTGATATACAGTATGGCTACTTATCCCATTGAGGTGAGACTGAGCGGAGAGAACCTGGATTCTCTGAAATATTATGCACAGCAAGTGGCGGCCTTGATGAAACGCATGCCCGAAATACAGCATGTGCGGACCGACCGCAACGAACCGCTTTCCGGCACGGAAGTAAGGCTCAAGGAAGATGAGGCTTCACGGCTGGGTGTGAACAACATGCAGCTGGAAACTACGCTGGCCATGCGTTATGGAAATGGTCTGCCGCTGGCCCATGTATGGGAGGGAGATTACAATATCCCCGTTGTGGTGAAAAGTGTCCGATCGGACAAATCGGACAATGCCGACCTGATGAATGAGCAGATTCCGGTGTATGGCGGGTTGAGCCATGTACCTTTGAGACAGATTGCTCATGTGGTGCCTGTCTGGAAAGACGGTCAGATAGTCCGCCGTAATGGAATAAACCTCATTACCATACTGGGAGAACCGGTGAGGGGCTGCAATACCCTGGCTGTAAATGCCAAGGTTGACGAGCTGGTGAAAGATTTGCACCTTCCTGCCGGGATAAAAGTCAAATACGGTGGAGAACTGGAAGAGAATCAGGACCACATGCCTACCATCATGACGGCCTTGCAGATTGCTGCATTCATGATTTTCTTCATTCTGCTGGCGCATTTCCACAGGGTAAACATTGCACTGCTCATTTTCGGCAGTATGGGACTGTGCGTGTTCGGTACGGCGGTGGGTCTGTGGACCATGCAGCTGGACTTCGGAGTGACCTGTGTACTGGGTATCACCAGTCTGATGGGAATTATTGTCCGCAACGGAATCATCATGGTGGACTATGCCGAGGAACTGAGGGACAAGGGACTGTGCGTGAAAGATGCCATTTATTATTCGGCTTCCCGTCGTATGCGTCCTATATTCCTTACTTCGGCGGCTGCTTCCATGGGAGTTATCCCCATGATTTTAGGAGGCAGCGGACTCTGGATGCCCATGGGAACTGTCATCTTCTTCGGAACGCTGATTACGATGCTGTTTCTGCTGACGGTACTCCCTGTGTGCTACTGGATGATATTCAGTGGAAGCAGCAAGAAAAGAAAAAGAGTTCTCCAATTAGAAAACCAATAATTACACCAAACGGAATATGAAGATAAGATTTTTGCTATTAAGCGCATTGCTTGCAGGAACCTCGCAGGGGGTTCCTGCACAAGAAAAACGGGTGCTGACACTGGAAACCTGTAAGGAACTGGCCTTAAAGAACAATGCGGACATACAGACGGGTAGGATGGATGTGGAAGCTGCCAGCCAGACGAGGAAGGAGGCTTTTACCAAGTATTTCCCTAAAATATCGGCAGGGGCTGTCACGTATAAGGCCGATGAGAATCTGGTTAAAGGAACCATACCGCCTATACCGCCTCTAGGACTGGAAACTCCGACGGAAGTCGGTGTGCTGGAAGAGGGAAATCTGGTAACGGTGTCTGCCTTGCAGCCTGTTTTTGCGGGGGGACAGATTGTGAATTCCAACAAACTGGCCCGGACAGCCTTGGAGGCTTCACGCCTGCAGCTTGACATGACGGCGGATAAGGTGGAACTGGAGACGGAAGCATACTATTGGAAAATTGTTTCTCTGAAAGAGGCAGAAAAGACGCTTGACGTACTTGATACGTTGCTGCACAATCTGCACAAGGATGTGAGTCTTGCCGTGAAGATGGGACTTACAACTCAGAATGACCTGCTGACCGTGCAGCTGAAGCAGAATGAATTGCAGAGTACCAGGTTGCAGGTGGAGAATGGCCGGGAACTTTCGTGCATGGCCTTGTGTCAGTACATCGGCATCCCGCTGGATTCTGCCAAGTTTATCGATGTGCCCGAACTGCATGCCGATATAAAAGCTCCCGGTGAGTATCTGGTGGACCATCCCACTGCACTGGCTTCACTGTCCACTTATAAGTTGCTGGAGAAGAATGTAAAGGTGCACGAACTGAAGCGGAAAATCGCCTTGGGCCAACAGCTTCCCACGGTAGGAATAGGTGCTTCATACGCATACGAAGACCTGATGTTCGACAAGAGCCGCAACCATTGGATTATGATGGCTACGGTCAGTGTACCTATTTCCGACTGGTGGGGAGGGAGTCATAAGTTCAAGCGTTCCCGACTGGAGGAGAAGAAAGCCCTACGCCAGCAACAGGACGGAAGCGAGAAACTGCAACTGAAAATGCAGCAAAGCTGGAACCTGCTGACGGAGTCGTACAAACAGATTGCACTGGCGGAGTCGGCTGTCAGGGAGTCGGAAGAGAATCTTCGGATGCAGACCAGCCATTACAAGTCCGGAATAACCTCTCTGTCGGAGTTGCTTGATGCACAGGGATTGTATCAGAAGAGCCGCAACCGCTATTCGGATGCGTGTATTGACTACATGAGGAAGGTGTCACAATACCTGCAAGACACAGGACGGTAAGAAGAAAGTAGGAGAGCAGTCTTTTGTCATTCATACTTGTTAAACTGTCGGACAAGATTCTGAGTTGAAAGGAGGATTGTCCGGCAGTTTTTATGTGCATGGCGGGCAAAATAAAAAGCACCAGAAACGTTTGAGCGATTTCCGTGCTTTCTAATTTATTTTCCCTGGAATTCCTTTTTTAGCTGAGCGACTATCTTCGAGCTGACATGCTTCCACCCTTGTGTCTTTTTGCAGTTCATCACGTATTGCGTGCGAATAATGTGGTAAGTATCGTCTGCATTTTTGATGAACTTATAGCTGATATACCCTATGGATAAATCGAATCTTATCGTGAATGTGTCATCCATAAAGGGTTATAGATATTGATAAGGGTTGAAGTCTTGAGAAAAACATACTTCTTCATTTTCTTCTTTCAGAAGGATATGATTCTGGTGCATAAGCCATCCTAAAGCTAAGGCTAACTCCATATCTGAGAAACTGCTTGCTGATTTCAGTTCCTTAAACGACCAGGTACGGTTATCTGCAATCAGTTTTCCGATAAATTCGGCATTTGATTTTACATTGCTGTTTTTCATAAGATGAGAATTTTGAACTTTTACAAAGCAAATTTAGCTTTTGCCTGTCCATTCTAAAAGGTCAAAATCATCTGCATATTGTTCTGAATCGTATTTTTCTGTGGGACGGTTTACAGAATTTCTCTGGCTATCCACGCGCAGGCTTCAGCATCGGCTAGTGCGTGGTGATGGTTTTCCAGGCGGTATCCGCAGGCAGCGGCCACGGTGTGCAACTGGTGGTTGGGGAGCTCCGGAAATACTCTGCGTGCCACGCACAGAGTGTCATAAAACTCATAGTCGGGATAGTCCATCTGATAGACGCGGAAGACGGCTTTCAGGCAGCTCTCATCGAAAGGACGGTTGTGTGCCACGAGCGGCAGTCCCTCTATCAACGGCTCAATCTGTGCCCATACGGCGGGGAAAACCGGTGCGTCTTCGGTATCTTCACGGGTGAGTCCGTGTACCTGTGAGCACCAGTATGTGTAATAATTCGGTTCCGGATTGATGAGGGAATAAAAGGTATCGGCTATCTCGCCGTTGCGCACCACGACCACGCCTACCGAGCATACGGATGAGCGCTGGTTGTTGGCGGTTTCAAAATCTATTGCGGCAAAGTCTCTCATGTTTTTACTTGCTCTATATGCGTTATCGCTTGGTCACGGTGATCATGAACGTGACGGCTACCATGGCAATGGAAATGCCGACAATGATGTTGGTGGTCAGCGGTTCGCCAAACATCAGTGTGCCGACAATGATGGCGGTGATGGGTTCGAATACGCCGAGTACAGAAGCCTTGGTGGCCCCGATGTTACGGGAGGCAATGGCGAGGGTGGCTGTAGAAACGATGGTTGGCAGCAGGGCAAGTCCCACAAGGTTAAGCCAGTCTGCTCCGGTAGTGATTCCAGCCGTAATTGCAGTGTCGGAACTGAGGATTTTTCCGATAAAAACAATGGCTCCTACCATGAGTGCATAGAAGGTGAGGAGGGAGTTGGATATGCCGGCAATGGCCTTGCTGCGGTTGATGATGACGATGAAGAGTGCATACACCAGTGCCGAGGCGATGGAGAGCAGCACACCGATGGGGTTGATGGTTTGTGAACCGTCACTTTGTGTCATGATGAGCACACCTCCGAAGGTGGCGGCAATGGCAAGCCATACCGGCCATGAGGGAACGACTTTCAGGAACACCATGATAATGGCCACGAGGACGGGGTAAAGGAATACCAGCGTAGTAGCCAGTCCGGAAGCGATGTATTCGTATGCATCGAAAAGAAAGATGCTGCTGGAGGTGTAAAGCAGTCCGAGGACGAACAATACGCCGATTTGCTTTCCTGAAACCCGGAAACTCTGTTTGCGGAGCAACAGGAACAGGCCTAAGAGCAACACTGCGAAAGCGTAGCGGAAGAAAAGTATGGACTCAGTGGCGGCACCGTTCTTCATCAGCGGAACCGCAAATAAGGGATTTAATCCGTAAGTAATACCGGTGATAATTCCTGCCGGATAGCCGATAATGGCATTTTTGCTTAGTTTTTTCATGTGCGGGTAGATGTAATTGTGTAATCGGGGTGCAAAATTAATTATTAAATGACAAACCTGCGCTTGTGGCGGGGGAGATTCTTCTCGTGTGCCTACTTTCTGTAAATGTATCTTGCCAGTCCGTAGATGTATCTCCGGAATCCCGGACGGTACTTGAGCAGACGGTCGAACCATTTCAGGTGGTGGCTGGCAATACGTACAGCCCATCCTACATAATACATGGCAAACAGCGTACCTACTCCGATGATGTGCCATTGCCATTTTCCGAAGAATATGTAGCAGAAGACGATACCGAGAAGCACAAGTGAAACGTCTACCACAATCTTGACCTTCGGAAATTCTATGCCCGTCACCTTGCTGATGGCGACGGGAAAGCCTTCTCCAGGCATGGTTACGCTGCCGCATCTTACCTCCAGTGCAATGCCTGCTGCCAGGATGGTGCATCCGGCCAGCTGGGCCACGGCTTTCTCCCATATAGCTTCGGGTTGCAGCCATGAAAGAAGGTAGAGGTTCAGGTCGATTAACATGCCGAATACAAAACCCACGAGCAACTGGAACAGTTGGACCGGGTCAAACTGCCGGCGGAGTACTCCTACTTGCCCTACTACCAGCAGGGCATTCATGATGAAGGTGTATTGCCCGATGGTCAGTGACGGTGTCAGTCCGCCTGTTCCCGCATCATGAAATACATAGGGCAATACACTGATGACGCTTGCTCCCAGCATGCTCTTTACGCAGGCGGCAATTCCCAGTGTCATGATGTACAAGGCAACGAAGAGCAGTAAGTGTTGCCAGGCAAAAGATATGATTTTTTCTTTTCTCGTCATTTTTATTGTACTTTGTGCGATGTTGTTTTTCGTGCGGATTATTATCTCAGAAACGGGTCAATCGTACTGAGCAGCTCGGCCTTCTGCATTACGCCGCTGGTTCTCCAGAGCACTTCCCCGTTGCGGAACAGCATGAGGGTGGGGACGGACTGAATCTGGTACTTCTGAGACAATACGCTGTGTGTGTCCACATCAATCTTGATGATACGGATGCGGTCGCCCAGCACGTCTTTCACCTGTTTCAGAATCGGGTGCATCATTTTACAAGGTTGACACCAGGTGGCGAAGAAGTCCACCAATACAAGCTGATTGCCTGCTACTACGTCATAAAAAGTTTCCATTGCTTTCGTTTTTAAGTGGTTCTATATAAACAAGGCTACCTCCCGAAAGAAATAGCCCGGTGTGTGGTCAATACGTTTAAAATGCGGTGCAAATGTACGAAAAGCCGATTAATGGTGAACATGAAATAGTAAAGAAAAATCTGTATCTTTGCACGACTTTTTTTAAGGTAAGAAGAAACAATGGATGCAATCGTTACACAGATGATTATCCTGTTTATTCTGGTAATCATCGGCTATTATCTGAGTAAGAAGAAAATGATGGATGCGGATTTCGACCGCAAACTTTCGGGACTGGTTATCAACGTGACGTGTCCCAGTCTGATACTTTCGTCGGTGATGGGCGACACGCTTCCCGACAAGAAGCTGATTCTGCCTTTGCTCGTGGTGGGTTTTGCTACCTACGTGGTGCTTATCGGGTTAGCCTTTCTGCTTCCGCGCTATTTGCCCGTCAAGCTGTCCGACCGCGGTATTTACAGTTTTATGCTGGCATTCGGTAATGTGGGTTTCATCGGCTATCCCATCGTGGCTTCCATTTTTGGAGCTAGTGCGGTGTTCTATGCCAGCATTCTTAATTTCCCCAGCACGTTGCTGATTTTTGTGTTCGGTACCCTGTTTATTTCAGGCGGTCAGGGAAAGATGCGTTTTGACTGGCGTACTCTCTACTGTCCGGCCATGATTGCGTCGTACCTCTCCATTCTGATTGTCGTGACCGGATGGGTACCTCCCCGTGTCATCAGTACCCCGTTTGTCCTGTTGGGAAATGTCACCGTGCCTGCTGCGCTGCTCATCATCGGCTCGTCCATTGCCCGTGTACCCATTCGCCGGATGTTTGGCAATACGGCCATCTACCTGATGTCGGCCTTGCGCCTGATGCTGGTTCCACTCCTTATTCTGTATCTCTCACGCCTTTGCCGGGTGGACGAAACCATTGCCAATATCAATGTCGTGTTGGCGGCCATGCCCGTAGCTTCGTACGGTACCCTGTTCTGTATTCAGTATCAGAAAGGGGAGGTCATCATGGCAGAAGGAACCTTCCTCACTACCTTGCTTTCCGTACTGAGCATTCCGTTGCTGACGATGTTCCTGTAGACTTATTTCAGCAGGGCTGCATACGTCTTTTCGGATTCATACGGTAGTATCTTCCGGAACTGGGTGAGCATCCGCTCGCGTGATTCCTGCGGACTGCGGTCGGGGTGGCAGGCCTCCCGTCCAAAGAGACGTTCGGGCGTGGTGAGCAGTGACCAGCCCCAGCCATATTCCCTTCCGTGGCGGTCAAGGGGGTAGATAAAATCCTCCGTCACAATGTAGCCGCCCATTTCCAGTCGGGTGAGATAAGCATCGAAGCGGCTCCGCATCTTTGGTCCTGTAAATCCGCATGCCGCACGCAGTTCCCGTGTAATCAGGCTGCCTTCGCATCTTAGTACGTCGAGAATGGTTTCTTCAATGCTTCCCGCCTCCGGATAAGGAAAAATGCTCCGCCGGTAATTGCAGAAGTCGGGCCACCACTCACGGCTGATGAATGCAGCTTTGTCCTTGAAGAACTTACCGTATGCGCAACCGCTTTCTTGCAGGATGGCACCTTTCCATTTCCAAAGCGGCCATTCCCATCCGCCGTCGGGCAAACGGGTGTACTGACAGTCTTCGTCCGTAACTTCTTCGGCCGACCATCCGGCAATGCCCATGCTTAACAAGGGAAGGAAACCCGTTTCATTGATGTAGTCAATCAGTTCGGGGCAGGAGTGTAGGGGTTCTTGTGGCATGTGATGTTTTCTTTAATCTTTCAAGGGATCAGTTTTTATTTAACAATTTCTCTTCAGATTTACTCAGCATTTCCTTTTTGATATTGAGCTGATGTTCTACGATAAGTTCATAGTCACATTTAGTGTCTCCTCCACGGCTTGTGACGACTAAGAGCTCCAATGACATCAGAAACACGAATAATATAATATAGAAAATAAGGGCAATATTATCAGCTTTTAAAAGAGCCCATAAAGCTGTTAGTTCTTCCAAAAAACCAGGTTTCTTTTGTCTGAATTCGTTTCTAACCTCTTTGTCTGTATTAAATTTCTTAGTCTGTAACGTTTCCAGTTGCGTTTGATAGCGTTTAATTTGTTCTTCATTAGCTTTAGCTTGCGCGCTTAATGGATTTTCCACGCTTCTTGAAGTTACACTAGTCGTTTTGGCCATCTGTGGTGTTCCATCCTCGTTTTTCCCTATGACGACGTCTTTTGTAGTGACATCCCGTGTAGCTATTACGGGTTGTTTAGCCAGTTTTTCATAGATGACGATGTTAGCTACCCCTAAAGAATCTCTTAGATTGGTAAAATGTTTGATGTCGGCATCATACGTTTCCATCCGGTTTTTGATGGCTTGCTGTATTTTTATCTCACGGATATCGGTCATCTTTACCGCAATGTCGTTCCGGAAAATGATTTGGTCGAATACGGTCGATCCTAACATAGCCATTACAATTGCCAGAATCGTACGGAAAAGTCCCATCCATCCCAATCGGCCAATCGTAAGAATGATAAAACGTTCTATGCAAAGAACAAGAATCATGAATATGAGCGCTATGGCTATCTTGCCTGTCGTACTGCTTACCCCAATGTAATTGTCTGCAAAGCAAAATCCGATAGTGCCCCAAATTACCATCATGATGACTATTGCAGACATAAGTCTCTTAAAAGTCCTGAAACTGGCTTCTCCACATTCCTTTAATATATTGAAGTTCCATCCGATAAGGAAACATCCAGTTTTTGTTAATATCTGCATACTTTTAGTTTTGTTCTTGAGAATTATTTTCTATATCAAAAAATTTTATGGTTTTTGCTGCTACGCCTTTAAGAAACCCTCTTTCATAGGAGTCAATCATAGTCAGAAACTTCTTATCACCCAGATTAATGCTACTTTCGATTTCTTTGATTTTGTCAATATGTTCTAGGTATGTCTGTCTTTTCGCTTTCAGTTGTGCGCTAGTATTTATTAATCCCTGTTGTTCAATATTAGAAATAGAGACTTCAATCTCGCGTAGTTTATTATTATATGCCAGTTTGACTTGCTCAATTCTAATTTTCAATTCGTTTAAAATAATCTCCTTTTTCGATTCCTTGTACGAATTATCCAAGTTAATCATTGCGTCATCATAACCTTCCTGCTCATAATCTCGTCCGATGAATGTATAGATAGCGTCAATCGGCAGTCCGGTTCCGAAAGCTATAGTCACAATGTTACTTTCTTTTGTAGGTTCAGAATCATCTACAAAGTCTTCGCGCTTGATTTCAGGACGCGCCACTTCCTCATTTGCAATGGGGAGTTCTTCTGTTCTGTTTGAGCCAAATAATTTTTTAAAGAAATTCATAGTTTCATATAAATTTTACTGGAATATCATATAAATCATGTCCTTTCTTGTGACATGATTCGCATAAAGTGACAAGATATTTATCGTCATATTCCCATGGGAGGAATTTTTTACCGGAATTTTTATGTACGTGATACTGTTTGTGATGGACGACCAAATGCCAGTTTGAACCACAAATTTTACATTGACAATTATCTCGCTGAATAATTCTGGCCTTTTTTTCAAGCCATCGTTTATCAAAAAGCAATTTCCTATATGAGTCTTCTTTATCCATTTGACCTTCAATGTATTTGTCTTATATTAAATAAAGCCTTTTCTGGATAATATCTGGAGGATTGATGAAAGATATACCTTGTTTTTATTCAACACTTCAGTATATTAGGCATTGCTAAGGATTGGCCTTACCTATTTTTGCGGGCGCAAATTTAGTCGTTTTTTTGTAAATAATAAGAAATCGGTTTGTTTTTATGATGTTATATTCCTTTTTGTATATCTGTAAATCGAAAACGAAGAAAATATTAATTCATCTTGGGGAGTCTGAATATCAAATCTCAGGAGATTGCCAGGTAAACCTTCTATCGTTTTTTAGGTTTTCCAAACCAGAACTGTAGGTTTTTCGGGCGAGAAACTTACAGCTTCCAGGGCGGAAACGCACATTTCTGCCTTGGAAAACATAGAAAATAAAAGGATAAAGGGAGGGCAATATAGGGATGTTTTAGGATTTTTACGGGCATAAGATTCTGGTAAATGAAGCAGAACCCGTATCTTTGTCTATGGAGCTGCATGGAGGTGATTATCGACGTCCGGAACCAGAGCTACTGACTAGCTATAAAGTAATTGTTGAGGGAATTTAATTATAAATATAGATAAATTAGTCGTATTAGTTTATGCAGGATATTACTAAAACATTTACAATCCAATGGGTTGGCCCTTTCAAAAATATACAGCAGATGAAGTCCTATCTTGAGGATAATTCTACTTGTGATAAATCATTATTTAATTTCTATTATTTCTCCGGGAATAAAAAAGGTAAAGGACATTCAACCTTAAAAATTTATACATATTTTGGCATTCATAAGAAAGCTGATGGAATTGAGAAACGTCTTAATAATTATCATAAGCATTATAATGATTTTCATGAAAATGATAATATGAGAATATGGATTGGGGCTTTGGGTAATGAAAAAGATCAGAAAGAAGAGAATATAGAAGATGCTGAAACTCTATTTATCAGTACATATGGTAAGAATATTTTTACTGAAAATGAGAAGAAAGTAAAGGCCATTATACGAGAATCAATTTGTATAGTCAATCTTTTTTATAAAACAACAGAAGAACCATGGATAAGAAAACCTGTAGATATACTTTTCATGGATGATGTGCTTATACATGAAACAGAAGAAAAAATTAAACGTACTCTTGTGGCTAAATTGAAATCTGTTAGATGGTAGAATAATGGATATGAATGTTTCTTTAAATAAAAGTAGATTAGGTGATATTGGAGAGAATCTGGTTCAAACCAAACTAATGCAGTTAGGGTTAAATGTAGTAAATGCAAATGCTATTATAGCTAACTATGAAGCAGTGGATTTAATTTGTTCTCAGCCTGGGAATAAGAAAAACGTTTACATACAAGTAAAGACGTGCAGAGGCAATAACTTTCCTATTGGGATGACTTTGGCAAAATGTACTAAGGATTATCTAGAAAGGAAGGTTAAAGGTCCGTGGGTTTTTGTACATGTTGTCGGTGAAGGAATTAATATGGAATTTCAGTATTATATTCTGACCAGAGAAGAAATGATTGCTTTAGCGTCTGAAAGCAATTTTTGGTATATTAATCAATGGAAAAAGACATATCGATTAAAGCCTGTGAATCTCAGCAATGCTTGTGGTATTGATTTGAAATGGTTAAGAGCAGAAGGGGAAGATAATAATTATAAACATGAGGCTTTTATAAACCCGATAACAATTAATACAGAAAATAAGTGGGAGAAAATATTGGATGAATTTGAGTCTGAGGATGGTATTAATGTAATACTCGGAACTTTTACAGGCGTAACTGATTTTCAGAAGGAAGAGAAAGAAAATGAGTTGGTTAGGCAATTCATGCTCCTTGCTAAGAAACTCTTGTATGGCGGATACTTTCTTGTGAATGAGAGAAGGCGTATTTATTTGGAGGATATTGAGTTCTATTATCATGAGGAACAAATAGATGGCTTGAAAGATCCTGCAATGTATCATACCTCAGATCATGAAAAGTGTAATGATTTGCCCTATTTCATATTAGGATCTATGAATTGTCATGTATCGGGGATAGATATTACATTTGAAAATCAGGTGAAAGAATATAGAGCGTCGTTTCTCATTAGAGGATATAGAGTTGAGTCGCTTACTAATAACACTTGGACTGAAACTAAAAAGTACGAGAAACGTGCTACTTATATTTATGAAGATTTGATGATGGGAATTTCATTGAATAGTAACTTGACTATTGGATGGGTCAATGAAAAAATGCAAAGTGAAAATTATGAGATAGGGGTTGGATGCAGAATAAATGTTCCAGCATTTATAAAAGACGAAAATGGTTGTTTTGTAAAGGACGGTAATGGCAACTATATGAAGGAGGAAATCGGGGAAGCGCAATATAATAACCTACCAGGGGGGCTCCAATCAGAGTATTTCTCATACTCAGGAAAACGATATAGAAAATGCAATAGGCCATGGCGCTTTTATAAAAAATAATTTATAAATAAAATCCTGAATAAAATGACACCAGAAGAATTTGAACGATATGTGGCATGTATTTTTGAATCTAAAGGATATAAAACAGAAGTAACGAGATATTCTGGAGATTATGGTGTGGATGTTTTTGCTTTTAAAGGTAAAGAAAAAATAGCCATACAAGTAAAGAAATTTGGAAACTGTACACGAAAAGTTAATCGTAATGTTTTCTTGAAACTGTATGGCTCTCAACATTTTTTTGACTGTACTAAAGCTATTGTTGCTACAGACGGTAAAGTAATGGATGACGCGGTTGAGGTTGCCAAAAAACTGGGTATTGAAATCTTTTTTGTGGATACAAAAAATATAGAAAAATGTAAGCCTGATAATCAATCTACTGTCAATGATGCAATAACAGAAGACAATAGGCTATATCCTGATTTTTCGTTAATATGGGATAATTTTATCAGGTCATTGGAAGGAAAAACTCTTTTTAATTCAAGAGGACCAAACAGAATACTTGAAGTTAACAATACAGCATTAATACGTTCTTCCATAAATGACATACCAGGTGAAATTAATCGTGATTATTTTAAATTGGCTTATGAATATCTCACAAAAAAAGGTTCTGTAACTCGAGATTATATCAATCAGCAGATTGATAAGGGATGTTCTTCCATTATTTTTTTGGTTCTTGCGCAGCTCCCTTTTATAGAGGAATCGAAAAATCCGCAAACATTAAAAATGAAAAGCAAATATATTTATAAATAGATTTCAAATTAAGCTTGTGGTATAGTATTAGTATAAATTGGATTTAATAAAGTATTTCTTATAAATAATTGCAGGCCTAAATAAACAATCAAAATAGATTTCTTCTTTTCACCTCTAACATTTAGGTAATAGGGATATTTATAATTTGTAGACAATATAATGAAGCAAAATAGAATCTATGACACCTCCTCCAATTGAACAATCCACCCAGGAAGCTCGCAGGGCGTATGTGCTCGATGCCTGGAAGTGCCTGCACGATTGCGAGTCGTGCGGCAAGTGCCGCATCCTGAAAGGTAAGGATGCGGAAACTTTGTATGCTGACTACATTGAAGGCAAGCGTAGCTACATGGACGTGACACTGGAGCTCCGGAACAAGAGTTATTGAACCGGTTTTCGGTTACGGCTGATGATCAGAACCGGAAATGCACGGGCTTGGCAAATTCGGCCTTATGTTCCAGTCCCTTCACGTTACCTAAGTTAGTCAGCCAGCCGTCGATATGTTTCAGATAGAATACCTTGAAGATGGGATTCTGCCTCATGTCTTTGTAGAGTGCATTGACGATGGCGCTTTTCTCGATGATGGCATCGCGGATGTCCTGACGTTCTTCGAAAACCACTTCAGCCGAGAAACGAATCCACGGAGTCTGAATTTCATCTTTCTCCAACTTGCATCCGCAAAGTTCTATAGTAGGGTTGGCCTGTAATTCGGCATAGACCTCCTTCTTTGAGTTGGTGCAGAACCACAGTTTCTCATCTTCCAGCACCATGTATTGCATGGGGCGTACCTTCGGTTTGCCATCCAGTCCGATGGTAGCCATGAACTGGATACCGACGTGGTCCAGGTAGTCGGCCACTTCGCGCAGGGTAATTTCTTCGTTCATTGTGGGGTGTTTTAAAGATGTTATCTAATCAGCAGTGAAGGCCCATCTCATAAGCTTCATTCAACTTACAGTGTCCGCTGATAGCACGTGGGTTAGCTACTCCACCGCAGAAAAGCGTACCGGCCAGGCGACTCTTCGGGAAGCAGTCAATCCAGCCCGTGAGACCCGCTTCGGCACGTTGAGGAACCTCCGGCTCTTCTTCGGCTGCCACGGTCAGCATATAGACGTCGCGGAACTGGTAATCCAGAGTATACAATGCATTCATACGGTCGATGAGCACCTTCATCTGTCCGCTCATCTCGAAATAATAAATCGGGGTAGCCCATACGATGACATCTGCGTGCAGCACTTTCTGCATGATAGCGTCCACGTCGTCCTGAATCACACACTTGCCCAGTTTCTGGCAAGCCAGGCATCCACGGCAGAAACGTATATCTTTTCCGATGAGTGAGATTTTTTCTACTTCGTGGCCTGCCTGGAGGGCACCTTCCATGAATTTGTCGGCCAGCATGTCGCTGTTGGAACCAGCACGCAGACTGGTTGAAATCACAATTACTTTTTTCATGTTATCTTGTTTTGAGTTGGTTTTTTCTTCCAATTGGTTTGCTTTAAACTCGATAGCAAATTTATAGTTTTTTTGCCGAGTATTACAGGCTTATGGAAAATTCTCATACAAGAAGTGGGGTATTCTAGTCAGGTTATTGCAGCTTCTCCGTATGAAAGGTGTGTAGGCAGAAGCAAAACCATATCACTGAATGTCTGAGATATTGAGGACTTTTCGTATCTTCGCAAACAAACAAAACAATCAATGAAGTATGAGAAAAAGAATGATTAATTTTTCGGCAGCCTTGTTGGGAGTTGCCACGATGGCTTCCAGCCTGTGTTCGTGCAGCAGCCAGCAGAAGGAATCGCCGATGAAAGCAAAGGTAGAGGAGTATGCATCTGTTGAACTCAAGTCTGACCTTGTGAATAACTTGAGCGACAAAGAAAAAGAGTTGGTGAGAATATTCTTCCAGGTGGGGAAAATTACCGACGACCTTTTCTGGAAGCAGACATTCGGTGATAAAAGCCTGCTTGATACTATTACCGACAGCTATGCGAAAGAGTTTGCTATGATTCACTATGGCGCATGGGACCGTCTGGACAATAACAAGCCTTTCCTGGCTGGTTATGGTGAGAAACCGGATGTATGCAACTATTACCCGCTGGATATTACCGAAGCGGAGTTTAATGCCTTTGAGGATGAAAACAAGGATTCATGGTACACGGTTATCCGCCGCAACGAAGACGGTTCTCTGAAGAGCGTATGGTATCATGAAGCCTATGCTCCGGAAATAGAACGCATCTGTGCTTTGCTGGAGAAAGCGGTGGCACTGGCAGAAGACCCGGGCCTGAAAACCTACCTTGAAAAGCGTATCGAAGCATTCAAGACTGATGATTATCTGGCCAGTGACCTGGCATGGATGGACATGAAGGACAGCAAGATTGACTTCGTGACAGGACCTATTGAAACTTACGACGATAAGTTCCGCGAAACCAAGGCTTCGTACGAGTCGTTTATCCTGCTGAAGGATGAAGCCCGCAGCAAGGATCTGGCCAAGTTCGTAGCCATGCTTCCGGCTCTTCAGAAAGAGTTACCTTGTCCGCCAGAATATAAAACCTTCGTGCCGGGCACGTCGTCCGACCTGAATGTGTATGATGCGGTGTACTATGCCGGCGACTGCAACGCGGGAAGCAAGACGATTGCCATCAACCTGCCGAACGACGAGCGGGTACATGCGCTGAAAGGTACACGCCGTCTGCAATTGCGGAACTCCATGAAGGCTAAGTTCGACAAGATTCTGTTGCCTATCGGACAGCTTGTCGTTACGCCCGAACAGCAGAAATACCTCAACTTTGATGCGTTTTTCTGGAACGTGACTTTCCACGAAGTGGCACACGGACTGGGTGTGAAGCAGACCATCCGCACCAATGAAAGCGTGGATGCAGTGATGGGTACAGAAAAGACTTCCTGGGAAGAAGCCAAGGCTGATATCCTGGGCCTGTTCATGGTGACCAAGCTGATTGAAATGGGCGAAATCACGAACATTACAGCCAAGGATGCGATGGCTACTTACATTGCAGGCATTCTGCGTTCAGTCCGTTTTGGAGCAGCTTCTTCACACGGAAAAGCCAATATGATGTGCTTCAACTACATGGAGAAAGCAGGGGCATTTTCACGCGATGACAAAGGTCAGTATGTGATTGATTTTGCAAAGGCCAAGGAAGCCATGAACGGTTGGGCAGCGTTGATTCTTCAGACGCAGGGCGACGGCAATGTGGAATTTGCGAAGAAATACAGAGAAGAGAACGGTGGAATCACTCCGGCACTTCAGGCCGATCTTGACCGGATTAACGGAGCAGGCATTCCTCGTGACATTACCTTTGTGCAGGGAGAAGAAGTGCTATTAGGAAAAGCGCAGTAACATCAGTTACTGAAACATGATAAGCCTGCGGTTCAGATGCGTCTTTGAACCGCAGGCTTTTTTTATGCTGTCATTCTCATGCTGCATGTGCAGGCATTGATTCCTTATTCTTTATCTGCCTGTCTTCTGAAAATCTGTGCCGCAATGCTGCCCGAGAAGTTGTGCCATACCGAGAACATGGCTCCGGGTACGGCCGCCATGGGAAACAGGGCAAAATGGGTGGCGGCCAGTGAAGTGGCCAGACCTGAATTCTGCATGCCCACCTCGATGGCGATGGCCGACCGTTTGGACGGCTTGCTTCCGGCCAGGGAGGAGAGACCATAGCCCAGGGCCAGTCCGAGTACGTTGTGCAGAATCACCGCTACGGCCACTATCAAGCTGCATGCAAGGATGCTGGCTGCGTTGTGTGCTACGATAATGCCGATGATGAACGCAATGGACAAGGTGGAAATCATCGGTAGCAACGGTACTATCCGTCGGGTGGTGCGTTGGAAGTAATGATTGGCAGCTACTCCCAGTACGATGGGCACTATTACCACCTGTACGATACTTAAAAACATGCCTGCCACGTCTACTTTCACCGACTCTCCGGCAAGCAGCCATACGAGAGCAGGCGTTACGATGGGAGCCAGCAGTGTAGAAACTCCGGTCATGGCCACGCTCAGGGCTACATCGCCTTTAGCCAGGTAGCAGATAACGTTGCTGGCCGTACCTCCCGGACAACATCCCACGAGAACCACTCCTAAGGCGAGTTCTTCCGGCAACGACAATAACTTGCAGAGCAGCCACGCCAGCGAGGGCATGATAAGAAACTGTGCCAGTTCGCCGACGAGGATGTCTTTCGGGTGCTGCAAGACCGGCCGGAAGTCGGACGGACGAAGTGTCAGTCCCATGCCGAACATCACCACGCCCAGCATCGGTGTGATGGCCGATGTATCTATCCAGACGAACGAGGAGGGAAGAAAGAGAGCCACGGCCGTCACCAGCACCACCACAAGGGTGATGTGGGCTGCAATCCATGCAGAAATTTGGATGAGCTTATTTTTCATTGTCATTTTTTCAAAATTGTCTGCAAAGCTACAAAATTTCGTGCGAATCTTGGCGGGAATATGGGCAAACTACTCTTCCTGGTTTGTGGAATGTGATTCAGCTTCTGCTGTATATGCAAGGCCAGCTCTGTCTGCCTTTTTCCAAAATCTGTAACATGGGTATATAGTCCGAGGATTTGTATACCATCCGGCATTCTGTCCTTTTCTATTTTTGTATCAGTTAATTGATAAATAACAGATATGATTGGAGAAGAAAATTATATGGAAGTTATCAGAAATTCAGAATTCGGGGGCGAACGCCCTTTGTTTGAGTCGCATAATCTGCGTTTGGAAAACGTAATAATCCGTGCCGGAGAATCAGCCATCAAGGAGTGCAGCAACATTGAGGCAGTAGATTGCCGTTTTGAGGGGAATTACCCTTTCTGGCATGTTCACGGTTTTAAGATTGAGCGTTGCTATTTTGATGTGGGAGGACGCTCGGCGTTATGGTATTCCGACCATCTGCAAATGAAGGATACCGTGATTGACGCTCCCAAAATGTTCCGCGAGATGAGTGAGATTGACATTGAAAACGTCACGATGAACGATGCTGATGAGGTATTCTGGCGTTGCAACGGCATCCGTATCAAAAACCTTAAGTTGCATGGAGGAACTTATCCTTTCATGTTCAGCAATGACATTTATGTGGATGGACTGGAGAGTGACAGCAAGTATGTTTTCCAGTATGTGAAGAATGTGGAGATTCACAATGCCAAGATTACCACCAAGGATGCTTTCTGGGAAGTGGAGAATGTGACTATCTACGATTCTGAGCTTAACGGCGAATACCTTGGCTGGCACTCCAGAAACCTCCGTTTGGTGAACTGCCATATCACGGGCGAGCAGCCGCTTTGCTATGCACACGACCTTGTACTGGAAAACTGTACGTTTGGGCCGGACTGCGACCGTGCTTTTGAGTACAGCACGCTGAATGCCGATATCCGCGGTGCCATAACCAACATTAAGAATCCCACATCGGGACGTATCGTAGCCGACGAGTACGGTTCGATAACCATTGATGAGAACATCAAGGCTCCCGCCGACTGTGAAATCCGGCTTAGAGATGAACGCACCTGCTTTTCCGACTAAAATGTAAGGACCATGAAATACGACTTTGATACAATTACTTCCCGACGGGGAACCAATTCTTACAAGTGGGACAGCCTGCCGTTGGATAAGGATATACTTCCCCTTTGGGTAGCCGATATGGATTTCCGTACGGCACCGGCAATTACCGAAGCACTGGCCAGACGTGTAGCGCACGGCATATTCGGGTATGTGCGTGTCCCCGATGAATACTATACGGCAGTAACCCGCTGGTTTGAAAGACGCCATCACTGGACTTTCCGTAAAGAATGGATGATATACACTTCCGGAGTAGTTCCGGCCGTATCTGCTGTCATAAAGGCTCTGACAGAACCGGGCGACGGGGTGGTTGTGCAGACTCCCGTGTACAATTGCTTTTTCTCATCCATCCGTAACAACGGGTGCCGCGTTGTCACCAATCCTCTGATATACGAGGACGGTACCTACCATATCGACTTTGACGATCTGGAACGTAAAGTGAAAGAACCGGGCGTAAAGCTGTTGCTTTTGTGCAACCCGCATAATCCCGCAGGACGTGTATGGACCCGTGAGGAACTGTGCCGGATAGGGGAGATTTGCCTGCGGAATAATGTGACCGTTCTATCGGACGAGATACATTGCGAACTTGTTTTCTCCGGACATACTTATACACCGTATGCATCTGTCAGCGAGGAGCATTTGTGGAATTCCGTGACCTGCGTATCACCCAGTAAATCCTTCAATATTGCAGGATTGCAAATAGCAAGTATTATAGCCCGCGATGAGAACGTGCGCCAGCGGATAGACCGTGCCATCAACATCAACGAGGTGTGCGATGTCAATCCTTTCGGGGTTGAGGCTACCATCGCCGCTTATAATGAAGGTGAGGACTGGCTTCTTGAGTTGCTGGACTATCTGAAGGCCAACTATGACTGTCTGTGTGCATTCTTCCGTACCCACCTGCCTGAAATACCCGTGACGAAGCTGGAAGGAACCTATTTGGTGTGGACAGACTGCAGGGCACTGCATCTGCCTTCCGATACCTTGCAGACCCGCCTGTTGGAAACCACCGGACTCTGGCTCAACAGCGGTACCATGTACGGAGCCGAAGGAGAAGGATTCTTGCGCTGGAACATTGCCTGTCCGCGTTCGGTATTACAGGATGCCCTGTTGCGCTTCAAGGGCTTTGTCGATACCTTAACAACAGAAGGATGACCCGATGAAACGTAACTTACCTGAAACGGACACAAATGGAGCCTTACCGGAGCAATTCAGGGAGCATCCGGCTGCACAAAAGACAACAGATGTGTTGCTTGACCTTATCCGTGACGGTTGTCCGATGACCTTGCGGCAGCAGCTGCGCCTGACCGTAGAACTCAGCGTTCCGGCTATCATTGCACAGCTGTCTTCCATCATCATGCAGTATATTGATGCAGCCATGGTGGGACGTATCGGTGCAGAGGCATCTGCTTCCATCGGACTGGTATCGACCACCACATGGCTTTTCTGGGGACTCTGCACGGCTGCCGCTACCGGATTCTCCGTGCAAGTGGCCCACAAAGTCGGAGCAGGCGACCTGAAGGGAGCGCGTATGATTCTGCTGCAGTCACTTGCCGGTACACTGGTCTTCAGTCTGCTGCTGGCCATATTGGGCACGAGCATCAGCTCTTCGCTGCCGGCATGGCTGGGAGGCGATGTTTCCATCCGTCGGGATGCTTCCATTTATTTCTTCATATTTTCCATTTTCCTGCCTGTCCTGCAAATGATTTTTCTGGCAGGCGGTATGCTTCGCTGTAGTGGAAATATGCGTATCCCCAGTCTGTTGGGCGTCATCATGTGCGTGCTGGATGTGGTATTCAACTTTTTTCTGATTTTCCCGACACGCGGATGTAGCATAGCAAGTATGCAATTCACTATTCCGGGAGCCGGACTTGGCGTGAGCGGTGCTGCCTTGGGTACGGCTGCCGCAGAGACCGTCGTTGCCGGTGTGTTGCTTTGGTATCTGCTGACACGCTCAGAGAAACTGAGCTACCGCAGTAGGGAAGGCAGCTTCCGGCTGAAAGCTGACACGTTCAGGAAAGCACTCCGTATCGGTTTTCCAATGGGAATAGAACATGTGGTCATTTGCGGTGCTCAGATTCTGACGACTGTCATCGTAGCGCCACTCGGAGTCTTTGCCATTGCAGCCAATTCTTTTGCCATTACGGCCGAAAGTCTTTGTTATATGCCCGGCTACGGAATTGCGGATGCGGCCACCACTCTTGTTGGCCAGAGCATCGGAGCCGGGCGGAAGAAGCTGACCCGTAGCTTTGCCTATATTACCGTACTGATGGGAATGGCCATCATGGGCGTAATGGGTATCCTTATGTATCTGTTTGCCCCTCAGATTATCGGGATGATGACTCCGGTCGAAGAAATCCGTCAGCTGGGGGTAATGGCTTTACGCATCGAAGCTTTTGCTGAGCCGATGTTTGCGGCCTCTATTGTTGCATACGGAGTTTTTGTCGGAGCAGCCGATACACTGATTCCATGCCTGATGAACTTATTCAGCATCTGGGCTGTACGTCTGACTCTGGCTGCCTGGCTCGCCCCGACACTGGGACTGCAAGGCGTATGGATTGCCATGTGCGTAGAACTGTGTTTTCGTGGATTTATCTTCCTCGTACGTCTGAAACGTGGGCGATGGCTGAAATGTGATAAGACGTAATTGATAAGAATTACCGAACCGGCAGCCCAAGTAAACGCCAAGGCTGTGGTATCAGCTCTCAGGTGCCTTTATATCAAAAAAAACACCGATCATCGGAATATGGTAAAGTCGTATCCGGTGGTCGGTTTCATTTCTTGTCTTTTTGTTTGCCTGTTATTCCTGTTCAAAATGGGCAAATGTGAACTATTATTTGTTCAGAATCTGTAGTTGGTTGTCGCCCATCATTCTCAGGCCTTTAATAAAGCATTTAATAATAAATCTCATTTTCGTAGTTGTTTTTATGTTTTACAACACAAAAGTACGCATTGTTTATTACATAATATGTTGTATAGCATAAAATTTTCATGAGAGGCCTTAATACTTGATATATGTCAACCAGATGGCTTTTCAAGTGTCGGTAGAGGTGGATACTCATAATTGTGGATATTGATTAAATGTAAGTATGCGATAACAGCCCCACTGATTTTTATGCAGGCAGCGTCCTGATAGGGAAAAATATGCGCGATTTATTACAAGAAAAATAATTGATCTGTAGTGTTTCCGGAAAAAGCTTCATTGAATTGTGCCTCATGAGGAAATGTTATTTATGTTTCCCATACGAAAGCCGTATGTTTTTCATCTGTGAAATGTACGTTTCTCAAGGCGGAAACATACGGTTTCTGTGTGGAAAACATGGAAATTTCAAGCATAAATGAGTATTTATGCTTAGGTGTTTTTAAATCCACATAAAAATGGGGGAGAGAGGATAGTTGCCAGAAGCAAAAAAACGGAATTCATACCTCATGGCTGAGCGGTACAGGAAATCAAGATTCTCTTTGGTGGTGACATTTACCGTTACATCCCTGTTATTCTCTACATACAGATAGGGAACGATGGAAGGTATTCTCGTGTTCAGAAAACATAAGGCTTTCTGCAGGAGGGAGTTTTTCTTTTTTTCCTGCTTCTGATGTCCCGGTTTAATTGAGTAAACATCTGATTTACATATAGATGTCATTAGTGGAAGATTAAGCCGTTTAAATGTTATATTTGTTGCTGTGAATTTAATACTTTTAGTACTATATTTTGTTTATTCTTATATCAGGATTCGATAAAATGTATAATTTTGTAACAAAAAAATGAGAACGAGTAACATGATGCAGACAAAAAACTGGATGGCACTGGTAGGATTAACTTGTGCTGCATTTATCTTTAACACTTCTGAGTTCATTCCGATAGGACTCTTGACAGATATTGCGAATGACTTTTTGACAACAGAAGCTCAAGCTGGAATGATTATATCAATTTATGCTTTTGTAGTCATGCTGCTTTCGTTACCTCTTATGATTGTAGTATCCCGATTTGAGATGAAAAAGCTCCTCTCCACTGTAATTTTTGTGTTTGTAGGATTTCAGCTTCTCTCAGCAGTATCCACAAGTTATTACATGCTGATGTTATCAAGAATAGGCGTGGCGTGTGCTCACGCTATATTTTGGTCTATTGTTTCGCCACTGGCCGTAAGAACTGTGCCGGAGAAATATAAATCGCTTGCATTGAGCATGATTGTAACCGGCACGTCAGTTGCTATGATATTTGGATTACCTATTGGTAGAATCATAGGCTTGCATATTGGATGGCGGATGACATTTCTTTGCATAGGAATATTTGCTTTTGTCCTCATGATTTACCTTATGTTGATGCTTCCGAAAGTACCGAGTCGCGGAACTTTTTCATTGCAAAAGCTACCGTTCCTTTTTAGAAAGTCCATCTTGTTGGATTTTTTTATTATTTCATTTGCTATCGCTACCTCATATTACACAGGATATAGTTACATAGAGCCATTTTTAAAACAGGTTGCAGGACTACAGGATAACTGGATTACGGTCACATTGGTAATATTTGGCGCCATGGGTATATTAGGTAGTCTTGCTTTTTCCAGATTTTATAATAAGAATCCTTACAAGTTCACAGACTTTGTACTTTTGGGTATCTTTGGTTGTCTTATGCTACTTCAAGCCGCTGCATGTTGCTGTTTAACCATTATCCTGTTGTGTGCCTTGTGGGGAATGGTATTTACAGCCTCTAACGTGGTATTGCAGGCTGAAACAATAAACAACTCACCAGTCGAAGCTACATCCGTATCGATGTCAATATTTTCCGGTATTTTTAATTTGGGAATAGCATGCGGCACTTATATAGGTGGTCAGGTATGTACACACTTTTCTATGTCGGACATAGGCTACGCAGGAGCCGTACTGGCATTTCTAACATTTATTTATTGGAATAAGATTATCAAAAAGAAAATGAAAGAAAAGGCAGTTTGTTGTTAGCAATCTTTTAGTTGTTGAATTACATTATCCAGATATTTCTTACCGATTGGAAGTACCTTTTCATCTTTAGTCAGTGTAACTTCAGACCGCGAGAAACGTGAAATGCGGCAACGGGATACTAAGAATGAGCGATGGATTCGGATAAATTCTTCTTGCGGTAATTGTTCTTCAATTGTACGCAGAGGCATTTTGGAGAGCACGGACGTACCATCTGCAAGATGTACCTTGACGTAATTGTCTATAGATTCAATGTACAGAATCGTATCTATAGAAACGGTTACATTCTTATATTCCGACTTTAATATGAATTGACGTGTGGCAGATTCGGATGTGCGGAGCAAATCGTGCATGCGTAACCATTGTTCTGCCTTTTGCATGGCGCGGTCGAAACGCTCGTAGAAGTATGGTTTGTGTAGGAAATCCACAGCGTTTACTTCAAATCCATCCAATGCATAGTGTGCGTATGCGGTGGTGAATATCAGGCAGCAAGACGATGGGAGTTGCCGGGCCAGTTCAATGCCGGACGTACCGTTCATCTCAATGTCGAGCAGTACGATGTCAGGCAACCATTCACGGATACGTTGCATTCCCATGCGTGGCTTGCTATATGTTTCCAGCACTATACCTCCACGGCGTTCACAATACCGTTCTATGATATTCAGTGCAATGGGTTCGTCATCTATGGCTATTACTTTCATGCTGTTTCTTCCAGTTTTATTTCAAGTCGGACACGGAATATCCCTTCATTTCCCTGTTCAATGTCTAAACGGTGGCGGTCGGGATATAATAATTCAAGCCTGCGACGGCAGTTCTTTATACCCATTCGTCCGGAACTTTTCACTTCACGGTCGAATGTAGAGTTCGTTACTTCAAAATATAGTTTATCAGCCTGTTGGCTAAGCCGGATATGTATAAAGCAAGGATCGTTGGAAGATATTCCGTATTTAAACGCATTTTCCACGAATGTAATAAGCATCATAGGGGGAATAGGAATTTCTTTCCTCTCCACATCGTGTGTAAAACGGACGTCTGCCAGTTCATTCAATCGCAGTTTCTGAAGAGCTATGTATTGTCCGATGTAATCCACTTCTTCCGCCAGAGGGATAAATTCCCGGTTGGCATTGTTGTACATATACTTGGTCAGGTTGATAAAACGTTCGAGAGTTACCTCTGTCTTGTCAGACTGGGTAATAAGCAATCCGTAGAGCGTGTTGAGCGTATTGAAGAGGAAATGCGGATTTATCTGTGCTTTATAGAGTGCGAGTTCCGCCCTGTTACGCTCATATTCCATTTCTGCTCGCGCCAGCTTTTGTCTGTATACTTCTTTTAGCATTCCTACAGCAAAACAAAAAATGACAACCAGAATGTAATGTAGCCATATCGCCTGTTGGTTCTGCCTGATTCCCCAATTGGGATACGGAGAAATCTCACGTTGTTGCTGATGGACGTGGTAAAGTGGTGATGTTATTTCGTAGGCTGAAAAAAAGAAGGTGACAGACAGCGAGAGTAGCACCGTTATCAGTGCTACCATACGCTTTTTGCCTTTCAGAAACAGCCTGGGAATAATGAAGTATTTGTATAAAAAATAGGTAACATACAGCCATCCGACAAACGAACAGAAAAATAAAGGATATGTGCCCCACCATCTTTCCACCGGGAATGCATATATTACCAATGGCAATAGGATGAAGCAGAATGCCAGATCGATGTAAAGCGTTGCATTTTTCATCAGACTTTCATTTTTATAAACTGTTTTTTCCTTGAAAAAGGGATGCTTATTATTTATGCTGCTCAAACAGCCAATCCTGCACACCTCCTATGCCGTATGCCACGAACCATGTGGCGCGATGATTGCCGCCTGTAAGATGGGTAAACAGCAGATGGTTGCCTTCAGCACGCATTTTGTTGGCTTCCTCGGAGAGTTGCTCCTTTGGCAACGTCATATCCCATGTCGCTTCTGTTACCTTGCTACCCTGACTACGCCACAAATCTACGGCTTGTCCTTGTAATGAATTGGACGAAGTATCGCCTTCGCATGAAATAATCCAGATGTTCTGTTTGTCCAACGGCCCCATTAGGGAAGGATTCCATTTTCCTGCTACAAGTAGTGCACCGGCAAACAGATCCGGCTCTTTTAACATCAACACAATGGATGACATGCATCCCATTGACTGGCCTGTGGTATAAATGTGTTTCGGGTCAATGGAATATTTAGTCTGGAGCTCTTTCAATAAAGCAATGGTAGCATCAAGGTGGTGGCTGTAGTTCCAGTTATCATCTACCGTAATGACCGGATATTCCGGTGCAACAACAATGCACTTATGACGTGCTTGTGCTTCCGGCTCTGCCCACGAAGTCGCACCGTTCCCCTGATAAAGAGTGTGCGTGACGTCTCCGCTGGCCACCCCCGCATCGTGGATGAAGAGTACCAGAGGATATTGTTCAGCCGGATTATAGTCTTCCGGCAAGTATATATTATAAGGTAATACTTGTCCGGTGTACGGACTTATAAATTCTTCTTGTCTGAAATCATCTGCAACGAGGCATTTCTCGGAAGTACTTTCTATCGGCAAGGTGTTTGCCTTGTAGGTTTTTCCTGCACTGGTTTTTATATCGGCGGTTTGCGTTACTACGGCATTACCGGGATATTTGTCATTTCCTCCGGTGCTCCATCCTGCACGTAATCCCGGACCTCCCTGCATGCGATCGCGTTCCTGTTTCTTTTCTTTGTCAGCCTCGGTAGGCATTTGAGGCTGAGCATTCAAATCTACTTCTGCCTTTACTTCAATGATGACATACTGTCCGTCTGCTCCTTGTTGTGCTCGTTCGGGAACATTGTTGGCATATATGCGTGTCACCTCCTTATCTTCTACACGATAACTTTCGGCAGAAAGACTTTTGTTACTAATTGGAGTGTCGTATTGAAGTACAACGGTTTCAACTTTTCTACCGTCTCCTAATACGCGACTTATCGCTGTTACAGACTGCAAGTGTTTGTCACTTATGGAGTTGTTTTGGGCTTGTGCCAAGCCGAGGATTCCTACCAGAACCATTGTGATAATTGTTCTCTTTTTCATAAATGCAAAATATAAAATTCTTGTATCTGTCTCATTGACTGGATAGTGCAAAATTACGCTCTTTTATTTTGAAAACAAAATTCCATTCCATTCGTTCACCACCAAAAATCGGTTGTTGACCCCCGTTCGTATGACAAGACAGATTTCTCTTATGACAGATGGTTATTTTTGTGACAACGAAAACAGAATTAAACCATAGTTGGGACATTATGTATCATAAAACTTTGTTGATTGTTCTTGCAGGTTTGTCGATAGCTTCCTGCAAGAGTAGGACGGTAGAAGAAGAGACGTCCGATTATAAAACTCTGACCGTGAAACTGGAAAACCGTACGTTGATGCAGGGGTATAGTGCCCGATTGGATGGGCAACAAGTGGTTGAGGTTCGTCCGCAAGTGAGCGGGCTTATTACACGTATCTGTATAGATGAAGGTCAGAAAGTACGGAAAGGTCAGGTCTTGTTTGTCATTGACCAAGTGCCTTATCAGGCGGCATTGGCCGAGGCTACAGCTAATGTGAAAAGCGCAGAGGCTAATCTGGCTACCGCTAAGCTTAATCTTGAAAGTACTGAGGTGTTACGGGAAAAGAACGTGGTACAGGACTACGACCTCAATGCCGCCAGAAACGAATTGACTGTTGCTGAGGCTGCATTGGCGCAGGCACAGGCACAGGAAATGAGTGCCCGTAATAATCTTTCGTATACAGAAGTGAAAAGTCCGGTTGATGGTATTGCAAGCATGATTGCCTATCGTGTAGGAGCGTTGGTGAGCAGCAGTATCAGTGAACCGCTTGTAACATTATCGGATGATAGTAATGTGTATGCTTATTTTTCGTTGAATGAGAGTCAAATAACATCATTGACAGAACAGTATGGTTCATTGGATGAGTTTATGAAGAGAATGGAGGACGTAGAATTACAGATGGCCGGAGGTAGGATGTATGGCGAAAAGGGGCACATTTCGGCCGTGAGCGGCATTGTCACTACTGGTACAGGAACAGTAATATTGCGTGCAGATTTTCCTAATGATAGGGGATTGCTGCGTAGTGGAGGCAGTGCAACGGTTATGGTACCTACTACGTTGGCACAGGCTGTTGTTATTCCGCAGAGTGCCACTTACGAATTACAGAACAAGACATTTGTTTATAAAGTGGTGAACGGTAAGGCTCAGTCTGCTCCGGTTACGCTTTATCGGCTGAATAATGGTACGGAATATGTGGTAGAGGAAGGCTTACAGCCGGGCGACGTGATTATAGCCGAAGGTGCAGGACTGGTGAAGGAAGGTGTAAATGTAAATATCAAGCAAGGAAAGGAGTAAGTCATGACTGTCAAAACCTTTATAGACCGCCCGATATTATCGGGTGTAATTTCCGTTGCCATAGTTATCGTAGGACTTATCGGCTTGAGCCAGCTTCCTATAGAACAGTTTCCTGACATTGCTCCGCCAACAGTAAACGTGTCTGCTACATATACCGGAGCCAATGCGGAAACAGTGATGAAGAGTGTCATTACCCCGTTGGAAGAGGAGTTGAATGGTGTGGAAAACATGATGTATATGACTTCTACTGCAACCAATACAGGCTCAGCTTCCATCAATGTCTACTTCAAGCAGGGCACAGATCCTGATATGTCGGTAGTGAATGTGCAGAACCGTGTTGCTTCGGCGCAGGGATTGTTGCCGGCCGAGGTTACGAAGTCTGGTGTAACCGTACGCAAGAGGCAGAGCAACTCCCTGAAAGCCATCTCGCTTTATTCGCCAGATGATTCTTTTGATGCGAATTTTCTGACAAACTATATGAAAATCAATATAGAACCGCGTCTTTCGCGTATTGCCGGCGTGGGCGATGTCAATATCTGGGGAGCCAGTTATTCAATGCGAATCTGGCTTGATCCGCAACGTATGGCCCAGTATGGACTGATGCCCTCTGATATTGAAACGGTATTGAACGAACAGAATGTGGAGTCTCCTACAGGCACACTAGGTGCGGAATCGGCCAATACGTTTCAGTATGTTCTGAAATATCGGGGGCGTTATGAGGAAGAAGAAGACTTTGGTAATATGGTTATCAAGTCTTTACCTAGTGGTGATGTGTTGCGTTTGAAGGATGTGGCACGTATAGAGATGGGTGCCGAAAATTATGCTATGCTCAGTGAGACAAACGGACATCCGGGAGCTAACTGTATGACAGCTCAGACTTCCGGTTCGAATGCGAACGAGATTATTAAAGAAATGGATAAAGTAACAGCTGACATATCTGCATCGTTGCCCAAAGGTATGGTATTGGCTGATATAACGAGTACCAAGGACTTTCTGGATGCTTCCATTGCCAATGTGGTGGAGACATTATTTGTGGCTATACTGCTCGTAATATTGGTCGTTTATTTTTTCTTGCATGATTTCCGTGCTACGCTGATTCCCTCGCTGGCTATTGTCGTATCACTCATAGGCACATTTGCTTTCCTTTATATTGTCGGGTTCAGCCTGAATCTATTGACACTTTTTGCTCTGGTTCTCGTTATCGGTACCGTGGTTGATGACAGTATAGTGGTTGTCGAGGCTGTGCAGGCCCGTTTTGAAGAAGGGTATACATCTGCTTATACAGCTACAGTCGACGCAATGAGCGGATTGTCTTCAGCGTTGATGACAACGACCATCGTGTTCATGGCTGTATTTATTCCAGTGAGTTTTATGGGCGGAACTACCGGTACTTTCTATACGCAATTTGGTTTGACGATGGCGGTAGCTGTAGCTATTTCGCTGCTTAATGCCATGACATTAAGTCCGGCACTTTGTGCGCTTATCATGCGTCCTCGTGCCAATGTGGGCCAAGGTGAAAAGTTAGGATTTTCAGACCGTTTCCATTATGCCTTTGATACCTCTTTCCGGCATCTGCAGCAGAAATATATGACAGGTGTATCGTTTCTTTTTCATCATAAGAAACTTGCTGTGGGGAGCATAGCTATAGCTGTCATTGCACTTCTGGTGTTAATGAGCATTACAAAGACCGGACTTGTACCGCAGGAAGATATGGGAACCATCAACATTAATGTACAGACTGCACCCGGTACCAATTTGGAAGAAACGGGGCATGTAATGGACGAGGTGGAGAGAGTTATACGGGATATACCACAGATTAAGATCTATTCGCGAGTAACGGGAAAAGATGCCGTTCATAACCAGTCGGCATCTGCCGGTTCGTTCACTATCCGTTTGAAAAATTGGAGCGAGCGTAAGAAAAAAGGTGACGATGTGAATTCTGTAATGAATGAAATCTATCACCGTACGGATAGTATCAAGGCTGCTACAATCCGCGTTTCTACCAGTCCGATGATTTCAGGTTACGGAATGAGCAACGGGTTCGATCTTTATGTTCAGGATAAAAGAGGGGGCAGTATAGACGACTTACTGCAATATACCAACAATTTTATTGAAGCCATGAATAAGCGTCCGGAAATTTCTCGCGCTTATACGACCTTCGATACCAAATATCCACAATATCTGGTAGAAGTGGATGCAGCCTTATGCAAACGTAATGACATATCACCGGCAGATGTACTCAGCACGTTGGCTGGATATGTGGGAGGAAGTTATTCCAGCAACCTGAACCGTTTCACAAAACTGTATCGTGTCATGGTGCAGGCTGCTCCGGAATATCGTCTCGACACGGAAGCTCTGAATAATATCTTTGTACGTAATGGCAGTGGGGAGATGTCGCCGATAGCTCAATATCTTACGCTTACAAGAGTGTATGGTTCCGAGAGTTTGTCGCGATTCAATCTTTTTTCCGCCATCAGTGTTTCCGGTACACCGGCTGACGGATACAGTTCAGGTCAGGCTTTGAAAGCAATTGAAGAAGTTGCCAAGGCAACGCTGCCTGAAGGGTATGGCTATGAGTTTGGAGGAATGTCACGTGAGGAGGCTTCGACAGGCAATACCACTACATTGGTATTTATTGTTTGCATTGTTTTTATCTACCTTATTTTATGTGCCCTCTATGAAAGCCTGATGATTCCGTTTGCCGTTATTTTGTCTGTTCCGTTCGGGCTTATGGGCAGTTTCCTTTTCGCTAAATTCTGGGGGTTGGAAAACAATATCTATATGCAGACAGGGCTTATCATGCTTATAGGTTTGCTGGCCAAGACTGCCATCCTGCTGACAGAATATGCTTCCGATCGCCGTCGTCAAGGTATGAGTATTCCTGCCGCTGCCATGTGGGCAGCCAAAGCACGTTTACGTCCTATTCTGATGACTTCTATGACAATGATTTTTGGCATGTTGCCACTGATGTTTGCACACGGGGTAGGAGCTAACGGAAATATTTCTGTTGGCGTGAGCACTGTAGGCGGCATGCTGTTCGGGACGATTGGGTTACTTTTTGTAGTTCCATCATTGTTCATTGTCTTTCAATATTTACAGGAGTATTTCCAGCCGAAGAAAAAAATAAACAGAATAAAATAGAGACAATATGAAGCACATACATTATTATTTGTTTTTATTTCTCGCTGCTTCCATTCTGAATGGATGCGGACTGTATACCCGTTATTCGCGGCCAGAATTGGATATCTGTACGGACAGTCTTTATCGGTCAGCGGTGGCGCAGACGGATAGTTCTACAATTGCTTCAAAACCATGGCGTGAATTGTTTACTGATTCATGCTTGCAAACGCTTATAACCATTGGTTTGCAGCGCAATACCGACCTTGATATAGCGCGGTTACAGGTAGAAGAGGCACGTGCCGTATTGCAGAATGCCCGCTTGTCCTATCTGCCATCAATCAGCTTGACACCACAGGGAAGTATCAGCCGTTACAACGGTGAGACTAAGAATGTCTATGATCTTGGGATAACCGCTTCATGGGAAATGGACATCTTCGGGCGTATGACCAATACCAAACGTGCAGCTCTTGCCTCTTTCGAACAGAGTCGGGCCTATGTACAAGCGGTACAAACACAGCTGGTGGCAACTATTGCCGAAAGCTATTATACACTGTTAATGCTTGACGAACAACTTGATATATCCAATGAAACACTGGCTAACTGGACTGAGACCATTGCTACATTGGAAGCACTCGTACAAGCGGGAAAGTCAAATGATGTAGCTGTCCATCAGGCTCGGGCAAACCGGAGTGCACTTGAGGCTTCTATACAGACCATTCGTAAAAGTATCAGTGAAACAGAAAATGCTCTTTCTGCTTTGCTGAAAGAACCGGCTCACACGATTGAACGAGGAACACTGAGTAGTCAGCATTTTTCTGACGATATTTCGGTGGGGATTCCTCTTCAGCTTTTATCCAATCGTCCCGATGTACGACAGGCGGAAGCAGCACTTGCAGAAGCTTTTTATGCAACCAATTCTGCCCGTGCGGCTTTTTATCCAAGTCTGACACTTTCAGGAACACTTGGTTGGACGAACAACGGTAACGGCGTAACCGTTAATCCTGGTAAATGGCTGTCATCGGCTATAGCTTCGCTTGCCGCTCCATTGTTTAATAAGGGGACGAATGTGGCTAATCTGAAAGTAGCCAAAGCGCGTCAGCAGGAAGCCGTTCTGCAGTTTGAACAATCGTTACTTGATGCGGGAAATGAGGTAAATAATGCTCTTACCGGATGGCAGACTGCCGACAGGCGTATTCGTTTTGATAAGGAACAAATTGCAGATCTTGAGGCTGCAACGGAAAAAACAAAACTGCTTGTACGTTATACTTCATCTACTTATCTTGAAGTGCTTACCGCTCAACAGTCGTTGCTTGATGCCCGTTTGACATTGGCACAAGATCGTATAGAAAAGATACAGGCAATCATTTCTCTTTATCATGCACTTGGTGGAGGTGTTGAATAGCAGGGTATATTTTTTATTTTGCAATCTCTTAAATACTGCAGAAAGTAATTTGTTATTCAAGTTGTCTGTTATGTTTTCCGAAAAACTCAAAAAGTTATTGTTTAATATTAAGTCATTTGTGTATGAATAAGTATGAAATAGAAAAAAATGCAGGTCTAATATGGAATTTGTTGAATACCAGATATTATTGGAGTTATACAGAGTTGAGAACCGAAAGTCATTTGTCTGATATGGAACTCGGAGCCGCTATCGGTTGGTTGGCTCATGAGGATAAAATAGAAATAGATATGGGTAATGAAACCTCTGTTCAGAGGTTTCATTACCTATGCTAGAGGATGTAAATTAAATAGTATGACATTTCATCACATTGGCGGGTGGACGTTCTGCCAGTAGTTCTTTTTTCATGAAATCCATGTAGGGAGCTACGTGGTCAAAGAACTGATAATAGCCTTTGCAGAGATAGTTTAGTCCCGGTTCACCGTCTTCAGTGGTCAGAAACCGGTTTTTAGGACATTCCCCGTTGCAGGCAAACAAGTAGTTGCATTCCTTGCATTTGTTAGGTAAGGAATCTCTCTTTTGCTGGCCAAATTGAATCTGTTTTTCGCTGTACATCATTTCAATCAGCGATTTTTCGTAGATGTTTCCTAACTTGAATTCCGGAAACACAAAGTGGTCACAAGAGTATACGTCGCCGTTGAATTCCATCACCCCTGCATGTCCGCAAGTAGGAGCCATGGTACATACGCCCGGTTGGGCTCCCATCCAGTTAGCCAGCGTAGCATCAAAAATCTGGATAAAGTATTCTCCCACGTCATTTTTTACCCATTCATCGAATATGGTGCAGAGGAAATTTCCCCATTGTTCAGGGCTTACCGAGAAGTCGGCCAGCTTTTCTTCTTTCTGCAGGACATGAGCCAGATGTCTTCCGTCGGCATGAGGATGGATTCTTTCTACAATTGGAGTAAACTGAATATAATGACACCCCAGTTCTTTGAAAAAGTGGTAAAACTCCAAAGGATAGTCAGCATTATAATCATTGACTACGGCCATGGCATTCCATTCCACCTGATGCTTGTTTAACAGGTGAATGCCTTGCATGACCTTCATAAATGAAGGTTTGCCTTGTTTGTTCTTCCGGTATTCATCATGAAATTCCTGTGGTCCGTCTATCGAAATGCCCACCAGCCAGTGATTATTACGGAAAAACTCACACCATTCATCGTTTAATAAGGTACCATTCGTCTGGATGCAGTTATCAATCGTTCTTCCGTTTGCATACTTCTTCTGAAGTTCCACCACCTTCTGGTAGAAACTCAGTGGACGCATCAGGGTTTCTCCACCATGCCATGTGAACAATACCTGCGGCATGGTTTGTGAATTGATATACTCCTCGATGAACTTTTCAAGCAGACTGTCGCTCATCACGAACTTGGAAGTGTTTTCTTTGTATAAGTTCGTTTTTTCCAGATAGTAACAGTATTTGCAAGCCAGATTGCATATGGCACCTACGGGTTTGGTCATGACGTAGAGAGGCTTGGAGAAGGGTGATATTGTTTTTTCCATGATAATCGGCTTAAGTTATTTAGTGGAATCTTTTACTAACAATAAGGCACCATGAGGAGCAATTGTGATTTCATCCTCCTTTTGAATCAGCTTGTGGTTCCATACGTCCAGCATAGGAAGCTGGTCTTTGAGGAAAGATGCTATTTTTTCTTGCTGGAGGCTTGTCTCGCCGATGTTGAACAAAGCAATGTAGTGCTTGGAATCATTCTCATGGTCGGCTGTCCATACAATCAGTTCTTCATCAGCATAGACTTGCCGGTTGTTTTTGCTATGCTGATTCAGTTCGAGTGCTTCCTTGTTGGTTATCAGACTCAGGGTAGTAGCATCTGTTTGTGGAAGGTCGCCTCCAAACATCAGTGGAGAACGGAAGATGCACCAGAGACTCATCAGGGTGATTTGTTCGTCGTATGTGAAGTTGGTGTTTCTGGCTTCACCCACTTCTCCGCGGATACCGATTTTTCCCAAGGGAAGCATATCTGCATCCGGCCAGTGTCCGGCTACTTTTCGCTTGCTCCAGGCGGCACATCGGGGGAACTGTCTTTTCAGCGCTTCCCAGTTGTCCCAGAAGTCGCATGAAATTCGCCACATGTGTGCATGTCTGCTCAGGTGATAGGCATTTCCGATATAGGCCGCACCGGGCGAAACGCTTAATACAATCTTGTTGCCAAATTTTTCGATGGATGCAGCCAGTGCTTCCAGTTCATCGGTGCGCAGAGGAGAGTTCAATCCGTCACCGTCCCAGGTTCCCATGTCGTCTGCTTTGATGAAATCCACATTCCACGAAGTGTATAGTTCAATCAGTGAATCATAATACGCCTGAGCACCTTCTTTTGTACAGTCTATTCCGTACATGCTGCCATACCAGAGACACTGGTCATTTTCTTCTGCCACCTGGTTGCAGGTAATATCTGTTCCCTTGATGACCTGTTTGTTTTCAGCTGCAATCCATGGCATACCTCTCATGATGTGGATACCGAATTTCAGTCCGAGAGAGTGTACGTAGTCGGCTAGTGGCTTGAATCCTTTTCCACCTGCCGAAGAAGGGAATCTTTCTTCCACCGGAATCAAACGTCCGAATTCGTCCGTTATCATGGGAATGTTCTTTTTCTTGTAATTGGTAGTGGTTACTCCCGGGGCATACCATCCCAAATCTACGACGATGTATTCCCATCCAAATTCTTTTAAATGTGCCGCCATGTATCTGGCGTTTTCTTTTACCTCCGCTTCGTTCACATCCAGGCCAAAGCAGTCCCAGCTGTTCCATCCCATCGGGGGAGTCATTGCGAGTTTCGGATTACATACTTGTTTCATGGTTATTTCCGTTAAGTGAATAATGATGTGACAAAAATACGCGCGATAGAAAGAAGGAATTTGTGTGCGTGTACGCATTTGTTAGCCTATCGTACGGTTGCCTTGATTGTCCGAATATTTCTGGATGATGTGTACAGAAAATACAATATGCTGTACAAAAGAAATAAAGTATACGCTTTATAATCGCTTCTTTTGTGAAGTTGAAAATCAAACACTTTAAATATTAATCGTTATGGATAGAAAAGTATACTGCGGAGCAATGCTTTTGGCATCAATCGTTTCTACCGGTTGCGCAGAGCAGAAAAAAGTAGAGGAACAGAAGCCTAATATTATCTATTTCTTAGTGGATGATATGGGAATGGGAGATTTAAGTCTTACTGGACAAAAGAAATATGAAACTCCTAATATCGACAAACTGGCGGCAGACGGTATGCTGTTTACCAATCATTATTGTGGAACAACCGTGTCGGGTCCGTCACGTGCATGCTTAATGACAGGAAAGCATACGGGACATACTTCCGTAAGAGGTAACCAGCCTGGACCGCAGCTTTTGGGCGACAACGAGGCTACTCTGGCCAGTGTGCTGAAAGGTGCCGGATATAAAACAGCTGTAATTGGGAAATGGGGCATTGGCCATCCGATTCCGCTGGATGATCCGCAGCGCAAAGGATTCGACCTTTCTTACGGCTATCTGAACATGTGGCATGCACACAACTGCTTCCCTGAATTCTTATATAGAAACGGAGTAAAAGAGGAACTTACCGGTAATAAGTTAGCTTTGGCAGAAGACGGTACCAACCCCTGGGCCGATATGCCGGAAGGTACCGGAGTGGCAAGAATGGATGCCCGTAAACAATATGCGCCGGATTTGTTTGAAAAGGAAGCCTTGAAATTTATTTCAGACAATAAGAAGAACCCGTTCTTCATCTATTATGCACTGAATTTACCTCATGCCAACAACGAAGCGGCTCCTAACGGATGTGAGGTTCCTTCGTACAATGCGGATATTGCTGCCAAAGACTGGCCGGAAGTGGAAAAAGGCTTTGCACAAATGATGCAGATTATTGATAAGCAGGTGGGTGATCTGGTGGCATACCTGGAAAAAGAAGGTCTAGCCGACAATACAATCATCATGTTTGCTTCCGACAACGGCCCTCACCAGGAAGGCGGGCACAAGGTTGATTTCTTTGACAGCAATGCAGATCTCAGAGGAAAGAAACGTGACATGTGGGATGGTGGTATCCGCACTCCGTTTATCGTAAAATGGCCGGGTAAGGTGAAAGCTGGTTCTACCAGCAACCATTTGTCGGCTTTCTGGGATGTGCTGCCTACTTTCTGTGACATCGCCAAAGTGGAAAAACCGGCAGGGATAGATGGTTTGTCACTGTTGCCTACACTGCTGGGTGATACTGCTAAACAAGAAAAACATAAATATCTGTATTTCGAATTCTATGAAGAAGGAGGAAAACAGGCTGTGGTAGCTGATAACTGGAAGTACATCAAATTGAATGTACGTCAGGGAAAGGGTGCAAAACCGGTAGAAACTTCTCTGTATCGTTTGACAGACGATGTGTCTGAACAGAAAGATGTCAAAGAAGAACATCCTGAAATGGTTGAAATTATGGAAGGCTATATAAAAGAAGGACATACGCCTTTCCCGGTAGTTTCATTGTTGCAAATGGACGGAAAAGAAACGAATATGTCACATGACTAATTCAGATACAACGATATGATGAAAGGTTTGTTTAGTTATGGATTATTAGCTATTGCTATGTGCATGGTTTCCTGCTCATCTGTGAAGATGGACAGGAAATCCTTAGCAGAAAGAGTGGATTCGCGTGATTATCCTTCCGCTTTTATGGCATGGTATAATATTGACATGCCGGAATATCCGGTTGATACGGAAGAAAATCGAATCAAAGCTTGTGCCAAGCATGACCTGATGTGGGAAGAACCGCTGAGCCAGCTGGGAGAAGGGGTAGATTTGATTTTAGGCCTTACATGGGATCATAAATATCACGGTCTTGCTACGGAGTTTACCAAGGAGAGTCTGTCACACGCATTAGAGAATCGCCGTCGGCTTCAGGAACTGAATCCGAATATGGTGTGTCTGTTCGAAGTGAGATGGCGGGATGCGCCGATGAGCTTCTTGCCGGAAGACAGTGACTGGTGGCTTCGTGATGAGAATGAAAACATCAAGAAGGGCTGGTTAGGAGGATGGGAGCCTTTCTATCTGCTTGACTATAAGAATGAAGGACTTCTTGACAATATAGCGCGTCAGGCTAAAATCGCAGTGGAATGCGGCGTTTACGATGGTATCATGCTCGACTGGAGCGGTAACCTGGAAGTCATCAAGCGGATTCGTAAGGCCATCGGAAAAGATAAGTTGATTATTGTCAATATACACGATGACATAGAAGACGGTATGAGGTATAAAGACTATATCAACGGGGCATTTATGGAGTTGAACCCGATAGATTCTCTCAGCATGCCGGTGGAAGGACTTAAACTGTATTCCAAGGAAGACGTGAACAAGCGTAATTGGAGTAAGATAGAAGAGGCACTGCAATATTATGAAGAGAATTTCCTGGAACCTCAGGTGAACTGTCTGGAAGTGTGGGGAAACCGGAAAGACTTGCGCAGAATGCGTGCCACTACGACTTTGGGCCTTACGATGAGTGACGGATATGTGCTGTATGGCGATCCGAATCCTCTGCCCACTCCAGACCATTATCATGACTGGTATTCATTCTATGATGTGAATTTAGGCAAGCCATTGGCAAAGGGACAGCGTCAGACGGACGGAAGCTGGAAAAGAGAATTTGAGGGAGGAACCGTGGTATATAATCCTTACGGGAATTCTGATGTGACAGTTGCTTTCGATAAAGAAATGAAGCGTGTGTCAGACAACTCTGTTGCATGCTCGTTCACTGTGCCACAGCGCGATGGTGATATTTTTGTACCTGTAAAATAATGTAATATGGATCTTCAACTGCTTGATTTTGTATCCTTTTTTGGGTATTTCTTTTTCTTGAGTTTTATTGGATGGTATGTAGGACGTAGCAAGAAACAGGCTGCATCCGACTATTTTCTGGCTGGTAAGACTCTTCCGTGGTATGTGGTAGGGAGTTCCTATATTGCAGCCAATATCAGTACTGAACACTTTTTAGGAATGATTGGAGCTGCGGTATTGTATGGAATTGTAGTGGCCACGCCAGAGTGGAGTGCTGTCATTGCATTCTCCTTTCTTATCTGGCTGTTTATTCCTTTTCTGCTGGGCTCAAAGGTGTATACCACACCCGAATTTCTGGAAAAGCGTTTTAATAAAGAAATACGCCTCTTGTTTGCCTTTATCACGATATTGGCAAATGTAACAGCTTTCATGGCTCCTGTAATTTATGGAGGCGGACTGATTGTAGAAGAAGCCTTAGGTTTCAATAAACTCATGGGACTGGATATTGCTTCCATTACAGCTGGATATATTCCTAACTGGGGATTGTTCATCTCTATCTTCTTGATTGCTTTTGCTTCTGGTGTATGGGCGATATGGGGAGGACTGAAGTCGGTGGCCTGGATGGATGTGCTTACCATTGTCATTATGGTTATGGGGGGACTCATGGTTACCTTCCTGGGTTTGTCGTACATTGGGGATGGAAGTATTGTAGACGGCTTTTCCCGAATGATTAATGTGAACCAGTGTCATGACGGATGGGCTTCTGAATGGTTGAATAAAAATGTGGTGAACATGCTGGCAGGTTCTGCGGAAGGCGATAGCTACAACCGCTTGTCGGTGTTGCAGCCAGTTAATCATACCACTACGCCCTGGACTCACTGGGTGTTCTCTTTCTTCTATATCGGTTTGTGGTACACAGTTATCAATCAGCACATGATTCAGAAAGTATTTGCTGCAAAAGACATCTACCATGCCAGAATGGGAATGGTATTTGCTTCCTTCCTGAAACTGCTGTTGCCGTTTATAGTGGTGGTTCCCGGTTTAATCTGGTTTGTGATGAAACCTGATTTCCTGTTCTCCAGCAACTGGTCGGTAATGAGTGAAGAGGCAAACAAAACTTATATTATGATGATTTCCAAGCTGGTTCCACCCTTTATGACCGGTTTGCTGTTGGCTGCTTTGTTTGGTGCTATTCAGAGTACTGTCAGCTCGGTGTTGAATTCTACTTCAACTATTTTTACCCTTGATTTTTACAAGCATTACGTGAACCGTCAGGCTACGGAAGCGCAGGAGGTAAGGGTAGGGAAATGGGCCGGTGCCATTATTCTTATTGTGTCTATCGCTTTGGCGGTATTGCTGGCCATGACGAAGATAAACATCTTTGTCTACATTCAGACCCTGTATACCTTTATTGCTCCTCCGTTCTCGGCCATCTTCCTGATAGGTATGCTTTGGAAGAAAGTTAACGGACAGGACGCTCTGACTGCGGTAATCGTGTCTTTTGTGGTCGGTATTCTGTTGAAGTATCTGGAATTCGGTCCTTTGGCCGATTCGCATACGGCTTTTGCACAGTTTGTCAAGCCTTTTGCCAACCAGGGACTGATTGTCTGGGCGGTAGCAATGGTTACCTGTATGGTTTCCGCTCATTTCACTCCTAAGCCGAAAGCCGAGCAGGTTTCTTCAGGTCTGGTGCTGAATTTGAAAGACTTGACTAACCTGAAGGACGGCTTAGGTAGCAAATGGTATAATTCAGTAGGTTTCTGGTGGGGTATTTCTTTTGCATTAATGGTTGTTCTTATCTTAAGTTTCAGCCTGATTTTTTAATTAAAGTTAGGTTTCTTGGCTGCCATGGTCACTGATAAAGTGGCTTTGGCAGCTACCTTTTTTAATCTTATAAGTATATGAAACACAAAAGATTATTTGCATTTTTCCTGTTTAGTTCTTTATTGTGGGCAAGTCTGCAAGCTCGACAGATAGATTTGTCCTTAAATGACTGGAGATTGTGGCTTGATAAGGAGGCCCCTGTCGTTGCAGATGCTTCCGCTCCCTTATGCGGATGGAAACAACTTCCTTTTCAGGGCAAACAGATTCGTATTCCAGCTACAGTAGAAGCATATTGTTGGGGAATGGAATCTGGTGAAAAGTTTGGATTGTCAGGAGATTATACTGGGGTTTCCTGGTTTAGTACCGATTTCTTACTGCCTCATATTAAAAGTAGCCAACGCCTGCTGCTGAAATTTGAAAGTGTACGATTCTGTGCTGAGGTTTTTGTCAACCAGAAATTTGTAGGAAAAGATGAAGCTTTTGGCACTCCATTTTATTTTGATATTACGGATTACGTGTTGGCCGGAAAGAAAAACTCGTTGGCGGTGAGGATAATAGATCCTGATGGAAATTTTACCTGGACTGATTTTAATCCGCATTTTTGGGGAGAGCGACGAATTACTCCGAGTCATGGATTTGGAGGAATAACCGGACGAGTAGAACTGGAGTGGGTAGACCCTAATTACATCAGTGATGTGTTCGTGCAAAATACTCCGCAGATAACTACCGTTTGTGCGAAGGTAAAGGTGGATAACCTGTTAAATCAGAAGTCTCCGGATGGGGAGTTACGCTTCCGCCTTTTCCCGGCTTCTGATGATAATCAGGTTTTATATGATAAAAGTATCCGTGTCAACGGAGATAAACTGGATGAGTATTATTCATTTGTCTTACAATATCCTAAAGCACAATTGTGGAGTCCGGAAAGCCCGAACCTCTATTGGCTTCAAATAGACTGGAATGGAAAGGATGGAAGCTCCCATTCGGTCCGGAAACGTTTTGGATTCAGGTGGTTTGAGATAAAAGACAGTAAAGATGGTCGTTATTTTCAGTTGAATGGGAAACGAATCGTATTGCGTACAGCTATTTCGTGGGGATTCTGGCCAGTGAATGGAATAATACCTACTCCCGAGTTGGCCGAACGTCAAATCAGGCTTGCAAAGGAGCTCGGACTTAATATGCTGAATTTCCATCGGGGAATAGGACAGACAGTGCTTTTAGATAAGGCCGATGAATTAGGATTGCTTTATTATGAAGAGCCGGGAGGATATAAAACAGGAGGTAATACCCGAGATGTATCGCTTCAGGCCTTGAATAGAGAGAGGTTTCTCCGGATGATGAAAAGAGACAGAAGTCATCCTTCGCTGATTATATACAATATGATTAATGAGATTTCCAACCGTCAGCCTCTTCCTTTTGAGATAGAAGATTTGAAATTATTCCATTCGCAGGATGAAACCCGGCATATCACTTATACTTCCAGCAATTTCTTTAAAGTATTGCATGGAGGAAAGTGTCCGGTCACTCCTTCACCTGTCAAGTCTTTTATGCGGCCTTATGATACGACTGTGTATCAGCAAGGTTGGTGGGATCAGCATTTCCCCGATGGCCCAGGGGTATATTGTGACCGTTTTTATAAAGGTCCCGGAGAAGGTATCTTCCGAAATTCGGATAATCTGCATGAAATTGTCATGTGGGGTGAAGAAGGGGCTATCGGAACTCCGCCCCGCTTACAGCTGATAAAAGAAGAAATCGAAAAGAATGGTAATCTTACTGGCTGGGATGGCGATGCATATTTAGCACAGTATGAAGCTTTTGATACTTTTCTAAAAACGCATCCGGATTTTCAGAAAGCATTCCCCGATGTAGATGCGTTTACCCGGTCTTTTGGTAATGTAGCGATGTATTATCAAGGACGGATTATTGAAAATATCCGTATTGGAAATGTGGTAGACTGTTATGCGGTCAATGGATGGGAGGAAACCAAGATTGAAAATCATTCCGGTATTGTGGATGCTTATCGTCATCCGAAAGGGGATACTCATATTTTGGCGCATTATAATCAACCTTTGTATGTGGCTGTCAAACTAAGAAACAAGGTGATGCAGCGAGGAGATACGGCCATAGCTGATTTCTATGTGGTGAATGAGAAGAACCTGAAAGGAAAGTATCGGTTGTCTGTAACATGCAGTGATAATAAAGGAGTTTTCTTTGAAAAGACTTATGCGGTAAAACTGGAAGGAGGAAATACGTATGGACAGTTGTTGGTGAAGGAGGTGAAAATTACTCCACGTGAGGAGGGATACACTGTGGTGAGGGCCTTCTTGTGTAAAGGTAACGAAGTAAAAGCCGAGGGAATGGATAAATTGTATGCGGTCGGTTTGCATGAAATGGACTCTTCGTTGGATGTTGCATTATTGGATGACAGTCTTGGACATACTTCGAATGCCCTGAAATCATCGGGCATTATTTTCCGTTCTTCTACTGCAAAAGAGATACTGAAATCTCATCCGGATGTAATTGTGATTGGAGCGTATGACCGTCAATTGGCTATGCCTGAAATTGAAGCCCGAAGCGAGCTGTTGGAATGGGTGAAGGCAGGAGGGAGACTCCTTGTTTTAGGAGATGCAGATAAAGTTTCAGCTTTTCTTGCTGAAAAAGAGGTGTTGGATTATCGTGGTTGTGTACCGTTGCGGACCGTTTGGTTCGGTGGAAATTATGCGGTAGCTAAAAACTTGTATTTCTCCGGCTTGCCTTGTAATACGGCATTCAACTGGGAGTATCAATCTCTGGCACAATACCATAAGCAGCGTAAGGCATTGCGTATTATGAATGGGAAATGTCTGGTAGCAGCGGTGGCGGAACATAAGCCTGAGGTCTTCTCTGCTCTTCATTCTTTAAAGATGGGAAAGGGAGAAATCATTTTGAGCACACTGGATATTGTGCGGGCTTTAAATCGGAGAGATGAAACTGCCAATGTGGTGGCCAGAAAATTGTTGATTAACTTAATGACTCTTCAGAATTAAAAATATGAGTATGAATACACGATTGTTACATCTCTTTGTAGGGCTATGTTTGGTTTTTCAGTTGCATGCCCTTACTACGTTCCGGAACCCGATTATTCCGGGATTTCATCCAGACCCTTCTATTTGTCGGGTGGGTGAGGATTATTATCTGGTTACCTCTTCTTTTGAGTGGTATCCCGGACTGCCCATTTATCATAGCAAGGATTTAATGCACTGGGAACAGATAGGACATGTGCTGGCCCGTCCCTCACAGTTGAATTTAAAAGCGGGATTGAAACATTCTGCCGGTTTGTGGGCTCCTAAGATAAGGTATCACGAAGGAGTATTTTATGTGATATGTACCGCGCAGCAGGCAGGAGGAAATTTTTATGTCACGGCGAAATCGCCTGCCGGACCGTGGTCGGAACCGGTATTCCTTAAGGATGCTCCGGGAATAGATCCTTCCTTGTTCTTTGATGATGACGGTACTTGCTGGTACACTGGTTCTATCAATGGAACTAAAAATCAGGACCGTTATCCCAATGAAGACCGTATTTACATCCAGAAATTAGATTTGCAGCAAGGGAAACTGGTGGGGGAACGCAAAGTTATTTCTACCGGACATGCCGTGAATGCTCCGTTTGCGGAAGCTCCTCATTTGTATAAAATAGGGAAAAAGTATCTTCTGCTGGTGGCAGAAGGAGGCACTTGGAATAACCATGCCGTTACGGCTTTTATGGCAGACTCGGTAATGGGACCCTATGTACCGGGCATTGCCAATCCCGTGCTTACCCATCGTTTTTTGGGAAAGCAGGCCGATATTACGACGGTGGGGCATGCCGATTTGGTTCAGACGCCGGAAGGTAAATGGTGGTCGGTGATGTTGGGAGTCCGTCCATTGGATGGCTTTACGATGCTGGGTAGAGAAACCTTCCTTACTCCGGTTGAGTTTCAAAACGGATGGCCGGTGTTTAATCCGGGTGTAGGACGTGTGTTATCGGTAGAGAAAGCAACGGGTATCCGCCCTCATCCTTTTCCTCTAGAGCCGGTAAGAGATGATTTTGACACACCGGAATTGCGTAATTGCTGGAACTTTCTTCGTACTCCTTATACTCGCTGGTTTGAGTTGGCAGACGGCAAGCTGATGCTGCAATTGCGTCCGGAGTCGGTTAAAGAGCCGGTCAACCCTTCGTTGATAGCACGACGGATACAGCATTTTAATTTTACCGCCTCTGCTATGATGCATTTCAAACCAGCGCGTGAAGGGGAGGAAGCCGGTCTGATTCTTATGCAGAACGGGGCTAATCATTATCGGCTGGTGAAACAACGTCGGCACGGAAAGGATAGTTTGCTGTTGTATAAGGTTGATAAAGGAAGGCAGATGGTAATGGCTTCCCTTCCTTATAAGGATAAGCAAGTTTGTCTGTGGGTGGTAGCACAGGGTAAAAGCTATCGTTTTTATGTGGGCAGTCAGCCGGAAAAGATGATGGCACTGGGTGAAGCGCAGGATGCCACGATTAACAGCAGCAACCATGCAGGTGGCTTCATCGGTCCGTTTATTGGAATGTATGCCAGCAGCAACGGGCAGAAGTCAGGAAACAAGGTCTCTTTTGACTATTTTGAATATAAGGAAGGTGCCGCATTCCCTCTTCAGGTAAGAAAACATTCGCTTCATGAGATTGCGGTGCGCGACCCTTATATTTTTCCGGATGAAAAGACGCAGACCTATTATTTGTATTGTGCTACCCGGCAGAAAGCAGACCGCCCGAATGGAAAGCATGGCTTGAAGATGTATAAAAGTCGGGACTTGAAAACGTGGGAAGGTCCTTACATGGTATATGAGTCAGTGGATAGTGAGTGGGCAGATGCTTCTCATGGCATCTGGGCTCCAGAAATGCATGAATATAAAGGGAAGTATTATTTGTTTGCTACGTTCACCAATGAGAAGTCACCCCTTCCGCAACAATTTCCCGGTCGTCCGTTCTTACACCGGAGAGCAACTGCCCTCTTGGTGGCAGATACGCCTGAAGGACCTTTTGTGCCGTTGACGGGTAAGCCTCACACTCCAGCTGATTGGATGTCGCTCGATGGCACATTATATGTAGAAAACGGAAAACCATATATGGTGTTCTGCCATGAGTGGACGCAAGTGACAGACGGCACGATGGAACTGTTGCCGTTGTCGGAGGATTTGTACACGCCAGAAGGAACCCCGGTGACGATGTTCAGGGCAAAAGATGCTTCCTGGGTACAATCGTTGGATATGTATAAGGGCAAGGAAGTGGAAGGCTACGTGACCGACGGCTGCTTCCTGCACCGCAATGCCAATGGAAAGCTGATTATGCTCTGGTCCAGTTTCGGACCGGGAGGATATGCCGTGTCTACGGCCGTGTCGGTTTCGGGCAGTATCTGGGGGCCCTGGAAGCACAGGCCTTCTCCTCTGTATGGGGAACATGGAGGACATGCCATGTTGTTCAAGACTTTCGACGGACGTTTGATTATGACACTTCATTATCCCAATGGCGGAGCAGAGCCTCACGCACGTTTTTTCGAGATGAAGGAGTCGGATGATACGCTTGAAATAGTGCGAGAGCTGGATTTATGACACTTCTGAACAAATGAATCAAAACTGTGAACGCGGCGTACAATAGTTGTATGGCCGCGTTTCTACTTTTGAGGGAGTTTAATAGACTTTCGATATGAAAAATACACTTTGGTTGACATCTGTGGCTGTTTGTACGGCAATAAACATGTATGGGAAGGAATGTACAGAGTCTGCTCGTACAGACGCTCGTCCTAATATTTTGTTTTGTCTGGCCGATGATGTGTCTTTTCCTTTCTGGGGAGCATACGGGTGCAAGTGGGTACGGACTCCGCACATAGACCAACTGGCTTCTCAAGGTACGCTGTTCATGAATGCTTATACCTGTAATGCAAAGAGTGGGCCCAGCCGTTCGTGTATATTGACAGGACGAAATTCCTGGCAGTTGGAAGCAGCCTGTAATCATTTTGCCTTTTGGCCGTCGCAGTTTAAAACATTTGCAGAGGTAATGCGCGAAAATGGCTATGTGGTAGCTAAAACAGGAAAAGGTTGGGCACCGGGCGATCCGGGACAAATAAATGGGAAAAGACGTGAACTGATAGGGCCGTCATTCGACCGTATCAAACTGACTCCGGCCACTCCGGAAATCTCGAATATTGACTATGCAGCCAACTTTGCGGAATTCATTGATACGAGGGATAAATCGCAGCCTTTCTTTTTCTGGTATGGGTCGCTGGAACCCCACCGCTTCTATGAATACGGAAGTGGGGTTAATAAAGGAAATTACCGTACTACGGATATAGACCGGGTTCCACCTTACTGGCCCGATTGTGAAGAAACGCGGAATGACATGCTCGATTTTGCTTTTGAACTGGAGCATTTTGATGCCCACTTGGGAAAGATGGTAGAAAAGTTGAAGGCAGAGGGGTTGCTGGATAACACCATTATCGTGGTGACGGCTGATAACGGCATGCCTTTCCCGCGTATAAAAGGACAGGCGTATCATATCTCCAACCATTTGCCGATGCTGGTGTACTGGCCTAATGGGATTCCACAGAAGGGAGTGAAGAATTTTGATTTTGTCAATTTCATCGACCTGGCACCTACTTTTTTGGAGGTAGCAGGAATAGACGGTGAGGCAAAAGGTATGCAGCAGATAGAAGGCAGAAGTATGCTTTCGTTGATAAAATCAGGAAAAAGCAAATATGACTCATCCCGTAATCATGTGCTGATAGGGAAGGAACGGCACGATATAGGTCGTCCTGATGATGCCGGTTATCCTATCCGGGGAATCGTAACCGAGCGGTATCTCTATGTCTATAATTTCGAGCCAGACCGCTGGCCGGCAGGCAATCCAGAAACAGGTTATCTGAACTGTGACGGAGGAGCCATTAAGACAGAATTGATAAAAGATGGTAGAACAGAGACGCATAAGTTCTGGAGCCTGAATTTTGGGAAGCGTCCGCAAGAGGAACTTTATGACATTGTAAAAGACCCTGACTGCATGCACAACCTGATTTCCTCGGACGAAGGACGAAAAGTGGCCGATAAACTCCGGAAACAGATGTTTGAGGAATTGAAATCTCAGGGGGACCATCGCATGGAGGGTGATGCCGGTTATTATGAGCGCATGCCCTATTGCGACAAAAATCACCGGGATTATTATAACCGTTTGCAGAAAGGAGAGAAGCTGAGATTCCCAGGATGGATTTTTCAGTCGGATGTAGATACGTCACATTTAAATAAGTAACCAATTAAAAGTATTACAATGAACAAGAATTTGCTGATAGGAATTGCAGCCACGCTGATGCCGGCATGGATGCAAGCGCAGAGTGAAAAGCCGAAGAATGTGCTTTTTATTGCAGTGGATGATTTGAATGACTGGGTGGGATTCTTGAAAGGACATCCTAATACCCGTACACCCAATATGGATCGTCTGGCTGCCATGGGAATGGTGTTTGAGTCGGCTTATTGTGCGGCTCCGGTTTCCAATGCTTCACGTGCCGCACTTCTTTCCGGTTTTCGTACTTCTACTACCGGAGTTTATGGGAATGCCGAATTTATGCGTGAATCTCCGGTATTGAAGGATGCTGTGACTTTGCCGAAGTATTTTTCGAATCATGGATACTATTCGATGGCGCGCGGCAAGATTTTTCATCAGCCGATGGGGCCTTGGGGAGACCCACAGTCGTGGGACAGTCAGGAAAATTTAGGTGGTTTGTCGCTGAATCCTCCTCGGCAGAAAGGAAAACAAGCCAATGGATTGGAAAAGCAGACCACTGGAGGAGCTGTGGTGCTTGACTGGGCGGGAGTCGATGTAGATGAAACAAAAACTAACGACTACCTGAATGCGCAGTGGGCTGCTCAAGAACTCATGAAAAAACATGACAAACCGTTCTTTATGGCTTGTGGTATTTTCCGTCCGCATCTTCCGTGGTATGTACCTCAGAAATACTTTGACCGTTTCAAACTCGAAGATATTCAGTTACCTAAGCAGGACCCGATGGAAACTATGGAAAAACTTTCTCCACGAGCTTTGTCGATGACTGGATATAACAAGCCCGAGCATGAGTTTAATATTCTGAAGAAGTATGGCATGGAGAAAGAGGCGGTTCGTGCCTATCTGGCTTGTATCAGTTATGCAGACGATTGCATTGGTCAGATTGTGGATGCGCTGGAAAAGAGTCCGGAAAGAGACAATACCATTGTGGTGTTCTGGGGTGACCATGGATGGCATCTGGGCGAAAAGATGCGTTATCGTAAATTCTCGTTGTGGGACCGTTCCTGCCATGTGCCGATGATTATTGTGGCTCCGGGCGTAACAAAGCCGGGAAGCGTGTGCAAACAACCGGTCAGTTTATTGGATTTGTATCCAACGCTGGTTTCCCTGGCGGGTTTACCTGCTAATCCGCTGAACGAAGGTAATGACATTACCCCTTTACTACAGAATCCGAATGCACATTGGACGAAGCCGGCCATTACTACACTGGCACAGAACGAGCACTCTATTTGTGATGGTCGTTATCGTTATATTATCTATCGGGATGGTTCGGAAGAACTTTATGACCACAAACACGATCCTTTGGAGTGGAAGAACCTGGCTGCAGATAAGAAGTATGCTGATGTAAAGGCACATCTGAGAACTTTCATTCCAAAAGTGAACGTGCCTAGCATCGGTAAGTCTCACATTTCCAAATCGGCAGATGAAAAACCGGTGAAAACTCGTAAGGGAAAAAGATTGACTTCATCGCTGGATATAATTGAACAGGAATGCATTGAATATAATAAATACCTTGGATTTAATGATTATGAATAAACTGGTAGTTTGGCTGGCAGTATGTCTGAGTGGAATCTCTTCCGCCCTTTATGCCGATACAGGAAAGCCTGTGGTATGGATTTATACTGATATGTCTGATAAGAGCATTCCTGGACCAAATAAAGAAGGTACGGTGAATGATCCGGACGACATTTCGGCCATGGCCGGGTATTTGTTATTGGCTGATTGTTTTGATACGAGGGGTATCGTGGTGGCCAGTACTCATCGGAAACAACATGCTACGTCCGGTAATCAAGCAGAGTGGGCACAGCATTATTTGGGCGAAGCCTATGCAGCCGATGTGGTAAATCTTAAGAAAGTATATCCCGATTTCCCAGATTCCATCTCGTTTACTCAAAGTTGTATCAAAGAGAGTGCGGAGCGCTTTGATTACAAGAAAGATTATGCGAAAATCCTCGACCGTTATCCTACAGTTACTTCTCTTTTAGATTTGTTGCAGCATGAAAAAGATACGGTGAACGTGCTTTGCTGGGGTTCTTTGACCGAACCGGCCATCCTGGTCAATGCCTGTCTTCATTCCGGGCGTGCCTATTTGCTGAAGAAAGTCCGTTTTATTGCTCATTGGACGGATTCTTCTTTGCACCAAGGCAGTCCGGAACATCCGGAGAATGTAGCCAATTGCAGAGATGATGCTTCGGCATGCAGTTATTTGAAAGCGATGGCCGCAGAGGGAAAAATCTTGTTTTATGAGTTAGGTGCTATCGGACAGCACGGCATTGTGAGTGGCAGTCCACGAGGAAAAAACTATTTCAATCAGTTCCACAAAAGTCATTTGGGTAAAATCTTTGCCACTGGGAAATATGCATTTAATACGGTGGATGATTCCGATAGCGCCACCTATTATGTGTTGTTAGGACGGTGGGGAGTTTCGCTTTGTGATGTGGCTTCTGATGGAACAAACAATCCGGAAGTGGAAAAAGCCAATGAAAAGAAATTCTTTCAGGAAGCTGCTGCTATCCGGGCAGAACTGCTGAAGCGTTCAGATGTGGCTGCCGGAAAAGGTTCAGAATGAATTCAATTATCTTTTAAATACCATTTAAACATTAATCAATGAAAAAACGATTTTTATTTTTGTCCGTGTGCATGGCTTTGGCTGGTTCTATGGGCGCACAAGTAAAGAAGAATGTAAACACCGACCCTTATCCTTACGGTAATCCGGTGATACGTCACATGTATACTGCCGATGCAGCTCCACATGTGATGCCCGACGGACGGGTATGGATGATTACCTCAGTAGACCACGAGAATGGAGGCGGATATTCTACGATGCATTGCTATCATGCTTTTTCTTCGTCCGATATGGTGAACTGGACTGATCATGGAGAGATTTTCCACGTGAACGATATTCGTCCGAAGGATGCGCCGGCTTCAGACAAGTGGGCAGTATGGGCACCTGACTTTATCTATAAAGACGGTAAGTATTATCTGTATATTCCTATTCGCATTCAGCATGGAGCGGAGTCTTCACAGGAAAAACGCAAAGTAACAGCTTATCTGGCAGTTGCGGAAAGCAACTCGCTGACCGAACGTTTCAAGGTGCTGACTCCTCAAATAAAGGAAACAAGAGGAATTGACCCGGCGGTGTTCCGCGATACAGATGGCAAGATTTACCTGTACTGGGGCAGTCACATGGCTGCGCAGTTGAAAGACAACATGTATGAGTTTGTCGGAAAACCAGTGAAACTGGAAGTCGATACAGACCGCTTTATGGAAGCCATCTGGATGAACAAGCACGACGGAAAGTACTATCTTTCGTATCATACAAAATACGGCAATAAAATTGACAAGAATCATCCGGATGACCCGAACCGTAAGCCTTCTGAACTGGCTTATTCTGTAGGTGATTCTCCTATGGGGCCCTTCAAATATGGAGGAGTGATGAACTACGAGTTGGGAGTAGGTGTGAAAAATGGTCCGAATTTGCCGGGATATGACTATGTGCCTTGGCGTTTGACACAGTCGAACCACGGAGGTATTGTAGAATATCATGGTCAGGAATATTTGTTTTATCATACATCAGCTCTTTCTTCCTGGCGTCAGGACCGTTTTCAGGGACCGGGCACCTGGACACAGCGCTCTGTGTGCATAGACGAATTGAATTACAGGAAAAACGGAAGCATCGTGCCGGTGAAGCAAACCATTGAGGGAGTTGCTGCGGTGAAAATCAATCAGCCGGCTGTGGTGAATCTTTCTTTGAAGCAGGCATCGCTTGCGGATGGTGAATCTGCATCGGTTTCCAATGTCAATCTGGGTACGGGTTATTATTATTTCAGTGCGGAAGTTTCCGGAGTGACAGCTCCTTTGAAAATAGAAGTACGCACAGGGGCAACCGATGGAAAACTGCTGGGTACGTTGCTCGTGAAAAAAGACGGCTATGTGGATACTTCTCTTATCGATGCCAATGGAAAACAGACTATTTTCTTAAAAGCTGTAGGGGGCAATGTCCAGATTTCAGCGTGCAGCTTCTTTGCGGGAAATGTTGAATAAAGTACGCTACAGAGGGCTTTGTAAGGGGATAAGGCCCTCTGTACAAATGGAACAATAGTGCGGATGAATGAACAAATTCGTTTATGGTATTTGGCATTTCTTTGCACATCGAAAGAACTCGTTAATACTATGTAATAACTAAAAAACATGTGATCATGAACAAAACATTTTTCAAATCAATTTTTTTCATGGGACTGGTGGCCTGCATGTTTTCATGCAAGGATGATGATTCGCCTCTTGACGGAGGAAACACTCCTCAAGGGGTTAATGTCAGATTCGACTATTCTCAGGCTAAATTAGGTAGATCTCAGGGCTCTTCTGCAACGCTGAACGGTTCGTCCGATGCAGACTGGACGATTGAAGTAGAAGAAGGTGATTTTTTCTCTGTAGAACCAATGAGCGGGACTGCGGGTGATTTTACGCTCACAGTAACAGCCAATAAGGGAAATACATCGACTGAAAAGGTGTATTCCAAGTTTATTTTTAATGCTTCCGGCAGAAAATATCCTGTTACAGTCATTCATCTGGAAGATGAAATTCGCCTGGAACCTTCTTATGAGGCTGAAACGGTGTTTAGTTTTGATCAGGAGGGTAATTTGTTATCCCCAGATTTGAATGTAAAGGCTTTCACAGCTACTTCTAACATTGAGTGGACAGTAAAAACCGTGAATGAAGCCGATTCTTGGATTAATGTAGGTCCGGAAGTGGGTGAAAAAGGAGAAAATCTTCCTATTGATGTAAATGTTGAAAAGAATCAGTTTGCAAAAGAGCGTACTGGAAAATTTGAAGTGCGTGTTCCGGAAGGTACATCGTTTCAGTATACCGTGACTCAGGCTGCAGCAGCTTTGAATTATGCAATAAAAGATGGAGATTCGGAATTAAACAATCAAACAGGTGTGACTGGACTTGACGGGGCCGGAGAAACTCATACCATTACACTTTTGGCGAATGCAGACTGGACAATTACGCCTGCTAATGATGCAGCCTGGTTGAAATTTGAGCCGTCAGCGGGTGAAGCTTCTTTAGAGTCAGTAGAAGTGAAAGTCATTGTAGAGCCGAATGATGATATGAATGCGGGTCGTGAAGCTTCATTTACGGTAACTTTTAGTGATAAATCTGCAACGGCTTTGAAAATCTCTGTACAGCAAGATAAAGGAGAAATGCCGGAAGAAGTGGGTAAGTTAAAAGAGTTGGAAACAGAACTGGAAGGTAATAATGCTGGTGCTTTGAATTGGTCTGAAGAGGCTGATTATAACAAATGGACTGGCGTTAAGTTTGAAGCAGGTAAACTGGTTGAACTTAGTCTTGCAAGTAAAGGGCTTAATGGTTATATCCCTGCAGCAATTGGACAGTTTACTTCTTTGAGAGTGCTTGATTTATCGAATAATGACTTGAAGGCAACCCTTGGCCTGGAGGATGTTACACACCCCGATGGAACTAAGGCATATACTCCTGCAATTCCGGTAGAATTTAAGAATCTAAAAGAGTTGAAGTCATTTAAACTAAGTGGAAATAACATATCCGGAACATTCCCGAGTGATTTAGTAAATCATCCACATTATCGTGACTGGGCCGCAATGCAAAATATATATCCACAAAAAGGTGATAATGCAGATATCTCTTATGATGCTACTAAAGCAGTACGTTATACAGGACCTGATCCTTCTACATGGAAATTAAAATTGACTCAGGTAGGTATCCTTCGTGCAATGTATCATGCAATGGGAGGTGAAAACTGGAAAGGTTATAATGCAGACGGCAGTGATATTGCATGGCTAAATGAGGAAGTTGTTTTGGCTAAGGGACAAGCTGGAATAAATGCTGTAAATGCTACAGGTGTTGTTACTGACTTTAAATTGGATGCTTCCGGAAGTACAGTTGGAGGCCAGATTCCTGAGGAATGTCTGATGAATAAATCCTTAGCTAAATTTCAGGTAAATAATACAGCTAATTGTGGATTCGCATTAACAGGCAGTATTCATCCCTTGATTCTCCAAAGATTAAAATATCTTTCATTTAATAATCATAGTTTTGATATGGACATCAACTTTATTTTGTCCAATTTGAATAATAAAGTGGTGAATGTATTATTCCAAAATAGCAAGACTATTGACGGGGAAATTAATACCGACTATTTGGAGGTGGATGGCACTATGCAAGCTGGAAAATTAAATTTTGCAGGAACATCTATTACAGGAACGGTAAAAGTAGATGACATCAAGTCTGCTTTTAAGGCAGCAGATCAATCTAAGGTTACTGTGGAAGAAATGAAGAAATATTTCCCTTCAACAGTAATAGTACAATAAATCTATTAATTAAAATTTTATGGAGTGTACACCTGAATGAAATGTGTATACTCCATATACTAAGTGTAATCTAAAAAAACACATCTCATGAGAATTTATAATTTTAATATATTGACTCTCTTGGCTGTACCATTCTTTTTATCGTGTAATGATTCATTAATTGATGACTATATATCTACATTGGAAGGAAATACCTCGGGAAAGGGAGAAAAGGAACCGGTAGAGGTACTGGCTACCTATGACTGGCCTACAGAAGAAGGACAAGCTAAAATTTCTACACACTATGAAGTGTATGTAACATTGGAGGGAGAGGAAGAAAAACCTCTGGAAGTACTTCAGTCTGATCCGATTGTAAATAATATACAGACAGATGGAACCCCGGGTGAAGATCCTCAAGCAGCTAAAACAAAGTTAAGAACTTTTTCATTTGTGAATGTGTCATACGATGAAACAAATGGTAAGTCGCTTACTTTCCGTGTAGTAAGTAAAGACGGGTATACAAATCCAGAACTGGCTCCAAAAAGTTATGGAATAAATGCAGAAAATTCTGGAAACTCTGTAGTCTTTACAGTGGATAAGGCAAATCGTTATATTGCAGTAAACTTTGACTCACCGGAGAATAAAGTGAAATACAATGAGAACTACGAATGGATAAAAGACATGCTGATGATATTCGTAGATCCAGCAGAGACAGTTAAGCCTAATCCTGCGACTCAGAACGTAGTGTATTATTCTGATGAAGTAAGTGATGCGGAACTTTCTGCTGCGGACGTGATTTATTTTAAGCCTGGTTATTATAATTTGAAGAATAATCCGACAGGAAATATGATAAACTCAGAAGGTGGACTGACACTGACCTCTAATCAGCAGTTGTATCTTGCCGGTGGAGCCTTTGTTGAAGGACATATTCTGAGAAGAAACTATGGAGACACTAATCAGCGTTTTTATGGAAGAGGTATTCTTTCCGGTCGTCAATATACTTGGATGCCTGGAGCAAGTGAGGAAGACGGCCGGTTAAAAGAACTTGTAACTGGAGGAGTGAATACAGTCTTTAGTGGTATTATGATTATGGAATCTCCTAATCATGGAATTGTTTCCAGAAATGACTGTACCTTCGAGAATGTAAAAATGTTGGGCTGGCATGCCAATAACGACGGATTCAGACCAGGAAATAACTCAACGATAACCAATTGCTTCTTGAGAGCATGTGATGATTTCTTTTATAATTATTCATTGAATGTGTCTGATTGTGTGTTGTGGCCAGCATGGAATGGCAGTATCATGACTAATGGATGGGCTGGCATTGATATAGGAGGATCGCACGTAGAGAATATAGACATTATTTATCCGGAATGGTTTAGTTTGCTTAATAACAAGGGATTGTTAATGTCTCAAAATGACTATTCTTACAATCCGCCAGCAGGGGCTAGAACTACGACATTCAAGAATATACGTTTTGAAGGTAAAATTCCTGGTTTTGTTAATCTTAAACCTAATTCAAATGGTGTTGGTCAGCTGACGAATGAAAGTGAGTTAGGCTGGATGGGAGATGTGCTGTTTGAAGACATATTTATCAATGCACACCAGGAAGGCTCAAAGAATATTATACGAGGAGCAGAAAATGCTGTTAAAGATGTCGCAAATTCTACCTGGTGGGTAAGAGATATTACTTTCCGTAACGTCATGATTGGTGATGTTAAACTTACGAACGAGAATAAGGATAATTGGTTCACTATTGATTCAAAAACCACACAGAATATCGTTTTTGAGTGATTTTAGTTCGTGTTTTGAACAAGAAGACAAAAAGTGTGTATAAAATAAATAATCCAACTCCGGCGTCTGGGCTACTTTTGCGGTAAACAGACAGCCGGTGTTTGGGTAAAGAATGATTAATATTATGGAAACAAAAAAAAGATTGATAGGCTTCCGCTTTCCGAGGAGATATTCGCTTATGGCAATGATGATGTTTTCTTTAGGCGGAGGAAGTTTGAATGCCAGTGCCTCTCCATTGATTTCTTCTATTCAACAGGATGGATTGGTGGTGAAAGGAGTAGTACTCGACCAAAACGGAGAAACTCTGATAGGGGTGAATGTGCTGGAAGAAGGTACAACAAACGGTACGATTACAGATTTTGACGGTAACTTTACTTTAAAAGTATCTGGAAAGGATGCGAAAATCAGAATATCCTATATCGGCTTTGATGATCAGGTAGTAAAAGTACAATCTGGTGTAATCAAAGTGGTGATGAAGGAAAGTTCGGAAGTGCTCGAAGAAGTGGTAGTAGTAGGTTATGGACAACAGAAAAAGGAAAGTGTAGTTGGTTCTATTGCCCAAGTGACCGGTGATAAATTGAAATCAAAAGGGGCAGTATCTAATTTGACTGATGCGCTAAGTGGCGCTATGCCTGGAGTAACTGTAATGACTTCGAATGGTAATCCGGGTGGAGGTGGTGAATATGGAAAAGATTCACAAATCCTGATTCGTGGTATGAATACCTGGAATAATGCACAACCACTTATTCTGGTCGATGGTATGGAACGTTCCATGAATGACATTGATGTAAATGAAATCGAGAGTTTTTCAGTGTTGAAAGATGCTTCGGCTACGGCTGTGTTTGGTGTGAAAGGTGCGAATGGAGTTATCTTGATTAACACCAAACGAGGCGAAAAAGGAAAAACTAAAGTAACTGCTGAAGCGAACGTGGCTATTAAATCCTTGTCAAAGGTGGAAAAGCCTATGGATTCCTATACCGGACGTGTAGGGCGTAATTATGCTATTGTTAATGAGTTGCCTTTGTATGGGAATCAGTATTGGAAGTACTTTACGACAGCGAATGAACTTGAGCTTTATAGAAATCAGCTTGAACCGGACAAATATACGAATGTAGATTGGCAGGATTACATGTTGAAAGATGCGGCATATTCTACCAAATATAATGTCAATATTTCAGGAGGTACTGATTTCGTAAAATACTTTACCTCGTTGGGCTATATATATGATGGCGATATATTTGATACCGGCGACAACTCACGTGGATATAGTCCTGCTTTCCGATATGACCGTTTTAACTTCCGTACGAATCTTGATTTTAATTTGACAAAGTCTACGAAGTTTAAAGTGAATTTGAGCGGATACTATGGTAAGCAGCAGACTCCTGCAAACGGTATTCACAATATGTGGTATTCTGTATATAAATATTCTCCGTCCACACCTCTGCCGGTTTATGATGATGGTATTTATGGTATGGATGATCCTGAATCTGACCGTTTAGGTTTCAACGGATATTTCTATATGATGGCTAATGGTACTAAGGTGACTAACCGTACCTCTATTACAACCGACTTTGAATTGCAGCAGAATCTGGATTTCATCACAAAAGGATTGAGTTTTAAAGGACGTTTCTCTTTTGATAACTATTTTACTTCTTTAGGACAGCAGATTACAGATCCGTTGACAAACTACATGAGAAAGATGTGGGATAAGGATAAAGGAGAATGGGTATATGAAATACCGGACACAGGTAGTGATGGATTTGATTTTTATCCGGATCCGTTGGGCTATTCTACGGAGTACTTGAATGAAACAACGGCTAATCAAACTCGAAGAAATATGTATTATGAGATGTCTCTTTCTTATAATCGACGCTTTGGGGTGCACAATGTAGGAGCTTTGGCATTGTTTAGTCGTCAAGAATATGCTACTGGTAGTGTATGGCCAAGTAAACGTGAAGACTGGGTAGGACGTGTGACATACGATTATGACGGTAAATATTTAGCAGAAGTCAATGCGGCATATAATGGCTCCGAGAAGTTTGGTCCGGGACATAAATTTGACTTCTTCCCCTCATTGGCCCTTGGCTGGCGAGTAAGTGAGGAGAATTTCATGAAAGAATATCTGCCTTTTGTTTCTAATTTGAAACTGAAATATTCTATCGGTCTGGTTGGTAATGACAATTTGCCGGGAGTAGGACAGTGGCCGTATGTAACCACTTGGAATGAAGTAGATGACATATTAGGTATGTATCCAAATTTTGGATATCCTTCTCCTTCAAAAACTCCTTATCCTATTTTTGCAGAAGGTACACCGGGTAATCCGGATTTAAGATGGGAAAAGGCCAGAAAACAAAACTATGGTATTGAATTGGGGTTGTTTAACAACTTGATTACAGCTAATATTGATATATTCAATGAGCATCGTTATGATATGCTGATTGGTGCTGATGACCGAAGTGTTCCTGATTTCTTTGGACAAACTCCGCCGGCAGCCAACCTGGGTAGCGTAGATTCTCATGGTGCGGAACTGGAATTCAAAATGCAGAAAAACTGGAAAGACTGGGGAGTGTGGGGCTCTTATAGCTGGACGGTAGCTAAAAATAAGATTGTTTACAAGGAAGATCCCGAACTGAAACCAGATTATCAGAAGGCTGCAGGCTATTCAATTGGACAGATAAAGCCACAGGTGGTTACAGGAATTATCCAAAGTTGGGATGATATGTATACCGGTGTAATGTATGAGAATGCTAGCACAAATGCCACTTTGCTGCCTGGACAGTATAGAATGCTGGATTATAATGGTGATGGTATAATCAATGATAACGACGGATGTCCGTGGGGATATTCTACTTACCCGCAGAACACCTATAGCTTTTCTGTGGGAGTAAGCTATAAAGGATGGAGTTTGAGCTGTCAGTTCTATGGGGCATATAATGTATCAGTCAATGCATACGATATTGCAGAATTTGATTTTAATTCAGATTGTGTGTACGAACGAAATTTGAATGAAACCTGGACTCCGGAATATCATGGAGACGGAACTTATCGTGCATTGAGTATGGCTGCAAAAAGTCCTACAGGAAGTTCAGTTTTCTATGATGGTTCTTACCTGCGTTTGAAAACAGCCGAACTAAGTTATACTTTCCCTAAGTCTTGGGTAAATAAACTGTCCATTTCGAATTTACGCTTGTACGTGAATGGAAACAATCTCTTCTTCTGGAGTGCATTGCCGATGGATATTGAAGGAACAAACTTTGCGTTAAAGAGTTATCCGAATACGAAACAGATAAACTTTGGTGCTAATATTAGCTTTTAATACAATTATCTTATGAGAAAAATATTCTATACATTGTTTTTTTGTGCACAGATTCTGTTAATGGGAACTTCATGTACAGATTATCTAAGTGTGCCGGTAGAAGCAGATAAAAATACAGAAGATATTTTTGGTGACTACTATAATTTTCAGGGATTTGTAGATCAGTTGTATCCGTATGTGAGAGACCCGATAGTCAATCATATCTGTTACGATGCGAGCTATGGAGGTGAAACTATCGGAACTACCACCTGGAGTACAGGGTATAATGCCGTAAGAGGATTATACAAGGCGTTGACAACAAGAGGATATTATAATATAGATGGTGAAGGAGTGGCACCTGGAATATGGGTGGGATGGAAAGCTATACGTATAGCCAATATTGGTCTTGAAAATTTCGATTTGATGAAAGGAACGGAAGAGGAAAAGAATAAGATAAAAGGTCAATTGCTTTTTATGCGTGCGTTTTTTCATCAGGAAATTCTTGCGGCTTGGGGCTCAATTCCCTATGTGGACAAGGTGCTTGAAGATGAATTTAAACTTCCTCGTTTTGCAGAATATACAGCATTAGATGGCAATACATATTACGGCTATCAGGCATGTGCCGTAAGAGTAGCAGAAGATATGCAGGAAGCTTCAGAACTTTTGCCTGTTGTTTGGGACAATGACGTTGCTAACAGAGGACGTTGTACGGCTTTGGCTGCTTTAGCATATAAAGCTAGAGCGCTGATATATGCCGCATCTCCATTGATGAGCCAGTATTCAGGAACTTCACCTACAGATTTGAAACCTGCAGAGGTTAATAAGGCGTTAATGAAGGAAGCTGCCGAAGCGGCTTCTGAAGCCATCAAAATGGCAGAAGATAATAAGACTGCTTACGGTTTGCTAGATTGGGATCATTATTCTGATATGTTCTATACTGTGGATGGTACAACTATTCCTTGGAGCAAAGAAACTTTGTGGGGTAAGTATAACACATTAAAGGGTAATGGATTAATTAACAATACTCTTGGTCGAATCCACTTACCGGAAAGTTCTGTTTATGGAGGAAATGCCGTGAACTGTACACCTACTCAGAATTATGTGGATTTGTTTGAAATGAATGACGGTACGTTGTATGACAAGAAGTATGACGGGGAAGTTTACACGGTAAATGGAGAACAGAAATGTACAATGTGGGATAATCGTGATCCGCGTTTCCGTAAAGCTATTTATGTAGACAGAGATAAACCTGGGGATAAAACACAATTGACTTTGTACACAGGTGGTAAGACGAGAAGTGCTGATAATTGCCAGACTCCTTATTATATTCATAAATTCTGGCCATATAACTGTAATAAGACGGATAATGGTACAAGACTTAATAATTTCCGTATGATGGTACCTTTGATGCGTTTGGCAGAGGTTTATTTACTGTATGCAGAAGCTGTATTCCAGTCCGAAGGTAATGCCAATGCAATAATTGGTCCTTGTGGAATTTCAGCACTTGCAGCTGTAAATAAGGTTCGTGAACGTGCGGGTCAAGATCCTACAGATGCAAATGGAGGATATCATAATGGTTTTATGAATATGATTCTGAATGAGCGTGCCGTAGAATTTTGTTTTGAAGCAGGGCAATATTGGGACGACATCCGTCGTTATAAACTAGGTGAAAAAATGAGTAAGGAAGCCATCCAGACACTTGATTTTACTAAAGACTGGAAAAATTTCGCACGTCGTACTTTGGTGAACCGCACCTTTGATGCGCCGAAGCATTATTGGTTGCCTTTCCCGACGAACTTGACTAAAATGTATCCTGAATTCCCGCAAAACACCGGATGGGAGTAAACTTAAAATGTAATATGTTATGAAAAATAGAAAAGCAATAAGTTCTTTACTGGCTTTATTCTCTGCAAACTTACTTTTTGCCCAGAATACATTGCCGGTAGAGGATACAGATAATAAAGAGGCAGGCAGGGTGGTGAACCTGGCTTACCAGAAGATGGACTTGAATCAGACTACAGGAAGTGTATCTGTAGTAAATCCGGATGAAGTATTGAAATATGATTCCCGGCAGGATGTACAGTCTGCACTTCAGAATAAGATAACAGGACTTACCGGTGTGAATCTTCATGGTATGGGAAATGTCATCTATGTAGTAGACGGAGTCGTGAAAGATATTACATACCTTAATTTGTTGGAAATAGAACAGATTACGGTGTTGAAGGATGCGGTTTCACGCGTTCTTTATGGGGCTGATGCCGATACCGGAGTAGTGTTGATTACCACGAAGAAGGGAGATTTCGGGAAAAATAAGATGAAGTTCAATGCAGAATATGGTATGCAACAGGCCATAGCCTATCCGAAATATCTTGATGCTGCTTCTTATATGGAGGTCTATAACCGTGCATATCTGAATGATGGCGGTTCTGAAAATGCTTTGCCTTATTCCAGCCAACTGATTAGTAATACACGGAATAAAGTAGATCCGTTCTTGTATCCGGATGTAGATTATTATGGAGACGCATTTGTAAAAGATGTAGTGAGTTTCAGCAATGTGTATGGTGAAGCATCGGGTGGTAATGACAAGGTGCGTTACTATATGAATCTGGGCTGGAAGCGCAATGAGCAATGGTTTAAGGCTGCCGACAGTAACGTACAGGATGTGCTGAGTGTACGAGGTAAGGTGGATTTTGATGTAACCAAGTGGTTGAGAATGAATGTAGATGCTACAGCGGTATTTGACATTCTAAATACCCCGAATGTATCTACGTATGATGATAATGGAGTAGAGACTGAGACTTTCTGGACAAAAGCTTCTTCTTATTTGCCTCATTCTTTCCCTTTGCTGATACCTACTGACCGCATTAATAACATGGCTGAACTGACAGGAGTGAAGACTATCAATGACCGTTATGTGCTGGGAGGAACTTCCGTATATCAGGACAACCTGCTGGGAGATCTTACCCAAAAAGGTAACGTAACACAGATGGATCGTTATGTACAGTTCCGTACGGGTATGGACCTTGACTTAAACGGTATTACAAAGGGTTTGACTGCTAATGGAATGTTCAGTTTTGAGTTTACCAACAAATATTTTCAGCTGATTAATAATTCGTATGCCATTTATGAGATTGGAAATATGGATATGCAGAATAATTTTTCGGTGACAAAAATTGGTAATGACAAGACTACTACTTCACAGACCATTGACTATAAGAACATGGACTTCGGCAGAAAGATGCAGGCACACCTGACACTTAATTACCAGAGACGGTTTGGTAAGTTTGATGTATCGGCATTGTTGTTGGGTAATATGAAGAAGTATTGGGCCAACAATGTGGCACAAGATGTCAAGAAGTTATCTTATGGTTTCTCTGCCAATTTGATGTATGATGACAAATACATTGTAGAAGTGGCCGGCCTGAACCAAGGAAGCAACAAATTGAGCCCGGACGACCGATGGGGATATTCCTCTAGTTATGGATTGGGATGGATTATGAGTCAGGAAGATTTCATGAAGGATGTGGACTGGATGAATTACCTGAAATTAAGAGCCTCCTACGGCATTATCAAGAATGATAACTGGACATTGGGTACCTACGATGGATATTTTTTGTATGACTCCAACTATTCCAGCTCTTATGTCTGGAATTATAACAATGGAGCAAACAAGAACAACTCTTTGTTAATCACTTCATTGGGAAATACTTATTCCTGGCAACAGAGAAAGGAATTGAATGTAGGGTTTGAAGCTAATCTGTTCGATAAACGTACTTGGGTGGAAGCAGCCTATTTTAATAGTACTTACGAGGATCAGCTGACTGAAATGAAGAATTCTACACCTTATACAATAGGTAATGTAGCTGTATTTGAAAATTACAATTCTACAAGATATCAGGGTGTAGAACTGGGAATCAACCATACCGAAAAATGGAATAAGTTTACACTTTCTGCTGGCTTGAACTACATGTATACTACTTCTGAAATCCTGAAATACGAAGAGCAGGTATATGATTCTCCTTACAATAAGCACATGACGCGTGTGGGAACATATGCCAATGCACTGATTGGTTATGAAGCCGATCGTTTGTATTCTGAAGAAGACTTTGATGAAAGTGGAAACTTAGTGGAAGGTTTGCCTAAAACCACATTTGGAACCGTTCGCCCCGGTGACATCAAGTATGTAGACTACAACGGCGACGGATCTATTACAGAAGATGACCAGCATGTGTTGGGAAGAAGTGGGAATAATCATTTTGTGGCATTGAATCTGAACTTTACATACGATCGTTGGAGTTTGTACATCCAGGCTAACGGCGGATTTGGTGGAAAAGGTTTCATGAACAGTGATTATTATTGGTTTAAAGGTAATGAGGCGAAGTATAGTGAATATGCTTTACAGGCTTACAACCCGGATGCGCCGGATGCCAATGCGACTTATCCAAGACTGACACTGACAAATGGTAACAACAACTATCGGAACTCTACGTTCTGGATGTACGACAGAAGTCAGTTCTCGTTGTCGGCTTTACAGTTGAGTTATAACTTCAAAATGAAAGAAAATATTGCAATCAAAGGTTTGCAGGCTTATTTGCGTGGCAGTAACTTGTTGATGATTGCAAAGGATAAAAAGATTCTTGAACTAAATGTAGGTTCAGCTCCTCAGAATAGAGTATTTGCTTTGGGACTTGTAGCTACATTCTAATAACCTTACTGATATGAAGAAAATAAATAAAATCTATGCGGTTCTGTTTTTGGCCATGGGGTTAGTTTCTTGTTCAGACTTTCTGGACGAGAACAATCAAAACGGACGTTATGATGATGAGATTGTATGGGCCAATCCCAAACTGGCAGAAGGGGTGCTTCTGAAGGCTTATAATATGCTGCCGAATGATTATACGGAGAAGTATGATTATGGCACAGACGACATGGCTACCAATCTGGTGACAGACAATACGGTGACAATGGCTACGGGAGGATGGACCTCCCGTAACACACCGTTCGGAAATGAATATAAGAATGCTTTCCAGGCCATTTTGCATGTGAATGACTTTCTGGAAAATATGGAAAAAGTAGATTTTGCTCCGCTAAGTGATGAGACTGTTAAGCAGCAATATCAGGACCGTTTGAGAGGAGAGGCCTACGCTTTGCGAGCATGGTGGCAGGCCAAGTTACTCACTATTTATGGTGGAGAGGATAATGAAGGAAATTTGTGGGGATTCCCGATAGTGACCTCTACCATACAGGAAGTGGAGGCTGCCAAGCTTCCGAGAGACTCATACGCTGATTGTGTAAAGCAGATTTTGGCTGATTGTGATGAAGCTTTAAAAACATTGCCTCTTAAATGGGAGGGTGATAATCGTGTAATGGGGTCTACTAATATCAATAGAATGAATGGGTTGTCTGTAATGGCACTGAAGGCTAGGGTATTGTTGACTGCCGCCAGTAAGGCTTTTGCAAAAAGTGGTTATACCATGGAGCAGGCTGCCGAAGCTGCAGCTGCCGTGATGAATGCAAACGGAAAGCTGGATAACCTGGCTGACACCAGAGGACTTACGTTTTATAATCTGGGAACAAAAGATACGGATAAAGAGTATCTGAATACCTGTAAGGAGGTGTTGTGGTATTCTTCCATTGGCAATTCATCTAACAGAGAGAGCCGGATGTTTCCTCCTTCTTTGTTTGGAAAAGGAGAAATTAATCCTTCGCAGAATCTGGTGAATTCTTTCCCCGATAAGAATGGATATCCTATTACCGATCCGTCTACAGTGTATAATCCGGCTGATCCGTATGCAAATCGTGATTCCCGTTTGGACTTGTATATCTATCACAATGGTTCTAAAGTGGCAGGTGCCAATAATGTGACATTGAATATGGAAACAGGAGACGACAAAATTGGCGCAAAAACTACGTCCACTCGCACGGGATATTACATGAAGAAATTACTGGACGAGGCGGTTTCCTTGAAAGTGGGAAGTGTGATTACTACGCCGCATTACCATGTGCGTATGCGTTATACGGAGGTGTTGCTTAACTTTGCAGAAGCTGCGAATGCTGCCGTAGGACCGACAGGAGAAATTGGTGGATTTACAGCTCGTCAGGTAATCAATGCCCTTCGCAAGAGAGCGGGAATTACTAATGAAGCTTATGTGAATTCACTTGATCAGACAGGATTGGCTGAATTGATTAAGAATGAAAGACGAATTGAGTTGTGTTTTGAGGGATTCCGTTTCTGGGATTTGCGCCGTTGGATGGACCTTTCACGAATGAACGAGAGTGTAAAGGGATACGATGCATCTACTATGCGTGAGATACCTTCAGTAGAAGTGAGAAAGTATGAGGATTATATGATTTATGCACCGATACCTTATTCAGAAACTCAGAAATACGATTTGATACAGAACAAAGGGTGGGAATAAATGTGCTAACTTATAAATAAATAAGTCTTATGAAGAATTTATATATTGTGTCTTTATTGGGAATTGCAGCGATGCTGGGAAGCTGTAAGAACCAATCTCATGAATTTGAAAGCAGTCAGGAACAAGCTATTTATTTCCCGATTCAGTATCCGGTGAGAACGCTTGTGCTGGGAGAAACTCGGCTGGATAATTCTGTGGATTTGGAAAATGCATTTCATGTAGGTGTTTGTGTGGGGGGCGGTTATTCAAATGAAACCTCTTGGACGGTAGATTATGAAGTAGATCCGTCATTGATACCTGAAGGCATGAAAGCCACTAATGCAGAAGGTGAAGAAGTAACAGTGAAGGTGCTTCCGGAGTATTATTATACACTGGAACCGGAAAATACGGTAGTGATTCCGAAGGGAAGCTTCAATGGATTGATTCGTGTAAACTTATCGGATGCTTTCTTTGAAGATGAAAATGCTTGTAAGTTCAACTATGTGTTGCCAATCCGAATTACAGACTCTTCTTGTCCGAAGATTCTGTGGGGAACACCAACGGTAGAAAATGCAAATATCTTTGATGCTTCTCAATGGTCTTCAACAGATCAGCCTCGTTTCTTTACCTTGTTTGGCGTAAAGTATATCAATATGCTGGATGGAGTTTTCTTCCACAGAGGAAAACAGTTTAAGATGGAAGCAAATGGTGAATATGCGCTTGAAAAGGAATTTGCTTATGATGAATTTGAAGAAGGACAAACTGCCAATGTAGCTACACTGTTGCGTAATCGTTCGACTTACGACCGAATGGGTGAATGGCAGGATGGAAGCAAGTATCAAACGATTCTGGATTTTACCGAAAAAGAAAATGGAGAAGGCACTATTACAGTATCAGCTCCTAAAGGATCAGACTATAGAGTTTCTGGTACGGGAAAATATTATGATTCTACCACACAGTTTGCAAAAGAACATGGCTCCTGGCTGGTGGATCCTCAGACTGGAGAAGAAACACCTCACCTGACCATGACACTTGATTACGTTGTGGAAAATCTGAACGGAGAAAACTATCAGTTCCAGGATACATTGGTTTTCAGAAACAACAATGTAAAGTATGAAACATTTACTCCGATTATTGCCGCTGAGTAATAATACTTTCTTTTTGATTAATTAAGAAAAAGGCTGTTTCAAGGAAACTTGAAATGGTCTTTTTCTGCATAAATGGAATAGATTCCTGTACAAATGAGATAATCGGATTCAGTGGAATACCCTAATTTCGTAGCGTTGAAATTAAAAATCTTAAATTTGTATGAGAAAACTAGTCTTGTTTGCTATGAGCGTAGTCCTTGCCATAGCTTCCTTATGTGCAGAGAATGCGACTTTCAAAAACCCGATATTGTCCGGTTTTCATCCGGATCCTTCGATTTGCCGGGTAGGGGATGAGTATTACATGGTGAATTCTTCTTTTGAATGGTTCCCCGGCATTCCAATCTATAAAAGTAAGGATCTTATTAATTGGAAACTGATAGGCTATGGCATTACCCGTCCAGAACAGATGCAATTTGCCGATGGTCTTCAGGACTCAAGAGGAATTTATGCCGTGACAATTCGCCATCATGACGGATTGTTCTACTTGATTACTACCTGTGTGCAGTGTGGCGGCAACTTCTATATCACAGCCAAAGATCCTGCCGGACCATGGAGTGACCCGGTGTGGCTCCATTCTCAAGGAATAGACCCTTCTTTGTTCTGGGATGAAGACGGGAAGTGCTATTATGTGGGACATGGAAATATGTCGAGAAAAAGTGACTGGCCCGATAAAAATGGAGCCTGGATGCAGGAACTGGATACCAAACAAGGTAAGTTGGTGGGAAAACGTGTACAGCTTACGCACGGACATGCTTCCAATGCCCGCTGGACAGAAGGACCACACATTTACAAGATTAACGGGAAATACATGTTGCTGGTGGCAGAAGGGGGTACCGGCTATTTTCACTCGGTTACCGTGTTCCATAGTGACAGTATCTGGGGGCCTTATATTCCAGACCATGCCAATCCGGTGCTGACTCACCGTCATTTGGGTAAGGACAGTTACATTCATTCAGTAGGACATGCCGACCTGGTACAGACACAGAATGGCGAGTGGTGGGCTGTGTCATTGGCTAAACGTCATTTTGACGGATATACCTATCTAGCTCGTGAAACCTTTCTCACTCCGGTAGAGTTTCAGAAACTGGAAGGTATGAAATGGGAAACTCCGATCTTTAATCCGGGAAAAGGCGGTGTGCCCGAAGTGTGCAAACGTCCGAATCTGCCTTGGTCGCCGGTAGAGAAAACTCCTGTCAGAGACAACTTCGATGCAGACAAGCTGGCACTGGAATGGAATTTCCTTCGTACGCCGATGGAGAAATGGTATGAATTGAAGGACGGACACCTGGCATTGGAACTGCGTCCGCAAGTGGCCGACAGCCTGGTAAATCCTTCTCTTGTGGCACGTCGTATAGAACATATTGCTTTTACGGCATCGGCCAAGATGAAATTCACTTCCCGAAAATCTAACGAGCAGGCTGGTATGATTGTGTATCGTGTAAGCAACGGCCATGTGCAGTTCATCAAGTCTGGAAACGAGCTGGTACTGGTATCGACTACTCGGGCAGGCAAGAAAGAGTTGGCACGTGTTCCTTACAAGAAAGCAGAAGTGGTGCTCCGGATTGTATCTGATGGAAAAGACATGCGCTTCTACTATGGAGAATCGGAGGATGCACTTACCGATATGGGAGTAGCACAACCGCTTTCCATTATCTCTGATGAGAAAGTGAGCGGCGGATTTAACGGTCCGTATGTAGGTATGTACGCTACTTCCAATGGAAAATCTTCGAAGAGCAAGGTATGGTTTGACTGGTTTGATTATGAAGGTAAGTAAAATGTCAATAGGTATGAAAACATATAGTTTGAGAGGGATGCTTCCACTGGTATCCCTCTTTACTCCTCTGTTTGCGAACGGGCAGGAAGCACATAAAACGGAGAAACCCAATATCATCTTTGTGCTGGCCGATGATATGAGTTATCGTGACTTGAGCTGTTATGGACAACAGCGATACAGCACTCCTCATCTGGACAGCCTTGCCATGCAGGGAGTACGTTTCAGTCAGGCATACGCGGCTGCGCCAGAGTCGGCTCCGTCTCGGTGCTGTATGCTTACCGGCTTGCACACCGGCCACTCTTCTGTCCGGATGAACTCCAGCGCACGTGGGCAGGATAATATTTTAGACAGTGATGTGACGGTGGCAGAAGTACTGAAAGAAGCCGGTTATCACACAGCCTTTGTCGGTAAATGGGGAATCGGTCTGCAGGGAACTGAGGGAGTGCCTTACAAACAGGGTTTCGATTATTGTTTTGGTTTTTATGACCAGACCGAGGCACATACCTATATCCCGGACTATCTGTACGAGAATGACCGGAAAGTGATGTATCCGCAAAATAAGGGATTTGAAATGGCCCGGAGATATGATTATAAAGGTAACAAGGCACAAAATACGTATGATAAAGACGGTTGTCTGTATATCAGCGAACTGAAGGACCCGTATGGCTATGCGTATTCAGAGAATGAGATGGAGAAAGCAGCCATGAATTTTCTGAAGCGACAGACGGAAGCGAAAGATAAATCACCTTTCTTCCTGTATTATGCCACGCAGTTGCCGCATGGTCCGGTAATCGTGGATGAGTTGGGTGAAATGAAGGACCATCCGGAAGTGAATCAGCTTTCTCGGGAATGGGCAGCCATGGTTATGAAGCTGGATTCTTTTGTAGGGAAACTGGTGGCGTATCTAAAACAAACGGGACAATATGAAAATACCATTATCTTCTTCGCGTCCGACAACGGTTATTCCATGTGCGGTTATACCGAAAGAGGAAACGGACCTTCCTGGCCGGACGACCCTTGGCTGAGGAATAAAGGACCGTTCAGGGGCGGAAAATTTACGGCACAGGAAGGAGGCCTGCGTGTGCCCTTCTTCGTATCCTGTCCGTCGAAGTTCAAGCCGGAGGTTATCAGCACTCCGGTGTGGCTGCCCGACTTTTTCCCCACAGCTGCAGAAATTGCCGGACTTGATCCGCATGCCAGAAGAACCGATGGTATTTCCCTTCTTCCATTGCTGAAAGGAGAAAAAGAAAACTATACGGGACATAAGTATCTGTATTTCTCCAGAGGTAAAGAACAAGGTGTCAGAATGGGAGCTTTCTCGGCATACAGAGCAGACAAGAACTCTCCGGTAGAGTTGTATCTGACGGAAGAAGATACTTACTGGGAAAGAGATTTGGCTTTCAATTATCCGGAAATAGTGAAAGAAGCCATCCGGATTATGGATTCTTCCTTTACTCCCCATCCCTGGTACTGGACGCCGGATGAGACTTTTGCAGACTATCAGAAGAAGGTGAAAAGAGCAAAAGAAACCGGAAACATCTTACCGGTTTACAGACCTAATGGCATAAAGTCTTTCCCTTGGGAGAAAAAGAAATAAAAGAGTATTTAAATTCTTTTTGAATGGTAATTAAATAAGCTTCAGAAACGAAGCTGGAAATGCTTGTACATAGAGGCGGATATGTTTAAGCCTGTTTTATGTCTCTCTACTGCAGGTCGTACGTTTCCTTGGGCAGAGCCTTATGTTTCCCATACGGGAAACGTAGGTTTTTGCTTGGGGAAACATTCTTTTTGCAGGATGATTTTTAAATAATTGCCTATGTTCTTTTGATTTGTACAAATGTGACAAAAGAGCGAACATTTGAACAAACCTGGAAGTATGCGATGCGGTACATTTGCTACAGACCTTTAGGTCATACACTGATTATTAACTTAAATCAAATCAATTATGAAACAACGCATTGTTTTTGTAATGTGTTTGTGCTTCCTTCTTATGAATGGAGTGTTGGCACAGACAAAATCTTTGAAAGGCACGGTGAAAGACAAACTAGGAGAGTCTATTATTGGAGCTTCTGTGTTAATTGAGGGAACCAGCCAGGGTACGATTACCGATCTTGATGGTAATTATGTGATTGAAAACATTCCTGCAGGTAAGAATGTGCTGGTCGTTTCTTATGTAGGGTATCAGACCCAGAAACTGGAAATTAATGGCCGTAGTGTAATTGATATCGTTCTTCAGGAAGACACAGAGGTGTTGGATGAAGTGGTTGTCGTAGGTTACGGTGTACAGCGAAAAACAGATGTAACCAGTGCGGTGGCTTCTATTAAGAAGGAAAATTTTACTCAGACCGTCACTTCTTCTTCTCCGCTTCAGATGGTGCAAGGTAAAATTCCGGGACTAGCAATGTCGCGGGCTGGAGGTGGTGATCCCACATCGGATATGACTTTGCAGATTCGAGGTATGAGTACAATTAATGCGGGAGCTTCTCCTCTTATCGTAATTGATGGCATTCCTGGTGGAAGTATGTCTACTGTTTCTCCTAATGATATTGAATCTATCGATGTGTTGCGCGATGGTTCTGCGGCAGCCATTTATGGTTCTAGGGGAACTTCGGGAGTTATCATCATAACGACAAAAAAAGGTGTGGCCGATGGCAAAACCAAAATAGAGTATGATGGAAATGTGTCTTTTGATCAGGTAAGCAGCACTTGGGACCTTCTTTCGGGCGATGAGTACCGCTCCTTGAAAGAATCTATGATGAACAGCAGTATAAAGTTGGCTCAGGAGAAGGGACAAGCCATGGTAGATTATGGGGGTAATACCGACTGGATGAAGGAAATTACCCGTACAGCTGTCAGCCATCAGCATTATCTGTCATTGAATACCAGTTCAAAACATTCCAGAACAGCAGCCTCATTGACATATAATAATTATCAGGGTATAGTGGCTACTTCTGGTAAAGAAGAAATCAATGGCCGTATCTCTACTGAGTTCAAGCACTTCAATGATAACCTGAAAGTAAATTTGAATTTGGCTTATACTTCAAAGACTCAGGTTCCTATTGAGAAGCTGGCTCTTCGCCAGGCATTGTTCTGGAATCCGACTATGACTCCTTATCAGGAAGACGGAAGCTATACTCCGGGAGCCGATCCATTGATATATAACAATCCGGTGAATCTAATCAATGAAACTCGCCGTGAAGATAAATATAACACGCTTATGGGAAATGCCAAGATAACAATCACTCCTTTCAAGGGAATGACTCTGACCGGAATGATTGGACTTGACAGAACAGAATCTAGCTTGGCATGGTATAAAACCTCAAAACATGAGGAAATGATGATGAAAGGTAAAAGTGGGGAGGCTTACAAGAAATCGGCTCTTAATGAAACCCGTACTTTAGAACTGACTGCCGGATATAACAGACAGTTGATAGATGATTTGAATTTTGATATTATGGGAGGTTATAGCTATCAGGAATTCATTAACGAATATCTTGATGCGACAAACTATGATTTTAAGTTTGATGACAACGGATATAACTCCATTGGTAGTGGTGCCGCATTAAAGAACGGACAGGCCAGCCTTGACAGCTATAAAGGTTCATCTAAATTAATAGCTTTCTTTGGTAGAGTTGTGTTCAACTACAAAGATAAATATTTGTTTAATGCTACGGTACGTCATGAAGGTTCTTCAAGATTTGGCAAGAACCACCAGTGGGGTACATTCCCGGCTGCTTCTGTGGCGTGGAGAATTATCAATGAGCCGTTCATGAAAGAGCAGAAAGTATTCAGTGATTTGAAACTTCGACTGGGCTATGGAGTAACTGGTAATATGATTGACCAGGCTTATCTTAACTACGTGTTGTTTGCCAGCCAGCCTATTTATGCACATAACGGTTCTACCAGTGGCAATGCTTACGAGCCTACTTATGCTCCTAAAACAAATGCGAATCCAGATTTGAAATGGGAAACAAAGAAAGAATTAAATGTAGGACTTGACATGGCATTTTTAGGAGGACGCTTGAATGCGAATATTGATATTTATCAGCGGAAATCGGAAGATTTGCTTTATAAATACAATGTTCCTGTACCTCCGTATCTGGCATCTGAGATGTGGGGTAATATCGGTACTATTTCGAATAAGGGTGTTGAAATCGGTATTAATGCCACACTTATACAGAAAAAGAATTTTTCATGGAGCATGAATTTTAATGGCAGCTATAATAAAAACAATGTGGAAAAACTGACTACTGCAGACGGCGATGTTCAGGAAAGATATGAATTGAATCTGGCTTCACCTATGAACGGACATTGGGCTGTAGTGACTAAGGTGGATGCTCCGATTGGAAACTTCTGGGGATTCAAGTATGCAGGTGTCAATGAAAATGGCGAGACAATGGTTTACCAGCTTAATGAGGACAAGTCGATTGCAATGGGAGAAGATGGAAAACCTTTGACTCTTCGTTGGCTCGATGCCAAAGGTAGTGAGGATAATAAAACTATCATAGGTAATGGTATGCCCAAATATTATGCAAACATGAGTCATCAGTTCAGATACAAGAATTTTGATTTTTCATTCTTGCTGAGAGGTGTATTTGGATTTGATATCCTGAATTTAGGTAGTGCATATCAGGGAAGTCCTACATTCAATCGTGTAGACAATGTTCTGAAATCAGCTCTTACATCGCCTATTTATGATGAGCCTTCTATTACAGACGCGGTGGTAGAGAATGGTAACTTTGTAAAACTTGACAACATTACTTTAGGATATAATTTCCCGATAAAGAATAATAAGTTTATTTCTTCATTGCGCTTGTATGGCAGTGTGCAGAATGTGGCCACTTTTACCAGCTATTCAGGTCAAAATCCGGAGCTGGAGATTAATGGCACAGTGGTAGGTGTAGACAATATGGATGCTTATCCGGTGGCACGTACTTATTCTTTGGGCGTAAAAATTTCTTTCTAACTTATAATGAAGACGATTATGAAATCACATAATAAAATAGTTCAGGCATTTATGTTTGCTTCCTTGCTGACTTGCGGAGCATGTACCGACCTTTCTGATACGGTGTATAGTGAGATTACGGAAGAGTCTTTTTCTAAAAATCCCAGTTCCATCAATCTTTTAATTGGAAAAGTGTATACAAGCATTGGTACATACATTGCTGCTACCAATCCTAATTTTTCACCGTTCTACTATAATGTATGTACGACGGACGAGATGTTTATTCCTTTTAGAAACGTTACAAAGGAATGGAATAATGCAAAATTCTCTGATGCATATCAGCATAGCTGGACTCCAACTACACAAGACCTTGATAAAAACTGGGAGAAATGTTTTGGTATTATCACCAGTGCCAATATGGCCATTGATCAGGTGAACAGCTTTGACGGAATGGAGCAGCACCTGAAGGATGTTACTATCGCTGAAATAAGGATGGCTAGAGCGTATGCTTATTATTTGCTGATAGACTTATGGGGGGATGTGCCTTACACAGTATCTTCTTCTGACAAGACTTCAGATATCAAGAAGAAAACATCGGCAGAGATATACAATCTCATGATGAAAGAATTTGACGATTGTTTGCCCTTGCTTAAAGAAGCCAAGAAGGATAAATCGACTACTTACGGCAAATTCAATTATTGGGCAGCTTTGGCATTAAAGGCTAAGTATCTGCTGAACGCAAAGATATTTCTTGAAACGGACAGGGTTAATCCTAAGTATGCAGATGAAAAAACAGGTCTGGATGAATGTATAGATATCTGTGATGAACTTATGTCGCCTGAGGCTGGATTTGAATTGGAAAAAGACTACTTTACTAACTTTAAAGCCCATAATGAAAATTCCAAGGAAAATATTTTTGTTATTCCTTTCGATGCCGTGTATTCAAAGGATAACTTTACATTAGGTTTCGGTTATGCCCGTCATTGCTTGCATGCAAGTCAGACGCCTGTATACAATGGTACGGTTAACGGACAGAATGGCTTTTCTGTATATCCTTCACTCTATAAAACATTTGAAGACTTTGATGTAAGAAAGAACGGACTGAATGCCGGCCCTCAGTTTGATGCTTCTGGTAAACCGTTGAAATGTATCAAGGCACAAATGAAAAATCCTGACGGCACGTTCATGGATTTGGATTTTAAGGTGGATTTCGATATTAACAACTGTGATGAAATGAGTGGAGCCAGATTCCAAAAGTATGAATACGAGAACGGTATTATTACAGATGCCATGAACAATGATTTTGTGGTTGTTCGTCTGGCAGATATCATGATGATGAAAGCTGAGTGTTTAATGAGACTCGCAGATGGACAGGCTACACAGGAAGCTGTTGACTTGGTGAATGAAGTATGCAACCGATCCATTTCTGACCCTTCACGATATGATTTTTATGATACATCTAATCTGACAATGGATGCCTTACTAGAAGAAAGAAGAAGGGAATTTTATGGTGAGGCGTTACGAAGAACGGATTTGATCAGGTTCGAGAAATTTACAGATATGGACTGGGTGGATGATATACACATGGATAGAAGTAAGATTCGGACAGAAAAATACAGAACTGTATTTCCATTGCCTGCAAATTACTTGAAAACTGCTCCTCAGATAGAGCAGCATCCATATTATCAATAAATGCCAGATATGGAATAAATAGGATTTAGGATAAGGTCCGGTAATAGCAAATTTTTACCGGACCTTAAATACTATATGGAAGTAGGTATATTATGTATTAATGCTTGATTGGATCTATGAAAAAAGACGTTCTTCTTTTTGCTTTACTGACTTTATCATTATATGCCAGTTCGCAAACAATTGATTTAAGTAAACAGCCGTGGCGGCTATGGCTTGATGAAACCGCGGAATATTTTAATGATTCGCTCTATTTGCCCCCATATAATATGGATGTGATTCCATGTACACCTCCCACTTGTGGATGGCAGAATCTTTACAATAATAAAAATGCAGTAGATATTACCATACCTGCTACAGTTGAAGAATATATGTGGGGAAAGAATGGAAATACATATGGGATTAATGGGAATTATTGTGGTGTTTCATGGTTTACTACCGGGGTATCGGTTCCTGCTGACTGGAAGGGTAAACGTATTACGATAGACTTTGAAAGTGCCAGAATGAGGGCAGAGGTTTATCTTAATGACAAGCTGGTGGGGTATGAACTGATAAATGGAACGCCTTTCAGTATCGACGTTACTGATGACGTAAAGATAGGTTCGCACAATAGATTGGCCGTAAGAATAACTGACCCTAATGGTAATTTTGCGTGGAGAGACTGGGATTCTTTTATGTGGGGAAAGTATGAAATACCTCCAAGTCATGGCTTTGGTGGAATTACGGGAAAAGTAAGTCTTCATGCTACAAGTCACAGCTATATAGACGATATCTTTATAAAAAACACACCCGATTTGAACCGGGTAAGCGTAATGACTACTCTTGAGAATGAAGGAGATTTATGTAACGGAGTCATTGAATATTCCATAAAGGAATATGGAACGGACAAACTGGTCTGGAAAGGAAAGACAGTGGTTCCCTCTTGGTCAAAGAAGGCTTGTGTAGAAAAAAACATAGAGGTGAAAAATGCAAAATTATGGAGTCCGGATAGTCCGAATTTATATGTGCTTACAGCAAAATGGATGAATGATAAGGGTGAGAAGCATGTAAAAACGGAGCGGTTTGGTTTCCGGTGGTTTGATGTGAAAACAGTTAATGGCGACAGGATGTTTATGCTGAATGGCAAACGTATAGTACTGCATACGGCTATTTCATGGGGGCATTGGCCGGTTAATGGAATTTATCCTACTACGGAACTGGCCCGAAAGCATATCATGTCTGCCAAACAGCTAGGTATGAATATGCTGAATTTCCATCGGGGTATCGGACAATCTTGTGTTTTTGATCTGGCCGATGAACTTGGTATGCTTATCTATGAAGAACCGGGAGGATACAGACCTGGAAATTCTGCTTTTGCCAGAAAATGGAAAAGAGAGAAGCTTTTGCGCATGGTGAAAAGAGACCGAAATCATCCTTCGCTTGTGATTGTCAATATGATTAATGAATCGTCCCGAAATCCATATCCTAATGAGGTAGAAGACATTCGGGAAGCACATCTGCTAGATCCTACCAGATGTATTACATTTACGTCTACCTATTTCGGAGCCAAGCTTTACAAAGGAGTTTGTCCGTCGACTCCTGCTCCAATAAAAATGCACATGTTGCCTAATGATACAACGATTCATTATCAAGGCTGGTGGGACCAGCATCATGCCAGTGGGCCTGGAGTGTATAAAGATGAGTTTTATAAATCGCCTGTTGATTTTTCAAGATATAAGAAAGAAAAGGATGAAATCATATTTTATGGAGAAGAAGGAGCCATAGGTACTCCACCTCGTCTTCAACTGATAAAGCAGGAAATTGAAAAAGGAGGGAAAAGAGGCTGGACTGGTGATGATTTGTTGAAGCAATATCATGCTTTTGATGCGTTTATCCATGAAAAAGGGTTTACGGATGCTTTTCCCGATGTAGATTCTTTATGCCGCAGTCTTGGTAGTGTGTCATATTATTATCAAGGCAGGATGATAGAGAATATGTATATCAGTAACAATATCGATGGCTGGGCTACAAACGGTTGGGAGAGTACGAAGCTGGAGAATCATTCCGGGATTGTGGATATATATAGAAACCATAAAGCAGATCCTGCCATTATCGCATATTATAATCAGCCGCTTTATGTGGCTGTAAAGGCTAATAAAAAGGTGCTGGAACAGAATGATACGACAAGCGTAGATTTCTTTGTGGTGAACAGGAAAGATTTGAAAGGTAGGTACAAGCTGACTGTCTTTCTGGGAAATCAGGCTAATGATGCCTGGACGCAGAAGCAGGAATTTCAGGTAGCAGTGAAAGGAGGCGTTATTTTCGGGCAGCTTCTGAAACAGCACATTCGATTTAAAATCAACCAGGATGGCTATACCACTATAAGGGCAGAACTGTCAAAGCATGGTAAGATTGTGGCTCAAGGAGCCGAACAGGTTTTTGCCGTGAACAATTCGCCGGTTGCTCATCCTTCCGTGTACGTGGCCGACACTGCGGGCCGGATGGAACGAGTGCTTCAGAAAGCTCATATTCCCTATCAGAATATTAAAATTAAAGATATCATTTCCCGAATGGGAACACTGGTGGTTGGAGGTAAACTACAGCCTGGTATAGTTGGTGGTAACTTCAGACAAGACGATCCTTTGATAGAATGGGTTTCTCGCGGAGGAAAGCTTGTAATACTTGATAATGCATCGGAATGGTGTACTTATCTGGAACAAAAAGAGGTGGCAGACTACAGAGGATCAAGACTTATTGGAAGAGACTGGTTTGGAGGAAATTTCTTTGTGAAAAACCATGCGTTGTTTAATGGCTTGCCGCAAGCTACAGCTTTCAACTGGGAGTACCAGTGTTTTGCTTCGTACAACCGGCATAGGGAAGGACTTCGTCTTGAGAACGGGGAATGTGTGGTAGGCTGCTATGCAGACCATAAAAATGAGTTGTTTAGTGCTTTGACCATATTGCCGGTAGGTAAAGGACATATTATCATTTCTTCTCTTGATTTTATGAAAGCCGTTGATAATCCTGTGTGCGTGAAACTTTTAAATAATATAATAGCATTTTAGGTTCCTGAAAAAGGGTGACGGTTAATATGATAAATTAATAAACTGATTATTTGCGATATAAATATTTATGAATCAAAAAAAGATACTCCTGTTTTTATTGTTTGTGGCTTATGTTGCAAGCCTAAGTTCTAAAGTTGTTGTGTTGAATGAGTACAGAGGATGGTCAAACTGTATCGAGATTAGCAATGCCGGTACGCGGGTTGTTATATCTCCACAATCGGGCGGAAGGGTATTATGTTATTCAGTAGAGAATGAGAATATTTTATTTGAAGACAGAGAGTTTGATGGTTATCTGTTGGAAAATTTCAGAAAAGACAGGCATTGGCCGGATGGGGCAAGGTTTGACATAGGACCGGAAGCCATTCCTGGCAAGTTACGTGATGAGCCTTTTATGGGGGTATGGGATTATAAAATAATAAATGAATATACGGTTGAACTTTCGTTCTCAAAAGATAATAGGTTGGGACTTCATTTGAAACGGACTTTTACTCTTGATGCACATTCCTCAGAACTGTATATCAGGCAAAGTGCCCGTAACTATACAGACAAATGTCTGAACCGTCATTTCTGGGGAAGGTATTTCTGCAAAGGAGGTGGACGTGTGGTACTCCCGTTGTCAGATAATGAGGTATGGGGATATATGGGAAACTATCAAAGTGATAAGGTGCTGACAAATAATGGGAAATTGTGTTACAACGTGTCAGATGAGACCTTGAAGTTAGGATGTAATAGTAGGTCTGGGCGGATTTCTTATCTGTATAAAGATTTAAAGTTTGAGGTTACTTTCAAAGTAATGCCACAGATGGATTATTCTTCTACTATGGGGTATACAACTATATTTTATACCAATGGAAAGTTGTGTGAGATTGAGCCTGTAAGTCCTTTGTATAAGTTGTCGCCGGGTGAATCTTTTGTTTTTGAACAGACCTGGAGTTTAAAGAAACAATAAAATTTAGAGTTTAATATAAGATAAATAGTGGATGATATGAAGCATTTTTTTAAGCAAAGTTTTATTTCTACAGCATTTCTTTCTTTGTTGTTCGTCTCTTGTGGAACTGCTGATGTTCACAAAACTGAAGTTTCGATTGTAGGTGAAGAGTTCTATATTAACGGAAAACCTACGTTCGAAGGTAAAACCTGGAGGGGGATGAAAATACAAGGATTGCTTCCTAATGCGCGACTTGTGAATGGAATTTTGATGACAAGACGGATTCTACGCGTTATAAATGGGCGTATCCGGATACGAAAGTATGGGATGCCAACCGCAATACAAGAGAGTTTGTAGAGAATATGCCGGTATGGAGGGAAAAAGGACTGCTTGCTTTTACCATTAACCTGCAGGGGGGAAGTCCGGAAGGATACTCGGAAACACAGCCCTGGCATAATTCAGCTATTCTTTCGGATGGAAGTCTGGATGAAGAATACATGAAGCGACTGAAGCTGATTCTTGATAAAGCAGATGAGCTGGAAATGGTGGTGATATTGGGATTGTTTTATGTAGGTCAGGAAAAATTCCTGGACAATGCAGAGGCTGCCAGAAATGGAATAAAGAATGCAGTGGAGTGGGTACTGACGAACGGATATAAGAACGTGTTGCTTGAGATTAACAATGAGTGTGATTTCTTCAAGTTGGATGGGTTGAGTCCGGAAACTGTGCATGAGTCTATTGAATATGCAAAGTCGATTACTTATCATGGAAGACGTTTGTTGGTAAGCACCAGTTATGCCGGAAAAATTGTTCCGAGTGACAAAGTCATTGCTGTATCCGATTTTGTCTTGCTTCATGGAAACGGGGTATGGAAACCTGAAAGAATAACCCTGCAGGTAGATTCGGTGAGAAAATCGCCGGCCTATACTCCCAAGCCCATGGTTTACAACGAGGATGACCACTTCAAGTTTGACAAAGAGGTCAATAATTTTGTAAAAGCTACAGAGGCTTATGCTTCGTGGGGATATTTTGATTTCAGGAAAAAGGATGAACCCTACGAACAGGGTTTTCAATGTATTCCTGCGGACTGGGGCATCAACAGTGAAAGAAAAAAAGGCTTCTTCCGGTTGCTTACGGAATGGAAGAAGGCGGAGTGATAGGTTTGTAGAGCATCTGTATATTAAAGCTGATTTAAAATTTAGATTATGAATCTCGCGTCATTTAAATGTCTGTTTAACAAGCAGATTTTTCTGTTCCTGTTAGTATGTCTTTGTTTGGAGAGTGCGTTAGCAGGAAATCCGATACGTAAAGGTTTGCCGGAATATGGAATCAGAGATTGTCATGTTTATGTAGAAAAAGGCCGGTACTATATGGTGGGGACGGAAATAGCTCCTCCGGGTGAAAATAAAGAAGGCATATCTTTGTATGAAAGTAAGGATATGAAGAAATGGAAGAAAACCGCTCTATTAGTTGACCGGGAAAGTATACCTGCCGATTCATGGTATAAAAATGGTTTTGATTCTCCGGAAATTCATAAGATAAACGGCAGGTATGTGTTGTGTTTCGGAGGCAGGAACAACGACGTAAATCCTTATGGCACTACGGAAACGGTTGTAGCCATAAGTGATAAGATTCAAGGGCCTTATAAAATTGTGACAGATAAACCTATTGTCAAAGGAAACAGGTTTACCTTATGGCAGGATGATAAAGATGGAAAAGTGTATGCTTATTGGGAGAAAGACGGAAGTCTGTGTGGTGCATTGATGGATACTGCGCTTACACATCTTGCCGGAGATCCTGTGGTAATCTCCATACCTCGTCAGTTTAGAAAAGATGACCGTTTTCTGGATTCTCCTTCCGTCTTAAAATACAAAGGTAAGATTTATCTCTTCTATACGGTGTTTAAAGGGGGATACTATGCTGCGAACTTAGTGTCTGAATCTCCGCTTGGTCCTTGGAAAGCTTCTGATGAAATTCTGTTTTATCGTTCGGAAGATCAGGCTCCTACTCAGTTGCATGGTGAATATGACAACCCGCTTGTCTTTGCTCCTCCTTGTGAGATTATAGGCAATGTGCAATTGTTTAAGGGACTGAATGACAAGTGGTATATCTCGTATCATAGTGAGGATAAATATGCGGAACCGTTTTTTTGCGTTGACCGTGTGTACCCGGATGAGAATGGATTTAAGTGTGTGATAACTCTTCCGTAAATAACTTTTTCAAACTTATCAAACATGAAACAAAGATTGTTGTTAATGATATTATGCTTTGCCACATTGTGTTCTGATGTGGTTTTGGCTAAGGTGTTTGTATATCCGATGGCCGACGGTATCAAGAAATCTTCTTTATTTGAAATTGAGGTATCGGATGGAGGAGAATTTTTGGAGTCTCCTGTGTATACCAATGTGGCACAATGGAAAACTAACCGGTGTAAGACAACTTCGTGGACATCTTTTGCTACAGATACGAAACCTGTTGTCAGGGTAAAGACTAATGCTTATAAGGTTGAAGTATGCCGGATATTGCCTCGTAAGTACAATATCGCATGTCACATTTTGAATGATTCGACTGTAGAATTTAAATTACCTGGTCCTGGACAGTATTCAGTGGAATTCGAGGAGGGAGTGGCTATTGCCCATCCCTTGCTGATTTTTGTGGATACGTACCCTCTCAAGAAACCAGCTGAGCATACTCCTAATCTGATTGTTTTCGAAAAAGGGATACACGAGATAGGAGACAACTACATGTTGAAGAGCAATCAAACGGTATATCTTGCTCCTGGCGCCTATGTAAAAGGACAATTCGTTTCTGACGGGCAGGAGAACATTACCATTATGGGGCAGGGTATTATAAGTGGGGAAGAATATCCTGCACGGAGTCATAATCACATGATTGCTTTTAGGAACTGTAATAATGTACTGATTGAAGGGGTGACTATTATCAATGCACCGAGGTTTTGTGTGTCGTTAACTGGTACTAATCAGATATGCCGGAACCTGAAGATGATGGGCTGGTGGTTCAGTACGGATGGAATAGGAATTGGAAGCAATAGTTTGATAGAAGACTGTTTTTTCAAGGTAAATGATGATGCTATCAAGTTGTATCGAAGCAACACGATAGCAAGAAGATGCGTGATATGGCAGATGGAAAACGGGGCTCCTTTTCAGATTGGCTGGAATATGCCGGGGTATAACACTAATTTTCATGTCTATGACGTGGATATAATCCGGGTGGAGCATCCTTGGGACAATCCTAATGAAGCTGTATTTGATGCGATTCATGGCAGTAATGGCATTATGACCAATTATTTGTATGAGGATATTCGGATTGATAACTGCAAGCATCGTTTGTTTCATATCATGACAAAACCTAACCGTTTCGGAAGCTGGGATCCGGAAAGAGGTGAAATCAGAAATCTTACCTTCAGAAATATTGAGTGCTATACCGAACCTGAAATGAGAAATATCATTATGGGGCACGATTCTATTCATAAGGTAAGCAATGTACTTCTGGAAAATATTAAGGTGAATGGCAAATTGTGGAAGAATATGTCTGACGCGAATTTGCTGACTAATGAAAATACGACAGAAGGTATAATCATAAAATAACAAATATACATTGTATTATGAGTAAAAAGTATGTAACGTTTTTTGTTTTGATGTGTTTGATGTGGATACAAGGTATTCCGTCGAAGGCAAAAGACTTGAATCTGTCTTTTTCAGATTCGTGCGCTGTGTTTAGAACTTCTGTAAAGGGAAAGCCTGTAGAGGGAGTGTTGGAGAGTTATCGTATAGAATTGCCTGTGTATAAGAAGGCATTGTTCTATGCTTCCCGGTTTAAGGGTTTTGACGGGATAAACCAAAATTTTTCATGGCCCGTGGATAGATTGTCTGCACTTTTTGATGCATCATTTGAACCGGTACCCACTATTGATAAGCCTGTCAATTGTGGTATCTTTCTTGTCCTGGAACTTCAGGATGGAAGTTACTGGGTAGTGCAGCCGGTAGCCATTAATTCAGCTATGAGCTGGATAGAAGTGGTGGACGATAATCACATTGATATTAAATACGGTACCATGGGAACGGAAGAAGTGGATTTGAAAGATGCTCCGGTGTTTGCCTATGGAAGAAGTGGGGATGTATATAAGGTAGTGAATGCAATCTGGAGTTCTTTGGTAAAGGATAAATACATAGCAGATAATCTGAAATTAAGAAAGGACAAGGTTTATCCGGAGCCGTTCAAATATTTAGGTTGGTGTTCGTGGGAGCATTTCCGGAAAAACATCAATGAAAAAGTGTTGCTGGAGGCTGTGGATGGGATAGAAAAATCTGATGTACCCATTCGCTGGGTTCTGGTGGATCATGGACACCAGACTCAGGTGAAAGACAAACTTATCAATTTTGAGGTGAGTCCAGAGAAATTCCCAAGAGGATGGTCTCCTTTGTTATCTAAACGTTCGGACAAGATAAAGTGGTTCGGATTGTGGCATTGCATGTATGGAATATGGGGTGGTATATCGGCCAATCATAAAATGGATGATTTAAAGCCTTATCTGATGAAGAATGACAGAGGACGTATCATCATAAACGGTTCGCCGGAAGCTGCCGATTTGTTTTATAACAAGATGGTTTCTTCTGCATCGGACAATGATTTTGACTTCATTAAAATAGACGTTCAGACACGTGACTTTAACAACTATCTGATGATATCCAATCCGGTGGAGGCGCATCACAACAATGCGGCAGCACTGGAGCGGTATGCCAAAAAGAAACTGGATGGATTGATGAACTGTATGGCTCAGAACCTGCCTTGTGCATTTAATACCAAATACAGTGCAACGACGCGTGTGAGCGTGGATTATAAGTTGAACAGCATTCCATTGGCGAGAAATCATATCTATCAGGGATTCCAGAACACATTATGGATGGGGCAGACGGTTTGGCCGGATCATGACATGTTTCATTCTTCAGATGCCAGACTGGGGCGTCTGATGGCGGTCAGCAAAGCGATGTCGGCGGCTCCTATCTATCTGTCTGACCCTCCCAAGAATTTTGTGGATGATTATATTTCTCCATTAGCTTTTTCAGACGGTGAAATCTTGCGTCCTATGGCTCCGGGAACTTCTTTGCCCAAGTCTCTGTTTAACAATGTGCTGACAGGAGATGGGGTGTATTATGTGATAGCTCCTTTGACTGAAACATCTGCTGCAGTGGTGGCTTATAGCCTGTCAAACAAAAATACCAAGAATATAACGGAGGTAGAGGTTACTGCAGAAGACTATACATATGCGGATGCGATGGTACAGCCGTATCCGGGACGACGTGAACTTCCGGCAGAGGGACTGGTATATTATGACTGGTATACGAAGAAAGGAAACGTGCTGAAAGATAAGTATGCGTTTAACCTGAAGAATATGGAGGACCGTCTGGTGTTGCTGTGTGAAATCGAGAACGGCTGGTCGGTTATAGGGCTGGAGAACAAGTACCTCAGTCCGGTGGCAGTAAAGAAGTATAAGGCTGAAAAGAATAAGTTGACAGTATCCTTGAAGGAGAATGCACCTTTTGTGATATATAGTGACAAGCCGCTTCTGAAATGTCAGTATGCCAGTTACAAGAAGCTTGACAACGGATTTTATCTGGTAACTCCAGATTCTGGCAAGAATCAGTTTGTGATGTACAAATAACCTGCTTGTCTGTTATAGATAGATCCTGTAAAAAAAGTCTGGTATGTAACCTGCTGTGGTTCATACCAGACTTTTTAATATACACCTGCTCAAAAGGGACTAATGAGATTGTTGCTGTAATAGCTGTTCCATTTCCTGAGCTTTCTTGGTTTCTTTTTTGAACAGATTTGATTTTTGCCCAATGTCCATACGGATATTGAAGAGTTCTTGCTCAAAGTTTCCTTTGGGAGTGACTCTGAGTCCTGTTTGCGGCAGGTATATCCAGTCATTTTGTCTGATGCCTACAATCTTTCCGTCTTTGACATACAAATAGCGGTCGCGAGGCTCTACATTATCTGGATTGCTTATGAACTTGGTAAGTGTGATACCGTCAAGATCATATTTTGATTTGTCCATCTGGGCAAGTTCCAATAGAGTGGGGAAGATATCGATACTTGCAATGATATGGTCGCTCACTTTTCCTGCCGGGATGTGGTTCTTCCATTTGATGATACAAGGAGTGCGGACACCACCTTCGTATGCCGAGAATTTACCGTCTCTCAATGGAAGAGCAGATCCACCGTTTTCTTTCATTCCTAACCATGGGCCATTGTCGGAAGTGAAAATGACCATTGTATTCTCGCTGAGCCCTTCTTTTTCTAAGAAATCAAGCAGTCGGCCTACGTTCCAGTCTATTTCTTCTACGGCATCTCCATACAATCCTCTTTTACTTTTTCCTTTGAACTGTGGGGAGACAAAAAGCGGCACATGAGGCATGGAAGGAGTCAGGTATACAAAAAACGGCTGGTTCTTGTTTTTCCCGATAAATTCCATTGCTTTATTGAAATATCTGTATGTGGTAGTAGCTTGGTCGCATGGATATTCTATGACTTCCTTGTTTTCGAACAAAGGGGAAGCATAGTTCAGTTCTTTTTTCAGTTGGGCTTTGTTTTTAGTTCTTTTTACCAGTTGCTGGTCTTGTAAGGCTTTATCAAGATTATACCCTTCGGTAAACACACAGTTGGGAGAGAATTTATGTGTGTACCCTATATACATGTCGTTGCTATAAGGGATACCATAATAATAATCAAATCCACGATCGGTAGGAAGATATCCGTCAAGGTCGCCTAAGTGCCATTTACCAAAGCATCCGGTGGCATACCCTTTTGTCTTTAGTGCGTTGGCTATCGTGATTTTATCTGTTGGAAGTCCTTTTGAATCTGGCCAGCCCACACCTTTCACTCCATTGCGTGTGTTTAACTGCCCGGTAAGCAGTCCGGCTCTCGAGGCACTCGATACAGAAGCGGATACGTAAAAATTGGTAAGCCGAAGTCCTTCTTCCGCCATTTTGTCAAGGTTGGGAGTTTCAATCAGTGGCGAACCATAGCATCCTATGTCCTGATACCCTTGGTCATCGGTAAGGATGATGATAAAGTTGGTTTGTGCATGACTTAACGCAGGAAAAGCCAGCAACGTGGATAACATAAACTTCGTTTTCATTATAAATGTTTTTTAGAATTAAAAGTGTTTTTATGTCTTCAAATCTTATTCAGTAGAAATTATATTCCCCCGATACTTTCACAAGCACCGAGGGATGAATTGACTATGAGTTATTTAGCCTTAGAGGTTGGGTTGTTCAAATAATTTGTTTGTTGAAGAGTATATGTCGGACCGTTACTCTTGATGTTCCCGTCGTGGTCGAACCATATCGGGTCAATAACCAATGAGGGACTTTCGGGAGCGTCGTGTGTAATTCCGTGGCAGGAAATCCAATATCTACCATCTGGTCCGACAAATATTTCATTGTGGCCCACTTGGTTGAACGGACTATATGGGTCACCTTTCCAGGTGAATCCGTTTCTGTTGCATGCGGCTTTGCTTTGTGCTCCGTAGAAGGGATTTCCTTCATACTTCTTCCATGGTCCGGTAATTTTAGAAGCAGTAGCATAGCCGATTTCATATCCTCTGGTCCAACTGGAATAAAAAAGGTAGTATTGTCCGTTTTCTTTGATGACGTAAGCCCCTTCTATACCGATGGAATCCCAGGAGTAATACTTCTTTACTTTGGGGATGGGGCGTCCGTCGTATCCGGGTTCGTGTACTAATTTTCCTTCCTTATCGTATTCATAATCTACCTTCCCGGGCTGGATAGCCGTCTGAAGGGTAGTCAGAAATTTTCCGGTTTCTAAATCCAGTTGCGCATATCCAATACCGAATTCACGTCCTCTGTTCCAGAATGCCCATACTTTTCCGTCTTCATCTTCGAACAGTGTCAAGTCGTTTCCATTGGCCAGTGGCTTTTCTTCTGTAATCACCTTGTAGGGGCCTTCAATACTATTGGCTACGGCATAACCGATGTGTTGTCCGGGATACCCATGCTTGGGGTTGGAACAGTTGAAGGTAGCGTAATATTTCCCCTTGATTTTATGAATCTCAGGAGCCCAGAAACGGTTATAATACCATTTGCTGGAATCGGGCCTTTCTACGATGTATTTTACGAAAGTCCAGTCGGTCAGATTTGTGGATTTGTAGAGAGGAACTCCTTGGTTCAGCTTCCCATTTTGTTCCTGTCGTGCCCAATGGGGAAAAGCGGTACCTGTGAGGTACCAGGTATTCTGGTCTTTCAGTACCTGGCAGTCTCTTAATCCTTTGGGGTCTATACCTGAACGAATTGGGTTTTGATAGGTGAATTGAGGATTCTCCATGATTTGTCGTGCCATGTCCGGATTAGTTTTTTCGATTCCGGTGAACAGGTATACAATCATGCCCGCATCCGAGGGGTCGAAACAAGTTCCTTTTTTCTTGATACAAGTGGAAATCCGTTCATACAGGAAGTCCCATGCTCCTGGTTGGTAGGCGGGAGAATTTCTGGCTGGTGAAGTTTTTATCCAGTCGTAGTTTTCTTTGGGACAGAAGAAACCGATATAATCTTTTCCATGATTTTGGTCGAGAATTTGTACGAATCGGACATTACCTCCTTCCGGAGTACCGAATGCAGCTTTCATTTCGTCCCATGTCCAGCCAGAATGCATATCCCATCCTTTTTTTCTTTCCGGATTGTCGCTGTGACGATTGTTCCATTGAGAGTGGGACAACAGGGTAACGTATTGGCGCTTTTCTTTATCGGAGCGTTGAAGAGCTTCTCCTACCACTTGCATAGGTCCGGCAGCTACGATGATTAACGGATCTTCTGCGGAGGAAGCATTGATTACGTCTCTCATGGCATTGTAAGCAATTTCAGCATTGTCTACGGCACAAATGAAACGGCTATTGTGAAAGCCAAACCATTTCTTGCTTCCCAGTGCACTGAGACGCATGTGCTCATAGGCACTAATGCCATGTTTGTTAGGGCGATCCTGATTGCTCCCCCAGATATGGTCGCTGTAGGTATACAATACAAGCTTGTCTTGCAGGCCTTTAGCTGCAATCATAGCGAGCGACAACGGAGTGGCAGCCCAGTCATCATCATCGTGTTCATTACCGTCGCTACTTATGGCAATACGCCCTTTCCCCTGCCAAAGAGGGGTCTGGGCGTATAGCGTGTGAAAAGTAATGAATATACCAATAAGTAGAATATTGATTTTTTTCATTGAGATTACTTTCTGGATTATTTTACTTTTGTGAGTTTGAATACAGTGGCATCGTGTGCTCCCAACTGAGCAGAAAGTTTTCCTTCCACAATACCGATATTCTGCTTCTTCCACAAATCACGTGCTTGATATTTTCCGCGTAGAGATTCCAGTTCCATATTGAAAGTGACGGTAGCAGGTTTGTCTTGCAGATTGAACAGCGCAATATAGCGTTCGCCTGTTTCGGGAACAGTAGCAGTCCAGATGGCATAACTCTTGTTCTTGAATACCTGCCGGTTATCTGTGGAGTGCTGGTCGATGGCAAGGATTTCATCGTTCTTGAAATATTTGTCGATGATTTCTTTGGGGGTAGAAAGCAAGTCGGCTCCAATCATCAGTGGAGAGCGAGCCATACAGAACAGAGTCATGAGCGTATTATATTCCTCTGGAGTGAAACGGCTCATGCGTTCTTTTCCTACCGGACGGTTTTGAAGTGCCAGTTTTCCAAACGGAATCATATCCGCATCCGGCCAACTGTCTTCGCCGATATGAGAAGACCAGGCATTCAGTAAGTCAAAATTGTGATACAAATCTTCCCAATTGTCCCAGAAATCAGCTGAAACTCTCCACATGGTAGCATTCTTCTTAATGTGTTCTGCACGGCCTAATGGAGCTTCACCACAAGATAAACTCAGTACCATCGGGCGACCGCAGTTTTCAATGGCTTTGCGCATCATTTCGATTTCTCCTTTGTGATAGGGAGGATACATGGTGTCGTCGGCTTTAATAAAGTCTACTCCCCATTCTGCATACAATTTGAAGATAGAGTTATAGTATTCCTGTGCGCCTTCTTTAGAAGCGTCCACTCCGTACATGTTGTTACACCAGTTACATGTGTCGAAAGGTTCAGCTATGTCGTACGCCGTAGCCTTGCTTCCCATGATTTTTGATTTCTGGAAGTAAGCCTGGCGAGCTATACCACGCATGATGTGGATACCGAATTTCATACCCTTGCTGTGTACATAGTCGGCCAGCGGTTTGAATCCTTTTCCGTTTGCTGCAGACGGGAATCTTTTCACAGAAGGAATCAGACGACTGTATTCGTCCATGCAAAGTACGTCGAGTGGTTTGCCGTCTTTATCCAATCGGATGTCCGGATGGCCATATCGTTTGCTGGGGTTATTCCAACCTCCAGGGTTATCGTTAAACCAGCAGTAATCGATAACGGCATATTCCCAACCATGCTGTTTCAGGTTGGCAGCCATATAGTCTACGATGGCTTTGAATTCCTGTTCGTTGATACGGCAGTCGTATGCATCGAAACTGTTCCATCCCATAGGAGGAGTGGGAGCCACCTTGCATTTGCTTACTGTTTCTTCAGACGGCATCTGCGGAGTAATAGCCTGAGTCGTCTGGTTAAAGCCGGCCAGCATGAAGAAAGCCAGTGCGGCAGATAAGAATGTTTTATTTTTCATGATTTATAATTATTTGGTTATTGTCACAAAGTTAGGCGGACTAAGAGAAAACGGTTGGTTCCTGTGTCCGCATTCTTATTGAATTTGTACGTTCTATTTATATTCTTTGTCCAGTGAGTAGAAAGGAAGTGGCACATAATCACGGTCTACCAGCATTTTCTCGGCCATGGTGTCACGCAGTTTCTTTTCTATTTCTGCATATTCCTTAAGTCCTGCAAGGTTGTGTAATTCTTGCGGGTCGTTTTTGAGGTCATACAGTTCGAACATCGGTCTTTCTGAGAAATATCTTTCTTTCCATTCCCGTGGTATGAAGCCGGTTCTGTTTTGTTCTACCAGGTCGAGCCAGAATGGTTCATGTGAGAAATCTACCGGCCAGTAGGGAAGTTCTCTCACCGGGTTATAGATAAGCTTGTATCTGTCGGTCACTATGGCTCTGATGAGGTCAAAGTCTTTGGTGGTGACTGGCAGGTCTTCTGCGTGAGCTCCACGGGCAGAGAATACCCACGTTCTGTCGGTTCCTGCTTTACCCAACAGGGTATGAGCGAAGCTGTGGCCGGTCATTTTAGGGTCGGCTTTATATCCTGCTAGTTCCAAGAGGGTAGGAGCAAAGTCTTCTCCCGATACAAGTACATTACTGTAGCTTCCCGGTTTGATTTTTCCTGGCCAGCGTACGATAAGTGGTACATTGATACCGGTTTCATAAAGGGTTCCTTTACCTCTTAACAGGGCTGAACCGTTATCGCCTACAAATACAACGATAGTATTGTCTGCCAATCCTCGTTTCTCCAGTTCTTCCATCATGAGTCCGAACTGGGTATCCATACGGGCTATCTCATCGTAATGACGTGCAAAATCTTCCCGAATAAGTGCGTTATCCGGATAATTGTCTGGCAAATTAATGGTATTAGGGTCATGAGGTTCTGGGATAGCATTCTTATCCCATGGGCGATGAGGGTCGTAGAAACTGACCTGAACATAGAAGGGCTTTCCTTTTCCTTCTGTGGCAGCCTTGTCCAGAAAGACTTTCAGTTCCGGCAACGGCTGTCCGCCAATTCTGTGATAATCGAACCGACGACCGAAGGTAGCCATGTCGTTTCTTTCAATGGCCTGCTGAATGTCTTTGTTGCGTTTCAGCCCATCCTGGTGATGGCTTCGGGCAGTCACTCCGATGTAATATCCATGCTCTTTCAGAATATCAGGATAGGTAATGACATTTCCTGGCAGAGGCAGAGAGAACATAGACATCGTAGTAGAGATGGTAGAACGTCCTGTGAAGAAAGAAGAACGTGAAGGAGCACTTTGAGGGGCCGTCACGTAGGTTCTGGTAAAAGTCATTCCTTCGGAAGCGAACTTATCGAAGTTGGGAGTCTTGATGTCTTTATTTCCATAGCACCCTAAGAACGGAACGCTATGGTCATCGGATATGACAAAGATAATGTTCGGCTTGTTTTGCTTTTGAGCAGCCCAGGAGGGCATGAGTGAAGTTGCCAGTGCGGCAAGTGAAATCAGTTTAATAGAGTTCATAAGGTGTAATTAAAAGATTATTGAATGTATTGTGCATCGGTCTGGCCTTTTATCTGCTCTTTCTCTGTATAGGTCGAGCGGTTGGCGTCAGATACTTTTTGTTTATCTAATTTCTCTACTTTACGGTCGTAGGTATAGAGTCCGTTCATTTCATTTTCCACATCAGTCCACTGGGTATATACAGCTGCACTGAGTCCGCGACGTATGTATTCGTTGATTTGCTGAATGAATTTTACGTATTCTTTTGTCGCATTCTCCTTGTTCTTATAGTTGTGGTGTACCCAAGGTCCGTCGGTATCCCAGATATGGCCTTCGATTTTATAACCGATGGCACCGTATTCTCCGTTGACGGTGGCTCTTTTGCTACTGATAAGCGGCACGTGAGGAGGCCGGTAGGAATGGTTGTCCTTAATGTGGCCCACTTCATAGTCGATACTGGGCTTCCGGGCATCGATACCACTATTGCCTGTGACAAGTCTGCTCGGGTCAAGCTTCATGACATTTTCTGTGATACGCTCACAATCGTATATTCCCCAATGTTCGTTGAACACAATCCAGTTGACAATGGAAGGGTGGTTCCAGTGGGTACGAATCATGCGTTGCAGTTCGGTTTCAAACTGTTCCTTTTCTTCTTCATTTCGTGTCTTGAAACAGTTGGGCATGTCTTGCCATACCAATATGCCTAATTTGTCGCACCAGTAGTACCATCTCTGCGGTTCCACTTTGATGTGTTTTCGTATCATATTGAAGCCCCATTCTTTTATTTTCTGTACATCCCATTTCAAGGCTTCATCTGTGGGCGCAGTGTATATGCCGTCGGGCCAGTATCCCTGGTCCAATGGCCCCATCTGGAAAATAAATTTGTCATTAAGTGCCAGACGCTGTACACCGTTTTCGTTCTTTAATGAGATTTTGCGCATACCCGCATAGCTTCTGATGCTATCCACGGTTTCTCCTTTTTCGTTGGTCAGTTTGACTATCACATCATACAGATGAGGTGTGTCGGGACTCCATGGACGAATGGTTTGCAGGGGTAGAGTAATCGGAGTATTCAGTGCGCCTGAGTGTTGGCTTTCTGTTTTCCCCTGTGACTGGATACAGATGTTTACCTTCAGGTTCTGATTGCCGGAAGCATTGACTTCTACGTGGAATGCTTTCTTATCAAAATCAGGAATCGTATGTATGGCTGTGACATGATCTTTGTTGACCGGTTCTATCCATACGGTTTGCCAGATACCGGAAGAAGGGGAGTAACTATAGCCTTTCGGTTCGGAAAAACGTGTATTGTTTTGCTTTCCGTGAGGAATGGCCTTGCTGTTTCCCGGGTCATAGACACTGACAATAAGCTCCTGCTCTTTGGCCGATAAGTCAAGATAAGACGTTATATTGAAAGAGAACGGATCGTATCCTCCTTTGTGGGTCCCGACTAGTTTTCCGTTCACATAGATTTCTGATTCCCAGTCAACGGCTCCAAAATTTAGAATGATATTCTTGCCTTTCCATTCTTTGGGAAGAGTAAAAGTCCGTTTGTACCACGCCCGTTGGGTAGAGAGTTGTCTTCTTACTCCAGAGAGAGCCGATTCCCATGGATAGGGAACGAGGATTTTTTCATGAAGTTTTCTTTTTGCCGGTAGCCGGTCTCCTTCTTCACGCATTTCAAATTCCCATACTCCATTAAGATTTTTCCAGTCTTCCCGTTGCATAAGTGGCCTGGGGTATTCTGGAAGTACATGATGGATGTCGATGTTTTTGCTCCAAGGTGTCATTAAAGGAGCTTGCTTCATTTCCCACTTTTGTGCATAAGCGGAAAAACATACGCAGCAACATAATAAAAAGATGAATTTTCTCATAATGTATAAATGTTTTATACAAAAATAGCCTTGGAACAGGCTAACCACTGGTTTATGTGTCCTTGAAATTGTTGCCAGCGTACACACTGCGGGTTCTGTACGCTAGTACAAATTATTTGTACATGAAAATAAGGCGGATAGTCTGTTTGCTTGTAATTTTGTCGCTGTAAGAATGAAAAACATATGAGGACGAAAGTATTATTATTCATTGTATGCTTGTGTATTTCATGGATGAATTCCATTTACGCAGGAAACAAAACAGCCACACTTGTGACATATCCGGAAAAAAATCTTCGGGTACAACAGTCTGAGTTGTATCGTGTGTATCTGAATGATGACACGGATAATGACGTGACTATTTTCAAAAATGTCTGTAACACTTATTTTAAAGGAATGCCCGGACAAAGGAAAAACGATGACAAGCCTTTGACTAAATTCAAAGGCAGAAGCATTCATTGGGGACATTTCTCGTTTCAGGGAAAGGTGAAAGTTACAGTGCGGGTGAATAAAGATATAGAAGGGAAAAAAATTAAAGTGTATCCGTCCAGACACGATATAAAAGTGAATAAACAGGATGCTAACTGCTTCTCTTTTATGCTCGACCGTCCAGGACAATTTTCTGTGGAAATTGGTGAAGATGGCTATAAGGAGGGATTGTTGATTTTTGCAGATCCGATGGAAACGGATGTTCCGGCCGATTTGTCAAAATGGAAAGTGATAGAAAAGGGTGATAAAACACTTCTCTCTACACTTTCTGTAAAAGATTCAGCCCTTTATTTCAAGAAAGGGGTACATGACATAGGAGTGTATAAAGTTCCTTCAAATATAAAACGCATCTACCTGGAAGGAGGAGCTTGGGTATTTGGTTCTTTCATTATGGATGGAAAGGCTTGTTCCAATGTGAAGATTTACGGAAGAGGGGTTTTGTCAGGAGCACGCTTACATCTGCGTGAATCGCACATGGTAGAAGCCAAAAATGGAGCCGACGGCATTATAGTGGATGGTATTGTGATTGCAGACTATTCTTTCTTTGCTGTAAGGTTGTTGGGAACGGATAATGAAGTGGCCTGGACTAAAATCGTGGGAGGATGGATTTATAATTGTGACGGTATTGCTGCTTATGCCAACTCTACAATCCGGAATTGTTTCATCTGGGCCAATGATGATAATATCAAGATATATAGAGATAATATTGTGGTAGAAGATGTCGTATGCTGGCAATTGGATAATGGAGCCATTTTCCAGTTGAACTGGAGTAATTCAGTCGCAAGAAACTGTCGTGTAAGCCGGGTGGATATAGTTCGAGCGGAGTGGGATTCGGACAGACCTAATAATGGTATTCTAAGCTGCCGGAACGGTGGAGGAGCAGATGAAGGGTTTGTATTTGAAGACGTGCGTACGGATACTCCGGTGACACATATTTTCAGGTTATCCCCATTAGGCGATAAAGACCAGTTGATTAAGAATTTCCTGTTTAAGGATTGGGATGTGTGGGTGGATGTTTCAAAAGGTAAAAAGAATTATATGGAAGGAGTGAAGGGGCAGACTCCTTTAAGTGGACTCATTTTTGAGAATTTCAGGGTAAACGGAAAGGTGCTGACCGAAAAAAGTATGCATGAGATGCTGAGATGGTCCATCTTAAATTGTGAAAAGATTGATTTCAGGTAATATTTGTACATTTGAAATAAGAATCCGTACAATAAATCAAATACAACTAACTAATTGTTTTTTTCTTTGTGGAGAGGTTTTCAATAGGGTTTTAATCAATTGAATGACATGCTTGTATGAAGGATGTTGTTCGTGGTTTTCATAAAGGTAATGTTGTATAGGTTAGTAAAAAGAGGGGGTAACTCCTCTTTTTTTGTGAATGAGTGGTAATTAATGCATTTATATATTTTATCTTTGTTGAAAATGTAATTTTATGATGTCTTTAAAAGAAAAAACAGGGGTACTCCTTAGTTGTTTGCTAGTCTTTAGCCTGACTCTTATGGGTGCAAATGCTCCTAAGTTCAGGACGTTGACAATGGAGAACGGACTATTACATACAGATGTAACCTGTGTAACACAGGATGTGAATGGACTCATCTGGATTGGAACCAATGGAGGCTTGCAAAGTTTTGATGGATACAACCTGCAGTCGTATGAGTATTATAAACCGACGGACAGAATCCGTTATCTTCACGACCGTATCACTTCGTTGGCTACAGATTCCTGTAATTTATGGATTGGTACAGAAAGCGGTTTGTTGAGATTTAATTATAATCAGGGGAATTATGCCGATTTTGAACTCTCTGCTGACCTTCAGGTATTATCATCCACTTTGGTCGACAAAGTATATGCCACAGAAGAAGGAGTTTTGTGGGTGGTAACTTCTGATTCCATGTATGTGGTGAATGTGGATCGTAAAAGAAACTTGCTTTCTTCTTATGGGAAAGAGTCTGAGGTCTTGTCGGCAAAGAAAAATGTGCATACGATTGTGAAAAATGGCGATTATACTTGGTTGTGTACTCCCGATATGCTTTTACAGGTGAAGCTGACTCAGGGCAGAGTGAAAATTGTGAACTCATATAAATGCCGTGAAATTTCCCGAAGGAATGAGGCTTCTTCCTCACTTTATATTAGAGACAATTTCCTGTATCTGAGAGTATCTTCCGGTTGTGCCAGATTCCCGTTGAATACAGATGGCAGTCTGAACTTGTCACGTTATGACTTTTATGATTTTCATAGCTTGAATGCACATATTCCTCAACATACTTCAGGAAAACTGATTGTGGACCGAAGCAATACTTTATGGTGTGCCTCGAATATAGGCTTGTTGCAGATTTCTACAAACTCAGGCAAGGTTTACGCCGATATTCATGCCCGGCAATCTGCATATACCACTTCCATTTCCTCTAACTTTATTTCCACATTATTCATTGACAGTTTTCATAATTTGTGGATTGGAACTTGGGGAAAAGGACTGAATTATGTTTCTTTATCAATGCCTTTGTTTGGTACAGTATACGATAACCCTTCAAATGAATATTCAATAAAGGGTACTTTTGTGAAGGGTATTGAAAGAAGTTCTGACGGTACGCTTTGGCTTCTGACTCAGAAACAAGGCTTAAATAAGTATCGTACGGACGAAGGCCTTCTGATGTTTACAGACTTTTCTCAATTCCTGGGAAAAGGAAATGTGTTTAAGGCTTTAAAGTTTAGTAAGAATGAACGTATTCTTTATGTGGGACTGATAAATGGCCTTGTGGCCTATGACGTAAAATCAAATTCGATGTCGTATGTCATCTTCAACAATGAAAAAGCATTGGTAAAGGCTGCTGTAGACATCACTCGAATGGAATATGATGCAAACGGCTTCCTGTGGGTGGGTACCTGGAGAAATGGTATCTATTGCTTTAAAGAAGATAATGGGGCACTTACTTTTGTCAAACACATAGGTTTACGGGATGGCTTGAAGTCAACTTGTGTACCTTATTTGTTTTTTGATAAAGAAAAAAACGAAATGATGGCATGTACCAGAAAAGGGCTTTCTCGATTTATCTTGCAGGGAACCGATTCTGATATTAAAAAAGTGGTTTCTTATGGAGTAGATTTGAAGAACTCTCATTCCTTATCGAATAACTTCCTGGCATGTATTGACAAACAGAATGATTCGATTTACTGGGTCGGAACATTGGGAGGAGGCCTGAACCGTCTGGTTATCAATGGAGATACAGACAATGCCTATTCTGCAACGTCTTACATGACGCAGGATGGTATGATGAGCAATGATGCGGAAATTGTGATGGTAGATAAGAATAACAATGTGTGGATTGGCGGCTATGGCATTATGAAGCTGGATACACAAACCGGCATTCTTTCTCGATTTGATTACCTGGACGGATTGCAAGGCAACTTCTTCAAATATGGAGCTGGTTACAAAGGAAAGGACGGAATGATGTACATGGGTGGAATAGATGGTTTGAGCTATTTTTATCCCAATCATGTGCAGACTGGGAATGAAAAGTATCAGCTTTATCTGTCAAACTTATATGTTCATGGAGAGAGAATTCGGGTCGGTGAGAAGATAAATGGGGTGGTTGTGCTTCCTGAGATTTTGGACAAACTGGAGAAGTTGACACTGCACCATGACCAGAATGATTTCTCTATAGAATTTTCTGCCTTGGGCTATCGTCTTTCGAACAGAATTATGTATCGGTATAAATTGGGCGGATATGATGCGGAATGGCGGGAAGTGCCGGTGAGTGAGAATAAAGTGCTTTATTCCAATCTGGATTATTCCACTTACGACTTCGAACTGCAGTACTCTACGGATAATGGACAGACTTGGAATCCGGTAAGTAAAAAACTGCAGATTGAAGTGCTGCCCCCTTGGTGGCTTTCTCCGTGGGCTAAAATCACTTATCTGATATTTACCTTTTCACTGGTGCTGTTCATCTTCTACCTGTATGTGCAGGAACTGAATATGAAACATAAAATATCCTTGCATGACATGGAAAAGCAAAAGGATGAAGAAAACCATCAGTTGAAATTGCAGTTCTTCATGAATATCTCTCATGAATTCAAGACGCCTTTAACGCTTATTCTGTCGTCAGTGGAACGAATGGAAGATGAGTTTAGCCGGACAGTCGGGCAGGTGCCACAGAAAATTCAGGAGTCATTCAATTCGGTATCCCGAAATGCCAACAGACTGCTGACCATGATTACAGAGCTGGTAGATTTCAGAAAGAGTGACCTGAATATTGCCGATTTGAATCTGCAAGAAGACAGAATTGATAAATATGTGTTGCAGATTGTGCAGGAATTTTCTCCCTGGGCCCTGCGTAAGAAAATAGAATTTACCACCTCGGTGCAGGAGAACGTGCTGATGAAATTTGATCTGGAGAAATTTTCCATGGTGCTGACAAACCTGCTTTCCAATGCCATGAAATATACGTCCAATGGAGGGCGTGTGGAAGTGTCTCTTACAACTGGCACAGATGTGGCTCCTTCTCCTAAATATGAAAACTCTTTCCAAGTGGGCGACACGATATGGGGCGAAGAAGTTTGTATCTTAAAAGTTTCCGATACGGGAGTCGGAATCTCTGCGGAAACAATCAGTAAGATTTACGACCGTTTCTTTCAGATAAGAGACAACTCTTCGGTACATTTAGGTTCGGGTATAGGACTTGCCATTGCCAAGAACATGGTGCTTCTACATGGTGGGAACATTATTGTGAGCAGTGAACGGATGAAGGGTACGGAATTCATTGTCACATTGCCCATGAGATTGAAAGAAGAAGTGCAGGATAAAAATAATACATTTGATGTGCATGGCTATTTGCAATCAGTTCACGTAGAATATAACTATGATATGGAACCTCAGAAAGCATCGGTAGATGAAGATAAGGAAGCGGCAGATGCCTCGGACAGGCAGACCCTGTTGCTAGTGGAGGATAACGTGGAATTGTTGTCCATGCTGAAAGAGCATTTCCAGATAAAATACCATGTGATTACTGCGGAAAACGGAGAAGAGGGGTTGAGAAAATGTACGGAATTCTATCCTGATTTAATTATCAGTGATGTGATGATGCCGTTAATGGACGGAATAGAGATGTGCAAGGCCATCCGAAATAACCTGTCGATAGCATATACACCGATAATTCTCCTTACGGCAAAAAGTACGGTAGAAAATCAGATTGAGGGTTATGAATCGGGAGCCGATTTGTATCTTCCCAAACCTTTCTCCATGAAGATATTGGAACTTAATGTAGCCAGACTTCTGGCACAGAAACTCCGGATGATGCAGACAGAACATACACAGGCAATGCCCGTGGATGTAAATCCGGAAGAACAGACGGAAGGGCAGGAGCAGGCAGAACCGGAAGTAACCCGCAAATCCATAAAGTCGGAGAAAGATAAGGAGTTTATAGAAAGTCTGAACGGATTCCTGGAAAATAATATATCGAATCCGGATCTTTCTGTTGATATGCTGTGCAAGCATTTTGGGCTTGGCCGGACAAGACTTTATGCCATGGTGAAGGAGATTTCCGGACAGTCATTGGGTGATTTCATCCGGGATATGCGATTGAACAAAGCAGCTTATCTGTTGAAACATACAGACATGAATATCACGGAGATAATCTATGAGACGGGCTTTGGAAGTAATTCCCATTTCAGTAAGGTCTTTAAAAATAAGTTTGGCATCACTCCATCTGATTTTGCCAAGCAATAGAAAAGAATACCGGGCTTCTTTCATGGTAAGGTGGTTGTCACATCTTACATAAGTATTGAATAATATTGAGATTGGCCATTCCTAATGGAGATTACAGAGAACTGCCAATCTCAATATTATACCTCTCTTTTTGCTATAAAAATGGGACTCTTAAATTAAAAGATAAACAGATTTATTTATAAGTCTTGTGTAATCTTTTATGTTTCCGTGTGCTAAGCTATATGTTTTTCATCCGCGAAACATACGGCTTTCAGGGCAAAAACAAATGTTTCTCATACGGGAAACGTAAAGAAGAGAGGTATAAGTTTTCATTTGTGCTTAGGAGTTTTTAGGTCCACGCCAAGAGAATAAATATGGAGTGAATTTTTGTAAACAAAAAAATGCTTACAACTAGTGGATTTGATGTTGTGTACTGGGTGTAAAATGGAGTTGTTATTTCCCTTACGGAACATTATGAAGCTAAGCTTTTGCTTTCATTGGATGATAAGATTCAGGATTTTACTTAAGTTTGTTTAAATAATGGAGGTGGCATTCTATGAAATTATATCACGGTTTTGATGTTGTGCTGAGCAGATAGCCCTGTCAACATGTAAACTTTACAAGGGGGGGGACAAGGATTCTATCTGACGGATATTAGAGAAAAGGCAAAACAAATGGTAAGATGTATGTTTGCTATTTAAGGTGGATGCAGAAAGCGGTAAGATATTGAAAATAGATAAAGTACTGGGTATTTTAATCTTGCTTGTGTTTTTTTGCCTAGTTGGTGAGTTGCAACATTAGCACATCGGCAGACCCCGTTGTAGACCGTCTATAATTGGTAACTTTTCCTTCAGGAGAAAGTCGTAAACAATTCCTTGGAAAGGCGTTTGTTGTTATTCTAGATACTATAAAATAGTAAATGGAAAATCCGGGATTTAAAGTGAGTTCCGTATTTTTTATTTTATACATTTACCGAATGAAGAAAATTATTAAAGAAAAGAATTAAGTAGTGCCCGATGAGGTGTTAAGTAAGGAGTTCCTTAGCCAGTTTAAAACAGAAGCCGATATGAGCAAGTTTTCATTGCAAGGGTAGTTTTTTTGTCCTTGCCCATATGTGTTGGTATTGAGTTGATAAACTCTCTTAACTATCCAAAATGATATTTACTTGAGACGATTAAAAAGTTATCTCGTTTACATTAAAATTACTCAATAGGAACAATGTGCATTTTGTTAGTGATAGGAATTACTTCCTCTTTTAATTTATCGTAGTAGAAAATATCCACATTTGTTTCAAATGGCGGAATAGAATCTCCATCGATGATGTAAAGACTGAAATCTATCAGGAATCCATTAGATGTTATAGGTAAACGTTTGTGAATCACCTCACCTTTATAATGATAATCGGCATAGAAAAAGTGATTGTAATCCATAGGTACTAGCGTTTTTACGCAAATGGAATCTATTAAATAGAAAGTGTTCGACAGATAATCTTTTAACTGAGGCAGTAATAAAGCTTCGCTGTCTCTTGTAGAGAGTCTTTTATTCTGAGTCAGATATGATGAAATTGTTCTGTGTTTTCCATTCTTGAAACCACGTGCGGCCAAAATACTTTGTCTCTGATTAGTAAGATTAAGTACCTTCATGACCTGTTTGTCGTTTTTCCATACAATTTTATCCTTGGAGTTGAAAATATCATTCTCCTGACAATATTTTCCTCCAATCTCAATAGGGGATTCATTGAGAAAAAGTATCTTAAATTGTTCTTGAGCTTGCAGACAGATTGCATGTGTCATGTTGCATAATACTGTCAACGTAAGTAATAAAGTTCTCATCACTTCTTTGATTTTTTGGTTCTATAAAAATTTAACAAAAAGCTACATACAGAAAAATAGCTTGATATTGTGAGTATATCGTAAATGTATCCATTAATGAGATAAGAGACGGCGCATACTATAGTAAGCAGCATTGAAAATCCACAAAAAGAATAAACTGTACGCCAGGTGCGCGTCTTAATGAATTTGAGAAACGGTAAGTAATCGAATGGTGATTTATTGATAAACAAAAATAAGGAGATTAGGAAATATATTACAAACAATAACGCCATAGATGGCCAGTCTACATAATGTTTTCCGTCCATCAGTGCCAGGAAAGCATTGTAGTTAATGTAACCTCCTGGCATTGGTCCGGCGTAAGTGTCGTGAATGTCATTCTCGGTCAAATCGCCAATAATAATTACCTTATTATTCAGAAAAGTGCTGTAATCAATATTGTCGATCTGATCAAGTAAATCAATCCCCATGTTATAAAAATTTTTTTCTCCTTTAGGGCTGTAGCTGCCTTCGTCAGGTATAACAGTAAAATTCAGAAAAAGACTGCTGTTACACAATCTTCCGTTAGAGAAATAGAACGGTCCCCAATGGTTATATTCGGCCCCGGTACAATCCGCATACACCTTCCAGGCCATAGATACCATATCGTTATTCAGATATTGGTACTTCACAAAGTTACCTTCGTTTATTGATGTCCTATAATCGGCATATGCTAATTTAGGAAGTAGCAGACTATCGGTCAGTTCGTCATCTTTATGGCGTGGAATCACTAACCTGTCTGTATTAGCAATAGTAGCGAAGAGCAATGAATCAATGTCCGTGTGTACGTTAGGTTCAAACATCACATCCAATATAATATAGCGATAAGTATTGGCTTCACGTGCTATTTGTAAAAAACGAAGTAGCTTTTCACGGTCTGTTATAACTTGCTTGCCAACCGGTAGATCATATTCGTCAGTCCATTCAATCAATTGCTTGTCGTATGCTACATTTATTGGCAGTAGGGTCGTGGGAAGTGCTGTTTTGGATAACGATACATTCTCTTTAACTACATAAAGGCGTTGAATAAACTGTTCCTCATCGCCTAATGAGTAGGGTGTATTGCCTAACAGATAGCATAGAAACAGCACAAATACTGCATGCAATAAAGCAAGCAAATACTTAATCTTTCGGGGTTGTATTTTCCATTTATGTAAGTTCAATTTCATTGTTTACTGCTGTTTTGCTTTTCTGCAATTTTTTTCTTGAATGCTTCTAATCGTTCGGCGGCTTTTGGATGCCCTTTTTGAGCTGCACGAGTATAGAAATATATTGAAATCTCTGGACGGCTGTCTCTTTCACGGAATCGAGCCCACTGATACAATTCATCAGGATTGTTAAAATCATCCAATTCCTTCTTAAGAGGTATTCCCTTCTTTGTAGCTTCCTCATTATATAATGTTCCAGTAATAGTTCCTAAGTAATTATCTTTAGAATATTCCTCATATCCTTCAGCAGAAATCTGTTCAATGTACTTGTTGTATAATTCCAAAGCCTTTTCATAGTTGGGAGAAATTCCGTAACCATACAAATACATCAAGGCCAGATTATATTTGCATGGAGCGTAATTTCCTTTAGAACCAATATCAAATACTTCAAAAGCATATTTCAACCACATTTCATCTTCTCGTTTAGACCAATCGAAATATTTCACACCAACTTTACAGGCACTGTAAGAACTGCCTTTTCTTGCTGCTTGTATTTCGTAAATAACAGCTTTAGACTTAGCATTTATCTCCTCATAACGTTGTGCTATAGTCAAAAGTTCGTCCACACTCATTTGGCTAATATCTACACCAGCAACTTCAGCATCAATTAATTCTTCGGATATTTTGTTTTCTAAGCGCATTGAGCCTTCGTACGATAATTCTTTCAGTTTTGTCCAAATACATTTTTCATAACTGTCGGTATAAAATTCCATAGCCTTTTCCCGATTGACTTCTACTCCCCAACCGTATTCGTATAGGCGTCCCAATTGATATCCACCTCCATATCTTAAAAAATCTGATTCACCAGCAACTGAATTCAGTAATTGAAGAGCCTGTGAATAATCTTTTTCTACTATTTTTCCATTAATCAAGAAACTGGCATATTCTATTTTGCCCCACACACTGCCATTATTTGCAGCTTGTTTATAATATTTAACAGCTTGATCAAGATCTTTGTGCACCACTTTACCATTTTCGAACATATTGCCATGCAGAGCCCAGGCGTTCGGGAAATTTTTCTTTTCACTTTGTTGCACACAGAAAAGTGCGGCAAAAGGACATCCTTTCATGTTTCTGTGGTCTAATGCTTCTTCTGCCGCATTGAACCACTCCAAGCCGGAAAGTGTTTCCATTAGCTGAACTGTATATTGCATCATTTTAAGACGCTCGGCATCAGAAACTGATAATCCGGAAAGTATATAAAACGCTTCATAATCTTTTTCTGCAACTGGCTGTACATTCATTTGCTCCAAACGTGTGAGTACATTTATGGCTTTTGCCAATTGGATAGGTTTCCAAACTTCTTTCACATATCCGGAGTTTAATATAAAGGCATTGGCAACAATCAATTCCAGGCCGTACGACTTTGGCTTTTCTTCATACTTATAACCGTAAGAACAGATTAATCCGCTATATTCTCTGATGTCATCTCTATTATTGGGATTGTGCTTAATAAGTTCTCCAAGATAAAGATACCAGCAAAGAATTCTCACTTCATTGTCCAGCTTCATGGCACCTTTGGCATAATACGCACAATCGGCTATAGGTTTCAGGGTTTTATTCCATTGCTGTTTCTCCACATAAGTAAGATATTCAGATAATTTCTGAAGACATTTTTCTTCTTTGCTTTGTGCTTTTACAGGGCTGATTGCTAATAGACTGAATGTTGTTAATAATAAACATATTAGCTTTGTCATATAGTATTTAATTTATAATTATAAAATCCTGTTGACGGTTTTCTTGACGCACGCAAGGTGTTTGTAGTCCATCAGACAATCGGTTTACCTCTCTGCTTACATAGTCGGTCAGTTCGTGAATATTAATTTTCCCATCACCATTACCATCAGCAGCACGTTCCTGAATTCCTTTTTTCAGGCACCAGGTGAAAAGCCCATTTTTCCAGTCGTTCCCTTCTAAAGAAACCTCCATTCCTCCTGCACTGGTGAGTACTGTGGCACCCACGCCCCAACGCACATCCACAAACAACTCGTTAAACAACGTTTGTACTTGTTTAACTCCATGGCCTTTTACCTTACGTAACCCATTGCCGGCATTACGAAATGCAAGCTTTCCAACAGGCTTCATCACTACATTATCACTCAGATAGTCTTCTTTATCTAATTCGCCTGAGTGACATGCATCGATAAAGCAAAAGCGGTGCACGCTTTCGGTATTGTCCAAGCATGATTCAAAATCGTCATATCTCAAGCCATTTGACTGCGGCATGTCAAAGTCCATAGCATAAGTTCCTAGATAGTAATCCATATCACTATTCAAAACGCCATGGCCGGCATAGAACAGCATCACTACATCATCTCTTTCTGCTTGTGCGAAAAAACGTTTCAAACGAGTAACAGAGTTCTTAGAGAATTCTTCGTTTGTCAATAGCATCTTCTCTATTGATGCAAACCTATCTTTTCCCTCAATCTCCATCATTGCTAGAAAATCGACGGCGTCCTTAGCCGCATAGTTCAGGTTGAAGCCTCCTTGCTCATATTGAGACACTCCTATGGAAGCTACAAAAAGACGTGGTTTCACAATAGCCGTATCACAAAATACCTCAATTTGTTCCCTATAAGACTCCACGCCTTTTTCGTTCATACACGAAATCTCAATGTGATTATTGCCTTGACATAACGTCAATGCTAACTGTTTTTTATAGATAGAAGGTACGGAATCGCCAATACTTTTTCCTTGCTTGCCATAAATAGGTACTCCATTAAGAGAAACAAACAGGTGAGAAAGTTTATATTTACTATCTGTTGCCAGTATATCTATATTCACTTTCCGTTTGGTAGTTGACTGGGGTAAGTTCTCTTTATTAGTCACCTTCAGTTCTGGAGCATGTATTTCAGTAGAAAGCATTTCTTCGGTATACCCCATGCGTTGTAATCGTTTTTTCCAGGCAAAGTAGTAAGGCATAGTTTTATCTTTAGGCTGACCTAATCGTTGTAATATTATGTCTGGACGGTTATAAATCAAGTCGAACTGATCAAAACTGAGAACTTGCATCCCTTTAACAAAGTGCATCATTTCGTATGCTCCTTTTGATGCTTTGTAGTAATTATCTGGGGTAATAAACACATAGTCGTTTTCAGTACTTAGATAATGCATATCTACTATAGGAGTGTGTTTCTTTGCATCCCAAATCCTAATCATTCCGGTTCCGTCAGCACTGATAAACCATTTTCCATCGTGCGAAAGTTTCATGTCGGTCACTTCATTTCTGTGCACATAACTCCACTGTTGTGCTTCCTGAATACCCCTTTTCCAAAAGCCAATCACTCCATCGGTACAACCTGCTGCTATCCAATCATTATCCAAGTAAAGGCAACATTCGACTCTTGATCTTTTGAACTCTGTCGTGAAATACTTGATATATTTAGAAGGGCTATCAATAGGTACTTCTTGTAATCGTCCATATTCACCACTTAAAAGGATAGTCTGTTCAGAATCATCAATATCGTAACACATAGGTTGAAAGTCCAGGTATAGCATCTTTTTCCGGAAATCCGGCTTCCCGAATTTTCCCATTAACAGATATAAGTCATCTCCACCAGTTACAAAATAATCTTTTCTGAATGCTGATGATACCTGATATTGTAACTTATACCCCGATTGTTCATTAAAGACTTTGCAATCTTTTAATTTTTTGTCAGAAACGCGTCCCATGTTAAGCCCTTCATATGTTGCGGCTACCCTATACTTGCCATTATCTGAGAAAGCAAAAATAGGAGCGCCATCGGTTTTGATAGTTCCTAACAGCCGACCGTCGATACTCCATCGAGTGATATTTGCATTATATCCCCCCAATAGCAGTTCATCGTTTTTAGTGAAATAGCCTTCATAAATTGCACGGTAACCATACTGGTATCTTCCTCGTTTAATATTAAATTTATCTGATTTGGGTAAGGGTATAGTATAATAATCCTTGAAATAAAGGTTATTGTCTTTTTTTAGAAAATCAATATATGGAATCTGTCGCAGGAACTTTGCGTTCTTCAGGTCCCATACAAGCGGACGCAATCCTGTTTGCATCAGAAGACTGTCGTTTAGGTTAAGGGTAATGCGTCCCGTCCTTATTCCCGTATGGCTATTCAGCACTCCAATCACTCTTTTGCTCTGTTTTGACTTAATGGTAATAGTTGCATTTTTATGCTCCAGCAGAAAATTATCCATCCATCGGTTCCTGAAGTTGATATCTTTAGCCTTTCTTACTCCCAAGCGTTTGCCGGTGAAAATATTATAGGTATAATAAGAGCCTTGTCCATTCAAAGAATAGTCATCTACAGGATTAACCATCATCCAGGTAGGATTTAATGGATGAAACTGTACAAGTCTGTTGGGAAGAGACACTAAACGAATAATACGCCTTTTTTCTAAATCCCATAAAGCAATTGTATGTCTATCGGTTGTAAGGGCATATTTCTGGTCGGCACTAATATCAATAGCACCAATCATGTGACCCGATTGAACAATAGTTGTAACAGAATCATTTTTTTCTACTACCCCTTGCGCTTGACTCATCAATGAGAATAATTGAAATATATATATAATGATTAGAACTTTTCTCATAAGAATATTTTTAATTTCGATGCAGTTATTTAGAAAATCTCGACAAACATTGGTATTCAATAAGTTCAAAACTTGTTTGAAAAACTCAAATACACGTGAGGTACAATATTGCAACATTTAAAAATCTGATAATCAAAGTATTAGAAATGCTTCGCAATTTCCGAAAGCCTTTGACTCTATACAAATGTATGAAAAAATGGTATATTTCCCAAACTTTTTCAATATTTTCTACAAGGTACAAAAAGTGGAGTATTCATATAGTTGCGTAGTGTATCATGATATAATCTATATATTTTTATTTTTATGCGATATATTATCTTATGCTTGATGTGTTTTAAGATATAGTTATCACTTGTTTCCTAAATTATCCTCTTGATTTTAGTACTAAATTTAAAAATTTCGTATATAGCAGGATGCATTAGTAGGGGAGTAGGGACTGATAAATATACATCTTGCTAGTATAATGAAAATAGGGATAATCCATTTATTCAATACAGAATAATATGATAATAAATAATTTGTATTTTAATATGTTGTAGAACAAATAGAACGTAGTTTATGATTAAATGTTATTTTATTTCGTAGAACTCCATAATATCCAGCATTTTAAATAGAATCCCATCAATATTGTTATGCCAACTCTGATGAAAATGTCCATAGCACCAATGGGTAATATTTTGCTTCTCTTTCAGCATATGGTAGATGGAGTCCATAGTTTCCCGTTCTTGCTGAACATCTACCAGCAGTTGTGTATCGTTATTGGTCCATCTATAAAGTCCGTTCTTATTTTGTAATTCACAGAATGACGGCGATGTATGGGTTATAACGGTGTCGATTGTCTGTTCTGCAGTTATTTTATCAAGCAATTCAGTATTGAAGACAGGTTTTTCGTCTGGCCAATAATAGTTTCGCTCATAGATTCCTCTACTTAAATCATGAGATGATTTATGGCACCTTTTCTGTAACTGTTCCCATGTGTTAAGTCTGTATGAGCGGTCGATGGATATTGCCCCTCCAATGCAGAGTAATGTGTGTCCACACGCTTTTACGATGGAATAGTCTGGAATGGCAATAAACCTTTTATGCTTGAACGTACAGCCGTCGAAATAGGCAGGATTGTCGTGATTACCTCTGACGAAAAGGATCCAATTGTTATTATCATTCATACGTTTGGCGTTCTTCTTGACGATATTTTCATAATAGCCTCTATTTTCAAAACCAAATCCACAGTCTCCAGCAACTATGAGAAGCGTATTCTCCATACTGTATTGTACGCACATTTTGTTCACAAGAAGATTGAAATCTCCGTGAATATCCCCAGAAATGACTATGGATTCACATTCTAGAAATTCATATATTTTATAGTCTGTATTATTCATGCGGTATGTTTTCCCAATATGGACGAAGTGTTTCCTGAATGAATGCCACAACTTCAGAGAAGGATAGATCAGTGGCCTTTGTGATTTTACGCATAAAAGCTTTCCATCTTGCTTCCATTTGTTGGTTGATTCCAAAATCTTTACGAAAGAACATTGTGTTCTCATCATAAGGTGTATGTCTGTTTTCGAATGTACGGATTATAGCTTCCTGTAAAACTTCTGGGTCATATTTTTCTTCCTTCAGTATTCTATGCAAATCATAATAATCTTTCATACGACTGCTTTGATCTGCAAGGTCTATTATTGCATGCATCTTTTCTGCAATAACTGTTTCCAGAGAATATGCCAGGATATTAGCACAAGGCAGATGTTCTAGCAAAATAGGAAAATCCAGATTGACAGGTGAGGGTGTAACCACATCGCCAAAACCAATATCCATAGTCAGCACTTGTGCTATGGAATCCATTTTTACCGGTATGCTTAGGCGTATTCCATGATAGTCTTTGAACTCTGTGATATTTTGGGCAGTAATGTGCTCAACGTCAAATATCACTCCATCTTCTTCAAAGGGTACGGAACATATTTCCTTGAATGCTGCTATAATTGAAGTACCTTCATTGCTTATATTGTTACCAAGAAAATCAATATCCAATGTAGGACGTGCAGCAAAACGTTCATAGGCATACATAAGAGCCCCACCTTTTAGGTAGAAATTGTTGCGGTAGCGTGTTTGTGACATCCTATATAGTAGTCGCTCCTGAAAATATCGTGTCAATATAGTCTGATAGAATATATTTTCCTTTTTAGCTACATTTAAGAGCTTTGTACGAATTGATTTTCCGTAGTTTTTATTTTGTTCTTTACTCATAGTTTGACTTGCAGATAGTTTTCAAGGATTTTGCCCACACGGAGTTGTCTGGCATAATCCAATAGTTTACTTATATTTCGTTCAGGTCGTGTAAGATAGTTATCTATGATTTCTGAGCAGACATCAATACCTATCTTATTTCTGAATTTAATTGCATCACATACGCATCGCTCTATATCATAGACCCTGATATTGTAACCCTCCAAAACCATCTTACTTACCCCAATCTCTAGTATAGAAGCAGTATAGTGGTGAAGCTCTATTGAGGGAAATGAAGGTGTTACTACTTTTCTATCTCTTTTTATGGCTACATGATAGGCTTGTGGCATAGAAGTCGTAAGTTGGTGTATGCTCCATGCAGACCAGAGGCAAAGAATTCCACCTGGTATAATCGCTTCTATGTCAATCATGCTGTTTGAAAGTTGGTCAATGTTGGCATACAGCCCTCGTCGAACCTGTATCAGTTCACCTTGGCGTACACTTTCCAACATTTTGTAATAAGCAGCACGCCCTTTTTCCTTCATGTCAGCTGATGATATGTATGAATTAAGTTTCTTCATTGCTTACTATCTAAATCTGTACAAATATACCACAAATATTTATAAGTGTGGTATATTTGTACAGAAAATATTCAAAGATTATAAATTTGACTTTATAATTGGGGTAATACTTAGTAAAAGAAAGAAAAGTATATATTTTAGAGATGCTTACATTCAAAAATAAGCTCATTTTAAATGTATTTTTAGATTTGAACCTAATACCAGGAAGTATTTATTCGGATTGTTCTTGATTAGCAAGAGGTTGATTTTGATTCCTTTCAGTCTTTATTCATTTATCTAATTTATTCTTATATTATCTCGTGTGTAAACTGGAATAAGTTCGGTACAGGGTAGTATATAAGTTGTAGACTTTGCGATGCAGTATTTAACTATGTCTGACTATCAGTAAGTTACGTTCTAAACGGTTCAAGAGCGATATTTTCAAATGGTATACTTTCTTTCACTTGACCACTTTAACGTATTTAACTTTTATTTGATATTGAAGCAATGGCTGCTGAGTTGCTGCATGATATACAATATATTGTAAATCAGGTATTTCATGAAATAACAGCAAAATATCATAATATTTATAGAACGCCACCATGACGGATCTTGGGCATTAATACATCGTCATGGCTCATTTTCAAATGTGATGAAAGTTTCTTCATACTTTCAAAACTCCAAAAGTATTGAATATATTTTTCAATACTTCATTAGGCGTGATTACACCGCCAACAAATTCGGCAAGAAGAAAGAGGCATTCACGTACAAACTGATTCGTCAAATCCTCGAAAAGACGCACGAAATGTTCATTCTGCATTGGGTAGAAGTCAATATACTACTTGAAATTTTTCAGCAAAGAAAAAAGAGTTCACCTTCCTGCTTTAGGGATGAAGTTTATAAATAAGTTTATTAACGCATATGTACATATATGAGCTTTATTAAACTTGTAAACTCAATAACTTATTCTGCTGTATGGTTTCATTTAAGTAAGTTGAGTTTAAAATACATGTATATATACATGGGGTAAATCTAAACTTTAAACTTGCAATAAGCAAGAGTAAAACCGAGCCCTGCTCTTGAATAGGTTTGCTTTACCCTTCTTTTTCTCCTTGCTGAGTTTTCTACTCTCTATGATTTATGAGAATACCATTACCTTGTCTATATGCTCTTTGTGGAAATATATTATTATGTAAAGTTTATCTCATTTTACATAGTGCTATATACCTATAATTCACAATTAGACAAGTATACTGACGGATATTTAGTGGCATTGATATTTTGATTAAATGATTATACAGCCTAGATTTATAATAAATTTAATAGAACAAATGTTAGTTATCGATATTTGCATAAAAGGTGCAAATAATTATATCTAATATGTAAATATTGATATTTAGTTATATATTTGTAGAAAACAAGTTTATATGATAGCAGAGATTAGATTTAAGAACATGTTCTCATTTAGAGACGAGGCTATACTAAGTTTTGAAGCAGATAGAAGTAAGGATATGGAATCATATCATGTTATTGACTTTGGTGCTGGTGTGAGATTATTGAAGATAGCTGTAATTTATGGAGCTAATGCATCTGGTAAGAGTAATATTATCAAGGTTTGTGATTTTATCAAGTCATTTATTACTTATACTCCACTTAATAAGACAGAACAAATTCAAATAGTTCCGTTTCTCCTTAATAAAACGAGTTCGAGGCACTTATCTGAATATTCGATTTCGTTCTATTTGAAAAATAAGGAAAAAACTGTTCGTTATGTCTATTCAGTAGCTTTAGACAGATGGCACGTAGCTAAGGAAAGTTTAATTTATTATCCAAGTCAACAACCTGCTACTATATTTGAAAGAAATACAGAGAATAATGTTTCTGTTATCAAATTTGGCCAGAAAATCAAAATATCGCAAGCTGTTAAAGAAGCAATGACATTGAAGTGTTTGCATAACATGTCAGTTTTTTCGGCCTATATGCAGGTGAATACACATATTGCGGAACTAGAGACGGTTTTTCAGTATTTGACCAATCAGGTTATGCCAGCTATTGTATCAGTATCAACTTTAAATCGTTATGCTGAAGAATCAATCAAGAATGAGTCTGCAAAAGATTATATTTTGAGGTATCTTCAGAAAGCAGATTTCAACATTTCAAATATTACTTCTAAAGAACAGGAAACGCAAAAGGGACCGATTAATTATACCATGTATCAGCATAGAGTTTTATCTGAAGATGGGAATAATGATTGTTATGAGTTTCCTGAGCTACTTGAGTCGGACGGTACAGTCCGAACATTTAGCTTGGCAGCTCAAGTACAAAAAATTCTTGAAAAAGATGCTTTTCTTGCTGTTGACAATATCGAATTTTCTCTTCATCCGAAATTGATAGAACATATCATTGAATGTTTTCTGAAAGAATCAGAACAGGCCCAGTTGTTGGTCACTACGCATTATGACGGACTGTTAGGAGAGGAAGATTTTCTTAGAAAAGATAATGTCTGGTTTACAGAAAAGAATCCAGATGGTTCAAGTGTATTGTATCCTCTAACCGATTTCAAAGGATTGAATAGGATTAGTTCTCTCCAAAAAGCATACAGGTTCGGTAAATTCGGTGCAATTCCTAACCTATAATCATGTACTTTTATGAAAAAATCCAGAAAATATAGTGAACCCTGAGAAAGATAAATGGGTCAATGAAATACTTGCAGACTAAAAAATGATTTAACTTATGGGCTTTCTACCAAATGTGTAAAATTTCATAAACTGCATTGGGAACAATGACGACTTCGTTTGCTTCGCTGTTCAAAAAAAGAGGAAAAGGATGCTTTTGTTCTTATATACTTAAAGATGATGTTGGACTTGCTGGTTGTAATTCAGTTTGGGCATAGCGTTATAAAATTCTTGCTATGTCTCTCCATCTGGGAGATATCGTAGATGGGGTTTGCAATTAAGAACAAGTTTGTGAGTTTTGAGTGTCTTATCTATGATACAAGAATCAAATTTCAGTGTTATGAGGTTTTTACAATCGGTGAATTGTGAGACAGTTTAGGTAATAATTTACTTATGGGGTAAGCATTATGTGACGGCGGTCGCTATTTTTTAGTATTGCCTTAGTAGTAATATTTTGAATAGGAAAAGAAGTGTTGTTTCTTTTATTGTTCAAATTATTGCTATATTGCAGTATGGATAGACAATTAAGTGAAATAGGAAACATTCCAGTAACGACTTCAATCATTGAATCGTTATATCCGGAACTGAAGTCTGCTAGTAAGAAAGTAATCTGGCTCGAAAAACAAGGGGTTATCATCAGATTGAAGAGAGGACTTTATGTGATTAACCCAGAACATTCAGGAAAGACTTTATCGAGTGAGTTGATTGCCAATCATATCTATACTCCTTCGTATATTTCAATGTCTACTGCACTACGATATTATGGACTTATCCCCGAGGCTGTATGTGTTAATCAATCAATGACTGTAAAACATTCCCGAAGCTTTCAAACTCCAGTCGGCGGTTATAACTACAAGTATATTTCGAGAAAGGCTTTTCCGATAGGAGTAAGGAGTATGAATAAAGGTGACTATGCATTTCTTATTGCATCACCGGAAAAAGCTTTGTGTGATTTGATTGCTAATTCCTCAAAAGTCATTCTTCGTTATATGAAGGATGTAGAGATATATCTTGAGCAGGATATTCGTATGGATATGGATGAGTTCTATAATATGGATGCAACCATATTTGAAGATTATATTAATGTAGGCAAAAAGCCTGATTCAATTTCGACACTTTTAAAATTCTTAAGACGATGAACTATTCGATAATATGCCCTCCCGTTATGACTTGACAACGAAGTGAAGCCAGGGTAAGACCGAAATCCGTTCTTGGGAAGCTTTGCTTTATTCTTCTTTTTCCCCTTGCTGAAGATATCGCCGTAATTATGTTTTTAGTATTAGTATTCGAAGTAGAATTTTTTGGGATAAAATATCTATCAACATATCATAAAATAATGATAAATTGTTATATTTGCATATTATATGATAGGTTGATGTATGGTAAAAACAACAATGGGCACAAAGTTGCCAAGAAAATTAGAGCAGAAGATGCAGATAGTTGGTGAGCAGATCAAGCTGGCCAGACTTCGCAGGAATCTCAGTGTCGCTCAGGTAGCCGAACGTGCCACCTGTTCGCCTCTGACGGTTTCACGTATAGAGAAAGGCACACCGACTGTGGCAATTGGTATTTATCTAAGGGTGCTTTATGCACTTCAGCTGGATGATGATATTCTGCTGCTTGCAAAAGAAGATGCAATGGGAAAGGCTTTGCAGGATTTGAGTCTTAAGAAACGAGAAAGAGCATCCAAAAAAGAATAAGCGATGAAGAAACTTTATGTATTTGCCGATTTCGATTGGCTGAAAGAACCAAGGCTCGTTGGAGAGTTAAGTTACGAATCACTTCGAGGTTCTGATAGCTATGGATTTTGTTATAGTAATGAGTGGTTAAAGGATTATGGTAGTCTGTTTCTTAGTGATGATTTGAATAATTATCCAGGTCAGCAGTACACGGCTCCTGATAAGGATATTTTCGGATGCTTTTCTGATGCTCTTCCAGACAGGTGGGGACGTACATTGATAAATCGTAGGGAGCAGATTTTGGCAAAGGATGAAAAACGCCCGGTGCGTAGGCTTTCTTCGTTTGACTATCTTATAGGAATTGAAGACTTTTCTCGTATGGGAGGTTTCCGTTTCAAAGAATCCATGGATGGAGACTATATTAATGCAAGCGAAACCTTGCGCATTCCTCCATTGACAGACATACGTGAGTTGATTGCAGCCAGTTCTGAAATAGAGAAAAGCGAAGAAGAGGACCAACTTCCTGAAATGCGATGGATTGCACAGTTGGTGCAGCCGGGCTCCTCTCTTGGTGGAGCACGTCCAAAAGCAAGTGTGCTTGATGAAAACAAGAATCTTTGTATAGCAAAGTTTCCGTCCCGTAAGGATGATTATGATGCAGGTCTTTGGGAACATATTTCACATCTTTTGGCAAAAAAAGCAGGGATCAATGCAGCGGAAACAAGAGTAATCTCCACAAATGATAAATATCATACTTTGCTTTCCCGACGATTTGACAGACTAGAAGATGGTAGACGTATACACTTTGCTTCAGCCATGACACTTTTGGGGTTGAATGATGGAGCTAATGCCAATACAGGTAATGGTTATTTGGATATTGTTGATTTTATCATTCAAAACTGTACCAATGTGGAAGATAATCTGAAAGAGCTGTATCGTAGAGTAGCATTCAACATTTGTATCGGTAACACAGATGATCATTTCCGTAATCATGGTTTCCTTCTGACTGTCAAAGGATGGACTCTGTCACCGGCATATGATATGAATCCTACCGTAAACGAATATCAGAGTCTGCTGATTAACAGCTATACCAATAAATCGGATCTGAAAGAATTGTTGGATTCTTGTGAAGAGTATATGCTTCCGAAAGAGACTGCTGGGCAAATCATCGGTGAGGTGTTGAATACAGTTATGGAATGGAGAACATTAGCCACAAAATTGGGAATTGCGAAAAGTGAGCAGGAACGTTTTGCAGCGGTTTTTGAGAAGCAAATAATATTGTATGATTGTATGTAATATATGTACATATAAAATGGTATAAATAACTAATGGATTGTTGTGCTTGATGGACGAAATATAAACTTAGGGATGCCCTAAAGCGTCTTATACTGAAAAAGTTGACTAAATCAAGATGTTATGAAAAAGTATAAGACACGTAAGAAAGAATATTATTATTCGTAAGTAATCTGCTATTATATTATTGGACATATATCACGAATATTTTCGCTTAGTTATGTTACTTAAGTGCTGGCTGGTTATCTTGAAGAAAGCAAAGATAAAAAAATCGCCATGAAAACAAACTCATCTAATATAATATCCAATGAGGAGATTAATGTCTAAAATGCAGAAATCGTTCATAAAAAAATGGATAATACTCCCCAAAAGCAGAACTGCATAATGAAATAATAAATGTAGTTTTATATATTTGCCTAATTATATGCTATATTGCTTTTCCCTAAATAAAATCTTATAACAAGTTATAAATATATAAAACAAAATATGTCTGATCAATATTGTACAAACCCAAACAAAGAAGAGAAAAAGAGAATTGAGGCACTTATACAAGATGTCCTTTATCATCCGTTTCTTCGATATACGCCTTACTTACAGAGTGATTACTCTGTTTTGAAAGATGCAGAAAAAAGATCAAATGGGTTTAAAGGCTACACATCGAACATTCTCGATGTATTAGATCATTTGTGTTGCAAATGTAGAATTGGTAGTATTGAGGAAGCAGAAAACCCTTATACAACTGAGGGCGATACTGTTGTTTATAAATACTTAAACATTAAGTTCCCTCAAGAAGAATCTGAAGATTATTTGTTGTTGGCTAATAAATCGGATTTTAATCCAAGACGGTATCTGACAATTATGTTTCATAATCCAGTGTCTATCCCATGTAAACATATTGAAAAACAAAGTACAGAAACGGAGAAGTATGTAAAAGTCTCGAGTTTGTATAATGATAAAGCAGAAATTGAAGGACATTCGTGTGAAGATGCTATTTTGGCATATAGCATTCCTTGTATAAGTGGATATGGGGTTTTGCGATCAGCACTCAGATTATATTCAATTGAGAATAATGCGGCAGATTCAATTCGGCAACAAATTTTAAGAACTCAGCAATATTATTTAGCGTCCATTTTAATAACACCTTATATAATTTGTTCAGACGATGTTAAGTGTAATTTGGATATATTCAACAAATATCGTTATCAGTTCGAACATTTATTCGCTTCTGTTTCACAAGAACTACATGACAAGGGTATAGATTCTGTTCTTAAAGAAAATGTAATTTCTGCATTTGTAGACAAAGAGGAATTCAATAGTCAACTGTTATCAGATGTGTTATCCGATGAACAGATTGAAGAAATCAAATATAGACACGATTGTATTGGAAATTATGTGGGTAGATATGCAATTTGTTCAAACGATGCGGATGAATACTCTAATGAAAGTTCTATCCTATATGATAAAAAAGGAAAAGAATTCTTGCCATTATTTAAGAACTTCAACGAGGCTATTCAACAATCTGAAGTGTATTGCAATTTTGTTTTCAAGCAAATTGATGAGTCTCAAAATTTAATTGCAATTTATGCAGATGATATTCACATAGAGTACAACGAAGATAATTACGATTATGACTGCTATGACGACTACTGGGGTGATGAGTATGGAAAGGATGATGATTTTTGTGACGACATAAATAAAGATGAATTTGATGATGAAGATGAAGAATTCGTTGTTGACCTTCAGATTCCAGAACAAAATCATTATTACATTGGAATCATAAACAAGTATGGGCAGGTAGTGTATGAGTTTAAGAGTCTTACCCCAATACAGTATGAGTTTAAAGCAATCAATGATACTTTCTTAATCTTTTATGATGAGGATTGTTATGATTTATCTATTCAAACATATACAAGATGCGGTGCAATAAATCTTAAAAAGGGAACAATTGCTGCAGCTCCTCTGTTTACTATGGAGGATCTTGAAAATAAATTGACTCGCGGTTCTTGCTACCAACATGACACACACTCCGGATGGACAATTGATTTGAATGATAATTACTCATTTTCAGGTCCTATTATTAGGAAAAGAATAGATAAACTAGAATATGGTGAATTTGCGGGGTGGAAAGTAGAAGATATGATATTTTATTATCCTGTATATATTTTGCAGCAGGTCCTAGATGATAAGATATTCATAGCTGACAGTTTCTTTAGGAAAAACCGATTCCGTTTAAGCCTAACAGAGAAACTTATAAGACGTCATCAAGATCAATATCTGCAATTTGAAAGTATTAATTGTATTGACGATGTAATTTCCACGCGTAATGGTTTCTGCGATGGCACAAAGTTTTCTTCTTTGTATGAAGGAAAAACTTTAGGAGAAATTATTTTTGACTACAATGATATTAATTATATTGTTTCACTAACAGATTCTGGATTGATTGAAATCGATAAAGATATTCTAAGAGATGCTATCAACGATGGAGATTCAGAATATTCTGTTATATTGGACTCAATTGAATCACGAGAAGAGGAAATTGAAGAACGCGAAAGAGAAGAATGGGAAAGAGAAGAATGGGAAATGGAACAAGATGATATAAGACAAGCAAATCGTGACTTTGAAGATATGATGAATGATTTTGACGCATGGGGTAATATTGATTAACAAATTAAAATTATATGACAAAAGTAACTGAAACGGACTTTATTAATGCATGGATTGACGAAGTTGGCGCAAAATATTCTGCGGATAAGAAAAAATTATTATCGGTTCCAGATTTGGAATACTATGAAATAAAGAGAGGAACAGAAATCATATGTGACAATGCATTCTGCCAGGATTATTCTTCTCTCAAAACTGTAATTATTCCTGAAACAGTTATTGCGATTGGAGAATCCTCATTTAGGGGATGTATTTAGAATCTCAAAACAACCAAAAATAACCAGAAATATTCAAGCGTAAGTCTTTATCTATCAGAATATTCTAAAAATTAACACTTTTCGGCTGCTTTTTGATGCTTCCCAAATTTCCACATATTTTTGAGACGTATTTCTGACGTGGAGAATTTGCGGAGCTTGTTTTTTGCCACATCGTGCGGACAGTTGACAAGGGTTTACAACCGTTTACGATGAGCGACAACAACCGCCCTGATATGCAGCAATAGTAACATTGTGCAGAAAGGCGACAACGGTTGACCTCCGTTTACATCCGTTCACCATTTCAGAGATATACGATTGAAGGAATGAACCAGTAAACGATAAAAGCAGCATGAAAACAACCAGAAAATGCAATTTTTGCAGCAAGTCATTTGTAACCCGGAGCGGGGTACAGAAATATTGCAGCGAGGCTTGTCAGGCGGAAGCCAAACGAGCTAGAACGGAACAGAAGAACAACCTCTTCAAAGCTGTCCGCCCCTTGATGGAGATACAGCATCAGGAGTATCTCACCTTTTCCAAAGCAGCAGTACTCATGGGCTGTTCCCGACAGTACATCTATAAACTCGTAGCCCTCGGCAAACTGAAAGCCTCACGTATCAGCAACCGCATGGCGTTTATCCGCAAGACAGACATCGAGCGGATGCTGGAGGGCAATCCCTACCACCGTGTCCTGCCCGGCAGTACTTCCACTCCGAGAAAGTCCGCTTCATCTTCCCCGCTTGCCAAAAAAGAAAAAAGGGAAAAGGAAACCTATGAAGTGCTGGACTTCTATTCTGGCGAGGAGGTGATGTCGCTCTTCAAGGTCAGGCAGTCGTGGCTCTATACCACAGCCAAGCGCAACCGCATTCCCATCTGCCGCATCGCAGGGAAAAACTATTACAGCAAGAAACACGTTGACGAGTTCTTCGGTATGGCTATAGATACAAGCAATATCACCGATTGGCTCCTGATTGAAGAAGCGGAAGAACTGTTCGGCATGAAACCCTCCGCACTCCGGGCATACGCCTACCGCCACAAGATACCGACCAAAAGAGAATACGGGCGCACCTATTACTCCAAATCCCATCTGGACGAACTCCGCAGGACAGACCTCGTGAACGATGAACGCTACTACACCGTGGAGCAAGTCCGGCAGATTTACGGGCTTTCCTCCGCCAACATCAGCCATATCGTCAAGGTGAAGCACATCGAAAAGATAAAAGTAGGCGTGAAAAACCTGCTTTTACGCTCCGATGTGGAGCGTGTCATGGCTGAAAGGGAGAAACAACCGTGAGCAACCGACATTGCCGGAAAATTATTTCAAAATGATTGTCGTGGAGGTATTCACGGTTGTTTCACGTTGTTCCTTTGCCACCGTAAACACGGGAACACCCCCGAAAATGTACAACTTAAAACATCATCAATATGAGCAAATGCAAGACAGTTACCTTGCGCAAGCGCAAGATTAAGAACGGAACACAGTATTCGCTGTGTCTGGACTATTATCCCGGCTACCGTGACAACACCACCATGAAGGTGATTACACGTGAAGCTCTTGGAATTTACATCTTCGCCAAACCTGCCAACCAGCAGGAGCGTGATTTCAACGCACGCATGATGAAAAAAGCGGAGATACTGCGTAATAGGCGTTATGAAGCCATCTTCAACGAGAACAACGGCTTCTTTGACAAAGCCAAGATGAAAGGCGATTTCCTCGCCTACTTCAAGGGGTTGGCAGACAGGAAGAATATCAAGTGGCAGCACGTCTATAAACATTTCGAGCGGTTCGTGAACGGCAAATGCACCTTTGAGGAGGTGGACGTGGATTTGTGCCGCAAGTTCATGGAATATCTGCTTAACGCCCCACAATCCATACACACCAGCCAAAAGCTGCATATCAATTCTGCGGCGGGCTACTGGTCGGCTTTCCGTGCGGTACTTCACACCGCCTACCGGGACAGGAAGATAAAGGAGAACCCAAACGGATTCTTAGACCGCATCGAGTGCATTCCCACCATGAGGGAACATCTGAGCCAAGAGGAACTGATACGGCTTGCCGAAACGCCTTGTGAGGAAGAGGTATTGAAAAGGGCGTTCCTTTTCGGTTGTCTGACCGGACTAAGAAAGAGCGACATCAGGCAGCTCACTTGGCAGCAGATACAGCCGTACACCAACGGCAAGATGTTCGTGACCACCCGTATGCAGAAGACCAAACAGATTGTACACAACCCCATCAGCGATGAAGCCTACGGACTGCTTGGGGAACGGCACGAGGGACTTATCTTTGACGGTTTCAAGGACAAGATGCTGCAAGGACCACTCAAACGCTGGCTCTTGGCGGCAGGCATAACCAAGAAGATAACCTTTCACTGCACCCGGCATTCATTCGGAAGCCTGCACGTGGAAATGGGTACGGACATGGCTGTCATCCAAGCCTATCTGGGACACAAGAACATTACCACCACGCAGATTTATTCCAAGATGGCGGCACAGCAGATGTGCGAGGTCGTGGACAAGATAACCCTGAAACGCAAGGAAGCGTAAGGCGGTTCAAAATCCATGATATTCAGAGGGAGCGGTTATTGTTTGGAGCTTTAACCGTTCCTTTTATTTTGGTTGGTACTTAAAGTATGATAATTGAGTATGATTCCGGACATTTGGTGAAAAACATTGAAAAAGAAACCACTGACAAAGGATAATGAGTAATAATTGAAAGAAGACTATTAAATTTGCGAAAACAGTAACAAGTAACAACCGAATAAGACAAAGAATATGGAACCGTCCGTAAAAGACAAACATATCATTTTAGGATTTGTCGGCTTTGCCATCCTCCTAATATCTTCCATAGCGACACTGATTGTCGCTGAGAAATTCAACCAAGATACCTTTGTAAGGCTGATAGTCTTTGTGTGCAGCAACCTGTTGGGGTGGCTGCTCTACTTCTCCTTCCAGACAGTCATTTTCGATACATACGAAATCTACAGAATCAAGTTCGGCAGGAAAAAGACACCTGCCGAAATCACAGAAATTCAGGAAGACCAGTCCCAAGATGCACACAAGCCTGTAATATCGGCATCAATGCCAACAGGTGGAGAAGCGACCCCGGATATAAAACCGACAGAGATTGCCATATCCCCGGAGCTTCACGAGAAGAACCGTGCCGATTACGAGGACAGGGAGCAGCGGGAAAATGAGGAGCGCATCGCTATGGTCATGGAATACATCCATTTCATCATGCCCCGTATTGCTGACAAGGAGACCGTGAACCACATCTGTGCCGAGGTCAACAACTGGATGCGGCTCCACAGTTACAAGCCCAAGCCGATAAAAGGGCGGCTGACCAAAGATATTTCAAACATTCCGCTCCGCCATTTCGTGTGGAATATCTCCGAGCGTTTCATGTACAAGAAATACTACACGGGGGATAACCGTGCCCGCTTCATCAGCACCCTTTTCCCACGGGAGTTTGCCGATACGGACATAGCTACCATCAAGAACTTCAAGGTAGAGCCGTTAAAGACACTGATTCCCATTGACGAGCCTGAAAACGGCAGACTGGATTTCCATTATCCTGCGGATTATGTGCAGGAGAAGCGGATTTAAGCCTGTTTTAGAGTAATCACGATAATAACGACAAACAGCCAAAACTCATAATCCTCTGTTATACAATAATTCCCGAATAACTTTACCCGTCATTTGCGGTTGGGCATCGTTATTCGGGAATTATTTTGCAATGACCTTTCGTGGAGATATTCACGGCTGTATCATTCCAGTCCTTTGCGCCAAGCCTTACAAAAGAGGCGAGTACGCAAATGGAAAAAACAGTGATTACATTCAACGACCTCCCGGAGATTGTGGCTCAGCTTCGGGACGAGGTGATGAGCCTTAGAAGCCTGCTTACTGAGCAGCGCAGTGTGAACAACGCAAGGGCGGTGGACACCCATGTCCCCATGTCAGTGGAAGAGGCGGCGGAATATCTGGGCATTCCCAAAGGCACGCTCTACATGAAGCTGTCGGAGGGAAGCATTCCCGCCACCAAGCCCGGCAAACGATATTGCCTTTACAGGGACGAACTGGACAAATGGCTGGAATCCTCCCGGAAGAATCCCGTACCCCTGTCCGATGAGGAACTGAGCGAATCCTTATATTCTTCCCACCGCCGCAAGCCCGCTCCGCGTAATTGGTAAACGTCATGGAAGAGGACAAGAATTATATCAGTCTGATACATGGCGACCTGACGAGGGCGACCCAAGTACAGCACGGGATGCCGGACAGCATCGGCGTGATGAGTATCAAGACCGCCAACCGTACGATACTCGAAGCATCGCTGCTGCCCACGCCCCGTGCGCTCTGGGACAGTTTCTGGTATGAGGGGGAACTGTCCTGCCTCTTTGCGGATTCCAATGTGGGCAAGTCCATCCTTGCCGTGCAGATAGCCGACCGTATCGCCCGGACTGACGATGTGCTGTATCTGGACTTTGAACTCTCCGAAAAACAGTTCCAGCTACGCTATACCAGCGAGCATGGAACGCCATACATCTTTCCTGAAAGGCTGTACCGGGTATCGCTTGACTGCAATTCGTTGCTGGAAGCCGATTTCGAGGAAGCCATCATGGGAGGCATAGAACAGATGGCTCTGCAAACCGGGTGCAAAATCTTCATCGTTGACAATCTTACCTACCTGTGCTGCGCCATGGAGAAAGGCGATGCGGCAGGACGGCTGATGATACAGCTCAACAACCTCAAAAAGAGATACGGATTGTCCGTCCTTGTTCTGGCACATACACCCAAACGCTCTTTGGACTGTCCCATCACTTCCAACGACCTTGCCGGAAGCAAACGGCTCTACAATTTCTTTGACAGCGTGTTCGCCATCGGGAAGAGTGCGCAGGACGGAGGGCTTCGCTATGTGAAGCAGCTCAAAGTCCGGTACGGGACATTCTCCCACGATGCGGACAATGTAATCATCTACGAGATTGAGAAGGTGGACGCTTTCCTGCAATTCGTGTTCAGGGGTTATTCAACGGAAAAGGAACACCTGAAGAAACTGGGTGACAACGAATCCAGCCAGAGGGATTGCCAAATCCTGCAATTGTCCCAGTCCGGCAAGTCCGTCAGGGAGATAGCCTCACAGGTGAACTGCGGCAAGTCCACCGTCAGCCGGATAATCCAGCGCAGCAAGGAGGACAGGAATGCAGCCGTCCCAAGTGTCCCGCTGTCCCAACAGACAGGAAGTGGGACAATGGGACAGGTGGGACAGCATGGGACAAGCGGGACAGTAAGAGAAACAAAGCAGGCAGAGTTGTTTACAGGATATGGGAAAGAGGAGAATAAGGCATGAAAAAGCAGTCTGCACATAGCTGTATAAAGGATAACCGCTTCATTTACGGTACAAGGGATGATACAGGCAGAAGCCTGATGTCCCAAGGTGTCCCGGGGTGTCCCACTGTCCCAAGTCTTATAGGGACGGGACAATGGGACAGCGGGACAACAATCGAAAAACTCAAAAACAAAGACAAGCCATGAGCAACTATTCGTTACAGAAATATAAAGGAACGGCAACACGGCATACTTGCCCGAATTGCGGGGACAAGCGTTCTTTCACATGTTATGTGGATGAAAGCGGTATGCTCCTGCATCCGTCTGTCGGCAGGTGCAATCATGAGAGCAGTTGCGGGTATCATTATACTCCCAAGGAGTATTTCCACGACCACCCCGAATGCCATACCGACAAGGGGTTCTCTTTTGACAGGCAAAGGTCAGAACGGAAGCCCGGACAGACATCACCAAAAGCAAGCATAGGCTACATACCGCCAAAGTATGTGGAGAGGTCGCAAAGCGTGCACAGCAACTTCTTCCGCTTCATTTCCTCGCTCCTTGATTCCTATTACGGCAGCAAGGCAAAGGAAGTGTTGAAGCGGTTGCTGGAAGAGTACCGTCTTGGAGCAACCCGTGACGGGGCTGTCATCTTCTGGCAGATAGACCGCACAAACAGGGTACGCACGGGCAAGGTGATGCAGTACAATCCAGAGGACGGACACCGTATCAAGGGAGGAGAGGTGTCGGCAGTGGACTGGATACACAGCATACTGAAAAGGCAACGGGTACTGCCGGAGGATTGGCAACTTTCCCAATGCCTGTTCGGGGAACACCTGCTGAATGTCTATCCCGACAAGGTAGCGGTCTTGGTGGAATCCGAAAAGAGTGCCGTTATCGGCTCTGCCCTCTTTCCCGGTTATGTATGGCTGGCGACAGGCGGCAAAAGCCAGTTGAGAGAGGAAAAGCTCCGTGTGCTGAGCGGACGAACCGTGCTTCTCTTTCCCGATGCGGACGGATATTCGGAGTGGAAACAGCATGCCAGGGACATGACCTATTGCAAGGTTGTCGTGTCTGACATCATAGAGAAGAACGCCACACCGGAACAGAAGGCAGCCCATATCGACATAGCCGACTGGATTGTCTTCCAGATACGAGAAAGTAAAATAATGTGTACAGCCAATCATCTTGTAGAGGCGGAAAAAGTCCTCCGGCGGATGATAGAGAAGAACCCCGTCCTGCAAAAGCTGATAGATGATTTCGACCTTGTACTGGTCAGTACATCCCCAATCGGCAGTGGCGATGAAAACCCTCCTTAATGGAGGAGAGCGGAAGCCGTAGGCTGTAGCGGACAGACAAGGGCTTGCCCTTGATATAGCCCACTATAACTACACGCTCCGCTTTCGTAGTTGTGGGCTCTCCCGAGGGGCTGGGCGTTGCCCCGTCCCACTCAGGGCGTTTCACCCCTGAGAACCCCGAGCAAAGAGTGACCCTCTCTTTGCAATCTCCCTTATGGGCACAGCCTCTAAGAACCCCATAGCGGTTATGAGCGAACAGCGGCAAACAACTTTAGTTAATAACCAAATCAACATAAAAATGGCAACAAAATCAAGCATACATATCAAGCCCTGCAGAGTCACATCAAGTGGGGCTCATAACCGGAGAACTGCCGAATATATGCGCAATATCGGCAAGTCTCAAATCTACATCGTACCCGAATTGACTGCCGGTAACGAGCAGTGGATAAACCCGGGCTTCGGCAATCCCGACCTGCAGGCGCACTATGACTACATCAAGCGGATGGTCAAGGAAAAGACAGGACGTGCGATGCAGGAGAAGGAACGTGAACGAAAAGGCAAGAACGGGAAAATCACCAAGGTGGCTGGATGCTCGCCAATCCGTGAGGGCGTGTTGCTCATCAGACCGGACACGACACTGGCAGATGTGTGCAAGTTTGGCGAGGAGTGCCAGAGACGCTGGGGCATCACTCCTCTCCAGATCTTCCTGCACAAGGACGAGGGACACTGGCTGAACGGTCAGCCGGAAGCGGAAGACAGGGAGAGTTTCAAAGTCGGCGAAAGATGGTTCAAGCCGAATTACCATGCCCATATCGTTTTTGACTGGATGAACCATGACACAGGCAAGAGCTGCAAGCTCAATGACAAGGATATGACAGAAATGCAGAATCTGGCATCCGACATACTCCTGATGGAGCGTGGGCAGTCAAAGGCTGTTACAGGCAAGGAACATCAGGAACGTAACGACTTTATCATTGGGAAGCAGAAGGAGGAAATGAAGCGGCTTGATGCCACGAGGCAATACCGGGAACATGAGCTGGAAATGGCGAACAAAAAGATGCATGAAACGGAAAGCATTACCAACGCCCTTATCGAAAAGGCAAATGAAAAGGAACGGCAGAGTGAAGACCTTGACAGGGCTATCAGCGAGAAACGCTCCAGACTGAACAAGGAAAAAGGAAGTGAACTTCTGAACGCCGCTGTCGGCTGGGCTACCGGGAAATCGAAAGCCCTGAAAAATGAAATAGAGGATTTGCGCTGTGAGATTTCCACGCACGAGGAAACCATCGAACGGTTGCAGGATAAAATCCAGACCATACAGAACGACCACAGCCGTGAGCTGATGCAACTGGAGGCCAAACACCGGTCCGAACTGAACCGCAAGGAAACGGAACATGTACAGGAAACTACGAGACTCAAGAACCGGATTGCATGGCAAAGCCATATTATCGGCTGCCTCAGTTTCCTGCTGCTAAAAACAAGCGACATCTTCCGCAAGGCGGTACACAGTATCATCCGTTTTGCCCGTGATTATTACAAGTCCCGTTTTGACACGGAACAGGTATATGACATCAAGAACGCCCTTAACCTGTTCGGGGATGACAGACAATCACATCAGGCGGCAGGGGATTTCCTGTACTTCACTGCCAGGCAAAAGGGTGAATTTGACAACCGGGAGCAAATCAAAGCCAGACGGGAAGTTGACAATGTGGTGGAAGGGAATTATGACCAGCAGCAGAAAAGAGGTTTTTCGATGAAAAGATAATACCTTTATCTTATAATCCTCGCTTCAGGAGTAACGATAGAAATCAGTGCAGGTTATTTGAATAGCAAATTAAATAATCCGCCACCGATATCAATACCCAATTTGTTGCCTTTATACTGAAAATACGGAGCTACTATCGGAAGCGTTTTCGTTTTATGCAACGGAAAATCGGTATGGCTTCTGACGCCGAAATCCATCCCCCAGTTGGGAATGATGTCATAGGAAACGAATCCCCCGTAATTCGAGGAACTGAAAGGAGAAGAAAGAATGAAGGAGTATGAGGCAAATGTGTTTAGACGAATTTTCTCGTTGACGGGATATGTCAACAGCCCGGACAATCCCAATAGCTGACTCTCGCGTCTGGGGACACTCCATTTTACGGTATATGCCTGCAAGTTAAATGACCAGCAACCGGGAGAATATACATATCCGATACCTGCATAGTTCATTGTTCCCAAGCCGATGAAGTTTTCCTGCCTGCCTATGCCGTAAAAATAGCCGGAAGGATAGCTTTTAATGATACCGGAGGTCGAATATTCCCCCTCATGCAAAGGCGATTTGTCGGTAGGGAATGTCGGATTATATGGGTTCTGCACGTCAAATGTTATCTGGGACGGGCAACTGCCGGAAGAAAGATCAACCGCTTTCCGTATATCCAAAGGCTTTGGGGTAATGCTTCTTTCGTTATGAGGCGAAGTATTTCCTTCCTGAACGGAAACCTTGACGGTGTCACGCGACACTTGAAATTCCTGACCGTAAGAAGCGGCTTTATTTAGAAAAAAGAAAATCACTATAAAACAAGTAAATACTTTCCTGCTCATAAAATGATAATTTTAATATTCGGGACGAACATTTGGCTATATCAGAGATTCGTCCCGAATGATTGGTGAATAATCCGGTTCAATAAGGATTACAATTGCACAGTCATTATTCCGCAGTTTTCTTCACCGGTACCGCGAGTCCACATATACAATTTCGCTCCATTTGGGAAAGGATTGCCCACGATCATAATGTCATGACCGCTTTTCACTTCTTTACCAAATTGTACAGGGCCGTTAGGCGTGTATTTCCAATAGTACGCAGTCGTATATTCCACCCAGCCCCATAAAACTTTTTTAGACGCATTTACACGGATAGCCTGTTGGTTTCCTCGCATACCAATCTGTGCGGTGAACTTTCTTTTCTTCGTTTTCACGTAAACCCTGTTTATACCATTTTCGATCGTTACACCCAGCGGGACAGGATAAAGTAAAGAAAGTTCTTTTTTATATCCGTCATAATTTTCAAACTCCTTCATGTTCTTTCTCTCACCGGCGATACATACGAACCCTTCGGGGGTCAATGTGATTGCCTTGCTTACATTCAACACCGGCATATATATCGACAAATCGGTGCTGTCCTTGTCGTTGAATATAAAATCAGTCTGGTAAGCAGTCTTAATGGATTCATATTCTTCCTTGCATGTGGCGTTTAATATCTGTCCCAAGGCTTCGCTGTGCATCCTGTACATGGAGGTGAAGCCTTTCTGTCCGGATTCCCATTGCAGAAGTTCCTCATCGGACAACGTGCCCAAGGAATCGAGCAAGGCATTGTATTCCTCCTCACTGGAAAAGGAAAGAATATTTTCATGCAAACTTCTGGAGGCCGGGAAAGAATGGTTCTCCTCATTCATCGGATTGTTCACTATGTCATCAGAACTACATGATGATAAGACAGCCATTGCCAAAGCAAGACTAAAAAGCGTTTTTCTCATAATTGAAAAAATTTAATAATTGGTTATTATTTAAACATGGGCACATATAATGATATGCCGAACTCTTTGTTATTCTTTGTATTGGAGGCAAAAGCATTGTCATACAATGGCTTGAAACCATGCTTGTAGGAAGCGGACAATTTCATGCCGTTCTTAAACTCATAGCCTAAGGTGAGGACTATCGGAAAGTCGAAAACCCGCCCTTCCAAGTTTTCCTTCAATTTATCGGTTTTGAAATAACCGGTGGGTTCAATGCCAATACCGGCATACAGTCCGGAACAGATGCGGTAATTGATTGAGCCGTTCAAAGCAAGTCCCCATATCCATGCCTTGTCAGACCAGGGAACAACGTTGTTTCCATTCAAATCGAAGGACTCTGCTTTTCCCTGAACGGCTTTTCCCAATATGGAAGCATCAATCCAGAAACGGTTGGAAAGATCGAAGCCAAACTGGTAGCCCAAATTAAAGCCTACTCCGGGTGTCCATCGGGTTTCGGGGTAGGAAGAGTTGTTCGCCGTTCCCGTACTCATGTAAGCATATCCCGAATATTTTCCCAAATGTCCGTCCGTCACACCGATGATAATGCCGGATTTTTGTGCAAAGCATCCTATTCCTGCCAGCAAGAAAAGCATTGATAAAATTGTCTTTTTCATTTTTTTTATTATTATTTAGTTTTCCTGTAAATTGTCTATCCATTTCGTCTGGAACATCCTGCATCCTCCCACGACACCTATCCCGTTTATGACATTGGTGTAAGTAGAGCGTATGGGAGCCAGTTCAGAGTTTCCAAGCCCGTTGTTTTTCTGGTCGTTCAGTGATTTCAGATACCTGTAAAACTCTTCCGAAAGGCTGTACAGGCTGATTCTGTATTTCACTTGGCGTTTGATATGTTCGGTTCCGTCAGGGGTTATGAAGTCGTCTTCATAGTCTGCCTCGTAATTGGTATTCAGACGAACCGTGTAGCTTTTCCCTTTAATTTTCGTATCGTCCCAGTAATACAAATTCCGGTAGAACCCGTTTTCAATCATCAGGATATCGTCTAACCCGGAAGATGTATTCAGCAGAGGTTCGTCGTCCAAGTTCAACGCGAGGGTACTGCTTTCTTCCGAATACTTGCCATCGTTCCAGAACAGTTGTTTACGCTCCACCTTCAACGCATAATAGTCTTTTGTCTGCGCATTGTCTGTAAAGCCTATCCGAAACTGAAGCAGGTTCGGTTCACCGTCTTTGAGAGCCAATTTGATTGATGTCAAAGGGAATCGGGACGGGACAACCGTAGCGGATGAAACCGCTTTCATTCTTTCTGCCGCTGCGGGTTATGTTGACCTTGTCGCCATCTTCATACGCCTTTACCGCGTAATAGCTTTGGGCGGGGACTCCCGGTATGGAATCGTCCGTCCATGCAAGGGGTACCGCTTCACCGTTTACGGACAGGTGGACGTCCGCTCCCTTCAGTCCCCGGACGAGCTCGCCTTTCTGACTGACGGGAAGGCTGCGTGAAAGGTGGACTACCGTTGTGTCGCCGCTTCCCGGATAGCTGTATAGCACCAGTTTGGGAGAAGCGCCCACATCGTCCAGTTCAAAATGATAGGTACAGGACGAAAGTAAGCCGATATACACGGGCAGTAATATATGATATAAATGTTTCATGCACTTAAAATTTGAGGGTATAACTAAACGAGGGTATAATCGGGAAAATGCCAAATCCCTTACCCCTGAAACCGCCGTCGGGCAGACGCTCTATCCGGGTATAAAACGCATTCATACGGCAATAGGCGTTATAAATGCTGACGTTCCAGATACGCTCGAATCCCCTTTTGGTAGTACGCCGGAAATTGACACCCAAATCGAGCCGATGATATGCCGGGAGCGTGATGTTGTTCGGTTTCTCGTAAACCAGTTCCGGTTCGCCTGAATCCGGTATGCCCGGAAAAGAGGGCCCGTTTACATACTGGTTCGGGACGGTGGCACGGTCGCCGCTACGGTAAACCCATGCGGCGTAGGCATCTATACGGTCATTGAACTTATGCCGGTAGGCGATGTTCAGTTTATGCCGGTTGTCGAACTTGCTGGAATACCAGCCGGGATAAAAATCAGTAAACTTTTGCAAGCTCCATGAAAGCGTATATCCTGCTTCGATGACATTGTAACGGTCTTTGTATGCCAATGACAATTCTACGCCGTAAGACTTTCCCTTGCCGGTCTTGACCAGATTGTCCCAGTTCTCGGCAGGAAGCATCAGGCTGTTGCCTCCGTCGTATTCCAGCAGTTGGCTTGTGGTACGGTAATATCCTTCCACGTTCAAACTGATATGCCAAGGCAACTCCGTATATATCCCGGCTGCCACTTGCCTTGAACGCATGGGACGAACTTTGCGTGTGGAAGGAACCCAACTGTCTGTCGGCAGGTTCAGATAGGTGTTTGACAGTTGGTGCGCAAATTGGCTCATTTCCGTATAGGACACTTTCATCGTGGCTTTTTCCGAGCATTGGTAACTCATGGCCAGTCTTGGCTCCAAGGAATGGTACATCTTTCCGTCTGTCTGATAAAGGGTGTAATGCAGTCCCGCGTTTAATTTCGTCCTGGAGGACAGCCGCATTTCATCTTCCACATAAAAAGCGACCTCGTTACCCTTATAGCTGCTTGCGTTTTCTGTCGATAAGGTATCCCTGTCCGTCTGGTTTCTGGAAGCCGTGCTTTGCGGATGATATATGTGATGCAGATAATTGCTGCCAAAGCGTATATGATGATTCGTGCCGGGACGGTAGTCGAACTCCATGCGGTATCCCATGTCGTCGATTGTGGAACGGTTGGACCGTTCCATTCCCGTCATGGAAGTTTGTTCCCCGTCGGAAAAGAAACGGCTGCCTTCCACATAATCATACATGGAGATATTGCGTGAATAGACACCGGTGAAACTGCCGGACAACTTCGGGACGATTTGACAGTTCCACGTCAAAGCCGTAGTCAGGTTGCCCCATTGAGCCTTGAAATCGGAGTCGTAATGTTCCCCGTCTTCGAACGTCTGCCGGGCTTTTGTCTTCAGCAGGTCATTTCCGGAATACACGCTAAGGGACAGTTTATTATTGTCCGAAAAACGGTGGGTGATTTTCCCGTTGATGTCGTGAAAGGCATAGCGCACGTTCTTTTTGTCATCGGGATTGGAACGGTTGAGCAGGAAGAATGCCGGAGCTGTGAAAAGATCTGCCCAACTTCTTCGCATGGCTATGTTGAACGAGGTCTTGTCTTTTATGATCGGGCCTTCAAACTGGACTCTGCCATCGAGCAGCCCCAAGGAGAAAGTCCCGTGAAACTCCTTCATGTTCCCCTCTTTGGTGCGTACATCCACTACGGAAGAAAGTCTGCCGCCGTAACGTGCCGGGAAACCGCTTTTATAGAAATCCACGTTTTTGATAATATCCGTATTGAAAGCGGAGAACAGCCCGCCCAAATGGTTGATCTGGTAAAGCGGTGTTCCGTCCAGCAGAAAAAGGTTCTCATCGTTCTTGCCTCCGTGTACATACATGCCGGAAAGCAGCTCCGTTCCGGAAGCCACACCGGGAATATTCTGGAGGGTCTTTACCAAGTCCGGTGAACTAAGCAGCGAAAACTCCGTATTCAACTGTTCCGAGGTCAGCGACACTTTGCCGGTCTGTGTCGTGCGGAGGGAAGCGTTCAAGTCTGCAACCACTACTACTTCTTTCAGCGAAGTATTGCTTTCTTTCAGGTAGATGACACCGTTGTAATTGGATGTCAAATCCACCTCCTTCACCACATCCTGATAACCTATATAAGAGAAACGAAGTTTGTGTTTCCCCTCCGGCAGCGTAATGCTGAAAAATCCCTGTTCGTTACTCAGTGTTCCCGTTTGGGTATTCAAATCGAAAATGGTCACGTTGATCAGCGTTTCTCCCTTATCCTCGCATATGTGGCCGGAAAAAGTATAGTTGTTCTGGCGGAACAGCAGGACATATTCTCCCTGAATCTCCCATCGGATGCCGGTTCCGCTGAAAATCCTTTTTAGGTTCTCAGGCAAGGAACTGCTCCGCTGGAAGATACCTTTGGGCTTTATATTTGCCAAGGAAGAATCGTATACGAAATGAACAGAATACATTTTTTGCATGGCATCTATGGCTTTTTTCATTTCGGTTGAATCCTGTTGGGCTTTAGCACCCAGAGAGACACACAATATAATCGCAATGATTGTTAACTTCATTGTTTTACTTTTTCTATCTTTACATTCAACACTTTCTCTATAAACCTGATTATTTCATCAAGGCTTTTGTTCTTGAAGCTGGCCGTCAGGCGTTTATTCTCATTGCTTGCGGATAGTTTGACTTTATAATATCGGGACAATTCCTCAAGTACCTTTGGAAGTGGGGCGTTGTCGAAAATAAAGCTGCCCGCTTTCCGTTCTTTGATTACCTGTACGTCCGGTTGTTCTTCCGTCACTTGCGCTGCCATGCCTCCGGTCAGTATCACAACGTCCGGTTGCCCGATTGCTGAGAACTGCACCTTTCCCGATGTGACTTGCACGATAGCTGTGTCTGCACGGCTCTCATCGACGGTAAAGACAGTACCCAATACCCTGACTTGGGACAGTTTCCCTTCTACCGTAAACGGGTGGGCATTGTCATGCTTGACAGAAAACGCGACTTTTCCTTCCATGTGAACTTTGCGGCTGGATTTCCGGTAATCTTTTGCGTGGAAACGGACGGAAGAATGCGGGAACAGGGTTATGGAGGAACTGTCCGGAAGCATATAATCCACGGGGTGCGAGTAAGCCGTTACCTCCTTCCATGCTCCGTTTTCCCGGAAGCGGGGATAAATAAGGACTGCGACCAGAATGGCTGCCGCCATACCGGGAAGTATCCACCACAAGCGGAAGGATTTCCGTTCCTGTTCCGTTATCTGGTATTTCTCTTTGAAAGCCTTCAATGCTTTTTGCGTATCCAACTTGTTCTTCTGATAGTGGCGCAAGACAAAATGAAGGCATTTTTCATCCGTGGTTCTCATACTCTTTTATTTTGGTTTTCGTATTAATGACTGGGATTACAGACAAATTCACTATGCGGAATTTGTGAATATTAGTTAAATAAGAATGCGTAAACTTTCTGTGTCCCTTCCCGTATCAGTCGGAGCGCCTTGCTGATGTGGTTATCCACCGTATTTACGGAAATCTGGAACTTGGCGGCTATCTCCCTGTATTTCATGCCGTCGCGTTTGTTCAGCAGGAATATCTCCCGGCAGCGTTCGGGCAAGGCATCAATGGCAGTCCACATCCGCGCTTCCCTGACCGAACGTTCCTCCGCTTCCTCATCGCTCAACGTATCTTCAAAATCAGAAGGGGAAAGATTCGGATCATAAATCTCCTCCTTCTTCAGATAGTCCAGGCTGCGGTTGCGGGCAGTCGTATAAAGGTAGGCTTTGACATTTTCTATCTCGGCTCCACTGATACTTAATTTCTCCCACAAGGCAGAAAAACTATCTTGTACGATGTCTTCTGCAATATCCGTATCATGGACATAGTGCAGCACGTACAAGCATAACGAACGATAATGGTATTTAAATGTTTCGTCTATGTCTATTGTAAATTTATTCATACAAATAGGCTTATTATTCTGTGTGTCTACATAAAAGGACACAAAATAAGGCAAAATTCACTATTTCATATTGTTAAAGAAATATAACGTACCCCTTTCCCATATACACATGGTGGAAAACATCACGGGGTTTCCGCACTTTCCTTTCCGTTTTTCCACATTCTTTCTTTTTTTCCGTCCTATATCTATCGGAAAATAAAAAATACGTTTATGGAAGAAAAAGAAGTTGCGCAAGGTTTATTTGATGGTGGAGTTCGGAAAACCTTTTGCGGTAAAAAGGAGATGTATGTAGCCCTCATGGCAGAACCAACTTTTTCGCAGTTCTCCAAGTTCATGCCCGTATCCAAGAAAGACGAGGTATCGGCTATGAGAACGCTTATCAAGGACTGCTTCATCGAAGGTGACCACGAACTGGTAAATAATAATTTCCGGTTCCTCTTCGGCTTGATGGGACAACTCACCGACTTATTATCACCCGCTAGAGCACGCTCATAAATTAATAGAATGTTGGGCGGTACGTGACGACCAGCAACATCCGGCAACAGATGATTTACGCGCGTCACTACTTTCCCGGCGTCAACCAACATAAGGTGACGGACGAGGAGCCCGAACAACTTTCGGAAGAAGTACTCTGACTGTACGAACAGGTGATAATAAGTCAAATAAGCTAAGAAATAATAAAAATGTTAAATCTTCATCCTTTAGAATGTACAATTAAAGACAACGACCATATTCCTGACTTATTGCTTATAAAATATTGAGGAATAATTAGTTGTAAATACCAATCGTGTCATAGACTCATCAATATTCAAATGCCACCCCAAATCGCAACTATCGGAGAAGATGCATTTTATGGATGTAAAGGTCTAACATCTGTCGTGTTACCAAACGCTATTAAATATATAAATAAAAATACATTTGCGTTTTGCACGAATCTTATTTCTGTACATATTCCTAATAGCGTTACTGATATTCATGAATATGCTTTTTGGCATTGTGACGGACTTATGAATATTGTTTTGCCCATATCTGTGAATTATATATCTGATTTGGCATTTGCAGATTGTCGAGGGATAAACGCATTTTATGTTGACCCAGATAACCCCAATTACACCTCAGTAGATGGCTGTATATACAGCAAAAATGAAGAAAAATTAATCAAGGTTCCAGAGGTAAAAGAGTCTTGCTTACTTCCTGATAAGCTAAAATGTGTAGGAAGTAGAGCATTTTGTGACTGCATTAATTTAAAAGAATTGAGGATTCCAGATCAGCTGTCATCTATAGAAAGTTATGCATTTTGTAACTGTAGGCAATTAGAAGAAATTAACTTATCGAAACAAATAGTGTCAATTGGACGGTATGCATTCTCAGGATGTTCAAAGATGAAACTATCAGATCCTGAGCTGTCATTACTATTAGAAGTTGTGGATGATTATGCATTCAAAGATTGTCTTTCAATAAAAGCTGTAAAATTTCCTCCTTCTATAAATACTCTAGGAAAAGGGGTTTTTTCTGGATGTAAAAATTTAGAAAGCTGTCAAATGCCATATACATATGTAAGAATCTCGGATTTTTTCTTCTTTGGTTGCTCTAGTCTTCAGAAGTTAATATATTCGCCTACTATCGAATATATTGGACGTTGCTCTTTTTATGGTTGTACATCTCTTAATAGAGTTATAATACCATCTACATGTACTAAGTTATCTGGAAATCCTTTTGGGGGATTAAATCTTGATTCTATAGTAAATGAAAGTTCCAGTTTTTGTTTTGAGAATGGTCTCTTAATTGATACGATTAATAAAGCCGTTGTGTCTTATAGTGCAGGAAAAACATCAACTGATGTTACAATACCTGAAGGTATTGTTAGGATTTGTGCAAATGCTTTTGCTAATTCTGGCATAGCCTCTATTTCATTACCTTGTAGTCTGGAATTTGTTGAAACGATGGCATTTGCAGGATGCAAGAATATTAAAAGCATGATCTTTAGATCGAATCTCAAAAGTATTGAGAAAGGAGCTTTTAATGGATGTGAAGGTTTGAGATCTATTTGTTTTGATGATGGTGGTAAAAATGATTTAGTTTTGGAGCCAGAACTGTTTTCTATGCTCAATATAGAAAAGGTATATCTTCCAAATAACCTTAAGGAAATACCTTATCGGACATTTTATAAATGTGTAATGTTACGAAATGTTAATCTTCCTTCTAAATTAGAAAAAATCGGAATCCGTTCATTTGAAGAATGCGTTAGTCTAAAATCAATACAAATTCCTGAAAGTACAGTACTTGTTGATGAACGCGCATTCCAATCGTATAATCCTGTCAAAGCTATTTCGTTCAACGATTGTCAATCGGCCTTGCTTATGGTTTGGGATATTATAGTTGTGGACATAATAATTGATTTGGTCCTTACTTAATTTGTATTTTTCGTGTATATCCTTATAGGTGTAATAAAGCGGATCAACATTCTCTCTTTCACCTTTGAAGGTATCAATATGCGCACGTGAGTAGTAAACCTTACGTCCTTGTGTGATACGAGGAATATCATTTCTTTGAACGAAAGAAAGCACAGCAGCATGGCTCATACTGAACTTTTCCATGATTTGATCTATTGTGTAATAGTCATTCATATCCACTTCAGCAATCAGTTCCGCAAAGTGTATATCCACAAGAGCTTTGTCATAGAAGGTGTTTCGCCCTTGATACACTTTTTTAATGCCATACTTCTCACAACGATTCCATACAGCACGACGGGTAGTATGGAATTTATTTACAATCTGGCTGACTGTGTAATATTCCCGTTTCTTATGAATCTTGCCTGTTCGTGTCTGATATTCTTTTGCCCGATCGAACAAACCGTCAATATCTTTCCGTCTGATAAGAGTCTTTCCTTTCATCTGAACGGCTTTTATAAGCCCACTGGCAAGTTCTCTGTAGACCGAAGATTTTCCGATGCCCAGATAAGCGGCAGCCTCTCTCGGAGTAAGGAATCTCTTTTGTTCGAGAACAGATTTCTGGGAGGAAACCTCAGCAGGCACATCCTGAGGATTTGATTCAAGATAGTCTGAAATTTCCTTCTCTCGCATCTTTCTTTTGTAGTCTTTGCCATTACACTGACGTGAGCAATACTGAGTAGCCAATGTATGTGCAATAAAGAGCTTTCCGCAGTACTTACATCGTTTCTGTATCTCCATTGCCGTTTCTGATATTTGTGATAATTTCGCCAACGAAGTCACCCAAAAGTGTCCCAAGGTGTCCCACCACGTCCCAGGGTGTCCCAGCTTGTGCTCTCAATGTCATTTGGACATTTTCCCAGGGTGTCCCAAGGAAGTGACTTCAATGTCATTTAGTCGTAATCGCACCGCTTTTAAATTCCATCGCGGTTCAAATACGGTACAAAAATAGTCGCAATAATTTGAAACGACAAAAAGCTACTCGGAAGTGTTAAAAAATAAAAGTCCCTCAAAATGAGGGACTTATTATAAGTTATTTGAAGATGTTTTGAGTTGTTTAGAGTACTTTATTTACCGATGCAAAAGTGCTTAAAAATATTCCCCAGCACCTCATCCGTCTCAATTGTTCCGCCCACGATTTCTCCCAAGTGATAAAGACATTCGCGAAGGTCTTGTGAAACCAGGTCACCGGAGAGCTGCATGGCTAGTCCGTCTTGTACGCGGTGGATAGCTTCCAGCGCACGGCTTAGTGCTTCGTAGTGGCGGATGTTGCTCACCACCACATCGTTCTGTGAGAGGTCAGGCAGGGCGGCAAAGTCCACCAACTGCTTCTGAAGCTGAGAAAGTCCCTCTTTCTGCTTGGCCGAAAGGGAAAGCACACAAGCATCCTCCGGCAAGTCGGGGAGAGCCGCTTTCAGGCGAGCGAGTTGTTTATCTGCTGAAGAATCAGCCGATGAAAGCAAATCTGCCTTGTTGAAGACAATCACCAAGTGCTTGTTCTTGCAGCGAGGCAAAATCTTGTCGGCCAACTGACGGTATTGCTCTTCGGCACAAGTGGCATCAATAACCCAAAGCACGATGTCGGCCTGATCCAGCTTCTGGAAACTCCGTTCGATGCCTAAACTTTCGATGGTGTCAGTCGTTTCGCGGATACCGGCGGTATCGATAAAGCGGAAGGTGATACCTCCCAAGTTCATGGTATCTTCAATAACATCGCGAGTGGTACCGTGGATGTCACTCACGATGGCACGTTCTTCGTTCAGGAGGGCATTCAGCAGGGTGGACTTACCGGCATTTGTTTCGCCGACGATAGCCACGGGCACTCCGTTTTTCAGGGCATTGCCCACGCTGAACGTATCTACCAAATGATGGATGACTTGCTCAATCTGACGGGCGATGTCTTCCAGTTCCGAACGGTCGGCAAACTCCAGTTCCTCGTGGTCGCTGAAGTCGAGTTCCAGTTCCATGAGGGAGGTGAGGTGGAGCAGCTTGTCGCGCAGGACAGCCAGTTCACGGCTGAATCCGCCGCGCATCTGGTTCATGGCCATGCGGTGGGTAGCGGCAGAGGTGGATGCGATGAGGTCGGCCACGGCTTCGGCCTGGCTCAGGTCCATCTTGCCATTCAAGAAGGCACGCTGGGTATATTCACCCGGTCCGGCGGCACGGCATCCTTGGCGGATAAGGAGCTGCATCACTTGCTGGAGGATGTAGCTCGAGCCGTGGCAGGAGATTTCTGTGGAATCCTGTCCGGTGTAAGAGTGGGGGGCACGGAAAAGGCTGACCAGCACTTCGTCGATGATTTCTCCTTCGGGAGTGAGGATATGGCCGAAGGTGAGGGTATAAGGTGCGCGTTCAGCTAATGGTTTGCCGGAAACGGGCTTAAAGATGCGGTCGGTGAGGGTGATGGCTTCCGGGCCCGACACGCGGATAGTGCCGATGGCTCCACCCTGAGCGGTGGCAATGGCACAGATGGTATCTTCAGTTTGTAATATGTTCACGTGTGTATGTCTTTTTAAAATCCTTGCAAAGATACGGTTTTCGGGTTACATCCGGAAGTGGAGTCGGCAGATTTATGCAGGTTGGTAAAGGGTTTTCACCAGCAGGTCGACTACTTTTTCGAGGTATTCACGGTCGGTTTCATCGAATGTAGCCAGCTGGTCGCTGTCGATGTCGAGCACGCCCCGCACTTCTCCTGCGGCTATCATCGGCACGACGATTTCGGAACGGGAGAGGGAACTGCAGGCAATGTGGCCAGGGAACTTATCTACGTCGGGCACGAGTTGGGTACGGGCTTCAGCCCAAGCGGTGCCGCATACACCGCGTCCTTTCTTGATGCGGTAGCAGGCCACGTTACCCTGAAACGGACCAAGATGGAGCTCGCCTTCGTGTACGAGGTAGAAGCCTACCCAAAAGAATCCGAAGGCTTCTTTCAGGGCGGCACTGGTGTTGGCCAGTACGCTGATTTCGTTTTTCTCGCCTTCAATCAGAGGGGCGAACTGTTCGAGGAACTGAGCGTATCGCTGACGCTTGTCGGTGAGAGTGGATTTAAAACTTGCTTCCATATGAGTGAGTTTTCATACATAAAAACAGGTTCTCTCCCGAAGAAGAGAACCTACTGATTCATAATAAGTTTGTTAGATTCTTTCAAGTACGACTTTAATCAGGTCGTCAATTTTGTTCTTGTATCCGGTGTTGGCTTCCTTGGCTACTCGGTTCGCAATGACCATGCACACGGTGGTAGCTTTATGGCCTTGCAGACGTGCCAGTCCGGCCAGTGCAGAGCTTTCCATCTCGAAGTTGGTGATGCGGTGTCCCTGATACTCGAAGCTCTCGATTTTCTCGTTCTGGTGCGGGTCGGCCAGTGGAATACGGAGCTGGCGTCCTTGCGGACCGAAGAAACCGCCACAGGCTACTGTCACACCACGTACCATGTCTGTACCGGCGATACGGTCTACCAGTTCTTCGTTGGCATGAATCACATAGGGAGCCGGTGCACAGAGATTGCCCGTCCAACCTAAATGGTTAAGCAGAGCACGTTCCATGGGCAGGTCGCACACCGCGTTACGTCCTTCGTAGAAGTTCAGGAGGCCGTCGAATCCTACGGAGATAGCGGAACAGATGTAGGTGCCTACAGGCGTATAAGGTTGCAAACCGCCGCAGGTACCGATACGCACAATTTCCAACTGACGGAAGGTATCGTTTTCTTCACGGGTCTGGAAATTGATGTTGGCCAGTGCGTCGAGTTCATTCATTACGATGTCTACGTTGTCGCATCCGATACCGGTAGAGGTTACCGTGATGCGTTTGCCCTGATAAGTACCGGTCACGGTACGGAACTCACGGCTTTCCACTTCGCATTCTTTGGTGTCGAAATGTGAGGCTACGAGAGCTACACGTCCGGGGTCGCCTACCAGGATGACTTTATCTGCCAGGTGTTCCGGTTTCACGTGGAGGTGGAACACCGAACCATCTTCATTGATGATCAGTTCTGAAGGAGGAAAATACTTTTTCATACGCATTTGTTTTTAGTTAGCAAGTTAAGTGTTTTGTTTCTGTCTTTTTATTTGCCGATGGGTTCATGTCCGGCCGGGTGTGAATCAGGGCGGGCAATGCTGCTTCGCATGTCGGTGTCGGCCTGAATGTTCTTCATCCGGTAGTAGTCCATGATACCGAGGTTGCCGCTGCGGAAGGCTTCTGCCATGGCTTTAGGCACTTCTGCTTCGGCTTGAATTACGTTAGCACGGGCTTCTTCGGCTTTGGCTTTCATTTCCTGCTCCAGGGCAACAGCCATAGCACGACGTTCCTCAGCCTTTGCCTGAGCGATGTTCTTGTCGGCGTTGGCCTGGTCTATCTGTAAGGAAGCTCCGATGTTACGACCTATATCGATGTCGGCAATATCAATGGAAAGGATTTCGAAGGCAGTACCGGCATCCAGTCCCTTACGCAACACAAGTTTGGAGATGGAGTCGGGGTTTTCGAGTACCGATTTGTGGTTTTCGGAAGAACCGATGGAGGAGACGATACCTTCGCCTACACGAGCCAGTACGGTGTCTTCACCGGCACCACCTACCAATTGGCGGATGTTGGCGCGTACGGTTACACGAGCTTTGGCTATCAACTGGATACCGTCTTTGGCTACAGCGGTTACAGGAGGTGTGTCAATGACTTTCGGGTTGACTGACATCTGTACGGCTTCGAACACGTCACGTCCGGCTAGGTCGATTCCGGTGGCCATCTGGAAAGACAGGTCGATATTGGCTTTTGATGCCGATACCAGCGCATGTACTACCTTTTCCACGTGTCCGCCGGCCATGTAGTGAGCTTCCAGCTCGTCGCGCGTAATGGTGCTCAGTCCGGCCTTGTGGGCTTCAATCATGGCAGGCACAATGACGTAAGGCGGTACGTTACGGATACGCATCAGGAACAGCTGGATAAGCGAAATCTTTACTCCTGACACCTTGGCCGAAAGCCAAAGAAAGAAAGGTACATAGTGAAAGAATATGACCAGGAAGATAATGGCACCTCCGGCCAGTATAAACGGAAGATAAGCGGGATTAATCATATAACTTAGATTTAAAAGTGAATACAAAAAGGGAGAGGAGATTAGGCCTGCTTCACGTAAACAGTAGTTTCGTTGATACGGACAATTTCTACCGGTGTTTTTTCGTCGATGAATCCGTCGGCCGATTGCACCTCGATGATGTGTCCGTTGAAGTCGGCATTACCTATCAGGGTCAGGCGGGTGACGCTCATGCCTTTGTCACCGGGTTTCAGGTCCATTCCTTCAAAAGGTGAGGGACGGTAGTCGAGCGTTTTCTTCAGCGACAGGCGGTCTACGGTCTTTGAGCGCATGAACCACCACGTGACGCCGATGATGCCCAACAGGGAAACTCCTAAGGTAATGAATCCTGCCTCCGAACCGAGTGATGTAAAGGCGGAATAGATGGCATACAGGATGCATACCGCCGACCCGATTCCCGCTATGCTGATGCCGGGAATCAGGAAGACCTCTATGGCAAAAAGTATCAATCCGCCTACGATGAGTGCAATGATAATCAGTGTTTCCATGGTTATGTGAATATTAAGGATTTTTGAGTTTGCGGATTTCCGTGTTCCGGATGTCGAGGGTCAGACGAGCTATCTCCTCGCGCAATTCCTTTACCCGTTTTTCCTGATCTAGTATACCGGGAGTCAGCTGACCTTTTGTACTCTGATTACCAGAAGCGTACTTGGCCCGTACTCTGTCAAGTGCATCAATCATCGTATCCAAATCCTTTTCCTTCTGCTGGAGCAACTGATATTTCTTTCGTGCATCAGCCGATCGGAAATCACTAAGTGTGTAATAAATAGCATTATCGTCCACCACGAAACGGAAGTCACCTTTCTTCTGGGTTTCATTGCCTCCGTACATCACTTGTGCCAGTTGCTGTTTGGCGATGCGTACCTTGTCGGCATCGTTCCAGGTGTGACGGATACCATTCAGCATGGCAACGTTGGTCAGCAGCGCAGGATCGGTGGTGTCATAGTCGTACACCCGCTTGGAATTGTTGGGGGCAAACACATACACACAGACTTTTCCTTCCGGCTGATAGCGGTCGGAAGCAAACCAGCCCAAGTCGTTGAAGTCGTCGATGGCATACATGTAATCATTGAAAGGAGAGTTGAACGGTAATCCCATGTTGTCGGGCTTCAGGTAGCTTCCATCCTCTGCGTCATAGCGGGTAATGAAAATATCGTATCCGCCTAAACTGGCTTCGCCCTTGGCTGCAAAATACAAGGTAATGCCATCGGAGTTCATGAACGGATAGTTCAGGTCGGTACCCACCTCTTCCAGTCCTTTGACTTTCTCCGGCACACTCCAGTCTCCGCCTAATGTAGCGCTGGAGTACAGCACCTTCTGGTTGGTTCCCGGCAAACGGTGGGAAAGTATCTTCTTGTCCTTCATCCCGTTCGTAAATTCCGTGCAGTCGCTTTCTCCTGTCAAACCGATTTTTCCAGATTCTTCGTGGATTTTATAAGCTTCAAGAAAATTCGCTTTATCGACTACAAAACTATCAATTACGGCCACATTCTCTACGCCTCTTATCATACGAGCTCCCATGCGGTAGCGATTCATCAAGCCTTCCACTTCAGAAGCGTCACGATTTTTTCTTTCCAGCCAATAGATATGTTCATCCAGATTCTCAATGGCTTCGTCAAAACGGTAGAGGTCGGCATACGCCTTGCTCAGATAAAGATAACCGTTGATTACCTTGCGTTCGGCACTCTTTTCCAGATAAGGAAGTGATTCCTGCAGTTCGCCTGTCTCGTAACAGCAGGCGCCGTACCAGAAATTGTAATTGGCATTCGAAGGAGACTGTTTCACCAGACGCTTGAACACGGGTTTGGCCTTATCGAATTCTTTATTGTTGAACCATTTCTGTGCCTGGCTTAAGCTTTGGGCAGAAGTTCCTCCTGCGCAACAAAGAGCCAGCAGGGGAAGCAAATATCTTTTTTTCATCGTTTCTGTGTCTAAAAGTTTCTCAAATGTAGGAATATTCTTGGAATTATGCCATTTTCTGTTCTGCTATTTTTCATTCAGGCAGAACTTTTGTGTGTTTATTTTTGCGAATGTAGTAAATAATGCGCTATTGTCAAAGCGTACGCTCCGGCTGACTTGATAAAAATCTGTAACGAGAACCTGTGGTTCGGGCGTTTTTTCGTAAATTCGTCGCCGTTTTAACAACATACGATATGGGAAAAATGACGGAAGAAGACCGCCTGATGCGCCGCATCAACCAGCGGTTTATGAAAGGAGTGATGAATTACAAGCTGATAGAAGAGGGCGACCGCATTCTGGTGGGGCTTTCGGGAGGAAAGGATTCGCTGGCCTTGCTGGAGTTGCTGGCCCGACGTTCGCGCATCTACAAGCCGAAGTTTTCGGTGGTGGCGGCGCACGTGGTGATGAAGAACATTGCTTATGAATCCGACCAGACTTACTTGCGCGAATATGCCGAAAGTTTGGGAGTGCCCTACGTGTGTTATGAAACGGAGTTCGATCCGTCGACCGATACGCGAAAGTCGCCGTGCTTTCTCTGCTCATGGAATCGCCGCAAGGCCCTTTTCACCGTGGCCAAAGAGCAGGGATGCAACAAAATCGCTTTGGGACATCACATGGACGACATACTGGAAACCCTGCTGATGAACATGACCTTTCAGGGAGCATTCAGCACCATGCCGCCGCGCCTGGTGATGCGTAAGTTCGACATGACCATTATCCGCCCCATGTGTCTGGTACACGAGGCCGACCTGAAAGAGATGGCCGCTCTCCGTGGTTTCCGCAAGCAGGTGAAGAACTGCCCGTACGAGAAAGATTCTCACCGTTCGGATATGAAAGAGGTGCTGGCACGCCTGGAAGCCATGAATCCGGAGGCTCGCTATAGCTTGTGGGGAAGCATGAACAACATCCAGTACGATATGCTTCCGATAGAAATAGAAGAAAACGGCTCACTCAAATAAATGTCAGTCGGCAGAATGAAGAATCACCTGTTTGCCGGACATGGTGACTTTTCCTTCGGCAATCAGTTCTGACAAGGCACGGGCCAGTGACGGACGTGCCACTCCTAAGATAAAGGCTACTTCCTGCTGGTTGTGGATGCCACCGTGCATTTTCAGGTAGTTCAGCAGGCGTGATTTCAAGCTTTGCAAGGCAAACTCGTTGAGTTTTCGGCTCAGGAACAAACTCCGGTCGGATATCGTGGCTATGAAATTCCGCATTACAGCCGGCTGGGCATGCATAAACTCCTCAAAACGTGTCCGGTCCATTACAAGTACCTCACAAAGTTCTGTAGCTTCCACATTCACCGGAAAACGATTCTCCGAGGCATAGATAAAAGCCGGTGCCAGAATGTCAGGTGCCTTAATCCAGTCTATGGTGAGCTGCTTGCCCTCGGCATTCTCCATTTGTGTCCTCACATGTCCCTTTATCAGAATAAATAAGGAACGGCACACGTCGCCCTGACGGGCAATGAATTCTCCTTCCTTATATGTGCGTAGGCTGTTCGGGGCTTCACGGAGCAATTGATAAAGTGCCTCCGGGTCACAGCCTTCAAACAAGCCCATTCGGTTCAAAATTTCGGTATGCATATTTCTTTTAACTTTTCTTTGGGTTGTGTGTCACATAGGTGACAGAAATCCCGTGCAGGATTCCTCATCTTTGCGCAAACTTAATGAAAAATCAATAATAACCCAAGAAAGAATATGGAAGGAAATATGTTTTGTTACCAGTGTCAGGAAGCGGCTAAAGGCACTGGATGTGTGTTGCGAGGAGTATGCGGAAAGAAAGATACCACCGCACGCTACATGGATTTGTTGCTCTTTGTGGTACGCGGCGTGTCGGTGGCTGCCGATGCCTTGCGCACGAAGGGACACGAAGTGGAAGCCGGTACGAATGGGTTTGTCACCGACGCACTTTTCTCTACAATTACCAATGCCAATTTTGACGATGAAAGTATCCTGGCTCGTGTGAGAAAGGGACTGGAACTGCGCGATCGTCTGAAGGCACGTGCCGTGGAAGCAGGTATCGTCTTACCGGAAGCGGATGAACTGACATGGAACGGTAAAGAGGAAGAATACCTGTCCAAGTCAGCTTCCGTAGGAGTGTTGAGAGAACCGAACGAGGACCTTCGCTCGTTGAAAGAACTGCTGATGTACGGACTGAAGGGAATGGCAGCTTACCACGAACATGCCATGCGTCTGGGATTTGCTGACGAGGCCATTCATGCCTTTATGCAATCGGCTTTGGCGCGTATTACCACACAGACAATGGGAGCAGACGAACTCGTGGCTTTGGTACTTGAGGCTGGACAGTACGGAGTACAGGTAATGGCTTTGCTGGACCGTGCCAACACCACCCGCTACGGGCATCCGGAACTGACGAAGGTAAACATCGGAGTAGGGAAGAATCCAGGTATCCTGATCAGCGGACACGACTTGCACGACCTGGAGGAGCTTTTGCGCCAGACTGAAGGTACGGGAGTAGACGTATACACGCATAGCGAAATGCTCCCGGGGCACTATTATCCGGCCTTCAAGAAATACAAGCATTTTGTAGGAAATTATGGAAATGCCTGGTGGAAGCAGCGCGAAGAGTTTACGGCATTCAACGGCCCGATTGTGTTCACCACCAACTGTATCGTGCCGCCACTGGAAAATGCGACTTATAAGGAACGGATGTTTACGGCTAATTCAACGGGGTATCCCGGCTGCAAGCATATTGCCACGGATGCCGAGGGACACAAGGATTTTTCAGAGGTCATCGCACTGGCCAAACAATGCCAGCCGCCTGTAGAGCTGGAGCAGGGAGAGATTATCGGCGGATTTGCCCATAATCAGGTGATGCAACTAGCTGATAAGGTAGTAGAAGCCGTGAAGAGCGGTGCCATTCGCAAATTTGTGGTCATGGCTGGATGCGACGGACGCATGAAGAGCCGCGATTACTATGCCGACTTTGCTCAGGCACTTCCGAAAGATACGGTCATCCTTACGGCCGGTTGCGCGAAGTACCGTTACAACAAGCTTCCGTTAGGCGATATTCAAGGAATTCCCCGTGTGCTTGATGCCGGACAATGTAACGACAGCTACTCACTGGCCGTCATTGCCCTGAAGCTGAAGGAAGTCTTCCAGTTGAACGACATCAACGAACTCCCCATTGTGTACAACATTGCCTGGTACGAACAGAAGGCGGTCATCGTCCTGCTGGCCCTGTTGAGCCTGGGCGTGAAACATATTCACCTGGGACCTACCTTACCGGCTTTCCTCTCACCAAACGTAGCCAAAGTACTGGTAGAACAGTTCGGCATCGGAGGCATTACTACCCCCGAAGCGGACATGAAACTGTTCGGTATCTGTTGACGGCCTAATACGATTTCTCGTTAGCCAGGTTCCAAGCGTTGAGGAAAGAAGCCTTGGTAATTTCCACCACCTTCTCCCAGTTCAGCTTGTCGGCATGGTCAGAAGGCTGGTGGTAATCCGGATGTCCGTCAGTATGATACCAAATGATGGGAATGTCGTGTACGGCAAACGAAGCATTGTCACTTCCTCCCACCGGACGGTCCCACGGGCGGTAATCCGGTTGCAGTTTCAACCCGTAACGGGCAATGTCATCCTTGAGCCACTGGCCCAGTGCCGGATGTGCTTCCGTATAGAAATACACCACGTGCTCAGGTTGTTCCGGCCGATTGTTCCGGCCAATCATATCGAAATTCAAATAACCTTTGATATCCTTTATAAAATCGCAGTGCTGCATGAAATACTTAGAGCCTAAGAGTCCTTTCTCTTCTCCATCCCAAAATGCGATGATGACGTTGCGCAGGGGCTTTTTGCCACTGGCCTGAAAAGCACGGGCAATCTGCATCACGGCCGATACACCCGACGCATTGTCATCGGCTCCGTTGTAGATTTTGTCACCTGCCAGTGTTTCATCAATTCCCAAGTGGTCGAAATGCGCGCCTACCACCACGTACTCATTGGTCCGTTCTCCTGGAATCATGCCCAACACATTGGCCATGCGGAGCGAACGGTGCGTACCCTGTTTCAACTGGGCAATGGAATCGGGATGTACCTGCCAGCGGCCTTTCTGCTGCCGTTCCTTGGCACAGGCTTCGAATGGCTGGTAATACGAACCATCATACAGAGGAGCGATGCCAGCTTCCTGAAGACAGGAAACCAGATAGCGGGCTGCCACACGCGAACCAATCATGCCGGCTTCACGTCCTTGCAGCGCGTCATCGGCCAGAAAGCCTACAATGGCCTCGGCAGAAGGGCGGTTGATACTCTTCAGACCTTTTTCTACGGCGGTCTGTGCCTGAAGGAAAGATGTACCGCATGAGCCTATCGCCCACACCAGTAGGAGAGAAGTGATTGTCTTTTTCATAATGAGAGCAAAAATAGGCAGAACTTATGAATTTCACAAACTTATCCTAAAAATTGAGATTGATTCCAGCCATCACAGTGGCACGCGGCATGGGATACCCGGCATTGATTTCATATTTCTGTGCCAACAGGTTTTCACCACGTGCCCAGATGTCCAGCCAGCGGTTCACACGGAAGGTGGCACGCAGGTTCCAAAGCACGAAATCTTCGGTCACCACGGGGTCCGTCTGCGTATAAAGTCCGGCAATGTATTGCAGACCCGTAGATACGTTCCACCGCCCTTGCGAGAAACTGGTTCCGACATAAAGTTTATGTTCCGGAGCGGCGATGACCGGATTCTTCATGTGAAGATAGCTGTAATTTCCGTCTACCGACCAGTGGCAGTCGATACGGTAGGCAGCCTGTACTTCTACACCCGCATTTTCTATCTCTCCGGAGTTCTGGTTCAGCATACCGCTTCCGTGAGGATTCGGCAACGTCTGGATAAGGTTCTTTCCGTCAATGAAGAACAGATTGACACCATACTGTAGTCTGCCGTGCATCAATCGCTGTGAGAAGGCCAGCTCATAGTTCCACATAGATTCCGGTTGCAGGTCAGGGTTTTGTGGCGGGAACATGTACATTTCCCGAAGGATAGGGTAGCGGAAGCCTTTTGAAGCCGATGCCTTCAGTTCCATAGCTTGTGGCAGATGAAAAGCCAGACCGACCTGCGGCACCCATTCCGTTCCCACACGCGAATGATGGTCTACCCGGAGTCCGGCATTGAACGTCAGCCACGAACGGATGTCCTGACGCAAGTCCACGTATCCAGCCAGTTCATCTTCCTGCTTATCCACCAAGTCGGCAGACGTACCCGCATTTTCTCCACTCACATACTCATTCCACGCATGTCCTCCGTAGCGGAACCAGTCGAAACCAAAGGTAATGCGGTTTCCCTCGAAGAATCGGGTACTTTGATAGAGCGAAACACCCATCATGTGGTCGCGGGAGTTGAAGCGGGCATCTTGCGGACCCTCTCCGGCAGAAGGAGTGTATCCGTCGTTAATCCAGTGGTTCCCCCAGTTATAGAAAAAACTCCATGCGCCGGAAGTCTTTTTGTAGCGGTTCTCCATAGCAAAAGAAGTGACTCCACGCGTAATGCGCTGGTCGCCGTCGAGTAACGGAGCAGTTATCGGACCGGGATAGGAGGCATTGAAATGTGTCACGTCTACATCTCCATGCAGGTTCCAGTGTTCAACCACTTCATATCCCAGCTTGGCATATCCACCGTACTGTTCAAATCCCATATCGGTCCGATGCCCGTCGGTACGATTGTAGGAGCCCGATACCACGCTCGAGAATCGTCCCTTGCGGACACGGTTGGTCAGTTCCGTTTCCAGTGTGTTATACGAACCATAACCCGCATGAAGGTGTGTATCTACTCCGTCTTCCTGCATCTTCCGTGTCACAATATTGATCACGCCTCCCATGGCATTCGAACCGTAAAGTACCGAGGCTGGTCCTCTCAATACCTCTACGCGCTCGGCCAGAAACGACTGGTAGGCATCGGCTATCGGATGACCGAAAATCCCTGCATATTGCGGATGACCGTCAATCATGACCATCAACCGGGCCGTACCTCCACTCAGTCCGCGCAGAGAAATGCCACCCGCCGCTCCGGTAGATACGCCGTAGCCCATGATGCCTCGCGAAGTGACAAAGAGTCCGGGCACCTGTTCAGTAAGCACGGGCAGCAAAGACGGTTGCAAGGCACTTTCTATCTGGGCGCGTCCCACTACCGACACAGTTTGTGAAAGATGTCGTACATCCGTCTCATGGCGTGCGCCGGTCACTACCACCTCATCTATCTGGTGAATCTTGTTTGTCAATGAAAGTGTATCTCGTTGTGGTTTCTGGGCCATTCCTGCATGGCAGGCCAGGCCGAGCAGTAAAACAGGTATCGTTCGTTTTTTCATTCAAGTCGTTAATTAAATGTATGCACGTAAAAGGATGCAAAAGTAAAAAATCCTATAAAAAACAAATTGCTCAGAGCCAATATAATTGCCCCTGAGCAAAACCTTATTCTAATTCTTTTTATCAAGTTTTTTATTCTGCTAACGAGAGGGTTACGGTAACTTCTCCTTTGCCACCCAGCAAATCCAGCATCTCATTGCGGCTGGACACGCCATCCACCTTTCCCAAGCGGGTAAAGTTCCATGAATTCGTATCGTAATAAATAACAAACGAATTGCCCTGATACAGAATCAGGTCGCCGGGAGATGTGGTTGTCTGCCGGTCATTTCTTGGCAAGGAAAAGCCTAAAGAGCCCACCTTTTCCATATCTCCGTAATCATTCATGCGAATGTCTACACTTCCTTGCGCCAATTGTTTCATCAGCGTCTCTGTAGATGAATTCTTTACTAATGTAGCTGTAAAAGAGCGACCGTTCACGGTCAGTTTAAGTGTATTATTTTCCATAGGAGTATCTTCATTTTCATCGTTTTCAGGATGTTCATTGGTTTCACTGTCTCCGGCATTCCCCGACTGTTCGGGGGTGTTCGTTTCAGGTGCAGACGGGGCATCGTCCGAAGGATTGCAGGCAAACAGGGTCATGCCGGCAAAAAGCAGAAGCGGGAATAACAAGATTCTCTTCATAAATAAAAATGTAGGTGACAGAAAAGGGAAGAGAGAAAGGTCATCGGCCCCGGCAAAGCCGAAAGGCCGATGACGCTGGATAGATTATTGCAGTTTACTATATTCTTCGTCTGAAACAGGTTCCAGCCATTCGTTCGAAGTGTTTTCTCCTTCCACTTCGAATGCCAGGTGTGCAAACCAGCTGTCGGCTGCTGCCCCGTGCCAGTGCTTCACACCGGCAGGAATATGAATCACCGTGCCCGGCAGAATCTGTACGGCAGGTTTGCCTTCTTCCTGATACCAGCCACGGCCAGCCACTCCGATAAGCATCTGTCCGCCGCCTTTAGTCGCCCGGTGAATATGCCAGTTATTGCGGCATCCTGGTTCAAAGGTCACATTGAATACCGGCACCTGTTCCTTCGAAACCGGAGCCAGGTAACTCTGACCGATAAAGTATTGTGCAAATGCTGTATTCGGTTCTCCAATTGGGAAAATCATTTCGCGCTGGAAAGCTGCCTTTGCCTCTTCTCCGGTTATATCTTCCGCCCAAACTTCCTTGGCCTGACGGAAAGCGGCCCATGCTTTCGGCCATCCGGCATAAAAGGCAATGTGCGTAATGATTTCCGAGATTTCCGTACGGGTGATGCCGTTCTGCTTGGCAGTCTGCAAGTGATAAGTCAGTGAACTGTCGGTAATACCCTGACTGATAAGTGAAGTGATGGTGACCAGACTCCGGTCGCGCAGACCGAGTTTGTCGGTACGGCTCCACACCTCACCGAAAAGTACATCATCATTAAGTTCCGCGAATTTAGGAGCAAAATCTCCCAGCTGATCGCGTCCAGCTGTCTGTTTAATCGTTTCCTGTGCCATAATAGTTGTACTGTTTATTACCCATGCGGCAAGCGCAAGGACCATTTGTATTTTCATAATGGTATGAGTTATTGGTTTGTCTTCTTTTTCAATGGCAAAGTTAACCGATTAATATGGGGAGAATGTATACCATTTACAGATGTTTATACCCGAATTGTGGAAAGTGTTTTCAGGTATTGCATAATATTCGCTATAAAAATAGCCTTTAGGAAATGATAACCTATCTGTTTTTCAGCTTTTTCTGTTCCTTTTCAAAATTCTCTAAGAAATGAATCTCTACAGGCGAAAGACTATAAGTAGTTCTTTCCTTGAACTTATCGTATTCCGTATCTGCTTTCTGCTTTGCCAACTCAGCAGAAATTTTTCCAGCATGGCTTAACAGCTCTTTTCCAGAAAGCTTTAGAAAATCGTCCAGCTTTTGAATCCAGTCCTTCATATACATGGGCTTGTGCGATTTAGCCTGAAGTTCGGCAAAATCCAAGTATAGACTGACGATTCTGTTGAGCGTATCCAACTCATCAGAAGAAAGATAGTTCTTCGCTATTTCTGCATCCGTACGTTTGGGCAATGATCCCGTCCATGAAGTCAATCCCATAAAATCTTTTTCAGCGTTAGCACGCTCGTATATAATTTCGGCAGCGGTATGACCATGTACAGAGAAATGCATTTTGTTTTGTACAGTCTTGAAGAACTGCATGGTAGCTTCAGTGCGCGGGTCATAATCAATGCTTAAGGCGTATATTTCAAGTATTTTGCGATAGAAAACCTTTTCCGAAGAACGGATGTCACGGATACGACTGAGTAGCTCGTCGAAATAGTTTCCTCCGCCAGCACTTTTCAGCAAATCATCGTTCATGGCAAATCCTTTTACAAGATATTCACGCAGAACTTGTGTAGCCCAAATTCTGAACTGTACGCCACGATGCGACTTGACACGATAACCTACACTGATTATCATGTCAAGGTTATAATATGCCACCTGATATTTTTTATTGTCAGCGGCAGTTGTTGCAAAAAATGCAACAACTGAATCCGGATTCAATTCTCCATCCTCGAATACATTCTTTATATGTCTTGAAATAGTCGATTTGTTTCTCTGAAACAATTCTGCCATCTGGTCGGTAGTAAGCCACACTGTATCATTGCATAGCGTTACTTCTATTCTTGATTTGCCATCCTCTGTCTGGTAGAGAATTATATTTCCATTGTTAGGCTGCTCATTCATGGTTGATTTCCTTTTTTACGGATACACCTGTCACATTACTTGTAGAACAACTATCAAATAAGATTGAATATTTTATTTTTTCCCAATGTTCAATCTTATTCCACAAAATGTTCAATCCACTGAACAAAAATGTTCAATCAATTTCAAAGATACAAAAATATTACTCTGCACAAGAAAAAACTCTTCTAAACAACCATTTACTCGCTTTCTACTATCGTTGGCTAGGTTGCGTCTTCGCATAGTCAAAATCAGAAAACAATTCTTTCTATTTGCCGCTGCACTCGGCTTATACTATCTTTGCACCATGAATTACCTGGAAGTGTTTGGAACCCTCGTAGGGTTAGTCTATTTATGGCTGGAGTACCGTGCCAGCATTTACCTGTGGCTTGCCTGTATTGTGATGCCTGCCGTCTATCTGGTGGTGTATTATCAGGCCGGACTGTATGCCGATTTTGGAATCAACGTGTATTACCTGCTGGCTTCGGTGTATGGCTGGATAGCCTGGAGCAGAGGAAGGAAAAAGAAGAACATACAGCAGGCTGAAGAAGAAACACCCATTACACGCATGCCGCGCAAGGTATATTTCCCCTTGACAGCCGTGTTTATTCTGTGCTGGGTGGTTATTGCCTGGATATTGATTACATGGACAGACAGCAGTGTGCCCTGGACGGACAGTTTCACTACGGCACTGAGCATCATAGCCATGTGGATGCTGGCCCGCAAATATGTGGAACAGTGGGGAGCCTGGATGATTGTGGACTGGGTGTGCTGCGGACTGTACATCTACAAGGGGCTGTATTTCACTTCGGCACTGTACGGGCTTTATGCGGTAGTGGCCTTTTTCGGATGGAGAAAGTGGCTGAATCTGATGACGGAACAGGCATATAACCAAACTAATAAAGAGTAAAAACTATGAATGACATAAAGAATGAAAATGAGCGACTGACTTTGCCGTTTGTTCCTGAAGCGGTGATAGTAGGAAACGGAGACTTCCCTTCACATCCGTTCCCATTGGCTGTGCTCGATCAGGCACCTTGTGTGGTGTGTTGCGACGGGGCAGCGAATGCGCTGGCCGACAGCGGACGTGTGCCCGACTGGATTGTGGGCGACGGTGATTCACTTTCGGAAGAGAACCGGATTCGTTTTCACGACCGGATTCATCGCATTCCGGACCAGGAGACCAACGACCAGACTAAGGCGGTGATGTTTCTGCTATCGCAAGGGATAAAGCGAATTGTCCTCGTAGGGGCTACGGGCAAACGGGAGGACCATACACTGGGAAATATCAGTCTGCTTATGGAATATCAGCAGATGGGGGCGGAAGTGGTGATGCTGACCGACTATGGTTTCTTCATTCCTGCCACAGGTGATAAGGTATTTGCCGGATTCCCCAGACAGCAGGTATCTGTCTTTAATTTTGGGGCAATACAACTTCGAAGCGAAGGATTAAAATATCCTATTTATGATTTTCACTCTTTATGGCAAGGTACGCTTAATGAAGTGGAACACTGCAGTTTCCACATTACAGCGAAAGGAAGTTACCTGGTGTATTGTACCTACGAACCAAAGGCGTAAAAAACGTAAGTGCGTTTGACTCAAAACGTCAAAGAGTTTTACTTCAAACGCAAGTACGTTTGGACTCAAACGGCCTTACGTTTTCCCTGAAACGTACTTGAGTTTTCCAGCACACTCCTTTCTGTCTGATTTTTAAGTTAATAAATCATTAGCAATCTTGCTTTTCTCCAGCAAAAATACTAAATTAGGGCATCGTGAACTTTAAATGTAATGCCTATGAAAAAGTATGTAGCTGAACTAATCGGAACTATGGTTCTTGTACTGCTAGGCTGCGGTAGCGCCGTATTTGCAGGAGGAGTGGCCGACACAGTGGGTGCCGGTGTAGGAACCATCGGAGTGGCCATGGCATTCGGTCTTTCTGTCATCGCCATGGCATATACCATAGGAAACATTTCCGGCTGCCACATCAATCCGGCCATTACACTGGGTGTATGGCTGTCGGGAGGCATGAAAACGAAACGGGCGTTGATGTACATGCTGTTTCAGGTTGTGGGCGCCATTATCGGTTCACTGATTCTCACGCTGCTGGTATCGACCGGTGCACATGGAGGACCGACGGCTACAGGCTCCAACAGCTTTGCATCTGATGCTATGGGGCAGGCGTTCCTGGCCGAAGCCGTGTTTACCTTTATCTTTGTGCTGGTGGCGCTGGCTGCCACGGACGAAAAGAAAGGGGCTGGCAATCTGGCCGGACTGGCCATCGGACTTACGCTGATACTGATTCACATCGTGTGTATACCGATTACGGGCACGTCCGTGAACCCGGCACGAAGCATCGGACCGGCTCTGATGGAAGGCGGGCAAGCCATCGAACAACTTTGGCTATTTATCGTGGCACCTTTCGTGGGAGCGGCTTTCAGTGCACTGGTGTGGAAATTCCTTCGTACTGAATGAGTAAAGACGCAAGGATAGCATGTCTTTTTCATTTAAAAAACGTATCTTTGCAGCCGATTTTTAAATAAGGAAAAAGATATGCTATCACAAGGTATTTATTCGATTGTTTTACTGATTTTCTCGAACATCTTCATGACGTTTGCCTGGTATGGCCATTTGAAGATGCGTGAAGAGTTCAGCTGGTTTGCTTCACTGCCGCTGATTGGGGTGATTGCGTTCAGCTGGGCCATTGCTTTTTTTGAATACTGTCTGCAGGTTCCGGCCAACCGTCTGGGGTTCAGAGACAGTGGGGGACCGTTTGACATCATGCAGCTGAAAGTGATTCAGGAGGTGATTACGCTGGCCGTGTTTACCATTTTCTCCATGATTGCGTTCAAGATGGAGCTGAAATGGAACCATCTGGCTGCATTTTTCTGCCTGATACTGGCTGTGTATTTCGTATTCAAGAAGTGAGATAAGACGCTTGTCAGTTCTGCTGTTCGCGTAGGCGCTGGATTTCACGCTGCACGTCATACTGGTTGTTTCTGACTTTATCTTTTCGGAAGAATTCTTTTCGCCGGATGGAGTCCTCGGCTGCTTTCTGGCGAATGTATTCATACAAGTTTCCCGCATCCTCCGCCTGCGCTGGTTGCGGGTTTTTCTTTTTCTCCACTTTTACAGTATCGGGCTGGGGCTCCGCTTGTTTCTTTACGGAATCAGGCACGGCGTAAATGGGCAGGAGAGGGGCTTCCGAAAAAGCCGGCTGAAAGGTGAGCAATGTCTGCGTGCTGTCGGCTGCTTGCTGTTTACGGAGCTGACGGTAGAAGTTGGGCACTTTCATGCTGTCAGCTGCCGTGGGCTGATAGTCAGCATAGGTTTTCCAGGCATTGGCATGCTTGCGGTTGTGTGCCAGCATGCGCCCGCGACGGGTCATGTTGTCATAGATAAAACCCATGAAATCGAGTCCGCCGATACCGATGCCTACACCTGCAGAGCCTCCCACACTTTCATACATTCGTCCGGTAGAAGGCTTGATACTGCGTCCGTATTCTTCGTCTGCATATATGCGATTGGGATTGAGTGTCCAGGAGATTTCCCATTGCTTGGGCCGTCCGGCCATCAGTACATCATACACCGGGTCTTCTCCGAAACGGGTCCAAATGGTGTAAGGTTCCATGCGGACATAACTTTCCGGTTTCCATACTTTGGTGGTATCAATCAGGCTGCGGGGCACTTTCAGGTCCACCTTGAAGTCCATCCATTTTTTGTTCAGCGGGGCTTCCAGCGGTTGGTTTTCCTGCTTGGGCAGGGAATTGAAATCGAATTGAATCATTTTCACTGCATCCATGTTGAGTTGCAGTTCCTTTTCCTGCTGCTGGCTCATGGCGGGCAGGATACCGACTGTACATAGCATCAGAGTCAGCCGGGATGTTAAATGTAAAGAGTAGTTCATGCCGTGCGCGTGTTTATAGTCCTTTTACTCGTCCTCCCTGCATCCAGCACTTGCGATAGTAAGGCTCTTCCAGCCGGCTGACAATGACGCCGGAACTGGTGCTGGCATGCACGAATTTTCCGTCTTTCAGATAAATGCCTACGTGATTGGCGACGCGTTTACGCCGTCCGTTATGAAAGAACACCAAGTCGCCTTCCTTTAGCTGGCGCTTGGATATTTTTCGGCAGTCTTCCGTACGCTGGGCGTCGGAATTGCGTTGCAGTTTCTTGTGGTACACTTTTTTATAGACAGCAGACGTGAAGCCTGAACAGTCCGTTCCCCGGTGAGTAGTTCCTCCGTGGCGGTAGGGCACGCCAATCCAGTCGGCCACTTCCACGTAGAGACGATGATTGTCGTCGGCATCGATGTCCATTTCCAGTCGCACAGCTGCACGCGCCAGTTCACGGTAGTCCACGCGCGGAGCACGTGTGCCACACGAGGATAACAAAAGTGTGCACACCGCGAACAGCATGCACACTGAAAAACGAGTGAAGCGGTATCTGTACATAGTTGTTTGTTTTGAACAAATGTACATAATATCCTCGTTACATGGATAGGTACTTAGGGTATTTTAGAACCTGTTGAAGATTCTTTTATTTTATTCTTTTACCTCGAAATAGTTTTCCAACTCTACTCCGGCGGCCCCGTCGGTATTGTCAAGGTCGCGGAGCAGATGCCCCTGTTCTAGCAGTACGATACGGGTACTGAGGTCGACGGTGTGGCTCAAGTTGTGACTGGACACAAGAATAGTGGCCTTTTGTTCTTCACAATAGTGCTTGAGGAGATGCTTGAGCAACGATTGTGAAGTAGGGTCGAGGAAGTTGAACGGTTCGTCCAGAATGACGAGTTCCGGATTGTGCAGCAGGGCGGTAACAATACCCGTCTTCTGCTTGTTTCCGGCCGAAAGGTTGCGGATGTATTTCTTTTCTTTCAGGATTTCATCGCCCAGAAAACGTTCATAGCGATAAATCCGTTCATGAAGGGTGGCTGCATCGAATCCGTATATGCGTCCGCAGAAGTGGAAATATTCTTCGGGGGTAAGGTAAGCTATCAGAAAACTCTCGTCCATATAGGCTCCCACATGCGACTTCCAGTCTTCACTTTGTGACACGTCGGTTCCGTCTAGGCATACATTTCCGCTGTCGGCTTTCAACAGGTCGAGCATCAGGCGGAACAGAGTGGTTTTCCCAGCCCCGTTATTGCCCATCAACCCCAGGATTTCAGGCCCCTGTAGGGTGTAGTCGGGAATATCGACAGCCGTCTTGCTGCCATAGGTCTTTTTCAGGTTATGTATCTTGATTTCCATAAAAATTCATTGATTGGTTACAGATAAAAAATCACCTCGTTTCGCGAAGGTCTTCCATGAGCGAATGCCGTTTCTGAAATACTTTCCGGTAGAGCAGCTTGCACCAAAGGGGATGAAGCACGATGCCCGGCACACCCAGCAGGGTACAAACCAGATAGGCTGTGGAAGGCTCCATCCAAATGAACAATATGCGACAGATGGCTATCGGCGCAAAAAAGGCAAAAGCTACGCTCAAGGCCTGATAGGGAGAGTTCCACTGGCCTTTTCCCATGAGGGAAGCGTCCAGCGGGGCGGTCTTTCGGTTCATAAGGGCCAACAGCATAATCACTGGAAAAGTAACGCCGGCCGTGTAGACCAGCTGGCTGAAGACCAGCAGGACGGAGATACTTCCCAAAATAAGGGCAGGCAGCATGCACATTAGTGGAATGACCAGCAGCAGGCAATACACATAGTATTTGCCCCGGAACAGATAGAGCAGGGAACCACGGTGCATAAGCAATCCGTCGAGGTAATTACCTTCATAGGCCATGATGCGCGACAAGATGCTGATGGCGTATCCCGTGAAGCAATACACCACATACAGATGAAGACTGAAAAATTCTTCCTCACCGGCATGGCTGAACCCCAGCAGACTCAGTGCAAACGATACGATGATCACGGTCATCATCTGGAAGTTCTTTTTGGGAGCCTTGTTGCGGAATATCATCTTCAGTTCCAGTTTCATGTATTCGCCTGTCAGTCCGAAGTGGTTCAGGAAACGGTAGCGTCCGGCATGTTTTACCTGCGGCATTTTTTCCCGGCGGTTCAGTTCACTGTAAATGCAAGCCATCTGTACACGGCTGTTCAAAAAAGCCAGCAGGGCTATGACGACCAGTATTCCCAGATAGGCCAATATTCGCCCCTGAATGAGAGCCTCACCTAACGCCATGGAGAAATCGCTGACGTATGAATAGAAAAATCCTCCCACTGCCAGCAGGACATAGCATCCCACGGGAAGCAGTACCCAGACTATGTGGCGACGCTGCAATGTGCGCACCAGTACACTCCAATAGGCGTTGGCTACCATCAGAAGCCAGATTCCGAGTGCATAACACACCACACCGGTTACACCATAGAAACGTACCACGGTCATGGCGGCAAAGGGGACGAAGAAAAAGAGCCAGAAGAGATTGAATGCTTTCAGTCCCACCTGTACGAGCAGGACATTGATGAGCTGTTGCTTTTTAATCGGCAGCAGCAGGTAGGGTTTGATTTGCTGCACAGGAGTAGGAAAAAGAAAGCGCAGCAGGAAATCAATGAACAGGAAGCCTGGCAGACAGGCATTGAGCATATCGTAGGGTTCCATTGTGGGGAATCCTTCTTCAAAAGCAATGGGCAGCGTAACCCCAATCAGAATGAGGTACGCTGCCCAAAATGCAGTAAACAGATAAATCAGAAACTTGGCAAAGCGGTTCCTGTCGTACATCGGGTTCCGCTTTGCGGCAAGTTTTTGATTCCTCCGTATTTCGGTCAATAACATAATCGGAGTAATTTCACGGTTTCATTATTTCTGTACCGGAGAACTCATGCTGACTTCCACTTCGTTCTTCTGTCCGAAGAAGGTCTTGGCAAAGGCTTTCAGGTCGTCACCGCTGATAGCATTTACTGTGGCTTCGTATCCGGTATTCATATCCAGATTTTCCCAGTAGTACGTGTTCAGGATATTCATCCAGTAACCGTTTTCTTTCTGGTTCTGCTTGTAAGTCTTCAGCATGTATTCCTTCACCTTGCTCAGGTCTTCGCTAACCGGACCTTTTTCGATGAATTCCTGAATACCTTCGTTAATCAGTTTCACCATTTCTTCACGACGGTTCGGGTCAGTATCGAAGTATACCTGGAAGGCACCTTTCTCTGTCGGATATTTGCTCAGACTTCCGTTACAGCTTACACCGTATGTACCACCGGCATCTTCACGTACGGTACGCAGGTAAACCATGTTCAGCAACTGACCAAGCATGCTCATCTGCAGGTTGTTCTTCAAATCATATTTGCAATCGCCAGAGTAAACCATCAGTACAGTAGCCTTCGGAGTTTCCAGTTCCTTCACGAAGTTATTTTCGAAGTGTCCTTTGCGGATGGCCATACCTGTATCGCGGAATTTTTCGTTTCGCTTGGTAGCTGGCAGTGCACCCAGGTACTGCTCGATAAGCGGAGTAGCTGTTTTTGCATCTACGTTACCTACCAGAATGAAGGTAAAGTCGCTGGCATCCGCAAAACGGTTCTTGTAGAGTTCCATTACTTTGTTGTAGTCAATCTTGTCGAGCATGTCGGCTTTCATAGACAACGCACGCGGATGACGGTTGTAAAGTGCTACGTTGATAGAATCGCTGAATGCAGTCATCGGGTTAGCTTCCTGATTAGCCAGAGCAGCCTTGTTACGTGTGATGAAAGAAGTGAAGGCTTCCTGGTCCATACGCGGTGCAGTGAAGCGCAGGTAAGTCAGCTGCAGCATGGTTTCCAAGTCTTTCGGAGAGCAGCTTCCTGACAATCCTTCTGAATAGGTGTTGACCATTGCGCTGGCTGATGCCATCTTTCCGGCCAATACTTTATCCAGGTCTACAGAATTGAAGTTGCCCAGTCCACCCAATGAAGCAATCTGGCTGATCAGAGCGAACTGCAATACATCTTTATCGTTGAACAAAGAAGTTCCACCCGGACTGAAGGCCTGCATGCGTACTTCGTCGGCCTTGAAATCTGTCGGTTTCAGAATGACACGCACACCGTTGCTCAGTGTCAGGATAGTAGAACCGAACACACCCTGTTCTGTTTTCACTACCTTTCCAGCCTGTGGTTTTTCCTTCATCAGCGGTTCATCGGATACCTTGTCTACATAAGCTGTCAGCTTTTCAGCTTTCACCTTGTCGATTACGGCTTTCAGTTCAGCTTCAGTCGGGTATTTCATACCGTCTTTCTCCGGACAGAATACGCTCAACACGATGTTTTTCTCTGTAATGAGCTGCTTCATTACCTGATTGACAGCTTCTACCGGAATGTTCGGTACAATCTGATTCATGATGGCATACTCATTTTCAATACCCGGAATCGGTTCATTGTCAATGAAATGACGAACGTATTCATTTACATAGCTTGCATTACGCTGCTTGTTACGTTCATTGTAAGCAGATTCCAGTCCGCGCAGGTAATCAGCTTTCGCACGGGCATATTCGCTGGCTGTGAAACCAAACTGACGCACGCGTTCAATTTCGCGCATCAATGTTTCTGTGGTCAGGATGATGCCGTCTTCCTTGGCTGCAGCAAAGGCCGCAAATGCTCCTTTTGTCTTAGCTACCAGGTAATCTCCATCCTGTACACCTGCTTCAATGAACGGCGGGTTAGCCTGCTGGGTCAGCTCGTTCAAACGGCTGTTAAGCATGCTTTCGATAGAAGAAACCATGTAGTTCATAACCAAATAACCCATGTTGTTCTTCTGGTCGTTAGGCACTACATCGTGTTTGTGGAACAGATATACGATGGGCACCTGCTGTTCCTTGTCTTTTGCCACGGTAATGATAGGTTCATCATTGTCGGGCACAGGGAAGTATTTACGTTCTGCAGCGTTGGCCGGCATTTCAATCGGAGAGAACAGCTTCTTGATTTTTGCTTCAATGCTGTCCACATTGATGTCGCCCACTACCACGATACCCTGCTGGTCTGGACGGTACCATTTTTCATAATAGTCTCTCAATGCCTGATAGGGAAAGTTGTCTACCACTTCCATTGTTCCGATAGGCAGACGGTAGGCATACTTGCTGTCTTTATACATGGCAGGGAATACCTTTTCATACATACGCATCATGGCTCCTGTGCGTGTACGCCACTCTTCGTGAATAACTCCACGCTCCTTGTCGATTTCTTTCGGAGCAAGCGTCAGGTCGTTGGCCCAGTCGTGCAAAATCAACAGACAAGAGTCTACGATTCCGTCACGGATAACCGGTACGTTAGAAATATTGTACACGGTTTCATCTACTGAAGTATAAGCGTTCAGGTTAGCTCCAAACTTCACACCGATGGTTTCGAGGTATTCACGAAGCAGGTTGTCGGGGAAGTGAGTGGTCCCGTTGAAACACATGTGCTCCAGGAAGTGTGCCAGACCACGCTGGTTGTCTTCTTCCAGGATAGAACCCACTTTCTGTGCAATGTAGAAGTCGGCCTGGTTGTCGGGCAACTCATTGTGACGGATGTAGTAAGTCAATCCGTTTTCTAACTTACCGATACGCACGTTGGGATCGGTCGGAATGGGCGGCATCTGCTGGGCGAATGCGGTCATGGCACCTCCCACTAAAATTACCGCCGCAAAAGTTCTTTTTAATTTAAAAACTTTCATCGTAATTTTTATTTAGGTTGTGAGTAATTCAAATTATAGAAGTCCGTTAGCAGACAAATAACGTTCTGCCTCAATGGCTGCCTTACATCCGCTTCCGGCTGCTGTAATAGCCTGACGGTAATGCGGGTCAGCTACATCGCCTGCAGCAAATACGCCCGGAATACCCGTACACGGAGTATTTCCTTCGGTGATGATATAACCGGTTTCATCGGTTTTCACCCATGGCTTGAAGATATCGGAATTCGGCTTGTGACCGATAGCCAGGAAGAATCCGTCAATAGCCACATCGTAGCGTTCTTCGTCGGCTTCACCCATGCGTTTCACTACATGCATACCTTCCACACCGTTATCGCCGAACAAGCCTACAGCATTGTGTTCAAACAATACGGTAATGTGCGGATGATTCAGTACACGTTCCTGCATGATTTTAGAAGCACGAAGGAACGGCTTGCGTACCACAAGGTATACCTTGCTGGCCAGTCCTGCCAGGTATACAGCTTCTTCGCAGGCAGTATCGCCACCGCCCACTACAGCTACGGTTTTCTTGCGGTAGAAGAATCCGTCGCAAGTAGCACAGGCACTGACACCCATACCCGCGTATTTCTTTTCGTCTTCCAGTCCCAGATATTTAGCAGTAGCACCGGTAGAGATAATAACCGTATCAGCGGTGATTTCCTTTTCATCGTCTACTACAAAAGTATAAGGGGCCTTGCTCAGATCGGCTTTAGTCACAATGCCGTTGCGAATATCGGCGCCGAAACGTTCAGCCTGTCTTTTCAGGTCGTCCATCAGCACCGGACCGGTTACCCCATCCGGATAGCCGGGAAAGTTTTCTACTTCGGTGGTAATAGTAAGCTGACCGCCGGGTTGTATTCCTTCATAAAGCACGGGAGAAAGATTGGCACGGCTGGTATAGATAGCGGCCGTGTATCCTGCAGGACCTGATCCGATGATCAGGCATTTTACATGTTCTTTTGCCATAAATTTGGAATAATGTTTGTCTTAATTTGAGTAATTGTAAAGCAAAAGTATATATTTTTTAGAATAGTCCTTTTATTTATTCAAAGAATTTGCCGAAATATGCATTCTTTATTCATTCTTATTCGCCCTTTGAAGGGGGATTTTTATTGCATAAATGAAAAATAGATGCTAACTTTGCCCGTCAATTAGATAAAACTAACATTTAATAAAGATATGTTTAGAAGTCATACTTGCGGTGAGTTACGACTCGCCGATGCAGGCAAGAACGTGACACTGGCCGGATGGGTGCAGCGTGCACGTAAGATGGGAGGAATGACATTTGTGGACCTCCGCGACCGCTATGGTATTACGCAGCTCGTGTTCAATACAGAAGTGAACGCCGAACTTTGTGAGCGTGCCAACCACCTGGGACGTGAATTCGTGATTCAGGTGAAAGGAACTGTGAGCGAACGTTCCAGCAAAAATGCCAATATCCCAACGGGAGAAATTGAAATCATCGTATCGGAACTGAATATTCTGAATTCAGCCCAGACACCACCTTTCACCATTGAAGATAATACGGACGGGGGAGATGACCTTCGTATGAAATACCGTTATCTGGACTTGCGCCGTACTGCTGTACGCAAGAATTTGGAACTCCGTCACCGCATGACGATGGAAGTACGCCGTTACCTGGATAGCAAAGGCTTCCTGGAAGTGGAAACTCCGATGCTGATTGGTTCTACTCCGGAAGGTGCACGCGACTTCGTGGTTCCTTCACGTATGAATCCGGGACAGTTCTACGCATTGCCTCAGTCTCCGCAGACTTTGAAGCAGTTGCTGATGGTTTCTGGCTTCGACCGTTATTTCCAGATTGTAAAATGTTTCCGTGATGAAGACCTTCGTGCAGACCGTCAGCCTGAGTTCACACAGATTGACTGCGAAATGAGCTTCGTAGAACAGGAAGACATCATCAATACTTTTGAGGGTATGGCCAAGCATTTGTTCAAGGAACTTCGCGGAGTGGAACTTACAGAACCGTTCCTGCGTATGCCGTGGGCAGATGCCATGAAATATTACGGAAGTGACAAACCGGATTTGCGTTTCGGCATGAAGTTCGTCGAACTGATGGATGTGCTGAAAGGCTATGGTTTCTCAGTATTTGACAATGCAGCTTATATCGGTGGTATCTGTGCAGAAGGTGCAGCTCACTACACTCGCAAGCAGCTGGATCAGTTAACAGAGTTCGTAAAACGTCCGCAGATTGGTGCCAAAGGTATGGTATATGCCCGCATCGAAGCCGACGGTACCGTGAAGTCAAGCGTAGACAAGTTCTACAGCCAGGAAGTGCTGCAGAAGATGAAAGAAGCATTCGGTGCTAAACCGGGTGACTTGATTCTGATTCTGAGTGGTGACGATGCCATGAAGACCCGCAAGCAGCTTTGCGAACTGCGTCTGGAGATGGGTAACCAGCTGGGCTTGCGCGACAAGAACAAGTTTGCTTGCCTGTGGGTAGTAGACTTCCCGATGTTCGAATGGAGCGAAGAAGAAGGCCGTTTGATGGCTATGCACCATCCGTTCACTCACCCGAAAGACGAGGATATTCCTTTGCTGGATACCGATCCCGCAGCTGTACGTGCCGATGCATACGACATGGTCATCAACGGTGTGGAAGTTGGTGGTGGTTCTATCCGTATCCACGACTCTGCATTGCAGGCTAAAATGTTCGAGATCCTGGGATTCACTCCAGAGAAAGCACAGGAACAGTTCGGCTTCCTGATGAATGCCTTCAAGTTTGGTGCACCTCCTCACGGTGGTCTGGCATACGGACTTGACCGTTGGGTATCTCTGTTTGCCGGTCTGGATTCTATCCGCGACTGCATCGCCTTCCCGAAGAACAACTCCGGACGTGACGTGATGCTGGATGCTCCTGGCTTCCTCGACCAGAAACAGTTGGATGAACTGAATCTGAAAATTGATCTCAAGGAAAATAATTAATAACGTTTCAAGGAAAAAGACAAGAAAGTAACCGGATGAAGGAATCGGTACGGATTATACGCTTTGCAATAGTAGGAACGCTCAATGCCCTGATTGCAGCTTTCGTGGTATGGCTGTTGATGCACATCGAGGGCGAGAGTTATATTATAGCCAATATATGCGCATACATCGTAGCACAGATACATAACTTTATCTGGTGTAAATACTGGATTTTTCCGCTTGAAACAGATGACAAAAAAAATAGCATCTGGCATCAGATGCTATTTTTTATTGGTGCTTTCGCACTGGCTTATAGTGCGCAGTTCCTTTTTCTTCTTATGCTCGTGGAGCTTCTTCACTGCAATGAATACCTGGCACAGTTCCTCGGACTCTTTGTCTACGGTGCCGTCAATTTCATTTGCAATCGCCGCCTGACTTTCCGTTAGGCCATCTTCATCAGATTTTCTTCTTCAATGTACTGAAGTTTCTTTTCCAGTATCACTTCACGCGTTTTCTCCGTGTTGTCGGTACGGAACACCAATATACCTTTTCCTCCCAGCAAGAAGGAATAGAGGTAGGAGATACCTATGCCTGTTTCGCTGAAACTGCGGATGGCATCGGCAGCCCGTCCCGGCTCATTATCCAGACTGATGGCAAACACTTCGGATACGTTGGCTGAAATGCCTGCATCCTTCAGTACCTCGTAGGCACGCAATGGTTCAGAACAGATAATACGGTAAATACCGTACTCTACGGTATCGGATATGGTAGAAGCAATCAACTGGATATGCGCTTCTTTCAGTAGTTCAAGCACCTGAAGCAGTGTGCCCGACTTGTTTTCTACAAAAACAGATAATTGGTGTATGGTCATACTCTTTTATTTTTAAATCAATGTTTTTCGTAAATCTTTCACGCGCACGGCCTTTCCTTCCTGTACGGGCAGGCTTCCTTTAGGTACCAGTTTCACGCGTGGGGTAATCAGAATTTCGTCTTTCAACTGGCGGGTAATTTCCTTAGTCAGGTTCTGAAGGAATCCGTAGTCATCGGTAAAGTCATTCAATTCTACTTCCACCGTCATCTCATCGTTCGCATCAAGGTTGGTCAGCGTAATAAGGTACTCATTGCCCAGTTCCTTGAACTGCAGCAAGATGTTCTCAATCTGAATCGGGAAGATATTGACACCCTTGAGAATCATCATGTCGTCACTGCGGCCTTTCATTCGGTCAAGACGCTTGTGATGGCGTCCGCAAGGACAATCGCCTGGAAGAATGCGGGTCAGATCACGCGTACGGTAACGTAGCAGCGGCATTGCTTCACGGTTGATGGTGGTGAGCACCAGTTCGCCCACTTCGCCTTCGGGTACTGGTTCCAGTGTGACAGGGTCCACAATTTCTACGATATAATAATCCTCCCAAATGTGGAGTCCGTTCTGTTCCATGCATTCAAAAGCAACCCCCGGGCCACACATTTCCGACATACCGAAAGAGTTGTAGGCTTTCACGCCCAGCATCTGTTCAATACGGCGACGCTGTTCGTCAGAGTGTGGTTCGGCCCCGATAATCAAGGTCTTCAGATGGGTATCGCGACGCGGGTCAATGTGCATCTCTTCCATCACTTCATACAAACGGCCGGCATAACTTGGGATGGCATGAAGAGCGGTGGTACCAAAGTCGGTGATAAACTTAATCTGCCGCTTGGTATTGCCGGCAGCAGCCGGAACAGTCAGCATACCTAGACGTTCGGCACCATACTGGAAGCCCAGTCCTCCGGTAAACATACCGTAGCCGGAAGAATTCTGAAAAATATCTCCCTTACGCAGTCCCACCATATACAGACAGCGCGCTACGGCATTGGCCCATTCTTCCAAATCGTGCTGTGTGTGCAGAATCACGGTAGGAGTTCCTGTGGTACCACTGGAAGAATGAAGACGGACTACCTCTTCCAAAGGCACGGCAGAAAGCCCGAACGGATAATGGTCGCGCAAATCCTGTTTGGTAGTGAAAGGGATTTTCTGTAAATCCTCCAGTGACTGTATATCTTCCGGTTTGATACCGCATTGCTGAAAGCGTTCCTTGTAGAACGGAGAATGCATACAACGGTCGATGGTTGCTTTCAACCGTTTCAACTGAAGTTTCTCAATGTCCGTTCTCGACAAGGTTTCCACTTCAGGATGCAAGTACATTTGGTCGTTTTTCATATTATTTTTCGTTGTTTGATGCACAAATATAGAAATAATAAACTAAAACCAAACAAAAACTTTCATTTTTCTTTTAAGACTACTCAAATGATTCAAATTTCGTCAGGATAACACCTGAACATGTATCCTCCTTATGCGGAAAAACAGGGAATGCCATTTCCAGTCTTATATGAAAAGAGCCACTGCGAATCCCTCTTTTACGAAGGAATGCAGTGGCTCTTTTTATTTTCTATATCAAGCCAACGTGACTTTAAAGACTTTATTCAAAGCTTCCGTAACGTGTAGGCAACAGTTTACGGTCGCCCAATGTATTATCGATACGTGTTACGTTAATCCAGAATTTGTTGTCTCTTACACTCTGAATCGGATAAGCCGCCTTGGCACGTCCATAAGGATGAGTCCAAGCATCTCCCACAATCTCGTACTCCGGATGAGGAGCATTCACCAATACGTTGTCTTCTTTGTCGGCCTTTCCAGTCTCAATCTCTGCAATTTCTTCACGGATATGTACCATGACATCCACAAAGTTGTCCAATTCTGCCAGACTTTCACTTTCCGTCGGTTCAATCATCAGCGTACCGTGTACAGGGAAGGAGAGGGTAGGTGCATGGTAACCGTAGTCCATCAGACGCTTGGAAATGTCATTTTCCGAGATTCCGCTTTCTTCGTGTATCTTCCGGCATTCCAGAATCATTTCATGACCTACGAAACCGTTCTTTCCGCGGTATACCACTCCATACGTATCTTTCAGGCAAGCGGCCAGGTAGTTGGCATTCAGAATAGCCGTTTGAGTCGCTCTTCTCAGACCTTCTGCTCCCATCATGCAGATGTAGCCGTAAGTAATCGGCAGGATACCGGCACTTCCATAAGGAGCAGCAGAGACTTCATTCTGCGGATTGCCCGTGCTGACATGTCCCGGAAGGAAAGGCACCAGATGCTCGGCCACACAAATCGGACCTACACCCGGACCGCCACCACCGTGGGGGCTCGCGAATGTCTTATGCAAGTTCAGGTGACACACGTCTGCTCCGATAGTACCCGGATTGGTCAGTCCCACCTGTCCGTTCATGTTGGCTCCATCCATATAAACCTGTGCACCGCACGCATGGATAATCTCACATATCTCCTTGATTTCTTCCTCAAAAATACCATGAGTAGACGGATAAGTAATCATCAAAGCTGCCAGCTCATCCTTATGTGCTTCAGCCTTCGCACGCAAATCTTCCAAATCCACGTTTCCATTCTCATCGCAAGCACACGTCAGCGGCTCGTAACCTGCCTGTACAGCCGAAGCCGGATTGGTGCCGTGTGCCGAAGCCGGAATCAATACCAATCGGCGGTTACCCTGTCCGATGCTTTCCTGGTAACTTCTAATCACGCGCAAGCCCGTATATTCACCTGCTGCACCGGAGTTCGGTTGGAGAGATACGCCTGCAAAACCTGTAATCGTCTTCAGCTGTTCCGACAGATTGTGAATCAAAGCCTGGTATCCCGCAGCCTGATCTTCCGGAACCAACGGGTGAAGGTTCATCCACGCCGCATTGCTAAGAGGCAGCATTTCGGATGCCGCATTCAGTTTCATGGTACAAGAGCCCAATGAAATCATGGAATGAGCCAACGAGATATCCTTCCGTTCCAGACGTTTGATGTAACGCATCATTTCCGTTTCGGTGTGATACTTCTGGAAGACTTCGTGAGTGAGGTACGTGCTCAGACGCTGGAACTGTGCGGCTACAGGAGCCTTTTCCGGTATGGCACAGACATCATGCATCGGTTCTTCTGCCGCTACGGCAAACAGATTCAGAATCAGCGTAGCATCTGCCTGCGTAGTAGTTTCATCGACACTGATACCCACATCGCCATTATCAAAATAGCGCAGGTTGATTTCCTTACTCAAGGCAATAGTGCGCACTTCCTGAATGGTTACGTTGTCCGGCAACTGTATTCTCAGTGTATCAAAGAAATTTTCGTTCTGCAATTTATATCCCAGCTTCGTAAGCTGTTCTGCCAGCCAGAAAGCCACGGCATGTACATGATTGGCTATCTCCTTTATGCCGTCAGGTCCGTGATAAACGGCATAGAATCCGGCCATGGTAGCCAGCAGCGCCTGTGCCGTACAGATATTGGAAGTAGCCTTTTCACGCTTGATATGCTGCTCGCGAGTCTGCAATGCCATGCGGTAACACAGATGACCATATTTGTCTTTTGACAGACCGATGATACGTCCCGGCATGTTTCGTTTGTATTCATCACGTGTAGCGAAATAAGCCGCAGAAGGTCCTCCATAGAACATCGGTGTGCCCAGACGCTGTGAACTACCGAAAGCGATGTCGGCTCCCCATTCACCGGGAGGAACCAGTAGGGCAAGCGACAGGATATCGGCTGCTACGGCCACCTTACATCCGGCAGCATGTGCTTGTTCGGCAAATTCCCGATAGTCTTCTATGCTTCCGCTGTTATTCGGATACTGCACGATGCAACCGAAAATATCCGGTGTAAAAGTCAGGTCCTTGTAACTGCCTACCTTTACTACCATTCCCTGCGGAATGGCCCGGGTACGAATAACTGCCAGCGTCTGAGGGAATATTTCTTCATCTACAAACAGCACGTTGGCCTGTGCTTTCTGTTGTGCACGGCTTCTCAGTCCGTACATCATCGTAGCCGCTTCCGCCGCAGCCGTCGCTTCATCCAGCAGAGAACAGTTGGCCAGCGGAAGGGCAGTCAGATCGCTGATTACCGTCTGAAAATTCAGCAACGCTTCCAGTCGTCCCTGGGAAATTTCAGCCTGATAGGGCGTATAGGAAGTGTACCAAACCGGATTTTCAAATACGTTACGCTGAACAACTGCCGGAGTCACCGTATCATACCACCCACATCCGATATACGTCTTATATAGCTTGTTCTGGGCTGCCAGTTTGCCGATGTGTTCAGCAAATTCACGTTCCGTCATGGCAGCTCCCAGTTTCAAAGGTTCTTTTAACAGGATATTGGCAGGAATGGTTTTCTCTATCAGTTCATCCAGACTGCTTACTCCAATTTTTTTCAGCATCAGCGGAAGTTCCTCTTCCCCGATGCCGATGTGTCTGTTTGCGAATGTCGTTGTTTTCATGATTATTAAGGTAAGATTTATGGTTTTCAAGCAAAAGAATAACGCATCAGCGGAAGAAAGGATTATTCATCTTTTCATAGCCGATGGTAGTAGGGTTTCCATGACCCGGATACACCATTGTCTCGTCAGGGAGTGTCAGCAAACGTGCCACGATACTTTCCCTCAACTGGTCAAAGTTTCCGCCTTCCAGGTCTGCACGCCCGATGCTGCCCCGGAACAATACATCACCGCTGAACATGCAGTGCTGCGCTTCACAATAGAACACCATGCTTCCGGGAGAATGGCCGGGCACGGCAAGCGCCTTCAGTTCTATATTTCCTATTTTTATCAGATCGCCGTCATGCACGTAGCTTCCCAGTGCAGGAGGCTCCTCGTTCAGAGGGAAGCCAAACATGCGGCAATACTCTGCCGTTCTCGGCAACAGAAATTCATCTTCCTTTCCGGCTTCAGCACTGACTCCAAACTCTCTGAGCATAAACGCATTGCCGAAGATATGATCCAGATGCAAATGCGTATTCAGCAAGTGCGTCACCGTAAGTCCGTTTTCTGCAATGAACTTTTTCAATGTCTGCTGCTCTTCCTGATAATAACATCCGGCATCAATTACAGCTGCCTGCAGCGTTTCCTCGTCCCACACCACATAGCAGTTGACCGGAAACATATTGAATTCAAATGTCTTTATTTTCATATCGATTATCCGTTGATTGTGACATAAACCACTTTCTTGGTCTCAAAAAATTCCTCTTCAAAATAATCCTTCAAATCATACATAAGTGTCTGGTGCTTTACAGGCATGACTTCCCGTTCCAGTTCACCGCCCTTCAGGCAAATCAGTCCGTTGGGGAGGGCATTGTGCTGTTCCTTCTTGATATTCTTGCGGATAATTTTCAGCAAGTCGGTCAGCGGCATGACGGCCCTACTTACCACGAAGTCGAACAATTGCTTTTCTTCCTCCGCACGGCAATGACGGGTAGTGACGTTCTTCAAGCCGATGGCATTGGCTATTTCAGTAGCCACCTTCACTTTCTTGCCGATACTGTCCACCAAATGGAAATGTGTTTCCGGAAAGAGAATAGCCAGCGGAATTCCAGGGAAACCACCGCCGGTACCCAAATCCATCACAGTCGTTTCCGGACGGAACTGCATGACCTTGGCAATACCCAGTGAATGCAGCACATGATGCTCATACAGGTTGGTAATGTCTTTTCGCGAAATCACGTTGATTTTGCTGTTCCAGTCGGTATATAGGTCATACAAAGCTGCAAACTGCTGTTGCTGAACCTCGCTCAGGTTCGGGAAATATTTTAAGATAATGTCCATGTGCGATTATTTCTTGATTAAATAAGTATTGATTTCTTCATAGGGAACCGTCAGTTGGAAACGTCCCATGTAATAAGGTGCAATGTCGTAGGTGTTATAAAGGAATGTCACTCCTTCTTTTTCGAACAGGAAGTTATCGGGCACATACAAGTCCGTGTCCAACAAGATACCTACCGCCTGAAGTCCCTCTACACAGGTCAAGGTATCTGTCTCCAGCTTTTTATTGGCTTCTGCCAGCAGTTTGTCCAGAATCAGCCGGCAAATATCCTCTTCAGTTCCTTTGGCAAACACTTCGCTCTTGTCCAGCTTTTTCCCATTGGCCGCATCGATGTTAACCCACTGTGCCCATGTGTTGGGATGTGCGCCTCCGGTATATTGGAAAGTAGTGACGGCATAATTCCATATACTGTCTTTACCTTCTTGCAGCTCCGAATTTATCTCATATTCGTAGTTATACCAGTTAGGAATTTCATCGGGCTTCATTCCGTTCTTCAAGTCGGTCTGATAACTTCCCTGCACATCCTTCAGGTAATCACCTGCCAGGCTTTCTTTGATAGACGAGACAAAGGCCCGTGGAGAAGCTGCTCCGGCATGTGCACTTGAAAAAGCATCTTCCAGCACCTGATTGATTACCTGTGTCAGTGAATCGTTCTTATCGGCCGACTTTAAATATTTAAAATTGATTTTTATCTGGCATTTAGGTGATTCCGTATTGGCTTCATCCAGATACACAGTTGTATCCATAGGAATGGAATCCACTGAAACTTCGTTTCCTCCGGCTGTCCCGTTTCCGATACACCCCGGTAGCATCATGGTGGAAAACAAGCCACACACGACAGAGGGGAATAATCCTCTTTGTATTTTTTTCATCATGTTCAGACGTTTTTCTCAAAAAAATGATTTCTCTGTCTACAAATATAGCATAACTTCCCGAATTGCGATGTAAAAAGGAATTCTTTTTGTAAATCTTTGCCATTCACACCAAAAAATTTTTTCTTTGCAAAATGTAACCTTTTAAGAATTGAATGCCATGATTACAATAGAAAACTGGGGACTCATCTCTTATTCTGAGGCTTGGGAACGACAAACTGCTCTCTTCGATGAACTCATTGATGCCAAGCTGAACGGAAAGCCTTATACCAACCGGATTATTTTCTGCCAGCATCCGCATGTCTACACCCTGGGCAAGCACGGAAAGGCAGCCAATATGCTGTTGAACCCCACACAGTTACAGACCATTCATGCCGAACTGTTTCAGGTAGACAGGGGAGGAGACATTACTTATCACGGACCGGGACAATGGGTGTGTTATCCGATTCTGAACCTGGAAGATTTTCACTTGGGTTTGAAGGAATACCTGCACCTGTTAGAGGAAGCGGTGATCCGTGTGTGCCGGACCTACGGCATAGAAACCGACAGAGTGCACGGAGCTACTGGTGTCTGGCTGGCTACGGGCACGCCCGAAGAACGTAAAATCTGTGCCATGGGGGTAAGAAGCAGCCATTTCGTTACGATGCACGGTCTTGCCCTGAACGTTAATACAGATTTAAGGTATTTCAGTTACATTCATCCCTGTGGGTTTATAGACAAGGGAGTCACTTCACTACAGGCTGAGTTACGGCAAGAAGTCCCGATGGATGAAGTGAGAGACAGACTGGAGCAACTGATTCTGGAATTATTAAAAGAAACGGCCTGACGTATTCGTCAAGCCGTTTTCTTTTTCCTTATTGCCGACTGGCAAAATAAGCTTTTATCTGTTCGTTTATTTGTTGCATACCTTTTATGGAAGGATGCCCTCCCTGCTTGTCGATTCCTTTCAGTTCGATGCAAGGCACGTGATAGTGTGCGCAGATGGTCTTTACAGACTCATTGATTTCTGGTTTCAGGTCGCAGTTCAACAGAAAATAAATCTCCACGTTGGGATAACGGTACTGCATGTGTTCCAGCATATAAGCCATGGCCGGACGGAAGCTGTACAAATCTTTTTTCGTCCAGTTTTCATACTGGTATTCACCGATGGGAGCCCCGGCCCAGCTGTCGTTCGTTGCTCCAAAAATGAAAATGAGGTCCGGACACCCCAGGTTGTTCATTCGTGTCACAAACGAGCGGTCGGAATAATCCTCTTTTCGGTAACCGGTGTGGCAGATGGTTGCACCCGAGAAAGAATTGTTTACGCACAGACGGTATCCGCTTTCCTTAATAAACTTATACCACCAGGTCTGGTCTACAGAACGGACATCGTTGTTTTTCCGCGGCTGCTGAAAGTACCACACGGCATTGGTATCAGGCTGAAGGTAATTCTCGAAAGTAGAGTACGAATCTCCTAAGATAGAAACAGCCTTCCGGGTCTGCGAAAATCCCATGGTGCAGACCAAAAGGAAGGAAAATAGCATTGCATACGTTTTTTTCATGATGTGTCATTTAAAGTTTTTACAAATGTACGCGATAAAAAACAAAACAAACAGAAAAAAGTGATACAAAAGTGGGGCATTTTGTCGGTATACAAGTAATTGGGGTATGATTATCCGTAATATGTATATCGTGTTTTCCGAAAAATCAGGATATTTTTGTAAAATAAAAATTGTATAACCCTTTCAAAACATAGCACATGGAACTAAATGATTTTTTGGCTCACGTAGCCATGCGTAAACCGCTTGACACACCCGAAATCATGGAATTGCTGAACCGCATGAGTGACGAAGCCCGCCGTATCACATTCGAACTGAACGGATCGTATCACACCATGGACGAAATCCGGGCACTGATGTCTCAGCTTTTCGGTCGGCCGGTAGACGACACTTTCCGGGTATTTCCTCCTTTTTATACGGATTTCGGAAAAAATATCCATATAGGAAAAGATGTGTTTATCAATGCCTGCTGTCATTTCCAGGACCAGGGTGGAGTGACACTGGGCGACGGTTGCCTGATTGGGCACAACGTGGTTTTCGCCACACTTAATCACGACATGAATCCGGAAAATCGTGCGGCCATGACACCGGCTCCCATCGTACTGGGAAAACGCGTATGGGTAGGCTCTAACAGCACCATTCTGCAGGGAGTCACCATTGGCGACAATGCCATCATCGCAGCCGGAGCCGTCGTAACGAAAGACGTGCCTGCCAATACCGTAGTAGGAGGTGTACCGGCCAAATTCATACGGAACATAGAATAATCAGGTTTCTTGATAGAATGATGTAAAAAAGCAAAGAAGATTATTTGCAAGCCTTTTTTCACCTTTTATGTTTCCCGATGCAGAACCGTATGTTTTCCTTGCGTAAACCGTATGTTTCTGCACCGGAAAACGTACGGCTCGCACGGGGAAAACCTGGAAAGAAGCGGCTTCTTTTTCCATTATGCCAAGGAGGCTTATAAAACATGCATGAAGTCACGACTTCCCTTAAAAAGACAACTTCATCGTCATGCGAATACCTGATTTCTGAATGTCCGGATTGTTCCTGTAATTCAAGCGCCATACGTAATCTATACGCAAGAATTTGAAAATATTTTCAATACCTACTCCCGCTTCCATGTAAGGTGCCTTTCCCATCATGAAGGTTCCTTCAGGAAACATGTACAGTCCTTCTTTATTGGAAGCGACCATAGGATTGTTCTTGTCCGTTAGATGTCCCCAAAGTCCCCTAAACGTAAATACTTCCCTCCATTTCAGCTTTTTTATCAGAGGAATCCGGTTGAGCAGATTTCCATTCATATAATACGTCACATCCCATGAAGCATATTCATCGTTCATGAATTCCAGCGCATTCATATTGGTATATGCTTCAGGCTGTATCGTGTACGTCAGATTGGCGTTCGGAAGAATGAGTAAAGGATAGGGCACCTTGCTCCATACCTTCCCAGCCTTGGCAATAAAATCAACATAACCAAAGGCGGAAAACCAGAACCGTTTTTGTACGCCTACATCTGTCCGCTGGTAATCATAGGAAGAACCCAGAAAACCTTTTTTAGCCATCACGTGACTCAAATTGAATATCAGGGCATCGTATGTAATGGGAACACGCTGTGTACGGGTTTGATAAAACTTTTCGTTCTTTCCATAACGGAAACGGAGTTCCAGGGCAGTCAGGTCATAACGGGTAACCGGTTTTACAGAGCCGTCGGATTCAAAGCGGTTAAATTCAGCATACGGTGTGGCATACTCACGCAGGTTACGGAGGACAGCCCCATACGACACTCCATTATAATGTTCTCTCGTATAAGTCAGTTCTGCTTTCCGCAGGTAGGTGGCACGTGTGTCCTTTTTCCGGCGGATGGCCAGCATCATGTTGTCCTTACTGGTGTACATATACTGTTGCCCCAGTTTGTTCAGGTCGTACATATATTCCAGCCGGAGAGAATGGATAGGGAATTCCAGTCTGTAATCTTTTCGGTCATTGAATGAATATTCTACCAGTGCGTCGTATTTGAGTTTCTGGTCTCTCGTACCGTAAGCCATATACCCGTCTGCCAGCCATCTTTTATGGAGCACGGGAGTGGTTCCTCCACCAACCCGAAAACGTGCCCCTTCAATGGCATTACCATTAAAGGTAGAGTTCATCGGGCCCAGATCGAACTTGTTTTTCAGAGGGTCCTTATTGGTAGGTATGTAACCTGACACAAGAATGCTGACAACCTTTTCCGTGAAATAAAACACAGGAACTGACCGTAACTTGGTCATCAGGTTATTCACGGAATTCGGATTCTTCCGTACTGCCTCGGGCGGACGAATCGTGTTCCAGTAACTATCCGGCTGACGATAGGCATTGGCCGCAAAAAGGGTAGGGGCACTTTCCTCAAATACCTGTGCAGTTTCCGCATCGGGTACATCGAACGAATGCTTGCGGTAAATATTCAGTCTTCGTGCATACATGCCCTTGGATTTCTCACTCAGCTTAAAGTTGACCTTGATATCATCTTTCGTAATCAGACGGGTACTGTCTGCCGTCCGCTCAAAAGTCTGTTCAATCGTCATGTGCGATACGAAATTCAAGTTAATGTCTTTCGGCACGTTCAGCACAGCCTTTTTGACGAAATAGGTTGAATCGAGCGTGACATACAAGTGTCCGGTAAATCCAAAAGTCTCTGAGTTGAAAGGCACGAACCCAAGGTCTACACAAGTTTGTCCTTCTACGGCCAGCGTGTCCAGCAAGTAATATTTGTAATAATTAGGGCCGATGCCGGAAAGCGGACTCACAAAGCGTTGCAAGAACAAGGGAATGTCATTCTTAAATATGTCCACTTCGCGAAAAGCCTCACCCAGGAACTGCTGTACCCCGTCGCGTGAAAACACTTCATCTACTCCCGATGACTGACTGCCTCTCACTACGTGTTTTTCCGACTTTGGATGCCGGCGATAATAAACGGTCTCGATCCGTTCTTTTTCCGACACGGGAAGAATGGTTGTTCCGTCATTCAGCGTATCCACGAATTCCTCCACAAAACTGAACTTTCCCTTTTTTCCTTTCTTTGGAGGCTTGGGAGTATATTCGTTCATGGCAAAAAGCACCTTTTCATAACGTTCGTAACTGAAGTAATCATGTGCATAGGGAGTGTTCAGCTTCTTCCGTTCAATGATTTCACGTACCAAGCGTACTGCCGGATTATCTTTCTTACGATACTTTTCCTTCGTGGGCTTGATTACGACCTCTCCAAGATGGATGCCACTGGGAGGTAATGAAATTTCCAGATGGGATTTCTTTTCGGGAATCAATATCATTTCACGCGAATCGTACCCCAGATAGGAAACAACCAGTATTTTCTTTCCTTTCGGTACAGAAAACGAGAAATGTCCGTCTGCATCGGTTGCGGTTCCCAAAGTCGTACCTTTAATCTGCAGGGCAGCATAAGGAAGCCCTTCACCCGTCACCGAATCTGTAACCAGTCCTTCCACGGTAATATCCTGTCCGTAAAATTTCAAAAAGAAAAAAGAGTAAATAAGCAGAAAACAAATCTTTTTATTCATTGCACACTGATAAATGTTACACTGCAAAGCTTATAGCATAAGCTTTGCTTCAAATTACAATTTAGAGGAAAGCTGCCGGCAAAATTTCTCATGGCAATGGCGCATGTATTTGCAAAGTCCCCCCATGACAATGATTTCAAAACAAAAATACAGCCAAGGCAGGTCTGCCAGACAACTGACGTAAAGCACGATGGCACGTGTATTGAAGGTAAGGATATTGGTCCATTTCATCAGGGGAAGTGACTGTGCGCGAAACTCATCCCGGAAAGAAGAGGGCACATGCTCCATGCCTTTGTATTTGGTACGTATTTTGTTTATCAGATGCTGGAAGTGAGGGGTCTGTGCTTCTTGTGTCCGGGTGTAATTGACATAAGTTTTCAGAAAAAGTTTCCAGAGCACATTTCCTTTCCAGGGCGTTTCATCATATATCTTTTGCTGCTGTGCGGCATTATCGAGCTCGCTGCCCGATTCTCCTTTCAGGAAGAACAGATGAATCTGGCGGTAATAATCGGCCAGACCGCACTGACGGCTGTGACATACAAATCCGGAATACAGTACTACAGCCAGCATGACCCATGCAGCAATACAGGCATTGGACGGCGTATGAGCGATGCCCAGCCAGCTGAACTCCAGGTCATGGTGTACATAAAACCGGTAAACCAGACTCAGGTAAATCGGAATGAACCATACCTCGCTGGCAGCCCCGTCAAGGATTCTTCCAAGACGTGTCTTCTGTCCCGTCATACGAGCCAGCTGTCCGTCGGCACTGTCGTAAAAATTGGCCCATGCCAGCAAGATGACTGCAATGATATTGTATAAAAGCCCCTCAGTTCCTTCTGTGCGGTAAGAGCCATGAGCAAAGAAAATGGCAGAACTTGCCCCAATAATCATGGACAGCACGGTGACCACATTGGGATGCACATGCAGCCGTTTGAAGAAAAGGGCCCATAAATATCCAATCGGACGTGTCCACACTTTGTCGAGCCACTCTTCTGTATCATTCGACTTATACGTTGATTTGACAGCTTCTTTTTTCATATCGATTATTCATTTGATTTTCGTTCCAGTTTCATTAACAGCAATCCGGTCAGGGTCCAGAGAAGCTCGCGTACCCTGCAGATTATTCCGATAAAAATACCAATCTCACCACTCATGCCCAGCAGTATTACCGACATGGCGAACCCTCCTTCACGTCCACCCACCTGCATAGGCATGAAGCCCAGCAAATTGGCAAACAAAGAGGTAAATGCCAGAATCAGAAAAGAGTATAAGAATACAAGTCCATAGCCTCCATTACCTCCGTCTATGCCGAACAATATCAGCATAAAAAATATTTCCAGGCTTTGCAGAAGTCTTCCTACATATTCCAGAAAAAAACTGGCGTAGAACGACCGTTTGTTCTGGTGGTGCAGTTCCGCTATCTGGGTATCTATCTTCAGCAGGTCTTCATGATGCTTCTCACCAAAGCGTTTTCCCCATCGACGGAGTACGGGAATACGTGCCACAAAGCGGAAAAAGCGCACCGCCAGTCCGTACTTGTAACCTCTCACAAAAAGGTAAATACCCCCGCTACAAAAGAGAATCGCAAAAGCCATACCCCACGCGATTGCTCCGTTCAAAGGTACCAGGTGATTCATGCCCAGCAGAAAATACACTCCCACAGCCGTCAGCCAAAACCAGAAATGGCTGAATATGTGCATCATGGAAAAAAGGATGACGGAAGAGGTCGCTTTTTTCACGTCCATGAACTGCGACACAGACATAATCTTGTAAGCCTCGCCTCCCAGCAGACCGATTGGAGTGACAGAATTTAAGGCAAAACCGGTTACCGTATATTTTACCAGCCTTCCAAATCTGACCGGGCAACGGCCGTTGCTCCGGAGAATCACTCTCCAGGCCAGTGCGTTCAAGGTGTAAAGCATGAACCATAAGCCTACGATTGCTGCCAGCCAGTAGCTGGCTTTCCGGATATCCAGCCAGAGCTGGGAAAAACTGACCTCAAAAGAGCAGCACATAATGACTACGGCCACAAGACCTATTATAAAAAACAGGTCGTTCACACGTTTCTTCATTTCCCAGAATTTTGTGATGTGATTTACTGTGGTTCATCCAGCGACAAGTATTGCCGCTGCCAGTCCTGATAGTAGGAAGGAAGTTCGGTCATTAACTCTCCCTGTGCATCGATAAACAACTGAGTCGTGCTTCCTTCCGCACACAAGGTATGATCGCTCTCACGATAAACCTGGTAAGTATAATCCAGTCTCGCTCCAAGTTTATACAAATAATGTGTGTGAATCTCCACTCGCTCATTCAGGAAAAGAGGGGCGTAATATCTTACTTTTACGTCATAAACCGGTGCATAGATTCCGGCACGCTGCATGTCGGCGTAACCGATACCCGGATAATGTCTTCCAAAAGATTCTCTTCCATCCTCGAAATAGGTGAGATACGTTCCGTGCCACACTCTGCGCATGGAATCAATCTCACTGAACCTCACCTGTACATGGCAAATATCTTCCAATTCTTTCATGTCAGTTTATATTAAAGACTGCACTATCCAGACTGCCGTTCTGCACATATCCGGATAAATCATAGACGACATAATTTTCTCCCTTCTCATTGATGCGTAAAGTCTTGAGCTTATGTGTCCGTGCATCGAGGGTCAGTTCAAAAGATGTGAACGGCATTCTTTTCCGGGCCTTTGCATCCAAGGTCGGCACAATCTGGATGACCTGACCTTGACGGCTTACCTGAATGTCTGAATGTCCGGCCATATCGGGTAACGCAGTCTGACAAATCACGGCTTGTAAAACCTTTTGCAATACACCAAACAGTTCTTGCATCTTTCCTTTGGCCACTTGCTTTTTCCCTTTTTCCACCATGACATAGGTAGTGCCGTTCATGAGCAACATGTCTTTCCGGTCATTGAAAATCATACAGATTTTATCCGGACGCTGGAAATAAAAATGCCCCTCAGCCGTGGCATCTTTTACCAGAAGGACATTATGGCTGGTACGGGTCACATCGGCTTTGAATGTTGTCACATCCGACTGGGCAAACACCCTCGTAACGGAGAATATAAGCACGAACTGCCATACGATATATTTACAGATTCCTTTCCTCATGTGTAAAGTCCTCCACAGATTGAAATCACATCTCCCGTAATATAGCCAGCTACATTGGAAACCAGAAAACCGACCACTTCGGCCACTTCTTCCGGAGTGCCGAAACGGTTGGCCGGAATTGTTTTCCGTAAGGCTTCCTCGTCCAGTCCTTCTACCATGTCCGTCTTGATAAAGCCGGGAGCTACCGCATTGACCGTGATATTCTTGCAGGCCACTTCCTTAGCCAGTGCCTTTGTAGCAGCTATCAATCCCCCTTTGGCAGCGGAGTAGTTGGTCTGTCCCTGTATTCCACTCAAGCCACTGACACTTGCCATGTTGACAATACGTCCATACTTACGGCGCATCATAGACGGCAGGAGCAACTGAGTCACATTGTAAAATCCTTTCAGCGTAATATCAAGCACCTGATTCCAGTCTTCTTGCGGCATAAGTGCCAGAATGTTATCGCGTCTGATACCGGCATTGTTTACCAATACTTCTATGTAACAGCCAGGATGAGCATCCTGCCATTCTTCTATTGTTTTTCGCACCTGTTCTCCGTTACTTACATCAAACATCATGATTTCACCATCTTGTCCTGCCAGTCTTACCAGCTCAAGTGTTTTCAAAGCCTCAGGCAGATTATTCACGCAATTAACGATGACATAATAGCCCATACAAGCCAGTTTTACGCATACGGCACGCCCGATTCCCCGGCTGCCGCCAGTTACCAATGCATACTTCATAAAGCAAATTATTTTAATTGGTTCCACATATATTCTTTTCCCAGTATCTCTGCACAGGTATACATGGCAGTCATCGTAACCCCGTGTATTCCATGCAACACCAGATTTTGTCCGGTCAGCAGCAGATTGGGTAGGGGAGTCCGTGGAGAAAGTACAGTCATCATCGGATTGCGATAGTCTTTTCGTATCCCATAAGCCGCTCCTTCCGGAGTTCCCGTGTAATCGCGATAGGTCAGCGGAGTGCTGACATAAACCTGTTCCACCATCTTTTTAAGATTGGGAATAAAACGTGCCGCCAGCTCCATACATTCATCGGCCAGCCGTTGCTTCATTTCCTGATAGTCCTGTCCCCGGTGTCCGATGGAAGACTGTGCCCACCGCATGCATTTATCCCATGTCAGCGGAGTAAGCAAATCTATCTGCCGCAGGTATTCACTCTCATCCTCCGGCGGACGTGCTGTAATCAGAAGTCCGTTTATAGAAATGGTATCCTGATAGAATGTCCATACGTCTGCACGTCTGTATACATACTGGTTCCAGTTGAAATACTTCATCACATGAGGCTTGATAACCAGTGAAACCGTAAGCATGCCAAACGTATTTTCCAATGCTCCTATACGTCTGCGATAAATGCTTCGCAAAGATTCAGCCGGCTTGATCCAACTGCAGGTAACTGCCGGATGCACATCGCTGATAAAGCATTTTCCCTCATACACCTGCCCATTGGAGCACCGGGCACAGGTAAGCTCTCCGTTCTTTTCAATCAGTTCTTCCACCTTTGCGCGGCAGATGATTTCACCCCCTTGCTCCCGGATATCCTGAATCAATGAACCGGCAATGAGTGAACCCGGTCCTTTCAGTCGCCAGCTGCTTTCTATGAAACTGGCATTTCCATGCAAGAATGTAAACAAAGGTAAGGTCTCTTTTCGCAGTTCCATTTTCAGGGAAGTGGCACTCAGCACATTAACCAGCATGGAATTATGAAACGTGTGGGTCAGGTATTGCCATGCACCAGTCTCAAAAAGCGCCAAAGGCGCAGATGCTGATTCTGGATTTAGCAGTTCAAGTTGTGTCTGCTCCGTCTGTTTAAGCAATTGAACGTATTGTTGCAGTGCTTCCCGTTCGTGAGGAAAATGCTGTTGCAGGTTTTCCCTGAAATTCTCATAGCCTTGCATGAACGAGAACTCTTCTTCGCCAATCAGTATCCGGTCAAACGCATCATCCAGTTTCTTCCAAGGGAGAGCCATTAACCCCAGCATGCTAAATGCAGCATGCAAGAACTGTCCTTCTTCAAGGCCTCCCACATAATGAAATCCCGTATCAAATGTCAGACCGTTCCGTCTGTAGCTTTGAACGCATCCTCCGGGCTGTGCTTCTTTTTCAAGCACCAGCACACGCTTTCCTGCTTTTGACAGGATATGAGCGCACTCCAGTCCGCCCAGCCCGCTTCCTATAATAACTACATCGTATTTCATCTAGGTCTCCTTTCTTGCATCATTCTGAATATGGCAGGTTGCAGCACGTACGACAGCACTACGGACGAAACCAGTCCCACCAGTGTACAGAATCCTACAGAAGAAATGGCGGGATGCCGGGCAAACATCATGGACCCTACGGTAATAATCAGGATAACCGCACTGAAAAAGATGGCAGTCTTATGATATTTCAGTAAATCCGGATTATTTCCCTTGTCCAAGAGTCCGCTCATGACAAATATGCTATAGTCTACCCCGATACCGAAAATGAAGGTAGAAATCACCACGCTGACAAGATTGAACTGTTTGCCAAAGATGACCATGGCACCTAACACAATGAACCAGCTCAGCAAGATAGGCATGAAGCCCAGCAGGGTATAACGGATATTCCCGCGGAAACTCAGCCATAATATGACAAACACGAAAAGCATGGAAATCCATTGTAACAGATTGAAGTCCTTGCTCATCTGTGTGAGTGTATCCGTCGTATAGTAATACGTGTCGAGCACCAGTAAATTGGGCAGGGAAGCAACAGCATCACAAATCCGGTGATAATCGCTTTGACTGCTACGCACGGAATCGTTTGCACATCTCACCGAGGTAAAGCAAAGATATTCTCCATTGTATGACTGTTCCATCAAAGTGGACAAATAACCTTGCGGAATAATCCCTGCATCGTAAAGCGCATCCGGCTTATAATCGGCTGTAGCCAACTCAAAAAACGGTTGAAATGCCTCCGGTCGAAGCCCTGCCTCGGGAGCTGTTTTTTCAATCAGCTGACGGACACATTGCAGACGCTGGTCTGTCCAGAAATTTTTCCAGGCATGAATGCGTGCCTGCTGTACGTCCAACGGAACGAAAAACATTCCCGTGCGTGTATAACTTTTCACCAGCCCTTCCTTCTGCAAGGAGTCCAGGCGGTTATTCAGGCTCTCAAAATGATGAATGGCTTCTTCCATAGTCCGTCCGGAACTGGCAAAATATTTTTGTTTGTCACCCGTATACGTTTTGGTACGCAACAGATTTTCTGAATAGGACGTTATCCCGGCTTTATATCCGAGGTCGTGCATGTCTGCATCGAATCGGGTCCCTCCCATAAAGTAAAAGAACGTACATACCACTGTCAGAACAACCAGCACGGCGATAAGCGGTTTATTCCGGTCAAACGGATAGGCATTCACTTTCTCAATCAATGAGAATGCCCGTTTGTTTATTCTGTTCTTCGCAGGATTAAGTAACTGTGGCAGGTAGAACAAACTGAAAGCGGTAGTTCCGAGAATGCTTAGTGAAGCAAATAAGCCGAAATCGCGCAACAGTTCTGTCTGCACGAAAACGAGTCCCATAAAAGAACCAATGGTCGTGATACAGCCCAAACAGACTGGTCGTACCTGGTCGCGAAGTACCTGTTCCGGATTGCCGACAAACTTATAGTGCGTAAGTATATGAAGCACATAGCTGAAGGCCACACCCAGTACCACCGCGCCGATACCAAGTGCAAGCAGTGAAAATTCTCCTTTTATGAAGTACATGCCCGCCAGTCCGAATAGTACTCCGAAAAGAACCGGCAGCAACAAGAGGGGCAGGGTATCATAATTGCGGAAACAGAATAAGATGAACAGCAAGACCAGTACCAATGCTCCGGCAATGGTATTCTTCAAGTCGGACTTGATTTGTGCAGCATTGTAAAATCCGCTGGCCGGAGTTCCATGATAACAGATTTTTACGTCTGGATTCGATGCGGAGAAAGCTTCAATCTGTGTATTCAGCATCTGAAACAAACTTGCTCCCTGGCCCGTATTCGTGGCAGAATAGCGAGGGGTAAGAAAAGCTACACAGACTGTGGAATCAGGAACAAAGAAATGTCCGTCAATAATTTTATAGCCACTCCCGCTGCCTTCAGTCAGTGGCTTGAACTGACGCATAAGTTCCTTACGCAGTCCGAGAGGGTCTATCTGTATCAGTTCCGGATACATGTTTCCCCATGAAGACTCCAGATCCTGACGGTTTACTTTCATCTGACATGCCAGATGAGAATCAGTCAGCATGGTATCAATTGCGGCATAAAAACTGGTGTCAATGTATGCTGGCAGATGAGCTCCGAGATAGTCGATGGCATCGGGCAACAATTCATCCGGCAAGCAATAGAAAATATCCTCCAGCATTCGACTTGAAGAATCCAGTGCGGCTTCTTTCTGTAGCAGCGAATCGACAAAGGCATCGCATGTTTCAATGATATGGGCCACAGATGCTCCGTCTTTTCCCTCAAAAAGCAGAAAAGTCTTATCTTTAATCTTTAGGTTGGCAAAAGCCAGTTTGGTGCTTCCGTCTTCGTTGGTAGAAGCCGGGAACAATTTGTTGATGTCTTCTTCCAGATGAATCTGAGCTGCAAAGAAACCGCAACAGACAAACCAGGCAATCATTGAAATCCAGCAGACAGTGCGGTGACTGCGGAAATAATGGTATACCTTTAAACACAATTCTGTCATACCCTCATCAATCCTTTAAATTCTACATACACTTTTGCTTCCTCACTTATCCGAGCTGTTACCCTGAACCCTTCTTCCACGGGACATACTCCAACCGTTACATTAACTTCCGGACAAATAGACGGAGCGGCCATTGCAAGGAAACGGCATTGCTTGATAGAAACTATAGACAGTTTTTTTCCCGTCAGACGCATGGCACATTCCTTTATCGTCTCAATATGACAAACACCCGGACACACCGGATTATCCGGAAAATGGCCGCGGTAAATATCGCAATCCGGTAACAAACGAAGACGAAATATCCCTTCTTGCTGGTTCATCTTCATTTCCTTTATTTGATAATATTTGTTTTCGAGAAGCATCTTATCCAGATATTTAATCATTAGGACTGATATATATTTTCATTTGAAGTTCTGCTATCCGCCGGTCTGATACCCACGTTTCACCATTTACGCAGACAATATCACCAAACACATCTTCACGCGTCACTGTCGTTCTCATCACGTCGCCCACACTGGCAGTGCCATAACTACGGAAATTGCGAATCTCGCCAATATAGCCCACCGGCACACTTGAATTTCCTTGTTCTCGTGACAGATAACCGGCGAGTGCCGAAGCTGACTGAGCAATGTGCTCAATCACTCCGGCTTCCGCCAGCACCCCGTCTGAGTCCAAAAGATAATTATCCGGTTGAACGACAAAAAGAGTTACAGCTGTTTCTCCATCCACATTCAGAAGTTCATCAACCATCCTGAATGGGGCACGCTGAGGAATCAGCTGTTCAATCTCATACTTATTCATTTGGAAGATGTGATTCAATATAATCGTACAAATCAGTGAAAGTATGAATATTACGCAAGTCGGTTACCGGAATCTTAATCTTATACGTATGTTGAATGAGAGCGACCAGGTCTACCAGACTCAGACTATCCAATGAAAGCGTGTCGCGTACATTGGCATCGGGAGTAAAAAGAGCAGAATCAACTTCAAATTCTTCAGAGAGCAGTGTGTTTACTTTTTCAATAATGTCGTTACGTGTCATAAGGCAATTCAATTTTATTATTTCAATTATAGATTTCTTACAATAAGAGTAGAATTGGTTCCTCCGAATCCGAAGGAGTTAGACAGAAACATGTCGAATCCAATCTCACGTGTTTCAGGCAGAATGTGAAGACAAGCTGTATTTTCGTCAGGACGTTCAAAATTGATATTGCCTGCAATAAAGCCGTTCTTCATCATCAGAATGGAATAAATCAACTCACTGGCTCCTGCCATCCACATTTCATGTCCGGTCTGGCTCTTGGTAGAAGTGACAGGTACCCGATAATCTCCAAACACACGGGCAATGGCCTGCGCTTCACGTGCATCGCCGATTCGTGTAGAAGTAGCGTGCGCATTGACATAGCCAATCTGTTGTGGAGTCACTCCACCATGCTGCAGGCAAAGTTCCAGCGAACGGGCAGGACCTTCCACATTAGGGGTAGAAATATGGTCGCCGTTACCGGAGAATCCCCAGCTTACAATTTCTGCCAATATGGGTGCCCCTCGTTTCAAGGCATGCTCGTAACTTTCTACGACAAGGGTTGCGGCTCCGCCCCCTGGTACCAGTCCGTCCCGGTCGGCATCAAACGGACGACTGGCCTTTTCCGGTGCATCCTCACGAGTAGAGAAAGACTGAATTCCATCGAATGCAGCCACTCCGTAAAGATTGGCTTCCTGTGCTCCACCACATACGATACAGTCCTGCAACCCATCGCGAATCAGGAGATAAGCCAGCCCTACAGACTGTGAACCGGATGCACATGCAGCCGAAGAAGTCAGGTTAATTCCTTTCAAACGGAACAGGCAGGCCAGGTTCATTGTAACCGTGGAGTTCATGGACTGGAAGATAGCCCCACTGCCACAAGCTGAAGTGTCTTTGTATTCACGGAAGTTATCCAGTGAACGCATTGTAGACTCTGCCACAGAATCATTGCCATAAATGATTCCCACCTCATGACGGTCTATGTAATCCTGATCCAGTCGGGCATGTTCCAATGCCGCCCGGGTAGCCATATAAGCATATTGCGCCTCTTCCGGCATAAATTGACGTAAGTTCCGTGAAACAAACGGTTTCAAATCAGGACGCTCTACTGATGCACACAAGGCAGAACGGAATCCGGCATCCTTGCGTTCCTGGCTGAACACGATACCGCTCTTTCCGGTGTACAGAGCATTACATACATCGTCGAGCGTCGTTCCCAGGCATGACCATATTCCCATGCCTGTAATCACAACTCTTCTTTCCATATTGTTTTTGGTGATTTTATAGTTTCTTCTTATAACATCTTCTTCGCTTGGTGTACGTGGGATTCAGCGGTTTCCATTGCGACAGTTCCCTTACATTAGTTTCAAGCTGAGGACCGGTTTCTGCATAGCGGAAACGGTAGCGATTGTAAATAGGAATCAAATCATTGAAAAACAAAGCATTCACTCCCAGTCCCTGATAATCCGGGCGTACGGCAATGAGCAGCATCTCTACCTTTTCTTCCCGTTTCCATTTCAAGGCTTTTACGAGGTGATACCATCCAAAGGGAAACAATCTTCCTTTGGCTTTCTGCAAAGCATGAGAGAGGCTTCCCATGGTAATGGCCACCCCGATAAGTTCACCTTTCTCGTTTTCCACCACCGGAATGAGCTGTTTGTCAATCAAAGGCAAATAACGGTCCACGTATTCATCAATTTGCCTGCCGGACAACTCCGTATAGCCAAAGAGTGGAGCGTAAGCCTGATTCAATAATTCGAAGACCTTTCTTCCATATCCTTTCTTATAAATGTCTGCATGAGTCAGCTTACGCACGTTCAAGTCAAACATTTCTTTTGCAAGGTTCGCCACCCGCGCATATTTTGGCGGAATTTCCTTTGGAATCTCGATACATACCTGAATCCAGTCCACCTCTTTCTCATAGCCTAACGCTTCCAGATGACGAGGATAGTAAGGAGGATTATAAATCGTAATCATGGAACCAAGCTGGTCAAAATCTTCCATCAGCATGCCTTCTTTGTCGAAGTCAAAGATTCCCATCGGTCCTTGTATCTGCTCCATTCCATGCTCCTTTCCCCACATTTCAACGGCAGAAAGCAAAGCCGCAGAAACCTCCGGATTGTCTATAAACTCAATGAATCCGAAACGGACATTCAGGGTATGCCATTTCTCGTTTGCACGATGATTGATAATACCCACAATGCGTCCTACCACATCTTCTTGCTCATCATAAGCTAGAAAAGGTTGAATGTCAGTAAACTCCAGTCCGGCATTCTTATGTGGGTCAAACGTGTCATAAATGTCGGATTCCAGGTCAGGTACATAATAAGGATTCCCCGCATATAACTTGCGGGGAAGTCGTACGAAATCATCCATTTCGCACTTAGAAGTTACTTTTTTTACACTGATTTTAGCCATAACGGAGGTGAAATTACAAAAGTTTTTCAGACTTGAACAACCCCGTAATTGCTTATACTCCTTATGGAACAGTATTGAAGAATTCAAGGCTATTTTCGGTTTTGTCTATATCGTTTTTTCGTACCTGTACGTTGTCATTATTCCTGTCTAAGTATATGTATTTCTCCGTTTTTATATTCTCAATCAGATTTATACCTATTCTCCTGCCTTCCTTTGATGCAGTTTTCTATCCTTTGTAAAAAACAAGCAGTCGCCTGCCTCTTCATAATGAGACAGACGACTGCTTTATCTATTTTATCAATAAGTTCAGGCAGCCAGCCAGATGTATCCCAGCGGAATCAGAATACCTGCTAAAAGCAACCATTTTCCGCGTCCTGCCAGTCCATTTTTTCCCTTGACCATGAACAATCCGGAAACGGCAAAGAATACTAGCGAAACAGCGAAAAAGTCGCCCATGAGATTCCATCCCTGAATACGGTTATAATGCAACCGGTTGAACCAGTACACCACCGGACGTTTTTCGTGTACTTCATAATCTACACAACCGCTAGCAGCGTCATACACACCCACGCCGCCTTCCAGCATCAGGCGATGATGACTTTCATCAATAGACAGCACCCGCTTTACAGGGGGCAAATCTTCCTGTCGGTTCCATGCCGCAAGGAGTTCTTCGGCCTGCATGCCTTTTTCCAGTTGAACGGCCGCTTCCGTGGTACGGAAAGCCGGATCCTTGCCATTCATGTGGTTCAGCAGGATGCCCGACACGGCATAAATCAGGCAGACTCCTACCATCAGGTAGCCCAGGTCACGGTGCAGCACACGAAGCCAGTAGGAGAGACTCTTATTCCGCCACTTCATATTCCGTGCCGTCTATGTAGTAAATGGAATAATAGTCTTTGTTATTGGCCTTCATCCATTCACGCATGCTCTGAATGTTGTTCATCTCCGCATCGCAGGTTTCACCGTTTCCTTCTGCTTTTCCCTGCTTTTCCTTCAATTCTTCTTCCGCCTGGTCAATGTATTCCTTGGTCAGACGGTTCTCGCGAAGAATCCCTTTGATGATGACCTCTGAACCAATCAGCTCACGGTTGAATCCGCCGATATTGCCTTTTGCCTCCACACGCACGGAAGTCTTCTGGTCTTTTCCCATCACAAAGCAACGGCGTCCAGAATGCTTGCAGGTATGCGTGATGAATCCTTTCAGCACCACCTCCTTATCTACATTCTTTTCTGCATCCTTCAGAATGTCTTCCACATATTTTGCCTCATTGGCCGACAGAGCGGCAGTAGGCTGTTCCTGAGAGGTCTCTGATTTTTTGCTATTGTTCACACACGAGGTAGCTGTCAGCAGACAGGCCGCAGCTACGATAAAAAACAGTTTTTTCATTTTCAATTGAGTTTATAGTTATTCATATTTATTCCAAGGAAGAAACCACAGTGCCACTATCCCGGATAAGCCGGCAGCGCACACGCATAGCGCCATCAGTATCCGTCTGTACAAAGATACCTTGTTTCTGCACAAAAAGAAAGTCAGGAGGGCTAAAAAGAAGCTCACCGCCAATCCCTTTGAAGAAAGATTGCCCGCATAGAGATTCACAAAGGAACTCGTTTCGGACGAAGGTGACAAACGGAACGGGAACAGCCATTCCGACAACTCATCCCACAAAACTCGCTTCCGGTCCTGATGATAGGAAGAAAGCGACTGAAGCGTCACTGCATCCAGTCCGTAGCAGTCCATTCCTTCCGCATCCGATACGCGTACGGTCCAGTAAAGCAGGTTTCCCAGAATGCTGATTTCGTCTTTCGTGATGTCTATCGGACGGATGTCGAACGGCAGGAAGCGATAACCGCCTTCGTCCGTGCTCTCCAGTAAGCCCATTTCACCTTTCTCGCCAAACAGATAGCCATAGAAACGCTTGTCGCTCGTCTCACTCATGACAAACCATTTGATGCCCAGCTGCGAACCGATACCTGTATCTTTCACGAAAGGCCGTCCGTTCACCATCTTCAGGTGGAAGAGAGCTCCTTTGCTGTCCAGACAGAAATAGCCCTCCTCATAGGGCTTTCTCACTGTAGGGTTTCCCCAATAAGCTTTTACCGGAAAGCTAAACCCTTTCTTGATAAGCTCTTTGGTGAAGATTTCACTCTTCTGCCGATTTACCGAATTGGACTGCGCATCGACAAAAGTCAGTTCACGGTCCATCCGGAAGTAGTCGCCGGGAAGCGTAAGATTTCCCCGTTTGGGCATGGCTTCCAGCAACACCCCCATAGCGGGTTGCGGAGAGAATACATCGACCGGACGAAAACGGAACATCACTTGTTTGCTCCGCAAGATTTTCACGTCGATGGCCTGTCCTTCCAGCGAATCGGGCAACTGGCCCTCCATGGCCAGCTGGCGATAGTTCAGCAGCGGAAGCAGTGAATCGTATTGCGCACGAGGATACTCGTTGCCATGAATATCATAAAATGAATTCTTATGCTCGCGGAAGTCAATCACGCAAAGTTCCTTCAACCGGGCACTATAATACATCAGTGAATAGCTGTGCGAATCGTCGGTCATTTTCTGTACCAGTGTCGGCACCGTCCAGGAAGCCAGCAGGGTGACAGACACCAGAATGACTGAAAAAATGAGAGATTTGTATTTCATTGTTCATTGTTTTTATTGTACACCATACTTGAACCGAATGCAGGATGAGAAAGGAAAGATAAAAGAAGCTGCCAGTATCCAGCAGATTCCTGCCCCGAACTGTGAATAGGCTCCGGGATAGGAGGAAACAAACAGCATGGACAGTAGTCCCACCGATACCACAATGCATAGCATCCGCTGTTTCCACTGGGGCTCGATACAAATCCACGCAGTGAAGCCATAGCCTGCCACTGCTGCCACCATCCAGGGAAGCAACTGCTGGAGCATCATTCCTACAATTTCGGAAGGCAGAAACAGGCGAACCACAGCTGAAAGGACCAGCGAAAGCAACAAACAAAGCAACAAGACAATACTGAAACCATACCACAGCATGGAGGCCATAATCTGTGTTTCTCCTGCCGGAAGATGGAGTGTCAGCTTCAGCCGTTTCTGCGTCATTTCGGGCACATACTGCACGACTCCCAATGCAATTCCGGCCAGTGGCAGCAGATACATCATCCACGGGGCAACCGATGTGCCCTGAAAAAGACAGCCATACCACACATTGACCGCTTCATTCAAACGGATTTCATGGGTAAGGTCGATGTAGGTATAACCCACAGCTGCTGCCATCAGCAACAGCATCACCCCAATCAGGCGGCGGGTTTTCATCCATTCTTTATAAGACAAGGCTCTGAATAAATTCATGACATTAATATTTACCTGTTAAACCAATAAATGCATCTTCCAGCGAAAGATTCTCTTCTGTAATTTCCGTGACACCCATTGCCTTCAACCGTTGTTCGACTTCGGCCTTTGGCAGAAAAGAATATACTTCCCATTTATCGCCCAATGCGGAGGGATGCCAGAAATCTTCATCGGCCTCCAGCTTAAATGTATCTCCCGGACGGGTGAAACGGTATCGCTTGAAATGGTGCATGATTTCCTTTACCGGCTTATGCAACAGCAAGCGGCCATAGTCCATGATCATGCAATCATCTATCAGCAGTTCCATGTCCTGAATGATGTGCGAAGTGAGAAAGACTGTCTTGTTCTCTGCCGACGCATATTCCCGAAGGTATTCCACAAACAGACGGCGATAGCCCGGGTCCAGTCCCATGGAAAAATCATCCAGAATCAGCAGGTCCGGGTCCTGGGCAAAAAGCAGTCCCAACGCCACCTGCGAACGCTGTCCGCACGACATGGTAGAGAGTTTCTGTGAAGGAAGTACCTGCAACTTTTTCAGCAATTCATAATAGGCCTCTTTCTTCCATTTCGGGAAAAAGGCCGAATAAAATTTCTCTATCTGCGAAACCGTAAAATAGGCATGTTGCACATGCCCTTCCAGCAACAGTCCCACCTTCGATTTGGTAAGCGGCGAGAGGTGTTCCATGTCTTCACCAAACAGCCTGCACAGGCCCGAACGAGGCTTCAGGTAACCGTTGAGAATATTAATGATGGTGGTTTTCCCAGTGCCGTTCTTTCCCAACAGGCCCAATACCTTTCCCTGCTCCACGTCGAAACTGAGATTTTCGTAAATCAAGCGGTTTCCGTAATAATGCGTAATATTTTCACACTCTATTATTTTACTCATTGTAAAACGATTAAATGATTAGTTCTTAAAATTTTACCCCTACCTTGATGACGGGTTGCACGAAATCCTTTCCTGCCATTGTAGTCGTAAAAGCCCTGGCATACGTCACCTCGCCCCGGACATAACCGGACAAGGCAGGAGTAATTTCTCTTTCATACCCCACGGCCGCATACGGCACCAGCCGGACAGCTGTCTGATAATCGTATTCTTGCACCAGTAAGTCTGCTCTTTCTGCCGGACGTTGCTGGTCCTCCGATACACGGGCATATTGTCCGTCTTCCTTCATACAGCCCCATCCGCCCTGCAAGCCCAATCCGGCGGAAGCAGTCCATACCTGCCGGCCTTTATACCAGTTTCTGGCACCCTGAAGCCATAGCCCCATGACGTGCAGATTCTGCTTCCGGAAGAACGGATATTGCGATGCCGTCACAGAACGGGAACGATAGTCCAGCCGCACTTCGGCCGACCAGTCTGAACGGCTCTCTTTACCTCCTGAAAGAAGTTGATACGCCAGCCAGGCACGCAGCTGGTCCCTGCTCATCACTTCATTGCTACCGTAATAGACAATCTGCGATACGCCCAGTTCGTCCGTACTCTCCTTATATGAGTTTTCCCTGTTTTCCAGTGATTTCAGCGCAATGCCCAGTTCCATCGCCTGAAAAAGTTGGGACTGCTGCCAGGTAAGCTTTGTACGGTAACCCACCTCACTCCCTGTATGAGTAGAGTAGGTGATGGAAGTCGAAGAACCGCTTCCAAAGCGTCCGGAAGTCTTTCGGATGAATACCTCCTGAAACCAGTGCAGGTCTCCGCGATGAAACTGTCCCTGAAAGGCCACTTCATGCGTTTGAGTAAACAAGGGTGTCGTGTTCGAAGTATATCCACTTTCACCAAACACCTCACTGCGCCCGTAGAAACCTCCAAAACTGATGAGAGAAGTGTATTGACGGTCGGTCGTTCCATAGATACCGAAGCCTACCGTTTCCACGTTGCGCAAATACCCGTAAGAAAGTCCGACCTGCCATCCGGAAAAAAGTTCATACGAGAAGCCCGTCGACAAATGCAGGTTCATCAGGGAATTCTGATGCCGCAAGTCCTTGAACTTGGCGTAGTTTTCCGTACGGTATTCCAGCTGCCCTCCCCATGAAAGGCGAGGAGTGAGGAGATAGCCTGCTTCCCCTCTGAGCATGTACCATTCATGCCGTTTCGTACCGGCTCCCGAGTCGTCCATCTCCACAATGTCAAAAGGCGTTTCTTCCGGATGCAGAAAAGCCGAACCCGACATGTGCTTGCCTTTTTCCGTGCCGTATGCCATGGCACCTCCTAATACCAGCCGCGAGTTCAGCCGCCAGTAGGATTCGGTTGAGACCAATCCGCCCAGCCGGCTATCCGACTGATAATAATTCACCAGTTTCCCGCTTCCGTAACTGCCTTCCGCCTGAAGATAGGAGATGCGTCCGCACTCCATCCCCGACAGAAAAGAAGGATTGCTTCCGGCAGAAGCCGCATACCTCCACAAGGTTTCCTGAAAGTCTGTACGAAGAGGAGAGGAGGTCCCTGAGGGAACACTTCCCCAGGACCTGCCTCCCGCCACAAGTACAAGAAAAAAGCAAGCGATACAATAATGCTTCATGTTTAGTGTCTCAAAGAAGATTTGCTCCGCTGATGGAAGTCAGCTGTCGAATTGTTTGTATCCTGAAAAATAATTCTGGCTCCGTTTTTCAAGGAGGCCTCGGCATCTATTCCGCTGGCATCGGTTGAATTTCCTACACCGAGCGAATAGTTATAGACCAGCTTTCCTTCATTCTCCGCAAGTGCTTCCGTAGCCTCTCTATCCACGTTGCGATACAAGGTATATCCCATGCCGCGTGTAAGTTCCACATAGCCTGCATCTACCGAGGGAAGAAGGCGTTTCTGGTTGCCGTCGGCTCCCTGCACGAATACTTCGATACCGTCTACCACCCACTCTGCCGGCACTTTCTTACGCGGCTGACTGGCACTTCCTCCATAAAGGTTGGTGGTGGATGCATCGTCTACAAAAGCCTGTAGGGTAGTACCTTCCGGACGGAACACAAAGAATGCCGGTCCGAACTGGCTGACAGGCCATGCATTACCCAAACCATATTTGTAGGCCTTCAAGTAATGGTCGGTAGAAATAAGTTCGGAAGGCGACGGATAGTATTTGGCATTGTTGAAGTCCTCAATGTCATACAGACAGTAATAGGCACTGTTGGCCAGATTTACGGACTGAGAATAGGTCTGTGTGTGGTCGATGGCTCCATTCAGTGCAATCACCAGTTCTTTTCCGGCTTCCAGCTGTACCTGCTTGTCGAAATACCAGACAGCCGTTCCGGCCGGTATCCATCCTTCTGCCGCATAAAAGAGTTCACCGTTCACATAGTCCTTATTCGACGCATGAGGGTTGTAAGGATTGACCATACCCAATGCAAAGTCGCTGATGTCGAGTGTTTCCGAAGAATTGTTATACAGCACGACATACTGGTCCATGGCAAACGTACCTGAGCCATCGTCTTTCGGACAGCCTCCTACATACAGTTCCTTAATCAGCACGGAACCTCCTGAAGACATTTCCAGTGTGATGGTAGCTTCTACCGTTTCCTGAGTCACATTGACCGATGTATTCAATCCATTGAAAAGATACACTTTGGCATCGGCCACCCGTTTGTCGGAAGCCGAGGCTTCATAGATACCTTGCGGCACTTCAAAAACAGCCACTCCTTCCGCATTGGTCGACTGACTGAAGGTGGTACTGCCCGACGTATTCTTCAAAGTCACGCTGACTCCCTCCACAGGTTCAAATCCGCTTCCCTCGGGATATACCAGCCGAATGCTTACACTGCTCACCTGATAACCGCTGTTTTCTTTCTCCTTACAGGCACTGAAAACCAGTATCTGGATTAAGACACAGCACGCAAATAACATCTTTTTCATCATACTCATACGTGTTTATAGTTTTAATTTAAATGATATGCCATAGTTAAAGGGAGTGACCAGCGAAGAAGCAAACAGACTTCCCTCATTACCCGTCTGCCAGTTCTTTATCTTCTGCATGCTGTAGAAGAAATTATTGGCAAAAAATGACACCGTCAGGTACTTCCCGATTTCTTTCGATACGTTCAGGTTGGCTGAGAAATAGGGGGAATATCCCTGCTTCCTGAACATATAGCCAGTGGTGCTTTTTACCACCAGTTTACTGAGTTCGTTATACAACTCCTTGTCATGTTCGGCAGCCCACAGGAACTTTTCCATAAACGGTATACGGGTTTCCATATCTTCTCTCGATACATAATACAGCGGATACGTAGCCACGTAACTGGCTCCGTTATAAATATCCGTCTGGGTGGACGATGGCAGATAATCACTTTGCGAGTCGAGCACATAGCTCCGGGTTCCACCGCTGTATTCACTTAGGTTCTGCCGCGTATTCAGAAGAGTACCCTCAAAACGCAGAGAGAAAATCATTCTGATTTTCGGCACGTGCGTCACCAGGGTCAGGTTGGTGTTCAGTCGCTGCGTCATGAATCCGTTATAGTTGCCATTGCCTCCTACATAATAACCGATGTATTTATAAGGCTGTCCGTCCGTATCGGTCAGGCTGCTAGTAGACGGTACCATCACTTCATCAATTCCTTTGTAGCGATAATACTTCCCGTCTATGCGGATGGAGGTATTGATTGCCTTTATCCGGTCAAAATCAAGCACCCATTCCAGTCCCATCCGTGAAGAGGAAGAACCATTCACATTCATGACGGCCGACTGGAAATCATGAATCTCCTTATAGGCAAGCGTCTGAGAGGGAAGTATCCCGTTCTTGTCGGATACGGTCACAACTCCTGTCGTACGGTCAATGCTATACACCCTGTCGGCTGAAGGTATCAGGCAATCATTGAGCGCGCTCTGGTCGGTCAACTTATAATCAAACGGAGTATAGATACGCGTACTGGTATAAGGCTGTGACAGGGTGTTGTAGAAAAACGACAGCGAGATCCGTACTCCCTTCAGACGAATGTCCATTCCGGCTTCCCGCATAAGGCTGTACTGCCATTGCAACTCCGGATTATAGACAGGAAGCACAGGATGGGTGTGATAAGCATAATAGGTTGTTCCGTCGGCCATTGCTCCAGGGGCAAATGCCAGACGGTCTACATACGTTTCCCGGGGATACAGCATCTCGAACGAAGGAAGTTTCACTGCCTTTCCCCATCCGGCACGAAGGGTCGCCCCTCGAAAGAAACCATGCTCTTTTTCGCCAAATGAATACTTGGCACTGAAACGGGGAGACAGACTGGATACGGTGCCATACACTGTGCCCGGGATGAAAGTCATGTCACTTCGGAGTCCTCCTTTAAGGAGCAGCTGCGAATGACGGAAAGGCAAGGTTATCTCTTCTTCTGCATACGCAGCCAGATTGTGCATGAAAGGCAACTCATCGTAACGGTATTCCCTCCAGGTGGGAGCTACCGACATGTCTTCATAATATGTTCCCTTACCCAAGTTGCCTTCTCCTTTCATATCTGCTCCTGCCAGCAGGTTGCTGGTTATGCTCCCGATTTTATGGCTCCAGCGCGCTTTCAGGTAGGCAGTGTAATTTATGGGACGGCTGTCGTTGAATGAGGTCACGTACCAGTAGCCGGTGGGCAACAAGATATATAATTTTGTAATAAACTGATTTACTATATTTTATAGCTACCAGCAAGGAGTTGTTTTACAATTTAGTACCATTTTAGCATCACTATTTAGTCTTTGTAGTAATTACATTGAAATTCCAACTTATGCCCTATTGAATACTGATTTGTTTTGCGAAGATGTAGCTATTCGATCTGTGTTTCAAGTTTTTCTAGTGATTATACCCCCAGATTATTTGGCTATTCCAAACATTTTTACTACCTTTGCACCATTAGAACCTGCCAAGCCTCTTCACAATGCTCAAATCGGCGGGTCGTTTTTTATTATACATACATGAAAACAAGTTTCGCCAAACCGTACTCTTCTCCGGAACAGATAGTTCAAATACTAAAATCAAGGGGGATGCTTATAAAAGATGAGCATAGGGTGGAAAATTATTTGATGAACATTGGTTATCATCGTTTGTCTGCATACATTTACCCATTCTATAAAAGCCCTAAGAGTGAGCTGGTACTAAAAGAGGGAACAACTTTTGAGCAAGTCCTAACTCTCTATCGCTTTGACAAGAAACTACGGATACTCCTTTTCAATGAAATAGAGAAAATAGAGGTTGCCATTCGAAGCGTATTGGCAAATGTCGGATGCCAAGAATTGGGAGATAAGTTTTGGATAACAAAACCCGAATACTTTGCCAATACGGATAAATTTAATCAAACATTGGCAATCATAGACAAGGAACTGGCATCAAGTAAGGAAGACTACATTGAAGACTTCCGTCAAAATTATGTTGAGGACTACCCTCCTGCATGGATGATAACGGAAGTGTTGTCCTTCGGTAATTTGAACTACATCTATTCCAATATAGCCAGCAACCAACTAATGAAGCGCATTGCAGGTTATTTCGGTCTGAAACCACAGGTTTTTGTCTCGTGGCTGACGGTACTTGCCAACCTCCGCAATATGTGTTGCCACCATGCGAGAGTATGGAACAGAGATTTTATGCTGAATCCTGCTGAACCCAAAAAGACTAAAAACGCATGGATTAATACCTCAAAAGCTGATAAGAAACGAATCTACTATCGCCTGTGTATAATCCGATACTTTCTCTCTTCGGTTTCTCCCAATAACAACTTCAACGAAAAGCTTTCGGAACTGTTGACGGATTTTCCGTCAATAGATATAGCTGCGATGGGATTTGATTGCGATTGGAAAAATACTTCTTTATGGTCAACTCTTAAATAGATGTTTTTATAATGAAAATTGAACCGAATATTTATATAACATACGAAATGGTATTTAGCGATGAGCCTCTACCTATATCTGACTACTTAAAAGAATTAGACAAGAATTGGCTGATACGCTTTGCCTTATTTATAATATATTCTGGAGGTAAGTTCAAGACTCTTAATAATTATGTGACAACATTTTTTTGCAAACAGAACCATGATTTTGTAAAAAGTGTATTAGACATAATGAGCAATCATTACGCCAAGACCCTCAATGACCCAACAAATATAATACCACGCACATACTTCATCCTCTCCGAATCTACAGGACTTGAATTGCTAAAACAGATATTCTCAATATCAAACTTTACAAATGTTTTACCACAAACGACACAAGAACAATATCTATTCAAGGCTATATTGCTAATAAATAGCAATATAAGTAAAACAAATGTATTAGAAGAATTTGACGATAATAAAAATTTCACCAATCTATATTATGCAAAATCATTAGTATGTAATTTCATAAACAATCATGAGAGGCTAAATCTGAAATCAGAATTTATCTCTGTTCTTCAGGTTATTAAAGGGTACTATTTCTTTAAATTTTGTGAAAAATCAAAGTTACAACCACATCTTACTCAATTTCTGAAAAACAATGGCTTTCAAAGTTGGACGCAATATCTATATAATGTAATACAGTTAATATTATATCCGCTGCAAAATGAAAATGATAAATTCCCTGTAATTAAACTAAACGAAAGACTTGAAGGATATAATTATTTGCACACTCATTCTTTTAGTGCTGACTATGTTATTCCAACAAACGAAAACTGCGATTACACATTTTTCAAGACTTATCCATTGATTGAAATTGACAAACAAACATTCTTGCCGATTAACGCCATATTCTGTATAAATCACCTTTATAGAAGCGTTTATTTTGAATTTAACAAAATAAACGCCTCGTTTGATAATCCGGTGAAAATAAAAGGTTTTCCAACTTATATCACGACGGAATTTTCTGAAAAATATTTATTTTACAAATTTGTAAAGAATACACTTTATAAACAACGAGGTATAAAATTAACTGGTGATGATTGCAAGAAATTGTTTCCTAAAAAAGATAAAGAGCCAGATTTCTACCATCGTGATGGTAATAATATTTTTTTATTTGAAAATAAAGATATCAAGATAAATAAAAATGTCATAAATAGTAAGGATTACAACAAGATAGGAGATGAATTAAACAAGAAACTTATCAAACAAGTTGGTGTTGACCAACTTGTTGAGCACATAAGAGCAATTGATGCAAGAAACTTTATATGGGATATGAAATTACCAAAACATCCGCGAATATATCCAATATTAGTTTTAGATGACAGTTTGCTATGTGTTCCTGGTTTGAACTATATTCTAAACGATGCTCTACAAAGCAAATTAAAAGAATGCAATGTAAAAGCAAAAATTTATCCACTTGTTGTAATAGAATTAGACACTCTCATTTCATATGCAACCTATTTTAAGACGGGCAAAATCCATCTAAAGAAATTGATTGAGGATTATTATAGTTATCTGCAGAGATGTAGGAAAAAAGTAGCTCCAGAAGAAATACTGTACGAGGTTTATCATAAATTTTTCCCTTTTTACACTTTCGTATCACAAGAAATAATCAATAAACCTTTTGATGATTCTCTTTTTAATCAAATTTGCAATGAACTACAGTCAAAAGAAAAAAAACATTTAACTATATGCAAAATAGCCTATAGATAACAACTTATAGGCTATTTTGCATTATTGATTATAAATCAAATTTTTAAATTAGGTAAAGTGTTTACTATATCTACTGTTTGGCAAGATAGCATAATGACAGATAGAAGTAAGTCGAGGATATAACGGGGTTGTTTGTGTTCTCGCGACCAGTCGTTTGGATCATTTTTGATTTGGGACGCTTTGTCGATTGTGACGGCATAGCGTTCCATTACCCACTCGACTGCAGATTTACCATTAACGATGTATTCGTATGCTTTCAGTGGTATGTTCTCAATGATAATGTTCTCGTTATAAATGATACGGGTCTTATCGGCAACCAGTTTTCCACTCTCGTCACGAACTTTGGCAAACCTCATTTTATCAACGGCAAAGTATTGGTAGGTTTCATCCGTCCAGTCATTTTGCCAAATATCCATATCGCCATTCACTTCTACGCTACAAGTCCTATGAGCTGACATAGGCATTGCAGCGAAAAACAGATAATTTCCATCTTGCCCGATAGCCGGCTCGTTTATGTTTTGTTCGTAATTTAGATGCAGATCGGCAAGTTCTTTGCCTGCTTTATAAAAGGACATGAAGTCCTGTACGCTATCCACAATGGGGATGCGTGGCAATGATTTTTTCAAATCATCGGCAAATCGCTCACGGTATTGCTTAGAATGAAGAAGCCCATACACATAGTAGAATATGTGTTCTTTGGTAATGTTTTTTGAACCTCCGAAACGGCTACGGACTTCTTTCAGAATCCAGTCGGTTATTCCGTCCCGGCGAATATATTTGGTAGTTTCCGCATCATCAAAGAGTGTTGCTTGGGAATTCTTGTTTTCCTCATACCAATATAAGGGGAAACATTGGCTATTAAATAATAGTTGATAATCGGACAATGTTTTTGAAATATAGCATGAAAAATCTTTCTCTCCAACGCCTTTAACACAAATGATGAGATTATCTGAATTAAAAGCAGTGAATTGAATACCTGGTCGCTCTATCAAATCCTTTTCATAGTACAAATTTTGTTTACAAAAGGGGCGGTACATGCTTTGATTTATTACATTAGAGGTATATTCAATCTCTTGATGCTTTGTCGCCTTTAAACGTAATCCCGCAGTCCAACTAATTTTTGTTGGGTCATTAGTAATATCATTTACAGGATAATTTATCTCCGAATTGTAATTCTGTATGAGCCTTTTTATATTACCTTTTAATACGCTCGAAGAATAATTGTAAGTCCAACTATCTCTACCTGTGGCAATATTTGGCCCATTTACAATAAAAATAGAGTGTGAATTAGAGTTTAATTTCTTATCAGGGTTCAATGGAATCAAATTATCAAACACCCCATCACGTTGATTTATCCAATCAGCTTTATCATTAGGTGTGATAATCTGCCATTTCAATTTCTCTGAAGAAATGGAACGGAAATCTTTTACCATCATGAGTTTCTGCTCACGACTAAGATAATCACCTATATCGTGATAATGGGTAACAGCCTTTTGACCTTTCTTTACCGGATTTTTGACAAGGAAAGTTATGGAGATAGGGGTACGTGAACCGCTACCAAAGATTTTACCACCCTCTTTACGTGATAATTCACCTGATGTACGCTGATTTCCACGCAAATTTAGCACATAAACAGAAGTAAATTCATCTTCAATACAACGACGCATACCATCCTGCCCAGCCCCATCAATCCATGCACCATTACTTATGAATGCAACAATACCACCTTCATTCTGCGGGATGCGGTCTGAAGCCCAGCGAAAAGCTTTTACATAACTGTCGTAAAGAGACTTGTTCAGAGTGGCTGAACTCTTCGCTGCATACGTCTCTGATACACGTTTATCAAGATACGGGTAAGACAAATTCTGTGCATTGTCATTAGCCGATTTTTGTCCTATGGAATACGGCGGATTTCCAATAATTACCCTTACGTGTGTAGCCATCTGTTTCTTCACCCGCTTGGAATTATCTTGGAAAAACTCGGTGAAAAGTTCGTTATGCTTTTTCTCTGCCAACTGGAACGTATCGGTCAGGCAGATACCGCTATACGGTAAATAAGTCTCCCTGTGGGTAATGTCATGGAATACAGATTCAATATTCACATCAGCAATATAATAGGCCAACAATACAATCTCATTACAATGGATTTCATTCCGATATTTACGTTCCATATCCTCTGGTCGAATAAGACCGGACTGTAGCAAACGGGTAATAAAAGTACCCGTACCTGTAAACGGATCAAGGATATGAACGTTTTGCTCAGTCAGCGAAGTATTGAACTCTGCTTTGAGAATATCATCCACTGAACGGATGATGAAATCCACGCATTCCACCGGTGTATAAACAATACCCAGTTTCTCCACTGTAAGCGGAAACGCACCTTTGAAAAATTTTTCATAGAGGTTCTTTATGATTGTCTGCTTACCCTCCAAATTATCAATACCGCCTACATTTGTCCTTACCGATTGGTAGAACTTCTCCAGCACCTCGGTATCTTTTTCAAAAGCCTGCTCTTGCAAGAGGTCTATCATGCGCTGCATGGAACGGCTCACGGTGTTATTATTGACAAACTGGTAATCTGAAAACAGAGCGTCAAATACAGGTCGGGTGATGATGTGCTGTGCCAGCATTTCAATGGCTTGGGCAGCATCTACCGATGGATTAAGGTCTCGCTGTAATCCCTTTAAATATTCATTGAAAGCCTTTTTGTGTACGCCGGACTGAATAAGTTTGGAAATACGCTCAATAAATTTGTGCGCAATAAGACCGACCTCTTTTGCCCAATTCTCCCAATAAAGACGGTCACCGCATTTTTCCACGAGTTTGGCATACATGCCGTCTTGTATCTCCCCGAAACGAAGTTCCAACTGTCTGGCAATTTCTGCATTTTCAATTTGTTGTGCTTCCGCTTCTCCATCATTTGCACCCAATCCCGGTCGGCCTATGGTAACAGACGGTGTGCCGGTCTGTTTGTTCGGCTTCTGCTTGTTGAGAGCTATCTTGTTTACCATTGCATTGAAACGGTCATCGTGTGAGCGGAGCGCGTTCAAGATAGCCCACACCACATCGAATGTCTTGTTGTTGTCAAGAGCTTCCTCCGCTGAAATATCGGATGGCACGACAATAGGGATGATGATATATCCATACTTTTTTTCATCGGATTGCCCTTTGTGAAATGTACGCATCACACGGCCAACCGACTGCACCACATCCACCTGCGAATTACGGGCAGAAAGAAACAATACGGCATCGAGAGACGGCACATCCACACCCTCGGACAGACAACGCACGTTGGTTACAATACGGCATTCACGTTCATTGTCAGACTCTTCCGCCAGCCATTGCAGGATTCCATTACGCTTCTGCGAGTTCATAGAACCATCTATATGCCGTGTCGTTACTGAAACGGTATGCGAAAGGCTTTCTGAATCAAGATTTTCTTCGTATTTCCCGGATATTCTTGGAAGCACCGAAGCTACATATTTTGAAGTTCCGGCTTTTGTTTCGTTGCCTATGGCTGAACAGAACGCCACGGCACGGCGCATCATGCGTGGGTCGGCATCCCATGTACGATGGTCATCGCCCTGTATCATTTTTGACAATCCGTTTATTACTCCAATGAGCTTGGATGTGTCGTCAAAATTCAGTTCGGTGGTAGAATTGGTGATGTCTTGTTTTATGTTGTCAGGCACATCATCTTCACTAACGGTAAGGACAAGCACCTTGTAATCCGTCAATAAACCATTTTGAACGGCGTATGAGAAATTCACGCGATAAAATTCCTCTCCATAAATGGCTTTGTCATCCATCGAGCAGAGAATGCAATCCTTTTCCGATGCCTTTATCTTGGCAGATTCCCCATACAAACGCGGTGTGGCAGTCATATAAAGGCGTTTCCGACCTTGTACATTCTCATTGGAATGTATCTTGATAAAGTTGCTCTCATCCTTATCGGCTATTTTTACGCCGGTAGTGCGGTGTGCCTCGTCACAAATAATGAAATCAAACACGCCGTATTCTCCGTTTGTCTCGGATAAAATCTCCTGTTGAGCTGCAGAAACGGCATCTATGGATTGGTAGGTGGAGAACACGACTACCAAGCCGTCATGATCCCGATATTTCTTTAATTGGGATGCAATGGATTGTGGATTGGTGGATGCTGGTACGGCAAGGTCAACCACGCTGTCGTCCGTATCGTCAGATCCCTTGGTGGTTTTGCGTGAGGCTTTGGAATCGGAACAGATGCAGACAGCCTTAATGGGCTTCTTCGCATCTGCCGACCATGCGTTGAGCGACTGCCCCAACAAGGCGATGGACGGAACCATGAACAGCACCAAGCCTTTGTTGTCAAACAACTGTTCCGCAATGAGCAGCGAAGTGTAGGTTTTACCTGTACCGCAAGCCATAATGAGCTTGCCCCTCTCGTTACCATCTGCCATATAATGAACGTATGCTTTTGATATGGCATTCAATTGGTGTTCACGAGGCTTCTTGCCCTCCACCAGTGCAGAATTTCCGGTTAGACCGTCCATCAGCTTTTGCCAGTCCACAGGAGATGAATCAAGGTCTGCCATACCGATGCGCGTAACAGGCGGTTCCTGGTTTCGGATAGCCTCTTCTGCATTAGTTCCCCAATGGTTTGTGGTTGAAATCCAAATACGATTTGAAAAACGGACTGTTTGGAATGTTACCTCGTTTGTGAACGTGCGGCTGGAAGTGGCGAGAAATGAATCTACAGCAGGTTTATCTATGATTGTATTCTCAGCATAGCATTTACACTGGATAGCCCAATAGTCACCCAATTCAGTTTTGGCCACAAGGTCGATACCTGTGTCATTACCGCCAAAATCGTTTCGCCCCGGAAAATCTTCCCATAGCCAGACCGATTCAAGCTCATTGTAGCGTGGGTCTGTTAATAACCATGAGCGCATCAGTCGCTCGAACTTTGTACCTTTTTCCTTTTCTGTGAATGATTCGGTACGAAATTTATGTAGTATTTCCTTGAAATTCATCTCTTGATAAGAGATATATTTCAAAGGAACGGGCTCTAATAATCAGTGCTATACTGGCAAAATCTGACGCATTTGCAAAACAGATTCTCACAAAATGCCTCTCATATATCATTATAAATGAGGAATGAACACGGTATTTGAAATATTATGCGTACCTTTGCAATATCAACTATAACTCTTATCAAGAGATTCGTCTTTTCGCTCAACACATTTCACCATAAATATCCGGTCAAAAATCTTTCAGGATAAGGCTGTTTGCCTTGTCCACCACGCTTGTGTCAAGCGATGCGAGATAGATGCGCGTAGTCTCTTCCGAATCATGTCCCATGCCCTCGCTGATGACAGAAAGAGGGATGTTCTTGCTCTTGGCAACGCTCGCCCAACAATGGCGGGCAACGTGCATGGTCAGCGGTATGTTCAATCCTGCCTGACCGGCAACTTCCTTCAACGCCACATTGATGCGGCAGATGGCATTACGGTATTGTGTCCGTTCATCGGAACAGGGGTTTGTAATTATCGGCAGGAGGTAACGGGTGGCCGTATTCTCTCTATACTTGGCGATGATGTCTTCCATGCACTTCTCCCACTTGACGGTGAGCTGCTGCCCGGTCTTTCTTCTCCGGTACGTGATGGTTCCGTTCTTCAAGTCCGATTTTTTCAGATAGGCCATATCAATGAATGACATGCCACGGGTATAAAAGGAGAAGAGGAACATATCCCTTGCATAATCCAGATGCGGTTTCAGAGTCAAATCAAGTTCCTTAATGTGTTTGATGGCTTTCAACGGAATGGCGCGTTTTACCGTCTTCCCGATGCCAGTGTAAACGTGTTTGAAAGGGTGCTTCTGTTCCGTCAGCTCCTTTTCCACGGCACGGTTGTAAACGGCACGGAGTATGCGCATATAAAAGGAAACCGTGTTGGGGCAGATGCCCTTGCCTTTGAGCCAGGCCTCGTAAAGCATCATGGTGTTGCCGTCTATCTCGCACAAGAGTATGTCCTGCCCCTCACGAAACTTCATAAAACTGGCCAATGCCGCCGTATAGGTTTCTGATGTGCGGACTTTGCCAAGCTGCTTCAACTGTCCTATGATGCCCTGCATGAAACGGAACAGCGATTGTTCGCCCGTTTGCCTATTGAATTTTTCAATGATACTATCAGCGGAATAAATTCCTCCCTGCCTGTCGCATTGGACGACTATGGCTTTCAACCGTCTGGTGTCCCAGTCAATATGTTCCACCACTTCACGGAGATACCGTTTCCTGTTTTCACCGATTTCGGGCAAGATTTTCACAGAGGAAGTTCTCCTGTCCCATTCCGTGTCAAATATGCGGTAGTCCGTCCTGACTTGGCGGACTATGCGCCCGTGGATTACCTGATAATAGATGCTGCCCTCCCTGCCGCTTGCGGTGGAAGAACGAAATTTCACTTTTATGGATGCCATTCACTTTATTTTTGTTGTTTGGATTGTTTTTCTTCTTCTCTCACTGTCTTGACCTGCCTGTTGAATATGACTAAAGTGGAATCCGCACCGACAACATCCACCAGTTTCTCGTAAGCTCCGACGGTCACAGCTAGTCCTGGGTGCAACTCGTTAAGCATGATTGTAGTCACATGGTGTTTGTCTGCAACCGTTCTCAACCGCCTGTTTTCTTCCCGGTACTCATGCCATTGTACCCAACTGACGGCAAACAGGGCAAAGAATACGAGCATACAACCAATACCAGCCCATGCGTAAGGGTTCTTGTGCCAGCCATTGGGAACTTTGCTCCATAACAGCCTTATTGCGCTTATTGCCTTGTCCGGGCGGATTGCCTGCCACAGTCCAGATATGAAGCCTTGTCTGTGCTGTGCTTTTCCCGAAGCCAGCTTATCATTCTCCATATGACTTGTCAGCAGCCCCAGTATCTTGTTAAGTTGTTCCTTAATAGTGGGAACTCCATGCTTGTGCATATCCTTCTCGTTGGCTTCAGTGTATAACCGTAAACTTGCTACCGCTTCATCACCTATTGATTGCTTGTACTCTTTGATGGCTTCCTTGCTTCCGAAAATGGCATTGACATTTTCCGGTGCATTGCCATTGAAGAACCGTATAACAGGCTCCAGCTTCGCTTCCAGCCTTTTCAATGCCTCGTTCTTGTCCGGGCTATCCTTTGCGTCCAGTTTTTTCTTGACTTCCTCAATGTCCACTGCCAATGCCCCGATAAGGTCGGTTAAGTTCTGCTTGTTGTCCTTCATCTTTTTCTCCTTCTTGGTTTATGTTTGTCCTTCTCGTTGTCATTCTCACCCCAGCCGCTTTCGTTTCCTCCACCTCCGCCGCCGGATGACACCTTGGCTTGGTGTGGCTGCACGCACAACTCCATGAGTGTGCCGATGGTCACTTGGACGATGTTTGAGCCGGATTCAGCAGAACCGCTAACATTGCCGTCCGCTTCCGTTTTAGTCGGTGATGGCTCTCTTATAAAAGTATCTGTCGTATTGTTGTGAAATTCCACATCCTGCCAGATTGGTTGTGGCTGTTCTTGCATACGAGGCCTCCATTCCATGCCCTCGGCGATTTGGCTCCCGAACAGCCTGTCCAACTTATAAAAGCTCATGCTCCGGTCTATCCGTGAGCCGCTGAACGAGATTTCATTCTTCGTGAACGATACTCCGATGATTTTACCTTTGCTCTTGTCATATTTGAAGTTCACCCCGATTCCTTGCTTTGCCAGCCTGTCGCACAAATCCGACCAGCAGCTACAATGGGGTAATGCCGCTTTGATAGCATCATAGATTTGGTATTTTACCTTGTCCTTTCCACGCAATCGGTCACGCTTCACGTTCATCTTACCCTTGGAGAAGTGCAGTCCGTATTCCCTCGTGAGAGCTTTACATACTTTTACATTATGTACATTATCATTGCTGTCGCTAATGGTGTTCCCGTCATTGTCCACCCTGTTGGCCACGATATGCAGATGCTGATGTTCCCTGTCGGTATGGCGGCACACGATGTACTGGGTGTTCGTTATGCCCATGCGCCGCATATACTCACGGGCGATTTCGACCATCAGGGCATCCGTCAGCTTGGGTGCGTCCTCGTGGGCGAAGTCCAGCGAGATATGGTACACCGGATTTTTCAGTTTGCGTCCCGGCTTGTCATCCGCCTGTCCCTGCATACTTCTTGCTATGGTGGCGTTGTCATCAAGCCTCACGTCCTTGCCGTCGATGAGCCGTGCCTTCTTCGGGTTGTTCACATAGTTCACCACTCTGGCGAAACTCGCCCGTTTTTTCAAATCGCCCATCATATCCTCTCTATGATTTTGTTGAACTCGTCCAGCAAGTCCATGATTTTGCCTTTCAAAAGAGAAAAGCCCTGTTGGTGCGCCATCTTCGCCAGTTGGTTCAGGTTGTTGCATCCTCCCTCCAGCATCCTTATCTGTTGCCTGTCCTCCTGTGTCCGTGCAGACACGACCTTGCCGTATAGTAATAAATCACGCAGGAAGTGTGACGGCTTCTTGCCTGTACCTGTTATCCGTTTCATGACCGCTTTCCATTCAGCAAGCGTGAGCCGTGTGGATATGGTCTTTGTCCGCGCCTTACCTTTCATCGCCTTGGGGCGGCCACCCTTGTTCCTGTTCTCCTGATATGTCATATCCGTTTTCTTTTATCCGTTAAACCGTTCTGTTTTTTAGGGCTGTAATCCGGGCTTGCCGTTTCCCGTGTGGCCGGGTCGCCATTGGTGGCGTGGTTTTCGTGGACGAAAACATTAACTTGCCAGCCCTAAAAAATATTCCTTCTAAAACGCTGTCGCTTGCCATTCCTGCCGCTTCATTCCTGTGGCTGTTTCCATTTCTGTGAGCCGGACAGAGTATTGCCATCCTCTAAAACAGGTGTGTTGTCGGCGGCATCTACGACGGCATTTTCCGCAGTGCCTTTCACTTCGCTTTCGGTTGTTGCTGCCGTTTCGGTTTCCGCTGTACCTGTTTCTTCTATAATAGGATTGGAATCGGTCAGATTCATGGACGGCAAGCCATCAGTTCCCTCTGCCGTTTCTTCTGTCGGTTTTTCTTTCTTCTTCCTTGCCGAACTGCGGCGCAAGGTCTCTAATTGTTGCCCGTTGAAAAGGTAAATCCGTACCCCTTCGTATGCCTTGATTGTCTGGCGGTATGTCGGATTCTCGATGAGCCGTCCGGTTATCATCCACGACTTCACGCACACCATGTCTATGATGGAAGTCACGGGATTGGAATCAACACGGATTAGCCCGCGTTCCGAGAAATCCTCCAACAGGCGGGACACCGCCTTGCGCCCGATGCCCCATTCCTTGGCCAGTACCAGCATGGAGCTGTCCACCTGTCCGGGATGGACGGCATAGCCCAATCCCCGTTTGGTGTTTTGTACTTCCGAAACCGCCATCTTCGACAAAAGGGAAAGAAGATAGGTAAGGTTGCATATCCCGTCCGTGCTCCCGTGCAGGAAGTACCATGCCTCCACAGGCATTGCCATCTCCAATTTGTAGCACGGCAAAACAAGCTGCTTCAAATTCTTCATTAGCCTTGACGTTTTTTGTTGTGCGTCTTGTAAATTATCCCTTGGAGTTCTTGTCAGCCTTCCTGTTGGTGGCTTTCAGGCTCTTGATGCGGTCTATCTGTTCCTTGGGAAACAGGACACGCCGTCCAATCCGCTGTCCTTTGATGTGTCCTAACTTCTCATGCCGCCAGATGGTCGCTATGCTCACACCCCATTTCTCCGCCAGTTGCCGGATGGTGTAATACTCCGATGTGTCCTGTGGTGCCTGTTCCTGCCGGTATTCCTCAAACGCGCACCTCACGCTTGCGCCGATAAGCTGTTGAAGCTCGTCGCGCGATACCAGTACCATTTCTGTCTTATCTGTCATAATTCTCTGATTTTAAGTTCATGGCGGCAAAGGTAGAGCAATAATAAAACCTGTGAATTTGTGGTATTCTGTGAAATGACACCGCATGAAAAAAGCCGTCAAACAACTGGTGCTTAACGGCTTGTGGAAGTCTGTGGGTTGTGGTGAATTGTAGCCACCTGTGGGTTATGTCACTATTTTATCATGGGAAGCAGCTCTTTGAGTTTCGCTATAAAGGTTTTCTCCACGTTATACTTGGCGAGGCTTTCGGGTGTCAGACCCATGGAACGGGCTGCGGATGCCCTGTAACCTTTCCAGTCCTTGAAGTATGCTTTGGACAGCAGGATGGCGACACAGCGCATCTTGCCCTTCACGCAACTGCCGTATATCGTGGAATAGTCGGCACGCATGACGGCACGGAGGAAATCCCGGTCGGAAACGGCATTGCCGTCCAATAGAGGCTTGCCCTTGTCGGAGCCGCTCTGTACGGTGAAAGTGGTAAGGAAACGGTACAGCCTTAAAACGGGAACTTGCGCGGTCGTGCTGAACGTACCGCCTTGCATTGTATCTGTGGCGGTAAAACCGGATGACGCTTCTTCCGTACAAGAGGGTATTGTTTGGGATGTTGCCGACTTGGACTCGTTCTCGTGCAGCACGTTCCTCTTGACATATCCCATCGTCATTGCGATATGGAACATCTTTATTCCTGCGGACTGCGCTTTCACATCATCATTTTGGGGCAGCATGGAAAGGTGGACGGCTTCTGCAAAATATTCCGTGAAGAGTTGTGCCAAATCCTTGTCGTTGGCATTGACAATATACTCCTTGACGGCTTGGATTTTCGCCTTGTCCACTTTGGCAAGTATGGCATACATTTCTTTCCCTCTGTTCCCGTCTGAATCCTTTGCACACTTCCGTATGGCGGCACGGATGGTGTCGATGCAGTCGGTGGCTTCGGTACGTGTCATTGGTTTGGGAGAAATATCAGAACCTTCCGGCGATACTTGCTCCTGTTCTTTTTCGGGAAAGAAGTATTGACTTATGACTTCCATGCTCAGGTAAGCCACCCCTGTACGGAAAGCCGCCTTGTTCAAGTCCGTATATTTGGAGCAGATGCCATGAAGCCTTTTCGTGTCATCGTGCAGCCCGACGAATTTCCGTGCCAGATCCTTATCCTCGTGTTCGGTGACATATTCCCTGATGCCGGCCAAAAGAAAAGGCAGGGGCTTCAGGCTGTATCTGATGTTCCAGCAAATATCCTTGCAATCCGTTTCGTCACTGCCGGAAGACTTGTCGGCAAGCGATTCCGCAAGTTTCAGGCTCCCACTGATTACGTTGGACAGCTTGAACAGGTCGCTGATGATGTCAAACCTTGATTTTTCCATAAGCACCTTCTTATATTTTGATGATACCCTTGAAGTCCTTTAATGCTATGACGGCCTTTTCCTCCGCGTCCAGTTTCAGGTAGCGGCGCAGTTGCGCCTCGCTGCTGTGTCCGGTGATGGCTTGGATGGAAGACAGAGGGACGCCAGCCTTATACGCGTTGGTGGCGAAACTCCTCCGGGCTGTATGGGAAAGGAGCATGTCGCAGAACCTCCTTCCCCGTTTGGGGTTGAGACGCTTCTCGTCAAAACCGCAGTCATGTGTCCAGCCGAGCAACAGGCCGATGGTCTTCACCAGTTTGTTCATTTCATTGGGATGAACCGGGGGCAGCTTGCCGTCATACTTGGCAAGTATGGCTCTCACGCGCCTGTCAACGGGGATATAGACTTTCTTTTCCGTCTTCTGTTGGGTGATGAGTATGAACTCCGTGCCGCCGATTTCCGTTATCATGTCCTCGCATATCCTTGAATAGTCGGAAACACGCTGCCCGGTCAGGCAGCCCACGATGAAAATGTCCCTCACGTGCTCCAGTGTCCTGATATGGGTGATGCGGCATTTGGAAAGTTGTGCCAATTTCTCGTCCTCGCTGATGTCAAGTGATTCCAGTCTCTTTTTCACAGCCTCCTTGGTGGAAAGGTCAAGGTCGAGCATTTCCTGTATCTGTTCCGGCGTGAGATAGATGTTGTCCACTTCCTCCTTTTTCGGCACGAAGTCGGAATGACGGAAATCATCGCATTTGGTCAGCTTGTCCTCGTAAGCCGCCTTTGCCACCGTGCGGACATCGGTCATGTACGAGTTGATGGCGTTGGGCATCAAGCCCCGTTCCTTCCAGTAACCGACAAGGCCGTTGCGTGTCTCCATCGTCATGTCATCCAGTCCGAGTTTGCGGTGGGTTTCCTTTTGGTAGTTAAGAATCTGTTTTTGGATAATGCGCAGACCTTTTATATAGGCAGGTGATACTTTCACGGTACGGCCTTTCTTGGTGCGCCGTCCGGTTTCCATATCTTCTATATAAGAGGTGAGGAAATCCTCGAACAGCATCCTGCCTTTGGGCTTGACCTCCACAATCTGCATCATTCCGTTGAGCACGTCGTGTTTCACGCTCTCGATGGTGTTCTTTGCCTCCTTGGGGTTGAAGCCGTCCGCCTCGAATGCCGCCTTTATCCTCGCGAGGACTTGGGCGAACTTCCCGTACTTTATCCCAATGCTTGACATCAGGGCTGACGAGGTGTATTGCAGGCTGCGGTACTTCTCCCATTCAAGCTGCTTGATGGTGAAGCCCGTCACGACCTTCATGTTCGCCTTTCCGGTGCGCACACGGGCATAGATGGAACCGTAGTCCTCTTTTCCTGCCTTGGATGATTTGATGAAGATGAAATCCATACGCGATATATCTTGGTTACTATGGTGCAAAGGTACAAAATATATCCTGAAATATGGTATCAAATAGTACCAATATTTTCTAAACCCGTGAAATTTTGTGAGTATGCAAACCAAATGAAAATATCTGCAAATAACTGATATACAAAGATAACTTATAAAACTGAATTTCACTGAATATATTTAGTGAATAGTGGGCTACAAAATAATAGGTGAGGAGGGATCCTCTTCATATTTGGCAGCCACAAAATATCCTTCTTCGATAGTATGCAGTGCAGGCTGGACGGACGAAGCCGACTGGTTTTTCTTTTCTTCCACCCGGTTGTCGGCGTACGAGAAGGTCACCCCTCCACGCAAATTAGATAACCAGGGCGAATTCAGCATATAGTTAAACGAGAGACTGCTCCATAACGCATTGTCCCGACTCTTGGTATAAGTTTCCTTGAAGGCATCCGGATCGGCCTCGGTATTATTACCTCCCACATTACCGTTCAGACTGAAATCGACAGACAAGGTTTTTCCGGTCTTTGTATGCAGGCTGTTAGAGTATCTCACGCCAAAGGCATTGCGTACATACGAGGTGTAGGGCGATGCAATGTCTGACACAGAACGAACCCGTTCATAGGACAGGTTCAGTACGCCAGCTTTTGCCCCCAGTTCCACTCCTTTACTTACGGCATACGACTGGGTGGTAGGACGCACAGCCACATCGACAATCAGCGGACTTTTTCCTTTGCGTGTCACAATTTTTACCACTCCGTTGGTCAGGTCACCATATTCCACAGAAGGTACACCGGTGATAACTTCAATCCGTTCTACATTGCTGTTGCCAATGTTACGGGTATCCGTTCCGGAAGTAGAAGCGGCCGTAGCATTACCCGACAGGCGCACCCCGTCCATCTCAACTACGGTTCCAAAATCAGGATTCCCCATTTCAGTGCTTTCTCCTCTCAACGTGATTACCTGAGCCGAAGAAGTCAGTCCCTTGAACTTGCTGGTCTGTTCTCCGGGCAAAAGACTTAACGCATCAGACACGCTGACACTCTGCAAATGGTCCAGTGCCGTACGGCCCAGCGTGTATGCCGTAGTAGCATCTGCGGTTTTTCTTTCTGCCGTGACAGTCACTTCGTTCAGGGCCAAAGTCTGTTCGGAAAGATATACCACGATGTTTTCCTTATCTTTTCTGACGTCCAGCTGTAATTTATATTCAGAATAGCCCAGACAACGCACCAGCACCTCATGCTTTCCTTCTGCCAAATGCTGAATGACGAACTTTCCTTGCGAATCGGTCATGGTACCGATACCACTTCCTTCAATCCACAAAGTCGCAAACTCCACCGGTACTTTCGACTTGGCATCGAGCACGGTTCCTGCTATCTTATGCGACTGCCCCCAGGCAGTCAGACTGGCACTTGCGAAAAAGGCTAAAACGATTGTTTTCATATCCTGATGATTTCAGGCGCAAAGGTATCCTTATTGGCAAGCTGTGTCAATCGCCAAAATTAGGTAATGTGAGGTTTCTTTCTCATCATATATAGGTATTCCGGATTCTGATGCATAAAGTAGGAGGATACTAAAAAAGGCTCTGAAAATCTATCGATTTTCAGAGCCTTTCCTCATTTTGCCTCACGGCTTCGGTACACCCTCAGGGATTCGAACCCTGGACCCACTGATTAAGAGTCAGTTGCTCTACCAACTGAGCTAAGAGTGCATCCACTATAATTGTCAAACTTTCCGAAATTTTGTACACCCTCAGGGATTCGAACCCTGGACCCACTGATTAAGAGTCAGTTGCTCTACCAACTGAGCTAAGAGTGCATCACTATTTTCATTTGCGAGTGCAAAGGTATATTTTTTACACGAAACAGCCAAACGTTTTCGAAATTTATTTTACAATATTTTTTCAATTCTTTTCTGAATGGCTGGTTATTAGTCACATAAAAAAGGTCGGCACTGAAGATTTTTCATGCCAACCTTTCGTTTTTATGGATGAATATGAGATTTATTTCTCAAATTAGAAACGGTAACCTACGCCGATAGAGAAGGTCATGTTCTTAGGATTTTCTCCACCATCTGCAGGACTGATAAAGCCATTTTGTCCTGTTAAGTTAATCAAATAACGGTCGTTCAATTCAAGACCAATACCGTATTGAATACCTAAATCAAAACGTTTCCAGCCTTTCTTTTTATCATAATCTTTAAATATTTTAACATCTTCACCTTCATCATATTTATATTTTCCACCTAATCCAAATGCCAAATATGGACCTGCATTGATAACAAATTTTGTATTATCGCTGATATTGAATTTGTAAGCAGCCAAAATAGGAATATCCAAATAAATAGGTCTAGCTTTGTAACTATAATCATGTGCATCTTCTGCATCATACTTATAGCCTTTAGAAGAAATTATCAGACCAGACTGTAAAGACCAGTTTTCACTGAATCCATAATCCATTCCTACCCCCAAATTAAAGCCTGGAAGAGCTTTTGCTTCGCTATCTTTAGTTATGTTACTAAAGTTCATGCCTACGCGTGCATCCCATTTTACCTGAGAAAAACCAGCCAATGCAAACATTCCCAATACAGCGGTCATTAAAAACTTTTTCATAATTCTCTTTTTTTAGATTAGGGTTCTGTTCCCTTGAACCATTCCGTTTTATTCTAGAAGCAGAGGAACCACTTTCTCTTATAATATATAAGGGGAAAGCCTGCTTTCGTTTGCGATTACCCACAAATGTATAAAACTATTTCAGATTATCAAAACATTATAAAATTCCATTCCCCCCCAAAAGTATATTCCTAGTTTATCATACTAAAAAACGGGATTATCCGTCCATTTTTGGAGACCAAAAAAAACGCCTTTGTGTTTGGCCCAAAACACAAGTGTATTTTAAGTAAAACGCAAGTACATTTAAAACAAAACGCCTTTGCGTTTCGAATCAAACGTAAAGGCGTTTTGTTAAGCGTTTAAAATCCCTGAAAAATACTATAAAATAGGATTAGAATCCCATATTTTTGCATTTTCCACTGACTTTCTGAATATCCAGACGGATAATCTCCGTGCGATGGAAAGACTTGTTGGCATACTCGATGCCCTGCATCTTATGCTCCGGACAGTATTTCGAAATCAGCAGGGAGAGGGCAGACATCCGCTCGGCTTCGTGCAAGCTATGATGTGCCGTGCATTGCAGTACGATGCTTTCATACCCCGTCGTAAACTTATCGGGAATGACCTTACTGCGACCGGTGACACAGAAAGACACGTTAGGGCAGGCGTCAATGCAACGCAATTTACGCCCCACCGGCGCACAATGGATATAAATGGAGTTGCCACGGTCCCACACATAGTTGACTGGAATACCGTACGCACCATCTCCCTCTTCAGTCCGCATGGACAGGATACCGAATTCACCTTCCTTTAATATTTCAAATGCACGTGCTTCATCAAGCAGACGATCCTGCCGGCGCACGTCTTGGTTCGTATATTCCATAATGATAGTGCTTATTGGTTGGCCAGTTCATAGATTTCACGGGTAGCCTGTGCATCCAGACGGACATAATTACCCACGTACTCACCCTTGTTTTCATGCAGTTTTTTTACCAGCAGGTCGATGTCTGGATGCTCAATACCCAGTTCCTTGAAGGTGACAGGCATACCGATGGCGTGGAAGAAGGATTTCAGACGGACTACACCTTCCAGTGCCATAGCCTTCTTGTCGTCCGATTCCGGCACGTCCCACACACGATGAGCATATTGTGCTACCTTACCCATGTTATGGCTGGCCATGTAGGTTAACCAGGCAGGGAAAATAACAGCCAGTCCGGCTCCGTGCGTCACGTCGTACACAGCACTTACCTCATGTTCCATAAAGTGGGAAGCCCAGTCCTCCACGGCTCCCACGCCGCACGTACCGTTGTGTGCGATGGTACCGGCCCACATCAGGTTGGCACGGGCTCCGTAATTTTCCGGCTCCTTCATTACCCGAAGGGCTTCCGTAATAATAGCTTTGAGCGTTCCCTCACACATACGGTCGGGCACTTCCTGATCTTCTGTATTAGTGAAATAACGTTCCATGATGTGTGCCATCATGTCGGTCACCCCACAAGCTGTCTGCCAGGCGGGAAGGGTATAGGTCAGTTCCGGATTCATCACAGCAAACGTAGGACGCAACAACCCGTGCGTGCGGACACTCAGTTTCTTCAGTCCGTCCAGTTTTGTGATGACCGTATTACCGGAGCCTTCACTTCCAGCCGCAGGAATGGTCAGGACTACACCCAGTGGAATGGCTTTTTCAGGTACTACCTTATTTATATAGAAATCCCAGAAATCACCTTCGTAAGGGATACCCATTGCAATGGCTTTGGCTGTATCGATAACCGAACCGCCTCCCACCGGAAGCAGGAAATCGATTTTTTCTCGACGTCCCAGCTCGATACCTTCGTACACCTTTGGATCGGTGGGGTTGGGTTGGATACCTCCCAGTTCCACATGAGCAATGCCTGCTTCGTCGAGGTATTTTTTTACTTTATCGAGTAGTCCGCTGCGTACCACGGAACCTCCTCCGTATACAATCATCACTTTCGTACCTTTATATTTCCTCACCAGCTCGGCGGTCTGGCTCTCCGTTCCTTTTCCGAATACGAATTCGGTAGGACTGTAAAAAGCGAAGTTATTCATATCTATTATAAATTATAGGGTTTACATGTAGTACGACAAAGTTAAAGAATTTCTTTGTATCTTTGCGCCACAATAAAAAAATTGAACCTATGAAATCAGATATTGAAATAGCTCGCAGTATCGAGCTGACAAAAATCAAGCAGATTGCCCGCGAGTATGGTATTCCCGTAGAAGAAATCTCTAACTACGGACGCTACATTGCCAAAGTTCCCGAAACATTGATCGATGAAGAAAAGGTGAAAAAGAGTAACCTGATTCTGGTAACGGCCATCACGCCGACCAAAGCCGGTATCGGAAAGACTACCGTATCCATCGGTCTGGCACTGGGACTGAACAAAATCGGAAAGAAAGCCTTCTGTGCCTTGCGCGAACCGTCACTTGGTCCTTGCTTCGGTATGAAGGGTGGAGCTGCCGGAGGTGGTTATGCACAGGTGCTCCCGATGGACAAAATCAACCTGCACTTTACAGGTGACTTCCATGCCATCACTTCGGCTCACAACATGATTACGGCCTTGCTCGACAACTATATGTACCAGAACAAAGACAATGGTTTTGCCATGAAAGAAGTGCTCTGGAACCGTGTGCTCGACGTGAACGATCGTGGCTTGCGCTACATCGTGACCGGACTGGGTGGAAAGACCAACGGTATCACTCGTGAATCGGGATTCGACATCACACCGGCATCGGAAATCATGGCTATCCTCTGTCTGGCAAGAGATGAAAACGATTTGCGTCGCCGCATCGAAAACATTCTGTTAGGATTCACCATCGACAACAAACCTTTCACAGTGAAAGACTTAGGAGTAGCCGGAGCGATTACGGTATTGCTGAAAGATGCCTTGTCGCCTAACCTGGTACAGACTACGGAACATACACCGGCTTTCGTTCACGGTGGTCCGTTTGCCAACATCGCACACGGATGTAACTCAGTACTGGCTACCAAACTGGCAATGACCTTCGGTGACTATGTAGTGACAGAAGCCGGATTCGGTGCCGACCTGGGTGCAGAGAAGTTTTACAACATCAAATGCCGCAAAGCCGGACTTCAGCCGAAACTGACCATCATCGTGGCTACAGCTCAGGGATTGAAAATGCACGGCGGGGTAGATGTAGACAAAATCAAGGAACCGAACATGGACGGTTTGAAGGAAGGTGTGAAGAACCTCGACAAGCACATCGAGAACCTCCAGTCATTCGGACAGACTGTAGTCGTAGCTTTCAACCGTTATGCTAACGATACCGATGAGGAACTTGACTTCGTACGTCAGCACTGTGAAGAAATGGGCGTAGGCTTTGCCATCAACAACGCGTTTATGGAAGGTGGAGACGGTGCCATCGAACTGGCTAATCTGGTAGTAAACACCATCGAAAACAACCCGTCACAGCCGTTGACCTTCACTTACGACGAAACTGACTCAGTGGAAGAGAAAGTTACCAAGATTGCCTGCGAACTGTATGGTGCCAAACAAGTGCTGTTCGGCCCGGCTGCCCGCAAGAAGATTCAGATGATAAAAGATCTGGGATACACCAACTTCCCTGTCTGCATTGCCAAGACACAGTATTCATTCTCTACCGACCCGAAACTCTACGGAGTGGCTTCCGGCTTCAACTTTGCCGTGCGCGACATCGTTATCAATGCGGGTGCAGAAATGCTGGTAGTAGTGGCTGGTGAAATGATGCGTATGCCGGGATTGCCGAAAGAACCGCAGGCATTGCACATTGACATTGTGAACGGAGAAATAGAAGGATTGTCATAAGCAGATGAAGCCACAGTTTCTTGTCGGAGCCATGATGCCCGGAAGCGGGCAGACCCTCGTTGCCTTGGGACTGATGCGTGCGTTGCGTCAACGCAACCTGCGTGTGCAGTCTTTCAAATGCGGACCCGAACTAGCAGACCTTCGCTATCATGCGCTGGCTGCCGACCGTGAACCGGTAAGCCTGGACACCTGGCTGAGCTCACGCAGTCATCTGCAAACCGTCTACAATCGTTATGGAGAGAAGGCTGACGTGTGCGTGGTAGAAGGACGGGCAGGTTTGTTCGACGGATTCCGGAAAACGCAGGGAAGCAGCGCCGAAATGGCCCGACTGATGAAGATTCCTGTGGTGATGGTGGTGAGTGCACGCAATGCGGGTTACTCCACTGCTGCCATGCTGTATGGCTTCAAACACTTCAATACAGAACTGAAAATAGCCGGAGTGATTTTCAATCAGGTCACTTCGGCTGCACAATACGGTTTCCTGCGCGAAACCTGTGCCGAGGCCGGGGTGGAATGCTTAGGCTATCTCCCTTATCTGGAGGAAACAGGCCTTCCGCCTCGTCATCAGGCACTGACACTTCCTGCAAGGAAGAGCCTTGACCTGCTTCTCAATCAAGTGGCGGAACAACTGGCACAGCATGTAGACATTGACAAACTGCTGAACCTTTCCACCCGTATTTTCCCTTGTACCTATTCGCTTCCTTACATTTCCGAAACAGAAACGGATATGTGGACCGGCAAGCGCAAACAGCGAATTGCCTTGGCTTCCGATCCAGCTTTTCCTTTCTTGTATCGCCAGAGCACAGACAAGACAAAAGGAGACATCACACGTTTCAGTCCGGTATATGGCAGTGAACTTCCCGAAGCGGACATCGTATATCTGCCTGGAGGCTATCCGGAATTGTTTGCCCGTCAGCTGCATCGCCGAAAACGTCTGATGGAGCAGTTACGCGAATACGTAGAGAAAGGAGGAAAACTGCTGGCAGAAGGAGGAGGAATGGCCTTGTTGGGACAGACACTAACCGCACGTCCCGGAGGTACAGCCTACGAAATGGCGGGAATTCTGCCTTATTCAGTCATCGTGAAAGACAACCGTCCGTGCAGCGGATACCGTCAGACACATTATCGCGATTTATGCCTGAAAGGATATGAGTACCGTTACTTTGACATTGTTCCTTCGGAAGAAGCAGCTTCACTGCAAACACCAGTCTGTCATGTGAAAGGTGGAGAAGTTTCGAGTTCATTTTTCTTCCGCTATAAAAACTGTATTGCCACCTCCGTACATCACTATTGGGGAGAAACCGGATTATATAAGCTCTGGGAATAGCTGGAGAAGGGAATTTTTCTATTTTCCGCACGAAAAAAATCAGAGAAAACGGACGATTCTAAAAAATAAATTCTATATTTGCATCACCAAAGTCGCGGCAGTAGCTCAGTTGGTAGAGCATCAGCTTCCCAAGCTGAGGGTCACGGGTTCGAGTCCCGCTTGCCGCTCCTCAGTGTTTAAAGGCTAATATTCTGACAATGAAGAGTATTAGCCTTTATTTTTTATATTCGTTCATCTGTAGAGATACAAGAAAGTTGCTTGTCCGGCATTTTTTATTTTCCCAAAATGAATCATAAAGAAAAGCAGGAAGAAACCCCACTCATGGATTTTCTCCCTGCTTTTCTTTATGTAAATGCTATATTCTTTTAAGAATTCATACTCATCAGGAACTCTTCGTTGTCTTTTGTCTTCTCCAGACGGTCTTTCACGAAATCCATTGCTTCGATAGGATTCATGTCCGACAGGTATTTGCGGAGAATCCACATGCGGTCAAGTGTAGTCTTGTCAAGCAGCAAGTCGTCGCGACGAGTACTTGAAGCCACGATGTTCACAGCCGGGAAGATACGCTTGTTGCTCAGGTTGCGATCCAGCTGCAACTCCATGTTACCTGTTCCCTTGAATTCTTCGAAGATAACTTCGTCCATCTTAGAACCCGTATCAATCAATGCAGTAGCCACGATTGTCAGTGAGCCTCCACCTTCGATGTTACGCGCCGCACCGAAGAAGCGTTTGGGTTTGTGCAACGCATTGGCATCCACACCACCGGAAAGTACCTTACCAGATGCCGGAGAAACCGTATTGTAGGCGCGAGCCAGACGAGTGATAGAGTCCAGGAAGATTACGACATCATGTCCGCATTCTACCATGCGTTTTGCTTTTTCCAGCACAATGCCGGCTATCTTCACATGACGTTCTGCCGGTTCGTCGAAAGTAGAAGCAATTACTTCAGCTTTCACACTGCGAGCCATGTCGGTCACTTCTTCCGGACGTTCATCGATGAGCAGCATAATCATATACACTTCCGGATGATTGGCCGCAATGGCATTGGCGATATCTTTCATCAAGATAGTCTTACCAGTTTTAGGCTGTGCTACAATCAGTGCACGCTGTCCTTTTCCGATAGGAGCAAACAAATCAACTACACGAGCCGACAAGTTGTCATTATATCCTTTGCACAATTTGAATTTTTCATCGGGGAAGAGTGGAGTAAGGTGATCGAACGGAATGCGGTCGCGCACCAAAGCTGGGTCGAGTCCGTTAATTTTAGAAACCTTTACCAGTGGGAAATATTTTTCACCTTCTTTAGGCGGACGGATAGTACCTTCTACCACGTCACCGGTTTTCAAACCAAGCAGCTTGATTTGCGACTGTGACACATAAATGTCATCGGGTGAAGAAAGATAGTTGTAATCTGAAGAGCGGAGGAAGCCATATCCGTCGGGCATGATTTCCAGTACGCCGGTACCTTGAAGAATATCATCAAAATCGTAGACTTTTTCTACCGGTTTGGGAGCCGGTGCCGGAGTATTATTGGCAGGAGTTTCAGTAGAAGGAGAAGATGGCTGCTGCTCTGGTACATTCTGGTTGGCAGCGGGCTGCGGGTTGTTGTCCTTTCCCTGATTGTTGTTATTATTGTTGTTATTAGGACGGTTGTTGCGATTATTCTGACGAGCCTGACGCTGCTGATTTTTCTGTTTAGGTTCTTTAGCCGGCATTACAGGCACCTCCATTTTGGTAGCCTCAAATTTACCCAGCAATTCAGAAGGTATCTCGAATTTTTCAGACGGGAGGTCTTCGATAGGAATAAAATCATTATTATTCAAGTCGAGCGGTGGAAGTTCCATGTCGTCATCATCGATAGGAAGCGGGGCCGGTTTGGCAGTAACTTCAGCTGGTGTACTTTCAGCGGCTTCCTGCGCTTCTTTTGCCAGAGTAGATTTATTTTTGGAACCCGGCTTACGTCCACGCTTGGCTTTGGGTTTTTCTTCAGTGGCAGGAGCAGCAATAACTTCCGGCTGAGCTGTTTTCTCTGCAACCGGTGCAACGATTTCCGTTTTTTCCGGTGACGCAGGAATTTCCTTGAACAAAGGAGTTGGTGCAGGAAGGGCAGGAGTATTAGCCTCCAGCTTCTGTGCCTTGTCTTTGGTTGCCGTGTAAACCTTATCCCCTTCTTTCTTTATACTGATGCGCGAGCGCTTACGTGGCTGTCCTTCCTTGCGTTCTTCGTTGTTTTGCTGTGCGGCCACTTTTTTTGTAGCACCGACAATTGCCTGTTCATCCAGAATGCGATACACCAGTTCTTCTTTTTTCAGTGAATCGACTTTTTTCAGACCCAACTCTTTGGCAATCTGCTGCAATTCAGACAAATTTTTGTCGTTTAATTGAATGATATTGTACATAAATAGGTTAAATGAATTATTAATATTGGGTGTGTGAAGCATGACAAACCGTTCAGAGGTCTCTTTCCTCTTTCACACATTTGAATTATCAATGATTTTTGATTGTTTTTTATTGAATTCGGATTGGATACGAAACACGTTTCCAACTACCTTTTTGCATTATTGCGAGTACAAAAGTAAGTGTTTTTTGTTATAAACACGAATAAATGCGGACTTTTTTTACAGTTTCTGTCCCCGGATTAAAAGAATTGTGCTAAATTAGCGTTGAAAATACAATTTAATTGACACATTAACGCTTATGAAAAAAGTAATTTTTACAGAAAAGGCTCCTGCTGCCATCGGTCCTTATAGCCAGGCAATAGAAGTAAACGGCATGGTATTCTTGTCGGGCCAGATTCCGGTAAATCCGGCTACAGGCGAAGTGGTAGAAGGTGGAATCACTGAACAGACTACTCAGGTATTCGAAAATATCAAGAATGTACTTGCAGAAGCCGGACTGACAACTGCCAATGTGGTAAAAACCACTGTATTCCTGGCAGATATGGCACTGTTCGGTGAAATGAATGCCGTATATGCCAAGTATTTCGAAGGCGATTATCCTGCCCGTTCTGCGGTAGCTGTCAAAGCTTTACCGAAAGGAGTGCTGGTAGAAATTGAAAGTATTGCGGTAAGATAACCGTAAAGGAAGCAGGCCGTAAGGGGAATGCCTTTGTGGTCTGCTCCCAATTTGTTTAACAGGAAATTTTGTGACAATGCAACTGAACATGCGTACAATTTGGGGAGAGAATAAATGGAAGCTGGCCACTTTCATACTGGCCATTCTGACAGTAACGGCATCGGTTTTATATATTTACAGATACGAGCCTTTCTCGTCCGGACTGGAAATTACCGACGAACTAGGAGGAAATATCTTTCCGGTCACCATCCTGTCTACGGCTACGACCGATGCACAGCTGATTGTGCCGGCCGACAGTACTTATCTGGGAAACCCCAAATCGTGTATCGGCATTAAGATACGCAATCCGCATGCAAACAGCAAACTTCACATAGAATTGGCAGAAACTCCTTTCTTTGCTCATTCGGTTTCTGAATTCATTCTGCCGGAATCAGGAAAGGAATACCTGGTTTTCCCGGATGTGATATGGAATTATCAAGCTCTGCTGGAAAATACCCAGGCCATGCCTGTTACCGTGTCCATACAGGCAAAGGTAAATAACAACCGGACATATTCGGCGGTACATACGTATTCCGTACGCAGCATCAACGAATGTCTGTTAGGCTACATTGACAGTAAAATGAAATTTCACGACACGGGCGATTTCTTTGCAGCCTATGTCAACGAAGACAACCCTAACATCAGCCAGGTGCTGCGCGAGGCACTGGATTCACGCATTGTCAACCGTTTCTGGGGATACCAAAGCAAGGACCCGAAAGTCGTAGACAAGCAGGTGTATGCCTTGTGGTATGTCTTGCAGAAAAGAGGGTTCAAATACAGCTCCATCAGCAACAGCAGCCTGTCGTCCAACGTAGTCTTTACTCAGCGCGTACGTACCTTCGACGATGCCCTGCAGTCGGCACAGATTAACTGTGTGGACGGAAGCGTACTGTTTGCTTCTCTGCTGAAAGCCATCAACATCAATCCGATTCTGGTACGCGTGCCGGGCCACATGTTTGTGGGTTATTACACCGACCGTTTGCACCAGGAGATTCATTTTCTGGAAACGTCCATGATTGGCGACGTGAACCTGGATGACTTCTTCCCGGAAGAGAAACTCGACTCCACAATGGCGGGAAAATCGCAGGAAAGCGTGTCAAAATTCATGTTCGAGAAATCCAAGGAATATGCTACCCGCATTTATAACGAACACAAAGACCTGATTCATTCGGGCAAAGTGAACTACATGTTCCTGGAGATAGACAAGGCCACCCGCGCGTATGTGCAGCCCATTGCGGCCAAATAAGACCTCAATCTCATGAAACTGATTTATCTTTATCATAGCGGCTTCGCCCTGCTGGGGGAAGGTTACACGCTTATTTTCGACTATTTCGAAGACTCCGTGTCGGCCGACAAAGGCATCGTGCACGAACAGCTTCTTTCACGTGAAGGACAGTTGTATGTGTTTTCCAGTCATGCGCATGCCGACCACTTTAACCGGCAGATACTCTCCTGGAAAACGCTTCGGCCTGACATCGTCTATCTGCTTTCGACCGACATTCCTCTTTCTGACCAAGACAAAGAAAACGGAAATCTCCACACACTGGCGAAAGGAGACACCTATCGTGACGAATATCTCACCGTGCGGGCTTTCGGCTCGACGGACATAGGCATCTCTTTTTTAGTCCAGACCCCGGAAGGAGCTACCGTATTCCATGCCGGCGACCTGAACAACTGGCACTGGATGGATGAAAGTCCGGAGGAGGAATGGAAACGTGACGAAGCTTTTTTCCTTCGTGAGCTGGAAGACATTGCCGTCTGCAAGGAGAAAATGGATGTCGTGCTGTTTCCGGTCGACCCTCGTTTAGGAAAGGAATACATGCGAGGGCCTTTACAATTTGTGAAACGGATAAAAACGACTATATTTGTACCGATGCACTTCGACGAAGCTTTTGAGAAGGCTTCGGCTTTTGCACCTTTGGCTGCATCGGAAGGAACTCAGGTTCTTACTCCTGTCCGTCGCGGCGAAACATTGAACTTAGACCACTATATCAACTTAAAATAAAAAGACAATGGAAATAAAAGGAAGATTTGACCACTTCAATATCAACGTAACTAATCTTGAAAAAAGTATCCAATTCTACGAAAAGGCTCTCGGACTGCATGAGTCTCACCGCAAGGAAGCGGCCGACGGCTCTTTCATCCTGGTGTACCTTACCGACGGATGCACGGGTTTCTCACTGGAACTGACCTGGCTGCGCGACCATACGGAAGCCTACGAACTGGGAGAAAACGAAAGCCATCTTTGTCTCCGCGTGGCAGGCGACTACGATGAAGTACGCAAGTTCCACAAGGAAATGGGCTGTGTATGCTTCGAGAACGAACAGATGGGACTGTATTTCATCAATGACCCGGACGATTATTGGATTGAGATTCTTCCGCTGAAATAAACCTTTATCTCTAATACTAAAAACAAAAAACGTTATGAAAAAGTACATTTCTCCGGGTTCCTGGTTTTCACTGGAATATCCCGACAACTGGTGTGAGTTTGAAGATTCGGAAGACTGCTTTCTGTTTTACAACCCAGACAAATGGACCGGAAACTTCCGTATTTCTGCCTATCGGGGCAATTCGTCAGCCTATGCCAACGAATGTCTGGAAGACGAACTGCATCAGGTACGCGGGGCCAAGAAGGTGAAAGTCGGTTCATGGGACTGCGCCTATTCTTCCGAAAGCTTTCAGGAGAATGGTGTGTGGTACACCACCCACATCTGGGTAACCGGTCGAGGAGAGATTTCCGTGGAATGCTCGTTCACCGTGGCCAAGGGCGAGAGTCCCAAGGCTGGCGAGGCTATCGTAGCTTCCCTGAAGGTACGCAATGCATCCGACAAGCCGGTGAAAGAAGTGATTCCGGTCCGTATCCTGGAAATCAACCAGATAAACGAGAACTATGACTGGGCCGTTTCTACAGTGAAAAAACAACTGACCAAGGACTTTACCGGTACAGAAGCCGACTTGGAAAACTTGCAGAAAGTAATCGACAGCGGACGTTTTAACCCCAAACAGCGTCAGGCGTGGGAAAGCTTCGGTACGGCATTCGGCGTGATACTGGTCAATGAGATGGACGGCATGGAATGGGTGACGGTCATCGACGGACAGAAAGAGTTTCCGGCACTGCGTTTCCGCGATTCAAAAGTAATGGTCAACCCGATTTCCCTGATATGGGACAAGGCGAAAAGCGGACAGCCGTGCGACCTGAAAGCGGAATTCGAACGGATAAAGAACGAAGTGGAAGCGGTGATGGACTAATCCTGTCCGCATCCTATTTTTAGCAGCTACGAATTAGATTATGACTCCATATTTACAAGTAGAAAACCTGACCAAGTCGTTCGGCGACTTGGTCCTTTTTAACGGCATATCTTTCGGCATTGCAGAAGGACAGCGCATCGGACTGATAGCCAAGAACGGCTCGGGAAAAACCACCTTGCTGAATATCCTGGCCGGTAAGGAAGGCTACGACGAAGGAAAAATCACCTTCCGCCGCGATTTGCGCGTGGGCTATCTGGAACAGAGTCCGAAATATCCTGAAGAGCTGACGGTGCTCGAGGCCTGCTTTTATCACGGCAACTCCACCGTAGAGCTGATTAAGGAGTATGAACGGTGCATGGAAACACCCGGCAATCCCGGCATGGACGAACTGCTGGTGCGGATGGAGCACGAAAAGGCCTGGGATTATGAACGACGTGCCAAGCAGATTCTTTCGCAACTGAAAATCCGCGATTTCTCTCAGAAAATCGGACATCTGTCCGGCGGGCAGTTGAAGCGCGTGGCACTGGCCAACATCCTGATTACCGAACCGGATTTGCTGATTCTGGACGAGCCGACCAACCACCTCGACCTGGACATGACGGAATGGCTGGAAGAGTACCTGAACCGTGGCAGCCTGAGCTTGCTCATGGTGACACACGACCGCTATTTCCTGGACCGTGTGTGCTCGGAAATCATTGAAATAGACAACTGCCAGTTGTATTTCTACAAAGGAAATTACAGCTACTACTTGGAGAAACGGCAGGAACGCATCGAAGCCACCAATGCGGAGATTGCCCGTGCCAACAACCTGTATCGCACGGAACTGGAATGGATGCGCCGTATGCCACAGGCACGCGGACACAAGGCCCGTTACCGCGAAGAAGCCTTCTATGAACTGGAAAAGGTGGCCAAGCAGCGCACGTACGACGCGAACGTGAAACTGGATGTCAAGGCTTCGTACATCGGTTCCAAGATTTTCGAGGCCGACCACTTGTGCAAGCGTTTCGGCGACCTGAAGATTCTGGATGATTTCTCCTACATCTTTGCCCGCTACGAGAAGATGGGTATCGTGGGCAACAACGGTACGGGCAAATCTACCTTCATCAAGATTCTGATGGGACTGGAGAAACCCGACAGCGGTACGCTGGACATCGGTGAGACAGTGCGCTTTGGCTACTACTCGCAAGAGGGACTTCAGTTTAACGAGCAGATGAAGGTGATTGACGTGATTACGGACATCGCCGAGGTCATTGAGCTGGGCAACGGCAAACGGCTGACGGCTTCACAATTCCTGCAGCATTTCCTCTTTACGCCCGAAACGCAGCACAGCTATGTGTACAAGTTGAGCGGGGGCGAACGACGCCGGTTGTACCTCTGTACGGTACTGATGCGGAACCCGAACTTCCTGGTGCTGGACGAGCCGACCAACGACCTGGACATCGTTACACTGCAGGTGCTGGAAGAATACCTGCAGAACTTCAAGGGATGCGTCATCGTGGTGAGCCACGACCGCTACTTCATGGACAAGGTAGTAGACCATCTGCTGGTATTCAAAGGGCAGGGCGACATCCGCGATTTCCCCGGCAACTATTCTGACTACCGCGACTGGAAGCTGGCCAAGGCAGAACACGAAAAGGAAGCAGCCAAACCCAAGGAAGAAAAGACGCAGCGTGTCCGCCTGAACGACAAGCGCCGCATGACCTTCAAGGAACGGAAGGAATTCGAACAGCTGGAAAAAGAGATTGCCGCACTAGAGGAAGAAAAGAAACAGATAGAAGAAGCCTTGTGCAGCGGTACACTCAGCGTAGACGAACTGACCGAGAAGTCCAAGCGTCTGCCTCTGCTCAACGATGAGCTGGACGAGAAGACCATGCGCTGGCTGGAACTGAGTGAAATTGAGGGATAAAAAAGTTGAAAGGACGTTTGAAATAAAACGCTTTTACGTTTAAAACAAAACGCAAAGACGTTTTACTTCAAACGTCCTTGCGTTTTATCTGAAATGCCCTTGCGTTTTCAAGCAAACGCAAAGGCATTTTTTATGTCCGTTTTTTTACTGATACAAGAAGCGCTTGATGCTCTTCTTAGCCGTCTTTTCAAATTCCTCCGGATAGAGTTTTATCTGTGTAATCTGTGAGTAAGCCGGAAGCACCTTGTTCAGTTCGATGCGGTTCAGTTCCAATGCTTCCTCCAGCTGTTTCTTGTTCATTCCATGCGAGAATGCGTCTTCATTGTCCGGATAAACCAGCGCCACAAGCTTGTTCTCTTTCAGAATCACCAGTGACTCGTTCACGTAAGGCATGTTGTTCAGGCGAGCCTCAATTTCTTCCGGATAGATATTCTGTCCGGAAGCGGTAAGCAGCATGTTCTTGCAACGGCCCTTGATGAAGATGTTTCCATCCGCATCCTTGATGGCCATGTCGCCGGTGTGCAGCCAGCCGTCCTTGTCGATAGTCTGTGCAGTAGCACTTTCGTTCTTGTAGTATCCCAGCATCACATTCATACCCCGGCACACCAGTTCACCCGGAATCCGTTCAGGGTCTTCCGAAATCACCTTGGTTTCCATGTTGGCCACGGTCTTTCCGCACGAAGTGTACAGAATCTCATCCCAGCGGCTGTGACAGATAAGCGGCGCACATTCGGTCATACCGTATGCGATGGTGTAGGGGAAGTTGATTTTACGCAGAAAGGCTTCCACTTCGGGATTGAACGGTGCCCCTCCGATTACGATTTCAATAAAGTTTCCGCCGAACACCTCCATGGCCTGCTGACGAATCTGTTCCTTGATTTTATCGCTGATGATAGGCAGGTTCAGCAACAGCTTTCCGAGCTTGTTGTCCACCTTCGGGAGAATGTTCTTCTTGAAAATCTTTTCCACAATCAGCGGCACGCAGGCAATAACGCGCGGACGGATTACGGCAAACGATTCTGCAATGATTTTCGGGCTCGGCATACGGGTGAGGAACCACAGATGTGCTCCTTTGGTGATACCGTAAAGGAAGTCGAACACCAGTCCGAAGATATGTCCCAGCGGAAGCATGGACACGATGCTGTCGCCCGCTTTCAGTCCCACTTTCTGGTCAATGTGTACGATATTCGAAATAATACTGCGGTAGGGAAGCATCACCCCTTTAGAGTAACCGGTAGTACCCGAGGTGTAATTGATGACAGCTAGTTCTTCCGGTTCTTCCCGACGGTAGGAAACCTGTTCGGCACGGAAGCGGCAGGGATATTTCTTTCCGAATTCTTCGTTCAGGTGTTCGCGTGCATACGTCAGCTTCTCCGAGCGTGACACCACCAGGTCGAAATTCTTCAGTTCGATGATACCTTCCAGATTAGGCATGGCCGCTTCGTTGAACATCTCCCACACCTGATCGCCTACGAAAAGCATGCGTGCTTCCGAATGGTTAACAATGTGGTGTACGTTGTCGGCCTTGAATTCGTGAAGGATGGGCACAGCTACTGCCCCGTAAGTAACGACGCCCAGGAAGGTAGCCGTCCAGTTTGCACTATTGCGCCCGCACAGCGCGATTTTATCCCCTTTTTTGATTCCTGCATGTTCGAACAGGATATGCATTTTCTCTATTTTTCTGGCTACGTCTTTATATTGCAGCGTAGCTCCTTTGTAGTCTGTCAGTGCATCACGGTCCCAGTTGGCGCGGATGCTTTCTTCAACAAGTTGTATAAAACTGTCTTGTATTTCCATTTTAAATTGCACAATGTTTGACACAATGTGCGCAAAAGTAATAAAACTTGTCCGATTTCTTCTCATTCTTTGTCATTTTTTTGAGAGAATAGACTATTTGACAAGAATTTCTTCCGTTTGGGACAGAAGCTGATAAATGAATTTCCAGCCTTAGAATACGGTTCTGCGGCTGCAATTCTCGATGTATCTAATTTTATTCGTATCTTTGCCGATTGAATAAAAAATAATAGCGAAAGAATGAATTTTCAGAAACTGACTCCTATTGTGAACAAACCCAATGCGTGGGCCCTGAGTCCGCTGGTGGTATTTTTATGCCTGTATCTGGTGACTTCCCTGCTCATCAATGATTTTTATAAAATTCCGATTACCGTAGCTTTCATGGTGTCTTCCATTTATGCCGTGGCTACGACGAAAGGACTGAGCTTGAACGACCGCTTGTTGCAATACTCCGCAGGGGCAGCCAACAAGAACATCATGCTGATGATATGGATTTTCATCCTGGCGGGGGCCTTTGCACAGTCGGCTCAGGCCATGGGGGCTATTGATGCGACAGTAAACCTGACCTTGCGGTTGCTTCCGGGCAATCTGCTGCTGGCGGGAATCTTTCTGGCATCGTGCTTCATTTCTCTTTCCATCGGTACGTCGGTCGGTACCATTGTCGCACTGGTTCCTGTAGCTGCCGGTATTGCGGCCAAGACGGATGTCAGCGTGGTTTTCATGACGGCGGTAGTAGTGGGTGGTGCCTTTTTCGGCGACAATCTGTCCTTTATTTCCGATACGACCATTGCAGCTACCCGTACGCAAGGGTGCGTGATGCGCGATAAATTCCGGGTGAATTCTCTGATTGCCTTTCCGGCTGCCTTGATCGTATTCATCTATTACATTATCTACGGAAGCCATATCGAAGTGGCACAGGATATTCCTCACGTAGACTGGATGAAAGTGATTCCATACATCATAGTGCTGGGAACCGCAGTAGCGGGTGTCAACGTACTGCTGGTGCTGTTGCTGGGACTGATTTCTACGGGTATCGTAGGCATGGCATACGGCACGTTCGATGTGTTCGGATGGTTCGGTGCCATGGGAAAAGGTATGACGGGCATGGGAGAGCTGATTATCGTGACCCTGATGGCCGGAGGCATGCTGGAGCTGATACGTTTCAACGGGGGAGTAGACTATGTGCTGCACCGCCTGACACAGCGCGTAAAGGGTAAACGCGGGGCTGAACTGAGTATTGCGGCCCTGGTAAGTCTGGCCAATATCTGTACGGCCAACAACACGATTGCCATTATTACCGTAGGTCCGCTGGCCAACGACATTGCCGAGCAGTTCCGGGTAGACAAGCGGAAGAGTGCCAGCATTCTGGATACGTTCTCATGCGTCATTCAGGGCATTATTCCTTACGGAGCACAGCTGTTGATTGCGGCCGAGCTTTCCGGTCTGTCGCCCATCAACATCATCGGCTACCTGTATTACCCTATGACATTGGGCGTAGTGGCCATACTGAGTATCTTGTTCCGTTATCCGCGCCGGTATTCCTGATCAGGCTATGCATCGGATTTTTTAATTTTGTCATCAAACTAAAACAGAAAAATATATGCTGATTTATAATACTACTTTTCATGTAGAGATGGGCGATGCCCGTAATTTTGTGATTTGGCTGAATGAATATTACATCCCCGAAGTGGAAAATCTGGGTGAACTGAAGAATCCCCGTATTCTGCGTATCCTGAGCCATAAGGAGCAGGACAGTGAATGTTTCTCACTGCAGTGGGAAGTGGAAGACAGTGCTGCGTTGCACCGCTGGCACGTAAAGCAGGGGGCGACACTGAATGCGGAGATGATGAAGGTGTTCAAGGATAAGGTTATCGGTTTCCCCACATTAATGGAGGTGATAAGGTGATACAGCCGGTCAAAGAAAAAATCATTCTCGGCATCGACCCGGGTACGAACATCATGGGGTACGGAGTGCTGAAGGTGACGGGTGTCAAGCCGGAGGTAATGACCTTGGGCGTCATCGATCTGCGTAAATGTACCGATTCGTATCTGAAGCTGAAGCACATCTACGAACGGGTGCAGGGCATCATTTCATCGTATCTTCCGGATGAGCTGGCCATCGAAGCTCCATTCTTCGGGAAGAACGTACAGTCCATGCTGAAGCTTGGACGTGCACAGGGGGTCGCCATCGTGGCCGCGCTGACACGTGACATTCCCGTGACGGAATATGCCCCGCTGAAAATCAAGATGGCCATTACCGGCAACGGGCAGGCCAGCAAGGAGCAGGTAGCCGATATGCTGAAGCGCATGCTGCACATACCCGACTCGGAAATGGGCCCTTTTATGGATGCGACGGATGCTTTAGGAGCGGCTTATTGCCATTATTTGCAGATGGGACGTCCGGAAATGCCGAAAGCTTATTCCAGTTGGAAGGATTTCATTGCCAAAAATCCGGGACGCATAAAGAAATAGGAGATTATAACCATGAATTTAAAACAGCTTGTAGTAATGTCGGCCGTGGCTGTGGCTACCGGGTGTACTTCTTCACAACAACATACCAGTACGCCGTTTGATGAATATCCGGTGTACGAGGGGGAATGGGTGGAAATGGCTTATACGCCAGCTTCAACCCGGTTCTCGCTTTGGGCTCCTTCGGCTCAGGAAGTGCGGGTGCTGCTGTATGAAAAAGGACAGGGAGGTTCTGCCTATCGTATGGTGAAGATGGAACCGGAATCTGACGGTATGTGGCAGGCTCGCGTGGACGAAGACCTGAAAGGAAAGTTCTATACGTTCAATGTCAAGATAGACGATGTGTGGCAGGGAGATACACCCGGACTCATGGCCAAGGCTGTGGGAGTGAACGGCGACCGTGCAGCCGTTATCGACTGGAAGGAGACAAATCCGGAGGGGTGGAACGAAGACAAGCGCCCGCCGCTGAAACGTTTCTCCGATATGGTGATTTATGAACTGCACCACCGCGATTTCTCTATCGATACCATCTCCGGCATCCGGCACAGAGGAAAATTCCTGGCTTTGACGGAGGAAGGAACGCATACCTATCTGGGCGAGAAAACGGGCATTGACCATTTGAAGGAGTTAGGGGTGACACACGTACAGTTGTTGCCTTCGTTCGACTTTTCTTCGGTGGACGAAACCAAGCTCGACAAACCGCAGTACAACTGGGGATATGACCCGAAAAACTACAACGTGCCGGAAGGTTCGTATGCCACCGACCCTTATCAGCCCGAAGTGCGTATCCGCGAGTTCAAACAGATGGTCATGGCGCTTCACCGGGCAGGCATCCGGGTAGTGATGGACGTGGTGTATAATCACACGGCTATCACGAAAGGAGGCAATTTTGAACGGACCGTACCAGGTTATTTCTATCGCACGGACGAGGAAGGGAAATGGGCCAACGCATCGGGTTGTGGCAATGAAACGGCCAGCGAACGGCCGATGATGCGGCGTTTCATGATAGAATCGGTCTGCTATTGGGCCAGAGAGTATCACATAGATGGATTCCGTTTTGACCTGATGGGGATTCATGACATCGAGACCATGAATGCCATCCGCAAGGCACTCGACAAGATTGACCCTACAATATGCATGTATGGAGAAGGCTGGGCGGCCGGAAAACCGCAACTGCCGGATAGTCTGCTGGCTATGAAGAAACATGCGGCCCGGTTGCCACACATCGGCATGTTCTGCGATGAAATGCGCGACAGCCTGCGTGGCCCGTGGGGAAACGATGCCAAGGGAGCTTTTGTCATCGGACGCATGGGATACGCTGCAGGCGTGAAGTTCGGACTGGCGGGAGGAATCGCACATCCGCAACTGGTCAGCGACAAGGAGTCCACCGTTCCGGCTTTCTGGGCTGCACAACCGGAGCAGATGATCAGTTATGTGAGCTGTCACGATGACCTTTGTCTGGCCGACCGCCTGAAGGCGACGTTGCCGGGACTTTCTGCATTAGAGATGAATGCCTTGGCCAAACTGGCCGCTACGGCAGTATTCACATCACAAGGCATTCCGTTCTGGTATGCAGGTGACGAAGTGCTACGCGACAAGCAGGGGGTAGCCAATTCGTACAAGAGCCCGGACGCAATCAATGCCATTAACTGGGGACGGAAGACTTCGCAGCGTGATTTCTTTGATTATGTGAGGGGTCTGATTGCCATGCGAAAGGCACATCCTTCTTTCCGTATGGGAGATGCAGATTTGATTGCCAAACACCTGGAGTTCTTGCCGGTACCAGCCAGCAATGTGGTGGCTTTCCGTATCAAGGGAAGTCCGGCTGGCGATTCGTGGCTGAACACGATTGTGGTGCTCAATGCCCGTACGGAACCTGTGCAGATTGACGTTCCTGAGGGACGTTACTGGATAGCCTGTCGTGACGGACGCATAGACAATGTGTTAGGACTGGGTACGCTGACCGGCAACAAACTGGTGGTAGCGCCTCGTACGGCCATGATTGTGCATCAATAAACCAAGAGAACAACTACTTAAAGAAACAAAATAAAAACAGAGAAAGACAATGCAGAATGTAATTACAATTGAGAACGGAGTGACTCGTCATCCGTTGTACCGGATGAAAGAGCCTGTGAACTTACAGATTGCGGCAGGAGAACATGTGGCCATCGTAGGACCGAACGGCGGCGGAAAGAGTCTGCTGGTAGACACCATTACCGGACGCTATCCGTTGCTGATGAATGAGGTGAAATACGACTTCTCACCTTCGGAATCGAAGATGGCTTGCGATAACATCAAATACATCACGTTCCGTGACTCGTACGGGGATGCCGACGGGAACTATTATTACCAGCAGCGCTGGAATTCGCAGGACCTGGATGATACGCCTATCGTGGCCGATTTGCTTCCTCCCTGCAAGGACGAACAATTACGAAAAGCACTGTACGATTTGTTTGGCATTGAGGAGATGCTCAGCAAACATATTATTCTGCTGTCGAGCGGGGAGCTCCGCAAGTTTCAGCTGACCAAGACCCTGTTGAGTGATCCGAGAGTACTGATTATGGACAATCCTTTCATCGGACTGGATGCGCGGACTCGGGGACTGCTGCACACATTGCTGGGAAAACTGACTGAAATGACCAACCTGCAGGTGATTTTGGTCTTGTCGAAGACAGACGATATCCCGACGTTCATTACGCACGTGATACCGGTGGAAGACCGTCATTGCGGGCCGAAAATCACCTTGCAGGAATATCTGTCACACCGTGAACCAGACCCTGCTCATGTGCTGTCTGAGGAGAAACGGCAGCGGATACTGGACTTGCCGTATGCCGATAACCTGTTCCATACGGAGCATATCGTAGACTTGAACAAGGTAAGCATCCGTTACGGAGAACGGGTGATTCTGAAAGAACTCGACTGGACAGTGAAATGCGGTGAGAAGTGGGCACTCAGCGGCGAGAACGGGGCAGGGAAATCTACCTTACTTAGTTTGATTTGTGCTGATAATCCACAAAGCTATGCCTGCGACATTTCTTTGTTCGGTCGCAAACGAGGAAGTGGCGAGAGTATCTGGGAAATCAAGAAGCACATCGGTTATGTGAGTCCCGAAATGCACCGCGCTTATCTGAAGAATCTGCCGGCCATTGACATTGTGGCCAGCGGATTGCATGATTCCATCGGCCTGTATCGTAAGACACAGGAAAAAGATGTGGATGCGTGCGTGTGGTGGATGGATATCTTTGGCATTGCTGACCTGAAAGACCGTAGCTTCCTGCAACTCTCCAGCGGAGAGCAGCGTATGGTATTGCTGGCCCGTGCGTTTGTCAAAGACCCGGAACTGCTGATTCTGGACGAGCCGTTGCACGGACTGGATATGCGTAACCGCCGGTTGGTGAAGGATGTCATCGAAGCATTCTGCGCCCGGAAAGATAAAACCCTGATTATGGTAACCCACTATCAGGAGGAACTGCCCGCTACCATTACGAACTCTTTGTTCCTGAAACGTAATAAATAAAAGAAGCTGATTTTTAGTAGATGCAGATTTCTTTTCTGCGAGAAAGCACATCTGTGTTCCATTTCCGGGTAGAAACCATGTTCAAGCGTTTCTCCGGGAATATGAAAAATGAAATCAGATACAGAAACCCATATAAAAATGGCAAATGAAGATGATTTTACACTGTCACCTTCATTTGCCATTTTATTTTAAAAGGATATTTATTGAATTTGAAAAGTCTGTAAGCAAGAACTTACATGCTTAGTATGCGAAAGTTTTACCAACTCTGTCTGTCCTGCATCTGGCGAAGTGCTGTCCGGTAGTCTTCTACCAGCTCTTTCATCACCTCATCCACCGTCTGTAACTTACGAAGCTGGGATGCGGCTTGTCCTATTTCCAGTTCTCCTTCGTAGAGGTCGCCTTCGAAGATTCCCTTCTTGGCCCGGCCTTTTCCCAACAAAGCCTTCAGCTCATCTACTGAGACTCCTTTCTGTTCCGCCTCCTCTATCTGCTTGTAGAAATCATTTTTAATCAGACGGGTAGGGGAAAGCTGCTTGAGTGTCAGAAGAGTATCTCCTTCATTCAATCGCAGGCAGCGGTCCTTGAAATTGAAATGTGCCGAACTCTCTTCCGTCAGAGCAAAGCGGGTACCCATCTGTACTCCTTCTGCGCCTAACGCTTCGGCGGCTAAGATACCTTCGCCCGAAACAATTCCTCCTGCTGCAATAAGAGGCACACTGCACACCTTTTTGACGGCCGGAATCAGACAGAAAGTCGTTGTTTCCTCTCGTCCGTTGTGGCCGCCTGCTTCGAAGCCTTCTGCCACAATGGCATCTACTCCGGCTTCTTCACATTTCATGGCGAAACGGCTGGAAGATACCACGTGAGCCACCTTGATGCCTGCCTGTTGGAGCTTGGAAGTCCATGTCTTGGGATTTCCGGCAGACGTAAATACGATTTTTACGTCTGCCTCCTGAATGATTTCCATGAGGGTTTCAATCTCCGGATACATCAGCGGCACATTGACTCCGAAAGGCTGGTCGGTGGCAGCCTTGCACTTGCGGATGTGTTCACGCAGGGTCTCCGGGTGCATGGAACCGGCGCCCAACAATCCCAACCCACCGGCATTGCTCACGGCTGAAGCCAGTCTCCATCCGCTACACCATACCATTCCACCTTGGATGATGGGGTAGCGGATGCCGAAAAGGTGACAGACTCTGTTTTGCATATCAATCAGTTATTTTTTATATTTCTCAATCAGGTTCTTGGCTACGGTGTCACCTAGTTCTACTGCTTTTTCCAGGTTAGCCATACCTTCCTTCTTCTTTCCCTGCTGTACCTGGCAGTAACCCAGCATACGATAGGCTGCCGCATTCTTGGCATCCAGTTCAATGGCCTTGTTCAAGGCTTTCACCGTTTCTTCCGGCTGGTTTACTCGCAAATGTACGCTTCCTTTTTCTACCCAGTATTCCACGTTCTTCGGTTCCATCTCAATAGCCTTGTTGATGTCATTGATGGCCTGCTGGTACATACGGCATTGCATTTCAACCTGCTCACGGATAAAATAGAAATCAGACGATACCTGCCCCATCATGGCGTCGTGGAACAAATTGTAGTCTACCACTGCTTCGCGGAACTGTTTGTCTTCCGCTTTCATGCGGGCACGTTCGTACAGATAAGGAGCAGCTTCTTTTCCATAGGGAGGATTGTATTTAGCCACAGCACTGTCCATCAAGGCAATGGCTTCCTTCTTTGAAGCACCTTCAATCAGTTCCTTGGTCTTGGCGGCGGCATAGAAAGATGCGGCAGAAGCTAACGGCGAGCGGTTTACTGCTTCGTAGCTGGCAAATGCTTCCGGATATTTCTGCATGGCAAAATAAATATCTCCCTGCAACTGGTAGTACAGTCCCTGCTTGTCGTTTTCCAAGGCCGTATTGATTTCCTTCAGTGCCCGTTCCATGGTCCAGTCGCCATACGGTTTGGCTCCCTGGAGACCAAGCACATAATTATACAACAACTTGGAAAGATTATAGTATGCGTCTCCCTTGTTTTCGTTCACTTCCACCATGGTTTGCAGGTCTTTTTCTGCCAGTGCATAGTGTGCGTCGTCACCGTATCCTATGTAACAAATGGCACGGCGGGAGTAACCTTCACTGTTTTTCGGATACTGCTGGATAAATTCGTTCAGCAGGTTCAGGTATTCTTCTTTTGTCAGGTTAGAAGAAGACATGTACAGGTACACCAGTGCCTGAGACTCGTCTTCCGGCAATCCTTTCTTGATGCCGATGGTATTCAGCGTAAAGTCATTGGCAGAGAGTGCGGTGATAGACAGACTCTTTGCATAACCTATTCCGATGGCATAGCTTGATGTACTTTCCTTGTCACTGTTCTTCTGTACCAATCCCACTACTTCTCCTTCTGCATTCATCACCGGACAGCTTACGGTCTTTTCGCCCGTTTTCATGTTCAGGGTATAATAGAAAGAGTTGTTGCTGATGGTATCGATTTTGGAGATGGTGCCGTGTGTACCCGAAGCGGCTTTCTGTGTAGAGTAAGGAAGTACGTACACCGTTTCACTGACTGCACCCGGACGAGATGTCGGTTGCAAGGCCACAATCTTCTTATCGGCTGCTGTCTTGAACTTTACTACGTCGTACATATCGTTGGCTCCCAGAATGTATTCCACTGGAAGTTCCTTTCCGTCAGCAGTCACGACTACGGCACGTTCGGCTCCTTTAAACAGGGTATAGTCGGATACGGCCGTACCGTTTTCATCAATGTAGAATCCGTTTCCGGTATTGAGAATCTGATTCTCCTTATTGTACGTGATGACAGAGAACACAGCTTTTCTGGCTTTGTTGGCCCATTTGGGAAGTTCCTGAGCCATTCCGGTCTGAAAAGCCATCCCACAGCATGTCAGCACGAGGGTAATTTTTCCTATTTTCATGGTAGTTGTATGTTTTATTGTTTTATTCTTCTCCGAATCCTCTTTGTTTCACGGCTTCATAGATGAGGATACCTGCTGCCACGGACACGTTCAGTGACTCAATGTTGCCGAACAACGGAATCTTGATCCATTCGTCGCAAAGTGCCAGATGATCGTAGGGTACACCGGTATCTTCCGCACCCATAATGATACACGTAGGGCCCTGGTAATCGGCCTTGGTATAGTCATAGTCACCTTTTTCTGTGGCTGCTACAATCTTGAATCCGCTGTCTTTTAAGAATTTGATGGTATTCGTCAGGTTGTTTTCACGGCACACCGGAATGGTATGCAAGGCTCCGGCAGAGGTCTTGATGGCATCCGCATTGACACTGACACTGTTTTTTGACGGAATGATGATGGCATCCACACCGGCACATTCACACGTACGGGCAATGGCTCCGAAGTTACGTACGTCGGTCAGGCCGTCCAGCAAGATGAGCAGCGGGTTCTTGCCCTGCTCGAACAAGAAAGGCACGATGTCTTCCGTACGCTGGTAAGTGATGGGCGAGATAAAGGCCACCACTCCCTGATGGTTCTTCTTGGTGATGCGGTTGATGCGTTCCACCGGTACGCGCTGCACAGGGATGAACGTATCTTTCAACACGGCGAAAAGCTCCTTCGACAAGTCGCTCTGGATGTCTTTCTTGATTAATACTTTGTCAATTTCTTTTCCGGCCTGGATAGCCTCGATAACGGCGCGTACGCCGAAAATCATTTCGTTCTTTTCTATCATGGTCTTGTTTGTTTCTTGTTATTGTTTAAAGCCTAACAGGGCACGGGCATTCTGCACGGCAGCCTCTGTCAGGGTGGCACCGCTGAGCATGTGGGCAATTTCCTGCACCCGCTCTTCATCCGTCAGGCGGCGGATATGACTGTTGGTTCCGGTGTCGGTATCTTCCTTGTACACTTTGTAGTGCGCAATTCCGCGTGCGGCAATCTGGGGCAGGTGAGTGATGCTGATTACCTGACGGTTCTGGCGTCCCATGTCCTGCATAATCAGTGCCATTTTCTCTGCAATGGAGCCTGACACACCGGTATCAATTTCATCGAAGATGATGGTCGGCAGTTTGACGGCTCCGGCAATCATGGCCTTGAGTGAAAGCATGACGCGGGCAATTTCACCTCCCGAAGCGATGGAAGCCACGTTCTGCAACGTTCCGTTCTTATTGGCTGAGAACAGAAAAGTCACGCTGTCCATCCCTTTGCTGTCGGGTTCCTTTCTGGGAGTCAGTTCCACGGCAAAACGCACGTTAGGCATACCCAGTGGGATGAGCAAGGACTTCATCTGCGATTCAATGTGCCGTGCCGACTGTGTACGAAGCGCGGTCAGCTTTTCGGCCTGACGAAGCACCTCGGCATACAATTTCTTCTTTTCACCCTCCAGTTCTGCAATCCGGTCGTCGAAAGAAGTGATGGCATTCAACTGGCTGCGATAGCTTTCCGTCAGTTCAATCAGTTCTTCTACCGACTGCACGCGGTGTTTCTGCTGCAAGGAATAAATCAGGTTCAACCGTTCGTTGACAAAATCCAGACGTGCCGGATTGAATTCCACTTCTTCCTCCGCATTGCCGATTTCGCGGGAAATATCTTTCAGTTCAATGTAGCAGCTGTTCAGCCGTTCCATCCATTCCTTAGCCGGCGCATATACCTGTGTCAGGCTCTGAAGAGTCTGCATGCACTCTTTGGTCAGTGAAACCGTACCGCCTTCCTCGCCGTTAATCAGCTGACTGGCTTTATAGAGCCCGGCCTTGATGTCCTCGGCATGGCTCAGGGTCTCCGCTTCCTGTTCCAGTTCTGTCTGTTCTCCGTCCTTCAGTCCGGCTTCTTCCAACTGTTCCAGCTGAAAGCGGATATAATCTTCATCCTGACGGCTCTTTTCAGCCTGTGCGATGAAATCATCCAGTTCCTTTGCCACCTTCTTATAAGAAAGGTATACCGACTGATAGGCCGACAATGCCTGCTCGTCTTGTGCCAGAATGTCCAGAATGTTCAACTGAAAACCTTCCTTGTTCAGCAACAGGTTCTGGTGCTGGCTGTGCACGTCAATCAGTTTCTCGCCCAGCATTTTCATCTGTGCCAGCGAAGCCGGCGTATCGTTGATGAAAGCACGGCTTTTTCCGTTGGCCGACACTTCACGGCGAAGGATACATTCGTCCGGTTCAAATTCGATGTCATTCTCCTGAAAGAACGGTTCCATGCCGTAGTTGGCAATCCGGAAAGTCGCCTCCACGATACACTTGGAAGCCCCCTTCTTGATGGATTTCACGTCGGCACGCTGTCCCAACAGGAGTCCGATAGCCCCTAAGATAATGGACTTTCCGGCACCGGTCTCGCCGGTAATTACCGAAAAGCCAGACGTAAAGTCAATGTCCAGCTTATCAATCAGGGCATAGTTCTGTATAAAGATAGACTGTAGCATAACGGTTTAGGAATGAAACAGACTGGAAAGTTTATCCACAATGTCTTCGGCCACTTCCTGCTTGCGCTTTAACGGGTAGGAAACAGCTTCAGTGCGGTCTATAATCGTAATCTTGTTGGTGTCGCAACGGAAACCGGCTCCTTTGTCATTCAGCGAGTTCAGCACGATGAAGTCAAAGTTCTTGCGTGCCAGCTTATCCTGTGCATGGCTTACCTCGTCGCAAGTCTCCAGCGCAAAACCCACCAGTAACTGGTCCGGACGTTTTTCCTTTCCTAAGGAAGCAGCAATGTCGCAAGTCGGTTTCAACCGCAACACCAGGTCGTCCTTTTCCCGTTTGATTTTCTGGTCGGCCACCTGCTCCGGCGTGAAGTCCGCTACGGCTGCACACAAGATTCCTGCGTCTGCATCCTTGAAGGCATCGGCAGCTGCACGGTGCATTTCGGCCGCACTCTCCACGTCTATGCGACGAATATTCGGATGAACCGTCTGCAGGGTAACCGGACCACTCACCAATACCACTTCCGCTCCACGTGAAGCACAAGCCTCAGCCAGGGCATAGCCCATCTTTCCGGAAGAGTAATTGCCGATAAAGCGCACCGGGTCAATTTTCTCATAAGTAGGACCTGCGGTAATGACGATTTTCCGTCCGGCCAGGTCTTGCTGACGGGCAAAGAACGCTTCTAATACCTCGATGATTTTCTCAGGCTCTTCCATGCGTCCTTTTCCTACCAGATGGCTGGCCAGCTCGCCCGAAGCCGGTTCAATGATATGGTTACCATAGCTGCGCAGAATGTCGAGGTTATGCTGGGTAGAAGGATGAGCAAACATATCCAGGTCCATGGCCGGAGCCACAAACACCGGAGCCTTCATCGACAGGTAGGTCGTCACCAGCATGTTGTCGGCTACCCCGTGCGCCATCTTTCCGATGGTGGAAGCCGTAGCCGGGGCTATGACCATGGCGTCGGCCCACAATCCCAAGTCCACGTGGCTGTGCCATGTGCCGTCACGCTGTGAGAAAAACTCGCTGATGACAGGCTTGCTGGTCAGCGCCGAAAGCGTGATGGGAGTGATGAACTCCTTTCCTGCCGGCGTGATGACAATCTGCACCTCCGCACCTTTCTTAATCAGTCCGCGTGTCAGCACGGCCGCCTTGTAAGCCGCAATACTACCCGTGATACCCAGTACAATTTTTTTGCCTTGTAGTGTATTCATGCTACCTTCCGTTTACTTGACCAGCCCCGTTTCGCGCAGGCGGATTTTTGTCAATACATTCTTCGTGTTCAGTGTGAAGTCTCCGTTCATAATCCAGCCGTAGTAGCCCAAATCTTTCTTGAGCACTTCCGACACCGGAATACCTTTGTATTTTCCGAAGTTGAACACTTCCACGCCGTTGTCGTCATACACAATTCTTCCGGCAAAGTCCACGTTCTTGCTGTAGCTGGAATATTCCGACAGGTAGTTGATGTCGTTCTGAAGCACGTCAGGGTAGTGGTCGAGCTGTGCTTTCAGCACCTCGTAGGTAGCCCGTGTATCGGCTTCTGCCGTATGCGCGTCTTCCAGGTTCTTTCCGCAGTAGAACTTGTAGGCAGCCGAAAGCGTGCGCTGTTCCAGCTTGTGGTAAATCACCTGCACGTCGACAAACTTCCGCTTGGTCAGGTCGATGTCGATACCAGCACGGAGGAATTCCTCTACCAGTACCGGCACGTCAAAGCGGTTGGAGTTAAAACCGGCAATGTCGGCCCCTTCAATGTCGCGGGCAATGTCCTTTGCCACTTCCTTGAAAGTAGGGCAGTCGGCCACATCCTCGTCGTGAATGCCATGAATGGCAGTCGATGTCTCCGGAATGTGCATTTCCGGATTGATGCGCAAGGTCTTGGCCTCTTCGTTGCCGTTAGGATAAACCTTCAAGTAGCAGATTTCTACAATACGGTCTGTATTAATATTAGTGCCCGTGGTCTCCAAATCGAAGAACACGAGCGGATTTTTCAAGTTCAGTTTCATGAGTCTGTGTGTAACAAAAAAGATTAGTCGTTCAGCATCATCGGCATCAGCAGCATCAGCAGGTCTTCGTCTTCCTCCTGTTCTTCAGGAACGATGACACCTGCGCGTGACGGGTCGGCCAGTTCGATGATGATGTTCTGTGCAGAAATGTTGTTCAGAATGTCAATCAGGAACGACGACTTGAAACCGATGCTCATCGGGTTGCCGCCATACTGGCAAGCGATGGTTTCTTCGGCCGAAGTAGAGAAGTCGATGTCCTGTGCAGAAATCTTCATCTGGTTTTCCGACAAGCTCAGCTTGATCAGACTGCTTGACTGTGAAGAGAACACAGACACACGGCGCAGGGCACTGATGAAGAGCGCACGGTCAATGATGGCACGGTGCGGGTTGTTCTGCGGAATGACAGAGTTATAGTTCGGATAACGTCCTTCAATCAGACGACAAATCATCTGATAGTTTTCGAGGGTGAACATGGCATTGCGGTCATCAAAGCCAATCTGTACGTCGCCCTGTTCCTTCGGCAACAGGTTCTTCAGCAGGTTGGCCGGCTTCTTCGGAAGGATGAAGGCAGCTTTCTCTGCTCCTCGTGCAGCATAAGTCTTGCAACGTACCAGCTTATGACCGTCGGAAGCCACCAATGTAATGTCTTCCGTACTGATGTCAAAATAAATACCGTTCATCACCGGACGAAGTTCGTCGTCGGCAGTCGCAAAAAGGCTGCGGTTTACGCCGTTCATCAAGATTTCTGCTCCCATGGTCACCTGTACGGCATTGCTGCCCAACGCCTGTGCCTGCGGATATTCGTCGGCATTCTGTCCCATCAGACTATATTTTCCATTCAGGTATTCCACGGTAATTTCCATATTGCTGGGTTCGATGTGGAAACTCAGCGGCTGCTCCGGAATCTCTTTCAATGCTTCGAGCAATGTCTTGGAAGAAACGGCGAAACGGCCGTCACTGTCCGATTCATTCACTTCGATAGAAGTAGACAGCGTAGTGTCATTGTCCGAAGCAGTCATAAAGAGCGTACCGTCTCTCAGTTCGAAGAGGAAACAGTCCAGAATGGGTAATGAATTTCTTGAGTTGATTACTCGGCTGATAGCCTGCAAATGACTGAATAAAGCAGTACTTGAAACGATAAACTTCATAGCTGTTTTTATATTTGTTTTTGTTCTGTTTTTATTATTAAATGCATCCTCGGATGCCCTAAACCAATTGCCAAAGTTACGAAAAGATTGCATACGCCCCACAAAAAAAGGTCTTAAAAATTAGTTTTCTTCTATGGAAAGTCGTAATTTCGTCACCGAATTTAAAAATACTATTTATGGAATTAGCAGGAAGAGTGATTGCGGTTCTGGAACCGAAAGGCGGTACATCGCGGAACGGCAACGAATGGAAGGTACAAGAATATGTCATCGAAACGCACGACCAGTATCCGCGTCGTATGTGCTTTGATGTCTTTGGTGACGACAAAATCAAACAGTTTAATATTCAGGTGGGCGAGGAACTGAACGTATCGTTCGACATTGACGCCCGCGAATGGCAAGGACGCTGGTTCAACAGTATCCGTGCATGGAAGGTGGAACGTGTAGGAGCCACTCCTCAGATGCCTCCGGTAGAAGCTCCATTCCCTCCGGTAAATGCAGCTCCGGCCGATTTCTCCATGACAGACGAGAAAGACGACCTGCCGTTCTAAATGAATAAAAGAAATTAGAATGCCTCCTTCGCTTCTGAAAAGATGAAGTGAAGGAGGTTTTTTATTGGCTGTTTTCGGCCGTGTGCTTGACGGGTTGTCGGGGTTGGCAGGTATTTTTTAAACTATATATACACAAGGTGTGGAAAAATACAAGATTTATATTTTTCCACACCTATATATAAAAAGTTAGAAAAACCGGTGCCAACCCGTCAACCTGTCAAGTTCTCCACTGTTCATTTATGCTTCTATAGCTGATTAGTTTCTGTAAATCAAAGAGATATCATTTCCTCGGCATTCCTCCTATTATTGTTTGGAGGATTTGTTCAAAATCTTTCAACACGCTTTTTCTTGTTGTTTTTGCATCTTTTTCACACACTTGCATGTCTGTGTGAAAAACACACTTACGTTTTAGTTCGAATGTACTTGTGTTTGAGCTTGAACGTACTTGCGTTTTGATTCAAACGCCTTTGTGTTTCACAACAAAGGCACTTGCATTTTAGAAAAGAGCTGAGGGTGCTTTTATTCTCTACAATTGGAAAGGTTTGCAGAAGATTATATCTGTGTTTTTTCTAACTTTGTAGAAACCATTGAAAGTTATGAGAACAAAATTGTTGATTGCCTTATTCAGTCTACTCTTGTGTTTGGGCGGAAGCTCTTGCGTGGTGCATCGCCATGCACCCAAGCCACCACATAAGAAGGAGATTCCTCCTGGTCATGCGAAAAAAATACGTGGTAGAAAATCTGCAAAGTTCGATGCTCCCGGGCATCGTAAGCATCTTCCTCCTCAATTCTGAACCAGTAATATTTCAGAATCCAAGGGAGAATAACCAGTAAATTTTTCTTGATTAGCGGCTCACCTTTAATTCATATAGAAAAGTCGCTATAAAAACTATTCTCTTTAGTTATATTAACTATAAATATTAGTTTATGAACTAAAAATTTTAGTTCTTTGCAATAACCAATTGAAACGGAAATGAAAACACTTACTGCCAAAGAAGAAGAAATCATGGGATTTTTCTGGGAGAAAGGTCCGATGTTCGTCAAGCAGTTGCTGGAACTCTACGAAGAGCCACGACCGCACTTCAACACCCTGTCGACCATCGTAAGGGGACTGGAAGAAAAAGGCTACCTGTCGCATACAGCGTTTGGTAATACCTACCAGTATCATGCCGTAGTGTCGGAAGAGGAATTCCGACGGAAAACCCTGCGTAGGGTCATCTCCAAATATTTCAACAACTCTTTCTTAGGGGCTGTTTCCTCGCTGGTGAAAGAAGAAGACATTTCGGTGGAGGAACTCAAGGAACTGATACAGAAAGTAGAAGAGGGACGGCTATGAGAAAACGCATATTATTGGCGGCGTGGCTTTTATGTGGTCTGATGCTGCCTTCCTGGGGACAGACGGAAAGTAAAAAGAACCCGAAACTGCTGATAGACGGCTGTTTCTTCATGGAGACACCCTCCGAACTGAATGGGGCAAAACTCAAGATGGCTGTTCTGAAGAGCGAAGACGGACGGATGATGATGCTGGTGACAGGCGTCAAACTAAGCGAGAATTCAAAGAAATACGCCGTTCCTCTGTCTGAAGTGAAGGATGCAGATTATTGGCTGGAAAAAGCGAAGGGAAACGTAAAGTTTATGTCAATGATTACTCACACTTCTAAACTGGCCATGAAGGAAGGGGAGCGCATCAAACCTTTCAGCGTACAGGCTACCGACGGTACCCGCTGGACTGACCGCAATACCCTGGGACGGCCGCTGGTGCTCAACTTCTGGTACACGGGGTGCGGCCCTTGCATCCGCGAGATGCCCGAGCTGAGCAAATGGCTGGATACCTGCCCTGATGTGAATTACCTGGCCGTCACCTGGAACACTCCCGAACAGATACAGACGATTGTGGAGCGTCAGGGATTCCGCTTTCATCAGGTAGCAAACGATTCTGCGTTGTGGAAGATGTTCGGCGTACAGCAGACACCCACCACGGTAGTGATTGATAAACAGGGGGTGGTGCGAAAGCTCACCATAGGCACCAACCAGCAGAAACGTGACGAACTACTGAAAACCATCCGGCAATTATCGGCCGAGAAATAAGCGGAAATTAGCGAAGACCTTGGTCAGTACGGAATAATAACTGTAAACACACATAAAAGTCATGGGAACCTTTTTAGTCTATATACTCAAGTCGGCTGTCTGCCTGGCGATGTTCTATCTGTTCTATCGCCTGCTGCTCAGCAAGGAAACTTTCCATCGTTTCAACCGGATGGCTTTGCTGGGAGTGATGCTACTCTCATGCCTGCTGCCTTTGGTAAAGGTGACGGTGGAACAGGCTTCGCCGGTAAATGCACAAGTGATGTCGATGGAGGACTTGCTGCTGATGTACCAATGGAATAGCGAAGCGGTAGTGGTGGAAGAGGGAAGTCGCCCGTTCCACTGGCAGGAAGGGCTGGTGTTAGTCTATTTTGCTGGACTGTTTTTTGTCATCGCCCGTCACCTCTGGTCGCTGGGACGCATGCTTTATCTCATTCGTCACAGCCGGTGTGAAAGGTTAGACAACGGGGTATGCTTGGTAGTTCACCGCCGCAAACTGGCTCCTTTCAGCTGGATGCGCTACATCGTGATTTCGGAAACAGACTTGAAGGAAAGCGGACATCACATTTTGGTGCACGAAATGGCCCACATCCATCACCGTCACTCATGGGACTTGTTGCTGACCGAAGCCTGTGCCTGGCTGCAATGGTTCAATCCGGCCATCTGGCTGCTCAAGCAGGAGTTGCAGAACATCCACGAATACGAAGCCGACGAAGAAGTACTCCGTCAGGGCATCAATGCGAAAGAATATCAAATGCTATTAATAAAAAAAGCCGTTGGCGCAAGGCTCTACTCTATTGCCAACAGCTTTAATCACAGTTCACTTAAAAAACGTATCACTATGATGATTCGAAAAAAATCCAATCCGTGGGCACGTGCCAAGTACCTCTATGTACTTCCGTTGGCAGCCGTTACCGTAGCTGCTTTTGCCCGTCCTGAAATCTCTCAACCACTCGATGAGATTTCAAGTGTCAAAGTTAATGATTTATCGGCAGTTTTGGAAACGTATGCCGATAAAAATGTGTCGAATCCCGCCGAAAAGACCAAACTGAAGATGAAGGTGGTGGATAAAAAAGGAACCCCCATCATTGCAGCAACCGTACTTGTGGCGAATACGACCAACGGGACCATTACCGACGAAAACGGTAATTTCACGCTGGAAGTCGGCACCGACCAAAGCATCCAGGTGGCCTACATCGGTATGAGTACGGTTACCATGTCGGTCAAAGACTGTCTGAAGAAAGCCGACCAGACAATTGTCTTGACTGAAAGCGACACAAAGAAAGATGTGAAGGTGGTAGCGCCTGCTCCGCAAGCTGTGGTGTCGGACGACCAGACGTTTAGCGTAGTGGAGCAGATGCCGGAATATCCGGGCGGTATGCGTGCTGGTCTGGAATTTATGGCACGCAATCTCAGGTATCCTGCAAAGGCACAGGAAGCCGGTAAGCAGGGGCGTGTCATCGTGCAGTTTGTGGTAAGGAAAGACGGTTCGCTGAGCGATTTCAAGGTGCTCCGTCCGGTCGACCCGTGGCTGGATGCCGAAGCTATCCGCGTAATCAGCACCATGCCGAAATGGAAGCCGGGCATGCAGGACGGAAAGCCGGTCAGCGTGAAATTTACTCTCCCGGTAACTTTCATGCTGGAGGGAACCAACAACAAGCCGAAGGCAAGCGACAATGACGTCGTAGTAGTGGGATATGGAGTCACTCCGGCTCCTCAGAAAAGCGAAGTTCCGGCAGCAATCGTCCAAATGTTTCAGAACGGAAAGGACGGTCAGGGAAAAGAAGAAGCATTGCCGATGGTGCTGATAGACAAAACGGAGGCCTCCACCGAAACAATGAACAAGCTCGATCCTCAGTGTATTGAATCAATCACTGTATTGAAAGACGCAGATGCAACCGCAATATATGGCGAAAAAGGAAAGAATGGCGTGATTCTCATCACTACCAAAAAGAAATAAAAACACTCTCTATCTAAAAAGAAAACGCGCAAGGGTATGTGAAAATATCCTTGCGCGTTCTCTTTTAGTTTTCAGAGGTTTCTTTAAAGTGTGACACCATTCTTGAAAATGGCAATCTCACGGTAATTCTTTTTCTCATTGTTCACAGGTTCTCCGCTGGCCACCTGAATCACATAATCGATGAAACGACGGCAAGTGGTCTCCATCGGTTCATTTTCTACGATGACACCGGCATTGAAATCAATCCATCCGGGCTTGTGCGCCGCCAGGTTGGAATTGGTAGAAATCTTCATGGTAGGTACGAAGGTACCGAATGGCGTACCGCGTCCTGTAGTGAACAACACAATGTGGCAGCCGGAAGAGGCGAGGGCCGTAGCAGCTACAAGGTCATTGCCCGGAGCCGAGAGCAGGTTCAAGCCTTTTATCTGCAAGCGTTCTCCGTAAGCCATCACACCCGATACGTAACTCTTTCCGCATTTCTGTGTGCAACCCAATGCTTTTTCTTCCAGTGTAGAAATACCTCCGGCCTTATTACCTGGCGAAGGATTCTCGCCCACAGGCTCTCCATGTGAAAGGAAGTATTCCTTGAAATCATTGATCAGACTCACCGTCTGGTTGAACAGTTCCGTAGTACGGCAACGGTTCATCAGGATGGTTTCTGCCCCGAACATTTCGGGTACCTCAGTCAGTACCGAAGTTCCTCCCTGTGCAATCAGGTAGTCGGAGAACATGCCCAGCAACGGATTGGCCGTAATGCCCGAGAAGCCGTCGGAACCACCGCATTTCAGTCCCACGCGCAACTCGGAGAGGGGCACATCGGTACGCTCGTCCTGACAGCACTTGGCATACAGTTCACGCAAGATACGCATGCCTTCTTCGTATTCATCGTCTACCTTCTGTGCCACCATGAAGCGGATACGGTCTTCGTCATACGTACCGACAAATTCACGGAACACATCGGGCTGGTTGTTCTCACATCCTAATCCTACTACCAACACGGCTCCGGCATTGGGATGCAGCACCATGTCGCGCAGAATCTTCTTCGTATTCTCATGGTCTTCACCCAACTGCGAGCAGCCGTAGTTATGCGGGAAAGCCACAATGGCATCCACTCCCTTGCCTCCGTCCGTCTCGCGGCGAAGTCCCTCGGCCAGCTGGTTTACGATACCGTTCACACAGCCCACGGTCGGGATAATCCAGATCTCGTTACGCACGCCTACGTCTCCGTTCCGACGGCGATAGCCCTTGAACGTACGGTGTTCCACCGGAATATCCGTGTGCACCTCCACAGGCTGGTAGGTATAATCCAGCAGTCCTGCCAGATTAGTCTTGATTTCTTTCTCGCTCACCCATGTACCTTCGGGCACATCGACGGTAACATGACCGATGGGGTAGCCGTATTTAATGATATTCTCTCCAGCCTGGAAATTCTTCAGCGTCACCTTGTGGCCGGCAGGCACATCCGTGCGCAGGGTAATCACCCGTCCGTCTGCCTCGATGGTTTCTCCTGCATGAAGGGGAGAAATAGCCACCGCCACGTTATCGGCCAGGTTGATTCTCAAATAAGTTGTTTTCATATTAATAGCGATGTAATCAGGTTATTCGTTGACATGTGCATCGAAATAGAAATCGATGTTTTCCGTCGTAATCAGGTTGATGGGCATGTAGTTGCAGTCCTTCACCTTCTTGCGCAGAATCAGGTGGTTGCACAGACATTCAATGCTGTTGTATCCCTGCACGGTAGGCTGCTGGGCTATGACAAAGTCAATGCTTCCGGCCTTCAGACACGCCACGTTGCGACGCAGCAGGTCGTATCCCATAAGATGGAAATCCGTACGTCCGTGACGCTGCATATACTCGCCGATAATGTACGCCTTCGAGTTGAAGGTGATACCGCACTTCACGTTCGGATGCGCCGCAAAGAAATCGTCCAGCAACGAAGCATCTTCACCCGGCTGTTTGGCATAGAGGTTCAGTTCCCACATTTTCAGTTCCGGACAGTGCTCCTTCATATATTCATAGAAACCCTCTTCACGATGGAGCTGCTGGTTCGAACCCAGACGTCCTTCGTTTATCTGACGGAAGATGACAATCTCCGGTTCGCCTTTTGCCAGCAGACGCAACATGCGGGCGGCAAAGTATCCGCTCCGCTGGGCATGCTGTCCGTAGAAAGCCAGCGGTTCCAGTCGGGCAATATTCGAATCAATAAACACATACGGAATGCCGGCTTCACGCAGCAGGTTGACAAACTGCTCCGTTTCTTTTTCCACGGTAGGCGAAAGGATGACCCCGTCGGGCTGTGCGTCCAGAATGCGCATACCACTTTCTATAAAGGCGCCCGACTCGTACTGGTCATAATAATAATCCGACAGAGAAACATTGAAATCGGAAAAGCGGGTGATAGCCTGTTGCATGCCGCGCTCCACATCTTTCCAATAGTCTCCCTCATTGTGCGAAGGAAGCAGATAGGCAAATCTGTATTTCTTGTTCGAAGCCAGCGCACTGGCATACATGTTGGGCTGATAGTTCAGCTTCTTCAATATTTCTTCCACTTTAATGCGGCTGGATTCGGACACACCGCTCCGGGAGTGAAGTACACGGTCTACTGTTCCCACCGATACTCCGGCCATCTGGGCGATGTCCTTGATTCGGATTCTATCTTGCTGTTTCTCCATGCGTTCTTACCTTATTATATTGTACAATCTGTGCATTCAGTAAAAAATCAATTTTTTCGATACAAATATATAACTTATTTTGGTTTTTAAAAAATAAACCGTACCTTTGTGTGCGTACACAAAATAGATATTTCAAAAGCAACCGATGAAAGAATCGTTTTTGTGATACGAGTTAAGAACTACATTATTAATCACATAAGTATAAAAATATCTAGCAATGGGAAAAATTGTTACTTTAGGCGAAATCATGTTGAGATTGTCTACACCGGGCAATACTCGTTTTGTTCAATCAGACAGCTTTGACGTAGTTTACGGTGGAGGTGAAGCAAACGTAGCTGTGAGCTGTGCCAACTATGGTCATGAAGCATACTTCGTAACCAAATTGCCGAAACACGAAATCGGACAGTCAGCTGTAAACGCATTGCGCAAATACGGTGTGAAGACTGACTACATCGCCCGTGGTGGTGACCGCGTAGGTATCTACTACCTGGAAACAGGTGCTTCTATGCGTCCTAGCAAGGTTATCTACGACCGTGCTCACTCTGCCATCGCTGAAGCTGATCCTTGCGACTTCGACTTTGATGCTATCATGGAAGGTGCTGACTGGTTCCACTGGTCTGGTATCACTCCGGCTATCTCTGACAAGGCTGCTGAACTGACTAAATTAGCTTGTGAAGCTGCAAAACGTCACGGAGTAACAGTTTCTGTTGACTTGAACTTCCGCAAAAAACTGTGGACAAAAGAAAAAGCACAGTCTATCATGCGCCCGTTGATGCAGTATGTAGACGTTTGTATCGGTAACGAAGAAGATGCTGAACTTTGCTTAGGCTTCAAACCAGATGCTGACGTAGAAGGCGGTAAGACTGATGCAGAAGGCTACAAGGGAATCTTCACAGCCATGGCTAAGGAATTCGGATTCAAGTATGTAATTTCTACTTTGCGTGAATCTTTCTCTGCTACTCATAACGGCTGGAAGGCTATGATTTACAACGGTGAAGAATTCTATACTTCTAAGCGTTACGACATCGACCCGATTATTGACCGTGTAGGTGGTGGTGACTCATTCTCAGGTGGTATTATCCACGGCTTGCTGACCAAAGCTACTCAGGGCGAAGCATTGGAATTCGCAGTAGCAGCCTCAGCATTGAAGCACACTATCAACGGCGACTTCAACCTGGTATCTGTAGAAGAAGTAGAAGCACTGGCTGGTGGTGACGCTAGCGGTCGCGTACAGAGATAATCACTCAAACAAACAACATTTCATTTAAGGTTAGAAAAAATGGCTAAATTCGATAAAATTGCAGTGTTGAACAAGATTGGTTCAACAGGTATGGTTCCTGTATTCTATCACAAGGATGCAGAAGTAGCAAAGAAAGTGGTAAAGGCTTGCTATGACGGTGGTGTACGTGCATTTGAATTCACCAACCGTGGTGACTTTGCACATGAAGTATTTGCTGAAGTAGTGAAATTCGCAGCAAAAGAATGTCCGGAAATGGCAATGGGTGTAGGTTCTATCGTAGATCCTGCTACTGCTTCTCTGTACATCCAGCTGGGTGCTAACTTCGTAGTAGGTCCGTTGTTCAACCCTGAAATCGCAAAAGTCTGCAACCGTCGTCTGGTGGCTTACACTCCGGGATGCGGTAGCGTATCAGAAGTAGGTTTCGCACAGGAACTGGGCTGCGACCTCTGCAAGATTTTCCCGGGCGACGTACTGGGTCCGAAACTGGTAAAAGGTTTGCTGGCTCCGATGCCATGGTCTAAACTGATGGTAACCGGTGGAGTAGAACCGACTCAGGAAAACCTGACTTCATGGATTAAGGCAGGAGTATTCTGCGTAGGTATGGGTTCTAAGTTGTTCCCGAAAGACAAGGTAGCTGCTGAAGACTGGACTTACGTCACAGAAAAATGCAAGGAAGCATTGGCTTACATTGCAGAAGCTCGTAAATAATACAGAAATTCATTTTGTTTAAAGGTGTATAAGTGAGAAGCCTCGCTACGTCCGGAAGGGTATAGCGGGGCTTTCTCATGCCCGCAAGTGAAGGAATATTCATGAAAAAATACAAAAACGAATACTTCCTGCATGGATATGTGCGCGAAAAATCCTATCTTTGCATGAAATTTTTCGCGAAATATGAAAATTAAGGAAATTGTGAATGCCCTTGAGATATTCGCGCCTCTGCCTTTACAGGACGGATTCGACAATACCGGACTGCAAATCGGATTGACAGACGCGGAAGCTACAGGGGCTTTGTTGTGTCTGGACGTAACCGAAGCCGTGGTAGATGAAGCCATCGCATTGGGATATAACCTGATTGTATCTCACCATCCGCTCATCTTCAAGGGCTACAAGTCGATTACCGGACGTGACTACGTGGAACGCTGCATCCTGAAGGCTATCAAGAACGACATCGTGATTTTCTCGATGCACACCAACCTGGACAACGCACCGCAGGGCGTCAACTTCAAGATTGCCGAGAAAATCGGACTGAAGAACGTAAGAATCCTGGAACCGAAAGAAAACCAGCTGCTGAAACTGGTTACCTTCGTACCGCAGGCACAGGCCGACGAGGTACGTAATGCCTTGTTTGAAGCCGGATGCGGGTGCATTGGCAACTACGATTCCTGCAGCTATAATCTGGAAGGGAAGGGCACTTTCCGCGCACAGCCGGGCACACATCCTTTCTGCGGAGAAATCGGCCAGTTGCACGAAGAGCATGAGGTACGGATTGAAACCGTGCTGCCGGCATTCCTGAAAGGGAAGGTGCAAAAAGTCCTTGTCGAAGCACATCCTTACGAGGAACCGGCCTACGACTTCTATCCCTTGCAGAATGAATGGACACAGGCAGGAGCGGGCATCGTAGGTGAACTGGAAGAACCGGAAACCGAAACCGATTTCCTTCGCCGGATAAAGAAGCTGTTCGAGGTGGGCTGTGTAAAACATTCGCGCATGACAGGACGCCTCATCCAGACTGTCGCCCTCTGTGGAGGAGCAGGAGCCTTCCTGCTGCCCAAGGCCGTAAGAGCCCATGCCGACGTGTTCCTGACAGGCGAAGTGAAATACCACGACTATTTCAGCTACGAGAACGACATTCTCATTGCAGAGATAGGACACTACGAAAGCGAACAATATACAAAAGATTTATTATATTCATTCATACGGGAAAAGTTTCCGACACTCGACGCCCAGCTGACGCGTGTCAATACCAATCCCATAAAATACTTGTAGAAAACTATGGCTAAAGAAGCAAAGAAAGATCCGAATGAATTGAGTGTGGAAGAAAAGCTGAAAGCACTCTACCAGTTGCAAACCATGTTGTCGGAGATTGACAAAATCAAGACACTGAGAGGAGAGCTTCCGCTGGAAGTGCAGGACCTGGAAGACGAAGTAACGGGTCTGAGCACACGTATCGAGAAAATCAAGGCTGAAATCGAAGAACTGAAGTCAAACGTAGCCAGCAAGAAAATCGAAATCGAAACTGCCAAGGCTTCTATCGAAAAGTACAAGAGTCAGCAGGACAACGTACGTAACAACCGTGAATACGACGTACTGACTAAGGAAATCGAATTCCAGAGCCTGGAAGTGGAACTCTGCGAAAAGCGTATCCGTGAATATACAGCCGGCATCAAGTCGAAAGAAGAGGAAATCGTAAAGAGCGAACAGTTGCTGGAAGAAAGAAAGAAAGATCTGGAAGTAAAGAAGAACGAACTGGACGAAATCATCTCAGAAACCAAGCAGGAGGAAGAAAAACTGAGAGAAAAAGCCAAGAACCTAGAAGCTACCATCGAACCGCGTCTGCTTCAGGCTTTCAAGCGTATCCGTAAGAACTCACGCAACGGTCTGGGTATTACTTACGTGCAGCGTGACGCTTGTGGCGGTTGCTTCAACAAGATTCCGCCTCAGAAACAGCTCGACATCCGTATGCGCAAGAAAATCATCGTATGCGAATACTGTGGCCGTATCATGATTGACCCGGAACTGGCTGGTGTAGAAACAGAAAAGCATCTGGAAACAAAAATGAAATAAGCGTCAGACTTCCGTCTGGCAGCAGAAGAAGGGATTCCCGCTCAGGGGATTCCTTCTTTTTTATGCCCTACAAATCAGTATAACGGGGAATGTCCGGGAGAAAATAATACGTATTCCGTGCATAGTCGATGCGGCAGCAGTAGTGACGAAGCCCGTTGCTCACCACCAGGTAATCCACCTTCAGCACCATGTTGTAACGGGTAATCTGGTCAAAGACAGCCTGCGTAATCTCCACCGAAGGAGCCTTGTATTCCACAATCATCTGCGGAGTCAGGTCGCGCCGGTAGAGCACCGTATCACAGCGTTTCTTCGTCCCGTTCAGGTTAATTTGTATCTCATTGGCCAACAGTCCTTGCGGATACCCCTTTTCCTTCAGCAGAAAATTCGTAAAATGCTGGCGTACCCACTCCTCCGGAGTCAGCGCTACATACCGGCGACGGAGCACGTCAAATATCACGTTCTTTCCCTCTCGCTGGGCAATCTTGGCCTCAAAAGCAGGCAGGTTCAATGCAAACATAAGCGTTCTTCTATTACGAAGCAAAGATACTCCATTTTCTCAAAAGTACATAAAAGCTGAATTATTTTCCAAAAACCGAAGGTCTCCGGTAAGAGAAAATCCCAAATTCTTTTTTCTGTTTGCATTATTATTGTACATTTGCGTTTAAGGAAGATAATATCATCTTCCCAATAACCTTTTATTTGGCAACACAAATTCTGAGAGCTAATGAAAACAAAAGAAGAAATCGTAGCAAACTGGCTCCCGCGTTATACCAAGCGGAAACTGGAAGACTTTGGTGAGTACATCTTGTTGACAAACTTCAATAAATACGTCGAAATCTTTGCCGAACGGTTCAACGTGCCCATTTTAGGACGCGATGCCAACATGATTTCGGCCCATGCAGAAGGCATGACCATCATCAACTTCGGCATGGGAAGTCCCAATGCGGCCATCATCATGGACCTGCTCAGTGCCGTACATCCGAAAGCCTGCCTGTTTCTGGGCAAGTGCGGAGGTATCGACAAGAAGAACCAGATAGGCGACCTGATTCTGCCTATCGCGGCCATCCGTGGCGAAGGAACATCGAACGATTATTATCCGCCTGAGGTACCGGCTCTCCCGGCCTTTATGCTCCAGCGTGCCGTATCTTCGGCTATCCGTGACCACTCACGCGACTACTGGACCGGAACGGTGTACACCACCAACCGCCGCATCTGGGAGCACGACGAGGAGTTCAAGAAATACCTGCTGAAGACCCGTGCCATGGCTGTGGATATGGAAACGGCGACTTTGTTCACCACCGGATTTGCCAACCACATTCCTACAGGTGCCCTGCTGCTCGTGTCCGACCAGCCCATGATTCCGGAAGGCGTGAAAACGGAACAGAGTGACAGCATGGTGACCAAGAATTTCGTGCATGAACACGTAGAAATCGGTATCGATGCCCTGCGCATGATCATCGATGAAAAGAAGACCGTGAAACACCTGAAATTTGACTGGTAAACCGACGAAAATGGCAAAAGAAGTCACTTACGAAGAGATTGTACGCAACCTGAAGAACCGCATCTATGCGCCCGTATATTTCCTCATGGGCGAAGAGGATTACTACATCGACCGGATTGCCGACTACATCATCGATACCGTGCTCAGTGAAACGGAAAAGGAATTCAACCTGACCGTCACATACGGGGCCGATACGGATGTGGCCAACGTCATCAACGCCGCCAAGCGTTACCCGATGATGTCGGAATACCAAGTGGTAGTAGTAAAGGAAGCACAGAGCCTGAAACGCATCGAGGAGCTGGCTTTCTACTTGCAGAAGCCCCAGAAATCGACCATACTGGTGGTATGCTACAAGCACGGCAGCATTGATCGCCGGAAAAAACTGGCCGCTGAAATCGAGAAAAACGGGGTGCTGTTCGAATCGCGGAAGCTCAAGGACAGTCAGATTCCCGGTTTCATCTCCTCATACCTGAAACGCAAGAAAGTGGAAATCGAGCCCAAGGCATCGGAAATGATGGCCGAGTTTGTAGGAGCCGACCTGAACCGTATGGCCGGCGAACTGGAGAAACTTATCCTGACACTGCCGGAAGGCGCACGCCGCATCACACCGGAACAGATTGAGCGGAACATCGGTATCAGCAAAGATTACAATAACTTTGAGCTGCGGAGTGCGCTGGTGGAAAAGGACGTGCTGAAGGCCAACAAAATCATCAAATACTTCGAGGAGAATCCCAAGAACAATCCGCTACAAATGACACTGGCCATTCTGTTCAACTTCTTCTCAAACCTGATGCTGGCCTATTACGCACCTGAGAAATCAGACCAGGGAATAGCGGCTCAGTTAGGCTTGAAAAGTCCGTGGCAGGCGAAAGAATACATGGCAGCCATGCGACGCTATTCAGGCGTAAAGGTGATGCAAATCATCCATGCCATTCGCGAATGCGACGCCCGGTCGAAAGGAATAGGCAATCCTTCCGCGCCCGATGGAGAATTGCTGCGCGACTTGATTTATTTCATTCTTCATTAACCGAAACTGAATCTCTGAAAAGAGGAAAGCAATACGCTGTACAAGCGGCATACATCTGAAAAAAGACCGGATGTATGCCGCTTTTTTCGTTTTTCACGAGAATTGAAAAATCAGGAGGAGAATACAAATGGACGTCAAATTTTCAATTCTCACGAAGTTTCCCTACAAACGGTAAATTACAGATAGAAGTGGAAGGTACAAAATACAAATGTAATCACTTATTTGTGTAGAATTGGATGATTTACATTTGTATTTTACCTATTTATCCGCTACAAATGTAAATTTTAGCAAACGGGTAGAGGAGATATTACACTGATACAATGCAATTTACAAGAATAAAGTGTTACTTATCTAAATGTAAACGAATAAATATAACATGCAACTTTAAGAAGTATAATAAACTGAATACCAGCATATTTTAAAATAATATCTACAAATCTGTTCAATAAAACGACCTGAAAGAGCGAATAAACTCTTATTTTGCCAATATATACACATGTATACAATTATAATATACTAATATCCAGCAAAATAACCGACTAAACTAAAGTTAATTACAAATGTATTTACACTTGTATAGAAGCGTAAATGTACAATTGGAATAATATAGTTTACACTTGTAACAATGTAAATTTAGATTTATAAATTTGCATTTCTAAATTTAAAGAATTACTTTTGTAATCAACAAACAAAGCCATTTCCATTTGTATATGAAGGACCGGATTCTAAAAGTCATGCAAAAAGAGGGTTTATCAAATGCCGAATTCGCCGAAAAGATAGGCATCTCCACCTCTTCACTGTCGCACATCTTCAGCGGGCGAAACAAACCCAGCCTGGAAGTCGTCATGCGCATCCATAAGGCATGTCCGTACATCAACATCAACTGGCTGCTCTACGGTGAAGGCGAAATGGAAGAAAGTGCTCCCGCCGTAACAGGCATGGACTTGTTCTCACAACCGCTCGAGAATCCGAAAAACACGACCGAAGAGCCGGCTCACTCCGATTTTCGCAAGGAGAACGAGGTTCCTACCGTGGTTTATCCGCCAAAAGAGATTATCAGAGAGGAAGTTAAGTACATCGAAAAGCCGCATCCGAAGATTACCGAAATACGTATTTTCTTCGACAACGGCACCTACGAGGTATTCAAACCCGAAAAATAAGTCGCCGAACGACAAAAGCACCCGCCAAGGTGTTAGGCATATAAAAGGTAAATTCGTATCTTTGCGTGAAAGAAACGAATTTACCTTTTTTATATGAAGAAATACATCTTAGATTTGACAGTCACCGAGAACACTCGCCTGCACGCGAACTACGTTCTCATCAAGCTGACGCAAGAGGCTCCCTTGCCCGAAATGCTTCCGGGACAGTTTGCCGAAATCCGGGTGGACGGTTCGCCGACTACCTTCCTGCGTCGCCCCATTTCCATCAACTACGTAGATAGAGAGAAAAACGAAGTATGGTTCCTCGTCCAGCTCGTGGGCGACGGTACCCGTAAACTGGCTACCGTACAGAAAGGCGATACAGTAAACGTAGTGCTCCCGCTGGGCAACGGATTCACCATGCCGGCTTCTGCCGACACCAAGGTGCTGCTCGTGGGCGGCGGTGTAGGTACGGCTCCCATGCTATACCTGGGCGAAGCGCTCCTGAAACAAGGATGCAAGCCCACCTTCCTGCTGGGTGCCCGCTCGAAGAACGACCTGCTCCAGCTGGAACAGTTTGAAGCCCTCGGCGACGTGTACACTACCACCGAAGACGGCAGCATGGGCGAAAAGGGATACGTCACCATGCACAGCGTACTGAAAGCACAGAAGTTTGACATGATTTACACCTGCGGCCCGAAACCCATGATGATGGCAGTGGCCAAGTATGCCAAGGCAGAAGGCATCGAATGCGAGGTGTCACTGGAAAACACCATGGCCTGCGGCGTCGGAGCCTGCCTCTGCTGCGTGGAAAAGACAGACGAGGGACATGTGTGCGTATGTAAAGAAGGTCCGGTATTTAATATAAAGAAACTATTATGGCAGATTTAAGCGTAAACATCGGTAAATTGAACTTGTCGAACCCGGTCATGACCGCATCGGGTACATTCGGATATGGACTGGAGTTTCAGGACTTCGTGGACCTGGAGAGAATCGGAGGTATCATCGTGAAGGGAACCACACTTCACCACCGTGAAGGAAACCCTTACCCGCGTATGGCCGAAACACCCATGGGTATGCTCAATGCCGTGGGATTGCAGAACAAAGGCGTGCATTATTTCGTGGACCACATCTATCCGCAGATTAAGGACATCCGTACGAACATGATTGTAAACGTGTCCGGCTCACAGGTGGAAGACTATGCGGAGACGGCTTCCATCATCAACGAACTGGAAAACATCCCGGCCATCGAGCTGAACATTTCCTGCCCGAACGTGAAGCAGGGAGGTATGGCTTTCGGTGTAACGGCTCACGGAGCTGCCGAAGTGGTGAGTGCCGTACGTAAAGTCTACAAGAAGACATTGATTGTAAAACTGTCGCCCAACGTGACAGACATCACCGAGATTGCCCGTGCCGTAGAAGGTGCCGGAGCCGACAGCGTGTCGCTCATCAACACCCTGCTGGGCATGGCCATCGATGCAGAAAAGCGTCGTCCCATCCTGTCGACCGTGACCGGAGGTATGAGTGGTGCTGCCGTGAAACCCATCGCCCTGCGCATGGTATGGCAGGTAGCTAAAGCCGTAAACATTCCGGTAATAGGTCTGGGTGGTATCATGAACTGGAAGGATGCCGTAGAATTCCTGCTGGCAGGTGCCACTGCCATCCAGATTGGTACAGCCAACTTCATTGATCCGGCCATCACCGTGAAAGTGGCCGAAGGCATCAACGATTATCTGGACCGTCACGGATACAGTTCCGTACGCGACATCATCGGTGCACTGGAAGTCTGAAAACAACACTTTTCAAGGCCCGAAAACAGGCATAAAAAAACGTCCTTGCGTTCGTCACAAAACGCAAGGACGTTTTCTTTTAAACGCAAGTGCGTTTTACCTAAAACGTAAAGGCGTTTTAAATGAAACGGACTTGCGTTTGAAAGTAAGTCTTTACATCTAAAATCAAAGATACAGCTCACATGCTTTTCGTTCAGTACATGCCTTTTTCAGCATCATGTTCACGACAGCAAGAAGCAAGCGGTTCACTTTTCTCGCCTGATGGGGACACACGGAGACGCAACGCATGCATGAAATACAGGCTTTTTTGTTCACTTTTGCCGGGTTGCTTGGGTCGATGGCTCCGACAGGGCATCTGACAACACACAAACCGCATCGGGTACACGCCTTCGTAGGCTTCGGAACGACACCTGCCTCTCCAGCCTTCCTGTATGGTCTGTTGCCAGGTATTGCAGGAGTAGTAAAATCATTTCGCTTCAGTTTATCACCAATCTTGTCTGCAAACCCTTTCAGTTGTTCGTAGTCTTTTTCGTCTGGTCTGTTCGTGGCGTATCGATGAGCAATTGAATGTTCTGCAATGGCTGCCACTGCAGACACGACTGAAAATCCTGCCTGTTGCACAAGGTCCTGAAGCTCCACCAAAGTATCCTCATAGGCGCGGTTTCCATATACACACACGATGATGGCTTTTGCTCCATTGCCCTGAATCTTCGAAATGCGTTCTGCGGCAGTAGAAGGAACACGTCCGCTATACGATGGAACAGCCACTATAGCTACATCCTCCTTTGTCAATGAGAATCTATGAAAATCCTCCTTACCGTTTGACAAGTCGACATTCGTAATATCCCGACTCAATTCATTTGCCAGGAAATCGGCAACTTTCTTTGTTCCGCCTGTCGGGCTGAAGCTTATTTCATAAATGCTCATACCTTGTTTTTCCTTTTATTATTACTTTTATTTCCCTTCCAGCAAATCCGGACGCAAACGCTGGGTCCGTTCAAGCGACTGCTGGAACTCCCATTCACGAATCTTCGCTTCATGGCCGGACAGCAAGATGTCGGGCACCTTCCAGCCGTTGTATTCTGCCGGACGAGTGTACACCGGAGGAGCCAGCAGGTTGTCCTGGAACGAATCGGACAAAGCCGACTGCTCATCGGAAATCACTCCCGGAATGATGCGGACAATCGAATCGGCAATCACCGCTGCCGCCAGCTCGCCGCCCGTCAGCACATAGTCGCCAATGCTGATTTCCTTCGTGATGAAATGCTCGCGGATGCGGTAGTCGATGCCCTTAAAGTGTCCGCACAGAATAATCAGGTTCTGCGACAGCGACAGCGTGTTGGCCATCTTCTGGTTGAACTGCTCGCCGTCGGGCGTCGTGAAAATCACCTCGTCGTAATGACGTTCCGCCTTCAGTGCAGAGATACACCGGTCAATCGGCTCAATCTTCATCACCATGCCGGCACATCCCCCGAACGGATAATCGTCCACCTTACGGTAACGGTCGTACGCGTAATCGCGCAGGTTATGGATGTGAATCTCGGCAATTCCTTTCTTCTGAGCACGGCTCATGATGGAGTAATTGAAGAATCCTTCAATCATTTCCGGCAATACGGTTATAATGTCTATTCTCATTTGTCTGCGATTGTTTTTTGCAAAAGTACGAATATTTTTGCTACTTTTGCATGAAACATTACGCTTTAATGTCATGACAGAAATAGAAAGAATCGACCAGCTGCGTGAAGAGTTACACACGCATAATCATAACTACTACATTCTCAATGCACCAACCATCAGCGACCAGGAATTCGACCGGCTCATGCGTGAACTGCAGGATTTGGAAGCGAAACACCCCGAACACTACGACGAGAACTCGCCGAGCGTGCGCGTGGGCAGCGACCTGAACAAGGAGTTCCGCCAGGTAGAACACAAGTATCCTATGCTCTCATTGGGCAACACGTATTCCGAGACAGAGGTGCGGGAGTTCTACGAACGTGTGCGGAAGGCACTGAACGAGGACTTCGAAATCTGCTGTGAGCTGAAGTTCGACGGTACGTCTATCTCGCTGACCTACGAAGACGGACGACTGGTGCAGGCGGTGACGCGTGGTGACGGTGTACGGGGCGATGACGTGACGGACAACGTGAAGACCATCCGTTCCATTCCGCTGCGCCTGTCGGGCGAAGGCTATCCCCGCCGGTTTGAAATCCGGGGTGAGATTCTGATGCCGTGGACGGTGTTCGAGGAACTGAACCGCGAACGTGAGCAGCGTGAGGAACCGCTTTTTGCCAATCCGCGCAATGCGGCTTCGGGTACGCTCAAGTCGCAGAACTCGGCAGTAGTGGCTTCGCGCAAGCTGGATGCCTACCTATATTATCTGTTGGGCGAGGAACTGCCGCACGACGGGCATTATGAGAATTTGCAGGAAGCGGCACGCTGGGGCTTCAAAGTGTCGTCGCACATGCGCAAGGCCCGTACGCTGGAAGAGGTATTCGACTTTATCAACTACTGGGACTTGGAGCGCAAGAATCTGCCGGTGGCTACCGACGGCATTGTGCTGAAGGTAAACTCACAGCGCCAGCAGCGCAACCTGGGCTTCACGGCCAAGTCGCCGCGCTGGGCCATCGCTTATAAATTTCAGGCGGAACAGGCTTGCACCAAACTGCTGAAGGTAACGTATCAGGTGGGACGTACGGGAGCGGTAACCCCCGTAGCCAATCTGGAACCGGTTCAGCTTTCGGGTACGGTGGTGAAACGTGCTTCTCTCCACAATGCCGACATCATCGAGTCGCTCGACCTGCATTTGGGCGATATGGTGTACGTGGAAAAGGGCGGCGAAATCATTCCGAAGATTACGGGAGTGGATAAGGACGCACGTCCGGAAGGAAGCGAGAAGGTAACTTTCATCACACACTGTCCGGAATGCGGCAGCCGACTGGTACGCTACGAGGACGAAGCTGCACATTACTGCACGAACGAAGACGGTTGCCCTACACAGATAAAGGGCCGCATCGAGCATTTCATCAGCCGCCGTGCCATGAACATCGAAGGGCTGGGACCGGAAACCGTCGACCAGTTCTATCAGGAGGGACTGATTCACGACGTGGCCGACCTCTACACGCTGCAAGCAGCAGACATCTGCCGTCTGAACCGCATGGGAGAAAAATCGGCCGAGAACATCATACAGGGAGTAGAGAAATCGAAGACCGTTCCCTACGAGCGTGTCATCTTTGCACTGGGCATCCGCTTTGTGGGCGAAACCGTGGCCAAGAAAGTGGCACGTGCGTTCCGCTCCATCGACGACCTGAAATCGGCTACGCTGGACGACCTGATTCACGTGGACGAAATCGGCGAAAAGATTGCACAGAGTATCCTGCGTTATTTCCACAGCGAGAAGAATCTCCAGCTCATCGAACGCCTGCGTGAAGCCGGAGTACAGATGGCCATCAGCGAGGAAGAGACAGCCGGGCAGACCGACAAGCTGCAAGGCCAGTCCATCGTCATCAGCGGCGTATTTGCCCACCACTCACGCGACGAATACAAGGCACTTATCGAAAAGCATGGCGGAAAGAACGTGGGCAGCATCTCCAAGAAAACAAGCTTCATCCTGGCCGGAGAGAATATGGGCCCCAGCAAACTGGAAAAAGCAGAAAAACTGGGCATCCGCATCGTAAATGAAGAGGAGTTTCTCGGAATGATCGGCGAATAAAGTGCCAGTCCTTTACAAATTATTTATAAAAGGCAAAAAAACGATTAAATCTATAGGTTAAATTGAAAATATTCGTACTTTTGTACACTTGTTAAAGTGATTATATTTCATTTATGATAGTAAGAAGACTGAAAGGAATGGGGGTAGCTCTGATTACTCCCTTCAAGAGCGACGGTAGCGTGGATTATAACGCGCTGGTACGACTCGTTGAATATCAGGTACAAAATGGGGTGGATTTTCTCTGTGTACTGGGTACCACTGCGGAAACACCGACACTGACTGAGGAAGAAAAAAGACAAATCAAGAAAGTGGTGATAGAACGCGTCAACGGTCGTGTGCCAATTTTGCTGGGCATCAGCAGCAACTGCACGCAGACGGTGCTCAACACGCTGAAAAATGAGGACTTCACAGGAGTGGACGCTGTACTGGTGGCCGTTCCTTATTATAATAAACCTTCACAGGAAGGCATTTACCAGCACTATAAAGCTATTGCCGAAGCTACTGATCTTCCGGTAGTGCTCTACAATGTGCCGGGACGTACCGGTGTGAACATGACGGCCGAAACAACCTTGCGTCTGGCACGCGACTTCAAGAACATCGTGGCTATCAAGGAAGCATCGGGCAACATTACACAGATGGACGATATCATCAAGAACAAACCGGAGAATTTCGACGTAATCTCGGGCGACGACGGTATTACCTTCCCGCTGATTACCTTGGGAGCCGTGGGCGTTATCTCCGTTATCGGAAATGCCTTTCCGCGTGAATTCAGCCGCATGACACGTCTGGCACTGGCCGGCGACTACAACAATGCGCTGACCATCCATCACCAGTTTACGGAGCTGTTCAAGCTGCTGTTCGTCGACGGTAACCCTGCCGGAGTGAAAGCCATGCTGAGCATGATGGGAATGATTGAAAACCGTCTGCGCCTGCCGCTAGTTCCTACCCGCATCACTACTTACGAGCAGATGCGCCGCATACTGGATGAGCTGAAAATAAAATGCTAAAGAAATCACGGCAGAGTCCTGCCGTGACCGTATAAAAAAAGAGATTTCAAATCTGTACAGAACCTGTCTGATTTGAAATCTCTTTGCTTTTTGTTGTATCCAAAGTCATCTTCTTCAAAGGGCGGGCATCAATTTTCTGCCTGATGCAGAAGCGATGCCAGTTCGGAGGAAGTTACATTCTTTGCCACAATGGCTCCACGGTCGTTCACCAGGTAATTGATGAATCCGTGCTTCAGGTCGTACGACTTGAATATCTCCGAATTTTCACCTTCCATTTCCTGATAGACGTTATCGCTGATACCGTCCTGGCGAACCGCCGCGTTGAATACCGACTGGTAGCGGTCGAATGAAATGGAAATCATCTCAACACGGGCGTCGTCCGAAACCACATTGTGCAGTCTGGCATTGCGTGTACGCGATGCGGCGTCGTAACTGGCCCAAAAGCTCAGCAGGATGTAATTGCCTTTTGCGGCTTGCAGGCTGAGCGGCTGCTTTTCTTTTCCGAGCACTAACTCCGGAGCCTGCGCCCCAAGCGGAAGTTTCTCGGTGGGAGTCTTTCTCTTGTCAAATGACAGAGAAATGAAGGAACTGAATACTAATACAACAAAAAACCACTTTACATTTTTGAGCATGTAATTTGATTTTAGTTAATACTATCCGGTACTGTGTCCTTACAGTGATTTCCTGCCCGGAACATTACTTCTGTGGCCGGAACAGCAGGACTGCCCGGCCACGTGAATCTGGGAAATCCGTTGCAAATATACGGTTTATTTCCCTAAAAAGTTCAGAAAAGTCTAATATTTTATGTTTTTAAGCATAATTTTTAAGTTTCATCTGAAGCATCTCCCCATTTTCGGCTACGTAAACGTACTTGTCGGCCCCACGGTCTTCCACTTCTATACGGTAGTAATTCCCGGTTTCTGTTTCAAAGAAATCCACATCGTCGACCTCCATTCCGCTTCCTGACAAATCAGCCAAAGCTTGGCGTACGCCTTCGGGAAGGGTACTGTATTCGCGCTCTTCTATCTCGTATGTAGTATGTATCCAGGAAAGAACTCCATCAGCCAGTTTGTAGTACACTTCTTTCTGACGGCCGCCGTCACGGATTTCCACTTCGATACCCCCTTTTTCTTCTTCAATGTCCAGAATCACAGCCTGAGGATATTTTGTCTTTACCAGCTCCTTCACCTCCGATGTCTGTCCGGGAGCTACCGGAGTATGTTCTCCCCATTCTGCTTCTTCACGAATCAGCGTGCCATCTTCCAGATAGGTAAGTTCATATTCCTTCTCACCCGATTCCACTTCAATGACGTAAATCACGCTGGCATCGGTTTTCTCAATCTTGTCCACATCATCTACTCTCCATGATGCGTATGCACCGGTTTTAAAGGCATCTTGCACAACTTGCGGTAATTGAGCAAAAGGAATGTCATATTCCGTCATCACCCATACACCGTCAGGAGTAAACCATGCTTTGTTCTCATACCCGTTATCTGCAAACTCAGCTTCATAGAACTGACCTTTTTGTTCCCAGTCCACTCTCGATACATTCGGGTATCGGGTATCAAAAGCTTCTTGCAGGTTTGCCGAAACTTGTACGTGGTTATCGTCATCTTTATCACAGCTCTGCAGGCCGACTACACCTAGTGTCATCATTGCCCAAAATACAAACTTCTTCATAATTCAGTGTCCCTTTTTTCTTTTGTTTGTGACAAAGGTCTGACACAATTCTGAAAAGATTTTGAAATAATCTGCGAAGTTGGAAAAAAAATGAGATTTCGCGTGCCCAGTCTATTTTTATCACTATATTTGGGGTACAACAACTTAGCCTATTTATATATGATATATATACACCGCATTCTTGTGATCTTTTTCTGTCTGTTTTTCTCCACTGTATCGGCTCAGAAAGTGGGACTGGTACTCAGTGGGGGCGGAGCAAAAGGCCTGACACATATCGGCATTATTCGTGCACTGGAAGAAAACAACATTCCCATCGACTATGTCACGGGTACTTCCATGGGCGCCATCGTCGGTTCGCTGTATGCCATGGGCTATTCGCCGGACGACATGGAAAAGCTCATCAAATCGGAAGATTTCAAGCGATGGTATTCCGGAGGGATACAGGAAAAATACATCTACTATTTCAAGCGGAATCCGCCTACACCGGAGTTCATCAATATCCGTGTATCATTGAAAAATCCGCTGCACAAGGTAAAAACACAGTTTCTGCCTTCCAGCGTGGTCGACCCGTTGCAGATGAACCTGGCATTCGTAGAATTGTTCGGACAGGCTACTGCGCTCTGTCGGGGGAACTTTGACAATCTGTTCATTCCTTTCCGCTGCGTGGCTTCCGATGTGTATAACAAACGTCCAATCATCTTTAAGGAAGGTGATTTGGGAGATGCCGTACGTGCTTCCATGAGTTTCCCTGGCATGTTCAAACCCATTGAAATAGATTCCGTACTGGCGTATGACGGAGGAATATACAACAATTTTCCGGTCAATGTAATGACAGAAGATTTTCATCCGGACATCATTATCGGTAGCGTGGTAAGTTCCAATCCCGGGAAACCGCAGGAGGGAGACATCATCGGACAGCTGGAAAGCATGATCATGCAGAAAACAGATTACTCCGTTCCCGATTCTACGGGCATCCTGATGACCTTCAAATACGACGATGTAAACCTGATGGACTTCAACCGTTTTGACGAACTCCACGACATCGGCTATAAGCGTACCATGGAACTGATGGACTCCATCAAGAACCGGATATCACGCCGTATGGACTATCGCTTGCTGGAGAAGGAGCGCATGGCATTCAAAAAGAAAATGCCTGAATTCCGCTTCCGCAATATCATCATTCATGGAGCAAACGATCAGCAGAAAAAATACATCCGTAAGGAATTCCACAGTGAAGAAGACGGCACATTCTCTCTGGAAGAGCTTCGGAAAGGATATTTCCGCCTGATGTCGTCCGATAATATGATTTCTGAGATTATTCCTCATGCGGTATATAATCCCTACGAAAACGATTTTAATTTGGATTTGAAAGTACGTATGAAGGATGACCTCTCTCTGAGAGTAGGAGGAAACGTTGGCTCAAACGGAGCCAATCAGGTATATATAGGAGCCACCTACCACAACTTGAACAATTTATCCAAGGAATTCTCATTGGACGGACAGCTGGGACAAATCTACAACAACTTGCAGCTATCCGGACGTATTGACTTGCCAACCCGGTTGCCGACTTCGTATCGTCTGGTTGCTTCCTTATCTACCTTCGACTACCTGAAGCAGGAAAAACTGTTGAGCAAAGGAAATACTCCGATCTTCAACAAACAAAAAGAAGAGTTTGTCAAGTTGTTTGTATCCATGCCTTTCCTGAGCAGGCAAAAAGCAGAATTCGGTATCGGGGTAGGCCAGTTGGAAGACCAATACTTCCAGACGAACGTCATTGACTTTAGCTCAGACGTACGCGACGCCAGCAAATATACCATATTTGGCGGTTCGGTTGCATTGGACGGAAATACACTTAACAGCCGGCAGTTTGCCACTTCCGGACGGCGTGAAAGACTTGCTGCACACATTTATACTGGGGTGGAACGGTACTATCCAGGAAACGAAGATCCCGCCTATACGGAAAACTATAAATACATCCAATCATGGCTGCAAATAGCCTATGAACTGGAAAAGTATCATACACTCAACCCTCATTTCTCGCTAGGAACCTACCTGAAGGCCTATTATTCTTCGCGTAACTTTAGCCACAATTACCGGGCTACCATGATGCAGGCTGGAGAATTTGCACCTACGGCTCACAGTAGAATCACCTACAACGAAGCATTCCGGGCTAATCAGTTTGTAGGAGCAGGTGTATGTCCAATCTACCAGTTCAACAGCGTGCTTCAGGTAAGACTAGGCATGTATGGATTCGCACCGATTTTCCCCATCCGGGAAGAAAGTGGTAAAGCACGCTATGGAAAAGTGTTCTCACAGTTCGAATATATGGGCGAACTGGATCTGGTAGTCAGACTTCCTTTCGGCTCCATATGTGCCTACCTAAATCACTATAGTTCACCGAGTAACAACTGGAATTTAGGCCTCACACTAGGCTGGCAGATATTTGGAAGCCGGTTTATGGAATAATTTTTATTGAAAAAAATCGCAGAAATATTTGGAAGTTTCGTACAAACTCCATACCTTTGCACCCGTCAAACAAAAAGGACATGGCCGCGTAGCTCAACTGAATAGAGTAGCTGACTACGGATCAGCCGGTTACAGGTTTGAATCCTGTCGCGGTCACCTTCCTTGTTAGTTTGAATGAAATGATTGGCCGCGTAGCTCAACTGAATAGAGTAGCTGACTACGGATCAGCCGGTTACAGGTTTGAATCCTGTCGCGGTCACCATTTTCTACTGAAGATTTAGAAATAATTGGCCACGTAGCTCAACTGAATAGAGTAGCTGACTACGGATCAGCCGGTTACAGGTTTGAATCCTGTCGTGGTCACTTTTCTAATCAAAATTTGAACGATTGGCCGCGTAGCTCAACTGAATAGAGTAGCTGACTACGGATCAGCCGGTTACAGGTTTGAATCCTGTCGCGGTCACAAAGAAGCACCTTTTTAAAAGAGGTGCTTTTTTTGTATCTGCAACTTTGCTATCTACAGCATAATCCAAGGGATTCGGCCGATTATCAAGTTTAACTGCGAATTTGCGATTCAACGTAAAATTTGCTAGAAAAAGACTCTTCCATGTGCCAACATAATCGCTTACTCTTTATTAATTTTCCGTAAGAAAAAAACGTAGAACAACGTTTCCTGAAAATATTTTTTACAGAAATCCCCTCAAAAGACTAAGGAAGAAAGAGAACACCATACGATAATCTTTAAAACAGAGCGAGAATTACTTTCCACAATGAAATTTCCTGCTCCTATAAAATTTTGAACGCATTTCTAACAAAGAGGAGAGAATGCTATTTTTCTAATTAAACATAATACGGATTATGTGCATAATCCAAATATTTTACTTTCCTTAGTCTTGCTGTAAGGTTTATACCCTCAGTCTCAGATTATTATTTGAAGAATTGACCACTTTTAAATAGTTAAATTTATGAGGTATTCTCTAGTACATCGGACTCGTGGTAAGCGTATAGATTTTGGAAGTAAATCTGAGCTTATCGACTGGATTAAGCAACATGGATTTTTGTTGTCTGATCATGTGCAGCGTCTTTGGTCTTTGCATCGTCTTAGAAAGACTTCTGATTTCTTTTCTTCTTATGTGTTGTCTGACAGGATTTGTTCTTTGTTTGAATACATTAATTTACATAAACTCTTAGTCAAATGAAAAAATTTTTAGTATGTCTGTTTTGCGTTGGATCCCTCTTTTTGGCCGCATCTTGCGGTTCATCTTGGGATTTCTCAGGAAGTAATGTAACTGTAACTGTGTGTGAGACTGATACTGTAGTCAGTCGTGGAACTATTCTTATTCTTCCAGATACCGTGAAAGAGTAATGAACTACCCGTTTGTCAGTTGTTTGGAGCCACAGCGTATAAAAAACAAGTACACTGGTGAAGAAATGGTTGTTGCCTGCAAGCATTGTGTAGCTTGTGAACAGCTTCGCAATTTCAAATATTCTAATTTATGTGATTTTGAGTCACTTACAGCGAAAAAGACGGTATTTTTAACTCTCACTTTTGATGATAAGTTTGTACCTCAGTTTCGTTTTTACAAGGTTGGTGATGATGAATATATTATGCGTGATGCAGATACTGGTGAATACTTAGGTCGTACGTTGATGACTCCTCAGCTGATGAATGAATATCAGAAACGTGTTAATTATCGTATCAATTACAAAGGACGCTTTCCGTATCTCAGTAAACGTGAATTGCAGCTGTTTATGAAGCGTCTGCGTAAATATCTAGATAAATATGAAGGTCAGAAGATTAGATTTTTTGCCACTGGCGAATATGGGCCCCTATCCTTCCGCCCACATTTCCATATCTTACTCTTTGTCGACGATCCGTCCTTATTCCTCCCCTCGGTTCATACGCTCGGAGAATATCCGTATCCCTATTGGTCGAAATATCAGAAAGCGCATTGCGGAAAAGGAACATTATTATCGAAGCTGGAATACTATATACGTGAAAGCTGGCCATTCGGTGGTATTGACGCGCAATCTGTCGAACAAGGTTCGTGCAGTTCCTATGTTGCGGGCTATGTTAACAGCTCTGTGCCTCTTCCCTCTTGCCTTAAAGTGGATGCCGTTAAAAGCTTCTCCCAGCACTCTCGATTTCTGGGTAGAAAGATTTTTGGAACGGAACTTATACCGTTACTCAAGCTTAAGTTTACAGAATTTGTTCAGCGTAGCTTCTTTTGTCGTGGCCGATATGACAATTTTAGGACGCCCTCTGAAATGCTCCATTCCGTCTATCCCCAGTGTAAAGGTTTCGCTTTGCTCTCTCATGAGCAGCGTTTTAGAGTATACACAATTTGGTCTAGACTCCGGTATTATTTCAACTCCGACAAAAAAGCAGATGTAGCAAGGTCTCTTGTGACTTCTTTTTACTCGTGGTTGGATACTGGTATTCTTAGAGTTCCTGAACGTGTCAGAGAGGATTTTTTACTGATTTATACAGAGTTATCACAGAATTTGAATTACAAACGTATTGATCGTTTTGATTATGATAAATTCCGTCATGATGATGATTTGAATAACCAGCTTTTTCAGTGTGTTTACTCGATTCTATTGTGTTCGTCTGTTTTTGAGCATAATGCTAAGCTGTGGAAGTCTTATCTATGCTCGCTTTCTCTCATGTGGTGTGATTTTGACCGTAATGAGTTATTCTTGCGAAAGGTAGAGCGTTTTTGGAAGAATTATGAATACCTGAATCTTGTCGACTGGTATCGTAAGCAGGAGATTTATTTTGATAAGTCTTACTCACGAAAATCTGATTTTTTGGATGGAAAAGAGCGTTTAAGCGGTGATATAAAGTATTTCTATAATAATGTGCCTTATGATGTTGAACAATTTAAAAAGAGAACGTTTGCCTACAAGGCTTATAGTGCAAATGTTAGGTTCATGGCGCGTCAGCGCATGAAACATAAAGAGCAGAATGATAAGAATATGATTTTTGAAACAAATATTTGATTCTATGGCTAATATTATGTCTATGAAATCTGTGAGGAACAAGCCTACTCGTGCAGGTTATGATCTTACACAGAAAATTAACTTTACTGCCAAAGCTGGTTCACTTATTCCGGTTTGGTGGACTCCCGTACTGCCTTTTGATGATCTTAATGCTACGGTAAAGTCTTTCGTTCGTACTCAGCCCCTTAATACAGCTGCCTTTGCCCGAATGAGAGGTTATTTTGATTTCTACTTTGTGCCGTTTCGTCAGATGTGGAATAAGTTTCCTACTGCAATTACCCAGATGCGCACTAACCTTTTGCATGCATCCGGTCCGGTTCTTGCAGATAATGTCCCTCTCAGCGATGAACTCCCTTATTTTACTGCTGAGCAGGTAGCAGATTACATCGTCTCTCTTGCTGATTCTAAAAATCAGTTTGGTTATTATCGTGCATGGCTTGTATGTATTATCCTCGAGTATCTCGGCTATGGTGATTTTTATCCCTATATCGTTGAAGCAGCTGGCGGTGAAGGTGCTACATGGGCCACTCGTCCAATGTTGAACAATTTGAAGTTCTCTCCTTTCCCACTTTTTGCATACCAGAAGATTTATGCGGATTTTAACCGTTATACCCAGTGGGAACGCTCTAACCCTTCTACTTTCAATATTGACTATATTTCCGGATCTGCTGATTCTTTGCAGCTTGATTTTACCGTAGAAGGTTTTAAGGATTCATTCAATCTGTTTGATATGCGGTATTCCAACTGGCAGCGTGATTTGCTTCATGGTACGATTCCTCAAGCCCAGTATGGTGAGGCTTCTGCTGTTCCTGTCTCAGGTTCTATGCAAGTTGTGGAAGGTCCTACACCTCCGGCGTTTACCACTGGACAGGATGGCGTTGCATTTTTGAACGGAAATGTAACTATTCAAGGCTCTAGTGGTTATCTTCAGGCTCAAACTTCTGTTGGTGAATCTCGTATTTTGCGTTTTAATAACACTAATTCTGGTTTGATTGTTGAAGGTGATTCTAGTTTTGGTGTTTCTATTCTTGCCTTACGCCGTGCTGAAGCTGCCCAGAAGTGGAAAGAAGTTGCATTGGCATCAGAGGAAGATTATCCGTCACAGATTGAAGCCCACTGGGGTCAGTCTGTAAATAAGGCTTATTCTGATATGTGTCAGTGGCTTGGATCAATTAATATTGACTTGTCTATTAATGAAGTTGTAAATAACAATATTACTGGTGAAAATGCTGCCGATATTGCAGGTAAAGGCACAATGTCCGGTAACGGATCTATTAACTTTAACGTAGGTGGTCAATACGGTATTGTTATGTGTGTGTTCCATGTTCTGCCCCAGCTTGATTACATTACCAGTGCTCCACATTTCGGAACTACTCTTACCAATGTGCTTGACTTCCCTATTCCTGAATTTGATAAGATTGGTATGGAGCAGGTTCCCGTTATTCGTGGTCTGAATCCGGTTAAGCCTAAAGACGGTGATTTCAAGGTATCTCCTAACCTTTATTTCGGTTATGCTCCTCAGTATTATAACTGGAAAACGACTTTGGATAAGTCTATGGGTGAATTCAGGCGTTCACTTAAAACTTGGATCATTCCTTTCGATGATGAAGCTTTGTTGGCTGCTGATAGTGTCGATTTCCCTGACAATCCGAACGTAGAAGCAGATTCTGTCAAGGCCGGATTCTTCAAGGTATCCCCTTCTGTGCTTGATAATTTGTTTGCAGTTAAGGCCAATTCCGACCTTAATACCGACCAGTTCTTGTGCAGTACGCTTTTTGATGTTAATGTAGTTCGTTCTTTGGATCCGAATGGTTTACCTTATTAATGTGTTGTTATGTTTAAAGGAAGATTACAAAAACCGCACGAAGGAACTCCCGTCCGTGGTTGCTGTTCTCTCATGGCTCCGCTGACTTCCTTGCGTGTTCCCTCTCCGGTAGAGGATTTTTACCGTGAAGAAGTACAAACCCCTTTGGGTTCTACTCCTGCTGTGACTTATCGGAACGATATTTACATGATTCTTAATCAAAGACGGTTGGATTCTATGACTCTTGCCCAGTTCTCTGATTATTTGGATCATGACCGTTCTGCTTCTCAGCTTTCCCAGATGCGCGAAAAGATGTCTGACGAGCAGTTGCATCAGTTTGTTAAGTCCAGGTATATTCAGCATCCTTCTGAGTTGCGTGCATGGGCTTCCTATCTGGACATCGAGTATTCTAAGGAGATTCAGAAGTTAGAAGAAGCTGTAGAAGCTGTCAAGAAACAGACTTCCAATACAGATCCTTCTCCTGATCCTGCTCCTACTCCGGCTGTTGAATCTTAATAATCGGACAAAGGTAGTCGCGTGATCACGGCTACCTTTCTTGTATAATCTTAAAAATTGAACAATATGGGTAAAATTGCAGGTGCTGCTATTGGTGCTGCTGGTGATGTAGCTGCTGCTGGAATGCAGACTACTGCCAGTATAGTTAATACCAATAATACCAATAAAGCTAATAAGGAAATAGCTGAGTCTACAAATCAAGCAAATATCCAGATTGCCCAGATGTCTAACGAGTATAATCGTGAACAGCTGGAAAGACAGATAGAGCAGGAATGGGATATGTGGAATGCGGAGAATGAGTATAATTCCGCATCATCTCAGAGAAAGCGTTTAGAAGAAGCTGGTCTGAATCCTTACATGATGATGGACGGAGGATCTGCCGGTTCTGCTTCTTCCATGACTTCTCCAGCTGCCCAGCCTGCTGTAGTTCCTCAGATGCAAGGTGCTACCATGCAGCCAGCTGATATGTCAGGTTTGTCCGGCTTGCGTGGCATCGCATCAGAGTTCATAGCTACTCTTAAGGCTCAGGAAGATATACGCGGTCAGCAGCTTATAAATGAAGGTCAGGAAATAGAAAATCAGTACAAGGCAGACAAGTTATTGGCTGATTTGGAAAAGACTCGCACAGAGTCAGGATTTGTTCGTTCTCAGACAAAAGGTCAGGATATTATGAATCGTTTCCGGCCTGAAATGTTAAGTTCAGAGATTCGCCAGCGAAAGACTGATACAATGTTTACTCAGCTTCGTGCTCATGGCCAGATGCTTGCTAATCTGTCTGCATATCAGTGGTACAAAGTACTTCCTCAGCAGATAAAGCAGACTATTAATGAGCAGATGGTTCGCATTAATAATATGAAGCTGCAAGGTAACTTGACTCAGGCACAAATTAATACTGAAATTAATAAGGCTGTAACTGAGTTTATGAAAGGTGCTCGTGAACAGCAGCAGTTTGATTTTGAGTCAGATTCCTATAAGGATCGTCTCGACCAAATTAAAGCAGATTTGCGTCATGCTATTTATAATTCAGGTCCTGAAGGTGCCTTCGGTCTCTTTAATGTTGGTCAGGGATTTTATGACCAGATACGCGGTGCATTTCGTTAGTATTTGTATCTTTGTGTATGGATTATTCATTTGTGTTTTTAATCGGTTTAGTTCTTGCATTTGCTTTTGTAAGGCTATTGGTATTTATTACTAACAAATGGTTGAAGTAAGTAATTTTCCGATGCCTTTTCACGACACAGACGAACTTTGCGAATTTCTTCTGAATTGTGGAAAGTATCTGGATTGGTTTGATGGTCAGGACGTGTTTGTAAATGGCGAATACGTTCTGACTATTCGCGTATATTGGTCACAGACTCATCATTGTGAGTACATCAGTTATCAAACCTTCGGACATCCTAAGAGCTCCCGCCGGAGGCAAAATATAAAATAAAAAATTCCTATTTCAAGTGCATGTCTGCTCTGCCCCTTAGTCTACCTTCGGCATATCCTTTTCGCTCGCCTATTATAACTGCATGGTTAGAATGATCAAGACTAAAAGTAAATAACGTTAATGGCGTGTTGCTTGCAACACAGAGTTAACGTTATTTGGTTTTTCGGATCATTCTAATCATGCTACCTTTGGCGGGCGAAAAGGTTTTGCCGATGGTAGACGGCTGAGTCTTGCACGCCTTTCAAAACGAGCGTTTACCCCATTTTGCAAATCATTTTTTTGCTCTGTAGATGTCTGAATAAATGTTAATGTACTCACTTACTCCCCCCAAAGGCTGGGGGGACACAGAAGGGTTTGAAAACATGAAATCCAGTCATTTGTCCGAAGGAAAATCGCTTAACTCCACAGCGATTTCCCTCTATCTTGGTAACACTTGCGCAAATGACACCGACACTTTCGGATGATTTCTGCCCTACCCTATGGAGTAGGGGAGTGTTTTAAAAAATGTGTAAAAATGTAGTTATGTAGATACAAAATAAGTTAATCATTATACGGATTATATTCATTATGCGTTTATCAAAAAACACAAGTGTATTTAAAGGAAAACGTACTTGTGTTTAATCTAAAACGCCTTTGCGTTCCAATTAAAACGTAAGGACGTTTGGAATAAAACACAAAGGTGTTTTGAGATGAACGTACTTGCGTTTTTTAAGGCCTTATTCGCACGATTCTATACATCAATAAGCAGATGATCTCAATAACCATTTTTATCGCTCTTGGAGCTTGAGATTACCGATTCTGCGAATAATAAAAACCAAGGGCCGAATCCAGACGAATGGAAACGGCCCTGAGAATTCGTTTTTCTAAGACAAAACTTTATTTAATCACCAAAATCGGCGTGTTGGAATGGAAAATCATCCGACGGGCAATGCTGGGATTAAACAAGCGTGCAAAGACGTTCCGCTTGTAATTTGACAGACACAGCACGTCGATGCCTTTTTCCTTGACATATGCGTCCAAATTGCTGAGCAGACTTTCTCCACCCAACATGTCGTAATCAATTGTAAGCTGCGGATATTGCTTCTTGAAATATTCCTGAATGCCTACCAGCTTAATTTCATTCCACGTACGCTTCTGCGCATTGTCGCTCAGATGGATGAACGATACTTCAAAATGATAATCCTTGAAAGTCGTTACCAGTGAGTCAAATGCAATCAAGTCACGCTGGTCAAAGCTGGTAAAGAATGCGACCTTATGGATTTCATCGAAGTTTTTCTTCTGCGCATTTTTCGGGATAGCATAGACAAATACCGGGCTACGGTCAATGATTTCGGCCGTTACACTACCGATAAGATCCATTTCCTTCTCACCTTTTCCGCGCGTTCCCATGATGATTATGAGCGGCTTTTCCTCGCGTGCATAATGCAGGATTTCTTCTTCCGGTACACCTTCTTTCAGAGTGCAGGTGTACTTCACATCAGGAAGTTCTCCTTTCTGAATGCGTTCTTTAATACTGTTTATCAGATTGTTAAGCTGTTCATGAATACTATCGAGCATGCTCTTGATGCCCAATTCATGCTCCATCGGCAACCCGTAGTTTTCTGTCGCATACTGCAAACTCGGCATGTATACCGGACTGAAATACACGTGCATCAGCACGACTTCTGCCTGTATCTTGGCTGCAAAATTGAAACCGAATTCACAGGCAGCCATCGAATAATCAGAAAAGTCCACCGGTATCAGCACCTGCTTGCCATGCTTTTCTTCCGTTTTTTCCTCATTGACCACGTCTTCGGCCAACCACGCAGAACTTTCAATGATTTTCAATGCCCTGGGCAGATCACTTTCGCGGATGCGTATTCTCACGCCCGAAGAAATGACAGGCTGAATCAGGTTGACATTATGGATGCAAGCCTCAATTCCTTCATTTTCAAGCACATTCTTTAGAATCTGGGCTTTAGAATAAGTAAGAATGGCCAGTGTTACAAGTTTTTCTTCCATGGCTTCTGCATTTTTAGGTTAATATCATATTATCGGATAAACAATAAGGGCCGTAACAGGAACGGATACTCTCCCACTCTCTTGTTACAGCCCTTATCTTATATCAAGCGCGTTGTTCTTCCTTCAGAATGGCTATTGCCTTATCGAGTACCGTAGTATCGTCAAGCATCACCAGTCCGCCGTCAGGACCCGGTTCGAGATGGATACCTACGCTTTTTCCGTCCTTGAAGTTATGTCCGCCAAAGAAATTACGCACCGTTTCCACGCTGAGGTTCAACTCATCCGCAATGCGATGCATGCTTCCCGTGGGCAAAGAATCTTTGATTTTACGAAGTTCGTTAAAGGTTATTGTTCTGTTCATAGTAGTCATAATTAAGTGTTAGACAAAATGTTGTTTTTAATATCGATTTAAATATAGCAAAAGATTGTGACAGCACAAACTTTCCAACCGTTTTTTTCGAAAATATCTTACTTTCTGGTCAGAAATGCAGACCTTTTGCTACTATCATTCCTCCGATTATCGCATAGAGATAAGTCAGCAGCAGTGTGGCATGCAGAATGGAAATATCATCTTTGGTATATCCGCCCTTGGTGTATTGGGTGGAAATATACTGCGGACAATCGAAGAATTTCTTGCGCAGACGTGCGTACAGCAGGTACACAAGCACACCGACAACCGATCCGGCCACTGCCCCACACAGAATGTCACCAGGATAATGCACACCTAAGTACATGCGTGAGTACGAGGGAATCATGGCCCACAGAAACATCATGCAGGTGAAAGGCAGATAGCGCACTAGCAACGAGGCAAACATCGCTACAGCAAAGGTATTGGCGGCATGGCTGGAGATAAATCCATACAAGCCTCCCCTATAATCGTTCACCGTCTGCACCAGATACATCAGTTCAGGGTCCTGAGTGGGACGAAAACGGGCAAAATAAGGCTTGCAGAGTCCCGACGCAAACTGGTCGGCCAGCGTAACGCACAAAGCGAACATCAGCGTGATGACTATTCCTTGCGGCACACGGTTATTCTTAAACACGACATACAGCAACACCAGTATGGCCGGAATCCATGTCTTGGTGTCTGTCACTGTCCACATGAATCCATCCCAGAACAAGGAGTCGCTTCCGTTAAGAGAAAGTAGCAAAGCCTTGTCGGCCTCTATGAGTTGCTGTATGTCTGCCATTTATGCTTATTTGAATTAAATGATTTCAATTGCTTCCGTCTTCACCCAGCCTTTGTTGCCGTCTTCCAGGCGGATTTCCTTCCAGCCTTTCATCGAATTGTCCTCGATGAAGACTTTCGTACCTTCATGCAGCACGAACAAGTCGGTTCCGCTTTCGTTCGGCGTACTCTTGACATTGATTGTCGGCTCCATCACAATGGCTCCCGTACGGTCTACCAGCTCCGCTTTCTGCTCACTGGCAAAAATATTGCTGCACACCGTCACAATCAGGAATACCACCGCTCCGATGAATCCGGCTTTCTTTATCCAAAGGCGGTTGCCGAAGATATAAAAAGATACTCCTATCAGCAAAAGAATGAACGAGAAAATTCCCACATAGCCCCAGCTCTGTTCGCTCATCATGTTGACCAGCGATTTGTACCACGTCACGATGAACACCTCGGCAGTAGGCGTAATCTTGTCCACCGTCTTGCTGCGTGCCATGTCCAGATTAAAACGGATATCCGCGTCTCCCGGATTCAGGAGAAGTGCACGTTCGTAGTTGAGCACTGCCTTGGCCGTATTCTTCAGCTTGAAGTACGCGTTTCCAAGATTATAATAGATGTCGGCCGATTCTCCCTGCGTCTGCAGGATTTCTTCATACAAGGACGCTGCCTCGCTGAACTTTTCCTTCTGGTATGCTTCGTCAGCTTCCGCCTTTGTGGGAGCTGCCACGGCAAACTGAATATACCCAATCAGGCCTATCAATAATAAAGATAATTTCTTCATATCTAGTCTGCTCTCCTATCCGTTTTAATGTTTGATACTGTTTTCCATTTTACTGATGACTTCCACAGAAGCGGAATATACCTTGTCCATCGCCTCGTTTTCGTTGCCCGGAGCATAACGTGCGTATTCACATTCATTGAGCACACCGATAAACTCGGCAATCAAGGCTTCCTGCACACCGTAGTTGGTCAGTTCGGCTTCAATGTTGTCTTTCGACAACTGAGATACCGGAATACTGAGCTTGTCGCTGATGTATCCCCACAAAGCTTTCAGTACTTCGTCATAGAACTCATTCTTCTTGTTTTCTGCCAGCAACTTACCAGCCAGTTTCATACGGCGTGTAGCCACCTTGTTGGCTTTTTTGGTCTTCACCTTCGCCACGTTGGCATTTTCGAGGGCTTTCTGACGATAAATCACTGCAAAGACAACGAACAGCAGCAACGGAATCAGGTAGCACAGGTAATATCCTACGGTACCGAAGAAGAAATCTCCCTTCGGACGAAGTGAAGAATCGCCCAACTTGATAAAGCGGATATCCTTACCCAGCATCTTCACGCTCTCCTTGTTAGTGAAGTCTGAAATTACCTGATCGGCATTTCCCTGTCCTTTGGCCACCTTCAGGTTATAAGCCTCTGTTTTCAGAGTCTTGTAGCTGTTGCTCTTCAGGTCGAAGTAGGTAAATTCTACTGCCGGAATTGTAAAGTTGCCGGCATGACGCGGAATTGCCAGGTATTCGAATGTCTTCGTACCCGTCAGTCCACTGTTGGTCAGCTTATAATCATCGGTCACTTTCGGGTCATAGATTTCGAAATCCTGCGGGAATTTTACTTCCGGCGTACCGATAAGCTTCATGTTTCCTGTACCGCTCAGTGTCAGTTTGATGGTCACAGCATCGTTGGTCTTTACGTCAGTCGCATTGATAGACGATGCCAGTTTGAACTCACCCACTGCTCCAGAGAATCCGGCCGGTTTGGCAGGAAGCGGCTGCACGTTAATCACTACTTTCGGAGTCGTAATTTTCTTCTTCACTTCCACGTATCCTCCGCCATTGAAGAAAGCATCAAACGGGTCGTCCGAAACGGTCTGCTGGGCAACCACCCCATCAAATGTAATAGAAGGGATTTCCAGTTTACCCGTCTGCTGCGGGAACAACACATACTGGCTCCATACAGTCGTATTGTAGTTCCGTCCTTTATAATGTTCCAGCGTAAAAGTCTTCTGCTGCGGCAATTCTACCTCCTGCGTATGGAAACCCTTCAAATCGGGCATCTTGCCATACAACTGACGCAGATTCACCACGGTATATACCTTATAAGTCAGCAGAATGGCTTCCTGCTCGTGTACGGTGGTTTTGCTGGCTGTAGCCGTGATAAACAAATCGTTGGCAGAGATACGGCTGCCTGCTGCCTGGCTGCGTGAAGAAGAAGCACTGCCTCCCCCGTTGTTGCCACTATTCCCCGAGGTCTGGTCCTGCGGAAGCACCTTGATGGAAATGGCATTGGAAAAGACTTTCTCTCCATTTACCTCTACACTGGCTGCCGGAATGGTATACGTACCAGGACTTCCCGCCAAGAGGATATAAGTGAACGCCGTAGAGCTGTTCGATGTACGCTTTCCGTTGATAATCTGAATACTGCTCTGCTGAGAGCGGCTCGGTCCCATCAGCACGTCAAAGCCCTTGATGGAAGGAGCACGGAAATCCTTGATGTCTTGCGAATTGACCGTGAATACCAGTCGTACCTGGTCACCGCTTACCACCACGTCGGCAGCTTCTGCCACGAAGCGTACCTTGTCGGCAGCTTTCACCTGCCACGCCGCAAGTATCGTAAAAAGTAAGAATATTATCTTTCGCATTATTCTGTTATTTATGATTATTCATTTGTTCTTCATTGCTTCCAGCCTTACCAGTCTTTTTCCAGCTTGCGTCCCTGCACCTGAATCTGCTTCTTCACCTTATCCTGCACGTTCTTTTCGTCCTGCATCACGGCGTTGAGCAACTGCTGGGCATTTTCCTTCGACATCTGGTTCTGGTTTTGCTGCTGTTGCTGCGGATTCTGCTGCTGTTCTTTCTCGTTCTGGTCTTGCTGGTCCTTGTTCTGCTGCTTGTCATCCTGCTTCTGGTCCTGCTTGTTTTGCTGCTGGTCCTGATTCTGCTGGTTCTGCTGCTGATCTTTCAATTGCTTCTGCGCCAGTGCCAGGTTGTAGCGGGTTTCATTATCCTTCGGATTGTTGCGCAAGGACTGCTTATAGGCTTCGATACATTGCGGCAACTGTTTGGATGACTGCAGAATGACTCCCATGTTGTGGTAAATCTGTGCCAGCTTCTTCTTGTCCTTCTCCAGACGAGACGCTGCATCAAACTGCTCCATAGCCTCTTTGGCCTTTTCCTGCATCATCAGCGCATTCCCCAGATTGTACATGGCATCGGCCGACTTGGGATTCAGCTCCAGCGCCTTCCGGTAGTCTACTTCCGCCTTGACAAACAAGCTATCCTTGTAAAGCTTGTTGCCGCTTCGCAGATAATCACGGTCTGTTTTCTGTCCATATCCGGCCACGGCAGTCAGGGCCAGACACATACACAGAATATATCCTTTCACTTTCATCTCCAGTTTCATTTAAAGAGTTTCACATTCTTGAAAAGCGGATTCTTGCGGTTCAGAATCATCAGGTCGGCAGCCAGTAAAAGAATAGCCAGCCAGGCCAGCACCTGGAACTGCTCGTCGAACTCCGTAAAAACCTGTGTCTCCACATCCGCCTTCGCCAGTTTGTTTATTTCCGCATTCAGTGCCTTTTCGGCATTGTTGGTATTGTCCACACGCACGTAAATACCATTTCCGGCTTTAGCAATCTCCTGACACATCTGTTCGTTCAGACGGGTCACGACCACATTACCGTCCTTGTCGCGACGGAATTCATTGGTACCTTCCACCGGAATAGGTGAACCATCGGGTGAACCTACTCCTAAAACGAATACACGCATACCCTTCTTGGCAGCCTCCTGAGCAGCCTCGATGGCTCCTCCTTCGTGGTTCTCACCATCGGTAATCAGCACGATGGCACGTCCTACCCCTTCATTCGGAGTGAAACTCTTCATAGCCAGGTCGATGGCCCCGCGAATGTCCGTACCCTGTGTGGTAATCAAGGAAGGAGAAATCGTTTCCAGAAACATCTTGGCCGATACATAGTCGCTCGTAATCGGGAGCTGTGTGAAAGCTTCACCTGCAAACACAATCATGGCCACTTTATCGTTATTGAAGGTCTCCACCAGACGGGAAATCAGCTTCTTCGATTTTTCCAGACGGCTGGGAGTGACATCCTGTGCCAGCATGGAGTTTGAAATATCCAGTGCCACCACCGTTTCCACACCCTGACGCTTCACCGTTTCCATCTTTGAACCGAACTGCGGACGAGCCAGCATGAAAATAACCATGGCCAGCGCAGAAAGCGTCAGCCAGAATTTTACGTCCGGACGATATTTCGACACATCCGGCATGAGATGTGCCAGCAACTCCGGACTACCATATTCGCGCAACTTCTTGCGACGGCGATAGTTCGAATAAAAATAGAACACAGCCAGCAAGGGCAACACGATCAGTAAATACAAATATTGAGGTTCTCCAAATCGAAACATGACTTCTTATTTTAAGGTATTTTCTTCAAAACTGTATTCCGCAAAAGAATTTCAAGCAAGATGCTCAGGAATGCAATCAGTGCAAACACCGCATAGGCTTCTTCACGTTTGCTGAATTCCTTCACGTTCAGTTTTGTTTTTTCGAGTTTGTCAATTTCACGGTACACTTCCTTCAGCTTCGTATTGCTGGTAGCACGGAAATAGTTTCCATTAGTTGTTCCGGCAATCTGGCTCATGGTCTGTTCGTCGATTTCCACCGGCATCTGTACATACTGCACACCGGCGTACGTCTGCATCGGATAAGGTGCCGTACCGTTAGTTCCTACACCGATGGTGTACACACGGATACCAAACTGCTTGGCTATTTCGGCCGCAGTAAGCGGAGAAATGTCTCCCCGGTTGTTCACACCATCCGTCAGCAGGATAACAACCTTTGACTTGGCCTTGCTGTCTTTCAGACGACTCACCGCGTTGGCCAGTCCCATACCCAGTGCCGTACCGTCTTCAATCATTCCGCGCTGTACCATGTCGCAGCTCACACTCTGGAACAAATTCAACAGTACTCCGTGGTCTACTGTCAGCGGACACTGTGTAAATGCTTCTCCCGCAAAAATAGTCAGACCGATATTATCATTCGGACGTCCGTTGATAAACTCTGCCGCTACCTGCTTGGCCGCTTCAATACGGTTCGGCTTCAAATCTTCGGCCAGCATACTGGTCGACACGTCGACCGCCAGCATGATGTCAATACCTTCAATCTCCGTGTTCTGCCAGTTATCGGTAGTTTGCGGGCGTGCCAGTACCAGCACAATCATCACAAACGTCAGAATACGAAGCACAAACGGCGCATGCAGCAAATAAATCTTCCAACTGCGCGGAGCCTTCATGTACATCCGTGTGGTAGATACCTGCATGGTCGGTTCCGCCTTTTTGCGGCGCATCACGTACCACACGATATACGGAATCAGCAGCAAAAGCAGAAACAGATATTCTATATTCGCAAAAATCATAGTCTCAATTCATTATTAAATTAGAAAAAGAGGTCGATGATATGGCGCACAGACAAATACAAAGCAATCAGTGCGGCCACACCCGTAATGGCAATGCTGCACAGCAAGGCAATTCGTCCCTGTTTGGAACGCTTCTCCTCCACTTTGATTTCCGTCGGCTCCTTCTTGGCGTTCGGATCTTCCTCTATCTTAGTCTGGTTAATGAAATCTACCGCATTCACCAAGTTCATGTCGTTTTCATTCATCAGCGGCGCATATTTCGCAAACTTCACCAGGTCGGCTGTTTCAAACATTACCTTCAGGTCATGGATAGATTCCTTGTCCTTCTCTTCCAACAGACGCTCGATAATTTCCGCAGACGTCATTTCCATGGCATTGAATCCGAAACGCTCCTTTATATATATACGGATGACATCGGTCAGCTCCGTATAATAAGCTTTCGGATCTTCACGCTTGGCCACCTTGTCTGCCTTGATGGTTTCAATCTTCTTCATGGCAGCCAAATGAGGCGGAAGTTTAGGTTCTACCTTGATAATCTTGATGATAGGCTTATTGTCACGATAGCGAATGATAAAGAAGGCCGTCACCACTCCCAATGCAATCAGCAACAGGATAGAATATACCATCGGTGCCAGGTCTTCCCAGGTAAGAGATACTTCCTGAATGGACTTCGGACCAAAGAACTGGTCGGGATGCAAGGTATCCACCGGAATGGAGTACACTTTCAATGCCAAAGCCTTTGAACGGTAAGCCTTGTCATTGACCAGCACTTCAAACGGCGGAAGATAATACAGAGCCGAATCAAAAGAAGTCACTGTATATTCCTGTGACACCAGCCAGCGCTTGTTGTCGTTCAGCAGCTGCGTGTCGGGCTTGGCCACATCCAGAATCTCCACTCCCCTGACCAGCGTATCACGCAGCAACGGCAGACGCAATTTCTGGTTGGCATCCATGCTGACCTGCAATTTGATTTTCGCCTGCTCGCCAATGAGCAATTGCAAGGAGTCGATAGTAGCTTCCACCGTCACCTGCTGGGCTTTCAAGCCCGTTGCACAGCATAAAATCAACACAGCACAGCAACATGCCTTTATCATTTTTGAGTAGTATAATAAGAGATGTCTCATGTCAACTGTCAGTTTCGTTTTGCAAATAAATTCAGCAATGCCTTCACATAATCCTGATCTGTACGTACAGATACAGAATCCACATTGCTGTGAGTAAATGTGTCATTCAGCTTCTGCTGTTTTTCCTTCCACCAGGCATGATGTGCATTGCGCAATGCCTTCGACGAAGTATCAATCCACTGCTCATGACCGGTTTCCGCATCACGCACGTGCATCAGTCCCACGTCCGGAAGTTCTTCCATACGACGGTCGTACACCTGCACAGCCACCACATCATGTTTCCGGTTGGCAATCGTCAACGCATTCTGGAAATCACGTTCGTCAATAAAGTCGCTCAGCATAAAGGCCGTACAGCGTTTCTTCAGTACATTCGTCAGGTACTCAATGACACACTGCAAATTGGTGCGCTGACTTTCCGGCTTGAAATCAAGCAGTTCACGAATGATATACAGAATATGCTTGCGGCCCTTCTTGGGAGGGATAAATTTCTCGATACGGTCGGAAAAGAAAATCACGCCGATTTTATCATTGTTCTGAATGGCGGAAAAGGCGATTGTAGCCGCAATCTCCGTCACCATTTCTTTCTTCAGCTGCTGAATGGTACCGAAGTCCAAACTGTTGGACACGTCCACCAGCAACATGACCGTAAGTTCACGTTCTTCCTCAAAGACTTTCACGAATGGTTTGTCGAAGCGAGCGGTCACATTCCAGTCAATATCGCGCACGTCATCCCCATACTGATACTCGCGGACCTCTGAAAAGGCCATACCACGCCCTTTGAAGGCCGAATGATACTGACCGGCAAAAATATTGCTCGAAAGTCCCCGGGTCTTGATTTCAATCTGACGGACACGCTTTAAAAGTTCACTTGTCTCCATTCCTTTAATATTTGACCGTGTTCCCCTGGGGCAACCAAAAGAACACAGCTTAGTCATTTATAATCATGCAGCCTTCCGACTGCGAATAAAAGCCGACGGGAACTCTCTTCCCCGTCCGCAACCGTTACAGGTATCAATGAATCAGGGCACTTCAACCTTGTTCAGAATCTTGCTGACGATTTCATCAGAAGTCACGTTGGTAGCTTCTGCTTCATAAGTCAGACCGATACGGTGACGAAGCACGTCATGAGCTACGGCTCTCACATCTTCCGGAATCACGTATCCACGACGTTTGATGAAAGCGTAACTACGTGCAGCCAGTGCCAGGTTGATAGATGCACGAGGAGAACCTCCAAATCCAATCAAGCCCTTCAGTTCTTTCAAGTCGTATTTTTCCGGATAACGGGTAGCAAATACGATATCTGCAATGTACTGTTCAATCTTTTCATCCAGGTATACCTGACGAACCACTTCACGGGCAGCAATAATGTCTTCAGCCTTCAAAATAGGACGAACTTCCGTACGCTCTCCGTTGATGTTCTGACGGATAATCTTCTTTTCTTCTTCCAGCTTCGGATAATCAATAATCACCTTCAGCATGAAACGGTCTACCTGTGCTTCAGGCAACGGATAAGTACCTTCCTGCTCAATCGGATTCTGCGTAGCCATTACCAGGAAAGGCTTCGGAAGTGCAAAAGTCTGCTTACCCAGTGTCACCTGACGTTCCTGCATGGCCTCGAGCAAGGCACTCTGTACTTTAGCCGGCGCACGGTTAATTTCATCGGCCAGTACAAAGTTGGCAAAAACCGGTCCTTTGTTGGCCACGAACTGCTCATCCTTCTGACTGTAAATCATCGTACCGATAATATCGGCCGGCAGCAAGTCAGGAGTAAACTGCACACGACTGTATTTTGAATCGATCAATGAAGCAAGGGTTTTGATTGCCAAGGTCTTTGCCAATCCCGGAACACCTTCCAGCAGAATATGTCCGTCGGAAAGCAACCCAATCAATAAAGATTCGATAAGATGTTTTTGACCTACGATTACCTGATTCATTCCCTCCATCAGGTTTGTCACAAACGCGCTCTGGCGTTCGATTCGTTCATTCAATTCACGAATGTCAATAGCTTCAGCCATAATTTTCTTCTATTTTAGTTCTCTTTTTTTTCATTAAAAAATGTCCTTTCAGAACATATATCTAAAAAGACACCCCAAAATTAAGGTATTCCCTTAACAGGCACAATAAATTTTGATAAAAAAATATAGACGGTTTTCGCCTTTTAAGGCTTATTGAACTAAAGAAAATTAAAAAGGCCTTGTTTGAATTGAAACAAGGCCTCTCGTTATTTTTTAGGAGTAAGTTGCGGAATCTGAATTGTGGTACCCACCGGCACGTTATCCGGATTTTTGATAATAGCCTTATTGTGCTTCACCAGATAAGGCCATAGTTTTTTATTTCCATAAAATTTCAGGGCCACACGTACCAGGCTCTCCCCCGGTTTAAGGGTATATGAGCCCTGATTTCCAGTTATCTGGTATTCAACCGTATCGGCTAAGGTTTCCCTTTTCGGTACAGGCGTAGAAGCTGCGGGGGTTTTTTCTTCTTTCTTCGCGGCGGTTTTCAAGGTATCCTTCTTCTGCACCAAGGAAGAATCCGTTTTTACGACTAAAGTATCAGCCAACTGCAAGGAGTCCGAAACCACAACAGGTGCAGGCGTTTTCTGTGTTTCGTTCATCAACTTCTCTACCACCTGTTCCGGAATATACCGTCGGCCCGAGGTCAATATCCATGTCACGATTCCTCCTATGAAAATACCCGCCAGCAAGATGGAGGCAATCATGCACCAGGGCACATTGGCTTCTTTCCCTGATGGAGTCAGATCAGCAGCGGGAATCCTTTCTTCCTTTTCAGGCAACGTATCTTCCTGCTTTTCTTTCACCTCCTCTTCTTCAGAAATCACCTTTTCCGTTATTGGCGCCTGAACAGGTTCCTCTTCTATCGGAGAAGCAGCTTCCGTTTGTGGCAAAACTTCATCAGTTTCTTCTGTAACCGGTTCTGTTGGGGATTCGATTACAGCATCAGTTTCTCCGGTCTTCTCCTCCTTGGTTACTTTCTCTTGAGATTCCGCCTCGGTTTCGCCCTCAGGCAGGTCGGTAAAATGCACTTCATCTTTCAGCAGTACCGGCTGGAAATGCGCAAAAGGCTTATTCACCAAATCCTTCAATCCGGTTTCCGGAATAAACGAAACACGCGTATGTGATTGGCTATCCGTAGTTTCCGGTCCGTTGGAAGCCGTTTCTTCCGTTGCGTCTACCGTAATCAGCTTAAACGTACCCAAACCTTTTACCTTTACATACTTGTCCCTTGCCAAAGCTTCTTCTATCAATGACAGAAATTCCTTGGCAAAAAGTGCCGCATCAGCCTGACTCAACTGGCTTTTGCGAGCAAATAAATCCACAAGTTCATGTAAAGTTATTTTATCATTCATCCGACAAGACGTTTTTAACCCTTCCTTTTAACGAAGTAGCCGACTTAAAACTGACAGCCAGTTCGGGAGGTACCAGAAAGCGCTGTTTGGTGACGGGATTCACAGAAATATACTCCATCTTTTTCTCCACCTCAAACGAGCCGAAATCCTGTAGCACCACCGTCTTATTCTCCTGTAAAGACTGCGACACACACTCCGTGAAGGAAGCCAGCAAAGACGCTGTTTCCTTTTCGGTTTTCTCCAAACGACGGGAAAGTTCTTCTATGAATTCCTTGTTGGTCATTTTATTTTACGATTGTAGCATACAAATCAAAATCATCTGCATCGTACACCTTTACCCGATGGAAACTGCCGATTCTCAGACGGTGATTTTCCACCTTTATCAATACCTCCGGATCGACTTCCGGTGAATCAAACTGTGTACGACCGATATAATAATCACCTTCCTTACGGTCAATGATTACCTTGAATTCCTGTCCAATCTTGCGATGAGACAAGTCGGCAGAGATTTCCTGCTGCAATTCCATCAGTTTATCCAGACGCTGCTGCTTGACTTCCTGCGGAATCTCATCTTTATAATGCTTGGCAGAATAGGTGCCTTCTTCTTCCGAATAAGCAAATGCACCCATACGGTCGAAACGTGCCGTACGGACAAATTCCATCAGTTCCTCAAAATCCTGCTCCGTTTCACCCGGATGGCCTACCATCAATGTAGTACGCAAATGAATGCCAGGCACTTCCTTACGGAACTTCTCTATCAGCTGATAGGTTTCTGCCTTCGTCACATGGCGACGCATCTTTTGCAGCATGTTATCGCTGATATGCTGCAAGGCAATGTCCATGTACTTACATACATTATCGTTTTCACGCATCACGCGGAACAAATCTTCCGGAAAATGAGCGGGATAAGCATAATGCAGACGAATCCATTCCACACCCGGGATATGTGCCATCTGTTCTATCAGTTCCGGCAACATCTGTTTTTTATACAAATCCACTCCGTAATAAGTCAGTTCCTGTGCGATGACCTGAAATTCTTTCACCCCTTCGGAAACCAGCAAGCGCACTTCGTCCAGAATTTCTTCCATAGGACGAGACACATGTTTACCCGTAATGATAGGAATGGCGCAATAAGAACACTTGCGGTCGCAACCTTCTGATATTTTCAGGTATGCATAATGCTTCGGAGTCGTCAGATGACGCTCAATGGCAAATTCAGAATGATAGGCCTTTCCTAAATCGGCCAAAAGTTCATCCCAGTTGAACTTCCCATAGAATTTGTCGACCTGCGGAATCTCCATCTGTAAGTCCTTCAAGTAACGTTCCGACAGACAGCCCATTACATAAAGTTTCTTCAAGCGTCCTTCTTCCTTTGCCTGACAGAACTCCAGAATCATGTTGATAGATTCCTCTTTGGCATCACCAATAAAGCCACACGTATTGATAACGGCAATTTCTCCCTGCGGATGGTCGCTGTCATGTGTCACCTTGTAGCCGTTAGCTTCCAGCTGTTTCATCAGCTTTTCGGAATCTACCAGATTTTTCGAGCATCCTAAAGTAATTATATCGATTGTATTCTTTCTCATTTTTCAGTGGTTGAGCCAAACAATGAATCTACAAACTCACGGCGGCGGAATATCTGCAAATCTTCCATACCTTCTCCCAGACCGATATATTTCACCGGAATCTTAAACTGGTCGGAAATTCCAATCACTACTCCACCCTTGGCCGTTCCGTCAAGTTTGGTGATAGCCATGGCGGTTACTTCTGTAGCCAAAGTAAACTGTTTGGCCTGTTCGAATGCATTCTGTCCGGTAGAGCCGTCCAGTACCAGCAACACTTCATGAGGTGCATCGGGTACTACCTTCTTCATTACATTCTTGATTTTTGTCAGCTCGTTCATCAAGCCAATCTTATTGTGCAAACGTCCTGCCGTATCAATGATTACTACATCGGCATTATTGGCTTTGGCAGAGCTCAGCGTATCAAAAGCAACTGAAGCCGGATCAGCTCCCATTTTCTGTTTTATCACCGGCACACCTACACGTTCTCCCCAAATGTCCAACTGCTCTACAGCTGCGGCACGGAAAGTATCTGCAGCACCCAGATAGACCTTTTTCCCGGCTTTTTTAAACTGATAAGCCAGCTTACCGATAGTCGTCGTTTTTCCTACTCCGTTCACGCCTACCACCATAATCACATAAGGAGTCTTATCCTGAGGCACATCAAAATCCGCAGCATCCACCGTATTGTTTTCCATCAGCAACGCCGCAATCTCCTCACGAAGGATATTGTTCAGTTCCTGTGTATTCACATACTTATCCTTTGCCACTCTGGTTTCAATGCGCTTGATAATGTTCAGCGTAGTTTCTACTCCCACATCAGACGTAATAAGCACTTCTTCCAGATTGTCCAGCACCTCGTCATCCACCTTTGATTTTCCGGCCACCGCACGTGCTATTTTTCCAAATACACTTTCTTTGGTCTTAGACAATCCTTTGTCTAATGTTTCTTTTTTTTCCTTTGAGAAAAAACTAAAAAATCCCATACAACTTACTTTTATCAGTTTCTGACACAAAGATATAACTATTCTCGCTTTCACACAAAAAAAGTTCCTTCCATATTTAAATGAAAGGAACTTTTATTTAGCATTTTATATCTCAAAAGATAAATTATTTCTTGAAGAAGTCCTGTACTTTTTCGTTAGGAACCATTTGTTCGTCAAAAACGTAAGCACCAGTTTTCGGAGACTTAACCATTTTGATAACCTTAGTATAAGAACGTCCTTCTTTACCTGTCTGAAGGGTTGCGACTGTTTTCTTTGCCATGGTCTGTTATTATTTAATTTCTTTATGAACTGTTACTCTTTTCAAAATCGGATTGTATTTCTTCAATTCCAATCTTTCAGTGGTATTTTTTCTATTCTTAGTTGTAATATAACGAGAAGTTCCCGGCATACCACTATCCTTCATTTCTGTGCATTCAAGGATTACCTGTACTCTGTTTCCTTTAGCTTTCTTAGCCATAGTCTTTCTCTCCTTTTAATTAACCAATAATTTTGATAGTTTTCCAATCACAATAACCTTTTGCTACCGCTTCGTTCAGCGCTGCATCCAGGCCTTTTTTGTTAATAACTCGCAAGCCGTTAGCGCAGATGTTCAGGCTAATCCAGCAATCCTGTTCTACATAGTAGAATTTCTTTGTAAACAAGTTCACATCAAAAGTTCTTTTTGTTCTTCTCTTAGAGTGTGAAACGTTGTTGCCTATCAAGGCTTTCTTTCCGGTAATTTGACAAATTTTCGACATTTCTATCTAGTTTTTATAGTTTTATTCCATGGTTCTCTCAAACGGAGTGCAAAGTAAGTGATTTTATTTTATATAAACAAATCTTTTTTCAACAAATTGAACTTTTACTCCTCTTTTCCTTGATTTTGGCATAATTCCAACAATAATTGGAGGGTTTTTGCCGTTGCAGCCTGAATATTTTTCTCACGACCTTCATCTTCGGTCAATTTAGCCGTAAGTACCGCATCTTTTGTTCCGGCTGCTACCCAAATCGTACCGACCGGCTTTTCCGGGCTTCCTCCGCCAGGACCGGCAATTCCGGATGTAGCCATTGCATAATCCACATCCAACGCCTTGATGGCACCCTTTACCATTTCCACAACGGTTTCTTCACTTACTGCCCCATGTTGTTCCAGTGTTTCGGCATTTACATATAAATGCGTTTTCTTTACCTCATCTGAGTAGGCTATAATTCCACCTTTATAGAAACGAGAACTACCTGGGATAGCAGTTATGATGGCTGCCACGTTACCAGCCGTACAACTTTCTGCAGTAGCCAATGTATAGCCTTCTCTCCAGAAAATTTCACTTATCTCCTTACTTAGTGTTTTGGTTTCTACTGACATAATCTGTTTTCTCTAAATTGTTACTTAATGGTTACCCGTGAATAAGCGGGTTTGTCTATAGTGCAAAAATCCTTGTCCAAAAACTTATAATATCCCGTAATGGCAATCATGGCCGCATTATCTGTAGTATACCCGAACTTCGGTATGAAAATGTTCCAGCCATATTTTTTCGCATGCTCACGGAAAGCGTTTCGCAGACCGTTATTTGCCGATACACCTCCGGCCACAGCCACTTCCTTGATGCCTGTATCCTTTACCACCTTACGTAATTTATCCATCAGAATGTCTACAATCGTTTTTTCTAACGAAGCAGCCAAATCCGTCTTATGATGCTCTACGAAATCGGGATCTTCTTTCATCCAGTCTCTGAGTGAGTACAGGAAAGAGGTTTTCAGTCCGCTAAAGCTATAGTCATAGCCCGGGATATGCGGTTTGCTGAATTTAAAGGCTTCCGGATTACCCTGACGCGCCAGCTTGTCGATAATCGGACCGCCCGGATAGCCCAGCCCCATCACCTTGGAGCACTTATCTATGGCCTCTCCTGCCGCATCGTCGATGGTCTGCCCCAGTACTTCCATATCATTATATGCATTCACACGGATAATCTGAGAGTTTCCTCCCGAAACCAGCAGACAGATAAAAGGATATTTGGGTTGTAGGTTTTCACCGTCGGGCTCCTGAATAAAGTGCGCCAGCACATGGCCCTGCAAATGGTTCACCTCTACCATCGGAATGTCCAGCGAGCGGGCAAGTCCTTTGGCAAAAGACACCCCTACCAGCAAAGAACCCATCAGACCCGGTCCGCGAGTAAAGGCAATGGCACTCAAATCTTCCTTTGCCACTCCGGCACGCTTCAATGCTTCGTGCACCACCGGAACAATATTCTGCTGGTGTGCACGCGAGGCCAGTTCCGGAACCACTCCTCCGTAGGCTTCGTGCACTGCCTGGCTGGCAATCACGCTCGACAACAACACGCCATCTTTTATCACCGCCGCCGAAGTATCATCACAAGAAGATTCTATTCCTAATATTATTGTACTCATAACGTTCTTCTATTATTAATAGGTCAATATTTCAAGTCCCTGTTCCGTCATCACAAAGGTATGCTCCCATTGTGCGGAAGGAAGCTCATCCTCCGTCACTACGGTCCATCCGTCTTCTTCGTCAATGAAGACTTCCCAGGTTCCCATATTAATCATCGGTTCGATGGTAAACACCATGCCCGGCACAAGCAACATACCTGTACCCTTCTTGCCAAAGTGTTCCACATCCGGTTCTTCGTGGAATTCCACTCCCACTCCGTGGCCGCACAAATCACGCACCACCGAGAATCCGTTCTTCTTCGCGTGTTTCTCTACGGCATGGCCGATATCTCCCACAAAGCCGAAAGGACGGGCCGCTTCCATACCGACTTCCAGACATTCTTTTGCCACACGCACCAGTTTTTCTTTCTGCGGAGTGGTTTTTCCGATAATGAACATACGTGAAGCGTCGGCATAATAACCGTCCAGAATCGTCGTACAGTCTACATTAATAATGTCGCCTTCTTCCAGAATTTCCTCTTCGCTCGGAATTCCATGGCAAACCACCTCATTAATGGAAGTACAACAGCTTTTCGGGAATCCCTCATACCCCAAGGTTGCCGGAATAGCTCCGTGATCGCGGGTATACTCATATACCAACTTGTCAATCTCAGCCGTACTCATTCCTGCATGGATTTCCTTTTCCACCAGGTCGAGCACTCCCGTATTGATAACGCCGCTACGACGAATTCCTTCAATCTGTTCCGGAGTCTTAATCAACTGGCGAGTAGGAACCAAATGCCCTTTATCCTGATAAAACAGCACTTTCTTGTCCAATTCCGTCAGCTCTGCCCCTTTGGGTACCCTCCAGTTTATCTTATGTCTCTTCATAATCGTCTTTTTTTACTTATGTGCAAAGGTATAAGAAAAAAATGGAATAGCGTACGGGAAGCGATATAAAAAACGCTGGCAATTTGCAGACGCATTGTCACATTTCTGTAATATTATCATCAAAACAATTAATAGAAAAGAAAAATACACTATTCCGATATTATTTTGTTAGCAGAAGATTTGTTACAAAAACAAATTTTTATATCTTCGCTCAGCTACTACATTACAATAACTACATTATTTTTGGAATTATGATGAACAAAAACCAAATCGGAACAAATGCGGGTATCGTATGGAAACTCCTTTCCGACAATGCCCACTGGGAGTACGACAAGCTTAAACACGCATCCGGCCTGTCAGACAGAGACCTGAATGCGGCTATCGGATGGCTGGCCCGAGAAGACAAAATAGATTTTGACATTGACGAGCAGCATGACCGCTTGTTTTTACATGTCAATGTCTACATCGGTTAACACAAAATACCATCAGAGAAAAGGCTCTGGTGGTATTTGGGTTTTATGTCAGACAATGCGGTTCACCGTCACATCGGGAAACTCATGAAGCATCATCAAGAGCAATCCTTCTTCATTCACCCTTTTCGCTCTGATTACCATTGTGATGCGATAAGCTTCATGGTTGTTCTCATACACCTTATTCATCTCGTAGGAGGTAATCTGAAAATTCTCGGAACTGAACTTACCGGAAAGGGCTTTCAAGGCCTCGGAATTCTCTGCCGTAAGCTCGATAATCATGCTTCGCATTCCTATACTTTTAAAACAATAGCTGAGAACCTCCAGTCCAGCTAACACCAGGAAAGTGGCCAGAATACCTATCATGTACATCCCCGACCCTACCGCCAGTCCGATTCCGGCCGTAGTCCACACACCAGCCGCCGTAGTCAGTCCGCGCACCACCTGCTTCTGCAACAGGATGATAGTACCTGCCCCAATAAAACCGATACCACTGACCACCTGGGCAGCCAGACGGCTCGGATCAAGACGAACCAAATCCTTCTCCAGCACATCCATAAAGCCGTATTGCGACACAATCATCAGCAACGCACTGCCCAGTGCCACCAGGAAATGCGTGCGATAACCCGCCTCTTTCGCCCGGTATTCCCGCTCAAGCCCGATAAGCACTCCCATCAGGCCGGCCACAAACAACCTTAAAGAAAAATCTACGTAAATATTCATATACTTTCAGCTAAAAGTTCTTTCCGAAAGATACGAAAAAAATAATATTCCTCCAACAATGGCCGACAAATGTCCGGCTTCAATGTAAAATTCAAAGACGATGACATTCTTCCCTTTTTCTGCAAATAAAAAACCAGCCTTATGCTTTCAATTCACAAACGAATAAAGCACAAGGCTGGTCGAAGAGCCTCTAAAGACTACTATTAAAGTTTTTCAGGAATCAATATCCGGGATTCTGCTGCAAATTAGGACAAGACAATAAAGCCGATTCAGGCACAGGCAGGAACCAGTTCTTTGGAGTTTCGAAACCGTTCACTCCAAACTTCATAGAAAGAATTCTGGCATACGGATAAGATTGTCCTGTGCCATACAATTTCGCAACGAATTCTTGCAATGTACTTTCTACTTCATCTATACTTACAGGAGCATATCCATATGAAGCAAGCAGTTCATTTACAAACTGTAAGGCTTTATTTATCGTACCCATTTTAAAGTTTGCATAAGCTGCCATAATCAGCACTTCTTTATACAACAAGGGATGTATGTATTTTCCGTCCGCATAGAAATCACCATAAATCACTTCTTTACTTTCACTGGATGACACCATAGTATGATCCAACTGAGACTCAAGTCTGTAAGCGCCCGAAGCAATCACTTCTTCACAAGAATAAGCCGCTCCCTGCCAGTCCTGTCTTAGCAGATGAACCTTAGCCAGCATAACAGACAATGCATAACGTCGGTTTCCATTTACATACATTGACAAGCTTTCCATCTGTTCAATCAACTGATCTTCCGGAATTACAGAGCCGCGATCAACCATTTGTCCGTAATATCCATACAACTGGGTATACACCAGCGACAAATCCATCAATATGTTTTGTTTCAGCTCAAAATATTGTTCCTCAGTACTATTCGACAACATATCGACAAATTGATTACCCTTATTCACTAGGTTATAAGCTTTACTCCACAAGCTATCTGAAAGGCTCCCTACCTGAGAGTAGTCAAAATTCGCATAACCTTGTACCAATTTGCTCTCCGCTTCCACATTATACCGCATATAATCTGTCAGCACGTCTTTCCACGCCACGCGCACTGAATCGGCATCCGGAAGTTCTTCCGGCACTTCGGGTTCCGCAATATCTGTAGTCATATACACGGTCTTTGTAGATGATTTTACATCATCTTCGTAGCCTACGTAATAAGGCAATTCAAAATCCACCTTATCCTCTTTGGTGTGCATTCCGTCAGCGTTCAAGTCCACATACATAAACTTTCCTCCATTATCTACGCCAGCCAGCAGGTAATTGTCATATTTATCACTATAGTCGGCCTTATATACATTGAACACGATTTGATTCTCTGTATGCTTGATTACGACCTGACCTTGCTCATCGGTTTTCCATACGCCCAAAGAATCACCTTTCGTATAAATTCCCAATGAATCTTTTCCGACCTTATTCACTACTACCGCCACGTCTTTCAACGGACTCTCAGAACTATTTCCCTGATTAATTGCATACACGTTAATCGTCGTTACATACACATTTACAGGCTCAGACTGCTGTTCCATCACTTCAGGTACTACGTACACATAGCTGTTGCCTGCCTGGATGGCTTCACCTTCTATCACTACTCCATTAATATAGATATCTTCGCCCGTTCTGGTCACATACAAGCTCTCACCGCTAATGCTTTCCAGCACTTTTCCGTCCGTCAGGTCCACTTTCCCGTAACGTCCTTTGGCAATATGTCTCTTTACTGAAGTAGAATCAAGAGCAGCACTTCTTGACATGGCGGCCGACGAATTACGTACGGCAAACACGGTCAATTCATCTTCTTCCAAGTCGGCCACATTTACGGTTTTCAGGACTTCCACAAAATCACTGATTTCATCGTTTTCTTCCAAGGCTGATACAATTTCCTTCACCTCTTCTTCCCCTTTTGAAGGTGGAGTAATCTCTGTTTCTTCCGAACATGCCGCAAATGTAAGGAGCATGCCAATCAGATAAAAATAAAATTTTCTCATAGTTTTAACTAGATAAAACATTAATATTAAACGTAATAGATTTTGCAAAAATAAATAAAAATATCCTCCAGTTCATCACTTATTCAAGCATTAACGTATATTAAAAGCGGAAGAATTCTGTCTTCAGAGCACAAGAAGCCGAAACTCAAGCGTATCAACAAGCGCACGTGCTTGACTATTGTATGTTTCTCCAACCGAAAACGTATGTTTTCCGGAGCGAAAACCTATATCTTCCCTTGGGAGAACATAAGTTTCGGCCTTGGGAAACATAGAAAGCCGAAAGACATTTCTCTCATACCTCACCTGCGTCTTCACGAGAACGGTATCCTTTACATGCTTTATCTTTCCGCTCCTACATTTCCGTAGTTTCGTTTTTTTCCGTAATTTTACGCTCGATTTTACAGCATAACTTTATGAAATATAAATTATTAGTATTAGACCTCGACGGAACGCTTACCAACAAGCAGAAAAAGATTACCCCTCACACCAAGGAAACACTGCTCAAGATTCAAGAGCAAGGAGTGAAAATTGTACTGGCCTCGGGAAGACCCACGTACGGCATTGCCCCACTGGCCGAGCAACTGGAACTGCAAAAGTATGAAGGCTACATTCTGGCTTACAACGGCGGAGAAATCATCGACTGGAAAACCAAGGAGCTGATGTACAAGAACCTGCTCGACCATGATGTGCTTCCCTATCTTTACGAATGTGCCAAGAAGAACGATTTTGCCATTGTGACTTACGACGGGGAATATGTGCTGACCGAGAAACCGGACGATGAGTATGTACTCAAAGAGGCCTTGCTCAATGTCATGAAAATAAAGAAGGTAGACAATTTCCTGGATGCCGTGCAACATCCGATTGCCAAATGCCTGATTGTGGGCGAACCGACCCGACTGGCCGAGCTGGAGAAAGAGATGTACGAACATCTGAAAGACCGCATGGGGGTTTTCCGCTCAGAGCCTTACTTCCTGGAACTGGTTCCTAAAGGTATCGACAAGGCCCAGTCGCTGGCCGTACTCCTGAAGGAAATCGGACTTACCCGTGAGGAAATGATCGCCATCGGTGACGGATTCAACGACCTGTCCATGATTCAATACGCCGGACTGGGCATCGCCATGGCCAATGCACAGGAGGTGGTAAAAGAAAACGCCGACTTCATCACTTTGTCCAATGAAGAAGACGGCGTGGCCTACGCAGCTGAGAAATTTATTCTGTCTTAGGCTTCCGGTCGAAGAACGGATTCTTGGATGATGCACTCACGGGTATGGCGTACACCTGGGTGCATCCATCCAACCAATCCAGCTGCTGGGCCGCCAGACCGGCCGAAAACATCACACGCGTATCTACCCGATGGTCGGCTGCTACCGAACAAGCCGAACCGATGGCAATTCCTACATCCACACTATTGATGGCACAGGGCACTCCCTTTTTGCGGTCTCCGCAATGCTCATATCCGCAATGCCCGCAATCCAGCCCCTGCGGAAGCGAGCGCGTACCTATCAGCACCACACACTCTGCCTGGAGAATGTTATCCGCATCGCGCAGGAAAAACTTAAAACCATTGTCTTCGTACATCTGCTTCATCGTATCAGAAAGGATACGGATGTTGCTTTCCGTCACCATGGCCACTTCAATAATGTCTACCCCCTTTCCTTTGGGAGCTGTACGTGCCGCCGTCATCATTTGTTGCGCCACCTGCAACACCTGTTCGTGACGGCTGTCTCTTTCATTCAGTATCATATTCCATTAAAGTTAAAAACATACATACACAAAAAGGGTTATATCCGAGCTTTTGCCATAAGGCGTCAGATGCTCTAAATATAACCCTTTCTCGATAAATCCGCTACGGATTTATTTCTTTTTTCCTTTTTTCAGGTCATTTTCATGAATGGCCTCTTCTACTTGATAAGCCGGAGCATGTTTTTTATGCATACCCTTCGGTTTTTTATTACCGGCAGCTCCCATAGTAAATACCTCCTTTCAATTCCTTAAAAAGGTCAATGTAAAAATGTGATTATTTAAGTATATCCAATTGTTTGAAACACTTAATCAATTTTTCAATAGCGAAGTCCACCTGTTCTTTGGTGTGAGTAGCCATCAATGCAAAACGCACCAGTGTATCCTGAGGAGCACAAGCTGGAGGAATTACCGGATTGATGAACACTCCTTCGTCGAAGGCCAGCTTGGTTACTTCGAAAGTCTTGTCCGTATCGCGTACGTACAGAGGGATAATCGGACTTTCTGTTTCACCGATTTCAAAGCCTGATTCACGGAAACGCTTCAGAGAGTAGTTCGTGATTTCCCACAAACGCTGCTGACGTTCCGGTTCTGTCTTGAAAATGTGGATGGCTTCTCTAGCCGCAGCCGTAGCAGCTGGCGTGTTACTTGCCTGGAATATATAAGAGCGGGCATTGTGGCGCAACCAGTTGATTACGTCCTTGTCACCTGCCACGAAACCACCGATAGAAGCCAGTGATTTACTGAATGTACCCATAATCAGGTCGATGTCTTCCGTTACGCCAAAATGGTCGCACACGCCTCGTCCCTGTCTTCCGAATACACCCAGACCATGTGCTTCATCCACGTAGATGCTGGCATTGTATTTCTTCTTCAGGCGGACGATTTCCGGCAAGTTGGCCAAATCACCTTCCATAGAGAACACGCTATCCACCACAATCAGTTTGATAGCATCCGGTTCACACTTCTGGAGCTCTTTTTCCAGGGCATCCATGTCGTTGTGTTTATACTTCAGCTGGGTAGCAAAAGAAAGACGACGTCCGTCCACGATAGAAGCATGGTCACGGTCATCACAAATGATGTAATCGCCACGTCCGGCCAACTGAGGAATCACACCTTCATTAACCGTAAATCCGGTAGAGAAACACAGTGCTTCATCTTTACCGACGAATTCTGCAAGTTCTTTTTCAAGTTCTACATGAATATCCAGCGTTCCATTCAACAGACGAGAACCCGCGCATCCTGTACCATATTTACGAGTAGCAGCAATAGCCGCGTCGATGATTCTCTGATCATGAGTCAGACCCATATAGGAATTTGAGCCGAACATCAATACTTTCTTTCCGTCCATCATTACCTCTGTATCCTGGGCACTGTCTATTTCACGAAAGTACGGATAGACACCTCTTTCCATGTACATCTGAGGTACTCTGAATTTACTTAATTTTTCTTGTAATAATCCCATATTCTAATATCTGGTAAGCATCCCAGCTTACATTAAACTTCATTACTTGTGCAACCGTTTCGTTACATCATTTTCATTAAGAACGTGCAAAGATACAAAAAACTCAAAATTCCGATACGAATCCCTGAAAAAAAATAACAAGAGTATCAATTATAGGGGCAATTTGCCCTAAACTATGAAAGATAATATTATTTTTGTACTCCCAAATTTTAAGGAAACAGGTTTATGGAGACAAAAAAGCGAATCACCTTTGTGGTAAACCCCATATCCGGCACTCACGGAAAGGAATTCATCCTACGACTTATTGAAAAAGAACTGGACCATTCTATATATGACTATTCTATCCGGAAAACGGAATATGCAGGTCATGCTTCCGAGATAGCCGCACAAGCCGCCGCCGACCATACAGACATTGTAGTAGCCATCGGCGGAGACGGTACCATCAATGAGATAGGACGGGCGCTTATCCATACTAATACCGCAATGGGGATTATTCCATGCGGTTCGGGCAACGGACTGGCACGCCATCTTCATATTCCTATGGAGCCGAAGGGAGCCATCAACGTACTCAATGCCGGAAATATCAAAACAATAGATTACGGTATCATTGACAATCACCCCTTCTTCTGTACATGCGGAGTGGGATTCGATGCCTTCGTGAGCCTGAAATTTGCCGATTCCGGGAAAAGAGGTCTGCTAACCTATCTGGAAAATACACTGCACGAAAGTCTGACGTATGAACCGGAGACATACGAAATAGAGAACTCTACGGGTACCGTCCGCTACAAAGCATTCCTGATAGCCTGTGCCAATGCATCGCAATATGGCAACAATGCCTACATCGCCCCGCAAGCCTCGCTGACCGACGGCATGATGGATATCACGGTACTGGAGCCGTTTACTGTGCTGGATGTGCCTTCTCTTTCTTTCCAGTTGTTCAACCGGACACTCGACCAGAACAGCCGTATCAAAACGATGAAGGACAAGAGCATCATCATACACCGTGCGCAGGAGGGAGTGTTCCATTTTGACGGAGACCCGATGATGGGCGGAAAAGACCTGAAGGTGGAAATCATTCACCAGGGGCTGCACGTCATCGCACCGATACGTCCCAAGCAAATGCCTTCTCCCCCGCTGAACATTCTCCAGCACTTTACCGACTTTATCGGCCGACGTCCCATCACTTCGGCCATTGCCCAGAAGCACAAGCAGCTCCTGATGCTGAACCATCACATCCTGAGACGCTTGTCGAAGAAATAATCATTTCATCTTACAAGGCCAGATAGAAATCTCTGGCCAGTTCACTAAACTCCGGTGTATAGACATGACGCTCCGTCTCGATGGAAAGGTGCGTGATTTCCGTCTGCTCACAAGGATATTTCACGAACGCCATCAGCACACGCTTGGCGGGCAATTCCTGACGGGGGTGTACCCAGGTCTGGCGTGAAAGATGCAAGCCTTTTCCGAAGGCTAAGGCCACAAAATCGGCCGAAGCCGTAGCTGGAAGCACCACCGAAAAGCTACCTTTTTCGGACAACAAAACCGATACTTTCGATAGCAAGGCATCAAAGTCCAGTTCATCGGTATGCCGTGCCATGTTCCTCTGCGCCTGAGGGCATTTCACGGACTCCACAAAGTACGGAGGATTCGACACGATGGCGTCAAAACATCCGTTCCATTCTTCCGGTGCCTTCCGGATATCAAGCCGTTCCACCTCCATCCGGTCAGACCAGGGCGTACGGGCCACGTTTTCACGAGCCTGCTCCACGACCGCTTCGTCAATATCGACGGCGGTTACAAAGGCATCCGGATTCCGCTGGGCCAGCATCAGAGCAATCAGTCCGCTTCCGGTACCAATGTCAAGCATCCTCCCTGCCCCGTCCACTTGCGCCCATGCGCCGACCAGCACCCCGTCAGTGCCTACTTTCATGGCACACTTATCATGAAAAACTACAAATTGCTTGAATTGAAAATATGGATTTGGCATAACTTATATCTAAAAATTTACGCCAAAATTAGTGAAATCCCCATAGAAAACGCTTCAGCCTGCCATTATTTTACATAATAAAAGAGGTATTTGACACAAATAGTTTCCAAATTACATGCGGAATGATTAACTTTGTGCCGTTTTTGAGTAATAAAAAAGCTTCTTAATTCAGAAGAGAAAACAAGTATGGTAAAAAAGACAAAAAACAACGAGATTCTGGTAAGTGCAGAAGGTAATGACATTCCGATGATGGCAGAAATTGAAACGCTTCCGGTGGACAATGCAACGGATGACCTCACGGGAGAACTGCCCGTCATGCCCCTGCGCAACCTTATGATATTTCCCTCTATTGTCATGCCCGTCAGTGTAGGCCGGCAACCCACATTGAAATTAGTCAACCAGGCACTTCAGAGCAAAGAGCCTATCATCATTACCACGCAGAAGGTGAGTGAGGTAGACTCGCCCAAGCAGAAGGATTTGTTCCCCATTGCGGTAATCGGTAAGGTGCTCCGGGTGTTTGAGATGCCGGGAGGAACCATTACGGCCATCCTTCAGGCTACGGGTCCGAAGGTGCAACTGGAGGAAATCACTTCTACCCGTCCCTTCCTGAAGGGTAAGGTTTCAGTGATTGAAGAGGATATGAAGGACGAGAAATCCGATGAGTTCAAGACACTGATTGACACTTGCAAGGAGTTGAGTGCCAAGGTAATTGAACTGTCAGATGAAATTTCGCCCGATACTTCTTTCGCCTTGAAGAACCTGGATAACAACGAGGTGCTGGTCAACTTTATTTCCGGCAATTTCCCCTTCCCTATCAACGAGAAGTACGAATTGCTTCAAACGAACAACCTGAAAGACCGGTTGTACCGCCTTATCCAGTTGCTGAACAAATACATCCAGCTGGCCACCCTGAAACAGAGCATTCAGATGCGTACGCGCGAGGAACTCGACCGCCAGCAACGTGAGTACTTCCTCCAGCAACAAATCAAGAACATTCAGGATGAGTTGGGCAACGGACAGGATGACGAGATTGACGAACTGCGCAAGAAGGGAGAAAAGAAACGCTGGAAACCGGAAGTAAAAGAGACTTTCGAGCGTGAATTGTCCAAATTGGAACGTATCAACCCGCAATCGCCCGACTATAACGTGCAACTGACTTATCTTCAGACATTGCTCTCACTTCCGTGGGGTGTGTATACACAGGATGTCATCGACATACCGAATGCCAAAAAGATACTCGACAAGGAGCACTACGGACTGGAGAAGGTGAAAGAACGTATTCTGGAACATCTGGCCGTGCTGAAGCTGAAAGGTGACCTGAAGTCGCCGATTATCTGCCTCTACGGTCCTCCGGGAGTAGGAAAGACTTCTCTGGGACGCTCCATCGCCACAGCATTGAAACGTAAATACGTACGTATGTCACTGGGTGGCGTGCACGATGAAGCCGAAATCCGTGGTCACCGCAAGACGTACATCGGTGCCATGCCGGGACGTATCATCAAGAGCCTGATCAAAGCGGAAACCTCGAATCCGGTCATCATTCTGGATGAGATTGATAAGTTGAGTAGCGATAGCCATGGCGACCCAAGCTCGGCCATGCTGGAAGTGCTCGACCCGGAACAGAACAACACGTTCCACGACAATTACGTTGACATTGACTACGACTTGTCGAACATCATGTTCATCGCTACGGCCAACAACCTGGGCACCATCCCATCTCCGTTGCTCGACCGTATGGAGTTGATTGAAGTGAGCGGTTACATCACCGAAGAGAAGATTGAAATCGCCCGCCGTCACCTCATCCCGAAAGAGATGGAGAAGAACGGACTGAAGAAGGAACACGTGAAATTCAGCAAGGCGGCCATTGAATACATCATCGAGAACTATACCCGTGAAAGCGGTGTGCGTGAGCTGGAAAAGAAAATCAGCAAGGTGATGCGTAAAATCGCATTGGAAATTGCCAGCGATGAGTTTACCGGCACACATGAGCTGAAGCCGAAAGATATTGAAAAGTTCCTCGGCGCACAAGAATATTCCCGCGACAAATACCAGGGCAACGAATATGCCGGCGTAGTGACGGGACTGGCCTGGACGGCCGTAGGCGGTGAGATTCTGTTCGTAGAAACCAGCCTGAGCCGTGGTAAGGGACAACTGACCCTGACCGGTAACCTGGGCTCGGTAATGAAGGAATCGGCCATGCTGGCATTGGAGTACCTGAAAGCGCATAGCCACCTGCTGGATTTGCCCGAAGGTATCTTCGACAACTGGAACATCCATATCCACGTGCCGGAAGGAGCTATTCCGAAAGACGGACCTTCTGCCGGTATCACAATGGTTACTTCATTGGCTTCTGCGCTTACCCAGCGCAAGGTGAAAGCCAACCTGGCCATGACGGGCGAAATCACCCTTCGTGGAAAGGTACTTCCCGTAGGCGGTATCCGGGAGAAAATCTTGGCGGCCAAACGTGCCGGTATCAAGGACATCATCCTGTGCGAGGAAAACCGCAAGGACATCAATGAAATCCAGCCGATGTACCTCACCGGAATGACTTTCCACTACGTGAAGGACATCAAGGAGGTGCTCCGCCTGGCGCTGACCGATGAGAAAGTGGCCGATGCCATCGACTTTACCATCAAAGAAGATAAAAACAAAGAAAACCCTGCACAATGAAATTTGAATTACAATATACGGACCCCAAATCGAATGCCCGTGCCGGTCTGATTACAACAGACCACGGGCAGATTGAGACCCCTATCTTCATGCCGGTAGGCACACTGGGTACGGTGAAAGGCGTGCATCTTCACGAACTGAAGAACGACATCAAGGCTCAGATTATCCTGGGAAACACGTACCACCTCTACCTGCGCCCCGGACTGGACATCATCGAGGGGGCTGGTGGACTCCATAAGTTCAACGGATTCGACCGTCCGATGCTGACCGATAGCGGCGGCTTCCAGGTATTCTCTCTTTCCGGCATCCGCAAGTTACGCGAAGAGGGCGTGGAATTCCGCTCGCACATCGACGGCTCGAAGCACCTGTTCACTCCCGAACGGGTGATGGACATCGAGCGTACCATCGGTGCCGACATCATGATGGCCTTCGACGAGTGCGCCCCCGGTACTTCCGACTACAGCTATGCCAAGAAGTCCATGGAGCTGACTCACCGCTGGTTGGACAGATGTTGTGCCCGCTTCAACGAAACGGAGCCCAAGTACGGCTACAACCAGTCGCTCTTCCCCATCGTGCAGGGATGCGTATATCCCGACTTGCGCCGCCAGTCAGCCGAATATATCGCCTCGAAGAATGCCGACGGTAACGCCATCGGAGGATTGGCCGTGGGTGAGCCCACCGAGAAGATGTACGAAATGATTGAGGTGGTCAACGAGATTCTGCCTAAAGACAAACCCCGCTACCTGATGGGTGTAGGTACTCCGGTCAACATCCTGGAAGGCATCGAACGCGGTGTGGATATGTTCGATTGCGTGATGCCGACCCGTAACGGACGAAACGGCATGCTCTTTACCAAAGACGGTATCATGAACATGCGCAACAAGAAATGGGAGAACGACTACTCGCCCATTGAAGCCGACGGAGCATCTTACGTAGACACGATGTACAGCCGTGCCTACCTGCGCCACCTGTTCCACGCACAGGAGCTGCTGGCCATGCAGATTGCCTCCATCCACAACCTGGCCTTCTACCTCTGGCTCGTAGGTGAAGCCCGCAAGCACATCATCGCCGGCGACTTCTCTACCTGGAAACCGGCCATGGTGAAACGTTTATCTACCCGATTGTAATTGTAGTTTACGACGATAAATATGAAACACAATGTGTTCCAGTTGTTCCGTTCCTACCTGCAAGCCGGAAAGGAACAACTGAAAAATTTAAAAGGAAACCCGTTCAAGAAGAAATGGTTGAAACGGCTGGACAGGTACATCATCGTGAAGTTCCTGGGCACCTACTTTTTTGCCATCGCCCTGATTATCTCCATCGCCGTGGTGTTCGACATCAATGAAAACATTGACGACTTCATCAACAACAAGGCGCCTATCAGTGCCATCATCTTCGACTATTACCTGAACTTCATTCCTTATTACACGAACCTCTTCAGTCCGTTGTTCGTATTCATTGCCGTGATTTTCTTCACGTCGAAGCTGGCAGAGAACTCCGAGATTATCGCCATGTTCTCCACCGGAATGAGCTTCAAGCGCCTGATGGTGCCCTACATGATTTCGGCCGCCATCATCGCACTGGTCACCTACGTGCTGAGTACCGAGGTGATTCCTACCGGTAGCGTCACCCGACTGAAGTTTGAGCAGGTGTACAAGAACAAGAAGCGGGCAGACTACGTGCGCAACATCCAGCTGGAGGTAGATACGGGTGTCATTGCCTACATGGAGCGCTACGAGGACTACAACAAGACGGCTTACCGCTTCTCGCTCGACAAGTTTGAAGACCACAAGCTAGTATCACACCTAACGGCCCGCCGCATTACGTACGACACTACCACCGTGCACCGCTGGATTATCAAGGACTACATGATTCGTGAGATGAAGGGCATGCGTGAGACTATTACCCGAGGAGGGCGTATGGACTCCATCATCAACATGGAGCCGCAGGACTTCCTCATCACGCGCGGCCAGCAGGAAACGATGACCAGTCCCCAGCTACGGGAGTACATCGACAAGCAGAAGCAACGAGGCTTCGCCAACATCAAGGTGTTCGAAGTGGAATACTACCGGCGCATTGCCACCTCGTTTGCAGCCTTCATCCTGACGGTCATCGGGCTCTCGCTTTCGTCACAAAAACGAAAAGGAGGTATGGGACTTCACTTGGGAATCGGTATCGGACTGAGTTTCTCCTACATCCTGTTCCAGACCATCTCGTCCACCTTCGCCATCAACGGAAATGCGCATCCGAACCTGGCCGTGTGGATTCCAAACATTCTGTATCTGTTCATTGCGATTTATCTCTACCGCAAGGCACCGAAATAAATACAAAAAAATCTCCTCACAAATCACCACGATGCATGGGTTTGTGAGGAGATTCTGTATTATAACGATTCAATCGCTTCTATTGAATGAAATTATTTACCTGACTCTGCGGATTAAGAGGAGTCTGATCCGATAAGACCAACGTTTTAATCATGTGCTTTGTTCCTTTTTTATATTTCTGAAAATGCTCCGACGCAATATGTGATTTATAAGCCTGCTCACTTGCATAGGTTTCAAGAATCGTAACCTTACACGGATTTTCCTTTTCGGCAACGGCATACATGGTCAATACCCCCGGTTCAGTACGTAATGAAATCTCACCCACTTCCACCGCATATTGCATATATTCCTTTATAAACTCCGGATACACTTCTATTTTCGATAACCTCACAATGCCATCGGGCGACATCGGAAGTTTGGCACACATGCCGGGATTTTTGTCTAAGTTCAAACACTTGCCGATTATTTCTCCCGTAGCAAGATACGAGTACGTCGGAAACTCAAACAACACAGGTTTCAATCGGGTATAATCCAGTTTCCCATCTTGACCGAGCACTTCTGGAGCTGCATAGGTATTAGCTATGGAACAAATAAAATTGTCAAATCCCTCGGTTTCATAAATATCCACCACATCACATTCCATGGTTAATGGTGATTTGTCAATAACCGGAGTACCATTCTCTCCAAAATGATAGTCAAACACCGTCGATTTATCCACCGAATTTCCACTTACACTTCCCACATAATTAGCCGCAGGCAACATTTCACGGCTCACAAGGTTTACAGACAATTTCTTTGACCTCCTTATTCCCTGATTGGTATAATGATGTTTACTCATACTCAGAAGAATACGGTCATGCCCAATAATTCCAGTATGTCCCACTACAAGCCAGTTTACTTTTCCATTGACTACCGCCCCAACCACCGTCATCGGTTTGGGATAAAGCGCCAGTACCGAACCTAAATTTTTCTTTTCCATATCCGTTTCATTTTGCAATATCACACTTTCTTCATTCCTCGTGCTACAGGAGCACACAAGGAACAACAAACATACATACTGAATAAATTTTAGCATAGCATTCTTATTATTTCTGTTACTTATCAATCTGACTCTCGGTAAACGGATCGGCACGATGTCCCATAAGGTCTATTTGTGAATATTCCCTGTCAAATTCCTCCATCTCGTAAACCGTAAGTCGCACATGAGCTGCTCCCAGGAAATCATCGAGGTGGTTCGGATTCGTTGTGCCGGGGATGGGAGCAATCCATGACTTACGCGAAAGCATCCACACCAAGGCAAACTGGGCAGGAGTAATATTCTTTCGCTCTGCCCATTTACGTACAAGTGACACAAGCGGCATATTATGTTTCAAGGCTTCAGGAGTGAATTGTGGCAATGTGGCCCGCCGGTCGGGTTTATTAAAACGACTTTCTTCATGAATCACTCCTGTAAGAAAGGCCCGTCCCAACGGACAATAAGGTACAAAACCAATACCCAGTTCTTCCAGCGTAGGGAATATTTTGGTCTCCGGTTCGCGCCACCAGATGGCATACTCGCTCTGTACGGCCGAAAGCGGACAAACGGCATGCGCCCGACGAATAGAACGCGCACTGGCTTCCGATAATCCCCAGTGCAAGACTTTTCCTTCCTGCATCAGCTTCTTTACCGTGTCTGCTACCTCCTCCATCGGCACCTTCGGGTCCACACGGTGCTGATAAAGCAAGTCTATGTGATCCGTACGCAAGCGTCGCAATGAACCTTCCACTGCCCGGCGAATATGGTCAGGCCGGCTATTCAAGGCTGTGGGTTGCTTCTCTTCCACCCCGAAACCAAACTTCGTACCGATTTTTACTTTGTCACGAAAAGGAGCAAGTGCCTCGCCTACCCACTCCTCACTGGTATAAGGGCCGTACACCTCTGCCGTATCGAAAAAAGTAACTCCCTGATCATAAGCCCGACGAATCAAGGCAATCATATCCTTCTTTTCATACCGTCCACCATAGTAGCCTACCATGGGAAGACAGCCCAGCCCGATAGCCGATACATCCAGTCCGCCCAGATTGCGATGTTCCATATCTCCACGTAAAGACTGCTCCTTACCATCCGATGACTGGGAGAAAACCTTCGATACACCAGTCCACGCACATACCGCGGAGAAGGCGGCTACAGACGACATCTTCAAAAAATCTCTTCTATCCATAATCTGATTTTTTTTACGAGCCACTACGGCTCAACAACTCTCGTAATATTTCCATTTCGTTATCCGTGAGGCGGAAAGGGAAGCTTTCCTTTTCAGGCGCGGGAACCTCGGCTTCCTGCACTAAAAAGCACTGCATCACTCTTTCCGTAGTCGTGTGATAACGGTCTGCCATGAAGCAAACCACTTCATCCTCGTATAAATTGGCGGGAATGTCCATTGCTTTATCCATCTTTCTTGTTTTCTTGATACGGCAAAATTACCCCGACACGGGCAGAAGGCCGTAACAATACCACGGAAGGTCGTACCGTTTTTACGGATTTTACCTGCTCACATGCGGCCAATTGGCTGAGATAATGTATTTTTGTGAAGGGACATCCCGACGAAAACAAAAGAATGGTTATGAGCAAGATTTTGAAAATAAGGAATGTAGGCGACTATAGCCAGTGGGTGGGACACACGGACACGCATCCGCTGGTCAGCGTCATCGACTATGCAGAAGTGTCTCCCGTGCGCCATTGCCTGAACAACTATAGCGTGTATGGCATCTTCTTTCACGACGAGGCGAACATCGACCTGGCCTACGGTTGCGGAAAATACGACTACAAGGAAGGAACCGTCATTTGTGTGGCTCCCGGACAGATAGGAGGAAAGGAAGACAACGGCGAACTGGTCAACCTGACGGGATGGGCCTTGCTCTTCCATCCCGATTTGTTGCAGGGCACGGCACTGGAGAAGCACATCAGGGAGTATTCATTTTTTGACTACCGCGTGAACGAAGCCCTGCACATGACCGACGAGGAGCACGACATCCTCGTGTCGCTGATGCGCCAGATAAAAGATGAGCTACAGAAAAAGCACGATGCGCTTCAGGATGCCATCCTCGTGGGCTACATCGAACTGATGCTGAACTTCTGCCAGCGTTTCTACAACCGCCAGTTCATCACCCGCAAGCTGGTCAATTCGGACATGCTCATGAAGTTCGACCAGCTGCTGCGCGATTACTACGAAGAGAAAATCCAGCTTACCTCGGGCATGCCCACCGTGCAATACTGTGCCGACAAGCTATGCATGTCGGCCAACTATTTCGGCGACCTTATCAAGAAGATGACCGGAGACACGGCCAGCAACTACATCCGCCAGGACCTCATCCAGCGAGTAAAAAACGAACTCGCCAGCGGGGCAAACATCTCACAAGTGGCCTACGAATTAGGCTTTGAATACCCCCAGCACCTGAGCCGTATGTTCAAGAAGTTCTGCGGATATACCCCGACCGACTACCTCAGACAGATACAGAAAAAGCCCGGCTGCTGATTGTTTCGGCAACCGGGCTCTCCCGTCTCTGTACACATGACACATCATTTCAGGTACGTCTGGAAGAAGTGCGTAATCTTGTCAAAAGGAATCACATCCAGCTGGTCGTACAGGTCAACGTGGTTGGCTCCCGGAATAATCAGCAACTCCTTGTTGTCACCCTTCAGCTTCTTGAAGGCATCTTCACTGAAGTAGCGCGAATGAGCTTTCTCTCCGTGAATCATGAGCACGGCACTACGTATCTCATCGCTATACGACAGGATGGGCATGTTCATGAACGACAAGGAAGAAGTCTTGTTCCACCCGTTGTTGGAGTTCAGCGAACGCTTGTGATAACCGCGCGGGGTCTTGTAATATCCGTAATAGTCTTTCACAAACTGGGGAGCATCGTCGGGAAGCGGGTCTACCACCCCACCGGCCAGCGCATACGTGCCCTTGCGGTAGTCTTCCGTACGCTGGGCGTTGAGCTGCTTGCGAAGCTCATAGCGCGCATCGGCATCCATGGCATCGAAATAACCGTTGGCATTCACCCGACTCATGTCGTACATCGTTGCGGTGACGGTAGCCTTGATGCGCGTGTCGATGGCCGCCGCATTCAGTGCCATGCCTCCCCATCCGCAGATGCCCAGTATCCCGATACAGTCGGCATCCACCTGCGCGCAGGTAGAAAGGAAGTCCACCGCCGCACAGAAGTCCTCCGTATTGATGTCCGGAGACGCCACATAACGGGGTTCACCCCCACTCTCACCGGTGTACGAAGGGTCGAAGGCAATGGTCAGAAATCCGCGTTCGGCCAGTGTCATGGCATACAGGCCCGACGATTGTTCCTTCACCGCTCCGAAAGGTCCGCTCACGGCAATGGCCGGAAGTTTTCCCTCGGCCTGCTTGGGCACGTACATGTCGGCCGCCAGCGTAATGCCATAGCGGTTGGTAAAAGTCACTTTCCGGTGGTTCACCTTGTTGCTCAACGGGAACACCTTGTCCCATTCATGTGTCAAATTCAAACTCTTTTCCATCTTCATCTCCGATTTTAAACCGTCCGTTGTGGCAAGCAGGCTACCCGTAGTCAGAAGCCAGACCGCCGATGCCGCGCACAACGTCTTCCACAATATTTCCATATAGTTATCACTCTATTATTCTACGAAGGCAAAAATAACACAAAAGCCCCACAGAGACATTTCCGTGAGGCTCAAATATCGTTTCTGAAAAGTTCAAATGCACGAAGGGGCACCCAATGCCGTGGGCGGGATGCCGTAGCGTTTCTTGAAGGCCGTAGAGAAGTGCGAGGGGTTCTTGAAGCCCACCTCCGCATAGACGTCGACCACCTTCCGCCGTTCTTCCTTCAGCAGGTGATAGGCCACTTCCAGGCGCTTGCGAATCAGCCATTTCTCGGGTGTCAGCTCGCTCACCTTCTTGAAGTCACGCTTGAAGGTGGCCAGGCTACGTCCCGTGTAATGCGCCAGCTCCTCTAAGGTGAACTCGTACATGTAGTTCTCGTTCATGAAGTCAAGAATGTCCATCTTCCACGGTGTACTGAAGTCGAACAACGCGGTCATGAAGCGCTTGTCAGTATGAAGCAGGGCCAACAATCCTTCCTGCAACTTCAGTTGCATCACGTCATCCTGCGGTTTCACTTCCGGATTGAAGTAAGGAGTCATTGAAGCAAACAGGCTCTCAATCTCAGCCGAAGGAGGAAGTTTCATCACGCCGGGCACGAACCTCTCCACAGGCTCTGCCTTGTCCGTGTGGCGGGCATACTTTCCGTACATTTCCCGAAGGAAAGAACGGGTAAAGCACATATAAATCCCGCAATACTGCTCCCCGCCCGAGGCTTTCTTGTACATGGTCACACGATGGTCGCGCGGAATGAACACGCACTCTCCTTTTCCCACGTGTATCTGTCGGTGCCCATCGTCGAGCACCATCTCGCCCGACAAGACATAGTTCATGGCGTATTCTCTGGAACGGTGCACGCACGCATCGGCATCATCATAGAAAAAGCTGAAGAACACATTCTGGTAATTGAATATGACTTTCATGGGGTTATGGCATGAGGTCGTAGGTTCTGCTGTCATCTTATTTTTAGTTTTAGCGATACAGAAATTCTCTTTCTAGTAGAGTTCCATGCACGTAATAAATGAACTCTATCCCTAATGGGAAAAATCGAATATATCGCAAAGATACGAATAAAAAGCTAATCCCGTTTCTTTCATCCTATTATTCAACGGATTAAGAGATATGATTTTCTCAATCTATTATAATTTTCGGCACATTTCTAAAGCCCAAAATCTATCCTCAAAAACACAAGTGCATTTGAAAACAAACGCAAAGGCGTTTAAAGAAAAACTCCTTTGCGTTTTGAGCAAAACGTCAAGGCGTTTCATCCAAAACACAAAGGAGTCTTTTCAGGGTATCAAAAGTCTACAAACCACTCGTCTCAGACGGGCAGTCTGTACACCTTATTATATATTAGTAACCCAGTTCTTTTTCAAGAGCGTTGTATTTTTCCTTGTCAAGCTTCCAGTAGATGTTCAGCAAGTACTGACCCCACAACTGACGGTTGTCTGGTTTAGCTTCTTTTGCTTTTTCATAGAAAGGAAGTGCTTTTTCGTACAGTTCCTTAATCTTAGCTTCGTTAGCTGCATACTTCGGATCGTCCATAGAAAGCTTAGAGTTTTCTTCTACGATTTCCTGAGCCGGGAAGAATGAGCAGTCACCAATCTTAGAATAAGCTTCAGCTACGAAATCCTTACCTTCTGCAATAATCTGGTTGAATGTAGCGATGGCACCTTCGTAGTCTTTCTTTTCATACTGAAGCACACCCTTCACGTACATGAAGTACGGAGTAGAATTCTTAGCCAATACGGCATCCATCTGAGCCAGACCTTCGTCAATCTTACCTTTCTGAATGTAATAGTCCATCAGGTTACCGATGAAGTATTCCTGTGACGGGAATTTTTCTACACCTTCCTGGATAGTAGTCAACCATTTTGCTGAGTCAGGAGTTTCACCTTTTCCGTAAGCTTCTGCCAAGCACATCAGTGAACGGTAACCTTCTTCTTTGTGTTCCTTACCGATAGTAGCGTATTTAATTACGGCTGCATTATCTTTCAATGAATTAGCGGCAAGAGCAGCATAGTTGGCAATCAACGGAGTCAGCGTGTCGTTCTTCACAGCATCTTCGTCAGCGAACAACGGGTTCTGCGGAGCGTCTACATACAGACCGAAGAATTTCAATGCGTTGGCATAGTTACCTGCATTGTAAGCGTCAGAACCGGCGTTAGTCAACTGAGGACGTACAGTAACCAGAGCCTTAGCCAGTTTCTTTCTCAGTTTCGGTTTTTTCAGTTCACCGCTCTTTACCTTAGCCTGTTCTACTTCGTCACATTTTGTGTAATATTCGAACATTTTAGCCAAGCTGTTATACAATTTAGCGGTATCAGCCTGACCACCCGGCAAATACAATTTCATGTTTTCATCGTCATAGATAGACTTCTGGAAATCACCAGCCAGCTTCCATGTTTCAGGATCATTGGCAGTAGAAGGATCTGTCAAAGCAGGTTCGATGATTTGTGCTGCCTTCACGGGATCGCTCTTGGCAGATTTAGCTTCCTTTACCACGCTTTCCTGAGCAGAAACAGCGCATGCGGTAAAGAACAAAGCGGCTGAGAATAATACTTTTTTCATAAGGTTTAAATTTAGTAATACAAATATTCAAGTTAGTTTTTGTCCGGATTATTCATTCGGTTCGTCCGTAGCGGGCTGAATGGTTTCTCCGTCGGCGGGCTGGATATCCGTTGCCGGAGTTTCTTCTTCTTGCTGAACTTCTTCTTCGTTTTCAGAAGCTACCTTACATACGGAACCAATCTGGTCGTTACGCTTTTCAAGGTCAATCAGGCGCACACCCTGTGTAGCACGTCCCATGATGCGCACATCAGCTACCTTCAAACGGATAGTGATACCCGACTTGTTGATAATCATCAGGTCGTTTTCATCGGTTACAGACTTGATAGCTACCAGGCTTCCGGTCTTATCCGTAATGTTCAGTGTCTTCACACCCTTTCCGCCACGGTTAGTCTTACGGTAGTCTTCAATATCCGAACGCTTGCCGTAACCATTTTCAGACACCACCATAATGGTTTCCGTTTCAGGGTCTTTGATACAAATCATTCCGATTACTTCATCCTGACCGTCTTCATCGAGTGTGATACCGCGTACACCGGTAGCCGTACGTCCCATTTCGCGTACCGCGCTTTCATGGAAACGGATGGCACGACCGTTACGGTTGGCAATCACGATTTCATTGTTTCCGTTAGTCATACGTACTTCAATCACACGGTCATCTTCGCGGATAGTGATGGCGTTCACACCATTCTGACGCGGACGAGAATACTGTTCGAGCAACGTTTTCTTGATGACACCGTTCTTCGTACAGAAAAGTACATAGTGACTATTGATGAATTCCGTGTCGTTCAGGTTCTTCACACGCAAGTAAGCCGTTACCACATCGTCTGCCTCAATGTTCAGCAGGTTCTGGATGGCACGTCCCTTCGAAGTCTTGTTGCCTTCCGGAATTTCATATACTTTGAGCCAGTAGCACTTACCCTTCTGCGTGAAGAACAGAAGCGTATTGTGCATAGTAGCCGGATAGATATGTTCAATGAAGTCTTCGTTACGGGTTTCACTTCCCTTCGAGCCTACGCCGCCACGGTTCTGCGCACGGAACTCAGAAAGCGGTGTACGCTTGATGTATCCCATGTGCGAGATGGTGATGACCATTTCGTCATCGGCATAGAAATCTTCCGGATTGAACTCTTCCGAAGCATATACGATTTCCGAACGACGGTTGTCGCCGTATTTTTCTTTCACTTCAAGCAGCTCGTCCTTGATGACCTTCTTGCAGAGTTCCTCGTTACTCAGAATTTCTTCGAAATAAGCGATTTGCTTCATCAGGTCTTCGTATTCGGCATGGAGCTGATCCTGCATCAGGCCGGTGAGCTGACGCAAGCGCATTTCTACGATAGCACGTGCCTGGATTTCGCTCAGGTTGAAGCGGGCCATCAGGTTCGTGATAGCTTCGTTCGGAGTCTTAGCAGCACGGATAATGCGGATTACCTCGTCAATATTGTCTGAAGCGATAATCAATCCTTCCAGGATATGCGCACGTTCCTTGGCCTTGCGCAAGTCGTAACGTGTACGACGGATTACCACTTCGTGACGGTGTTCCACGAAATATTTGATCAGTTCCTTCAGGTTGAGCAGACGCGGACGGCCATGAACCAGGGCCACGTTGTTCACACCGAAAGAAGTCTGAAGCATGGTCATCTTGTAAAGCTTGTTGAGCACTACGCTGGCGTTGGCGTCACGCTTGATGTCGATGACGATACGCATACCTTCGCGGTCGGTTTCGTCGTTCACATTTGAAATGCCTTCGATTTTCTTATCGTTTGACAAATCAGCAATGCTCTTGATCAACTCAGCCTTGTTCACACCGTACGGAATCTCAGTCACAACAATCTTGTCGTGTGTAGGATGCGATTCGATTTCGGCCTTGGCACGCATTACCACACGTCCACGTCCGGTTTCGTAGGCATCGCGCACACCGCTGATACCATAAATATATCCTCCGGTCGGGAAGTCAGGCGCCTTAATGTACTGCATCAAGCCGTCTACGTCGATTTCATTGTTATCGATGTATGCCACGCAAGCGTCAATGACTTCACGCAGGTTGTGTGTCGGCATATTGGTAGCCATACCTACGGCGATACCCGAAGCACCGTTCACCAGCAGGTTCGGGATGCGGGTCGGCATAACGGTAGGTTCCTGCAACGTATCGTCAAAGTTGTTGGTAAAGTCTACGGTCTCCTTGTAAAGGTCCTGCATCATCTCCTCACCAATCTTCTTCAGACGAGCCTCCGTATATCGCATGGCAGCGGCACTATCTCCGTCGATAGAACCGAAGTTACCCTGACCGTCGACCAGCGGATAACGCATCGCCCAGTCCTGTGCCATACGCACCAGGGCACCATATACAGACGAGTCGCCGTGAGGGTGATACTTACCCAATACTTCACCTACGATTCTGGCTGCTTTTTTATACGGTTTGTCGGATGTGTTTCCCAGTTCCATCATTCCGTAAAGAATACGGCGGTGAACGGGCTTGAATCCGTCTCTTACATCAGGGAGGGCGCGTGCCACGATTACAGACATAGAGTAATCAATGTACGACGACTTCATTTCCTCTTCGATGTTGATTTTTATAATTCTGTCTTGTTCTTGCATTTAATACATTATTAATTATACTTCCTTTCAAGGCTTGTGAAAAACCATGCTAAAGTACGACTTTTAGCGGATATACAAAAACTTTTCCACCAAAAAATACGTATAAGACTGCATTTGGAGACACTTATAGGAAATGTGGCACGCATTTTGTTAAATAGAAAGAAAGACTTGATGAAGAGTCTTTATAATAATGTATATTTGCAAGCCTATTTTGAATATAAACGATTGGAGAAGATATGAATTTGATGAGCAACGAATTTACACAACAAGTGTCCGACATCGTCGTTTACGGGAAAGAGGAGGCCAACCGCCTTCAGAACGACCATATCGAACCGGAACATCTGCTATTGGGCATCTTGCGCGATGGAGAGTGTAAAGCCGCCGAAATATTGAAATCGTTCTACCTGGACTTGAAAGGTATCAAGAACGAACTGGAAATACAATTACGGGAGAAATCCATACAGGAAAACTATTCACAAGACATCACATTCAGCGAGGAAGCATCCAAGATACTGACACTAAGCAAACTGGAAGCCAAGCTGATGAATAACGAGAAAGTAGACACCCCTCATATTTTATTAGCCATTATGAGAGACAACCAGAATAACGCATATAAGATATTGGATAAGAACGACGTAACTTACGAAAAGATAATAGACCGTCTGAAGCAGGAGGAAGCTCCTTTTGACGGACTGGATTTCAATGACGACGAAGAAGAGGAAGGCATCGGACGCCGCGGAAACGCAGACAAGAGCAACGATGGCTTCGGCTCTTCCGCTAACCGCCAGACCACTCAAACCGAACAGAAACAAGCAGAGGGAGGCACCCCCTACCTCGATAATTACGGCATCGACCTGACCAAGGCGGCCGAAAGTGGAAAACTCGACCCCGTGGTAGGCCGTGAGAAGGAAATTGAGCGTATCGCACAGATTCTGAGCCGCCGCAAGAAGAACAACCCGATTCTGATTGGTGAACCGGGCGTGGGAAAATCGGCCATCGCCGAAGGTCTGGCACTCCGCATCGTGGAAAAACGGGTTTCGCGTGCCTTGTTCGGCAAGCGCATCGTTTCGCTCGACATGACGGCTGTAGTGGCCGGAACCAAATATCGAGGGCAATTTGAAGAACGCATTCGTGCCATTCTGACAGAAGTAAAGAAACATCCTGATGTCATTCTGTTCATTGATGAGATACATACCATCGTGGGAGCCGGCTCGGCAGCTGGTTCCATGGATGCGGCCAACATGTTGAAGCCGGCACTGGCACGTGGAGAAATCCAATGCATCGGAGCCACCACCCTCGATGAGTACCGCAAGAACATCGAAAAAGACGGGGCACTGGAACGCCGCTTCCAAAAGGTGCTGGTGGAACCGACCTCACCGGAAGAGACTTTGCAGATTCTCCGGAACATCAAGGATAAATACGAGGAGCATCATAACGTAACTTACACGGACAAGGCGCTGGAGGCTTGCGTACGCCTGACCGACCGTTATGTGACCGACCGCTATTTCCCCGACAAGGCCATCGATGCCATGGACGAAGCGGGTTCTCGCATCCACCTCACCCACATCTCCGTACCTCGGGAAATTGAGGAGCAGGAACGACTGATTGAGGAAGCACAACAACATAAGAATGAGGCCATTCGCTTGCAGAACTTCGAGCTGGCCGCCAGCTTCCGTGACCGTGAGAACCAATATACGGAACAATTGGAACGCCTGAAAAATGAATGGAAAGAGAAGTTGAAAGACAACCGGGAAACTGTAGACGCGCCACAGATAGAGGAAGTGGTTTCCATGATTTCGGGTGTGCCCGTACAACGCATGGCGCAAGCGGAAGGTGTACGGTTGAAAGGCATGAAGCAGGCATTACTTTCGAAGGTCATCGGACAAGACAAAGCGGTAGAGACACTGGTAAGAAGTATCCAGCGGAGCCGTGTGGGACTGAAGGACCCGAACAAGCCTATCGGTACGTTCCTTTTCTTAGGACCGACGGGTGTAGGAAAGACGCACCTGGCAAAAGAGCTGGCCAAGAACATGTTCGGCACTACCGATGCCATTATCCGTATCGACATGAGCGAATACATGGAGAAATTCACCGTGTCACGTCTGGTCGGAGCTCCTCCGGGATACGTGGGCTACGAAGAAGGCGGACAACTGACAGAGAAGGTGCGCCGTCATCCCTACTCTATCGTGTTGCTGGATGAAATCGAGAAGGCTCACTCCGACGTGTTCAACATGTTGTTGCAGGTGATGGACGAAGGCCGGTTGACGGATAGCCTGGGACGGACCGTGGATTTCAAGAATACCATTATCATCATGACGTCCAACATTGGTACGCGCCAGTTGAAGGAATTCGGCAAAGGCATCGGCTTCACAGCACAGACTGGAGAAAACGAAAAAGAGCATGCCAACAGCGTGATCCGCAAGGCCTTGAACAAATCATTCGCTCCCGAATTCATCAACCGTCTGGATGAAATCGTGACCTTCGACCAGCTGGACATCGCGTCACTGGAGAAAATCATTGACATCGAGCTGGCGGGACTCTACAAGCGTATCGAAGGTTGTGGCTACCATCTTCTGCTCGACCAGGAGGCTAAGCGTTTCGTGGCAGAAAAGGGCTACGACGTACAGTTCGGTGCCCGCCCGTTGAAACGTTCTATCCAGAACCATCTGGAAGACGGACTGGCAGAGCTGATTATCAACGAAGAACCGCAGACGGGCGATACCTTGCATGTGTACATGAACGCCCAAGGCGACGGAGTGGAAATGAAAGTAGAAAAAGCTTAACGGAATTCTGACAGAATTTCGGCATACAGACAAAATGTCAGGTACAAACGTATCTGGCATTTTTTTTGTGTAAGAACTGGAAAAAATTTTATTCGAACAATCATAAAAAACAAAGAGATATGCAAAAAGGTAATATCGGGGTTACAACAGAAAACATATTCCCCATCATAAAGAAGTTCTTGTATAGCGACCATGAAATTTTCCTCCGTGAACTGGTTTCCAATGCGGTGGATGCAACTCAGAAATTGAAGACTCTGGCCGCTACGGGCGATTTTAAAGGTGAACTGGGCGATTTGACGGTACGTGTAAAGGTGGACAAGGAAAACGGTACCATCACTATCAGCGACCGTGGTCTGGGTATGACGGCCGAAGAAATCGACAAGTACATCAACCAGATTGCCTTCTCAGGAGCTAATGACTTCCTGGAAAAATACAAGGACGATGCCAATGCCATCATCGGTCACTTCGGTCTGGGATTCTACTCAGCCTTCATGGTAGCTAAGACAGTAGACATCGTAACTCTTTCTTATAAGGAAGGTGCCAAGGCCGTGAAATGGAGCTGTGATGGAAGTCCTGAGTTTACCCTTGAAGAAACAGAACGTAGCGACCGTGGAACCGACATCATCCTGCACGTGGATGAAGATTGCAAGGAATTCCTGGAAGAATCTCGCTTGCAGGGCCTGCTCACCAAGTATTGTCACTTCCTGGCCGTACCGGTAGCCTTTGGCAAAAAGAAAGAATGGAAAGACGGCAAGCAGGTAGAAACAGAAGAAGACAACCTGATTAACGACACTTGTCCTATCTGGACCAAGAAACCGTCGGACTTGAAGGAAGAGGATTACAAGAAATTCTACCGCGACCTGTATCCGATGGCCGACGAACCGTTGTTCTGGATTCACCTGAATGTAGACTATCCGTTCAACCTGACCGGTGTGCTCTACTTCCCGAAAATCAAGAGCAACATCGATTTGCAGCGTAACAAGATTCAGTTGTATTGCAACCAGGTATATGTGACCGACTCAGTAGAAGGTATCGTGCCCGACTTCCTGACCCTGCTTCACGGTGTCATCGATTCTCCGGACATTCCGTTGAACGTTTCTCGTTCTTACTTGCAGAGCGATTCGAACGTGAAGAAGATTTCTACTTACATCACGAAGAAGGTATCCGACCGCTTGCAATCTATCTTCAAGAACGACCGTAAGGAATTTGAAGAGAAATGGGACGACCTGAAGATTTTCATCAACTATGGTATGCTGACTCAGGAAGATTTCTATGAAAAGGCTTCCAAGTTTGCTTTGTTCAAGGATACAGATAACAAGTATTACACCTTCGAAGAATACCAGACATTGATTAAGGATAATCAGACCGACAAGAACGGCAGCCTGATTTACCTCTATGCCAACAACCTGGACGAACAGTACACTTACATCGATGCTGCCAAGAACAAAGGCTACAACGTATTGCTCATGGACGGCCAGCTGGACGTACCGATGATCAACATGCTGGAACAGAAGTTCGAAAAGAGTCACTTCACCCGTGTGGATAGCGACATCGTAGACCGCCTGATTGTGAAAGAAGACCAAAAGGGCGAAGAACTTCCTCACGACAAGCAGGAAGTGCTCAGTTCTCTGTTCAAGGGACAGATGCCGAAGGTAAAGAAAACGGAATTCCACGTAGAAGCACACGCACTGGGCGAAAACAATGCGCCGATTGTCATCACACAGGCCGAATACATGCGCCGTATGAAAGACATGGCCAGCATCCAGCCGGGTATGAGTTTCTATGGTGAAATGCCCGACATGTTCAATCTGGTATTGAATAGCGACCACCGCCTGATTAAGCAGGTATTGAGCGATGCCGAAACGGCTTGTGCGGAAAAACTCGTACCGGTAGAGTCTGAAATCGCCATGCTGACACTCCGTCGTAACGAGCTCCAGAAAGCGCAGGAAGGAAAGAAGGATGAAGAAATCCCGACTGCCGAAAAAGACGAACTGAACGATGTAGAAAAGAAGATTGAAGCTCAAAAGACTGAAAAGGAAAACATTCTGAACGGTTATGCCGCCGGCAACAAAGTGGTTCACCAGCTTATCGACCTGGCCTTGTTGCAAAACAACATGCTGAAGGGTGAAGCCCTGACCAACTTTGTAAAACGAAGTGTGGAAATGATCTGATTTTCCCCTGTAAAATAAGGAAAGCCATTCTTGCAGGTATGCAGGAATGGCTTTTTTTGTGCTTTTTATGCCCGTGGATAGAAGATAATTTGTACTTTTGCCCAGAAACACGCAAGCAAACAACCATGGGAAACAAAACCGAATTGATATTAATCCGCATCAGCGGAGTGGACCGACCGGGACTGACCGCATCGGTAACTGCCATCTTGTCTAAATATCAGGTAGACATTATGGACATCGGACAAGCTGACATTCATAGCACCTTGTCACTGGGTATTCTTTTCAAATGTTCCGACCAGGATTCCGGAAATATCATGAAGGAATTGCTTTTCAAGGCTTCTGACTTGGGTATCAATATCCGCTTCTATCCTATCAGCGACGAAGAGTATGAAACGTGGGTCAACCTGCAAGGAAAGAACCGCTACATTCTGACGCTATTGGGCAGAAAACTTACGGCACAACAGATTGCCGGTGCTACCAAGCTTTTAGCAGAGCAACAACTGAACATCGACGGTATCCGGCGTCTGACCGGACGTATTCCCCTGGACGAGAAAAAGGCAAACGTGAGAGCCTGCATCGAATTTTCGGTGAGGGGTACTCCCAAAGACCGTGAAGAGTTACAAAGCCAGCTCATGCAGCTCAGTGCTTCACTGGGCATGGACTTCTCGTTCCAGCAAGACAATATGTACCGCCGTATGCGCCGTCTGATTTGCTTTGATATGGATTCCACGCTTATTGAAACAGAGGTCATCGACGAACTGGCCATACGGGCCGGTGTGGGCGACCAGGTGAAAGCCATCACAGAAAGAGCCATGCGCGGCGAAATCGACTTCTGCGAAAGTTTCAAGGAACGTGTGGCCCTGCTCAAGGGATTGGATGAGAGCGTGATGCGCGACATTGCCGAACATCTCCCGATTACCGAAGGGGTGGAACGCCTGATGTTCGTCCTCAAGCGCTACGGATACAAGATTGCCATTCTGTCGGGAGGTTTCACCTATTTCGGCAACTACCTGAAAGAGAAATTCGGCATTGACTATGTGTACGCCAACCAGCTGGAAATCGTGGACGGCAAGCTGACCGGCCGCTATTTAGGTGACATCGTAGACGGAAAACGAAAGGCTGAACTGCTTCGTCTGCTGGCACAGGTAGAAAACGTGGACATCGCACAGACGATTGCCGTGGGCGATGGAGCCAACGACCTGCCCATGCTTTCTACGGCAGGACTGGGAATCGCCTTTCATGCCAAACCGAAGGTGGTGGCCAATGCGCAACAGGCCATCAATACCATCGGACTGGATGGCGTGTTGTATTTCTTAGGATTCAAGGATTCCTATCTGGACGAGCGCGGCAAATTATAATGACAAGATAACATTACTATATGAAGTTTTCGGAACTGAACTTAGAAGATAGCGTCCTCGATGCCTTGGACGCAATGAATTTCCAGGAATGTACGCCCGTGCAGGAACACACCATCCCTGTCATCCTGGAAGGAAAAGACCTGATTGGCGTGGCCCAGACAGGTACGGGAAAAACGGCGGCCTACCTGCTTCCGGTGTTGAACCAGTTGAGCAAGGGAGGTTATCCGGAGGATGCCATCAATTGCATCATCATGTCGCCCACCCGTGAGCTGGCCATGCAGATTGACCAGCAGATGGAGGGTTTCTCCTATTTCATGCCGGTGTCAAGCGTAGCAGTGTACGGAGGAAACGACGGTATCCGTTTTGAGCAGGAAAAGAAAGGACTGACTTTGGGAGCGGATGTGGTAATCGCTACTCCGGGACGTCTGATCAGCCACTTAAGCTTAGGTTATGTGGACCTGTCGAAAGTATCCTTCTTCATCCTCGACGAAGCAGACCGCATGCTCGATATGGGATTCTCGGACGACATCATGCAGATTGTCAAATATCTTCCGAAAGAACGGCAGACCATCATGTTCTCTGCCACTATGCCGACCAAAATCCAGCAACTGGCCAAGACCATTCTTCACGACCCGGTGGAAGTGAAACTGGCCGTATCCAAGCCGGCGGAAAAAATCATTCAGGCCGCTTACATCTGCTACGAGGCACAGAAACTGGGCATCATCCAGTCGCTGTTCCAGTCCCAGCAACCGGAGCGTGTTATCATCTTTGCCTCTTCCAAGCTGAAGGTAAAAGAAGTAACCAAGGCCCTGAAGCGCATGAAGCTGAACGTAGGCGAAATGCACTCTGACCTGGAGCAGAGCCAGCGTGAGGAAATCATGCACGAGTTCCGCAACCGCCGCATCGACATCCTGGTAGCTACCGACATCGTGGCCCGTGGTATCGACATCGACGACATCCGCCTGGTCATCAACTACGACGTGCCGCATGACAGCGAGGACTACGTACACCGCATCGGACGTACAGCCCGTGCCAATAACGACGGATGTGCCATCACTTTTGTAAGTGAAACCGAGCAGACCCGTTTCAAGCAAATCGAAACATTCTTAGGAAAAGATATTTACAAACTCCCCGTGCCTGAAGAACTGGGCGAAGGTCCGGTATATGCTCCCCGCACCTCCAGAAAAGAAGGAGGCAAACAGGTGAAGAATTTCTCCCGCAACAAAAAAGGCGGATGGAAAAAGAAAGGGGGAAACCAAGCAAAAAAACAGGGAGAAAGAACGGTTAAGAACTGATTACCACATTTCTCTGACAGCATAAAAGAAGCCCGTACAAGTTCTGTGAAAGTTCAAGAACTTGTACGGGCTTTTCTTATAAGAGGATTCTGCAACCGCCCTGGAAAAACCCACTCTTCTATACCGTGTTATTAGCGGAATTTCTTAATGTGAGTCCCCAAAACGCGTCTTCAGAAAGTCTGCCAGATTATAAGTTCCAACCTGCCCCGTTGAAATACTCCCGTCTTTCTCTACCACCACATAATGAGGGATACCGTTAAACTGGAAGAGCTCTCGCATATACTTGTATTCCGTATCCGTGAGACGGAAACAAGCTTCACCTTTCAAATGCTTTTCTACATATTCCGCATAAGCTTTCTCAGGAGATTCTGCTTCGCTCGTGATGTAAACAAACTGAAATCCGGGATGATTGCGATATTGCTCGCGCAACTTTGCCGTGGCTTGTATACCCTGCCGACAGGGAGCACAAGTAGTAGCCCAGAAATCCACAAACAGTACCTTGCCCGCATAGGGTGCGATGATACGGCGGAAGATGTCGGTAGCTTTTACTTCAGGCAACTTATACGAAGTTTGCTTCGTTACAGGATATAACGTTTTCTGCATCTCACGGACCGTAGCTTGCAGATAAGGGTGACTTATGGTCTTTTCCAGTTGACTGACAAATATTTCAGCATTCTGGGGCTGCTTCAGCACTTCAGACAAGACATAACGCAAGTTACGCACACAGGCTATCTGCCAAAACAAAGACGAAGAAGCACCACACAAACTGTTGACGATACTATCCTTTACCTCACTCATTTTGAGTTGCAAGCGTAACTTCTTTTTATCTTCAGACAACGCTTTGAATTCTTCATCGTTCTGTAATTCTATCTGAATTCTGTAAGCAGGTGTGAGCGGGTCCATGAATTCAAACCGATTGATGAAAGATTTCACATTGGCATTAACCAGTGCAGACTGCTCGTTCAAGGGCATTTCCTTCAGGAACTTATAATAGGAGGCATCAGGCTGCACTTTCAGAACCTGATTGGTGCTATCTTTCTGAGCATAGTAGTTGCGGGCTAACTGGAACTCCAGATACGTATATCCCGCCTGCAAATTCACCTGGTTATGTATCAATGAAACTGCTTTCTGTGAGGGAGCATAGAGACAACTGAGCGAGTCGGCCTGCTGCTGCCATTGAGTGACAACAGGCGTCAGTTGCTCTTGAAATTGGGCCGGCGTCAGTGTTTTCTGCGCCTGAGCCAGTTTGTCATAGGAATAATTGAAGTGCCCGCCCAGCATCATGGCAAGGTATGACAAACCCACATTCTTCCCCATGTAGGCAGTGTGAACAAGTGGATAGTTATGGTCACGCGCCCGACTGCGGGCCATAAGGTCCTCCCAATCAAGATAAAGAGTGATTGTATCTCCCGGTTCGGCGTAGAAAGGAATCCAGGCATTGTTTATCGTCAGATTCTGGCAGACTGGATGCGACAGAACAAACTTGCACTGAAAACTACCGTCGGAGTTAATGGGAACTACCGTGGGATAATCTTTACCAATGATTTCATTAGCCAAGTAGAGGATGCCACTATCAAAACCCAGTCGCATGTCATAACCGTCCAGATAACCTTGCAAACAAACGCTGTCATTACGAAAGAAATCCGTACCATAGCCATTATCGGCTTCCACAGCGGGTATTTCCGGACGAGTACGGACATAACGCTGCGCCTCCCCATGGTCGAGAGCGATAAGGCAGGAGCCATCTTTACGAGGCGTCAACTGCAACGTGACAGCGGAGCCATCGCTACGGCCCAGCGCATTCAGTATCAACCGCTTTCCTTTCTTTCGACATTCAGTCAAGTCGTACAAACGGTTATCCATGATAACGATAGAATCATGAATACCATACACCCAGTGGCCTTGTGTATTGTCGGCAAACCAATTTCCTTCTACCGCTTTCAGGAGAGACTGGTCTTTCTTCTTGGCCGGAACTAACGAAATGTCATAGGTGTTGCTTTCGTTACTATCAGGAGCAATGAGGTGAATGGTCTGAACTTCTTCAGGAAGTGGTTCGAACAACAGAACAAAATCAGTTGACCCTGAATCAGGCATGAAAATTTTCTTCTTCAATTCAATACCCTCAGCACCTATCTGTGAGTAACGCTTGCCCGTGGCAGCATCTTCCAGATAACTGTCACCATCTTCCATAATCCACCAGTGCGGACGAAAGATAACATGAATATAAACCTTAGTACACTTGGATGTACGTTCAATACGGGTAATATTACGGATACTCCCATTACGGGCCTTGAATGCAGGACTATCAATTGTTTGTGCTGTCAGCAATCCCGACAAGAAGAACAAGAAACAAAATAACAATGTTTTCATATAGTATATTATATTAACAGATGTTGCGGTCCGTTTCAATTAGCTACCGCAAATAACTAAAACATTTAGTTTGAAAACTAATTTTTATAGTTAAAACAACTAAAGAATATAGTTTTAAAATAACTTTTCTGTCAAAGAAAAGAAAGCCTGGTAATCAGGAACGAGAAAAGAATAAGAGTTTTCTACGTCTCCCGAACGTAAAACCTACGTTTTCCGTTTCAGAGATGTAGGGTTCTCAGATAGAAAACATAGAGTTCCGCTACGAAAAACATAGAAGTTTCCAAAAGGTTTTCCAGTCAATCTTCTGATGCTTGAAAGTATTATGCCCTTTTAGTTGAAACAAGCAATATTTACGACACTCTGGGAGTAATACAAAGGTTGATAAATGATTTATTTTTCAGATGCATGAATCTTCCGATACTGCATAGGAGTTACCCCATGATGCTGCCGGAAAAGCTTGTTCAAATAGCAGGAGTCTATATACCCCATCCGACTGGCTATCTCCTTGACGCTCATACGGCTGCCTATCAACAGTTCCTCTACCCGCTTCAAACGGCTCTTGGATACATAGAGCCTGAAATCTTCCCCAAAATTACGTTTGAAAAAACGTCCTATGTAGGTAGGTGACAAACGGAATTTCGCAGCCAGCACGCTCAAGCGCAATTGTTCCGGCTGGTCAATATGCTGTTCTATATAAAGCAGCAGATGCTGTGCCTTATCTTCTTCCGGCGCAATCCCAGTGTCGGGCAAATGAAGTCCCCTGGCAGCCAGTAGGATAAGACTGTCCACATAATTCGACCACAACATCTCCGACAATGAACGCTTATGTGAAACCTCCCCGACCAGCAGTCCCACCAGCTGACGAACGGCTTCCTTATCGGGCGACGAAAGTTCCATCCGGAAACCTGACTGTATTTCGAGGGCATGCCCTATGTAGCGGCCGATACAGTCAAGTACATAATTCTCCGTAAACCGGATAAAGACATAGCGACTATGCGTACGGATGGTGTACAAATGTATCCGGTTGGGAGGTACCAGAAAAAGGTCTCCCGCCTCATAGGTATGCCATTCACGCTCGCTCCCCATCGTGTGCGCACAGAAGTCACCGCTTCCTTCCAGGATATATGTCATCTCAAAGAACGAATGCTGATGTTCCCCTATCGGAAACTCATCGTGCTCTCTCAAGAGAATCTCCACCTGCTGATACAGATTTTCCTTCCACATAGTCGTATTCTTCATGATTATAGCACAAAAATACAATTTTTCTCCTTCAGACCTTTCTAACTTTGCAGCGCTTTTTGAAAATCATCAATCGAAGAATATATGGAAAAATTTTGCTGGAAAGGACATGCTTCCATGCTGGGAGCAAATACAATGTGGGGACTGATGTCTCCTCTCTCTAAATTACTTATGGCCGGAGGAGCCGTTACTCCGCTGGTGGTTACAGACCTCCGCATTGGAGGAGCCATGGTGTTGTTCTGGATTGCTTCTTTCTTTCAGAAGCCGGAGCACGTCAACCATAAAGACCTGATTACGCTGTTCTTTGCCTCTCTCTTTGCCATCGTGTTCAATCAGGGATGCTTCATCTTCGGCGTGAGCCTGAGTTCACCGGCCGATGCTTCCATCATCACCACGAGTATGCCGCTATGGGCCATGCTGCTGGCGGCTTTTATTCTGAAAGAACCGATTACCGGCAAGAAAGTGCTGGGCATTGCCTGTGGGGCGGGCGGTGCCTTGTTGCTCATCCTTGGAAGCAGCCAGAACCAGCCGGCCGCCTCGTCTGCCAGCCATACGGCAATATGGGGCGATTTGCTGGTCTTGTTCGCACAATTCTGCTATGCGTTCTACATTGTACGCTTCAAGGATTTTGTCAACAAATATTCGCTCATCACCATCATGAAGTGGATGTTTACCTACTCTTTTATCTGCACGATTCCCTTCTCTGCCAGCGATTTGATGAACGCAGACTGGGGCGGGCTGAAGACGGTGGAAATTGGCAGTCTGACCTTTATCGTGGTAGGTGCTACCTTCGTCAGTTACATGCTGATTGTGGTGGGACAAAAGAATCTCCGTCCTACGGTAGCTGGTATGTACAACTATATCCAGCCGCTTGTGGCCTGTATCGTAGCCGTATGCTGGGGAATGGATTCCTTCAACACGACCAAAATCATTGCCGTGGTACTTATTTTCGGTGGAGTATATCTGGTGACTTCCAGCCGTAGCCGGAAAGAAATGGAGGCTTACAAACAAACGAAACGAGAATAAAACCTTTCACAACCTTTGGATAAGATAGGATGCGGTTCGGGAAAGCCCGGCTGAAAAACTACGTTTTTCGCTTGGCTCTCCTCTCACCTTTCACTACCTTTGCCGCTGACTTTAAACGAAGGAAAAATGATGGAATTTCTTTACATACACTGGAACCCAGACCCGGCATTATTCCACCTCGGCGGTTTTACCCTCCGATGGTACAGCGTGCTGTGGATGATTGCCATTCTGACCGGCAGTCAGGTAGTCTACCATTTGTACAAGCAAAAGGGACTTCCGCTGGATACTTTCCAGACGCTGTTTACCTATAGCTTTATCGGTATCTTTGCCGGGGCACGCTTGGGACACTGTCTGTTCTATGACCCGCAGTATTTCCTGAATCATCCGCTGGAAATCATATTGCCGGTACATTTTCTACCACAGGGCGGATGGGTATTTACTGGATATGCCGGCCTGGCCAGCCACGGAGGTACGCTGGGACTGATTCTGGCACTAGTACTTTTCTGCCGAAAAACAAAGATTCATTTTCTCGATATTCTGGATATGATGGGAGTGGCTGCTCCCGTAGCTGCCGGATTTATCCGACTGGCCAACTTGATGAACTCGGAAATCATCGGTATGCCGTCGGACGTGCCCTGGGCGTTTATCTTCGAACGGGTGGACATGCAGCCCCGTCATCCGGCGCAGCTCTACGAAGCACTGGCCTACTTCCTGTTCTTCCTGGTAATGATAGTCATCTTCCGGAAGAAGAAAGAAAACGTACGGAAAGGCTTCTATTTCGGTTTGTGTATCACCCTGATTTTCACCTTCCGCTTCTTCGTGGAGTTCCTGAAAGAAAGACAAGTGGACTTTGAGAATGCGCTCCCGATAGACATGGGACAGATTCTGAGCATTCCTTTTATCGTAGTAGGATTGTATTTCGTATTCCGTAAAAATCATTCCGCTCATGTGTGATACAGTGACCTCACATACCTGCCTACTCTGCATGGGTTCCAACCTGGATGCCCTTCTGCACCTGAAGAATGCGGAAGAGGCCCTGCAACATCTCTTTCCGGATATTGAATGGGGAGGAATCGTAGAAACCGTACCGGAGAAAATGGAAAACCCGCAACCGTTTCTGAACCGTGCCGCACGCTTCCGTACCTCACTGCCCATGACGGAGGTGCGAAGCATTCTGAAGCAAATTGAGCAGACAAACGGACGAACTCCGGAAAGCAAGAAGGAAGGACGCATCCCGCTTGATATCGACTTGCTTTCCTACGACCAGCAGGTACTCAAACCGGAGGACTGGCAGAAAGAATATGTGCGTCTGGCTTTTCGTCACGCCAGTTTCACATAACCCAGACGGGTATAGCGCACTCCATGCGACTCATATTGTGACATGACTTTGGCCGAAAGCAGATGCAGGAACTCCTGCTGCTGTATCTGACGACTGCGGCAACTCAAGGTATTCGGTGTCAGACTACGGGCGCGAGCTTTGACCAGGAAGGTAAAACGATTACCGTCACGGTCGGCCACCAGGACATTCTGGTCGACAAAGAAATCGGGTTTGTACGTATCTACCTGAAGCCGTACATTCAATACCGTGACCTGCAAGTCCTTCAACGTCTCTCCCACCGCCCCCACAAAATGGCTTACCGAAGCAATGCGCGGCTTGCGTACGGTCAGTTCAAAATGTACTACGGCAAAACGTTTGGCCAGCTCCACCACCCGTTCGTACCGAGGGTTGGTAGGTTCAAACTTATTAGCCAGCCAGAGCATGTAAGAAGGATCCACATAATAGATTTCAGCCAGATGCTTTCCTTTGTATTTTCCGAAAGGCATCAAATCGTCCAATGCCCCGTAATAAGATTCAAACTGTGCGTTATCAGCGGTCTCCAACCGTACGTTGCAGTTCTGCAGCATGGAAAAAGCACGAGCAGAAGCCGCATCCAGCGTCACTCCTAATGTACGGACAAACAGATAAGAATGGGGAGAAGGAAACTCACGCCACAAGGCATAATACGGCCGATACTCTGTGGCCATACTGATAAGATAGACACCCTTGTCGCGCGTACGTCCACGATTAAACAGTTCCAGTTCCTTTTGTACTTGTGCGGTGATTTCCATACCTGCCTCCTGCTTTGAAAGGCAAGATAAACAAAAAGTATCAAAAATGCAAGTTTATACATACAAAACGGGAGGAAAAGACCTGAAACAGGCTTCTCCTCCCGCTTATAAATATGGAATTCTAACAATTAAACGTTACAATATGGCCTTCACGGTTTCCAGCATACCTTTTTCCTGAATGCTGTCCAGATTCTTCTTCACGGCTTCTGCCAGTCCCGGTATCAGGTTTAGGTCCTCGCCCCAGATAAAGGTTGCGCCCAATACGCCTTCGGTTACCTTAGCTGTGTCGCCCGTAGCCCACAACTGTTTCAGCAAGTCCATGATTTCCTGTGCGTCATTAGGCACAATTTCTGCGCCGTCGGCACGTACACCACCTTTGTAATAAGTAATGATAGCAGCCAGTCCCAATACCAGTCCTTCAGGCAGCTTGCCCTTGCGTTCCAGGTAAGTCTTCAGGCCCGGCAGGTCACGTGTCTGGTATTTTGGGAAGGAATTCAGCATGATGGAAGTCACCTGGTGGTCTACAAACGGATTGTTGAAGCGTTCCAGCACGTCATGTGCAAATTTCTCCAGTTCTGCTTTCGGCAAGTTCAGGGTTTCCATCAGTTCCTCGAACATCACCTTATGGATAAACTTGCCCACTACCGGATGCTGGCAGGCATCGCGCACGATGTTGATACCCGACAAGTAAGCTACCGGAGAAAGCACGGTGTGCGGTCCGTTCAGCAAAGTCACTTTCCGTTCGTGATACGGTGCTTCCGACGGCACAAAGAGCACATTCAGTCCGGCCTTGTCGGCAGGGAACTCGGCAGCTACCTCCTGCGGTGCTTCAATCACCCACAAATGGAAAATTTCGGCCTGAACCACCATGTTGTCATCGTATTGCAACTTTTCCTTGATAGCCGCAATATCCTTGCGCGGGAATCCCGGCACAATACGGTCTACCAGCGTAGCATATACGCCACAAGCCTTCTCAAACCACTGTTTGAAATCATCTCCCAGATTCCAGAGTTCAATATACTGATAGATGGTTTCTTTCAACTTATGTCCGTTCAGGAAAATCAGCTCACACGGGAAGATAATCAATCCCTTTGACATATCTCCCTGGAAGGTTTTATAGCGATGATACAAAAGCTGTGTCAGTTTTCCCGGATAAGAAGAAGCCGGCGCATCTTCCAGCTTGCAGGAAGAGTCAAAAGCAATACCAGCTTCGGTTGTATTGGAAATCACGAAACGCATTTCCGGCTGTTCGGCCAGCTTCATGAACTCTTCAAACTGGCTGTAAGGATTCAGCGCACGACTGATTACATCAATCATGGTCAGACTGTTCACCGTTTCCCCTTTATCCAAACCCTGCAGATTGACGTGATACAGACAATCCTGCGCATTCAGCATGTCAATCATTCCTTTTTCGATGGGTTGAACCACCACTACACTGCTGTTGAAATCAGCCTTTTCGTTCATGTTGTAGATAATCCAGTCTACAAACGCACGAAGGAAATTACCTTCGCCAAACTGAATAATTCTTTCCGGACGGACCGTTTTCTTTGCGGTCTCTTTGTTTAATGCTTTCATATTATATCTTTAATAACAAAATTGTTGTCATTTCGGCCTTTTGGTCTCATTTAACCCTTCAAAAATCAGAAGAATCAAATTTAACCCATTGTTTTTCATGCACTTGCCTATCTATTCATGAATTTAATTTTCATAAATGAGTGTTGCAAAGGTAATAAATATTTTGTTATTCCAAATAAAATTTCTACTTTCGTGTTCGATAACGGATAGGTATTCGATATTTTATGTTGCCCAACATAAATAAATTGTAAGTTACTTATTCAAAAACATATAATTTGCGAACAACAACGAAACTTAAAAATACATTTTATCATGAAGAAATTTATGGATGAAAACTTCCTGTTGCAAACAGAAACGGCACAGGAGCTATATCACAACCATGCGGCTAAAATGCCGATTATCGACTATCACTGTCACCTGATTCCGAAAATGGTAGCCGACGATTATCAATTCAAATCCATTACTGAAATCTGGCTGGGAGGTGACCATTATAAATGGCGTGCCATGCGAAGCAACGGAGTAGAAGAACGTTACTGTACCGGAAAAGATACTACCGACTGGGAAAAATTCGAAAAATGGGCTGAAACTGTTCCTTATACATTCCGTAACCCATTGTATCACTGGACACACTTGGAACTGAAAACCGCTTTTGGCATCGACAAGATTCTGAATCCGTCTACCGCCCGCGAAATATTCGACGAATGTAATGCCAAACTGGCAACTCCGGAATATTCAGCCCGTAACCTGATGCGCCGCTACCATGTGGAAACCGTCTGCACGACGGACGATCCGGTAGATTCACTGGAATATCACATCGCTACCCGTGAAAGCGGTTTTGAAATCAAGATGCTGCCTACCTGGCGTCCGGACAAGGCAATGGCAGTAGAAGTACCGGCTGACTTCCGTGCCTACGTAGAAAAACTGGCAGAAGTAAGCGGTGTCAGCATCTCCAACTTTGACGACATGATTGAAGCGCTGCGCAAACGTCACGCTTTCTTTGCAGAACAAGGCTGTAAATTGTCCGACCATGGTATCGAAGAGTTTTATGCAGAAGATTATACCGACGCAGAAATCCGCACCATCTTCAACAAAGTATATGGCGGTACAGAATTGACACACGAAGAAATCCTGAAGTTCAAATCAGCTATGCTGGTAGTATTCGGCGAAATGGACTGGGAAACAGGCTGGACACAACAATTCCACTATGGTGCCATCCGCAACAACAATACCAAAATGTTCAAGCTGCTGGGACCTGACACAGGTTTTGACTCTATCGGTGAATTCACCACAGCCAAATCTATGGCCAAATATCTGGATCGCCTGAACTCAGAAGGAAAACTTACAAAAACCATTCTCTACAACCTGAATCCTTGCGCCAACGAAGTAATCGCTACCATGCTGGGTAACTTCCAGGACGGTTCTGTTCCGGGAAAAATCCAGTTCGGTTCAGGCTGGTGGTTCCTCGACCAGAAAGACGGTATGGAAAAACAGATGAACGCACTTTCTCTGCTGGGATTGCTGAGTCGTTTTGTAGGTATGCTTACCGACTCACGTTCCTTCCTTTCTTATCCGCGTCATGAATACTTCCGCCGTACACTCTGTAACCTGCTGGGAAGAGATGTAGAAAACGGGGAAATTCCTGAATGCGAAATGGCGCGCGTACAACAGATGGTGGAAGACATCTGCTACAACAACGCTAAGAATTTCTTCCAGTTCTAAGAACTTCCGGTATAGCTAAAAAACAGATACAACCCGTTTACAAGGCTGTTCCTTTTCGGAACAGCCTTGTTTTATTTTTACCTTACTTTTTCGTTTGTCTCTCCTCTCACCTTTCACTATCTTTTCATAAGACAGGATACGGTTCGGGATAGCCAAACCTGAAAAACTTTGTTTTTCGTTTGTCTCTCCTCTCACCTTTCACTATCTTTGCGTTCCTTTAGCAAAAAAGAGAGAGAAGATGACTGTAAAATTTATGAGTCTGGCCAGCGGCAGCAGCGGAAACTGTTACTACCTGGCTACTGACAGCACCGCTATATTGGTTGATGCCGGTATCGGTATCCGCACCATCAAGAAAGTATTTAAGGAACGTATGCTCAACCTTGAAGAGATACAGGCTGTACTGGTCACTCATGACCATGCCGACCACATCAAGGCTGTAGGACATTTGGGCGAGAAGCATGGGATTCCGGTGTATACCACTCCTGAAATACATGAAGGTATGAAACACAGCTACTGCATGACAGAGCGGTTAAAACCTGAACGTACCCGTTTTATCCAAAAAGAAGAAACATTCAATGTAGGCGATTTCACTATTACCTGCTTCGAAGTGCCTCACGACGGAACTGACAACGTGGGCTATTGTATCACCGCAGGCGATAAGACATTCTCCTTCCTGACGGACATCGGGCATATCACTCCCACAGCCGCACGCTTCATACAGCAGGCTGATTACCTGATACTGGAAGCCAACTACGACGACAGCATGCTCCAGATGGGACCTTATCCACAGCATCTGAAAGAACGTATTGCCGGCCCGAACGGACACATGAGCAACCATGAAATGGCTGACTACCTGAGCCATCATTTTCCCCAGCATTTGAAACACTTATGGCTCTGCCACCTGAGCAAGGACAACAACCATCCGGAGCTGGCTTTCAAGACAGTGGAACTGGCATTCCGGCAGGAAAACATCATTGTAGGAAAAGACGTGGAAGTAACTCCATTGAGACGAACTACTCCTTCTGAAATGTATATTCTGGAATAACAAAAGAAAACAACAAAAGCCATCGGGGCGTTTCCTCTGAAATGAAGAAACGCCCCGATGGCTTTTTATATTGCAAATTGCGAATCAGCGCAATCTTTCGTATGCCTTTACCAGCATTTCATCTTTGCCGATAGCACGGATAGCCAGCCAGTTCAAGATGATGCTGACCAATGGAAGACAAACTGTCCATGAAGGCATGAAGCTGTAATCATCGAATGCCTTGTCCGGATTTACGACAAAATAAGCCAGTACCAGATAGTAACCAATCAGTACAATCGTATTGAAGATGGTCAGACGAATCTGTAACATGCGTTTCCGGTAAAGGAAAATAGTCACCAAGGCCATTACAGCCACTACTACCAGAATCGCAAACAAAGCCCACGGCGTGTAGTTCACCGCCCCGTCCGGAAGCTGGTATGAAAGGTTTGTCATCTCACAAATATTTTTATCGGTATAGAAACTGCCCACGGGGACAGACATCATTACTACCATCAAGATAGCTACTACGAGCAAATAAACGGTCTGTATTCTCTGTATCATAATCAATCGTATTAAGGTTTCCAAAACAAATGTCATTCTGAGGGCGACGGTTCTTGCCGTCTACACTCAGAATGACAAGCCCAAATGCGCATGCGCATTCACTAAAATCTTTACCTATAGGAGGATTACTGCAATTTTTCCTTTTCCTTTGCCGGGTTTCTGTAATAAACCTTTCCTTCTATGTACTCCTGAGTCGCGATCAACGTCGGTTTCGGGAGTTTTTCATAATAACGAGAGATTTCAATCTGTTCTCTGTTTTCAAACACCTCTTCAAGGTTATCGTTATAAGAAGCAAACTCCTGCAGTTTCTTGGAAAGGTCATTCTTCATTTCGGCAGCAATCTGGTTGGCACGCTTGCCGATGATAGATACTGTTTCATAAATATTGCCTGTGTCCTCACAGAGTTCCATCAAATTACGTGTAACCGTATTTGTAGGAGCGTTTGTTTTTTTGTAATCCATAACTTATTTATAATTATAAACGTTTATATTATTCTTCGTCTGTAGAAATGTACTTGCTCACATCGGCGTAAATGCCTTCCACTTCTTTCATGTATTTGCTTTCCGGGAATTCATTCTTGAAAGCATAATATTCATCCACCGTTTCACGCATACGGTCTTCTCGCTTGTCGAGCACACTTTCCTTTGCCATGTGATACTTGGCACGGAGAATCAGAATAGAAAGTTCCTCACGCAATTTGGTGTAAGGATATTCTTTCAACACATTCTGTGCGGTGACAATGGCAGCCAGATAGTTATTACCCGTACTGCTATAAGAAGCATTTCCGGAATAAGACCCCAGGTCATAATAAAGTTTGGAAGAAAGGTATTCCTTTTCTACCAGCTTGTCCTGCAATTCAAAAATCATGTTCTGGGCAATATCCTTTCGCTGACTTGTCGGGAAATATTCCATAAACATCTGCAATTCCTGAATAGCCTTATATGTGCTACTCTGGTCCAGACGTGGTTCCGGAGTATCAAGATACAAAGCCTTTCCGCTATGAAAACGCGCCAGTTCCGTATAAGTACCGCGCGGATAAGTCGTATAATAGGTATTGAAATAATGTGAAGCAGTCACAAAATCACCCTGGTTGTAATAAGTCATTCCCAGCATATACAAAGACTCTTCTCCGTTGGCTGTACCTTTCAGGATAGGAATCAGCTCCTCCAGAATGGTTGCCGCACGTGAATTCTGTCCTTTGGCAAAATAGCTTTTCGCCGCTTCGTATTTGTATTCATAGTCAGTGCTTTTCAGCACTTTATTGTACTCTCCGCATGAAGATAAAACTCCAGCAGAAAGGAGGACCATTGCGATGTATTTTTTCATATATAATTGATATAGTTGCGCAAAATTACTCTTTTCCAGCGAATAATGCAACTCCAGGCCATTTTTTAATGTAATTTTTCAGGATGTGCAAAGTATGGTATAAAATATATATGTAATTTTACAACCGTTTTCATTCACCAATATTCAGATGCAATGAATTTTGAACTGATATCCGACTATCAGCCTACCGGCGACCAGCCGGAGGCCATCGCCCAACTGACTGAAGGTATCCGGCAGCATGTACCTGCACAGACGCTGCTGGGAGTAACCGGCTCTGGAAAGACTTTTACCATTGCCAATGTCATCAAGAACATCAACAAACCGACACTGATTCTGAGTCACAACAAGACACTGGCTGCCCAGCTTTACGGGGAGTTCAAGAACTTTTTCCCTCACAACGCGGTGGAATATTACGTGTCTTACTACGACTATTATCAGCCGGAAGCATACATTCCGTCGACCGATACTTATATTGAAAAAGACCTGGCCATCAACGAAGAAATCGACAAACTTCGTCTGGCTGCGACTTCTTCCCTCCTTTCCGGACGGAAGGACGTCATTGTAGTGTCGTCCGTGTCGTGTATCTACGGTATGGGAAACCCGGCAGATTTCTATAACAACGTGATTGAAATCAAAAAAGGAAAGTTGCTGGACCGCAACGTATTCCTCCGCCGGCTGGTGGACAGTCTGTACGTTCGGAATGACATCGAGCTGAACCGTGGCAACTTCCGTGTAAAAGGTGATACGGTGGACATTTTCCTGGCTTATACCGACAGTGTGCTGCGGGTCATGTTCTGGGACGATGAAATTGACGGTATTGAAGAGATAGACCCGGTTTCAGGACACCGTATCGGTACGTTCGAAGAATACAAGATTTATCCGGCCAACCTGTTCATGACGACCAAGGAAAGTACGCTCCGCGCCATTCATCAGATTGAAGACGATCTGACCAAGCAGGTAGCCTACTTTGAAGAAATCGGTAAACCCTACGAAGCCAAACGTCTGTACGAGCGTGTGACCTACGATATGGAAATGCTGCGCGAGCTGGGACATTGCTCAGGGATTGAAAACTATTCACGTTACTTCGACGGACGCGAACCGGGCACCCGCCCCTACTGCCTGCTTGATTTCTTCCCCGAGGATTTTCTGATTGTCATCGACGAAAGCCATGTCAGCGTACCGCAAATCAGGGCCATGTACGGCGGCGACCGTGCCCGCAAGACAAACCTGGTGGAATACGGATTCCGTCTGCCGGCCGCCATGGACAATCGTCCGCTTACATTCGAAGAGTTCCAGCAGATGGCTAAGCAGGTGATTTACGTGAGTGCCACTCCGGCAGAATACGAACTGCAACAGAGTGAAGGTATCGTAGTGGAACAGGTGATTCGTCCTACGGGACTGCTGGACCCGGTGATTGACGTGCGTCCCAGCCTGAACCAGATAGACGACCTGATGGAAGAGATTCAGCAACGCATCGAAAGGGAGGAGCGTGTGCTTGTCACTACCCTGACCAAACGCATGGCAGAAGAACTGACGGAATACCTGCTCAACAACGGTATCCGCTGCGCTTATATCCATAGTGACGTGGAGACACTGGAACGTATCAAAATCATGGACGAACTGCGAGAGGGTATCTACGACGTGCTGGTGGGTGTCAACCTGCTGCGTGAGGGACTGGACTTGCCAGAGGTGTCGCTCGTAGCGATTCTGGATGCAGACAAGGAAGGTTTCCTGCGTTCGCACCGCTCGCTCACCCAGACGGCCGGACGTGCTGCCCGCAACGTGAACGGAAAGGTCATCATGTATGCCGACCGCATTACGGACAGTATGCGACAGACCATCGACGAAACCAACCGCCGACGGGAGAAACAGCTGGCTTACAACGAAGCACACGGCATCACGCCGAAACAGATTACCCGTTCACGCACCAATGCCCTGCTCGACATCGAAAAACAGTCGTCTCAGGAAAACAGCAGCAAGCCCAAAGAACCACGGGCTTATACCGAGACTGAAGCCCAGCTTCATGCAGCCGCAGACCCTGTGGTACAGTATATGACAAAGGGCCAGTTGCAAAAGAGCATCGAACAGACCCGCAAGCTGATGCAGGAAGCCGCCAAGAAGCTGGACTTTATCGAAGCGGCACAATACCGCGACGAGTTGCTTAAACTTGAGGAGCTTCTGAAAGAAAAGTCCTGATATTGGCCAGGGCTTTCTGCGACAAACGCTCTACGCTTTGAATGGATTTTCCGGATATATAAGGTGTATACAGCACATTCGGAATATCCTTCAGAGCATCACGAGCCACGCCCATTCCGGTCGCATCACACAAGTAATAGCTGTGTTTGCATGTTCCCAGCCATTTCTTCAGGGCATCTACTTCGAAAGTAGGTCCTACAGACGTATTTACCAGTATCTTACGGTCGCCCATCAATGCAAACTCCGGCTCACCCAGCAGGTAATTGTTGCGCGGCAAGCAGGTACAGATGATTTCCGCTTCCGTCAGCAAATCGGCCAACGGACGGTAGGCAATGCCTTTTGCTTCGGCTTCCGGTTTACGGGTACGGCTGTAGTAAAGCACCTCGGCACCGAAAAACCGCATGGCTTCGGCAACCATTCCTCCGGTCTTCCCCAGGCCGATGATTCCCACCTTACGCCCTGTCAGTTCCGTGCTTTCCTCCAGCCAGCGCACATTGCCAAAACCATGGAGCAGACGCACCAGTTCGCTGACCACATATTCCACCACACCTTCATCGCCGTAATCTTTCACCCCTAACACCGTAATTCCTCTTTTGCGGGCCTCAATCACATCAACATTCGAGCTTTCCGGATTATAGAGCGTACAGCACATGCCTATATAACGGATGTTCGGACAAGCATCCAGCACACGCCGACGAATAGGCGTACGGAAAGATACCAGCAGACAGTCGGCATTGCCAATACGGCGGATAACTTCCTCTTCTTCAGTGGGAAAGTCATGATATACAACCACTTCTTCCCCTATTGTTTTCAATTGTTCGAGCGCCGCTTCATTCAGCAACGTCTCGTCTACGGCTACTATTTTCTTGAAATTCATATCTTCTTTATGTAAATTATTCATTCGAAAGTACATAAAACCCGATAATACAGCAAGCAAAATCTGCAGAGTTTTATGAAAAAAAAGATAGCAAACCTATTGGAATCACTTCCTCGTAAATATTCTTTCAAACGTACTTGTATTTGCCATAAAACGTAAGTACATTTCATTTCAAACACAAGTGCATTTAAAACAAAACACAAGTACATTTCAGGGCAAATATCTAAGCGTTTTGATTAAAACGTACTTGCCTTTTTTACGCCGTCATAGGAGACTAAATAAGCATCTAATATACAGCAATTTACACAAGTCTATCCCAATTACCAACAAACAAAGAGCCCCGAAAGACTCACTACAAGTCTTCGGGGCTCTCCTATTTATCAATCTCTCTTTATTATTTTGCTTCGTTCAAGTCGATGCCTTTGTTGCGCAGTGTCATGGCCATCAGACGAACATAGCTAGAATACTGCTTGTCGTCCAGCGTCTGCTTCATCAATTTCAAGTTTCCGTAAACAGCTTTACGAACTTTTTCTTTGTTTTCTGTCTTTGAAGAATTTGCACGAGTCATTTCCTGTTCAAAGTAGTCGCAGATGTCAGCAACCTTTTCGTGCTGGTTAGATGAAAGATTCAAATATTTAGTCAGCTTTGACTTGTTGATTGAACCATTCCATTTCTGTGCATTGTTGTCCTGTACACCTTCTGCAAACATAGAAACTGAAAATACCAATGCGGCTGCTAATGTTAATCCTAATCTTTTCATACCTTTAAAATCTTTTACCTAAAAACTTTGTTACCTAAATAATTTAAAATCTAGCTTAGCTCGAGCTTTTTTCCTTTTACCGATACAAAGATAAGAATATGTTGGATAACATAAAAACAAACCACAAAGAAAATCGCTCCACCCCTATCATTTATTGACGTATATCAAGAAAGGTATAGCAAAATGAACAATTTCTTAACCATTTTGTAATATAAAGCTTCTTTTCACACCTAATTTATTACCCTTTGAACCGTATCTACACAAAAAAGGCTTTCAGGAAATTTCCTGAAAGCCTTTTGCTTCATTATGTCATAAATTCTGCGGATTATCCACCGAAGTTATCATACATGATAGAAGATTCTTCTACGCCGAGGCTATCCAGCATAGCGACAACTGCCTTCGACATCGGACCAGGACCACACATGTAGTATTCGATGTCTTCCGGAGCTTCGTGGTCTTTCAAGTAAGTGTTCAACATTACCTGATGAACGAATCCTGCTGTATACTTCACGCCAGCTGCATCGGCTGCAGGGTCCGGACGGTCCAAAGCCAGATGGAAGTGGAAGTTCGGGAAGTCTTTTTCCAGTTTCAAGAAGTCGTCCAGATAGAACACTTCGTTCAATGCACGCGCACCGTAGAAGTAATGCAATTCACGGTCAGTAGTATGCAATGTACGAGTCATGTGCATAATCTGTGCACGAAGCGGAGCCATACCGGCACCACCACCTACCCAGATCATTTCTTTCTTAGAATCGAAAATCGGGTGGAAGTCTCCGTAAGGACCACTCATCAATACCTTATCACCCGGTTTCAGGGTAAAGATATAAGAAGAAGCGATACCCGGATTTACATCCATGAATCCGCTGCGGTCTGGCTTGAACGGAGGAGTTGCGATACGAACTGTCAACATGAACACGTCACCTTCTGCAGGGTAGTTAGCCATAGAGTAAGCACGGATAGTTTCTTCTTCGTTCTTACATTTCAAGCCGAACAAACCGAATTTTTCCCATGCAGGCAAGTATTCAGCACCGATAAGATCTTTGTCGATATCCTTGTTGTAATCCATTTCGAATTTAGGAATCTTAATCTGTGCGTATGAACCCGGAATAAAGTCCATGTGCGCACCCTTAGGCAGCTGCACCTTGAACTCTTTGATAAAGGTAGCCACGTTCTTGTTGGAGATAACTGTACATTCGTATTCCTTTACACCCATTACAGATTCAGGAACCTTGATAGCCATATCTCCCTTCACTTTCACCTGACAGCCCAGACGCCAGTGGTCTTTCTGCTGTTTACGGCTGAAGTGGCTCACTTCAGAAGGCAGGATTTCACCACCACCTTCTACTACCTGACATTTACACTGTCCGCAAGAACCCTTACCACCACAAGCTGAAGGTAAGAACACTCCGTTTACGGCCAATGTGTTCAGCAATGTAGAGCCAGACTCTACTTCCATATCCTTATCGCCGTTGATAGTCAGTTTCACATTACCGGAAGCAACGAGGAAATTCTTTGCAACCAGCAGGATGACTACCAGCACCAGAATAGTCACGAGGAATACTCCAATGCTTGCTAAAATAAAATTCATATCCATTGTCTTATTCCTTTCCTATTAGATGTTCAAACCAGAGAAACACATAAATGCCATTGCCATCAGACCTACAGTGATGAATGTGATGCCTAAGCCTTTCAGCGGAGCAGGCACGTCAGAGTAAGCCATTTTTTCACGGATAGCAGCCAAACCTACGATAGCCAGCAACCAGCCGATACCTGAACCCAGTGCGTAAGAGATAGAATCCCAGATGTCACCGATGTATTTAGCATCAGACGGGCTCAGAGTGATACGCTGCTGCATGAACAGAGAAGCACCCATGATGGCACAGTTTACAGCAATCAACGGCAGGAAGATACCCAGTGACGCATACAGTGAAGGACTGAAGCGTTCTACAATCATTTCTACCAGCTGAACGATAGCCGCAATTACGGCAATGAAAAGAATGAAGCTCAGGAAGCTCAGGTCAATTCCCAGAATGCCGTCGGCAGCCAGTACCTTCGTCTGCAGAAGGTAGTTCACCGGCAAGGTAACCACCAGCACGAAAGTTACGGCGATACCCAGACCGAGGGCAGTCTTCACGTTCTTCGATACCGCCAAGTATGAACACATACCCAGGAAGAACGCAAATATCATATTGTCCACAAAGATTGAGCGGACCAATAAACTAAAAAAATGTTCCATAATTCTGGATTTTTAATTTCCGTTGTTGGTTAATAATTATTCTTTTTCTTGCAACTCTTTGTGTTTTGCACGCTGATACCAGATCAGGCAAGCTACGATGATCAAAGCCATCGGCGGCATCAACATCAAACCGTTGTTTACATAACCGGCATTCTTTACAGCCTCATAGTTCAGGATGTTGAAGCCCAACAGTGTTCCTGAACCCAGCAATTCACGGAAGAATGCAACGATTACCAGAATCTTGGCATAACCCAGACCGTTACCAATACCGTCAAGGCATGATTCCCACGGACCGTTTGACATAGCAAATGCTTCCAGACGTCCCATCAGGATACAGTTGGTAATGATCAAACCTACGTATACAGACAACTGTACGCTCACGTCGTAAGCAAAAGCTTTCAGTAACTCACTTACGATAGTTACCAAAGCAGCTACAACTACCAGCTGTACAATGATACGAATACGGTTAGGCACTGTCTTACGCAACAAAGAAATCACTACGTTAGAAAAAGCAGTAATAATGGTTACAGAAAGACCCATCACGATGGCCGGCTCCAGCTTGGAGGTTACAGCCAATGCAGAACAGATACCCAACACCTGTACGGTTACCGGGTTGTTCATGCCTATAGGAGTAGAAAATACTTCTCTGTTTTTAGCTGAAAATAAACTTCCCATTTTCGTTCTCCTCCTTATTCTTTAGATGTTAAAAATTTAGCGTAATGTGTCATACATCCTTTCAACATGGCGTCTACACCAACTGAAGTGATTGTACCACCAGAGATACCGTCTACCTGGAATTCCGGATTTTCAACTTTTCCGTTCTTTACAACTCCCAGTGCAACGGCTTCACCGTCCATTACATGCTTGTCCTTAAATTCACTCTGGAAATGTTCTGATGCGATTTCGGCTCCCAAACCCGGAGTTTCAGACGCATGAGAGAAGTAAGTTCCGTATACTGTATTCTTATCTTCGTTCAAGGCAACATATCCCCAGATAGCACCCCAAAGACCAGCACCATATACCGGAATTACATATTTAGTCTGTCCTTCGATTTCACATACGAAGATGTGAGCACGACCGTTTTCCTTGAAATCTTTTTCGTAAGAAGTCACGAAAGCGCCTTCATACGGAGTCAGTGTGCCGTCTTCAGCTACCACCATATCCGATTTCACTACTTTAGCAAATTCAGCTTCTGCATCCTGCACACCTTTGATGCCCAGTGAAGAAAGAATCTGCTTCTTTGTATCCAGCTCTACGTTCTTTCCCTGCAAGTCACGCAAAGAAGAGTTCACGAAAGCCAGCAAGAATGCTACGATAACAACCATTACCGAAGCATAAATGATAGTATAAGAGTTACTATTAGTATTCATTGTATTTTCGGTTTTTATTTGTTAGACATAGCACGTTTTGCACGGCGAGAAATGTTATTCTGAACTACTACGTAGTCAATCAGCGGAGCGAAGATGTTCATCAGCAGGATAGCCAACATCATACCTTCAGGATAACCCGGATTCAATACACGGATAATGATTGCCATGGCACCAATCAGGAAACCATATACAAACTTACCGTTTTCAGTACGTGAAGAAGTTACAGGGTCTGTAGCCATAAACACAGCACCGAAGCAGAAACCACCCAAGCACAAGTGTTCATACCAAGGCATCTTAGCCATTGCAGTGTCCGGACCGATGGTATTGAAAATCCATCCCATTACCGCACCACCTACAAATACTGACAACATTGTCTTCCAGCTTGCCACACCTGACCACAACAGGATAACCGCACCGATAGCAATAGCGATTACGCTGGTTTCACCGATAGAACCCGGAATCAAACCAGTTACCATATCCCAAGAGAAAGCAGGATATGCCATCGCATCAGTTGCAGTAGAAGCCTGTCCCAGTGCTGTAGCAGCAGTCAGACCGTCTACATTGCTTCCCAAGCCAAAGATGCTGTCGCTAGATACCCATACAGTATCACCAGACATTTTGGTCGGATAAGCAAAGAACAAGAATGCACGAGTAATCAATGCAGGGTTAAAGATGTTCATACCTGTACCACCGAATACTTCTTTTGCAAAAATTACAGAGAAAGCAGTAGCTACAGCCAGCATCCACAACGGACAGTCAACCGGCACAATCATCGGAATCAGCATACCTGAAACCAGGAAACCTTCCTGAATTTCTTCCTTCTTCCACTGAGCTACCACAAATTCGATACCCAGACCCACTACATATGATACAATGATTTTCGGCAGCACAGCCAGGAAACCATAACCGAACATTTCAATGAAGCTGCCTTCTACATTTGCAGCATGGAAATGCTGGTAACCCACATTATACATACCGAACAGCAAGGCCGGTATCAGCGCGATCACCACGAACGACATGATACGTTTGCTGTCTATCGCATCGTGGATGTGCGTACCTGTCTTCGAAGTAGTATTCGGAACAAACAGGAATGTTTCAAACCCGTCGAACACAGAACGAAAAGCATGAAATTTGCCTCCCTCTTCAAAGTTAGGCTTTATCTTATCGAGATAATTTCTTAACGCGTTCATTTATTAATAATCGTTTTAGTTAGCATTAACACATTTCACGGCGGAGCATGTCGAGTCCGTCACGAACAATACGCTGCAATTCCATCTTTGAAGAGCAGACAAATTCACACAAGGCAAAGTCTTCTGGAGCTACCTCGTAAATACCCAGTGCTTCCATACGGTCAATATCGCCCGCGATGATTGCCTTAATCAGGTATTCCGGCAGAATGTCCATCGGAAGAACATGGTCGTATTCATTCGACATGATCATGTGGCGTTCACCACCCTTCACACGTGCATCCAACACATATTCTTTCTTCTTACCCATCATCCAGCTGAAATAAGAACGGCTGGTACTGAAATCATTGAAACGCGGCATGATCCAACCCAGCATTTCGTGAACGTCGCTTCCTTCCGGAATTACGGTCAACTGGCTGTGGAAAGCTCCCAGATAACCGTTGGCAGAAATCTGCTTACCGGTCAGCACGTTACCGCTGATGTAGCGCAAAGCTTTGTCTTTTGTTACGTTGTTTTCGAATACACCTGTCAGCAGTGCACCTACTTTCAATTTCACGTATGCAGGTTTAAGTACTTCAGAACCTGTCACTGCTACCGTGCGGGTAAAGTCTACATGACCCGTATTGAACAGACGGCCGATGAAGATAACAGCCTGCGGATCGATAGTCCATACTGTTTCACCCTTGTTTACAGGAGCGATGTGGTTAATCTGTACACCAACGTTACCAGCAGGATGCGGTCCGTCAAATACAGTTACTTCCACGTTCTTCGCCTGCGTCAAAGCCGGTGATTTCTGATTTACACTGATACTCAGGTATGTCTTGGCTATCTTAGCCAACGCATCCAATCCAGTCTGGAAGTTTGCTTCTTCGCCTGAGAGCGCCAGTTCGAATTCTGGAGCCAGCGGGTTTGTGTCGAATGCAGAAACGAAGATAGCACGAGGTGCTACAGTCGGATCAGCCACTACGTCATACGGACGCTGACGGATAAACGCGAACAAACCGGCATTCAGCAGCATTTCTTTTACAGCAGCACCATCAAGTGCAGCTACGCTCTTCTTACCGAATTCTTCAAAGTCCTGTTCCGTAGCAGCCTGTACGGTGATACTCATCACCTTACGTCTTGCCCCACGTTCCACGCTTGTCACTACGCCGCTTACCGGCGAAACAAATTTCACTTCTGGATGATTCTTGTCTACAAACAAGGGTCCTCCGGCCATCACATATTCCTGTTCCTTAACGACCACTTTCGGAGTCACGCCTGTAAAATCATCGGGACACAGAGTATAGAATCCCGGCTCTTTCACAGCTACTACCTCCGCAGCCGCCTTACCTTTCAGGTTTATGTCCAAGCCTTTACGCAACTTAATTAAATTTGCCATGTTAGGTTATAAAAAATGGTTTTGTATTTTGCGTGCAAAATTAAATAAAAAAGAGGTGAAAAAAGAATATTTGCCCATCGAATTAGAGAAATATTTCTTTATATCGAAAGGCAAATATTAAATAACGATGACAAAAGAGGCTATTCTGCCATATAGAGAGAGCAAAAATACACTTAATATCCCTTGTGCTGGTACAGCTGAGGGTTCATGTCAATCACTTTTTCCGGAATCGGGAAGACGGTAGTATAGCCGTTTTCCTCCCCCGGAAGCTGCGGACGACAACTGTATGAACGGGTAAAAACCCCGAAACGAATCATATCCTGCCGTCTCCAGCCCTCCCAGGCCAGTTCCATCATTCGCTCATCCAGCAAATTTTCCAATGTAGCAGCTCTCGGAGCCATACCGACCCTACTTCTCACTAAATTCAGTTCTACATCACCATCTTCCCCATTCCGCACCTTGGCCTCACTTTGCATGAGCAACACGTCGGCATAGCGGAACAACACGATATCATTGTCCAGCAATTTTCCATCCTTAAGCCCCGTCTTATCAATTTCGTATTTTTTCATTCGGGCTCCGGCTGTTTTCTCGTACGGCTTTCCCGACACATCCAGCGCTACGTTCCAAGGTTCATACACCAATGGAGTAACCCCGTCATCCAGCAAAATCTGATTTCCCTCCAAATCTTTTACCGGCCCGGCAAAATAACAGTAATCAAAACGGGCATCCACCTGTGGCGTATCGTAACCGAAGGTTTCCAGTACCTCTTTTGTCGCTGATGAGCCATTTTCTCCACTCAGCCCATACGCCTTGGCATGGTTGTAATGCCGCGAACGGAACAAGTAGATAAACTGGTTGGTGTATAAGGTCTTGCTCATGGGGATGACAAAAATATTTTCCTCCGAGGACTCATTGAATACGGCAAAGTTGGCTTTATAATCCTTTTCCAGGGTATATCCTGCTGCTGTAATCTTCTCACAATAATAGTTCACCGTTTGCCAGGCATTCAGACGTTGTCCCTCCACTTCGAAAAAGATGGATTTCCCGTCCGGACGGCTTCCGTCTGTCCAATCATCATCGGTATAAACTTCCGCATTCAAGGCTAACTTAGCGAGCAAAAACCACACCACTGGCTGTGTCATTCGCCCGTAATACACGCCCGGCTGATTGCTCCGTTCTTCACTCAAAAGAGAGGAAGATTCTGTAAGGTCTTTTACAATGAAATTAAACACTTTAGAGCGCTTTTCCTGAACAATATCTTCAACTGCCGGATCACTCTTTTCAATCAGTGGAACACTCCCGAACAAGTCCATGATATAATAATAAAACATGGCTCTCAATGCCCGTACCTCAGCCACACAATCTGCTACATTTTCCTCGGGATGTTTTTCAGCAAAATCCTGTATTCTTTCCAAAGAACCATTACACAAAATCACCGTACGATACAGGTATTCCCAAGTGGCATAAATCGCCTCATTGTTCACTCCCCAGCGATGCAGATATAATCCCTGCCAGAATCCGCCGTCGTACCAGTCCCCTCCACGTGTGGGCATGATGGCCTCATCGGTAGTAAATGTATTCAAATCATAGATACCTCGACCTGTCCCTTGAAGACCCTGACTATCGACATATCCGCCCACGTAATTATACAATGAAAGCACCCCATTTTTCTGCACATCCGACAAGGTAGAATATGCCGTTTCTTCATCCAGACGGTCCTTCGGATTTTCTTCCAGATAACTGCTGCAAGAAGTCCATGACAGAAGAGAAAACGATGCAAATAATATTGAGTATATTCTTTTCATAATAAGCAGATTAAAAGTTAAGACCTAAACTAATCATATAAGTTCTTGAAAGAGGGTATGTACGCTTGTCGTCCACCCCGAAAGTATTGTCCACCAAGGTAGAATTAATCAGCGGAGTCAGCCCTGAATAACCGGAGATTGTACCCAAGTTATTAATGGTCAGTGCCAGGCGTGCCCCGTGCAAGAAACGCTGTTTTTTGATAGGCACGTTCCAACCCACAGTCAGGTAATCAAAGTTCACATAATTGCCGCTTTCCAGCCAGTAATCCGTTGCCGTCAGGTCATGTATATTCCGTGCCGGAGCCTCAGCCAACACGTTGTAGTCCGGCAAGCTGTTCATATTCATGTAACTCAGTGCCGTACCATTGTAAATCTTATGCCCGAATGCTCCGTTTATCTGCAACGACACATCAAAACGCTTGTAACGGAAGCTGATATTGGAACCTAACAAAGTCTTAGGAGTAGCCTGTCCGGCCACGTAACGGTCTTCCCCATCTTCCAGGTTCACACCTCCTCCATTCAAATCAGCAATCTGATAGGTATATCCTCCGTTCCCGTCCGAAACCAGTCCTTCACAATGCGGCAGATAGAAAACACCCAACGGCTGTCCTACGATCTGATACACGATATTATTGTATCCCCCATGCAGTCCCGCACCGTTCAGTCCGGCCAAAGCCGTATATTGTGCCGCACTGATGTATTCTCCTTCATACATACCGCTCAGCGACAGCAATTTGTTCCGCTGGAAAGTTACGTTTGCGTTGATATTCAGTTCCATATCTTTAGTTCGCAAAGGAGTGATACCAATGGAAAGTTCCGTTCCACTGTTCCGCATGGAGCCCAGATTAGCCAAGAGTTTGTTATAAGCAAACGGAGGAACACTGACATCATACATATACAGCATATCCCTTGTTTTGGAGAGATAATAATTCACCGACAGCAACAAGCGGTTTCCGTAGAATCCCATGTCCACCCCTGCATTGAAGGTCGACTTGACTTCCCATTTCAAATCCGGATTGACATTTTTCAAGCTCTCATACGTCACCAAAGGTGAATTTCCCACCGGAGTTACCCCGTTCGGACGTACCAGCGCCATAGTGGTATACGAATCAATTCCTCCCTGATTTCCTGCCAATCCGTATCCTAATCGCAGTTTCAGGTTATCAACCAGGTGAAAACGTCTCATAAACTTCTCACGGGTTATATTCCAGGCAGCAGAAACAGAAGGGAATACACCCCATTTATGATTCCGCCCAAATTTGGAAGAAGCATCCGTACGCAGGTTCACCGTCAGTACGTAGCGGTCGTCGTACGTATAATTCACACGGCCCAAGAATGACACTAGATGCGGCTCCTCATAATAAGAGCCTGTACCTTCCCAAGGACGCAATGCCCCACCCTGCAGGCTGTGATACCCCAACTCATTGGAAGAAAAATTAGTCGTGGTCGTATAAAAGCCATGAAAACGATTCTTTTCCACCTCCCCTAAAGCCAGCACATCCAGGAAGTGAGCCCCCAACTGCTTCTGATACGTCAGCATCAGATTTCCTAATAAGGCCTCCGACTTCCGGTTTCCCCGGTAAGCCTGCCCGTTGGCCCATACCGTCGTCGGCAGGAACTGAGCGTTCTCTGTTGTGCTATAGGTATAAGAGCCGAAAAGCACCATCTTCAAATCCTTCAGCAAATGAAAAGTCAGACGGGCATGCGAACTGAAATAAGAAGTCTCCTCACGGTTGTCCACGTCCATCCAGGCCAATGGATTTGTAATCTGACTGGCCGTCGTAATCTGGTCCCAGCTCCCGGTTTCCGGATCCGGGAAATCAGGAAAAGTAGGATTAAAAGCAGCTGCCGAATAAAAAGTCTTCTGTAAATCAAACAGCGTACGGTCGCGCTTCATCGAACCGAATAATCCCAATTCACAGTCAATCAGTCCGTCAAGCATCTTCTGCGACATATTCATATTGGCCGTAAATAGTTTCATGCCCTCATTCTGAATCACTCCTTCACGATTCTGAAAGCCTAACGACACCCTGTAATTAGAAGCCTCACCACCCCCATAAAACGCAATGTTATGATTCTGCTGCAAGCCCGTTTGTTCAATCGCCTTCTGGAAATCCGTGTCATACCCTTTATCCAGGATACTCCATCCTCGTTCAGCCGCCAGCTTGCGGTATTCTGTTCCCGAAAGCATATCCAACCGGCGATAAGCGTGTGACACACCAAAACTACCGTTGTAATTCACGCGCGTCTTCCCTGCCCGGCCTTTCTTGGTGACAATATTAATGACTCCCGATGCTCCACGTGAACCGTACTGGGCCGTTTCCGACGCATCCTTCAAAATCGTAAAAGACTCTATGTCGGTGGGATATACCGAAGTCAGCATCGTTAAGTCACCCAACACACCATCCACAATAATCAGCGGATCATTTCCACTGGTCAAGGAAGTCGTACCACGCAAGCGGACCGACTCCAGCGCCGCCATTCCATTGTTACTCTTCAAGATGGTAAGTCCCGGCACACGTCCCTGAATGGCCTCCAGCGGATTGGTTATCAGCTCACGGTTCATCTGCTTTTCCGTAATCTGTTCCACCGAACCGGAAATATTCTTCAGACTACCACGGGCATAACCGATGTTATAAATTGAATCGGGAGGCAATTCATCCACATTCTGTCCTTGTACATAAAGCGGGAATCCGGCTCCCATACACCCTAAGAACAACAAGCTGTACAAAGCCTGAGATATTGGCTGCATTTTATCCATAGCATACTTATTTAAGGTCAAAAGGGCGTGAAGATACCAAAACCTCCACGCCCCGTATAATCAGTTCCTTCTTTTCACAAAGAAAAGATATTTCTACCGATAAAGCAAGTCCTGAGCCATGTTATTTCTGCCCAGTCATCATTTTTCTTCCGCAAACATCGGATCCCATGCCGGAAGCTGTATCGGCTTCTGCTTGAAGATGTCTAGCACCTTCTTCGGCACATATTTCGTTTCCAGTACCAGACGGAACATATACTCATTGAACCATTCATCCGTCATAATCAGGTGTCCCTGATAGCCTGATGCAGCTCCCCAGCTATTTTCCACCATCCATTTTTTCGGCTTTCCGTTCGCATCCAAATCTACCGCCATCAGTGTCATGGCATGTGCCGACATGCTGGCAAACGTCTGAATACGTTCTTTCTTATCCATTCCGAAAGTCGTACCCATCAACGAACCGAAATCATAATTGTTTACATCCAGCAGCCCACGCTTGCTGTCCAGCTGTGTCACGTCGCTTGAGAAATACATCCGTGTGCTGTCCTTCAATGACGCAATAGCCATTTCCTTGATTTCCTCTACCGGCAAATTCACATACGTCCAGTTCTTTCCATCGTAACGGTGACGGTCGTATGCAATTTCGTAACATTTATAATATTCACGTGAAGGATCGTTCATCACCATCACATAGTTGGTCAGCAGATTCGTATCACCGTATTTTTCCAGGAACGACATCGGCGTGTGATGCTCTGTAGCCACCACATTTCCTTTGCTGTCCTTACGTACATAGTCAAACTCTGTTGGCGGCACTCCTAAAGTCAGCACTAACATGCGATACACCGTACCCAGCATCTCTTCCTTACGGTTTTCAATCGTTGCAGCCTTCTCTCCTTTAGCAGCCATTTCTCTCAGTTCCAGACCGAATTCCTTCAGCTTCAGGCCAATCAAAGAAGACATGTACGAAGTATGTTCACTGCTGTATGTTTCCGGCATAGCTTCTTTAGGCACAAGACCGTATTTTGACACGATATCGGCCACTCCCGTAAATGTACCTCCGTCACTCAGTGGATGCTTGAACAACCACTCTACGGTCTGATCGTTCATAGGTTTGCCAGCCGTTTCAATAACTCCCTGTAAGAACAGATTAGATTTTTCCAGCTGATCCCAGAAGAAAGAATATACCTGCGAGAACTCCAGCCCCGGCAAGTCATAGCGTGCAATGGCCTTGGCACGCATCACGTTCAATCCCGTAAACAGCCAGCAACGGCCAGACGACTGCTGGTCGGTGATTCCCTTTGATTCCACCTTAATGGAGAAATCCGTATTCAGTGCCTTCTGATTTTCCTGGTTCAATGCCAGTTCCTTGATACTGGTACCTCCCATAGCATTCCGCAATGCCTTGTCGGCAGCCGTATTCTGATAACTACTCTGAATTTTTTTCAACATATCCGGAGAAATACCTCCGTTCTGCGCTTGTGCCGCCAGCCCGAAAGCCAACAGACAAGCAGCCAATGTTACGTGTTTCTGGTTCATTCTTTTATAGTTTTAATGAAAATTGTTTCTTAATCCTTTTTTACCGAACGTACAATCTTAAAGCCGATGCACGCCACGAAGATACTCATCAACGGACTCAGCAAGTTAAAGAAACTATACGGCAAATACACCATCGTAGGCACATTCAAAATCGTAGCCTGCGTCATACCGCATGTATTCCAGGGAATCAGCGGACTGGTCACCGTGACAGCATCTTCCGTAGTTCGGCTTAACAGACGCGACTCATACCCGTTCTTTTTATAGATATCCTTAAACATGTTTCCAGTCAGAATAATCGAAATATACTGATCGGCAGTAGCTAAATTCAAGAACAACCCCGAAGCTACAGTTGCCGCTACCGTACTTGCCAGCTTATGCGTAAAACGTACAAACATACGCGTAATGCTTCCCAGCATACCACAAGCTGTCATGGCGCCCCCCAAGCACATGGCACAGAGAATTAGCCATACCGTGTCCATCATACCTCCCATTCCACGGGTGGCAATCAATTCGGTTAGTGCAGGAGTGGAAGTCTGCAACGACGTACTTCCCGACAGAGCCAACAAAACTCCTTTATATAAGGCCTCACCTCCGTTCACTCCGTCACCGGCCACTTCACGAAGTACATCCGTCTGGAAAACCAGCATGCATATTACCGCCAAGGCAGTCGATACAAACAAAGTAATAATGGAAGACACCTTACGGGCAATTAATATTCCTGTCACCACCGGCACCAGCAACACCCAGAAAGTAATATGAAAACGTTCCGCCAGTCCGGTAGTAAACACAGCAATCTGCGAACTGTCTGATGCCTCATGCGAAAATCCGGCTATTGTAAAAATAACCAGTGAAATAACCACCGAAGGCACCGTGGTGTACATCATATAGCGAATATGCGTAAACAGTGGTGTGTCTGTCACCGAAGAAGCCAGGATAGTGGTATCCGAAAGCGGAGAAACCTTATCGCCGAAATATGCCCCCGAAATGATGGCTCCGGCAATCCATCCTTCCTCAAAGCCCTGTGCCTTACCAATACCCATCAAAGCAATACCGATGGTCGCAATGGTGGTCCACGAGCTACCTGTCATGACCGATACCACAGCACAAATCACACAGCACGACACGAGGAAAAATTTCGGATGAATAATCTGTACCCCATAGTAAATCAGCGTAGGTACCACTCCCCCTAACATCCAGGCTGCAGAAAGTGCCCCGATAATCAACAGGATAATCAAAGCCGAACTCACACCTGCAATATTGTTGATAATGGCATGTTCAATATCCTTCCAGCTCACCCCATACCGACTCATACCCAAAGCCGCGCACAAAGCCGTAGTCAGCAACAAACAAATCTGGCTTCCGCCACCTAATGCGTCAGCTCCCAACAGACGAATCGTAAAGAAAAGTAATACCACCAATACCGCCACAGGCAGCAAAGACACCAGCGGAGAAGGAATCTTCATTTTTTGCGTCATTTTTATCCGTTTAAATCCAATTTTATTACTAAACCAATAACGGGTGCAAATTTCCGAATATTTTTCCAATTTTCCATATAAAATCCATATATATTTACATTTTATACCATAGAAATGAATAAAAATAGATTTCTAATTCATCTATACCAATCACGAAAACCTTTCACTCAAAACTTAAAAACTACTAATAACACTCTCAAAGGCCCTTTTCTTCAAGGGTTATTTGTACATTTGTCTGTTATTTGTATAAATAGAGAATGAGTAAAGCCACGCGCATAAAACAAGCCATACGTATCACAGTCATTTCAACACTGGTATTTTATTTCGGTCTGATTGCTCTGCTGAACCTTCCGGTTGTCCAACACCGCATCAGTACGTATGCTGCCCGTGAGCTTACCCGTCTTACCCAGGCCGAAGTAAGCATTGGCAATGTAGACCTAGGGCTTCTGAACCGCGTTGTCATCCAGAACGTGCAGATAAAGGACCGACAGAAGAAAGACATGCTCGGCATATCACGCTTTTCCGTCAAGATTGACATACCCTCCCTTTTCCGTGGAAAAATCCGTATCAGCAGTGTCCAGTTATTCGGACTGGACGCCCGCCTGAACCGTGCCCACCCCAAGGCTCCCCTGAATTGCCAGTTTCTGATTGATACTTTTGCTTCAAAAGACACGACAAAGAGCGAGAAGTCAATTGACCTGCGTATCAATTCCGTACTTATCCGTCGCGGACAAATACACTACGATGTACTGTCGGAATCCAACACGCCCCGCCGGTTCAACCCTCATCACATCGGTATCAGCGAACTTTCTGCAACCATCTCTTTGAAAGCCCTACAAACCGATTCGCTCAATGCACAAATCCGTCGTATGAACTTTAATGAGCAAAGCGGACTTCAATTGAAGAAATTTGCCTTGAGAGCCACAGCCAATTCCAGAGGTATCTACCTGCACGATTTGAACCTTACCCTGCCAGGTACAATCGTCAGCATCGACACATTCACGGTAGCAGGAAACTTTACTGAGCCTGATTTTCTTTCGGATACACAGACCACTTATATGGGGCGACTGAGCGCTTCCGTCACTCCTGCCGACATAGCTTGTTTCGTACCAGCCTTGCAACATTTTCAAGACTCTGTGCACATTGATATGGCCTTTCATGGAAGAGGAAAACAAGCCCGATGCAGCAATTTTTATCTGGCAAGTCCTCACAAAGCATTAGAAGTGCATGCCGAAGGAATGCTTGACCACAGCAATCCTTCGCAGCCACCCTATTTCTTTGGTGAGATTACTCAGGCTGATGTTGACGAAAATGCCATTTCCTGGCTTATACATAATCTAAAAGGCTCCACCGCAACTGTGCCTGACATTGTACGCCGCCTGGGCTTCCTCAAATTTCGAGGAGATGTATCAGGCTATCCGTCACAAATCACCGCACACGGTATCCTGCAAAGCCTTCCAGGACAGCTCAATGCCAACATGACGATGCACACCGACACCACAACCTTGCAAAAAAGTTATTCCGGTAGAATCTCCACCAATAATTTTGAACTTGGAAAATTATTGGCGAAGAAAGAACTCGGAAAGACTTCTTTTGACCTGGAACTGAACGGTCTGCAATACCGAAACCATCAACCAGAATCACATGTCAAAGGAGAAATCTCTTCTTTGGAATACAACCATTATCAGTATCAGCACATCGCGCTAAACGGAAACTTCAAGCCGGGTGGTTTCAACGGACACTTATCACTCGACGATGAAAACGGAAAAATCAGCATAGATGGAAGTTTTGTTACCCAGCAAGCTGTACCCGATTTCAACCTGCGGGTAAAAGTAAGAGATTTTCGTCCCAACAAGCTTCAACTGACAAAAAAATACGAAGATACTGACGTATCCCTTAACCTGACAGCCGATTTCTCCGGACATTCCATTGACGATATTCAGGGGAAAATCAACCTCGACAGTCTTTTTGTGCATACACCTGATGAGGCCGGGAATTACTTTCTTCCTCGCCTGCAAATTGATGCGACTCAACTCACACAACATGCTGAGGTGAAAGAGATTCGTATTGACTCTCCATTCCTGACCGGAAGTATCCAAGGGAAATATACTTACCATACTCTGCTAAAGAGCATGGAGAAAGTAATTCGAAAGCATATCCCGTCATTATTTCCCGAAGAAAAACAGAAAAAAGGGAAAAAGAAACCCGCAGAACTGAATAACCAGTTCCACTTTCAGTTCCGCATGGAGAACAGTGAATTCTTCTCAAAAGTCTTGAATATACCGTTTGACTTGCAGATGCCAGCCACTTTCTCAGGACAGCTCAACGACAGCCTTTCACAAATGCGTATCAACGGCTCATTTCCTCAGTTCACATACAACGGGAAATATTATGAGTCGGGCACCCTGCTATGTGAAAGCCGTCCCGATGAATTACGATGCCAGGTTCGTGCCGGTACTTTAATGAAAAAGGGAGCCATGTTCAACCTCTCCCTCCTCACCCGTGCCAAAAATGACAAGCTGCACAGCACACTCTACTGGGGAAATAACACCCAGCTTACCTATAGCGGCAAGATTGATGCCATCGCCTCTTTCCGTCAGGATAGTTCAAAAAGAGAGTTGCACACCCGTGTAGACATACAGCCCAGCCAAGTCATCTTAAATGATACTACCTGGAACATACATCCTGCTACTGTAGACATCGCAAAAGACAGCATCGAAATACACGACTTCTTGTTTGAACACCGCGACCAGCACCTGAAAATCAATGGACGACTGGGAAAAACGGAAGCAGACTCCTGCCTGGTAGACCTGAAAAACATCAACCTGCTCTACATCATGGATATGATTCAGTTCCATGCCGTACGTTTTGACGGAGGCATCAGTGGAAAGGTCCACCTGCGCCATGTGCTTCAAGACCCGGTGATGGAAACGCGTCTCGATGTAAAAGATTTTTCTCTTAACCATGCCTTGCTGGGAAGAGCCGACATTCTTGGGTCATGGGATAAAGAACTGGGAGGTGTGCGCCTGGATGCCGACATCCGTCGCGACAGTACCTGCACCACTCGGGTAACCGGCTATGTTTCTCCTAAGATGAAAGGACTTGATCTTCAAATCCAAGCCGGAGGAACTCCACTCTCTTTCCTGCAACCTTTTGTAGAAAACATCTTCAGCAATGTCAACGGAAACGTACATGGGGACGTGCGTCTGTTCGGGCCTTTCTCTCAACTTGACCTGGAAGGAAATGTCAAAGCGCAGATGCAAATGAAGGTCAACATCCTGAACACCACCTTCCGGGCCTCGGCCGATTCCGTACACATCGCTTCCGGCTTGTTCCGTTTCCAGAATGTACGTTTACAAGATACTGAAGGGCACACAGGACTTGCCGACGGAGAATTACGGCACACCAAGTTAAAGAATCTGAGCTATCAGTTCCGCTTCAATACAAACCGCATGCTGGTATTCCATTCAGAAAAAGAAACTCCTGAATTTCCTTTCTATGGCCACATCTATGCTACCGGAAATGTATTTCTTCGAGGAGGCGACGGACAACTGAACGTCGACGGAGAAGTACGTGCCGACAACCAGACAGAGTTTGTTTACGTACTGGGTACGGCAGCCGAGGCCACCAACTCTGGCTTTATCACCTTCGTAGACCGTACTCCCCGCCGTAAGCAGGAAGCCGTAAAGGCCGAAGTGTACCACCCGCTCAACCAGCCCGACAAGCAGGAAGACGATGATACACCCACCGCCATCCACATTAATCTACAGATAGAACCAGCCGAACGTGCCAATATGAAAATCATCATGGATCCCTCGGCCGGAGATTACATATCTGCTTACGGAACCGGAAACCTGCGTATCAACTTCTTCAATCAGGGCAACTTCCAGATGTTCGGTAACTATAACATCAGCGAAGGTATCTACAAGATGAGCATGCAAAACGTCATCCGAAAAGACTTTACCCTGCAACCAGGAGGTGTGGTATCCTTCAATGGCGACCCCAAAGCTGCTAACCTGAACGTACAGGCAGTCTACACGGTAAACTCTGCTTCACTGAATGACCTGATAGCCGACGCTTCCTCTTCACGTGGAAATGTCCGCGTAAACTGTTTGTTGAACTTGAGCGGCAGCCTCACTTCACCCAACCTGACGTTTGGCCTCGAACTGCCCACAGTAAGTGAAGAAGACCGCGAACTGGTACGTAGTCTCACCAGCACCGAAGAACAGATGAACACCCAGATTATTTACTTGCTGGGAGTCGGCAAATTCTACACCTACGACTATGCCAATAATACCGGTCAGACCGATGCTACCAGCTCGCTGGCCTTCAGCACTCTGTCGGGCCAGTTGAACAATATGCTTTCGCAAGTCATCGACAACCAGAACTGGAACGTAGGTACCAACCTTACTACCGGAGAAAAAGGCTGGAGCGATGTAGAAGCCGAAGCCATCCTGTCCGGCCGTCTGCTGAACAACCGACTGATAATCAACGGTAACTTCGGCTACCGCGAAAATACCATGCGTAACACCAACTTTGTAGGTGACTTCGAAGCTATCTGGCTGCTCACCAAGAACGGGGAATTCCGTCTGCGCGGATACAACCAGACCAACGACCGTTACTTCACGAAGTCCACCCTTACCACCCAGGGTATCGGTATCATGTACAAAAAAGACTTCATGAACTGGCAAGAACTCGTTGACTGGTTCCTCCGCCGCCGTAAAAACCGCAGCAGCAAGCAGAAAGAAAAAGAAGACCAGAAATACCTTCCACAGGAAGCCCTCCCTGCCGCAAGAGAAAAAAGAGAATCAAACGAAAAATAATTATACAAGAATATGGAAAAGACCTATTACCTGCCCGCCGAATGGCACAAACAAAGCTACATACAGCTTACCTGGCCTCATGCCGATACCGACTGGGCCTATATGCTCGATGAAGTAGAAGCCTGCTTTGTCCGCCTCGCTACCGAAATAGCCAGCCGCCAGCCCCTGCTGCTCGTGGCTCCCGAATTTCCGGCAGCCCTGGCCGACTTCCCCTATCGCGACCAAATTACTTTTGTGAAATGTCCTACGAATGACACCTGGGCCCGCGACCATGCTTTCATCACTTTATTGGAGAAACACTCTGACCCACAGTTGCTCGACTTCTGCTTCAACGGCTGGGGGATGAAGTTTGCTGCCCATAAGGATAATCTCATCAACAGTCATCTGTTCAAGACCGGCGTACTTAACGGCGATTACATCAACTGCCGCAATTTCGTACTCGAAGGAGGTTCCATTGAAAGCGACGGAGAAGGCACCCTACTCACGACTTCGCCCTGCCTGTTGGCTCCCAACCGCAATGACACACTCTCACGCAAAGACATCGAAGCCTACCTGATGGAACGCTTCAACCTGCGTCAGGTGCTCTGGCTGGACTACGGCTATCTGGCTGGTGACGACACCGACAGCCACGTAGACACCCTGGCCCGTCTCTGCCCCGACCACACCATTACTTACGTGCAGTGCGTGGACAAGGATGACGAGCACTACGGTGCCCTCCGCTCCATGGAAGACCAGCTCAAGACCTTCCGTACCCTCGACGGAGACCCTTACCGCCTGCTTCCGCTCCCCATGCCCGAAGCCATCTATGACGAAGACGGCGAACGCCTTCCGGCCACTTACGCCAACTTCCTGATTATGAACGAGGCAGTACTCTACCCCACCTACGCCCAGCCTGAAAACGACGCCCGTGCCGCTCAGGTACTGGCTGAGGCTTTCCCCGGACGTGAAATCGTAGGCGTGGACTGCCGTGCCCTTATCAAGCAGCATGGTTCTCTCCACTGCGTCACCATGCAATATCCTGAATCTATAAAAAACCAAATAGCACAATGAAACGAACTATCCGTGTCGGCATCGTACAGCAGGCTTGTACGAACGACCTCAAACTGAATCTTGAAAAGCTGCACCGCAACATTGCCTCCGTGGCACAAGCCGGTGCGCAGTTAGTAGTTCTTCAGGAACTCCATAACACCCCTTATTTCTGCCAGACAGAAGATACCAACCTGTTCGACCTGGCCGAACCCATTCCCGGCCCTTCCACCGGTTTCTACAGTGAGATAGCCGCTGCCTACCACATCGTGCTGGTCACTTCGCTGTTCGAACGCCGTGCTGCTGGACTGTATCACAACACCGCCGTAGTATTCGACACCGACGGAAGCATTGCCGGCAAGTATCGCAAGATGCACATTCCCGATGATCCTGCCTACTACGAGAAATTCTATTTCACTCCCGGCGACTTAGGATTCGAACCCATCCAGACCTCTATCGGTAAACTCGGCGTACAAGTATGCTGGGACCAGTGGTATCCGGAAGGTGCGCGCATCATGGCCCTGAAAGGTGCTGAACTGTTGATTTACCCTACTGCCATCGGTTGGGAAAGTACCGACACTCAGGAAGAAAAGATGCGCCAGCTGGGGGCATGGGTAACTGTACAGCGCGGTCACGCCGTAGCCAACGGTCTGCCCGTCATTGCCGTAAACCGTGTAGGTCTTGAACCCGACCCTTCCGGCCAGACCAACGGCATCCAGTTCTGGGGCAACAGCTTTGTAGCCGGTCCACAAGGCGAAATCATCGCCCAGGCCAGCAACCTGAAAGAAGAAAACATGGTAGTAGAAATTGACATGAACCGCAGTGAAAACGTCCGCCGCTGGTGGCCCTTCCTGCGCGACCGCCGCATCGATGAGTTCGAACAGCTCACACGCCGGTTTATCGATTAATAAGCAACTTCTCTATTAATTATAAAAATAAGAGCCACGACTTCAATGTAGTGGCTCTTATTTTTTCTTATCGTCTATCCCAGAAACTGGGAGTCAGCAGCAGAAGTACCCCGAACAACTCCAGACGCCCTATCAGCATCATGAATGACAACAGCCATTTTGCCAGGTCGGGAAGCGCACTCCACGAAAAGGCCGGACCAAATGCTCCTAGCCCCGGTCCCACGTTTCCTATACTCGATACAGACAGTCCGAATGCCTCTTCCAATCCAATGCCCATACACATCAATGCCAGCCAGCATAAGAAGATGCAGACAAAATAAAATACTACGAACGTCATCACCGTAGCAATGGTACGCTGTGAAACCGCCATCCGGTTCACCTTTACCGGAAGTACAGCCCTGGGATGCATCAGCCGGTGGAACTCATTCTTTACGTTGCGCAACAGAATCAGCAGACGCACATTCTTAACCCCGCCCGCCGTAGAACCGGCACAACCTCCTGCAATCATTGTATAAATGAGCAGCAACCATGTGAAAGGAGGCCACATATTATAATCGTCCGTAGCAAAACCACACGAAGTATGAATAGACGCTACCTGGAAAAGCGATTTCCGGAAAGCTTCCTCCAACCCATAATTATTATGCCAGTATAAGGCCCCGGTAATTATCAGCGTCACCGCCCCAATGGAGATAAGATACAACCGGAGCTCACCATCCTTGAACAACTGTCCGCAACGCCCCTTCATGCACATGAAATAAAGCGAGAAGTTAATACCCGAAAGAATCATAAAGATGGCAATTACATATTCTATAAAAGGAGAATTCCAATAAGCCACACTGGCCTGCTTGGTAGAATATCCTCCAGTAGCAGTCGTGGAAAAAGCATGACATGCAGCATCAAACAAGTCCATTCCTCCTATCAACAACAGCACCATCTCCGCTAAGGTCAGCATGAGATATACTGTCCATAGCCATTTGGCCATGACACTGATTTTCGGATGAATCTTATCATGTGTCACCCCCGTAGCTTCTGCCGAAAAAAGGACCTGATTACCTACCCCAAAGATAGGCAACACAGCAATCGTAAAGAACACAATACCCAATCCTCCAATCCATTGCGAAAAGCTTCGCCAGAACAACATACCGTGCGAAAGCGATTCAATATCATCCAGGATGGTTGCCCCTGTAGTTGTAAAACCCGACATGGTCTCAAAGAATGCGTCTGCCACCGACGGGATACTTCCGCTTATATAAAAAGGCAGCATTCCGAATCCTGTGAAAAGCAGCCACGTAAACGCCACGATACAATATCCATCGCGCCGTGTCACCCGGTTTTCGGCTCCTCTCCCTAGCAGAATCAGCCCACTCCCCACAGCCATATTAATCAATGTCGTGTAAATAAAATAAATATAGTCTTCTTCCCCATAGCACAAGGAAACGCCTGCACATGCCAGAAACATCATTGCCTCCATAAAGAGCAGGATGCCCAGGATTCGGAGTATCATCTTTCTGTTAATCAAGCTGTTGCCTCGCGTAGCAGTTACATTGACCGCCGTCGATAAAAAATCTTCCATGTATCTTTATGTGTTTATCTTGCAAACTTACATAAAATTCTGTGTTTTTCACATTTGTGTCATAGAAAAGTGTACGAAGGTTGTGAGTTATCACACACCATGGAATAATTCAGCACTGATTTTCAACAACTTAAAAGACATCTAAAAACGTACTTACGTTTTATCCAAAACACCAAAGAGTTTTGTTCCAAACGCAAGTGCATTTTAAGTAAAACGTCAAAGAGTTTGAAGTGTACTAAAAATAGTTGTCAGTTTGAAGATTAATTCCTGACTAAGTTGACAGGTTAAACATTATATTCCTAAAAAGGTTGTCAGTTCTGCAAAACTACAACAAAAACTCAATATCCGTATATTTTCTCTCTAAAAACTCATCGCTCGGGGAGCGCCGTGCGGCAAGGGGCGGGAGCACCCGTCCCGACGAGCACATCTTTCAGTTATACCGATATTCCATAAGAGGGTTTCCTCCTCTGCCTGAAAAGACTTCCATAGGGGTCTTCATACCCAGTGCCCTGTGTGGTCTGGCATTGTTGTACATCGCTACGGATTTACTTACGGCTTCCTCTGCCTGTCTGAAGTCCATATCACCTTCATTGAAGAGCCACCCGTTCTTCAGGGTGTTGTTCATCCTCTCGGCCAGGGCATTGTGAAGCGGGTCTCCCGTCTGGGTCATGCTGATTCTGATGCCTTGGAAAGCAGCAGGTTCGTGTTCTGCTTCTAGGCATACTGCACGCCACGGTCAGAGTGGTGTATCATGCCTTCCGTACTGATTCCGTATGCACGGTCGGTCTCCAGAGCCATGTACATGGCTTTCAGCGGTCCCTCCGCATCCAGACTCCTGCTCAGGCAGTATCCGACTATGTATCTGCTGTAGGCGTCAGTCACCATTGAAAGATAGGCAAAACCTTCTCTGGTATAGATATAGGTGATGTCCGCCACCACAAGCCGGCCATTGCCCACAGGCGTGCACTTGGGAGAAGTGTTTACAAGATCGCTGTAAAGACGGTAACCGTGTCTGGAGTCCGTGGTACGAGGACGGTACCTTGTCCGCCTGAGCATGAGCGAGTTGAAACGGATCACATTGTAAAACCTGTCCCGTCCTATGGAGAACTTTTCCCTGAAGTATTCACGGCAGAGTGTGTAGAGTTCCCGACAGCCCGCCTTGGGAAGACATTCCTTCTGCCGGACGTACAGGCCGTACAATACAGTGCTGGCAGAGAGTATGTCAGTCATCGTTTGATGCATAGTCATGCTTGTAGTATCCCTGTGCTGATATGCCAAGCAATCTGCAAAGCGGACGCACGCGGCAACGGCGTCCGCCTTGAGATAGGACTAGGATTACTTGTAACGGAGTTTTTCTTACCTGAATGTTATAGTCCTTTTCCGCAAGGTCAATCATGCAGCGGTAGGCTGTCCGGTGTCATTGTGGACTGCTTCAACTCTACTTCCAGGAACTTGATTTCCGCCTCGAGCTCA
>NZ_DS990121.1 GCF_000187895.1 Phocaeicola plebeius DSM 17135 | reverse complement strand
TGCAGCGCATGAGTAGTTTCGGACAGTTCCGCACCATGATCGGAGATGAAGCGTTGAATGATTTTAGAGATGAGGATTTGGTTCTTAATATTGAGGGATTGAATGTTGAAGATGGTTGTTATACTTGGTATATGTCTGTGAAAGATAAGGTGGCTGATTGGTATAATATGGAAACTGGGGAGGCATTGTGTTGTTATAAGGTCACCCGGAAGGATGAACTTTTGCAGGATATTTATTTAGATGAGGATATTTTTCCTAATAGTGGGTAGTTGTTAGTTTGTTGTATTGTTTTCTTGGTATGGTGTGAGTTCTATGTATTCTCTATTCATGAAAGGATCGCCAAATTTTCCACTTCTGTCATAGAAGGAAAATTTGTTTTTAGTTAGCTCGTCTATGTCCCAGTAATGTTCTCCACCAAAATAAATGGTACTGAAACTTGGATCACCGAATGACCATTGTCCGTAGATATTGGCTTCTTTTTTATTTCCTTGTTTGTCGATTTCTATATTTGTACGGGTATATGTTCCGTTTTTATTGAATTTGTATGTACCTTGCCAGACACTGCCGTTTTCGTCTGTTGTTTTTTTACCAGCCCATGTAATATCACAAATTAATGAGATTATGCTTTCTTCTCCATGGTTGTAGTATCCTTGTTTTTCAACACATCCGGTGTTTGAAATAAGAAAAAGTGATACTGTTGAAATAAGTAAAGAGATATGTATTATTCTATTCATAGTTAAATATTTAATATTCAATGCAAAAATAGGAGAAATTTTATATTTTGGGGCGAAACCTTTATTTATTAACTTTAAAAAAGGAGGATTTATGAAAAAAGTAATGTTTATGTTCATCAGTCTACTGACTGTTTTGGGTGTTTGTTCGTGTAATGATAATGAAGTAATAGAACCTGTGGTTAGTGATTCTGTATCTGATATGGAGGTCTTATCTCGTTTTGTTGATGTAAATGAGATTACAAATGAATACTATTTCAATGAGAATAAGAAAACGAGGGCGTTGTCTTATGTAACAGGTTCGGATTGGCAGGATTTAGAAAAAGTTAGTCCTTTGAGTATTGAGAAATATAAGAATAACCTGCAGGTTTTAAATGCTCAAGTGGCAAGTGCTATTTCAAATCCTAATACCGCTTATGTTGTTTTTTCTGTAAATGGAAAGACTTTGGTTAAAAAGGTGAAGGAGGATGCTAATTTTGATTTTTCAGTATTTAGGGATGTTGTAACGGAAACGAGGGCTGTTCTCCCTTCTTTGAGTATTAATGGAGGTTCTCAAAGCACTACCGGAGTTTTTTACGATTCCAGTCGTACTTTAAAGATGCAAGTTGATTTGAATGCTTCAATACAGAATAATTATTATTTCTTTGAAGTATTAAATCCTAATGCTAAACCAAGTCCGGATGATAATATAACGACACCTGAAAGTGTTGCTTTTAGTGGAACTGGACCGTTATGGAGTAACACTTTCACTTGGACTTCGTATTGGGATGCAAATGTACCTGGTCAAGGTTTTAAATGGGAGTTTAAAGGAAAAGGTACTACTCCTTCTTTTGGTTTTATAGCTAATTGCACCTTTAGTCGTTAAAAAATGAACGGGATTTAATTTGAATTGCACTTCTCAAAAAAGAGAAGTGCAATTCAAATTAGTGTCTTTCTATCGGTGTAGCCAGTTACCGTTATCTAAAGTCTTTTGTAGTGTATTCCAAAGTTCTTTAAGAAAGTTTTTAAAGTGGATGTTATTTAGCCAAATTGTAGTAATACCATTCTGACTTTTGGAGATATCTATTTTCACGTTTTTAACTTGGTATGATTTTCTCTTGTCTTTATCGTAAAGGTTTCCAGTGTAGTATATTTCCTTTCCAATAAGAAGTTGTCGGATATCTTTATTTTGTATTCCCATAGTTTGGAGTTCCTCTATATTTTCCTGTGCATTTTCCATTTCCGGAAAAAGGTTGGTTATGGGTTTTAGTTTGGATGCTTCTGCCTTTATCTGTCTGTCGGTTGTTTCCTGTACCCTTCGCATCTCGATGTTGTTGGTTCTTAATTGTCCTTCTAAATTTTGATTCTTGAATGAGAGGTTATAATTTTCTTTTTTGAGGGTTTCAATTTCTTTGGCTTGTCGTTTTACTTCCCCTACATTAAAGACGCTTGTAACGGCATTAAATACGGTTTTTCCGGCTTTTGCGGCAGCTTCTTTGGCTTCGTTGATGTGTATGTCGGTTTTCATGCTGTTTAGCTCTTTTTGTGCCGTACTAAGTTCCTTTTGGACTGTGGTGATTTTCTCGGTTCCGGCAGTGTATGCCCTGTTTAGTTGCTCGATGTCTTTTTGAAGTTGTTCAGCTTTCTCTGTTTCCATTTTGTTTTTGTATTGCATGGCCGACAAGTGTTTCTTGTCTGAAGAAACTCCACGTTCCATGTTGAGACACTCTGCTGTTATAGTCTGCATCTCCGCCATGTCGTGTCTGTTCAGCTTTACAGTTTTTCCTGTATGGCCGTCCGTCCAGTCAAAGATCATGTGCGCATGATAGTTCGGTTTCCATGCTTCTTCCTTTCCGTCCCATACGTTTGCGCCTTCATCCTTATGGGTGTAGATTTGGAAGGCGTGCACTCCAAAGCGTTCTTCCAGTTTTTCGGCCAAGTCTTGAAGCTGCTGGATTGTGGTTTCCTCGCTGATTACTATTACCCCTTCCCGGATTGGGGTAGCTTTCTTCTGTAATCCTTGTCCGGTGGCTTCCTTGTATTTTTCCGTTATGTCCCGATGTACTTCGGCAATGGAACATTCTACCCACTGTTCGTTGCGGTGTGTGAGTTCCGGACGGATGTAGTCGAGCTCCTTGCTTCTTAAGTTGTGACGTTCCGAGCTGCCTATATTGCAGGCTTCCACTCTGATACATGTCTTTGCCATATCTTTAGGTTTTAGGTGTGTATGTCTGTTTAGAAGATGTGGCGTGAAACGTCACATCGCACGGGGTCGAGGGGACACCCCTCGCACACAACCCCTTTAGGGGTTATAGTGTGCTATAACCTTTTGCAAAGGTAAGCCTTCCGGACGGGATTTGCAAGCGCTCTGCCATGTGTTCCGGATGTGCTTGGGAACAGAAGCCGGACAAAAGGGAAAAGGACACAAGGCACAATAAAAAATCATCGGTCGGGGAGCGCTGCACGGCAAGGGGGTGCACCAACACTCCCGACGAGTGCAGCCATTGACAGGGTTCTCGGTGAAAATGGAAAAAAGTTGTTTTTCCTTTTGTTATTGTTATAACTTTACATATATTTGTATCGTGATAATCAATTATAAAGTTATAACATTATGGTAACGAATATTATTCAGATTGGAAACAGCAAGGGGATAATACTTCCTTCCGAAGTATTGAAACAGTTGCGTTTGTCCTTGAAATCGGCTGTGAGCATTTCTTTGGACGGGAACAATATTGTGATAAAGGCACAACCACGTCAGGGATGGGCGGAAGCTGCCAAACGTGCCCATGAGAATGGGGATGATGAGTTGCTTATCCCTGATGTGTTTGAGGATGAAAAGTTTGAGGATTGGACATGGTAGAACAGTATGAAGTGTATTGGGTAGAGTTAGACCCTACCCGTGGGGGTGAAATGGCAAAGACACGGCCATGTGTAGTTGTCACTCCTTCAGATTTGAATATGTACCTTACAACAGTAGTCATTGTTCCGATAACCTCAACGATAAGAAATTATCCTTACCGGGTTCTGTGTTCTGTAGCCGGGCGTGAAGGAGAGATAGCCACTGATCAAATTCGCACGGTGGATAAAAGCCGGCTGAAAAGAAAGATTGGAGATTTGAATTTCAGTGAGATAAAAAGGTTACGTGAAGTATTTCAGCAAATGTTCTGTGAATAATGGAAAGTACGGAAAGAAAAATGCAAATAAGACATTATGAAACCAACTGACTACATCGAATGGGATAACCTGAAGGATATTCCATTCTTCCTCTGTCAAGTAGTCGAGGACAGAGAAAAACAAGATTTGGATATTTACTATTTGGGCAAACGTGTCTTGCACGATTACGACCATGTGGGGCACTATTTGCGGACTGCCGTTATCTTGTTCCGCAGGGTAAAGAGCCGCACAGCAGACTGGGTAAACCTGCGTAACCTTTGGACGCTGCGCAACTGTGTGCGTGAGAACTACAATCACGGCATAGGAATGAACGACCTTATTTTTGGGGAGAATTTCGATGGAGATAATCTCGATACGCTTACACCACTTACAAAGAAACGCTTTGATTTTTTGTGTAAGCGGATTAAGGAACTTGACCCATATGCAACTATTTAACACTCCATTGAGTGAAGGCAGGGCTTGTCTTTGTGTGCTCCCCCTTTGGGGGACGGGAGGGGGATAAGAAAAAAATACCACCGGAGATGTCGGATATCCGTCAATTCACTCCGGTGTTTTTTTTGCAACTCTCCCGTATCGCTCGGCAAGGGTTGTCTTTGTGTACGGCAAAGATAGTTTTTTTTCCGGAAGTATCTTTGTCTGTTGTGGATTTAGTAGTGTATTTGTGTCAGAATTGCGCAGCCGGGGGAATGGGGGCGAGCCCCCATACTAGATAAACTAGAAAGTTTCGTGGTAAATGCTTTTTGACTTGTTATATGTAGGTTTTTTGAATGATGTTTGGCGGTTTGGAATGAATTACCTACTTTTGGGCTGAGAAAAAACGAAAGCCCGAAGGCAGTAACCAACGGGCTTTGTATTTTAAGAATTAGCAATCGTTTGTGTTCGTTCTTGGCGGGGCGGATACCAAACGAAAGCCACATCAAAATTTCATATGTGCAAAGATAGAACAAATATAACCAACTGCAAAGAAAGTCCGTTAAAAAACGGTTCTGATAGTCTTAAAAAAAAGGCTAAAGTAAAAATCATATCCCATAATTTTACTCGAAAACTTTCGGAAAAGAATCCGGATAGTAAGCTGATGAAAGCATATATGGATGCCCATGTGTGTTCAAATGTTTATACTGTGCAGGGAGGTAAGGCGCATTCCCATTATTGTCATCGGGCTTTTTGTCCTATCTGTCAGCGTATTCAAACGGCACAAAATGTAAAGAAGTTCCTTCCGGTTATGAAGTATTTGGCTTCGGAAGGCAGAGAGTTTTATTTTGTGACGCTTACCTTGCAAAATTGTGTAACCGATGATGCAAGGGTATTGCGAGATTTCATGCGTAGATGTAACCGGATGTGGGCTGATGGTATAAGGACGAAACACAAGTTTCGTTCACTTGGTATTTCGGGGGTGATTAAGAAGGAGTGTACCTATCATGTAGTAAAAAAGGATTTGTTTTCGTTCCATTATCATTTTCATATTATTGTTGATTCATTGGAAGCTGCAAAATATGTAGTAGCCCAATGGAAGAAATTGCATGGTAGTACGGTTGCTGATGCCCGTTTTCAGAAATATAAGAAGATAGAGGATTTTGAAAATGCAGCGATAGAGGTTTTTAAGTATGCTTCAAAGGCTTCTGTCTCAAAATCGAAAGGTCGTGACGGTAAAAAAAAGATTCAGATAAATTATAAGGCTTTGGATATGATTTATACTGCCATGCATGGGA
>NZ_DS990122.1 GCF_000187895.1 Phocaeicola plebeius DSM 17135 | reverse complement strand
CGTTCGCCGGCAATTGGAAGCAGCTTCATCCCGCTGCCCATCGGACTAGCATGTATGCATCTGTAGCTAGCGCCCCGCGTGAGCGAGGATCAAACTCTTCAAATAAAATATTTTTCCCTCCCTTTCGGTATGTTTTTCTTTCTGTTCAGAAACCCGATTTTTTTCTTTTCCTTGTCAGGGGGGGATTGTGACGGTTGTCTTCCGTTCATCCATATATACATTATATAAAGGACTACTTCTTGTACTACATCCTAGTCTGTTTATCTAAAGTCTTTCAAAGAACTATCTTTTCTCAAGCTCCCGTTTCAGCGGGAAAGCGTTTGCAAAGGTAAGGCGTTTTTTCGTAACCTCCAAATTTTTTCGAAAGTTTTTTTGAAAAAATTTTTCAGAAGGTTTCAAGAAGGCGTGCGGCTTACCCTTTCTCGCTCCCTTGCTCATCTGCAAGGTAAGATACTCGGTGCAGCATCGGCACTCTCTTCCGTAGCCTCAGCTTTACTCAGTCTGTCATCTTCAGCGGCTCTCCCTCTCGAAAGCGGTTGCAAAGGTACAGACTTTTTCCTTTTCTGCAACTCTTATGGCACACTTTTTTGAAATATTTTTTCAGGGGTTTATCTAACTCACTGATTTACTTTATGCTATAAAGCATATTTTTTATCATCATGCGAAAACGGATGTGAAATGACCTACATTATATAACTCGTGCGTACGCGTACGTGTGCGCGAATGGATGCAGGGAAAGTTTCACGAAAGACTGAAAAAAATAGCTGCAAAGCCTGAAACTGCGCACAAAGTCCGGCAGACGGAACGGAATTTTTACACGGACAAAAAGGAACTTTTTACGTTTCCGCTACGAAAAACCTACGGCTCCGCAACGCAAAACGTACGGTTCGCACGGCGGAAACATACGTTTCGCCGAAGGAAAACATAAAAATAATGGAAACGTTACGAGATTTTCTACCCGAGGTTTGCAAAAAAATTGGCTCCAAATGAAAAAGAAAAAGACGGCTGATACGGATTCTCCGGCAGGAGCAGGAAAACAGCCCTTCACATAAGGGCATAAAAAAAGGAGTTCCGCTGAACTCCAACCTTTGTTAACCTTAAATCTAATACTATGAAAAACACAGTACAAAAGTATTTATTTTATCTGAAATAGCAAAACCCAAGACTAAAAAACAATGTTTTACAACATACATTAACTACCAAGACGAAATATTCAATGTGGTTAACAAATTACATATTAAATACAAAAAATGCAGAAACGATTCCGTTTCTGCATTTCACATTCACCTAATATTACACCAGATTCACTTTATACGCTTATATCCATATACGGCTAATTCACCCAATTCCTCTTCGATACGAAGCAACTGATTATATTTCGCCATACGATCGGAACGGCTTAATGACCCAGTCTTTATCTGGCCACTATTGGTAGCTACTGCAATATCCGCAATGGTGGCATCTTCTGTTTCGCCGGAACGATGAGAAGTAACCGTAGTATACCCATGGCGATGGGCCATTTCAATAGCATCGAGTGTCTCACTCAAAGAACCAATCTGATTTACTTTGATAAGAATGGAATTGGCACATCCCAGTTCTATACCTTTCGATAAGAATTCCACATTGGTCACAAACAAGTCATCTCCTACAAGCTGACAACGATCTCCAATCCGCTCCGTCAGTTTCTTCCATCCCTGCCAGTCGTTTTCACTCATACCGTCTTCGATAGAGTCAATCGGATACTTATTAATCAGTTCTTCCAGATAAGCCACCTGTTCATCTGAAGTACGTTTCTGACCACTGGCTCCTTCAAAAATCGTATAATCGTACACTCCATCCTTATAAAACTCAGAAGAAGCACAGTCCATTCCAATCATCACATCCTTTCCTGGTACATATCCTGCCAGTTGAATAGCTGATAAAATAGATTCCAGCGCATCTTCCGTTCCGTTCAATGCCGGAGCAAAACCACCTTCATCTCCTACAGCCGTACTTAATCCACGGTTGTGCAACACTTTCTTCAAAGCATGGAAAACTTCCGCTCCCATACGCAAACCTTTACGGAAAGAAGGAGCACCTACCGGACGAATCATGAATTCCTGGAAAGCAATGGGCGCATCACTATGTGAACCTCCATTGATAATATTCATCATCGGCACCGGCATCACAAAAGTATTTACTCCTCCAATGTAACGATATAAAGGAATGTTCAGATAAGCTGCTGCCGCTTTTGCCACTGCCAAAGAAACTCCCAAAATGGCATTAGCTCCGAGATTGGATTTAGTAGGCGTACCATCAAGTTCGCACATTTTCTTGTCAATTCCACGCTGATTCAGCACAGACCATCCCTCCAGGGCAGGAGCAATTACATTATTTACATTATATACAGCTTTCAACACACCTTTACCTCCGTAACGTTTGGCGTCCTTATCACGAAGCTCGAGTGCTTCATGTTCACCTGTAGAAGCTCCTGAGGGTACAGACGCACGCCCCATGATTCCAGACTCCAGTCTCACTTCTACTTCTACAGTAGGATTGCCTCTCGAATCGAGTATTTCACGACCTGTAATTGATTTAATTTTCATATTCCTATCATTTTAAAATTCTGATATACAAAAATGAGAAGTTCCTGCAAGGCATACAATACCTTGAAATAGGTATTTTGTAAACCTGACTCTCTGAAACAAAAAAGGACTGTAACTGAAAAACAGCCACAGCCCTCTTCTGTCATTTATGCAATCAAAATGGATTAGTAATTATTTTTCTTTACTTCGAAATAAGCTTGTGGATGCAAGCAAGCCGGACATGTTTCAGGTGCTTCTGTACCTACATAAATATATCCACAGTTACGGCACTGCCATACCACTTCTACATCTTTCTTGAATACTTTATCATCTTCTATATTCTTCACGAAAGCCAGGTATCTTTCTTCATGTCCTTTTTCAGCAACAGCAATTTCACGATACATCTTAGCGATAGCCGGGAAACCTTCTTCATCTGCAATGTCAGCAAATTTCGGATAATCCAAGCTCCATTCTTCATTTTCACCTGCTGCTGCAGCTTTCAGGTTTTCCAATGTAGTACCGATTACGCCGGCAGGATAGCTGGCAGTAATTTCTACCATTCCACCTTCCAACCACTTGAACATTCTCTTGGCATGTTCCTTTTCCTGATCTGCAGTTTCCATAAAAATAGCAGAAATCTGCTCGAAGCCTTCCTTCTTTGCTACACTGGCAAAATAAGTGTAACGCATTCTTGCCTGTGATTCACCAGCAAAAGAGATTGCCAAATTTTTCTCAGTTCTTGTTCCTTTAATGCTTTTTCCCATATCTATTAGTTATTAAGTTGATGAATAAATTACGTTTTTAAGTTCACATTGCAAAGGTAGCAATTTTATTCAAATTTGAAATCATTACAATTTTATTTTCTATTTTATTAACGCTTTAATAAAACCTGGATTTATTCATAAAACAAATTTGAAGGAGAAAAAGTTCTTGAAAACAAGTCGTAAAATATCCCTTATCCTATCTCATATACACTGAATAAGAAACAAATAATAATTCAAGTTTCTATTTCAGAAAATATTTTAAAATATAATTAATAGAAAAATCGTCTGAATTCGAGAAAATATATACTTTTGTGCTTCTTTTTAAATTAGTAACATTTTTAAGATAGATGAAAGGATTAGAATTTAGACCAAAACTTTTCACAATGATGAAAACTTACACCAAGGCCGATTTTATGACCGACCTGATGGCAGGTATTATTGTGGGAATTGTAGCTTTGCCTCTGGCCATTGCCTTTGGTATAGCCTCTGGAGTAAGTCCGGAAAAAGGTATCATTACCGCCATTGTAGCCGGCTTTATCATTTCTTTTTTAGGTGGAAGTAAAGTACAGATAGGCGGACCGACCGGAGCGTTTATCGTAATTATCTACGGTATTATTCAGGAATATGGTATCGACGGACTGATGGTTGCTACCATGATGGCCGGTGTACTCCTTATATTATTAGGCATATTCAAACTGGGAACCGTTATCAAATTTATTCCTTATCCTATTATTATTGGTTTTACCAGCGGTATTGCCGTTACCATCTTTACTACCCAGATTGCCGATATTTTCGGACTTGATTTTAAAGGTGAAAAAGTACCGGGCGATTTTATCGGAAAATGGATTCTTTATTTCCATCACTTCGATACGGTAAACTGGTGGAATGTCATTGTTAGTGTAGTCAGTGTATTCATCATTGCCATCACTCCCAAGTTCTCTAAAAAAGTTCCAGGCTCTCTGGTAGCCATCATTCTGGTAACTGTAGGAGTTTACTGCCTGAAATTGTATGGAGGAATTACTTGTATCGATACCATAGGCGATCGTTTCAGCATCAAAGCACAGCTTCCGGAAGCAGCCGTTCCGGCACTTGACTGGGAAGCCATCAAAAATCTGTTTCCTGTAGCCATTACCATTGCTGTATTGGGAGCCATTGAATCTTTACTCTCTGCTGCAGTAGCCGACGGTGTTATCGGTGACCGCCATGACTCAAATACGGAACTTATCGCACAAGGTATTGCCAACTTCGTATCACCTATATTCGGAGGTATTCCTGCTACCGGAGCTATCGCCCGTACCATGACAAATATTAACAACGGTGGAAAATCGCCCGTAGCCGGTATTGTACATGCAGTGGTATTATTGCTTATCTTACTTTTCCTGATGCCGTTGGCACAATATATTCCGATGGCTTGTCTGGCTGGTGTATTAGTTATCGTTTCCTATAACATGAGTGGATGGAGAGTGTTCAAAGGATTGTTGAAAAACCCCAAATCGGATGTGGCAGTCCTGCTTATCACTTTCTTCCTGACCGTTATCTTCGACTTGACCGTAGCCATTGAAGTAGGATTAGTAATTGCCTGCGTATTGTTCATGAAACGTGTAATGGAAACCACCAAGATTTCTGTAATTACCGACGAAATCGATCCGAACAACGAATCTGATTTGGAAGTACACGAAGAACACCTAATAATTCCACAAGGTGTAGAAGTATATGAAATCAACGGTCCGTATTTCTTCGGTATTGCTACCAAATTTGAAGAAATCATGTCTCGTTTGGGCGACCGTCCGAAAATCCGTATCATCCGTATGCGAAAAGTTCCTTTTATTGACTCTACAGGTATACACAACCTTACCACCCTGTGTGAGATGTCACAAAAGGAAAACATCCACATCATTTTGTCGGGAGTCAACGAAAAAGTACATAAGGTACTGGAAAAATCAGGATTCTACGAATTGCTGGGAGAAGAAAATATCTGTAGCAATATCAACGAAGCCCTGGAAGTAGCCACTCGAGAGATCGCAGAAATAAACGCAAAATAAAAGGTTAAAAGAATAGCTCCTATTCTGTTAAAATCCAAATAGGGTTTAACAAAATAGGAGTTTTCTTTAAATCATGTTATAAAACAGTATATTTTAGGTCGATTACTTGGATTATTCCCAGAATTCCGTACCTTTGTATTGTGTTTTTCATAGTATTAGATTTAAGGTTAACAAAGGTTGGAGTTCAGCGGAACTCCTTTTTTTATGTTCTTACTTCAGAAAATCACCACTTCAACCGAATTTGAAACTGTAAATCATACTTATTGTTTCCCTGTATTTCTTCTGCTCCCGAACTGATGGCTGACCGATCTCTATAGTGCGTCCATCCCCATTTAACTTGAAAAGTCAAACGCTTTTTCCAGTTATAATCCATAGTCCAAGCCCATCGCTCTCCTCTTCCATACAAAGACATCATAGAAAACGCATACAACAGCCCTTGCTCGTACATATACACTCGCAATGTATAATCCTGCGTATGAAACCAAATACCGCTTAGAGAAGTCCGCAACGAAAGACGAGGAATATCCACCTTCATACTACTACCCAGTACCCAGCCGTTAGAAGCCTCCCGTTTCAACACTTCCGAACGCACATATTCCACAACTGTTTTCCACCGCAAAAAACTCAATGGTGAATAAGTCAGCTGATAATGTAATCTTTGCCGGATATTTGGTAATACCAGCTTACTTTCTTCCGTATCCTGATAGTTCTTAGCCTTGTTTTTATAACTATACTTTATCAACATATCCAGTGAATTTAACGGTGAATAAGATGCTTGAAACACGCCTTCCATTCCTATGGTCCTTTTCTTATCTACCAAGTAACGATACCATGGAAAATAAAAGAAGTCACCGTAACATAACAACTTAATTCTGCTTAACAAGCTTGTTTCCAAACCAATAAAAAGTCCCGTTTCATTTTGTATCCTGGAATTCTCTCCAAATCCGTTTGCGTATAAACTCTGGTATTTTTTGTCATAGTATCTGTTGATAACTATCAAAGAAGTATTCACAACCGGTGAATAAGTCAGCTGATTCAAGGTGGCAATCTTTCCCTGCTTATCTACCGCCGTTTCACCAGAGAATACAAATTTCCCTTTATACCATTTATAATTCACTCCTACGTTATAGAAATATCTTCCACGAGGATAATAACGATTGTACAACCGTTCCACCGGATTTAACACCTTGTTGAAAACATTATAAACAGCCGTAAATCCACCTTCAAAATATTTACCATCATAAGTTAAATTACTACCAACTAAGGTGTTAAATACGGCATTCTTCTTTTCCATATCTTTCTTCAAACGATGATAGCCATCAGTTTTCAACGTAGTTATACACTTATTATCCACCGTAGCATCCTGATTACGGAAAGAAACAAAACCTGTTAATAACCAGCGATTCTTCCATTTCCAGGAAGCACCTGCTCCCTGCAGATAATTCGCTTCATTCATGGAAGTATATTTGCTCAACCCTTTCCCTGCACGATTTAATGTGGAAAAGGAAGTGTATTTTCCCATACTAAACCCCATGTTCATCACCAGTCCATATCCAAAACTGGCTTTGTAGTTTCCTAATACCAGCGTATGCAACTTGCCGAAATCATTTAACTGAACAGAGGCATTGTAAAAATCGAATCCTTTCCGGTTATAAAGATTGAAGAACGGTTCTCCCGCATCCTTTTCTACGACCAAACTTACATAAACTTTCTGCTGAAACTGAAATTTGTATCTCAGGTTCAAATAATACGGATCTCCATAATACCGTTTCGAAGCAAATTTTTCCTCTTCCCCCAAGGGAATATCCGCATACCCCGCCTTTTCATTTAAAGGAATATCTGTCCGCATCCAAACCTCCTGCTTATTGTATTTCCACAAGTTTTTCCAAGAAAATGCCTGTTTTTCCACCGAATTACCCACATATACAAAATCCTTCAAGAAAGTTTGAGTCTGCTTATCCATTCCTTCCACTCCCCATAATTCATTCAAACTGACCAACGGTCCGTATTTATACACATAGTAAAGAATATTTTCCACCATTTTATCAGATAAAAAAGGCAACTGTTCCAACTCTTCCTTCGTTACCGTATTAATATTAAACGGATGTTCAGCCAATTCACTCAAGTTTTCATATAGTTCTTCCCAGGAAGACAAATTTGCCTCTTCTCCAATCTGTTCCTCCCATTCCATCCAGGCAGACTGGGCACATACATTTAAACAGGTAAAAAACGCTGATACACAAAGAGAAACATACTTTTTCCACATGTTATTCACCAAGTTATACACATACTATAAATACGTTAATTATATCACGTAATCTGAATATTATTTCTATTTTTGCGGGCATGAAGACATGTTTTTACATACTCATCTTCTTTGGGCTAAGCTTCCTTTCAGAAATTCATGCCCAACAAGTATCTCCTGTTACATCCGGTAAAGGATACAGAGTTCCCGTATGCGTTTATGAAGGAGACACTATACCTTGTATAACGCTGAGAAACATTTACGTTTACCCAAAGCTCAAGTTTAAAAACAAAAGACAGGAAAGATATTACTATAAACTGGTGAGGGATGTAAAAAAGACGCTTCCTTTGGCCAAAGAAATCAAGCGGGCAGTCATCGAGACATACGAATACATGGAAACGCTCCCCAACCAGAAAGCCAAGGAGCAACACATGAAGATGGTAGAAAAAGGATTGAAGGAACAATACACCGCCCGCATGAAGAAACTGACTTTTTCACAAGGAAAGCTGCTTATCAAACTGGTGAACCGTGAATGCAACCAATCATCTTATCAGCTGGTGAAAGCTTTCATGGGACCTTTTAAAGCGGGATTTTATCAGGCATTTGCAGCCCTATTCGGGGCTAGCCTAAAAAAAGAATACCATCCTGAAGATGACGACAAGATGGTAGAAAGAGTAGTTACACTTGTTGAGAATGGACAACTATAACTATGTAAATCAATAAATTAACAACATATTAATAAGATATTCACAGGTAGTGTTCAACGCAGTTTAAACAGTTTATGTGCAAATTCCCATATCATAATGCCTGCCGTTACAGACACATTCAGGGAATGCTTTGTACCGAACTGAGGTATCTCAATACAACCGTCGCACATGTCTACCACTTCCTGCTGCACACCTTTCACTTCATTTCCCAATACAATGGCATATTTCCGGCCTTTCTCCAGTACCAGTTCATCCAGTAATGTACTTCCGGCACACTGTTCGATGGCCAGCACTGTATATCCGTCATTATGAAGTTCATTTACAGCATCTTGCGTATGCTTAAAATACTTCCAGTCCACTGTATATTCCGCTCCCAAGGCCGTTTTGTGCATTTCCGGATGAGGAGGCGTAGCCGTAATGCCACAAAGATAAATGCAGTTCACCAGAAACGCATCAGAGGTACGAAACACCGCACCTATATTGTGTAAGCTGCGAACTTCATCCAGTACCACTACCAACGGTAACTTATCTACTTCCTTAAACTCCTCCACCGTCAGGCGGTTCATCTCCGTAATCTTCAGTTTTCTTAATTCAGACATTTTTCGTATATTTGGTATGCGTTTGCCTGCAAAGATAAAAACTATATTCATAACCTTGTTGAAAACGGTGGAAAAGGTGTAAAAAACGCGCGCATAGAAAATGAAAATTATTTCTTGCATTATTCCACAAATAGATTATAGCACGCTCAAAACCAACAATCCAAAAAAGTTAGAGATAATTTTCACTGACAGTTTAAACACATTCTTCCCGAATTTTCAGGAATGAATACACGAAAAGTTTTTAACTTTGCAACGTATCAACAAATTGTTAATAGAATAGATAAAATCAAAATTATCAATATGTAAGCATGTTTATCAGTTATTCATATCCTCCACCCGAATGCTGATAACGGAAAAACAAAAAAAAGGGTGTTATTTTTACTAACATTATTAACGGGATATTATCAGTATCATTGTTTCTTTTAAAAAGAAGAAAAAATATAATCTAATAATGAAGAAAGAAGAATGGTTGAAAAAGGGTTATGTGGATGAACCCGTAGAAAAAGCGCTTGATCTGAAAACGGAGATCAAAAGACTGTGTCGTGAAAAAGATGCCGTAATCCTAGGCCACTATTACCAGGCAGACGAAATACAGGAAATAGCAGACTTCATTGGAGACAGTCTGGCACTGGCTCAGTGGGCTGCCAAAACGGATGCAAAGATTATTGTGATGTGTGGGGTACACTTTATGGGTGAAACCGCCAAGATACTTTGTCCGGACAAAAAAGTGTTGATTCCCGACTTGAATGCCGGATGCTCTTTGGCCGACAGCTGTCCGGCTGATAAGTTTGCTGCTTTCGTAAAAGACCATCCCGGTTACAAGGTAATCTCGTATGTCAATACAAGCGCTGCCGTCAAGGCGGTGACTGACGTGGTAGTGACATCGACCAATGCCCGCCAGATTGTGGAAAGTTTCCCGGAAGATGAAAAACTGATTTTCGGTCCTGATAAGAACTTGGGAAATTACATCAACTCTATCACCGGACGTCAGATGCTGTTATGGGACGGTGCTTGCCATGTACATGAGAAATTCTCTGTGGAAAAGATTATCGAATTGAAAAAGCAGTATCCCGATGCACAGGTATTGGTTCATCCGGAATGCAAGGGGGCTGTGGCCAAATTAGCAGACAAAATCGGTTCTACAGCCGGATTGCTGAAATACGCTATGGCCAGCGACAAGAAAGACTTTATCGTAGCCACAGAAAGCGGTATTCTGTATGAGATGCGGAAAAAATGTCCGGAAAAGAACTTTATTCCTGCGCCTCCTGAAGACAGCACCTGCGCTTGCAACGAGTGCAACTTCATGCGCCTGAATACACTTGAAAAGTTGTACAATACCCTGAAATACGAATGGCCGGAAGTCAATGTGGACGAAGCCATCGCTCAGGAAGCCATTAAGCCTATTCAGAAAATGTTGGAAATATCTGCCAAGCTGGGACTTTAAAAAGTCTCAGCTTGCTTGTTAATGGCTTTTAAAGCAAGAATACAGCTTCTTAATGTATGTTATAAAACACATGTAAACGCACACAAAACTTGCATAATTCCAGAAAGTCCGTACCTTTGCATCGTGTTTTTCATAGTATTAGATTTAAGGTTAACAAAGGTTGGAGTTCAGCGGAACTCCTTTTTTTATGTCCATACGTTTCTTCTTTTCCTCAATATCGTGTGATAAATGTGCTGATGCAAATGCGATAAATCAAAAATGAATCATCGTTTTTTATGTTTTCCGGAGCTGAACCTTACGTTTCCGGTAAGAAAAATGTATGTTTCTGCTTCCGAAAACATAGGTTTCTCATAAGTGAAACTTAAAGAAAGCAGGTTTATTTTTTCATTTTCGTAAGTACGTTCTGCAAATATTTTTGGGAAAACAGTCTGATGTAGCTTTATGACTCTTCTTTTAAGCGAAAAAAAATGATTTTAATCTATATTGAAAATCAGCATGTTATGATTTTTATTGAAAAAAGTTAGAAAAAAAACATCCAAAAAGTTTGTAGGTTTGAAAAAAACGCCTACCTTTGCAACCGCAATCGAGAGAGAAAGCAACGAAAGAAAAACTTAATGGTGCGTTAGTTCAGTTGGTTAGAATACATGCCTGTCACGCATGGGGTCACGGGTTCGAGTCCCGTACGCACCGCGAAAAAAAATCCTGGTTCATTTTGAATCAGGATTTTTTATTTCATATAAGTGGAAAAATAAAAAAACGGGAACATGCCGTACTTGGCACATTCCCGTCAATCGTGTGAGTGCTTATTCCAATACTTCACCCTTTTCAGTGTATAACACGGCGGCTGTGTTGTCTTCTGCGTCCGTCAGAACTACTTTGTAGGTTTTTGTTCCTTCCACTTCTTCTACGTATGCTTCTTTGATGGTAAATTCAGCATAGTCTTTTGCAACTGCATCCAGAACAGCTTGTGGAAGATCTTTTACTTCGATGGGTTTGAACTCATTTACAATGGTTACACTGTCTACACTTGCGTGGAAGTTTTCTGCAAACGCAACTGAAGTTCCTAATCCCATTACCAATGCTACTGCTACAAATAACTTTTTCATATTGCTTCAATTTTAATAGTTAGTTAAGTAAGTTTCTACGCTAACAGTAAATCAAATAGAATGCCAAAATGCAGTGTAAAGCTTAATGGTTTGATAATCAGACGAAAATAAAAAATAGCTGAGATTCCGTAATCTGCTAAATGGGTAATTTATCCTCATCGTAATGTGGAGATTTTGTACAATTCTACAAAGTTAAAACAAATGTAAATAGTTGATAAATAAATGTTTATGATTTCTATATAAAAAGAGGTATATATAAAATCAATCAGATTATTTTAGTTAAATAAGAAATTGCCTGAAAACCTTTTTCTCTTTTCTTTGTTATAAATATACAGAAAAAAATCACTATCTTTTTAATTAATAATCTATGAACATAATCAAATTTGTGTCCGTAGCTTTGTGGAGCATGTGTATGCTTTTTCTAAGCTGCAAGAAGGAGAATCCATCTTTGAATGAAACTCCTGCAACTGTAGAAATTTTCGTATGCAATTCAAAAGGGGAGCCTTTGGAAAATAAAACAGTTGGTTTATACGATGAGAATCGTTATAAAGATTTTCAGAAAGATCATACCGTAAAGCCATTGGCCGAGGTCATTACCAATCAAAAAGGAATAGCTCATTTTGTGTTGGAAAGTCGTCCATGGTTTGTGAAAGGAACATCTGCTGAGCTGATGTTTGTGGTGCAGGAATTGCAGGATGCCTCAAATTATAAATGGTGGAGTAGAGGAGGAACAGTTACGCTTGGGAAAGTGCATTCCTTTAAAATAGAAGTCGTTCATCAAGATGGTGCAGAGGGAGATGAAACAACGGAAGAAAAACCCGGTGAAGATGCCGGTGAGAATGTAGAATCTCCTTTTGTGATAGAAAATGGAATATTAACCGGTATAAAAGATCCTTCTTTAACTCAGGTTGTACTTCCGGCAGAAGTGAAAAGTATAGCTTCTGGGGCTTTCAGAGACTCTCATATCGAATCTTTAGTGCTTAATGAGGGATTGGAGGTTATAGAGCTTCAAGCTTTCTCAGGAAGCCAGAAATTGGCTTCTGTCGCGTTTCCCGCTTCTTTAAAGGAGATAGGTGGACATGCGTTTGAAGATTGTGTGGCTTTGACAGAAGTTGACCTGTCTAAAACGGCTCTGCAGGAAATCAGTTCCGATGCTTTTCGTGAAACAGGATTGAAAAAGGTTGCTTTTCCTGCTTCATTGAAAAAAATAGGTTCGCAGGCTTTTTTAGGTACACATTTGGAAGAGGTTGTATTTTCAGCAGAATTGCAGGAGATAGATGACGAAGCTTTCAGAGGAGTAGTGGAATTAACGTCTGTAACTCTTTCGAATAATATACAGCGAATAGGTTATCAGGCCTTCAGTGACTGTGAACAATTAACTAAAGTTGCCTATGTGGGGGAAATGAAAACGGCTGATTGTATGGTAGAAATAGGAGCGTTTCAGAATTGTACGTCTTTGACTTCTTTTGCATTTCCTCGGAGTCTTTCTGAAGTTCAAGGATGGACTTTTGTAGGTTGCAGAAAGTTGAAAGAAATAATCCTTCCTAAATCGGTGAAGAAAGTGGGAGACCAGGCGTTAAGAACAAATTCTACTGTAGAAACAATTACTTTTGAGGGAGAGGAAGCACCGGAACTTGTAGGTAATCCATTCCCATTTAAGGAGAATATTCTGAAAATAATGGTTCCTTCAGGTAAATCGGAGGTCTATAAAGCGAAATGGGGCTCTTATGAGAGCTATCATTCCAAGATAGAAGAAAAGTCCTGAATAAGTCATATTAAAAAAGCAACAGCGTGTACGAATTTCCTGGTGAAGTTCGTACACGCTGTTGTTTTTTTAATACGAAGCACTGGCTTTGATACCTGCTTCTTCTACGAGTCTTGCTATGCGGTCTAATTCTTCCTTAGTCGCTTTTTTAAGCTTTTGGTCGGGAGTTTCCCTATCGATGGTATAAATCATTACCTGGCGGGGATTTATTTGCTTGACCACTTCCAGCCAGGGAAGTACGTATTTATCGGAGGTGTTATCCACATCTTTTCCGTCTTCCGTGGTACCTTTCATGAAAATAGTCTGAATAATCAGGTTCCCTTTAAATGCTTTCAGGCCTTCAATGATATTTTCCACCTCATAGTGTCCGGTAGGACGGTCCACTGTCCGGATATAATCCATGTCCACAGTATCCAGTTTCAGAATGTTGTTGTCTACTTTGTTAAGTGCGGCAAACACTTTCGGGTTGTGGATAAGGGTAGCATTGCTCAGTACGCTGACCTTAGCATTGGGGAAATATTTGTCGCGCAGGGCCAGTGTATCTTCAATAATCTCTGGAAAATAAGGATTGGCAGTCGGCTCTCCGTTGCCGGCAAAAGTCAGTACATCTGGAAAAGGACCGTTTTCTTTCATCTCGGCCAGACGCTTTTCGAGTGCTTCACGTACGGCTTCACGTGTCTGTACCTTTTGTTTGGGACGGAAATCCTTGTTGTATCCACATTCGCAATAGATGCAGTCGAATGTACAGAATTTACCGTCTCCCGGAAGCAGGTTGATTCCGAGGGATACGCCGAGTCGGCGGCTATGGACGGGGCCGAATATAGGGGCCGGATAAATAATGGTTGACATAAGCGTTACAAATTATCTTCCTCTTACAATTTTTTTGATGTCATTCAGTTTGTTCAGGGCTTCCAGCGGTGTCAGGTTGTTTACATCCAGGTTCAGAATCTCATCCCTGATCTGGCAGAGTACGGGGTCATCCAACTGGAAGAAACTGAGCTGTATTCCGTCGGATGCAGTCTGTTTGCTGGGCTGTCCTTTGGCTGAAATACCTTCCTGTCGGTTTTCCGCTTCCAACTGATGTAATATTTCGTCGGCACGTTTGACAATGGATTTCGGCATACCGGCCATCTTGGCTACGTGGATACCAAAGGAGTGTGCACTTCCGCCTCTTTCCAGCTTGCGAAGGAAAATGACTTTGTTGTCCACTTCTTTGACCGATACGTTGTAATTCTTTATGCGTTTGAACTGAGCTTCCATGTCGTTCAGTTCATGGTAGTGCGTTGCAAAAAGGGTACGTGCGCGGGCTTTCTTGTGTTCATGAATATGCTCCACGATAGCCCATGCAATGGAAATACCGTCGTAGGTGGAAGTTCCTCTTCCCAATTCATCAAAAAGCACCAGGCTTCTCGGAGAAATGTTGTTGAGGATATTGGCTGCCTCGTTCATTTCGACCATGAACGTAGATTCTCCTACAGAAATGTTGTCGCTGGCACCTACACGGGTAAAAATTTTATCTACAAGGCCGATGTGCGCACTTTCGGCAGGGACAAAGCATCCGATCTGCGCCATCAGGGTGATGAGGGCAGTCTGTCGGAGCAAAGCCGACTTACCGGCCATGTTCGGTCCGGTGATAATGATGATTTGCTGCTCTTCCGTGTCGAGATACACATCGTTGGCAATGTACTTTTCTCCCGGTGGTAATTGTTTCTCAATAACCGGATGACGGCCCTGACGAATGTCAAGCACATCATCGTCCACCACATTCGGACGGATGTATTTATTGGCACGAGCCACGTTGGCAAATGACAGCAGGCAGTCCAGGCGTGCTATCTGTGTGGCATTGATCTGGATGGCAGGAATAAATTCGGCCAGTTCACAAACCAGTTCGTTATATAACTTGGTTTCTAAAATCAGAATCTTGTCTTCTGCTCCTAAAATCTTTTCCTCGTATTCTTTCAGTTCCTGAGTAATGTAACGTTCTGCATTGACCAGTGTCTGCTTGCGAATCCATTCTGCAGGGACTTTATCCTTGTGTGTGTTACGTACCTCGATGTAATATCCGAATACGTTGTTATAGGCAATCTTCAGACTGGGAATGCCTGTCAGTTCGCTTTCTCTCTGTTGTATCTGCAACAGATAATCTTTTCCGGAATACGCAATTTTACGAAGCTCATCCAGTTCGGCATTTACTCCGTCGGCAATCACGCCTCCTTTGTTGACCAGCAGGGGAGGGTCGTTCTGAATTTCTTTAGCTATTTTATCGCGGATAGATGCGCACAGGTTGAGTTGCTCACCGATACGGCGCAAGCTCTCGTTATCTGCATTCAGGCAGGCATTTTTGATGGGCTCGATAGCTTGTAAGGCCGTTTTCAGTTGTACGACTTCTCGAGGAGAAATACGTCCTACGGCAGCTTTGGAACAAATACGCTCCAAATCGCCAATCAGATGAAGTTTCTCTTCGACGAATTCCTTGAATTCCGGCTCCCGGAAAAAGAATTCCACCACATCCAGACGTTCGTTGATAGGTTTGATTTCTTTCAACGGGAATACAATCCAGCGTTTCAGCATTCTGGCTCCCATCGGGCTGATGGTGTGGTCGATAATATCCAGCAGGCAGGTACCGCCTTCATTCATGCTGCCCACAAGTTCCAGACTGCGTACCGTAAATTTATCCAGGCGTACGAAACGGTCTTCTTCAATGCGTGACAAAGAAGTGATGTGTCCAATCTGGTAGTGCTGGGTCATGTCAAGATACTGCAGGATGGCTCCGGAAGCAATGATGCCGTTATGAAGATTTTCCACTCCGAAACCTTTGAGGTTTTTGGTTTCGAAATGCTTCAGTAACTTTTCCTTTGCAGACGTTTCATTGAATACCCAGTCTTCCAGTTCGAACGTAAAGAATTTGCTGCCGAAGTTTCCTTCGAACATGGGTTTCTTTCCGCGTTCAAAAAGCACTTCTTTGGGCGCAAAATTATTCAATAGTTTGTCGATATAGTCAGTAGGTCCTTCGGCGGTAAGAAATTCACCGGTAGAAATATCCAGGAAAGATATACCACAAGCTGTTTTTCCGAAATACACGGCAGCCAGGAAGTTGTTTTCCTTGTAAGAAAGTACGTTGTCGTTGATGGCTACTCCCGGTGTGACCAGTTCCGTAATTCCGCGTTTGACAAGCTTTTTAGTTGTCTTCGGATCTTCCAGCTGGTCGCAGATAGCGACTCTTCGTCCCGCACGAATCAGTTTAGGCAGGTAGGTATCGAGTGCATGATGGGGGAACCCCGCCATCTCCACCGTTTTGCTTTGACCGTTGGCACGTTTTGTCAAGGTGATTCCTAAAATCTCAGCAGCTGCTACAGCATCTTCCGAGTAAGTTTCATAAAAGTCGCCACACCTGAATAGCATGATGGCATCCGGATGTTTTGCTTTCAAGTCGAAATATTGCTTCATCATCGGGGTCAGTACAACCTCATTGTCTTTTGCCACGGTTCAATCCTTTCTTTTTTAGTTAATGATATTCCTTGCAAAGATACTTTAAAAGGCCGAGATAGGAAAAGATATTTTGAGGGGATAGGATTTTAATTCGGCTTAAAAAATAAAAAAAGGGGAAAGGCGGAAAGAGGAAAAATATTTAGTTTTGCAAAAACTAAATATGAATGGATATGAAGGAAATTAGTGTGTCTGAATTGCAGGACAATATGTTTGATGCCATTGGCAAAGAGTGGATGCTGGTGACGGCCGGTACGCAGGAAAAGTTTAACATGATGACCGCCAGTTGGGGAGGAACCGGTATTTTATGGGGAAAGCCAGTTGCTTTCATCTTTATTCGTCCGGAACGTTATACATACGAGTTTATCGAAGAAGGAGATAAGCTGACCTTGTCTTTTTTAGGAGAAGAGCATAAAGAGGTACATAAAATCTGTGGTTCCAAATCAGGCCGGGATATGGATAAAGTAGCTGCTTCAGGCTTGAAACCTTATGTAATGGAAGATGGAACCATTTCGTACGAACAGGCACGTCTGGTTTTGGTGTGCAAGAAATTATATACAGACATGATTCAGGAGGATAAGTTTGTGGATAAGCTGTTAATAAACCGTTGGTATGGTGAGGGACATGGTAATTTACATAAGATGTATATTCTTGAAATACAACATATTTATGTGAAATAACAGTTTATAAACAGGTTGTGAATAATAAAAAACCGCTTTATGAGAAATTTACTCATAAAGCGGTTTTTATTATCAGAAAAATAAGAATTATTCTTCCGTATCTTCAGGTGTGTCCGAAGCATCTTTTTTACTTGGAAGAATGCCTAAAATCTTCTGTTTCTCTTCCAGGTGACTGGCGTACAGTCCGTCGATGATACCGTCGGCAAGTCCGATTACAGGTACATAAATATGCGTAGCATGAATAATGTCTGCAATGGTCAGGAATATATTGCCAGCCGGAACGATTACGTCAGCCCGGTCGGGTTTGAGTTGGTATTTTTCCATTCGTTCTTCTACAGATAGCTTGTTCAGGCTTTCATGCAGTTTGTGCAGCACTTCCACTGTAATTCGTTGCTTTTTCTTGTCTTTCTTTTCGGCCAGACGATAAAGTTTGTTGATGTTTCCACCCGAACCGATGATGTTCGTACCGGGGTAAGAAATAGCCAGTTCCTGCATATCCTTTTTCAACCGTTCCCATTCAGTTTCCTTTACGGCATTGTTCAGAATACGTACTGTACCGATGTTGTACGAACGGCTGCATACGAGTTCTCCTTGTGAAAGCAAGTTGATTTCGGTACTACCTCCACCCACATCCACATACATATAGTTTCCGTTACGGTCTTCCATGCATTCAATGTGGTTGTTGTATATCATTTTGGCTTCTTCCTGTCCGTCAATGATTTCAATGCGGATTCCCGTTTTCTTTTTGATGCGTTTGATAATATCTTTTCCGTTCTTTGCATCACGCATGGCAGAGGTGGCACATGCACGGTAGTCTTCCACATCGTAGATTTTCATCAGGTGATGGAACACTTTCATCAGACGGAGCATGTTCTTTTCCTTGGTTTCGGAAATTTTCCCCATCGCAAATACGTCAAATCCCAGACGCAGAGGGACACGCAATAGAAGCACTTTTGAAAAGAAAACCTTTCCTTGTTCGTCTTCTTCTACACATTTGATGAGCAATCTTACTGCATTCGAACCAATATCAATGGCTCCATAGTACGTCTTGCAGTCTTTTAGCATATTGTCCATAATATCACATTTAAGTTATTGTTCATTTTCGGCCAGGTAATAATTGTAGAGCGCTTCCTGTGAGCGGAAAGGAGCTTCTTCCGTTTCTTCACTCCAGAACAGATTGTCGCCTGCACCGTCTACTATACGTCCTTGCAGGGTATCCTTCAGACCGTATTCTACAATGCGTTTCATTTCTCCCTTGATGGCCGGATCGTAGACCGGAGTAATCACTTCGATACGGTGATCCAAGTTGCGAGGCATCCAGTCGGCAGAGCCTAAGTATATCTTTTCTTCTCCTCCGTTGGCAAAGATGAAAATGCGTGAATGTTCCAGATAGCGGTCGATGATGCCATGAATCTGGATGTGTGTGCTGACATCGGGTACATTGGTAATCAGTGAACAGTTGCCACGTACTACCAGGTCAATATCTACGCCTGCTTCCGAAGCTTCATATAGTTTTTCCACCATAATCGGGTCGGTGATGTGATTGATCTTTATCTTGATGTAAGCAGGTTTTCCGGCTTTCTTGTTCTTTATTTCGTTGTTGATTAATGTCACAAACTTGTTCTTCATTTCATTTGGCGAAACAAGCAGTTCCTTGAACCGTATCTGAGTGTAAGGACGTTCAATGAATTCGAATACCTGATTTACATCCTTCACGATTTTGGGATAAGCTGTCATCAACATGCAGTCTGTGTACATCTTGGCGTTTCCTTCGTGGAAGTTTCCGGTACTGATACAAGCAATATCCGGTCCGCTTTTCATTTCAATGTGCGTAATCTTGGAGTGAACCTTCAAGCCTTCTACACCGAAAATCACCTTGATGCCGGCATCCTGCATTTTCTTTGACCAGTTGATGTTGGACGCTTCGTCGAAACGAGCCAGCAATTCAATGACTACGGTTACCTTCTTTCCGTTGCGGGCAGCTCCGATAAGAGCTTTTACTACCTTTGATTCTTTAGCCAGACGGTAGAGTGTAATTTTAATGCTTGTAACCTGCTTGCTGACAGCTGCTTCCTGAAGCACACGGATGAAGGAGTCGAAATTATGATAAGGCACGTGGATAAAGCGGTCTTTCTCCTGAATTTTTTTCAACAGACTCTCTGGCCCGTCGAGTTCTTTTTTCAGGATAGGAGGCCATTTCGGGTATTTCAAGTTGCTGTGTCCACAATCCGGGAATTTCATTAAGTCCTTGTGATTCTGGTAACGTCCGCTTTCGATTACTGTGTCCAGGCTGTCGAGTTCAAGTTTTTTCAACACCCTTTTCAACAGGTCTTTCGGCATGTTGTTATCATAGATTACGCGAAGAGGTTCTCCTTTTTTACGGCTCTTTACCCCTTTTGAAATCTTTTGAAGTGTACCGGTGCGCAGGTCGTTGTCAATTTCCATTTCCGCGTCGCGGGTAAACTTAAAGGCATAGGCTTCGTATTTGTCGTATCCCAGTCCTTCGAACACCAGCGGAAGACAGCAGCGGATGACGTCGTCCAGATACATCAGATAACTTTTATTTTCATGATCCGGTAGTTGCACAAAACGTCCGCAAATATTTACCGGGAGTTCCAGAAAAGCATAGTCCGCCATTGGCTTGTTGCCGTTCTTGCTTACCTTTACGGCCAGGTAGATATTTTCATCGTTTTCGTAATCCAATAACTTAACGGCTGAGAACCATACGGGCACAATAAGTCCATTCAGCTTTTCTTTATAGAAAGACTGGATGAACTGTAGTTGTTCGGGAGTAACCTCCGAATTGGATACCAGATAAATATTTTCTTTTTTCAGATCCTCTGTCACACTGCTTACAGCTTCTTCGTAATCCTTTACGTAACGTGCGTTCAGTTTTCCGATTTGCTTAAGCAGTTTTTTTGCTTTTTCTCTTTCCTTGGCAGCCGATTTATCCATGCACTCAGCAATGCGGCTTTGAGAAGCTACTCTGACACGGAAAAATTCATCCAGGTTGTTGGAATAGATGCCAAGAAAGGCCATTCGTTCCAGCAATGGCACATGACTTCGGGTTGCTTCCTGCAGGATTCTGCGGTTAAAGTACATCCAACTGATGTCTCTTTCCAAATAAGGCTTTTCTTTTTTTCTATTTCTTGTTACCATAAAATCACTTTTTTTGCAAAGAAAAGGATTTTATGTTACAATATGATTTCAGAACGATTATTTAGATTTTTTTACACAAACTCTTCTACTAGATACATTCCTTGCAGGGTATTTTGCGGAGCAAATCGCTCTATTTCATTCAATATGATGTATTCTGCTGATTTCACCCATTCCACAAACAGGCGGTTTGGTTTGTAGTTTTGAGAAAAACGCAGTAAGTTACTCAAGTTAAAATTGTGGTCGATGATACCTGCTCCGTTCTGCATGGCATCGAAAGCATTACACTCTTGTTCAATATGTGCCGGTACCATCAGGATGGGTTTTCCTAAATACATGGCTTCGCACACCGATTCGAATCCTGCCGTGCTGGCGTATGCCTTGCAGCCTGCCATCTGGCGAAGAAACTCTATATCGTCAAGTTGATAGAAAGAAAGTGTGGAGTCTATTTTTTTCACAGGTTCTTCTTCCCAATGGTCCCAGAAAAAGCGGAGAGGGGTATCCGGATGTTTTTTATGCCAGTTCAGAATATTTTCAGAGAATCCCGCATTCAGCATATACCCATGGATGTAGTTGCCTGGTTTACTTTCCTGCTGCAATACATCTTGTCGCAACAAAGGAGGAACCACGCTGATGTGCTGATGATTGTCTTCTGGCATGGAACGGAAGGAGAGGGCCAGTTTTTGTGAGGAACCCAATGCAGTCAGTCGTGTAAAGAAATTCAGGAAAAACAGACTGCATTTGTTCTTTTTGGGTAATTTGAATTGGTTGTGAAGGAACAGGTACTGATGACCGATACAGATTTGAGGTACTGCCGGACGGAAAAAGAAATAAGTCAGTCCGGTCAATAATTCATAGAAGTTGATGACCAGTTCGGCACCGGTTTCTTTGATATGCCGGTTAATATAGCATATACTTTCTGCATATTCCGGTACTTTCAACAAGTTATATAAGATGCTTCGTGTCAGGTTTACCCGTTTGTTGGTGTGGGTAGGCAGGAAATTGGGGCTGATAAACTGTTTGACAGGAGCCTGGATGTTCCGGATAAAAAATCCCGGAAGCCGTCTGGATTCACTTTTTCCGACGAGCACTTCTACCACCTCGTGTCCGTTGCTTCTAAGCAGTCTCTCCATCGAAATGGCTTGCGTGAGGTGTCCTCTTCCTTCTCCCTGAACGATAAATAAGATTTTCATGATGCGATAGGTATTAGCGGTATGACATTGTTTTCTTCAGGTTTCGTAGCCTGCTGTTCCAATTCGGTGTAATAGATTACTTTCCATTCCCCGTTTTCGTCTTCAGTAAGTGCCGACATGGTTTCTACCCAGTCGCCTGAGTTCAGGTAGTGTATCTGGTCGATCATGCGGTTTTCCGGATGGTGGATATGACCGCAGATAACCCCTTCGCACTGACGGTTCTTCGCGAAGTCTACCAGTACGTTCTCAAAATCAGAAATATAGGATACGGCAGATTTTACTTTCTGCTTAATGGCCTGTGAAAGTGAATAATAAGGTTTTCCTTTTCTTACGCGATAGCGGTTGTACTGGCTGTTGAGCCACAGCAGGAGCGTATAGCCTATATCTCCCAATTTAGCCAGCCATTTCATGCTGGTAGTTACCTTATCGAACACATCGCCGTGTGTTACGAAATAATGCTTTCCATTGCTTTCCAGTATATAATCTTTTGTAATGGTCAGGTTGGTGAATTGTAGTGGAGCAAGATTGTCAAGAAAATCGTCATGATTGCCGCGGATATAAATGATTTCCGTACCGTGTTTTTCCATCATTTTCATGATGATTTTAAAAAAGTGCGTATGTTCCGCTTTCCATTTGCTGATGCCGGATTTCTGCAGATGCCATCCGTCGATGATGTCACCGTTCAGAATCAGTCGTCCGCAGTCTACTCTACTAAGAAAATCGCTAATTTGGTTTACTTTCGAATGGGTAGTTCCCAAATGAATGTCCGACACCACAATGGTCCGGTAATAAGGTCTTTCTTTCATGCTTCATGTTTTTCTTAACGCTGTACAAAAGAAGGGAATGTATATTACAAGGGTATGACTGTCAAATGAATAACTTGTTTCAACAAGCGAGAAGACGGAGCAAGAAGAAAGCCATTCCTGCGTCCCACAGAAATGGCTTTTGAGAAATGACTAAATATCGGCAATTTACTTACAATGTGCGTTTTTTCAATATAGTATCAGGCTATATCTTCCATGTAGAAAATAGAATTGAATTCATTGTAGAATTCTTCTGCCGCGGTTTCCAGATTTTCCAGTGCTTCTTCTTCAGTTTCACCGTATGCAAAGCATTGTTCATGATTGCACAGGTAAGCGTAATATTCACCGTCGGGCGTACATTCTACTACATATTTGTCTGCAACTGTTTCCATAATAATCTCCTTTTTTAAAGTCTGCCCAAAGGTCAGTGTTTTTTATTACAGAAAAGTTGCTATGTAGTTACGTTTACATGAAGTTACGTATCTGTATTACAGGTTACAAAATAATGAAACGAAGAAAGGCACGCTGAGGTTAATCAGAATACCATGCAGGATGGCCAGCGGAATAGCATCTTTTCCGGAGTATTTGGTGATGGCGGCCAGCAGAATGTCGGAAGAGCCAATGCCTGCTGCTGAAATGGGAGCCAGACGTCCAAAATATTTCCGGATGAAAGGTGCACCGACCAGTGCGGTCATTTCACGGAAGATATTGGCCAGCAAGGCAATTGTTCCCAATTCCGTGGCTACTTGCAGTCCCATGCTCGGTGTCTTGAGCTGTGTGATGAGGACCGATGAAATGGAATAATACGCAAATCCGCTGCCTACTGCCATGCAGTCGAACACACTCCACTGGCTCAAAATAAAGCCGGCGATGGCAGAAAAAAGAAACGTACCTGATACTGTGGCAATGGGGACGAGCAGCATCTTGAAATTAAATTGCGCGACAAATCCTTTTAAATCTTGATTACCTCCCAGGTTCATTCCTAGCAGGAGCATCAATACATAAAGTACTTTTACTGACATTTCATGAATGTCGAATCCGATGGTATAAAAATAGCCGATGAGGCATCCCATCAGGAAAAATATCAGAATCAAAAGACTACCCTTCACGGTTTGCTCCTTTCTTAAAGAAAAAGTGAGACACAAGGAGAGCGGCTACAGAGCTTCCCAACAGACTCAGCATGGAGATGATGGCTGCCTGCTGGCAGAAATAACTCAGGTTGCCAATGATAAGTTTGTTTGTTCCGATAGACAGTCCCAAAATAAAAAGTAACAGACAAACTACGATTTGTATCAGTACGGGTATCTTATGAATGCTTTGTTTACGGCGCAAAGGATAGCCTATAAGGACTCCTACAGCCATTATAGAAATAAAAGTGAACATGAAAATTGTTGATTATAAAATGAAACATAGAAAGTTTTTCTCTCGCCAGGAATCCTTTCTATGGCACGTTTGTAAAGTTAAATGACCGGATAGACCAGATAATTTTCATACTATACTTTCAAATTATAAGTTTTTGTGTGGTTCAAATCGGGCGCGAAGGTATAACTTTTCTCTGAAAGTCAGAAATTTTATGCAATAAAAAACTTTATGTATGAAAAATCGTGTTTTATATGAGATTTTATGTGATAATTTTATCTTTTTGTATGGTTTTAAATTGATAGAAAATAGTCTGTTCTTATATTTATGAGGTTGGTATAGATGAGTATTATCAGAATACTTTTGTATTTGTTTTCAAACGTAAAGGCGTTTAGTTTAAAATGCACTTGCGTTTAAAGTAAAACTCTTTGGCGTTTTATTCAAAACGTATTTGCGTTTTTTTGAGGGGGATATAATGGAATTTGATAGAAAAAAAGCCCCAAAAGATATCTTTTAGGGCCTAATAGTTGGACTACCAGGATTCGAACCTGGACAAACAGAACCAAAACCTGTTGTGCTACCATTACACCATAGTCCAAACTTTTTGGTGTTTTCCTCAGAAAACGCTGCAAAGATAAGCGTTTTTATGAATACCTTCCAAATAATTTCTGACTTTTTTTCTGTTTCTGATGGGAATCCTTACCTTTGTTTGCAAAACAACTTAGCTTATGAGGAAAAAAATATTGTGCACATTGTTGCTGGGGACTACTTTTGCACACGCCATGGCGGTTACTCCGCTATGGATGCGTGACGTGCGTATTTCTCCAGATGGAAAAGAAATTTTGTTCTGTTATAAGGGGGACATTTATAAAGTGTCTGCCAAGGGTGGAGAAGCAGTACAGTTGACTACACAAGAGTCGTATGAGTCATCGCCTGTGTGGTCGCCTGATGGTAAACAGATTGCTTTTGCCAGCGATCGTTTTGGAAATACAGATGTGTTTGTTATGCCGGCTAACGGCGGTTCTGCCCGCAGACTGACAACGAATTCTGCTTCGGAAATTCCTTCTGCGTTTACGCCGGACGGAAAGTTTATTGTATTTTCTGCAAGTATTCAAGACCCTGCTAGTAGTGCATTGTTTCCGACTTCTGCCATGACAGAACTGTATAAGGTTTCTGCAGAAGGTGGAAAAACGGAACAAATTCTGGGTACTCCTGCCGAAATGGTTTGTTTCAATGTAGCAGGCGACAAGTTCTTGTATCAGGACCGGAAAGGATTTGAAGATGAATGGCGTAAACATCATACTTCTTCTATCACACGGGATGTATGGATGTACGACATGGCATCGGGCAAGCATACCAATCTGACCAAGCGGGCAGGAGAGGACCGTAATCCGGTGCTTTCGTCGGATGGTAAGGAGGTTTTCTTCTTGAGTGAACGCAACAAAGGCTCGTTTAACGTCTATTCTTTCCCGCTGGATAATCCGGAACAGGTGAAACCGCTGACTTCATTCTCTACACATCCGGTACGTTTCCTTTCTTTGGGAGGCGACGGTACGCTGTGCTATACCTATAATGGAGAAATTTATACGCAGAAACAAGGCGGAAAGCCAAGTAAGGTGAATGTGTCATTGACGCGGGATGATCAGGAAATTTCGGTTACATTGAGCTATACTCGGGGAGCATCGGAAGCGGTAGCTTCGCCCGACGGCAAGCAGGTGGCTTTCATTGTACGTGGAGAAGTGTTCGTGACTTCTGTGGAATATGGTACTACCAAGCAGATTACGCACACACCTGAAGCAGAAGAAGGACTTTCTTTCGGGGCAGACAACCGTACATTGGTATATGCCAGCGAACGCGATGGAAACTGGCAGCTTTATAAGGCGGAAATTGAACGGAAAGAGGATTTGAATTTCCCGAATGCGACATTGATAAAAGAAGAAGTGCTGTTGCCTTCCAAGACTGTGGAACGGATGTATCCTAAGTTCTCACCCGATGGCAAGGAAGTGGCTTTCATTGAAGACCGTATCCGTCTGAAAGTATTGAATCTGGAGACGAACAAGGTACGTCAGATTACTGATGGAAGTACCTGGTACAGCTTGAGTGGAGGGTTTAATTATGCCTGGTCGCCCGACGGTAAATGGTTTACGTTGGAGTTTATCGGAAACAAGCATGATCCTTATACGGACATTGCCTTGGTCAGTGCAGACGGAAAGGGAGAGTTAGTTAACCTGACGAATAGTGGTTATACAAGCAGCTCTCCGAAGTGGACAATGGACGGTAATGCCATTTTGTTTACTACAGAGCGTTACGGTATGCGAAATCACGCTTCATGGGGTTCGTTGGACGATGTGATGATGGTATTTGTCAATCAGGATGCCTACGACAAATTCCGCATGAGCAAGGAGGATTATGAACTCCAGAAGGAACTGGAAAAAGAACAGGAAAAAGCTGCGGACAAGAAAGACGGAAAGAAAAAAGAAGATAAAAAAGAGGATAAGGACAAGAAAGAAGAAGCCGACAAGGTGAAAGATATTGTGGTGGAACTGGAGGGTATTCAGGACCGTATTGTACGTCTGACTCCGAATTCATCGAGCATCGCTTCGGCCATTCTTTCAAAAGATGGAGAAAGTTTGTATTACCTGTCGGCTTTTGAGCGTGGATTCGACATGTGGAAGATGGATTTGCGCAAACGGGAAACCAAGTTGTTGCACAAGATGGGTTCCGGATGGGCCGATATGGAAATGGATAAGGAAGGAAAAAATCTTTTCGTATTAGGTTCAGGCTCCATGCAGAAAATGGATTTGGGCGGTGAGAAGTTGAAGCCTATTTCTTATCGTGCAGAAATGAAGATGGATTTGGCTGCCGAACGTGCTTATATGTATGATAATATGTGCCGTGAGGAACAGAAACGTTTTTATGAGGTAAATATGCATGGGGTAGACTGGAAGGCTATGACCGCTAATTATCGTCGTTTCTTGCCGCATATCAATAATAAGTATGACTACGCGGAAATGTTGAGTGAGCTGCTGGGCGAACTGAACGTATCGCATACAGGTGGCCGTTATCGTCCGGGAGTAAAAGAGGCAACTGCCAGCTTGGGATTGCTTTATGACTGGAATTATACAGGAAAAGGCATGAAAGTGGACGAAGTAGTGGAAAAAGGTCCGTTTGACCGGAAAACTACACGGGTAAAACCGGGTGTGGTGATTGAAAAGATTGACGGCCAGCCGGTAGATGCCGATTTCTCTGCGTTGCTGAACGGGAAAGCAGGCAAGAAGATATTGGTTTCATGCTACGATGCACAATCAAAAGAACGCTGGGATGAGGTGGTGAAGCCTATCAGCGGTGGAACGCTGAGCAGTCTGCTGTATGAACGTTGGGTAAAGCAGCGTGCGGCAGATGTGGATAAATGGTCAAACGGCCGTTTAGGCTATGTACATATCGAATCAATGGACGACGGCAGCTTCCGTACGGTATATTCCGATATTTTGGGTAAATACAACAACCGCGAAGGTATTGTGATTGATACCCGTTTCAACGGAGGAGGACGTTTGCATGAAGATATTGAAGTGCTGTTCAGTGGGCAGAAGTATCTGACACAGGTGATTCGTGGTCGTGAAGCATGCGACATGCCGAGCCGTCGTTGGAACAAGCCTTCTATCATGGTACAGTGCGAAGCCAACTATTCTAATGCACACGGTACGCCGTGGGTGTACAAACATCGCCAGATGGGTAAGCTGGTAGGTGCTCCGGTACCTGGAACCATGACCAGTGTAAACTGGGTACAGATGCAGGATCCGGATTTGATTTATGGTATTCCTGTTGTGGGTTATCGTCTGCCAGATGGAAGCTATCTGGAAAACAAAGAGCTGGAGCCGGATGTATATGTATTGAATGCGCCTGAAACAGTGGTGAAAGGAGAGGATACACAGTTGAAGGCTGCGGTAGATGAACTGCTTAAAGAGCTGGATGCAAAGAAATAAGTACTGAAATATCCGGAAGGATTGCCTTCCAGACATACTCTAAAGTACCGGTTGATTCACAAGGAGTCAGCCGGTATTTTTTTATCCCATGGCTTTATTTCCCGAGGTGATTTTCATCTCCTGCCAGTACTTCTTTGGCAGTACTCCAGTACTTCCTTGAAAGTACTAAAGTACTGCTTAGGGAGTACTGCAGTACTGGCCTGAAAGTACTGGCAATTTGTTCCTTGCTGTTTGATAAAGAATTATGGAGGAACTGTAAGATAAGAAAGGCTGCCCCAAATTGAATTGAGACAGCCTTCCGGTATTTTTTCTAAAAGAATTTATTTGGCAATTACCAGATAATAGTTTTTCTTTCCGCGCTGTACGAGCAGGTATTTTTCATCCAGCAAGTCGGCGGTGGTAATTTCCTGATCAAATGCAGCCAGTTTTTCTTTGTTCAAAGAAACGCCGCCGCCCTGAACCAGCTTACGCATCTCACCTTTTGACGGGAAGATAGCAGCCTTTTCAGTAAATAAGTCTACAGCCTTGATACCGGCTTCAATATCTGATTTGGCTACTTCAAACTGAGGAACGCCTTCGAATACAGACAGCAGGGTATCTTCATCCAGTTTCTTCAATGCTTCAGAAGTTGCATTTCCAAACAGGATGCCAGAAGCTTCTACAGCAGCGTTGTAGTCAGCTTCAGAGTGAACCATGATAGTTACTTCCTTAGCCAGACGTTTCTGGAGTACACGCAAGTGAGGAGCCTGTTCGTGTTCTGCAATCAGGCCTTCTATTTCTTCTTTGCTTAGTGAAGTGAATATCTTGATATAACGCTTAGCGTCTTCGTCGCTTACATTCAGCCAGAATTGATAGAACTTGTAAGGAGAGGTATATCGTGCGTCCAGCCAGATATTTCCTGATTCTGTCTTACCAAATTTACCACCGTCAGCTTTTGTAATCAGCGGACAAGTCAGGGCAAATACTTCACCTCCGTTAGTACGGCGGATTAATTCTGCTCCCGTAGTGATGTTTCCCCACTGGTCAGAACCACCCAGCTGAAGCTTGCAGTTTTTGGTTTCATACAGATGCAGGAAATCGTATCCTTGTAACAGCTGATAAGTAAATTCAGTGAATGAAAGACCGTCGCGTGCTTCTCCGTTCAGACGTTTCTGAACCGATTCCTTTGCCATCATGTAGTTTACGGTGATGTGTTTTCCTACGGTGCGGGCAAAATCCAGGAAAGAGAAGTCTTTCATCCAGTCGTAGTTGTTTACCAGTTCTGCACGGTTAGGGGCATCCGATTCGAAATCGAGGAATTTGCCCAACTGCTTCTTGATACACTCCTGATTGTGGCGCAGTGTTTCCTCATCCAGCAAGTTACGTTCCTGTGACTTACCTGAAGGGTCTCCAATCATACCGGTTGCACCTCCTACCAGAGCCAGCGGTTTGTGGCCGCAACGCTGGAAATGACGCAACATCATCACGCCACACAAGTGGCCGATATGCAACGAGTCAGCTGTAGGGTCAATACCCAAATAAGCTGTCACCATTTCCTTCTCCAGCAATTCTTCTGTGCCCGGCATCATGGTATGTACCATTCCACGCCATCTTAGTTCATCTACAAAATTCATCGAATGAAATTCTTAGTTTAACATATTTATTTAATAATACAGAAGCAAAAGTACGACACTTTATCTGAATAACCAATTTTTAGCGATTAAAAAAGAGACGGTTAGCATTTTCTTTGATATTTTCAATCAAGCTGTCAAAAGAGGTTCCACGTAGTGAAGCTACTTGCCGGTAGAAGTCTGGAAAGTCTGTGTCTGCTTCATCGCTTTCCAATAATAATCTGTCTGCAGGGACGATGGACAATGCTTTTTCCTGGTATTTTTTTCCGAAAGAGAGATAAAATCCGTGTCGTATCAGGTCGGTGGCAAGTTCTTTTTTACCCCGGAAACCATGGATAATCCAGGCTTGTGCGGGGTGATATTCCTTGTGCAAGGCAAGCAGCTCCTCAGTGGCTTTTACGGAATGTATCACTAAGGGGAGATGATAGATTTCTGATATCTCTATTACTTTCCTGAAGGCCTGTATTTGTAAGTCGAAAGGGGTATCGCATACTTTGTCCAGTCCGGTTTCTCCCAGTGCGACTACTCGCGAATCACTTTGGATAGTCTGTACCAGCCAATCTATTTGTGGCTGAATGTTTTCTTCCGTGAGATACCACGGGTGCAGGCTGGCGGAGATAAATGTAGCTTGCAGGTAAGAGGAAGCCGTTTTCTCGTCCATGCGGCAGCTTACGATGGCAGTGATCTGTGGCTGAGGCAAATGATGTGTGTGTGCATCGAAAAAGGGAGTGTCAATCATGTGAAAACAGGCTTTTTAAGGAACTGGGTCATATCCCGAACCTCCCCACGGGTGGCAACGAAGAATGCGTCGTATGGCTAAGTAAAGTCCTTTGAAAGGTCCGTGCTTTTGTATCGCTTCTATGGCATATTGAGAACAAGTCGGAGTAAAGCGACAGGAGGGAGGCGTAAAAGGTGAAATGCAGTTCCGGTAAAAATAAATGGGGAGCAGGAGCAGGAAAGATATGAACTTTTTCATGCCAGACGTTCAGCGGTAAGTTGCAACAATTTAACCACCTTAGCTTCCACATCGGCCGATTCATGCAGTTCATTGTCGAGCCAGATAAAGGCGACGGCAATTTTCTGTCCTGAACTTTTTAATGCATCGAGCAGGATGTGTTTGTTTTTACGGTAGGCCTCACGTACTTGACGTTTTACACGATTGCGTTTGACTGCCCGCTTGAATCTTTTTTTCGGTACGCTAATCAGAATAGTGGCTGCAGGTAGATTCTCTCCCTCTACCGGCATGTATACGATACGCAACGGAAAAGCAGGCAATGATTTGCTGCCTCCTGTAAACAGTCTTTCAATCAGAATTCGGCTGTTCAGTCGTTCTACTTTCGATAGTGTTAATTTGGGAGAATCGCTCATAGAGGGTATATAATAAAACAAAGCGAAGTAATGGGAAAATGGATTGCTTCGCTTTGTTTGTCAGAATTATTTTTTATTTGTTATGTTCGCGGATAAACATATCCAACGCTGCCGGCATGGAAGGAGCTACACTTGAAGGAGCTTCCAAATCAAGACGCAGACCTGCATCTTTTACGGCCTTAGCTGTAGTCGGTCCGAAGCTTCCGATCGCAATGTCTTTCTGTTCAAAATTCGGGAAGTTCTTCATCAATGACTGAATACCTGCCGGGCTGAAGAATATCAGCATGTCATAGTTGAATTCTTCTTCTGGAGTGAAATCGTTGCTGACAGTACGATACATTACAGCTTCCGTGTGCTGAATGTGGTTTTTGTCGAGCAAGTCTTTTACTTCGTCATTGTGTACATCCGACATCGGGATAAAGTATTTCTCCGTATTATGCTTGATAATTTGCGGAAGCAAGTCAGCAAACTTTCCGGTAGCTCCGAAGGATACTTTACGTTTGCGGTATTGAACGTATTTCTGAATATACAGAGCGATGGTTTCCGAAGTACAGAAATATTTCATTGTTTCCGGAATTGTTACGCGCAACTCTGCACACAGGCTAAAGAAGTGATCGATAGCATGGCGTGAAGTAAACACAACGGCTGTATGATCTAAGATAGAAACCTTTTGCTGTCTGAATTCTTTAGCTGACAAACTTTCTACTTTAATAAACGGGCGAAAATCTATCTTCACTCCGTACTTCTCAGCAATGTCAAAATAGGGAGACTTTTCTGTTGTCGGTTTTGGCTGAGAAACGAGGACTTTCTTTATTTTCAACGTTACTAAAATTTTAAAATCAAAATGTTATTTATATATATCAATCCTTTCCAGAGGAAAAGTAAGGGTATGATTTCGAGGGTGCAAAAGTACAGAATTAAATGTAAAATGCCATGGAAATGATTAAAAAAGTTCCTAATACACTTATAAAATAACAATATTTTGAAACTGACTACTGCAATGAATACGAAGGTTTTAGAAAAATTAAAGTCTAAGTTGAAATAGACAATAAGCAAGGATAGAGGAAATAAAACAAATGCGGCTCCAGAAAGCAAATCAAAATAGGCCGAAATCCAGGTGCTGTTTTTTTCTTTATCAAAAAAAATCCAGTTAACAAATTGATATAAAGCAGTTTTCCCTACAACGGTGAGTAAGATGCAGAAAATGTAGACAAACAGAATGGCATAGTGTGAAACTGTCTGAAATAGAAAAGGTTCGGTCTTAGAGAAGAAATCATAGACAAATAACCCGGCAGATATGCAACTTATACCGCCTAAAGTGAGGGTGTAGCGAATGTTAAATCCGGAACTCTCATCAAAGAGTCCAGCTCGTTCTTTATGCCGGAAAAAGCTTTTGATGTGTTGATACAGGTATTTTTGTCCGTTTTTTAAGGAATAAGTGACCAAAAAGAAGCAAAGAAACACAATACCTGTAATTGCAAAGTCATTGCGTAACTGATAAGGGACAGGTTCTCCTGCCATACCGTTTGTACACGGTGTTTCCTTACAATGCTGCAGTGCACTGTCTATTTGCTCTACGTGCTGGTTGTAGAGTTCTTGAATCTGTGAGAAACCGGTATGGCAGAACTTGTTCATATTGCGGCAAATTTACGAATTTCTTTGCTCCAGTGAGGGATGGTATATAATAAATTTACAGCTTCTTCGGGAGTTTGTGCCACGTGCCAGATGTTTCCATGTTCCTTTCGCATGAAGTTTTGGGAAATAGCTTGTTGAAGCATCTCCAGCAGTGGGTTATAAAATCCGTTGGTATTCAGTATGACGATGGGTTTCAGGTATAGTCCAAGTTGTTTCCAGGTAATGATTTCCAGTAATTCCTCCAATGTGCCGCATCCTCCGGGCAGGGCAATGACTCCGTCGGACAAATCGGCCATCAGTTGTTTGCGTTCGTGCATGCTTTCCGTTTCTATCAGCCGGGTCAGTCCTTTATGGTGCCAGCCTTGTTCCACCATGAACCGGGGAATGACACCGGTTACGGTTCCTCCGGCAGCAAGAGCCGCGTCACTGATGCGGCACATCAGTCCCAGGCATCCGGCTCCGTTGATAAGGTTGATGTGCTTTTGTGCAAGAATTTTTCCAAGTTCTTCGGCTGCTTCGAAATAGATAGAATCAATTTTAGTGCTGGAAGCACTGTATACGCATATATTCTTGATATCGTTCATGGTCTTTTTAGTTTTTGCAAAGATAGGTAAAGGTGAGTGCATAGCCAAACCGTTGTGCCAGCAAAAAGGGCTTGACCATCTTCTGATGTATCAAGCCCTCTGTATGGTTAGTGGAAGATCTCAGCTTATTTCAGTCCGAAAGCTTCTTTCACTTTGTCTACATAATCCAGTTTCTCCCAAGTGAAGAGTTCCACTTCTACGTCTTTGTTGCCTTCGTAAACCGATTCGAAATGTTTGGTAACGATTTGCGGTTCGCGGCCCATGTGTCCGTAAGCAGCAGTTTCGCTATAAATCGGGTTGCGCAGTTTCAAGCGTTCTTCGATGGCACGTGGACGCATATCGAAGATTTCATCCACTTTCTTAGCAATTTCTCCGTCGGTCAGAGCTACATTGCTACGTCCGTAAGTATTTACGTAGATATTGATCGGACGTGCTACTCCGATGGCGTATGAAACCTGTACCAATACTTCGTCTGCTACTCCGGCAGCTACCAGGTTCTTGGCAATGTGGCGTGCAGCGTATGCAGCACTACGGTCTACCTTGCTGGGGTCTTTTCCTGAGAAAGCACCTCCTCCGTGAGCTCCGGCACCACCGTAAGTGTCTACAATAATCTTACGGCCAGTCAGTCCGGTATCACCGTGAGGACCACCAATCACGAACTTACCTGTCGGGTTTACGTGGTATTTAATCTGGTCGTTGAATAAAGCCAGTACCTGCGGGTTGTGGATTTCGGCAATGACACGCGGCATCAGGATTTCAATTACGTCCTTGCGAATCTGTGCCAGCATTTCCTCGTCAGCCTTCAATTGAGCTTCTTTTGAGTCATTTTCCGGCTGGATAAATTCATCGTGCTGGGTAGATACTACGATGGTATCAATACGTACCGGACGACGGTTGTCATCGTATTCGATAGTTACCTGGCTCTTAGAGTCCGGACGAAGGTAAGTCATCACCTTTCCTTCACGACGGATGTCGGCCAATACCATTAGCAGCTTGTGTGCCAGGTCGAGCGACAACGGCATGTAGTTTTCAGTTTCGTTGGTAGCATAACCGAACATCATACCTTGGTCGCCTGCTCCCTGATTCATCGGGTCTTCGCGTTCTACTCCACGGTTGATGTCAGGACTCTGTTCGTGAATGGCAGAGAATACACCGCATGAATTACCTTCGAACATGTATTCGCTCTTGGTATAGCCTATTTTATTAATCACTTCGCGTGCTACGCGCTGCAAATCAATATACGCTTTGGTTTTCACTTCTCCTGCCAGTACCACCTGTCCGGTAGTTACCAGAGTTTCGCAAGCTACTTTTGAACTGGGGTCGTAAGCCAACAGTTTGTCAAGCACAGCGTCCGAAATTTGATCGGCCACTTTGTCGGGGTGTCCTTCAGACACCGATTCGGATGTGAATAAGTATCCCATTGTTGTGGTAAATTAAAATTGTTAATGGTTTGTTTTTATCCGTGTACGGACAGAGTAGAGAAGTAATCTTCGGGGAAATAACAATGTGTTTTAGCATTTTTTTCCGTGGTTGCAAGCTACTCAAATCTTTCCACTTTTATTTTCGCTGCAAAGATAGTGATATAAATTGGAATAATTACAATTTCAGTTTCTTTTTAACATAGCTTTATGCTCCTGCCTGTCGGTAAATCATTCCTGATATAGTTCTGACAATGTTTTTTGAAGGGTGGGGTGGATTGCATTTCCCGCAATTTCGATTAACGGTTTCATTACAAAATCTCTTTCCGTCATCAATGGATGAGGAACCGTAAGTTCAGGTGTCTGAAGTACGAGATTGTCGTATAAAAGAATATCAATATCAATGAGCCGGTCGCTGTAGCTGCCGTTGACTGATTTCTTTGTCCTGCCGAGTTCTTTCTCTATTTCCTGCGTGATATGAAGCACTTCGATAGGGGAGAGATTGGTTTCCAGGCCGATTGCTGCATTCAGAAAGCTGTGGTCTGATTCAAATCCCCAAGGGGCTGTTTCATAAAAAGAGGATAGGGAAACTTGCTTCCCTATCCTTTCCTGTAGTTTATAGATGGCGGTACGTAAATTAGCTTCTTTATTGCCAAGGTTTGTACCTAATCCCAGATAAACTGTTGCCATAGAATGATGGTTTATTTATCCAGAATCAGCATGGCATCACCGTATGTTCCAAAACGGTAGTCTTCTTTCAGTGCGATGTTGTAAGCATCCATGATTAGTTCATATCCTCCGTAAGCACATACAAGCATCAGCATGGTAGAAAGCGGCATGTGGAAATTGCTTACCATGGCATTGGCTACTGAGAAGTCGTAAGGAGGGAAAATAAACTTGTTGGTCCATCCTTCGAACTCTTTCAAATGGCCGTCTGTACCCACAGCTGTTTCAATGGCACGCATCACAGTAGTACCGATGGCGCATACTTTGTTGCCTCTGTCTTTGGCTTCGTTGACGATGCGGCAGGCTTCCGCGTTGACGAACATCTGCTCTGAATCCATTTTATGCTTGGTTAAATCTTCCACATCGATGTCGCGGAAGTTGCCCAATCCGGCGTGCATGGTAATGAAAGAGAAGTCAATGCCTTTGATTTCCATACGTTTCATAAGTTCACGGCTGAAGTGAAGACCGGCTGCCGGTACGGTAACGGCTCCTTCATTTTTGGCGTAGATAGTCTGGAAACGTTCTTCGTCTTCCGGTTCTGCCGGACGATGGATGAAAGGAGGCAATGGAGGTTCTCCCAAGGCATACAAAGCCTTCTTGAATTCATCATGAGGACCGTCGTACAAAAAGCGGAGTGTACGTCCGCGAGAAGTCGTATTGTCAATTACTTCGGCCACCATAGAATCATCGTCGCCGAAATACAGCTTGTTACCGATACGGATTTTACGGGCCGGATCTACCAGTACATCCCACAAGCGCAGCTCTTCGTTCAACTCACGGAGCAGGAATACTTCAATGCGGGCACCTGTTTTTTCCTTGTTACCATACAAACGAGCAGGAAAGACCTTGGTATCGTTAAAGATAAACACGTCTTTGTCGTCGAAATAGTTCAGTATATCCTTGAAATTGACATGTTCAATTTCTCCGGTTGACTTGTGAATTACCATCAGGCGGGATTCATCTCTGTATTTAGCCGGATAAAGAGCGATTTTTTCTTCCGGCAACTTGAATTTGAATTGTGACAGTTTCATCTTCTTCCTTTCTTTCCTTAATCGTTTATAACTTCTATTTCTTGCTGGTCGAGCCAGGCTTCAAAATCTTCCACTTTCATGCAGTCTTCCAACTTTACTTCTCCTACCCGTGTACGTATCAGACCAGTCAGGTGGGCACCACTTTGCAGTGCTTGACCAATGTCTCTGGCCAAAGCTCGTATGTAGGTACCTTTACTGCAGACTACCCGTATCTTAATTTCCGGCAGGTTACATTCCAGCAATTCGATTTCATCAATGACCAGAATCTTGGGTTTCAGTTCTACTTCATCTCCTTTTCTAGCCAGGTCGTATGCACGCTTCCCGTCTACCTTGCATGCGGAAAATGCCGGTGGTACCTGTTCAATGGTGCCGACAAACTTTTTCAATGTCTCTTCGACCATTTCTTTGGTGATATGGTCGGTAGGGTAAGTCGCGTCAATCTCCTTTTCCAGGTCGAATGAGGGAGTGGTTGCTCCCAGCTGGAGAGTAGCAATGTACTCTTTTGTATGATACTGGAACTCCTCAATACGCTTTGTGGCCTTTCCGGTACAGATAATCATCACTCCGGTGGCCAGCGGATCGAGCGTTCCGGCATGTCCTACTTTTATTTTCTTTACTCCTAATTTGCGACTGATGTGGTATCTTATCTTATTGACCACGGCAAAAGAGGTCCATCGCAGTGGCTTGTCAAAATATAATACTTCTCCTTCTTTGAAATTCATTCTTTGGTTGTAAATTGTTGTTGAGGCTGCTTATCCCAGCAGACTGCACGCAATTGTAATTACTCCGGCAATGGCGCAATATACGCCGAACCATATCAATTTTCCTTTCTTTACAATGTTAATCATCCATTTGCAAGCTACGCAACCTGAAATAAAAGCAGCTAAGAAACCAATAATAAGTGCACCCATACTGATTTCTGCATTAGCGGCTGAAGCATTTTTTACAATTTCCATTCCAGAAAGCAGTGCTTCTCCTAAAATCGGGGGGATAACCATGAGGAAAGAGAATTGTGCCAGTGTTTCCTTCTTGTTTCCCAAAATCAGTCCGGTAGCGATGGTGCTTCCTGAGCGTGATAATCCCGGCATGACCGCACAAGCTTGCGCCAGGCCGATGATGAATGCATCACACAGGCTGATTTTTTCTTTCTGCCGAGGTTTGGCGTAATAAGAAAAAGCCAGTAAAACGGCAGTCAGTAACAACATGCATCCTACAATCAGCAAACCGGAGCCGAAAATTTCTTCTACGTAATCTTTAAAGAATACTCCAACAATGCCGATAGGAATCATTGACACAAGAATGTTGATGACATATTTGGTCTCGTCATTCATTTTCCATTTAAACAATCCCCGGAAAATCCAGTCAATTTCTTTCCACAAGATAACCAGTGTACTCAGTACGGTAGCAATGTGAACCACTACAGTGAAAGTCAGATTTTCTTCACCTTGAATGCCGAACAAGGCCGATCCGATGGCAAGGTGTCCACTACTACTTACGGGGAGGTATTCTGTCAGTCCCTGCAGAATTCCTAAAATTAAGGCTTCAAACCAACTCATTGCATTTATTCTTTAGTAATTGTTTCTTCTTTGTCTTTAGGTTTTCTCAGAATGCCATAAATCATGAAAATAAATCCCAAAAAGCAAACAACGGGAGCTACTTTGATGCGGCGTACACTGAAAATATCCGGTTCAAAAGCTGTTTCAGTGGAGCCTGGTCCGCTCATTAACAGGAATCCGATGATAATGACTATCATACCTATGGCAAGCAGTATGAAGTTTGTTTTATCAAAAGCAAAACTTTTTTTGTCCATAATGAATTTTGTCTATTTAGTTTGAACATTAAAGGCGATATAAATCTCCGGCTTTCATCTTCAAATATTTGTTGATGGAGATGTAGGCACATAAGGTGGCGATGAGGATACCCGAGATAAAAACAGTACCCATTACGCAAAGCATAACTTCCGGAGTAATAAGTTCCAGCAGTCCCGGCTCATAGTTGACGAGCATGTAGGACATACTGATAAGCAGGGCATTGGCCATAGCCGCCGCAAGAATGCCTATCCATACATTTCTGACAATGAACGGTCGCCGGATGAATGACCAGCTTGCACCTACCAGTTTCATGGTGTGAATCAGAAAACGTTTGGAGTAAATGGTCAGCCGTATGGTATTGTTGATCAATGCAAATGAAATAAGGGTGAGCAAAGCAGCCAGCCCTAACAGGAACATGCTGATTTTGCGTATGTTCTGGTTGATGGTGTCAATCAGGTCCTGCGGATAATTTACTTCAATGACTTTTTTATTGTCCAGCAGTTTTTCCTGAATCCAGCTCAGACTGTCAGAATTGGCATATGCTGCATTGAGCTTGATTTCGATGGAAGCCGTAAACGGATTATAGCCTAAGAATTCAGCCGGATCTGTTCCCATGGCTTCTGTCTGTTCCTTCAGGGCCTGTGCTTTTGATATGTAGGTGGCCTGCTTTACAAAAGGCTCTTCTTCCAGCTGTTTTTGGAAGCGGATGGCTTCTGCTTCTTTCATGTCGTCGTTGAGGAGAACGGAAAAGTTGATATTCTCACGTACGTATACAGAAAGATTATTGGCGGTCATAACAAAAAAGACCACCATACCCAACAACAGCAGTACCAGCATCGTACTGATGCAGGAGGTAATGAATTGCATATCGAAAAGACTGCCCGACTTCTGACTCATAATTTCTTATTTTTTTCTGAATACATAAATCATGGAACTGCTTCGGTCTTTCTTAGCCAGTGAAACAATCCATGCTTCCGTTCCGGCAATCAGGCCTTTTAGGAACGGGAAAGCACTTTTCCGGTACTTCTCGCTCAGCATAGATACGTAAAACGCATCAAAAGGCATCGGATGTCGCTCGCAGAGAATAAAGTCGTGTTTGGCTCCAAACTGCTGCATAACGGAAGGGCTGAAATGCCACAAATGTCGGGGAACATCGTAGGCACCCCACATTTCTTTGTATTTCTCTGCATCGAATGAAGTGGGGTTGGGCACGGCTATAATGAGTATACCCTGATCTTTCAGAATACGCTTCAGTGTTTCCCAGGTCTCATTTAAATGTTCCAGATGCTCCATGACATGCCACAATGTAATTACATCGAACGATTTGTCGGCGAATTCATTGAGGGCTTCCGGAGCTGCCACGTCCAGTTCAAAGTGCTCTTTGGCAAACTGGCGGGCTTGAGGGCTTTTTTCGATGGCAGAAACGTGCCATCCTCTTTCCTGCATGAAATGCGGAAAATAGCCTGTGCCTGTACCGATGTCCAGCAGGCTGCCCTGGTTTAATCTGGAATTATGCTTGACAAGGCGTGCTTTACGGGCAAGCATAACACGGCGCACCCAGTGATATACACGGTTCATTAACCCTTTGTGTGTATCGCTGTGTGAAATATAATCTGGAGTTTCGTAGTAGCGTCCTATTTCTGCTTCAACCGGAACAGGATGAGTGAACTGGAAACCGCAGTCTTTGCAACGACAAATCTGAAAAGACTCACCGGAAGCATAGTGGTCTGTGCATGTCATTACCTCTTCAAAGTGGTTCCCTCCACAAAGTGGACATTTATCTATTTTCAGTATATTCACTTTATTCCCTAATTTGCTGCAAAATAACAAATAAAAAGCCTATGCCATGATTTTCTTTAAAAGTTTTTAAGAGTATAGGATGCTTTATGTATGTTTTTTGTAACTTAGCCCCGAATAATGAATATTTGCCAATAGATTATGGAGAAAAAGAGATTGACACGGTCAAACAATCGTATGATAGGTGGGGTCTGTGCTGGAATAGCCGATTATTTTGGATGGGATATTACTTTAGTACGTATTATTTATGTGCTGGCCACATTTTTTACGGCTTTTTCCGGTGGATTGGTTTATCTGATTCTCTGGCTGGTAATGCCGGAGGCCGGAAGAGAAAGTAATTAAAAAAAACAGACTTGTATAAAGCAGTATACGTGCTGTAATTGTTTAGGTTTTCCTCGCGCGAACCGTATGTTTTGCGGAGCGGAAACCTATGTTTTTCATGCCGGAAACGTAAGTTTCCGCCTTGTGAAACGTAAAAAACCTGCAAGCATCTTGAAAAAAATGCTTGCAGGTTTTTATTGAGATTTCTCCAAACTATTTCAGTAAGAATTATTCAGTTACTTCTATGCCTTTCAGAGTAGCAGAACTGGACTCTGTAATTTTTACCTTTACAAAGTCGCCGATGCGATGGCTGCCACGGTCAAAGACTACTACTTTATTTTGTTCCGTACGACCGAACAGTTGTTCTTTAGAGCGCTTGGATACACCTTCTACCAATACTTCGAAAGTTTTTCCTACATCTTTGGCATTGCTTTCGGCAGAAAGCTGGTTCTGCAGTTCAATCATTTCATTCAGTCGGCGGATTTTGATTTCTTCGGGTACGTCATCCGGAAGGTGTTTGGAAGCGTATGTTCCCGGGCGTTCAGAATATTTGAACATGAAAGCCGAGTCGTAAGCACATTCGCGCATCAGCGACAAAGACATCTGGTGGTCTTCTTCTGTTTCAGAATGGAAGCCCGAGAAAATATCGGTACTGAGTCCGCAGTCGGGGATAATTCTCCGGATAGCAGCCACTCTTTCCAGGTACCATTCACGGGTATATTTACGGTTCATCAGTTTCAGGATGCGTGAACTTCCGCTCTGTACGGGCAAGTGGATGTGCTTGCATACATTGGGCACTTCTGCGATGACATGAAGCGTTTCGTCACTCATGTCTTTGGGGTGTGAAGTGGTAAAACGTACGCGCATGTCGGGCACCGCTTCGGCCACGATACGGAGCAGCATAGGGAAGGTTACTGTCTGGCCGTCTTTTTCAAAACGGTATGAGTTGACGTTCTGTCCCAACAAGGTTACTTCCTTATAGCCTTTTCGTTGCAGGTCGCGTACTTCGTTCAGGATACTTTCTACGTCACGGCTACGTTCACGTCCGCGTGTATAAGGTACAATACAGTAATGGCAGAAATTGTTGCATCCTCGCATGATGGAAACAAAGCCTGAAATATGGTTTCCGCAAATGCGTGAAGGAATCACGTCACGGTAAGTTTCCGTAGTAGAGAGTTCTACATTAATGGCTTTTTCGCCTGCTTCTACGGCTGCAATCAGGTCGGGCAAGGTCAGGTAGGCATCCGGACCAGCTACCAGGTCTACATGATGCTTTTCTATCAGCTCATTTTTCACTCTCTCGGCCATGCATCCCAGTACGCCCACAATCAGGTTTTTTCGCTTTTTGCGCAAAGAATGGAAAAACTCCAGTCGGTTCAGGATTTTCTGTTCCGCATTGTCGCGGATAGAGCAGGTGTTCATGAATACGGCATCGGCTTCCTCCAGTGTGTCGCAAGGAGAATATCCAGCCATTTGCATGATAGATGCAATTACTTCACTGTCTGCCACATTCATCTGGCATCCGTAGGTCTCGATAAACAATTTCTTGTTTTCGTGTTCAGTTGCAGATTTAAAGTCTGCTCCTGTAGCTTCTTTTGTCATAAGGTTTTCTATATTAAAAATTTGCTTGCAAAGATATCTGTTTCTTGGTTAACTTCCATAAAAAGGGTGGGAGATATAGATTTTATTCGTATCTTTGAAGAAAACCTTAACACTTAATATTTATGGATATAATTCAAGTTCTTGTTTTTTTAGGTATAATTGGCTGGGGACTTTTTCAGGCCAGGACTCAAAAACAGAAGAAGCCGAAGCGTGCAAAGACCGTAAGACAGGCACCTCCGACAGCATCTTTTTCTGTAGAAGAGGAGATTCCTGAAGAAGTGATACCAGCTCCTGTACCCGAAGCAAGGAAGAAACGGAGATACACTTCTGTCAAACCTTCCACTCCGAAAGAACAAGCATTGAATGTACCGAAAAAAGAGGAGCAGAAGCCTGAAATAGCTTTTCGTAATGCAGCAGATGCACGGAGGGCTTTTATCTATTCTGAAATTTTTCGTCGTAAATATGACTGATTGACTAACTTTTTTAATACTAACATAAAAAACACTTGATACTATGAGCTTTAACTTTATTACGGCAGCCGAAGCTGCCAGCTATATTAAGGATGGAGACATTGTTGGACTGAGTGGCTTCACCCCTGCCGGAAGTCCGAAAGCTGTGACTGCAGAGTTAGCGAAAATAGCAGAAGAAAAGCATGCAAGGGGAGAAGCTTTTCAGATAGGTGTGATAACGGGAGCTTCTACGGGAGATTCTTGTGACGGGATGTTGACACGTGCGCATGCCATTAAGTTCCGTGCTCCTTATACCACTAATACAGATTTCCGCAAGGCTGTGAATAACGGCGAAATCAATTATACAGACATTCACCTCTCACAAGTGGCTCAACGTTTGCGTTCTGGCTTTTTGGGGCATGTGAATGTAGCCATCATAGAAGCTTGTGAAATTACGGAAGACGGACGTATTTACCTGACTGCAGGAGTAGGTATTACACCTACTATCGCTCGATTGGCTGATAAAATTATTGTGGAATTGAATGCGGCGCATAGTAAAAGCCTGATAGGCATGCACGATTTGTATGAAATGGAGCGTCCTCCTTATCGCCGTCCGATTCCTATCGTACGTCCTAGCGACCGTATTGGTCTTCCTTATGTTCAGGTCGATCCTTCCAAGATTGTGGGGGTGGTAGAAACGAATATACCGGATGAGGCACGTGGTTTCCATGAATCTGACCCAGTAACGGATAAAATTGGTCAGAATGTGGCTGAGTTTTTAGCTTCAGATATGCGTAAGGGAATTATTCCTTCTACCTTCCTTCCTTTACAATCGGGAGTAGGAAATATTGCCAATGCCGTGTTGAGCGCATTGGGTAAGGATCCCAGCATTCCTCCTTTTGAGATGTACACTGAAGTGATTCAGAATTCCGTTATTAAACTGGTGAAAGAGGGTAGAATCAAGTTTGGTAGCACTTGCTCTTTGAGTGTGACGAATGATTGTTTGCAAGATATTTACGATAATATGGACTTTTTCCGTCATAAACTGGTGTTGCGTCCTTCTGAAATTTCCAACTGTCCGGAAGTGGTTCGTCGTATTGGTGTGATATCTATGAATACTGCCATTGAAGCAGATATTTATGGAAATGTCAATTCCACTCATATTTGTGGAACCAAGATGATGAATGGTATCGGAGGTTCCGGCGACTTTACCCGCAGTGCCTACATTTCTATTTTCTCTTGTCCGTCGACGGCCAAGGGAGGTTGTATCAGTTCTATTGTACCGATGGTTTCTCATCTGGACCACAGCGAGCATTCGGTAAATGTTATTATTACTGAACAGGGTATAGCCGATTTACGCGGAAAGAGTCCGATGGAACGTGCGGAAGCGGTGATTGAAAACTGTGCACATCCTGATTACAAGCAGCTGCTTTGGGATTACTTGAAGATTTCTACGAAAGGACAAACCTGTCACAGCCTGTCTGCTGCGTTGGGTATGCATCAGGTGTTTATCAATAAAGGTGATATGCGTTTGACAGACTGGGCTGAATTCCAGAAATAAAAAAGAAATAGCATCTCATAAAAAATGCCCCGCACTGAATTGGCAGTGCGGGGCATTGATTTTATCTGTAAATGCTTATTTCAGATAGTCTTTCAGGTCGCAGTTCTGGAGCGAACGGATACCTTCTACCACTGATTCTGCATTCAATACAGCACCTTCCTGAGTGTTGTGTACAGAGTCTGCATAGTAAGCGGCAGTCTTTTCTTTTCCCATGGCTTCAAATTTCTTGGCAGTCAGGTCGTTCAAGTCAATAAAGCTTACACCTTCCTGTTCTGCTACTTCTTTTGACCATTTGCCGTAAGTCTTATCGCAGCGGTTCATGTGATTGTCGGTCCAGCGGTTACCCGGAGTGTGTGACATCACGATGACTTTTGCTCCTTTAGCTTTTGCCTGGCGGATATACATACGGATGTAGTGGCCGAAGCTGTATACTTCTTCTGTGCTTCCGTCTTTTTCCATGACTACTTTTTTAGAGTCATCTCCAGTGCCTGGCAAAGAAGCGCGTGCACGTCCGGTATTCATCGGGCCACCGTCGTTGTGTCCGAAATCAATCAATACATAATCACCCGGTTTGATAGCAGGAAGTACACGGTTCCAAAGACCTTCCGTGAAATAAGTACGGCTGCTTCTTCCTCCCAATGCACAGTTTTCAATGCTGATGCGGGTCGTGTCAAAATAGTTTTGCACATAGCTTCCCCATCCCCATTTGTTATCTTCTCCGTTGCCTGCTCCACATTTTACGGTAGAGTCTCCAATCAGGAAAGCGACAGGACTCTTTTCGTTGATACGGCTTACTCCTGCTACAAATTCACGTGGATTTCCCGGCTCAGAATAGAAGAAGATAGGTTCTTTCGTCTGCTGTTCTGTAGGATAGAAATGTACGGCGCTGTCGTTCATACGCGGATGCTGGTGCTTCAGTAAATTGAGCATTTCGGCTCCGGCCCAGATGACAGGACCATATCCGTGGGCTGCATATACATTTACCGGGCGGTAGTAATAGAATGCCGGGTCATATCCCATACCGGTTCCTACACAGGTCATTTCTACCTGTCCCTGGGCGTTGATGGCAGAAGATACGGCATGCCATCCCAGTTGCACTACCGGACCGTATGCCATGGCGTCAATCCATCCTTTATTGATGGCATGTGCCATGCAGTATACGTAGAGGGCAGTGGCAGAAGATTCCAGGTAAGAATCATTGCGGTCGAGCAACTGGTGCCAGAAACCGTCTTTGCTTTGACAGGCAGCCAGTCCGCGAACGTGTGCCTGCAACAGGCTGATAATTTTATCGCGTCCGGGATAGTCGGCCGGAAGTACATCCAGCACTTCACACATAGTAAGAATAGCCCATCCGTTGGCACGTCCCCAGTGGAAAGCCGGATGATCTTTCATACCTTCTACCCATCCATGACGGAACAAGCCTTTTTCCGGAACAAACATGCGCTCTGCAAACTGCAGTATCTGGCGTACGGCTTCCTGATAATATTTGTCATTGTGGTCGGATGCATAGCGTCCCATCAGAGCAACAGAGGGGATGCCCATGAACATGTCGTCTAACCACAATGTGTTGTGGTAAGGACGGTTACGGGCAAATGTTCCGTCGGCCAGACGATGCTCTTTGTACATGATGAAATGGAAGTAATTGTCAATCATGTCCTGCAATTTCAGGCTTTTGTCTTTCATCTGTGCCTTCATCATTGCCGCACATACGGCTCCTGCATCATCCAAGGCGTGAGGAGTCAGAATCTGAAGCATCTGTGCATCGGTTGTACCGTATTTTTCATATACTTTCTTAAAGTAAGGAGCTACTTCTGATAAGAATTTGAAGCGGTCGTATACATATTTTTTGTAGGCTTCGTCACCCGTAGCTTCTGCAGCAGCCAGCATGGCGGAATAAGTAACTCCCCATTCATAACTGGCTAGACGGAAAGTACCTCTTTCCAATTGTGCATTGGTATCCATGTTCGCATAGTCGGTAATGACTTTTCCGTTGCGTTTGTCAACCACTCTGGTCGGTGTGTTACTTTCCAGGTATCTCAAGACACGGTCCATGTCTTTCTTGATGTCTTCTGCTGATACAATACCATATCCTACCTGATAATCAGGCTGCAAAAGATGAAGTGGAGTATTGGAGTCATTGATGACTTCCTTTTTCTTTTGTGCATGGGCACTAAGACCGGCAGAAAGAGCCGCCAGCAGTGCGAAGTTTAAGACGAGTTTATTCATATAACTAGTTTTAAATGTAAGCGTAATGGGTTATTTGAATGTATATCCTCTGAAAGTGCCTTTCAGTTCCGGTCCGATATAGAAACCAGGCTGGGTAGGCTGGTTGTAAGCCACGTTCTGTGTAGCAATGCTGATTCTATATACAGGGTCTTCCAGGAAAGTGTGGAAGCGGTACTCAGTAGGAATTGTGGTTACGTACAAGCGGAGGGACTTATTGTCTTCGGTACGAACCAGCACCTCTTCTCTCCAGTCACCGATAAGGTCGCCCTGAAGTGAGGGATTAGATTTGGTACCATTGTTAAATGCGCATCCTTCAAATGTGAAGATTGTGTCGCAGCGTTTGTTTTTCCAGTCGTATTTGCTTACTTTTCCTTTGTCAAGCAGTTCACGGAGCAAGTCGCCATCCCACCATACTGCCATGTTGTAAGACAGTCCGGGAACTTTTTCTGCCACTACTTCTCCTTTGATGTTACGAATTCCTCCTGAGGCTAGTGACCACATTTCTACACCGGGACTTGTCGGGTCAATTTCGGCAGCCATACAACGTCCTACATCGGTCTTGTCGGGATATTGAAGCAATACTTTTCCGGTTTTTGCATCTCGGAATGAAGAACCGTCTTTCCGGTTTTCATGGCAGGCCCATACTTGCAGACTGGCTGAAGCCGGATCAAATTGAGTGAGGTGCATGGCATCTCCGTGTCCCATTCCTGTGGAATAAAGTCCTTTTCCATCGTGGTCGAATGTACAAGAGCCATATACGATTTCATCGCATCCGTCCTGATCAATATCTCCTACACGGAGGTTATGGTTGCCTTGTCCGGCATATTTCTCACATCCCGGGTTGTTGCTGTCGAATACCCAGCGGTTTTTCAGTTCTTTTCCGTTCCAGTCGAATGCAGCCAGTACGGTACGTGTATAATATCCACGGCACATGACTACGCTAGGATGAACTCCGTCCAGGTAAGCAACGCATGCCAGAAAACGGTCACTACGGTTGGCACGCTCGTCTCCCCAGCCTTTCAAATCGCCACGTAATGGAATATAGTCAATGGTTTGCATAGCTTCGCCTGTCAGTCCGTTGAAGACAGTCAGGTATTCATTTCCGGTCAATATACGTCCCTGGTTACGAAGAGGGTCTGTAGGTTTTCCTTTACCTCGAGGGTCATTGGGAGGAAAATCTCCTCCTTTAGGCTGGTTGGGATTTCCTGGTTCACGATAGTCGGCCGTGGCATCTCCGATTGCTTTTCCTTTTCCATCTATGGTTCCGTCGGAAGTTTTCATCACGATTTCAGCTTTTCCGTCTCCATCCAGGTCATATACCATAAACTGGGTGTAGTGAGCACCGGCACGTATGTTCTTTCCCATATCAATGCGCCATAGTTTTTCTCCGGTCAAGCGGTAGCAGTCGAAATATACGTTTCCTGTGTAACCATCGTGTGCATTGTCGTGTGCGTTTGATGGGTCCCATTTCAGGATAATTTCATAGTTTCCATCTCCATCTACATCTCCGATGGAGGCATCGTTGGGACTGTAGCTGTATTTTTCTCCGGCAGGTGTGACACCGTCTGCGGGTTTGTCCAGTGGAATGTCAATGTATCCTGAAGGAGCATTTCCCGGAAGGGTATAGCTTCCTTCATTTGAAGTCTCTTTTCCATTGACTACAGGTTTTACTGTATAGACCGCCTTCTGGTTTCCTGCATAATTGTCTGTATAAAAAGTTCCTGTTCCAGCTGGAACTTGTGCAATCTTTTTTCCGTTCCGGTAAACATTGAATGCGGTTTCCATTGGGTCGGAAGAAAGGTATCTCCATGAAACTGCTACTTTTTGTGCATTCTCTCTGACGGCGACAACTCCTCTTCCGAGTTTTTCTCGCTGCAGTTTACTGAAATCATAATTCGTTTGTGCGGAGCTGAGTACTCCCAGGCTGCAGGCAGCCAATGCCATGAGCCATTTCCTTTGTGTCTTCATTTTATGTGATATTTGATTATTGATTTATTGTGATTGAAACGTCTTCTCCATTCTCCCGAATATCTGTAAAGCGGATGTTTTCTACATCTTTGGTTACGAATAAAGGACGTCCATCCGGTTTCTCATAATAGAAATTGATATGATGAAACGAGATATTCTTAGCATGTGAAATGTAGAAGCCTTTTGCCGGGATAGTACCGAACATCCATGGTTCAGGATATACCTTTTCTTGTTCCGGAAGCTCTCTTTTTCCATCTTCTTTTGTATATCCTCCTTTATAATACAAGTGAATATGGTCGAAGGTAACATCTTCTATAATCCCATTAGGGATACCGCTGATAATGGAAGAATAACGGGAATCTACATCGTATGCATTGATGTGACTGATACGGATGCGCTTCATGCTTCCGGCTGGAGTTCCTTCGGGGCTTCGCATACGGGCCCCCAGACGGAGAAAGATGCCGGCATTGACAATGTGTCGCATGGTGATATGGCTGATTTCGATGTCTTCCAGATGCCCTCCGTCTACCGTTTCCAAAGCCAGTCCCCTGCAATGTTCGAAAATGCAGTTGGTTACGGTGATATTCTTAAATCCTCCACTAGATTCTGTACCCAGTTTGATACGTCCTGTACGGTAGCCATGGTCCGGTGCCTGAGGCTCATCCAGTTCCCAAGTACCGCTGAGCATAGTTCCGCGATCGTATCCGCTGACGTAACAGTCGGAGATTGTTACGTTTTCTGTATCTTTAAAGTAGCCTAACGCATAAGATGATTTTAGTACAATAGCATCATCCCATGGAGTATTGACGCTGCATCGGCTGATACGTACATTTTTGCAACAGTCGATGTCAAATCCGTCACGGTTGGTATCTACTTTCAGGTTATCGATGGTCAAGTTGTCTACTCCAGTAGCCAGTAGGGCAAAGTGACCGCAGCGAAACATAGACAGATCTTTCAGTGTAACATTCTTGCATTCTTTCAGACTGATGGCTTTATTGCCTACTCCGTCGCGTCGGCTTTCTTCGCGTGTCAATCCTTTTCCGTCAATCTTTCCTGGACCACTGATTGTAATATCTTCCAGGTTAATTCCCCAGATAAGGGAATTCTTCCAGTGACTGTGTCCGAAGTCTTGATAGCTGTTATGGGGATTGGATTCTGCTTTGTCATATCCCTTTTCGGCCGTAGGGAAAGCAGCCACAATTGTAGCACCTTGTTCCAGATACAGATGAATCTGGCTGGCAAGTCGGATAGAATAACAGGCATATTTTCCAGCAGGAACATATATTGTTCCCCCTCCTTCGCGGGCAGCTTGCACGATAGCCTGATTGATGGCTTCAGAATCAATGTGCTGTCCGTCGCCTACGGCTCCGAAATCTTTTACGTTATAAATTTTTGCTTGCAGTATGTTTGTACAGAGAAACAAAATCCACAAGCAAATGATGATTTTCTTATTCATGGTTGTTGCTTTTCTTGGTAAAACAATGCTGGTAACATGTAGTCGGCATAGTCGGCCTTTGCATTTTGCTTGTATGCACAGAAGTACACTTTTTCTCCTTTACGAATCAGGCAGGTTGCTGCCAGTACGGGAGCATCCGTTTTCTTTCCAGATGTGAAAAGTGCCAACGGAGTATCTTGCTTGTGTCCGTCGGATAAACGAATGGAAGAAGCTGAGGGAACTATAAGATTGGTCACTTTTAGTTGCATAACTTTTCCGTGGTAGACTGTAACTTGTGTACCTTCTACATTGAAAACATTGTCTTTGCAATATTGAGGTTCAATATCTGTTTCTGGAGTGGTCGCATCACATCCTCCAAAAGCCCATCCCAATGTGATATCTTCTCTCTTATTTTCGATTTCTAGAATGAATCCTTTTGTATCACTGAGTGGATGGCAATCGATATGCAGCTGTGTCTGTTTCTCATCCAGCCATTGGCTTGAGTCGTTTTCAATAATGCCTAGTCTGAGTGTACCTGAACCATCGGGCATAGAGAAAGAAAGTGCTTTGTTTTGAGCAGAAATTCCCCCCAAAATGCTCCATAAAAAAAATCCAGTCACAAATGATTTCAGTGAATTCATAGTTCTTGATAAAATGTTGTCCTTGTTTCAGCAAAGTTACGCATCTTGAATTGAAAGGAGCATGGATTATTATACATGTTCCTCGATTATCATACACTTTCCTGAAAAAAATGAGCTATCATGCAGGCTGATTGTGATTTCCTTCTACCTTTGCAAGAGTAATACATTTCAAAACTAATACTTGAATACGATGAAAAAACGTTTGCTTGCAATGGTATGCGGGTGCTTGTTCTATGGGGGAGTTTTTGCTCAGCATACCTGGTTTAATGACAAAGATTTGACCTTGACAGGAGCTTATTATTATCCGGAACATTGGGATGAAAGTCAATGGGAACGCGACCTGAAACAGATGCATGAACTAGGATTTGAATTTACTCATTTTGCAGAATTCGCTTGGGCGCAGCTTGAGCCACAGGAGGGGGTATATGATTTTTCTTGGCTGGACCGGGCAGTTGCCTTGGCGGCCAAATATGATTTGAAGGTCGTGATGTGCACTTCTACAGCTACTCCTCCTGTATGGTTAAGCCGTAAATATCCGGAGATTTTGCTGAAGTCCGAAGATGGCACTGTGCAAGATCATGGGGCACGCCAGCATGCTTCTTTTGCTTCTCCTGTTTACCGGAAACTCGCTTATCGTATGATTGAAGAACTGGCCCGCCATTATGGAAAGGATTCGCGCATAATTGGCTGGCAGTTGGATAATGAGCCTACTGTACAATTTGATTATAATCAGGCAGCAGAAGAAGCTTTCCGGGAATTCTTGAAAGAAAAATACCATCACAATATTCAGGAACTGAATGCAGCCTGGGGCACTGCCTTCTGGAGTGAAGTCTATTCTCGGTTTGAGGAAATCACCTTACCTAAAACTGCCCAGATATTTATGAATCATCATCAGATTCTGGATTATCGTCGGTTTGCAGCCAAGCAGACTAATGATTTCTTGAATGAACAATGCAGGTTAATCAAGAAATATGCCAAGAACCAGTGGGTGACTACCAATTATATTCCAGATTATGATAAAGGACATATTGGAGGTAGCAAGGACCTGGATTTTGTCAGCTATACCCGCTATATGGTATATGGTGACAATGAAGGTATCGGTCGTAGAGGATATCGTGTGGGAAATCCTTTACGGATTGCCATGGCAAATGATTTTTTCCGTCCGGTAGACGGTACTTACGGGGTAATGGAGTTGCAGCCGGGACAGGTAAACTGGGGAAGTATCAACCCTCAACCCTTGCCAGGTGCTGTCCGTTTGTGGTTATGGAGTGTATTTGCCGGAGGCTCTGATTTTATCTGTACGTATCGCTATCGTCAGCCTTTGTATGGAACTGAACAGTACCATTATGGTATTGTGGGCACAGACGGTGTAACTGTGACACCAGGCGGACGAGAGTATGAACAGTTTATGAAAGAAATCCGTTCTTTGAGAAAAGATTATCGCCCGAAGGAAGATAAACCGGAAACCTATCTGAAACGGAAGACAGCTATTTTATGGAATCCGGAAAATTATTGGAGCATTGATCGTCAGAAACAGAATGCAACATGGAATACTTTTGCTCATGTAGATAAATATTATCGTACACTTAAGTCTTATGCAGCTCCTGTAGATTTTATTTCTGAAGAGAAAGATTTCTCACAATATCCGGTGATGATAGTTCCGGCATATCAGTTGGCCGATAAAGAACTGGTAGCAAGGTGGAAAAAATATGTGGAAGAAGGAGGAAACTTGGTGCTGACTTGCCGTACCGCACAGAAAGACCGTTTTGGACGTTTACCGGAGGCTCCTTTTGGTTCAATGATTGATGAGTTGACTGGAAATCACATGGAGTTTTATGATTTGTTGTTGCCTCAAGATCCAGGACAAGTAAAGATGGATGGAAAAATCTATACTTGGAATACTTGGGGAGAGATTTTGCAACCCAGTGCTTCCAATGAGGTTTGGGCTACTTATACGAATGAATTTTATGAAGGAAAACCTGCGGTTACTTTCCGTAAATTAGGAAAGGGGTCTGTGACTTATATCGGAGTAGACAGTTCAGACGGGGCTTTGGAGCGTCAGGTTTTGGATAAGTTGTATAGTCGTCTGCAAATCGAAGTAATGAATTTACCTTACGGTGTGACAATGGAATACCGTAACGGATTAGGTATAGTGCTAAACTATAGTGACCAGCCTTATCAGTTTGCACTTCCTCAAGGAGCAAAAGTGTTGATTGGTACTCCTAATATTGCTACAGCCGGTGTATTGGTCTTCAAATTTTAGAAGAGAGAAAATATAGAATGTAAAAAACGGCTTTAAATGATGTTTTCCTGTCATTTAAAGCCGTTTTTATTATCTATTAATATGGTGTTACTGCGGAATTACCTCCTGCATATAAATCGCATCCAGACTCCACAAAGCAGCATCATTGGTGCTGATTGTCTTACATTCATCCATAGTTGCCGGAACTTCTGGAGGAAGCACTTTTTCTATCTTGAATTCCGGTGCCGGAGTATGTTCCAGTTTGCTCCATAAATCCTTCCAGGCCTCTGCAGCTGTTTTCGGGTCATACAGATGGGATGCAGCGTATGCCATCAGTCTGCAAACCCGGAAACGATTATGCGTAATTTCGAGTGCTTTTTGTTTGTAGTCACGTGCATGTTCCAGCCATACTTTGTTGAACTCCGGAACCTGAATCATTTCCTGCATTTCATTCATTATTTCAAAGCCTCCCATAATAGTCATCAGGTGATTGGTATTTTGTTTATTGGGGTCTCCCTCATAACTGATAACTCCAGTTGCCGGGTCATATCCTAAGGCCATATTTCCGGTGAACAATCCATTTTTCAGGGCTGCAATGCTCTTCATGCCTGTGATAATCTTGTCACGGTACTTCGTATTTTGCGTACGTTCCCATTCAGTCATCCAATTACCAGCGTAGGCCAGCCAGTCGGGGCCGATGCGTAATCGGGCAGGTGCGCTGCATGGGAACTGACTCTTCGGCTCAGCCAAACGCATCGGGTCAAGTGTATACAGCTTCTGGTCTGCATCGGTTACTTCTTTCATTAAGTCGCCGGCTCTTTCGTCTGTGGTCAGGTAATAATAGAAACGATTCCAGGCGGCCTGACTGATACGAGCCTCTTTTGCACCGCATCCCCAGTGACTGACGTTGTGACGGCTTCCTAAGCCTGCATTGGGACCAATGTGATATACATCCACTTCTGCCGTATGACGTGTGATGGCTTCTGCCATTTTCCAGATGTCCTGCCGTCCTGTACGCAGGAAATTATACCACAGCCACATGTTGGATGCTAGTTCGGTGTTATCCCACGCATATCCGCCTACATCGTATCTCCAAGAGTGGCGTATCGGATCGTAAGCATGCATTAAGTCACCATAGTTCCAAAAGCCATACCATTTATGTTGGGCAATAGCGTTTTGATATAAATCGATATAAGCATTCAGGCGGTCTTCTACCTTACTGCGCTGCGCATTACTTCTGTCAGGTAATGACCAGATGCCAAAAGCCCGGCAGGCATGGAGATATTCCGGTGTACACATCAGCGGAGCTGCTTCTGATAGAATCTGTGCCGTTTCTGCAATGCCGGCTTTACCTGGATAAGCAGCTTGTGGAACAACGGTCAGTGTGTGTGTGCGAGCAATACCATAGGGGGTACTCATTCCTTCCTGTACGTCTTCGTAGCTGGCTATCAGGTCATGTGCCACCTTGTCATAGTGTCTTAAGTCCATAGCTTCTGACTCCGGACTCCATAGCCAGACAATCAGTGAAGCTTCCTGGCTGCGTGCATGTTGTACTTCCAGGGTAGAAGGATAAGCTTGCCAGAAATCCTGTAAGGCAACTCCTATTCCTCCACTGACATCACCGGCAAAAGCATATCCTCCGGCTTGTGTGCCGGTAAACGTACCAATCCAGGGACTGTCTTCTGTGGCCCGTTTGCGGATGCTGAAAGAATTGTCTGTAAGTTGAGAGAGACGGAAATTATCCCATGCAGCCCAATTGTCAATCAAACTTCTGTTTTTTGCATCAAAACGTTGGTATTCAGGAATGCGTTTTCCTTCCATCTGTTGTTTCTGCCAGCTTTGGTCTTTGTCGAGTGTCAGGATTCTTCTTCCCACCAGCGGTTTAACCGGTTCGCTCCATACACCTCCGTCGGCACAGGCGAAGGCTACATGACGGTTATATAAATCCTCTCTCATCGGAACCTGGAATCGTACTCCTAGTGAGCGGATAAAATCTTTGTTTTGGTCTCCATCGTAGATGAAAGAGTGTACCATTTTGATTTGCTCATTTCCTGCGTAAAAATACATACGCAGAGTGAACGGAAGCCATTCACGTCCGTCTTTTCCCTGCTGTACACCCTCCAGTTTGATGGTAGTACGTATTTTTCCTTGCTGTTCAATTACGGCTTTTTTGATGAGGCTATTGAATGACTGATAATGAATCTCAGTGGCATCTTCTCGTGATGGAGAATCTTGTGTGCTGGCAATTAAATCCGCCTTTCCACCTACTTTCACATTCCCATACAGAAGACTGTCTAGAATACAAGTTCCAGATTTAGGGATAAAAGCAGTAATTTTTCCAGTGGCTATAGTCAGTTGGTTATCGGATTCTGTGACATGAATTTCTTCTGTATTGGTCGTTTTTTTCTTTTTAGAAGAAGGTATTACTTTTACTGAACGGGTATTACCCGGAATAACAGCAGCCATACCTGCCCATTTTACAGATCCATCGGGCCAGTATGCTGTGGTCCATGTGTCGGCCTCCACTAATTCTCCGTTTTCAGTTTGTACACACAAGGGGGTACCTGATTTTACTTTACCTTGTTTGAACGGAACTCCAAAACTGATGGGGCGTGCTTGTTCTGGAACCTTTCCAATCCAGTGTAAAGGAGCTTCAGTAGCTTTTTCTTTTTCAATGGAGTATTTGAAATTAGTAATACGGGTTCGGGACAATGTGGTACGGAAACCGAACCAGCCGGAAGTCAGTGGTGACGGGTCATAAAAGTCGACAAGTAATTTCCCATCGATGTAATAGCGTACCCTGTTGTCTGTATTTTGAATCTTAATGTGATACCATTTATTTGCTGTCAACAGATTATCTTGGTCTTTGTATTCTTTCAAAATGGCAGGACGTACCTTTTCATCTGTTACCGCGGCTTCATTGCCGTCATAACGGCGGAAACGAGTGGTAGAATTGTAGTTACCTCCATATCCCAGATAATACAGCTGAAGGCTGTAGCAGTTTACGAAAACTCCGTTTCGCCAGTTCATGCGTTTCCAGATGTCAGAAGCTTTCGGGTCGGAAGCCATCCAGAAGCAGTTTAAGTCGCTTAGTCTGTCACCTGGTTTCCCTTCTACTGCCACACAGGCATCGTATTCAATGGTGACGTTGCCCGACATTTTTTCTTTTCTCCACAGAGTCAGTCCTTTAGGAGACAAAATTTCACAGGTATCTCCTGAAAAGGAAACTTTATAGTCAGGAGATTCGGATTCCACCTTCCAGTATTTGCTGAAATGGCTTTTGTCCAGTCCGGATGTTGTTCCGGATTGTGCATTCATCGTAAACGGACTATACATCAAAAGTCCTATTAACCACAGTTTCTTCATAGTTTTATTGGAAAAATAATCATTTTACAAAGTACGGGAAAGCTTCTGTCTTAGGGACTGGAGTATTGTACATGTTGCTGTAAATTTGTATAAAAAGAGACGCTTCTCTTTTTTGAAAAGCGTCTCTTAAAATTGTATGGAAAAATAAGGTTTTGGTTAATAGCCAGGATTCTGCATTGCTTGTTTTTCCTCATTGGTCAAAGCTGCTCCACTCTCATTTGTGATACCATCAAGGAATGATTGTGGAATTGGGCGATAGTAATGTTTGTCTGGGTTAAACTCACCGATACCACGGCTTACACCGTCGTTAAATGCATGCCAGCGTGCATCAAGAGTTTTTGTACGTGCCAGGTCTTCCCATCTATATCCTTCACCACAAAGTTCACGTGTACGTTCGTTCAACAAGAAGCACATCATTTTTTCTGCATTGCTAGTGCAATTCAGTGCCTGATAGATAGGTGCATCTGTTTGAGAATTATATACATCGTCTACGCTGTTCAGGTGCATGCCTGAAAGAGATGACTGTGCATTGTAAACACTTTCCTGTCCTTCCAGGTTATTAGATTCATAATAAGTGTTCTGTTCAGAATAGATGGCTCCGTCAGCAGAGTAACCTCCTCCTTTTCCGGAGCAGTATGTGTTGTTTTTGTAAGATTGACCACCATCCACGTTTACACTTCTGTCTTCACCTTCTTTATAGGCAGCACGGTCACGCAATTTGTTAATCCAGGTGATAGCGTCTGCATAATGGCTTTCTCCTTTACGGATATAAGCTTCTGCTACCATTAGCACATCATCAGCTGAACGTGCGATAATGGCATCACGAGTTCCAAACTGAGAAGCAATAGAGTTACGCGAACCGTCACGGAACTTAGACAATGCAACAGAGCGTTTGTGAGGAATAATGTTATAATAGTTTCCTGTGTGTGTAGAGAGGTTCCAGTTCAGCTGATTTTCACCTTTGAAATAACGTACAAATGTGTGTGGTGCACAAATCTCTCCATTTTTCTTTACTTTGATATCAGCTGCCCCTGTTGAGTAGTTTTCAAAACGGTCGTCTCCCGGTTCGTTAACGATATATTTGATACCTACTTCTCCAGCGATAAAACGCTTATCTCCCACATTAACACCTGCGGGTGCGCCGTTATTTATATCTTCTTCAGTCCATGTAGGTGCTCCGGCTGTGTCGTTTGCTCCATAGCAAGTAATAAATGATTTCCAGAATCTGGAGTCATTAACTCGGTCGAATACCTGCATGGTATATTCAGTTGCACTTACATAAGAGAATTCACGGCCACCAGAGATGTCACGTTTAGTTCCCTGTATATCCTGGTATACAGATGGGTAATACAGATGCATCTGATTACCGTAACGTCCCCATGTAGATTCATCGTTTGAGAACTGTGCTGCCAATACGACTTCACTGACTTTTTCATTTGCTCCATTAGGTTCCTGGTAGTCCCAAAGTTCTACGTAGTTAGTACATATCGGGTGTTTGCTTACCACTTCCGAACCGTACTGAATTACGGCGTCCAAGTCTTCAGCAACATAGCTTGAGTTCCATCCACTGTATAACTCAGAAGCACGGAACAGATGTGCTTTAGCTAAAAAATGGGCAGCGGCATATTTTGTAATACGGCCTGTCTGCTCTGGGCTTTCTGGCAACAAGTTATAAGCTTCTTGGAAGTCGCTGATAATCTGTTTGTAAACATCTTCTTCAGATGCGCGTGTGAAATAGGTCTCTACACTGGTTGAAGGGGTTAGCTTAAGGGGCACACCGCCAAATTGTTTAACCAGTTCAAAATAGGCAAACGCTCTTAAAAAATAGCCTTCTCCCAAACGGGTTTTATAGGTAGCACTATTTTTATCGTAATATTGAGGCATATTGGCAATGATGATATTTGCCGGTTCTACCAAGCCATAGAAATTATCCCAGACCGGTTGGTTAGCGCCTGTTTCTGCAGAGTTCAAGTCTTGGCTGTAGTGATTCCATGCAGGCATAGTATTGTTTGCATCGGTAAATTCATCTACTCCCATGTTGTAGCATTCGATTGCCCAAATGTAGTTATATTTAAATTTCAATTTCTGATATGCACCGGTAACCAGTTCATCGAGACCTTCTTGGGTTTCAAACCGGTCAGTACTATATTGGGTAATTAGTTCTTCATCCAGGAAAGAATCTTTACATGAAGACAGACTGCTTCCCATAGAACTGATCATTAATGCAGTATATAATATTTTATTTAGTTTCATAGTTCCTTAATTTTATGATTAGAATCCAATATTAACACCGATAACAAAGCTCTTCAGAGTTGTTGCAGAACCAAATGTTTTAGTGTTATTATCATAGTTAAGCAAATCAGTATCCAACCAGTCACAAGCTTTATAAATAGTGAATGGGTTCATGGCCTGTACGTATACTTTAAGATTGTTCAATCCTACATTTTTCAGTTGCTTAGAAGTAAAGTTATATCCCAAAGAAATATTACGTACTTTGATGTATGAACCATCCTGATAGTTCATAGAAGAGCTGTATGTATCTGCAGCCTCTCCATTTGAACCCGGAGAGTAATATTGTGCATTTTCGTTGGTGCCAGCTACCCAATAGTCCAATTTACGCATCATGTAACGGCCGTCAAGAGTGGCAGCTCCTTGTGGAACGGTAAAGCCCCAACGTGAAAGGATAAAGAATGAAAGTTCAAAATTCTTGTAGCTGAATGTATTATTCCATCCGGCAGTCCAGTCAGGACGTACTTTACCGACAATCTGACGGTCGTTTGTGGCATCAATAGAACCATCCTGATTTAAATCTTTTACTTTAATCTGACCAGGTTTACGACCATATTTTGCAGCTTCTTCAGCTTCAGATGTTTTCCAGATTCCATCATATACATAATCATAGTATACACCGATTTCTTCACCTACAAACCATCTGTTGTTTACATCTTCAGTTCTTCCATTAGATAACTGTTCAATCTTGTTACGGTCCATAGACCATGTCAATGTAGTATTCCAAGAGAAATCTTTTGTTTGAACAGGAATGGCATTTACCTGTAAGTCAATACCCCATCCGGATGTCTTTCCTACGTTGGCATATGTAGAAGTGTAACCTGTTAATGAAGGAATTGTCATACCGAGCAACAAGTCATTGGTCTTAGTCTTATAGGCATCAATACTACCACTTAAGCGGTTATTAAAGAATCCATAATCGATACCTACGTTGTACTGAGTTGTTTTTTCCCATCCTAAATCCTGATTAGCCATCTTAGCCGGATCTTTTGCAGAAGGATCTGAAGGAACATATCCTAATGAAGAATCTGTTTGTCCCCAGTTGTAGTATAATCCGGTAATAGCTCCTTTAGTGGCATAAGCTGCAATAGCGGCATTACCTGTGATACCAAATCCAAGACGTAATTTCAATTGGCTTAACCAGTTAACGTCTTTCAGGAAGTTTTCCTGATCCAGGCGCCATGCCAACGCCATAGAAGGGAAGCTTGCCCATTTATGTCCTGGAGCTAACTGTGAAGCACCATCCCAACGCATAGATGCAGTCAGTAAGTATTTATCCATGAATCCGTAGTTTGCACGAATCATGTAAGAAGTCATCTGGGTTTCTGTCAGTCCAGTGCCGAATGAACTTAATGTACCAGCTGTAGACATATTATACCATAATTCTTCTGATGAAGCAACATTAGTAGCACGCATATCACCCATTTCATAGTGATAAGCAGAAGCTGATTGCATCAAAGTCAATCCTAAATTATGTTTTTCAGCAAATGTCTTGTTGTAATAAATCAAGTTATCCAGTGTCCATGAACGTTTCTGTTCATTTTTGTATTGAGCTCCATTGTTTCCATCTCCGTTGATACCTTCTGCAGCATTGGCTATTCCCAGAGTATAATACTGGAATTCAGGACCAAACTGAATTCTATAAGAAAGTCCTTCCAGTGGTTCCCAGATTTTTCCGAAGTCTACTTGTGCATACATGCTGGCATTAGCTCGGAATGTACGGCGCTGGTTGGTATTGTAATCCAGTTCACGAATAGGGTTGATGATGTTTACATCACCATTCGGGTTACGAATGTATTCTCCGTTTTCATCATAAGGTACAGTCCATGGCAGCATGCTTCTCAATGCTCCATAAAGGTCTCCAGAACCTGTAACAGATTTTGTGAAGCTGTAACCATAATCCTGATCTGAATAAGATGCGTTGATTGAAGAACCCATCTTAAAGAAACTCAGAGGAGAAGCGTCGAAAGAAGTTTTTAATGTATAGCGTTCATAGGATTGTCCGGGCTGTGTACCTTTCTGATTTAAATATCCGAATGAAGCATAACCCTGGAATTTGTCTGTACCGCCAGAAGCGCTTAATGTATGTTCATGAGTGATACCCGTTTGTTTGCCATTGGAAGCCCAATCATAGGAACCTACTTTTGAAGGGTCATAAGTTCCTCCTTCCCATGCTTTTTCAATGTTTGCCCAAGAAGCGGCTACACTGCCAAACGCAGCTTTATCAGCTTCGTAATCAGGAGTTGCAGATGCATAAGATCCCATGTTATATTTGGCAAGACGAGCGTAATCCAACCATTCTGAAGCAGACATCATTTCTGTTACATCATGCAGGGTCTCAAAGGTTACGGTTCCTGAATAATTCAATGAAATCTTTCCTTCTTTTCCTTTCTTAGTAGTAACCAAGATTACACCATTGGCACCGCGCGAACCATAAATAGCAGTAGCAGAAGCATCTTTCAATACGTCGATAGATTCAATATCACTCGGGTTGATATTTTCGATACCGCCGTTTTGGATAATCATACCATCTACTACATACAGCGGGCCTTGATCGGCAGTGATAGAACGTACACCACGGATATTAATGCTTCCTACTTCACCCGGACGCTGGCTGGAAGTAATGTCCACACCGGCGGTTTTACCTTGCATACCTTCCAGTGCATTTTTAACAGGCATCGCTTTCAATTCTTTTTCTCCGACACGTGCCATTGCACCAGTAACATCCGATTTTTTCTGTACACCGTAACCTACTACGACAACTTCATCGAGCACTTCGGTGTCTTCTGCCATTGTGACATTAAATGTTGTTTTTCCTTGTACCGGAATCACTTGAGTCTTGTAGCCAACAAAGCTGATTTCAAGTGAAGCGTCATTAGGTACATTAGATAAGGTAAACTTACCGTCAAAGTCAGTAATTGTACCGTTAGTAGTTCCTTTTACTACTACACTTGCACCAATTACAGATTCCCCACTTTTATCGAGTACCGTACCCGACACCGTCTTACCTTGTGCATACGCTCCAATAGCGATAACAGAGAACAAGGCTAAGAAGAACAGGCGTTGCAAGTTAGAAGCGCAACGCATCAGACTAGAATAAGTTCTGTCTTTCATACCTCTAATTTGGTTAAGTTAAACAAAAGTTAGTTTCATTATATCTTTGTATTTTGCATTTTTGAATGCGATGTAAAAGTACAATTGTATGAGAGGGTAAACAATGTAAAATTGTGTAGAAACATGGAAAAATCAGCACGAGATTATTGGATACAGGTGGATAGGTATATTTTGCATTAAAAAGCTTTCTTCACCTCTTCCGAAGAAGTGATGTACTTATTTCTTTTTGAAATGTTAATAATAGAATTGATTTTAAGTTTTTAATTTAACATCTTAACGTACGTTTTAATATAGTTGGGAAAACTCAATAGCAAAGAGCCGAATTTGTGCTTGTAAATTTTATGTGTTGCTTATCGGAAATATATGTTTTTCAGTCCTAAAACGTAGGTTTGCAGATTGAGAAACTTATGGATTCAGATAAGAATACATAGAACTGGTAAAAGGATTTTCTGTTTAATCCTTTGGGATTTTTATTCAGATAAAATTCTGTTAGTTTGAATCTTGTCCCGCATGAAATGTAAAGAATTTCTGATAACCATCATTTATTCCATCTTAACTATCTATTTTTCCTATACCTTGTAGAAACAAAAAACATACCTTTGCTAAGTAGTTAAAAAGGCAATACTATGAGGTACATTCTAATAAGTTTATTCATTTTTATGGCTTTAGGGCATATTCATGCCGCAGAGCGGGAGAAGTATAATTTCAACAGCGACTGGAAATTAAAGGTGGGTGATATAGTTCAGGCAGAGGAGATGGACTATTCGGATGCAGAATGGAAGTCGGTTACACTTCCTCATGCATTCAATGAGGATGAAGCTTTCAAACTGAATATCAAGGATCTTACCGATACAATTGTATGGTATCGAAAACATTTTCGTTTACCTGCTGATGCGAAAGGACGAAAGGTGTTCATTGAATTTGAAGGAGCACGACAAGGAATTGATCTGTATGTGAACGGTCACCTGGTCGGCCAGCATGAAAATGGAGTGATGGCTTTTGGTTTTGACCTTACTGCATTTGTAAAGCCCGGTAAGGAAAATGTCATTGCTGCACGTATTGATAACAATTGGGACTATGCAGAGAAGGCTACTGGCGTAAAGTATCAGTGGAGTAACCGTAATTTTAATGCAAATTATGGAGGCTTACCCAAGAATGTGTGGTTGTATGTGACGGATAAATTATACCAGACCTTACCTTTATATAGTAATCTGCAAACTACGGGTGTCTATATTTATGCGGAAGATATTCAGGTACGTGCTCGTAAAGCTCGGATTCATGCCGAATCGGAAGTGAAAAATGAAACAAAGAAAAGCCAGACGGTTGGTTATCTGGTGGAACTTTTTGACCGTGACGGGAAGCTTGTAAAGTCGTTCTGTGGCGAGGAGAAGAAAATTAATCCAGGAGAAAAAATAGTGCTTTCAGCTGAAAGTGAAGTAGAAGGTTTACATTTCTGGAGCTGGGGGTATGGCTATCTGTATACGGTAAAGACTGCTTTGTGCATAGAGGGAAAGAAAACGGATGAAGTAATTACGCGTACAGGTTTTCGCAAGACACGATTTGCTGATGGAAAAGTATGGTTGAACGACCGGGTGATTCAGTTGAAGGGATTTGCTCAGCGAACAAGTAATGAATGGCCTGCTGTAGGAATGTCGGTACCGGCCTGGTTGAGTGATTATAGCAATGGCCTCATGGTGAAAGCCAATGCTAATCTGGTGCGTTGGATGCATGTAACTCCCTGGAAGCAAGATGTAGAGTCATGCGACCGTGTCGGTTTGATTCAGGCCATGCCGGCAGGAGATGCAGAAAAAGACTGCAAAGGACGTCAGTGGGAACAGCGTAAACTGGTAATGAGGGATGCAATTATCTATAACCGCAACAATCCGAGTATCCTTTTTTATGAATGTGGCAATGAATCAATCAGCCGTGAACACATGCTGGAGATGAAGAAGATACGTGATGAGTTTGATTATCATGGTGGGCGTGCAATCGGTTCTCGTGAGATGCTGGATATTCGTGATGCCGAGTATGGGGGAGAGATGTTGTATATTAACAAAAGTGCGCATCATCCTATGTGGGCCATGGAGTATTGCCGTGATGAAGGCTTGCGCAAGTATTGGGATAATTACTCCTATCCATATCATAAGGATGGAGAAGGAAACAGTGCTTATCATTCTGCGGCTACCGGAAAAACGAAAAAACAGGCAGATGCCAGTGTATACAATCGCAATCAGGACTCTTTCACCATTGAGAATGTGATTCGTTGGTTTGATTACTGGCGTGAACGTCCGGGTACGGGCAAAAGGGTAAGCTCAGGCGGCGCTAAGATTATTTTTTCAGATACAAATACTCATTTTCGTGGGGTAGAGAATTACCGGCGTAGTGGAGATACAGACCCGATGCGTATTCCGAAAGATTCTTATTTCGCTCATCAAGTGATGTGGGACGGATGGGTAGATACGGAAAATCCTCGTTTGCATATCGTAGGACACTGGAATTATGAACCGGGAGTGGTCAAGCCTGTGTATGTGGTTTCTAATACGGATAGTGTGGCGTTATTTTTAAACGGAAAACCAATGGGACAGGCTCAGCGTGACTATCATTTCTTGTTTACTTTTGATAAAATCGCCTTCACTCCTGGAGTATTGGAAGCTGTGGGGTACAATGACGGAAAAGAAGCTGCGCGTATGCAGTTAAGAACCGCAGGTAAACCAGCTAAATTGAATTTAGCTGCCATTCAGCATCCGAAAGGATGGAAAGCCGATGGAGCCGATTTGGTGTTGTTGCAAGTGGAGGTTGTCGATGCGGAAGGGAATCGTTGTCCGCTGGCGAACGATTTGATTCATTTTACGGTAGAAGGTCCGGCAGAATGGCGAGGAGGTATAGCACAAGGCCCGGATAATTATATCTTGTCGGAAAAACTTCCCGTGGAATGTGGGGTGAACCGTGCGTTATTACGCTCGTCTGTTACAGCAGGGAAGGTGGTTGTACGAGCTGAAGCAGAAGGATTGGCTTCCGCTTCATTGGAACTGGTTTCTTCTCCTGTAGAAGTACAAAACGGATTGAGTACATACATTCCTGGAGATGATTTGGAAGGAAGTTTAGATCGTGGAGAAACCCCTTTGTCTCCTTCTTATATAGATCGTGCGGTGGATGTGGCTGTGCTCTCTGCAGAGGCTGGAATAAATACGGAAGAAGCTTGTAAGAGTTGTGATGACAATGAATTGAGTGAATGGAAAAATGATGGAAAAGCTTCCACTGCATGGATTAAGTATCATCTTGAAAGGGTAGCGCGTGTGGATAAGGTATGTATGAAACTTACAGGATGGCGTATGCGCAGTTATCCTTTGGAAATTTATGCGGGCGATGAACTGATTTGGAGCGGAGAAACTGAAAAAAGTCTGGGTTACGTTCATCTGAAAGTGAAACCGGTTCCTGCTTCTGAAATAACTATCCGGTTGAAGGGTTCAAGTAAAGAGGATGATGCCTTTGGACAGATTGTGGAAGTGGCTGCTCCAGTAGCCAATGAATTGGATTTGTTTAAGGCGAAAGATGGAGATAAAACCAATCATGAACTTCGTATTGTAGAAGTTGAATTTAAGGAAAGCCTGAACAGATAGCAGGCTGGGTGAAAATATAAACGGGGAAAAGCAGACATAACGTGGTTGCTTTTCCCCGCTGTTGTTTTGAGGGTTATTTTACTTCGATTTGTATCTTTCCTGATTTCAGCCCTTTTGCGGTGACTTGTAACTCAAGGGTACCTGCTTCTTTTCCTGATTGCACAATTGCAGTCAGCATGCCGTTGAAGGCGTGCATCTGAGGCAGGTGGAACAAATCCAGACAAGTTGGATCTCCATTGGCTGAGGCTTTGTAGCTTCCAGCTCCTTTTACTTTAAATTTCACCAAGCGCATATCTGTGGGGCAGAGATTTCCGTCTTTGTCCACAACACGTACGGTTACGTAAGCCAAATCTTTTCCATCGGCTGTGAGCGACTGGCGTGAAGAAACCAATTCAATATGGTGAGGTTTGCCTGCCGTGCGGATTATCTTTTCTGCTTTAGCCGTACCGTGTTCATCGTATGCCACGACTTTTACTTCTCCCGGTTCGTAAATGGCGTTGTGCCACATCAGGCGGTAACGGTTCTCTACGCTTTGGTTGTTCTTCGTCTGTTTCCCATAACTTTTTCCGTTGATGAAAAGTTCGGCTGTCGGATAGTTGGTATAGACGAATACAGGTACTTCTTTTCCTTCTCTGCCCTCCCAGTTCCAATGAGGAAGAATATGAAGTGTTTCAGCTTGCTTGTTCCATATGCTGCGGTATAAATAGTACCGGTCTTTGGGTAAGGAAGCCAGGTCGATAATACCGAACATAGAGCTGTGGTTGGGCCATGCATCCGTATCGTATGGACTGGGTTCACCCAGATAATCAAAACCTGTCCAGACAAACTGCCCCAAAGTCCATTGGTGGTCATCAGCCAGAGCAAAGTCTATATCGGGAATGTTAGACCAGGAGCAGTATTCCAAGTCGTAAGAAGAAGACTGATGGTCTTCGTATTTTGCATCGGCTTTACGCTCTGCCGGGAATTTGTATACACCGCGTGAACTGACGGTAGAAGAGGTTTCTGAGCCTAATACAAGATTTTGAGGCAGGCGTTGGTAAGCTTCTTCATAGCGGTGTGCGCGATAATTGAATCCCGGAATGTCGAGCATGGCCGCAAATCCGTTGTCGAGTACACAACTAACCTGGTCCATGCCGCAGGTAACCGGACGGGTAGGGTCTTCCCGATGGCAAATGTCTTGCAGGAACTTGGCTACTTTGTATCCTTCACTGCTGCATTGGGTGGGTACTTCATTACCGATACTCCACATCACCACACAGGGATTATTCCGGTATTGCCGTAGCATGTTTACCATGTCTTTTTCGGCCCATTCGTTGAAATAGCGGTGGTATCCGTTTTCACACTTGGCAATGTCCCATTCATCGAAAGGCTCAATCATCATCATGAATCCCATTTCATCGCAGAGTCTGACAAGCTCGGGTGCCGGCATGTTGTGTGCGGTACGAATGGCATCGCAGCCCATGTCTTTTAATAATGTAAGCTGGTGGCGTAGAGCCGATACGTTGATGGCAGCTCCTAAAGGACCTAAGTCGTGGTGGTTGCATACCCCCTGGAATTTACGGTGCTGGCCGTTCAGGAAAAAGCCCTTGTCGGCTACAAATTCGATGGAACGGATACCAAAGCGGGTGGTATAAGTATCTGTAAGTTTTCCGTTGGCATAGATTTTAGATACGGCCTGATATAAGAACGGTGTTTCAGGTGACCACAATTGCGGGTTTTCCACAATGAAATTTTGTGTAAACGGTTGCCCGTGATTGATGCGTCCGCTGTTCTTCTTGAAAGAAACTTTTTTCCCGTTCGGGTCCAGTATTTCTGTTTCTATGGTAATTTCTTCTTTTCCCACATTCTGTAAAGAGGTACGAAGGCAAACAGAAGCATAGTCATTAGCTACGTGTGGGGTGGTAACCTGTGTTCCCCATACAGGTACATGTATTTTTTCTGCAGTAATCAGATGGACATTCCGGTAAAGTCCGGCTCCCGGATACCAGCGGGAAGATTGAGGACGGTTTTCCAGACGTACAGCCAATACATTGTCTTTTCCTTCTTTGTGCAGAAGCTCAGTAATGTCACAATGGAAGGAATTGTAACCGAAAGGCCAGAAGCAGGCTTCTTTTCCATTGACATACACGCGGGCTTCACTCATGGCTCCATCAAAAACCAGTGTTGTCTTTTTGTCAGGGTCTGCATCGAAACGGGTGCGATACCATCCTACTCCCACATAAGGAAGTCCTCCGGTACGTCCGGTCTTGACAGATGCCTGTTTCTCCAAGTTCTGAGTAATGGCTACATTTTGTAAATCATTATTACGGTCAAACGGTCCATAAATGGCCCAGTCGTGTGGAATACAGACAGATTCCCATTGAGAATCATTAAATGAAACAGTTTCAGCTCCATTGGTTTCTCCTTTGTGGAATTTCCAGCCGGTTTCCAAGAGTTGTTCATGTCGCTGTGCGTTGAGACTGCATACACTACAGAGGATAGTAGCGAGCAGAAAGAATTTACGGATGTGCATAGATTTCTAAGATTAGGTTTTCATTTATCAAGCAAAGATAAACTTTTCGTTCGAAACTATCCTTATTTATTCCTGAACTCTTACTATATTTGCGGAGAAATTGGAGAAATACGTAATAATCAATCATATAATATTTCGCTATGGAATATAATTTCAGAGAAATTGAGAAGAAGTGGCAGCAGAGATGGGTGGAACGTAAGACCTATAAAGTTGTCGAAGATGAATCCAAGAAAAAGTTCTACGTGTTGAACATGTTCCCTTATCCGTCGGGAGCGGGACTTCACGTAGGTCATCCGCTGGGATACATTGCCAGCGATATTTATGCACGTTACAAACGATTGCAAGGATTCAATGTGTTGAATCCGATGGGATATGATGCATACGGTTTGCCTGCTGAACAGTATGCCATTCAAACGGGCCAGCATCCGGCCGTTACTACCGCAGCTAACATTGCACGCTATCGCGAGCAGTTGGACAAGATTGGTTTTTCGTTCGACTGGGATCGTGAGGTACGTACGTGCGAACCTGGATATTATCACTGGACACAGTGGGCTTTCCAGAAAATGTTCAACAGCTTCTATTGTAATTCATGTCAGAAAGCACAGCCTATCAGCAAACTGATTGCTCATTTTGAGGCTGAAGGAACAAAGGGGCTGGATGTAGCATGCAGCGAAGAACTGAATTTTACTGCAGAAGAATGGAAAGCTAAGACAGAAAAGGAACAGCAGGAAATTCTGATGAACTACCGTATCGCTTACTTAGGAGAGACCATGGTAAACTGGTGTCCGGCATTGGGTACGGTATTGGCCAACGATGAAGTAGTAGACGGGGTATCTGAACGTGGTGGACATCCGGTGGTGCAGAAAAAGATGCGCCAGTGGTGTTTGCGTGTGTCTGCTTATGCACAGCGTTTACTTGACGGACTGGAAACGGTAGACTGGACAGATTCTTTGAAAGAAACTCAGCGTAACTGGATTGGTCGTTCAGAAGGTACTGAAGTACGTTTCAAGGTAAAAAACAGCGATTTGGAATTTACTATCTTTACTACGCGTGCCGATACGATGTTCGGTGTGACTTTCATGGTACTTGCACCTGAAAGTGAACTGGTGCCGATGCTGACGACTGAAGCACAGCGTGCAGAAGTTGAGGCTTATCTGGACCGTACAAAGAAGCGTACAGAACGTGAACGTATTGCTGACCGTCGTGTAACGGGTGTGTTCAGTGGTTCGTATGCTGTAAATCCGTTTACAGGAGAATCTGTTCCAGTATGGATTAGTGATTATGTATTGGCTGGTTATGGAACAGGAGCCATCATGGCGGTACCTGCGCACGATAGTCGTGACTATGCATTTGCCAAACATTTCAACTTGCCGATTGTACCGTTGGTAGAAGGTTGTGACGTAAGCGAAGAAAGCTTCGATGCGAAGGAAGGAATCGTTTGCAACTCTCCGAAAGCCGGGGTAACTCCTTATTGCGAGTTGACGCTGAATGGCCTGACAATTAAAGAAGCCATTGCAGCTACCAAGAAATATGTGAAAGAGCATAATCTGGGCCGTGTGAAAGTCAACTTCCGTTTGCGTGATGCGATTTTCTCTCGCCAGCGTTATTGGGGTGAACCGTTCCCGGTATATTACAAGGACGGCATGCCGTATATGATTGACGAAAGCAAGCTTCCGCTGGAGCTTCCTGAGGTTGCTAAGTTCTTGCCTACAGAAAGTGGAGAACCTCCTTTGGGACATGCAACCCGTTGGGCATGGGATGTAGCCAAAGGTGAAGTCGTAGAAAATACGAAGATTGATAACGTGAATGTATTCCCTCTGGAATTGAATACCATGCCAGGATTTGCCGGTTCCAGTGCATATTATTTGCGTTACATGGATCCGCATAACAATGAAGCGCTGGTTTCTGAGAAGGCAGATCATTACTGGCAGAATGTAGACCTTTATGTAGGAGGTACGGAACATGCTACTGGTCACTTGATTTATTCTCGTTTCTGGAATAAGTTCTTGTTCGACTTGGGTATCAGCATTAAGGAAGAACCATTCCAGAAACTGGTGAATCAGGGAATGATTCAGGGACGAAGCAACTTTGTATATCGTATCAAGGATACCAATACTTTTGTGTCATTGGGATTGAAAGACCAGTATGAAGTAACTCCGTTGCACGTAGATGTAAACATTGTATCGAATGATGTACTGGATGTGGAAGCCTTCAAGAACTGGCGCCCGGAATATCATAATGCAGAGTTTATTTTGGAAGATGGCAAGTATATCTGTGGTTGGGCAGTTGAAAAGATGAGTAAGTCCATGTATAACGTGGTGAACCCGGATATGATTGTAGAACGTTATGGAGCAGATACATTGCGTATGTATGAAATGTTCCTTGGCCCGGTAGAACAGTCTAAGCCATGGGATACCAATGGTATTGACGGAGTACACCGCTTCCTGAAGAAGCTTTGGAATTTGTTCTATGACCGTCAGGGTACTTTCTTGCCTGCTGAAGGAGAAGCTACCAAAGAAGAACTGAAAGCCATTCATAAATTGATTAAGAAGGTGACAGGAGATATTGAAACCTTCTCTTACAACACCTCTATCAGCGCCTTTATGATTTGTGTCAATGAATTGACTTCATTGAAATGTCGCAACAAGGCTGTGATGAGCAATCTGGTAGTGCTTTTGGCTCCGTTTGCTCCGCATTTGGCAGAAGAATTGTGGGAAGCTTTGGGCAATACTTCTTCTGTATGCGATGCACATTGGCCGGAATTCAATGAGGAATATTTGAAAGAAGACAGCGTAAAATATACTATTTCTTTCAATGGTAAGGCTCGCTTTACAATGGAGTTCCCTGCCGATGCAGACAATAATACCATCCAGGCTGCTGTACTGGCTGAAGAACAGTCACAGAAGTGGATTGAGGGCAAGACTCCGAAGAAGGTGATTATTGTACCGAAGAAAATTGTAAATATTGTACTTTAACCTTTTAAATGCTCGTCCGGAATGAACAGGAGGTATCTTCTGTTCATTCCGGACTGTTTTTTTATTGTCTATGGAAGCTTTATTAAAGAAAAAGTTGGGCCGGGAGTCCAGAGACTATCTGGCCATAACCTTCGGGCTGATTTGTTATTCCATTGGCTGGGCTGCATTTATGCTTCCCTATCAGATTACTACCGGAGGAGTAACGGGTATTGCGGCAATTATTTATTATGCCACAGGCATAGAGATTCAGGTCTCCTATTTTGTGATTAATGCAATATTCTTGGGTTTTGCCTTGAAAATATTAGGGCCTAAATTTAGTATTAAGACCATCTTTGCCATCTTTATGCTGACTTTCCTGCTCTGGTTCTTTCAGATGATTTTGAAGGATGAGAATGGCAATCTTCCTCAGTTGTTAGGCCCTGGTCAGGATTTTATGGCTTGTGTGATAGGTGCTGGTCTGCTGGGTTTTGGAATTGGTATCGTGTTCTGTAATAATGGAAGTACGGGTGGAACGGATATCATTGCCTGGATTATCAATAAGTATAAGGATGTTACGTTGGGGCGGATGATGATGTATTGCGATATCGTCATCATTTCATCCTGTTATTTTATTTTTCACGACTGGCGCAGGGTATTGTTCGGTTTTTGTGTCTTATTTGTGATGAGTATCGTCATTGACTATGTGATTAACAGTACACGGCAGTCTGTGCAGTTTCTGATATTCTCACGCAAATATGAGGAGATAGCCGAAGGGATTGCGACAAAGATTGATCGTGGAGTGACTTTGCTTGATGGAAAGGGATGGTATAGTAAACAGGAAATAAAGGTAGTAGTGGTTTTGGCTAAAAAAAGGGAATCACTCGATATCTTCCGTTTAGTAAAGGACATTGATCCGAATGCCTTCATTTCACAAAGTAATGTAGTTGGAGTATATGGCGAAGGCTTTGATAAGCTTAAAGTAAAATAAACTTTTCCCTTAAAAAACTAAAATAAAATAAGTTTTTTCGATTAATTTGGCTTATCGGAAAAACTTATTTTATTTTGTACCTGATATTGCGATACTTGAATCTATAACGTGAAAAATATGTCAAAAGTCACTCTGATGATGTTACTGGCCTTTTTACTGACTTATGGAAATCATGCGTCGGGCAGTAGTTTATCTCAAATCCATCAGCTGCATACTGGATGGGAATTTTCAATGTACGGTAGTAATGAATGGTTGTCTGCACAGGTGCCGGGCACGGTGCATCAGGACCTGATAGCTCATGATAAATTGCCTGATCCTTTTTATGGCATGAATGAGCAGAAAATACAATGGGTAGAAAAGGAAGACTGGTTGTATCGCACTTCATTTGTACTGACAGAAGAGCAACTACATCATGAAGGGGTGTATCTGGTTTTTGAAGGGCTTGATACCTATGCAGATGTTTTCTTAAATGGTTCTTTGTTGCTGAAAGCAGATAATATGTTTGTGGGATATCGGGTACCTGTCAAGTCTGTTTTAAGAAAAGGAGAAAACAGACTTGTAGTACGTTTTCGTTCGCCTATTCGTGAACTGATGCCTCAATGGGAGAGCAACGGTTTTGATTATCCTGCAGATAATGACCATTATCCTCAAAAATTAAGTGTGTTTAGTCGGAAAGCTCCTTATTCCTACGGATGGGACTGGGGCATCCGTATGGTGACTTGTGGTATTTGGCGGCCAGTGTATTTGCAGTTTGCGGACCGGGCGGTAGTGGAAGATTATTTCGTGCACCAGCAGTCAGTCAGTGCTGAACAGGCAGAGGTAGACAATCGTCTAGAAATAAATAATATTGGTAATCATACACAGCAGGCTGTGGTACGTGTGACGTACAGTTATGCGGGTGAGTCAGATAAAAGCATAGAGAAGGTAGTGGAATTGCAGCCGGGGCTTAATCATATTTCTCTTCCTGTAACAGTGGAGCAGCCACATTTGTGGATGCCTAACGGTTGGGGAGAGCCTGCGTTGTATATGTTTGAGGCTTCAGTGTCGGTCGATGGGCAAGTGGTGTCACAGAAGAGTCACCAGATTGGTCTGCGCTCGATACGTGTAGTCCAGGAGGAGGATAAGGACGGTCAGAGTTTCTACTTCGAAGTGAATGGGGTGCCGATGTTTGCCAAAGGTACAAACCTGATTCCGTCGGATGCCCTGCTGCCGCGTGTCACACGCCAGCGCTACAGCCGTCTGCTGGAGGATGTGCAGTCATCCAATATGAATATGATTCGTGTGTGGGGCGGCGGTATCTATGAAGACGATGCGTTCTTTGAGGAAGCCGACAGGCGCGGCATTCTGGTATGGCAGGACTTTATGTTTGCTTGTACCACCTATCCGCATGATCCGGCTTTCCTGCGCAATGTAGCCCGCGAGGTAGAATACAACATTAAGCGTTTGCGCAATCATGCGTCGCTGGCCATGTGGTGCGGTAATAACGAGATATACGAGGGTATACGCTACTGGGGATGGAAGGAGAAATATTCGCCCGAGGTCTATCAGCAGATGCAGGAGGGATACGACGTGCTGTTCCGTCAGCTTTTGCCGCAGAAGGTGAAAGAATTTGATCCGGGGCGCTTCTACCTGGAAGGCTCGCCGCTGGAGGCCAACTGGGGCAGACCGGAGAGCTGGAAGGTGGGCGACAGCCATAACTGGGGCACGTGGTACGGGCAGAAGCCTTTCGAGAGTTTAGATAAGGAGATACCGCGTTTCATGAGCGAGTACGGCTTTCAGGCCTTTCCGGAGATGAAGACCATCCGCACCTTTGCTTCGCCCGAGGATTATGAGCTGGAGTCGCCCGTAATGAATGCGCATCAGAAGAGCACGATAGGGAATGCCTTGATTAAGAAAACCATGAGCCTGTATTATCCGGTGCCGGAGAAGTTTGAAGACTTAGTCTACGTAGGGCTGGTGCTGCAGGGCCACGGCATGCGCCGGGGCATGGTGGCACACCGCCGTAACCGTCCGTACTGCATGGGCAGTCTGCCCTGGCAGCTGAACGACAGCTGGCCCGTGGTGTCGTGGTCGGCCATCGATTATTACGGCAACTGGAAGGCCATGCAGTATCACACGCGCCGTGCCTTTGCGCCCGTGCTGGTGGATGCCATCCGCGAGGGCGACAAGTTGCGTTTCTATGTGCTGTCCGACCGCCTGCAGACGGAGAAGGTGACGCTGCACCTGGCGCTGACGGACTTTCAGGGAAAGGTGATCCGCCGCCATCGGGTGGAAGGGATGCTGCCGGTTAATGCTTCGGAGGTGTTCTTTGAGGAAGACTGGCAGAAGGCTTTCAAGGGCTGTGACACTACGGCTTCGTTCATCCGCATGACGCTCAGGGGCGCGGACGGACGGGAGGTGCTCTCGGACGAGGTGTTCTATCCGGTGTATCCCAAGGAGCAGCGTCTGCCCAGGGCTGAAATAGCCTGCCGCAAGGTGAAGAAGGGTGGGGTGATGGAACTGACCCTGAAGTCGCGTGTGCTGGCGCGCGACGTGTTCGTGGAGGTGCCCTTGCAGGGGGCGCGTTTCTCCGACAATTTCTTCGACCTGCTGCCGGGCGAGACGAAGCGCATCACGGTGTCTTCGGCCGACGGTACGCCGCTGGAGGACGTTTCCGTGGTGATTCACCAGCTGGCCGATGTGATGGAATAAAATCTGATTACTAATCTTTTATATGTATTGATTATGAAACCATTTTCAAAAATGAATTGTATGGGGCTGGCATTTGCCGGAATGCTGATGGCCTCGTGTACGGACAGTCCGATGGCGGTGGCCGACTATCAGGTGGTGCCCATGCCGCTGGAGATTACGGCGGCATCGCAGGGTTCGTTCCTGCTGAAGAGCGGGGAAACCATCTGCTATACGGCAGGGAATGAAAAGATGAAGAAGAACGCCGAGTTCCTGGCGGCTTTTATCAAGGAACAGACGGGCATCGCGCTGAAGGTGGCGGAAGGTGACGGGGAAGAGGGCATCGTGCTCCGCCTGGGGCTGGAGGCTGATTCTCCGGAAGCGTACCGGCTGAAGGTGGACGACCGCAAGGTGGAGATTTCCGCTCCTTCGGAAGCGGGTGTGTTCTATGGCATCCAGACGCTCCGCAAGTCGGTGTCGGTGCATGAGGGGGCAGGAGCGGTGGAACTGCCGGCAGTGGAAATCAACGACTCGCCGCGCTTCAGCTACCGTGGTATGATGCTCGATGTGGGCCGTCACATGTTCAGCATGGATGAAATCAAGACGTACATCGACATGTTGGCTTTGCACAACATCAACCGCTTCCACTGGCATCTGTCGGAAGACCAGGGATGGCGTATCGAAATCAAGAAGTATCCCAAGCTGACGGAAATCGGCTCCAAACGCAGCGAGACGGTGATCGGACGTAACTCGGGCGAGTATGACGGCAAGCCTTACGGCGGTTTCTATACGCAGGAGCAGGCCCGGGAAATCGTGGCCTACGCGGCGGAACGCTATATCACGGTCATTCCGGAAATCGACCTTCCGGGTCACATGCAGGCGGCGCTGGCGGCTTATCCGGAACTGGGATGTACGGGCGGTCCGTATGAAGTGTGGCGCATGTGGGGTATTTCCGACAACGTGCTTTGTGCGGGTAACGACAAGACCATCCAGTTCATCAAGGATGTGCTGGCGGAAATCATCGACATCTTCCCGTCGGAATACATCCATGTGGGTGGCGACGAATGTCCGAAGGTGAAGTGGGAGACTTGTCCGAAGTGTCAGGCACGTATCAAGGCGCTGGGCATCAAGGGCGACAGCAAGCACTCGAAGGAAGAGTATCTGCAGAGCTACGTGATACATGAAGCCGAGAAGTTCCTCACCGAGAACGGCCGCAGCATGATTGGCTGGGATGAAATCTTAGAAGGCGGACTGGCTCCGAATGCCACGGTGATGTCGTGGAGAGGGGAAGCCGGTGGTATTGAAGCGGCCCGTCAGCAGCACAATGTCATCATGACGCCGAACACGTACCTGTATTTCGACTATTATCAGGCAAAGGATACGGACAGTGAACCGCTGGCCATCGGCGGCTATCTGCCTATGGAACGGGTGTACAGCTACGAACCGATGCCGTCTGCCCTTTCTCCGGAAGAACAGAAGTTCATTACCGGTGTGCAGGCGAACCTCTGGACGGAATATATCCCGACCATGGCACAGGCACAGTACATGGTATTGCCGCGTATGGCTGCGCTTTGTGAAACGCAGTGGAGCGCTCCTGAAAAGAAGCAGGATTATCAGGGATTCCTGAAACGCACGGCTCGTCTGACCAGGATTTACCAGCTGAAGGGATGGAACTACGCGACGCATATCTTCGATGTGAATGTGAACATCGCTCCCAACACGGAAACGGGCAAGCTGGATGTAACGGCAAGCACCATCGACGATGCGCCTGTGTACTATACCCTCGACGGTACGGAACCTACCACTGCTTCGTCCAAGTATGAAAACGGACTGACCATTGATGCGGCATGTGTGCTGCGCATGATGGCCGTGCGTCCGGAAGGCAACTCCCGCATTACGCGTGACAGCATTGCGTTCAGCAAGTCTACAGCGAAACCTATCACCATGTTGCAGCCTATCAATAAGCCTTACGAGTTTAAGGGTGCCACTACGCTGGTAGACGGTATGACGGGCGACCGCAACTACAAGACCGGATGCTGGATTGCTTTCTACAAGAATGACATGGAGGCGGTGATTGATTTGAAGGAAGCTACCGAAATCAGTTCCATGACCCTGCGCACTTGCGTGGAAAAGGGCGACTGGACGTTTGATACCAGAGGTATTACCGTAGAGGTGTCGGACGACAACAAGACTTTCAAGAAAGTGGCTTCGGAAGCTTATCCGGCTATGAAGGAAACGGATGCCAACCAGATTTATACCCATACCTTGACGTTTGACCCGGTAAAGACCCGTTACGTGAAGGTAACGGCTTTGTCCGAAAAGAATATCCCGGCATGGCACGGCGGCAAGGGCAATCCCGGATTCTTGTTTGTAGATGAAATCGTATTGAACTAACGGCGCATAGCCTTCGTGATAAAGGCCTGGTCTCCTGAGGGAAGATCAGGCTTTTTTATCGGCTTTTTGCGGCCGTTAGTTGAAATACTGTCGGGCGATGTGTATCTTTGTGCAGAAATGTATAATTGTCAAGAAAAAGTTCAACATGAAAAAGAAACTGGTTTTTGCTACTAACAATGCCCATAAGCTGGAGGAGATACGTGCCATTTTGGGAGATAAAGTGGAAGTGCTGAGTTTGAAAGACATCCGTTGTGAAGCCGATATTCCGGAAACGGCGGATACGCTGGAGGGAAATGCCGCGCTGAAGGCGGAATATATTCATGCGCATTATGGCATGGATTGCTTTGCCGACGATACCGGTCTGGAGGTGGAAGCGCTGGACGGGGCTCCCGGGGTGTATTCGGCACGTTATGCGGGCGGTGAAGGTCACGATTCGGAAGCCAACATGAAGAAGCTGCTGGCAGAACTGAAAGGCAAGGAGAACCGGAAGGCGCAGTTCCGTACGGCTATCTGCCTGATAGAAGGAGGAGAAAAGCATTTGTTCGAAGGCATTGTGAAGGGAGAAATCATCCGGGAGAAAAAAGGAAGCTCCGGCTTCGGCTACGACCCGGTGTTCGTGCCGGAAGGTTATTCCGAGACTTTTGCGGAGATGGGGGCTGAAGAAAAGAACAGGATCAGTCACCGGGCAAGAGCCGTACAGAGGCTGTGTGACTATCTGAACAGTAAATAAAACAGAAAAAAGGCTGTGGATTATTTCTACAAATGTGCAGAAATTCCACAGCCTTTCTTTTTTTTAATCGCGTGTAACGTTCTTGTAATCAAATTTTTAAAAAATAAAGTATAAAAAGGCTGTTTTTGGCGTGTGTTTTGCGAAGTATTCTACGGAATTAAAAACAAAAATCGTCAAAATGCAAAGAATCAGACTTTTAGTTTTATTGCTGCTGTGTGTGGTGTGTCAACAGACTTTTGCACAACAGCGTACCATCAGCGGATTGGTTATCTCAGCGGAAGATCACGAGCCGCTTATCGGTGCTACGATTTCCGTACAGGGAAACGAAGCGCATGGGGTAGTGACCGACATTGATGGAAAGTATACATTGGAAGTGGGACCGGATGACAAGATTCTGGTCGTGGCTTACCTGGGTATGAAAACTCAGTTGATAAAGGTTCCCAAGAAAGAACACCTGAACGTGGTGCTTCAGCCTGAGACCATGAACCTGGAAGAGGTGGTGGTGACGGGATACGGTAATTTCACCAAGTCTTCTTTTACGGGGTCTGCCAATACCCTGAAGGGAGATATGATGAAAGACATCCCCGTGATGAGCGTGGAGCAGAAGCTGCAGGGAATGACCACGGGTGTGTCTATTACCAGCAGTTCCGGACAGCCGGGAGCCAATCAGAGCATCCGTATCCGTGGTATGGGCTCGTTCAATGCCTCTCAGGAACCGCTGTTCGTGATTGACGGGGTGCCGGTTACTTCCGGTAGCCTGAGTGCCGGAGGAGCCGATGCGGCTTACATGAACAACTCAAAGACCAATATCATGAGTACGCTGAATCCGGCCGATATTGAAAACATTACGATTATCAAGGATGCGGCGGCAGCCTCTCTGTATGGTTCGCGTGCGGCCAATGGCGTAATCCTGATTACGACCAAGAAAGGAAAGGCTGGCAAGGCACAGGTTTCCTTTAATATGTCGGGAGGTTTCTCGAATGCGGCGGTTGATTTCCGTCCGACACTGAACGGCGACCAGCGTCGTGAGCTGCTGTACGAGGGCTTGGTAAACTATGCCACGGACAAGCAGATGGCAGACCCTACCGGCTATGCAGACGGTGAGATTGACAAGTATGCGTCTGTGCCTTCCATGGGCTATACCGACTGGAGAAAAGAGTTGCTTCGTACCGCCATCCAGCAGGATTACGAGGCATCCGTATCCGGAGGAAACGAGAAGACCACTTTCTATGCCTCTTTGGGCTATAACAGCCAGGAAGGATTGGCCAAGAACTCCAGCTTGGACCGCTACTCTGCCCGTTTGAACATGACCCAGAAGGTGGGCCGGTACGGTGAGGTAGGTGCCAACATGATGTTTACCCAGATGAACCAGGAGATGAACGAAGAACGTGGCTCTGCCATCAACCCGTATTTGTGTGTGGCGATGACCATGACTCCTTCCATGCTGGTGAGAGATGAAGCCGGGAATTATGTAGGGGCGTACGACGGCACACAGTTGAACCCGCTGCGTGATATTCTGACGGACTATAACCGCACGCGGATGACGCGTATGTTCTCCACCGGCTATGCGGCCGTAGAACCGATAAAGGGCCTGAAAATAAAGGAAACGTTAAGCTATGACTATACCATCCAGAAGGATTCGCGCTACTACAATCCGTTGAGTTCTGCAGGACCGAAGAGCGGTTCCGATGCACAGTCCTCCAAAGGATTCATCGAGTATGGAAAGCTGATTTCTTCTACTTCGGTGAATTACGTGAAGACCTTTGCGCAGAAGCACCATCTGGATGTATTGGCTGCGTACGAAGTGGAAAGCTACCAGACGGATAAGGCATCCGGCGAACGTTCCAACATTCCTTCGTATGCCGGACTGACGGAGCCGGATAACGCAGCGGTGTTGAACAGCTTCGTTTCATCAACACAGGACTATCGTATGCTGTCGTATATTTCACGTTTGAACTACGATTATGACGACCGTTATTATTTGGCAGGAAGCTTCCGCCGCGACGGTAGTTCCCGCCTCTCACCCGATAACCGCTGGGGAAATTTCTGGTCCGTATCGGGTATGTGGCATGTGAGCAACGAAGCGTTCATGCAGCCTGTGAAGCACATTCTGAGCGATTTGAAGATTCGTGCCTCTTACGGTGTGAACGGTAACCAGCCGAGCTCCCTGTACGGCTATATGGGACTGTATGCTTTCGGGCAGAGCTACATGGGCGGTTCCGGTTCGTATGAATCATCTATCCCCAACTCCAATTTGGGATGGGAAAAGAACTATAACCTGAACGTGGGACTGGACGTATCGTTCATCAACCGCATTTTCCTGAGCGTGGAATACTATAACCGCGATACGAAGGATTTGCTGTATAGCCTTCCTATCAGTGCCACCACCGGATTTACGAACTACCTGAGCAATGTGGGACAGTTGAACAACCGGGGTGTGGAACTGGAACTGCGTACCATCAACTTTGCCAATGACAACTTTAACTGGACAACGGTCTTCAATCTGAGCCACAACAAGAACAAGATTGTGTCACTCAATGGACAGCTGGAGCAGTCAATCGAAGGCACATGGTTCATTCACAAAGTAGGATTGCCTTACTATACTTTCTACGTAACGGAATACGCCGGAGTAAATCCGGATACGGGTAAGGCCATGTATTACCGCAACAAGGAAATACCGCAGGAAGATGGTACGGTGATTATAGACCGGAGCCTGACGGAGGATGCCAGTGAGGCGCAGGCCATTCCTTACAAGTCGGTTAACCCGAAGGTGTCCGGCGGTCTGACGAACATGCTGAACTACAAATGGCTGGACCTGAGCTTTACACTGACCTATTCGTTGGGTGGATATTCTTACGATAAGGTCGGTACCTACATTGAGAACGGAGCGAGCAATATCTATACTTCCAGGTACAACCTGCCGGTATATGCCATGGACCGCTGGCAGGAGCCGGGCGACCAGACCGATGTGCCACGCTTTGTGTATGGGGAAGATGCCGGACCTCAGAACTCTTCGCGCTACATTCACAGCACCAACCATCTGCGTCTGAAGAACCTTACGTTCGGGTTTACGCTTCCTTCCGAATGGACCCGCAAGGTCCTGATAGACAAAGCCCGTATCTATTTCTCAGGCAGCAACCTGCTGACATGGGCCAAATGGAAACAGTATGACCCCGAAACTCCGGTCAACGGAGAAGTGTTCTGCGAGGCACCCGCCATGCGTACCTTCAATTTCGGCGTACAATTAACTTTCTAAAAACGAACTGGATTATGAAACCACTCTATATTTATTTTCTTGCCGCCTCACTGGCATGTACCTCTTGTTCGGACAGCTGGCTGGACCTGAATCCGTCCACGTCCGTAACTACCGACCAGGCCTTTACTACGCTGGAGAATGCCCAGACAGCCCTGAACGGCATCTATCGTCTGGCTTCGGCACACAGCTATTATGGCGATAACTTCTTTTATTTTGGCGACTGCCGTGCGGCCGACGTGCAGGCCCGTATGAGCAAGGGAGACGGAAAAAGAGTCTCTCCCTATTACGAATACAATGTCAAATCGACCGACAGCTTCAACACGAGTCTTCCGTGGAACCAGGTGTACAAGGTGATTCGCCAGATCAATAACCTGATAGCCGCCATCGAAGGCGGACAGGTGAATACCACCGACACGCAGGCGCTGGATGAAATCAAGGCTCAGGCGCTGGCCATGCGAGGACTGGCACTGTACGACCTGATACGCGTGTTTGCCATGCCTTATTCGTACGACAACGGCCAGTCTTTGGGAGTACCCATCGTTACCACTGCTACTGAACCCGACTCCAAGCCGGAGCGCAATACGGTGGCCGAATGCTATGACCAGATTATTGCCGACCTGACGGGTTCGCTGGCCGGCCTTAGCAAGGAGAAGAAAGACGGTTATCTGAACTACTGGGCCGTGCAGGGTATTCTGTCAAGAGTTTATTTGAACAAGCTGGATTATCCGAATGCCTACAAGGCAGCTACAGATGTCATCGAAAACAGTAAAAACCTGTATCAGTTGTACACCATCGACGAGTACCCCACTGTCTGGGGAAAGGAATACACCAGCGAATCGCTTTTCGAGTTCTACTTCTCGCTGACGGAACCTTCCGGCGGCTCGGGTGGAGAAGGAGCCCCCATGGTCTATGCCAATGAGGAAAAAGTGGACTGGAACAACCTGATACTGTCGGAAGACTACCTGAACCTGCTGGATGAAGACCCGCAGGATGTGCGCCACTGTGTGACAGAAGTATCTGCCATAGCAAATAATGAAGGTCTCCCCGAAGCAGCCCGTAACCGCGCGGTCTATCTGACGAAGTTCCCCGGCAAGACCGGCGATCCGCGCGACAACAACCTCTGCATCGTGCGCCTGTCAGAGATTTATTTGAATGCAGCCGAGGCAGGTCTGAAAATAGGGGGCGAGCAGGCTACCAAGGGAATGGAATACCTGAACGACGTGATTACCAACCGTACCACGAATACCGCCATGAAAGTAAATGCCGCTGCCGATTTCACTCTGGAGCGCATCCTGAAAGAAAGAAGAAAGGAACTGGTGGGCGAGGGCCTGGCAGTGTACGATTATACGCGTAATAAACTGCCCGTGGAGCGTAAGGGAAGCTGGCACCTGACTTCGCTGGATACTTCCGGTGCTTATACCATCCAGCCGAATGATTCGCGTCTGGCCATCCCCATTCCGCAGACCGAGATAGACGCCAATCCTAATCTGGTGCAGAATCCTTAACTGGAGGCAGCAGTCAGATAATATCCCCGTCCTCTGGCGGTGGAAATCCGATAATCCGGGAAGTCTTGCAGGACTTTCCGGATTGTTTGTATATGCGCGTCTAATTTCTCATCCGCCTGCGGGTCGTGCGGCCAGCAAGCCGTTTTCAAGTCTTCACGGTTCACACATTCTCCTTTCTTTTCCCATAGCAGGTAAAGAAGCTGCAAGTCGAGACTGGAAATGGCACACTGCATGCCGTCGATAAGCAATATCTGCTGCTTCAGGTCGATGCTCAGCCCTTTTTCAGGCTTATTTTGCCGTTTTTTCAGGTAAAGGCAGACTTGTATACCTGTGGCAGCAAGCAGTAGGCACAGCAGCCCGTAAAAGCCCGCGTGGATATGGCGGAGCAAAGTCAGCCAGTCGTAGTCCGCCCACCCTTGCAGTTGCAGGCTGTGAGTCAGGTCGAGCCAGCAGACCGGAGTCTTATAGGCTGAGGGCGTGGGTAAGATGCCTGCCCGTGTGTGGGTGCGGGCCGACTTGTCGGAATAAAACACACCCGCCGTTCCGCTGACATGCCTTTGTTCGAGCTGTTCCTGAAACAACCGGTTCACTTCCTCCACCTTGACGGGCTGTATGTCTGCCAGCAGGTATTCGTTCAATAGTTTCCGGGCTTTCTCTTCCGGGATGCTGTCCTTGAACAGGTAAGTGGTTTTCCCCTCTGTAGTCTGGAGCGTATAGCTTTTGATTTCCCGGCTGGAGACGGGCGCGAAAAGATAAGCCTTCAGGGCCGGGTCTACGTAGATGCGCGGGTTCCTGCTGAACGCATTCAGACGGTCGTTGTAGTGAAGGCGTTCGGCTTCCTGCAAGGATTGATTGATGAGGGTATGCACCTGCGTCCGGCTATGCCGCAGTGCCGCGTAACCGCCCCCCATGAGTACGATGACAGTGGCGGCTACAGACAGGAACCAGCTTGTTCTTTTTGTCATAACGATATTCTTTAGAAGCAAATTAAGCCACAAAAAGCGGGAAGTCAAAAACATTATTGTATAGATATAAGGGTGTGCTTGTATGTTTTAGGTTTTCCGTGTGGAATCCTTATGTTTCCCAGCCCCGAACTGTAGGTTTCTCTTGTGGAAAACGTAGGGTTCCGCCGTGGGAAACGTAGAACAGAACCCTGCGTTTTGCGCATATTGATGAAGTGTTTGTTTATCTTTCCTTCAAATATTTCTCTACTTTCTCGAAGAACAGTGAGATGTGCGCCCCGTCTACAAAGGCATGGCTCACGGTCAGTGCAATGGGCATGACCAGTCTTCCTTCACGTGTCACCGCCTTGCCCGCGTTCATCAGCGGATAGTCCAGCGGATGGCCTGGGGCATACTGCGTGTAAGAGATGGAGGTAAAGTACAGCTTGGGCGTGGCACTGAGCAGGATGACGTCAAAATCGCCCTGCGCTGCAATCTCCTTGTCGGTGCCGTACGGGTCTCCGTCCTCTGGGATAGAGGTGATGATGCGCCGTGCTTCCTCGTAGAAAGCCTTGAAATCACTGTTCCAGGGAATGCGAACCGTGTAGAACGTCTTTCCCGGCACGGCGATGGGCGTCGTGATGTCTACCGTATCGTGGTAAACCACCTGCCCGTGCTTGTCCCACCGGTAACGGAACTCCTTGATTTCATTCGCCGCACGAAGAATGGCGTACAGGTAATACAGAAAGAAGGAACGGCCCTGCGCCTTCGCTTCCGCATACGCCTCCGTGCAGTCCACTTCGCTGGTCATGGCAATCCAGGAATTATGGAAATCGCGGAAGAAAAGATAGTTCTCCTTCCGCTCCCAGGTGTCAATATCGATAAGATGTTTCATGCTTGACGGAATTTTTGCGCCACCTTCCGGTAAGTAGGCATGTCAATGTGTAACTGTGTGCCCAGGTCAATCATATCGAACAGCAGGCCCTGAATCTCCGACTCATGCCCCCGGGCAATGTCCTTCTGCATGGAAGCCGTGCTGTGCGGGTCGAGCTTGTCTATCACCATCAGGTTGTAGGCCACGGGGTCGCCGGGGTAGGCGATGCCCAGTTTCTCCCCAATCTGCGCACTCTCACGCGACAGGCCGATAAACGTGTCGCGCACCTCACCCTCGTGCTGCACCTCGCCCATCGGCACGTCGTGATAGGCACCCGTGCAGGCCATGGCCGAGATGAACGACCATTTGATGAACGTATCCCGGTTTATGTCGTCCGACACGTCCACCTTGATGCCGCACTCGCGGAGTTCGCCGGCAATCCTCTCCAGCCGTTCGGGAGCCACCTGCTGCTGCGGACGCGCACCGAACACCAGGCGGAAGATGCTGCCCATCTGGCTGATTTCCCCTTCGCCCGACACGAAGCCCACGATGTAGATACACCCGTCGAGCACCTTGACCGAAGGCACCAGGCGACCGATGCGGGGCCCCGTGCCATACACATTCAGGATGGGGATGACCAGGGTGTGGGGGGTAGCCGCACGCTCCAGCACGGGGCGGATGGAGTCAATGGAATAGCCTTTCACGCACACCAGGATGACATCCGCCTTTCCCTGGTATTCTTCGGCAGTACATGCCTTTACGCGGAGGAAATGCTCCCCCTTCAGGTCCGACTTCAGGTGCAGCCCTTGCCGGCGGATGGCTTCCAGGTGCTTTCCGCGGGCAATGCAGGTCACGTCCTTGCCTGCCAGTGCCAGAAAGCCGGCGATGCATCCTCCTACACCGCCCGTTCCGATGATGAGATAATTCATGGTGAAAATAGTTATAAAGAAAAACAAGCACGGAGCGTGTAAGCCCGTGCTTGATAAATAAGTTGATTATACGTTGAAACGGAAGTGCATGATGTCGCCGTCTTCCACCACGTATTCCTTGCCTTCCACGTTGAGTTTTCCGGCCTCACGTACGGCAGCTTCCGAGCCATAGTGGATAAAGTCGTCATACTTGATGACTTCCGCGCGGATAAATCCCTTTTCGAAATCCGTGTGGATGACACCGGCACACTGCGGAGCCTTCCATCCCTTGTGGAACGTCCAGGCACGCACCTCCATCTTTCCGGCCGTGAAGTACGTCTCCAGGTTCAGCAGCTTGTAGGCCGCACGTATCAGCCGGCTCACGCCCGACTCTTCCAGCCCCACCTCCTGCAGGAACATCTGGCGGTCTTCGTACGTCTCCAGTTCGGCAATGTCGGCTTCCGTCTTGGCCGCCACAATCAGGATTTCAGCACCCTCCTCTTTCACCGCCTCACGCACCTGCTCCACGTACTTGTTGCCGCTTACGGCGCTGGCTTCGTCCACGTTGCACACATACATCACCGGCTTCGAGGTGAGCAGGAACAGCTCGTGCGCTATTTTCTGTTCGTCCTTCGTTTCAAACTGCACGGTACGTGCCGATTTGCCCTGCAACAGCGCCTCACGGTAGCGCACCAGCACCTCATACGTCTGCTTGGCCACCTTGTCGCCCCCGGTCTGCGCCTGTTTCTGCACCTTCTGAATGCGGCTTTCAATGGTTTCCAGGTCCTTCAGCTGAAGTTCCGTATCAATGATTTCCTTGTCGCGCACCGGGTCCACACTGCCGTCCACATGCGTCACGTTCTCATCGTCGAAGCAGCGCAGCACGTGCAGAATGGCATCCGTTTCACGAATGTTGGCCAGGAACTTGTTGCCCAGCCCTTCGCCCTTGCTGGCCCCTTTCACCAGTCCGGCAATGTCCACAATTTCCACGGTAGTGGGCACTATACGGTCGGGCTCCACCAGCTCGGCCAGTTTGTTCAGACGGTCATCGGGCACCGTAATCACGCCCACATTGGGCTCGATGGTGCAGAACGGGAAGTTGGCCGCCTGGGCTTTTGCGTTTGATAAGCAGTTGAAAAGTGTCGATTTTCCCACGTTTGGCAAACCGACGATACCACATTGTAATGCCATAATTTATTGTTTATTTCTGATTTATTTCTGATGCATAATACTCTAATTCTCTGCAAAGATAGTTATTTTTTAAGTTCCTGCCTATTCTTCTACGGAATGAGCGGCAATTTTGGCGGACTTCGTCGGTAGAAAATAAAAAAAGAGGCGCTTCATCACGAAGTGCCTCTTTTGTAAAAGAGAGTTTATGAATTTTCTTATTTAATCATTTGTCCATTGTAACAGTCATTTCTGGAATCAGAATGAAATCATTCTTCTTGGAATTCCATTTGTAGTATTCTGTAGTTACACTCTTGTTGTCGTATGTATAACGAATACACAAATCGTTTTCCCAGCAGTTCTTGTTTACATTCCATTTCTGTGACATATTTTCAGTCATCTGGTTGTTGTCATTGTATTTGTAGTTATACTTCATGTAGTTTGTCAGCATGTTACCGTCTTTCTTGTATACAGTTTCTGCAACTTTCAATCCGTTAACTTCTTGTGCATTGTAAATCAGGTTGTTATTCATTTTAGCAGCATAAGTTGACAAGCTTGCAACAAAAGTTATAACTAAAACAACTACACACTTTGCTAAATTCATCTTTTTCATATCTTTCTAATTTTAAGGTTTTACTTACGTTTTGTTCTTTTTGACGGTGCAAATGTAGTAAAAGCTTTGATATGTTGTATGCATTCCGGCAAAAAAAATGCGATAAATTAGCAAAATGTCACTAATTAAACATTGGTTAACAATCCGGATGGCTTAGTGTGCTTCCAGCCAATTGTGTCCCCAACCATGGTCTGCACGCAGTGGAGCTTTCATTTTGTAAGCAGCCTCCATTTCGCTTATCACAATTTGCTGCACTTTTTCTTTTTCTTCCGGCAAGACGCTGAAGTTTAATTCGTCGTGTACCTGGAGAATCATTTTCGAGCGGATACCTTCTTCCTGGAAACGCTGGTATATGCGTATCATGGCTACTTTAATGATATCGGCGGCACTGCCCTGAATGGGGGCATTGATTGCATTTCGTTCGGCATATCCTCTGACGACTGCATTTTTGGAGTTGATGTCCGGCAGATAGCGTTTGCGTTTGAAGATAGTTTCAATGTATCCTTTTTCGCGTGCTTCCTGAATGCTCTGGTCCATATAGGCCTTTACATTCGGATAGTTTTCAAAGTATCCGTCGATAAGTGCTTTGGCCTCCTTGCGGTCAACGTTCAGACGTTCTGCCAGTCCGAACACTGAAATTCCGTAGATGATACCGAAATTGGCAGTTTTGGCTTTGCTTCTTTGCTCGCGTGTCACTTCCTCCAGTTTTACCTTATATATTTTAGCGGCAGTAGCTGCATGAATGTCCTGGTCTTTCTGGAAAGCTTCAATCATGTGCGGGTCGTTGCTCAGATGCGCCATGATGCGCAGCTCAATCTGTGAATAGTCGGCCGAGAAGAATTCGCATCCTTCGTCGGGGATGAAAGCCTTTCGGATTTCCTTTCCGTCTTCGTTACGGATAGGAATGTTCTGCAGGTTCGGGTTGCTTGAACTTAGTCGTCCGGTAGCTGTGACCGTCTGGTTGAAAGAAGTATGAATGCGTCCGGTAGCCGGATTGATAAGCTGGGGGAGGGCATCAATATAGGTACCCAGCAACTTCTTCAGTCCGCGATGTTCCAGAATCTTTCCTACGATTTCATGCTTTCCCCTCAGACTTTCCAGTACTTCTTCCGAAGTGACATACTGACCGGTTTTCGTCTTTTTGGCTTTTTCCACGATTTTCAGGCGGTCGAACAACACTTCACCCACCTGTTTGGGAGAGGCAATGTTGAATTCCATTCCGGCCAGCTGGTGTACCTCTTCTTCTATCTGGTTCATTCGGGCTGTAAAATGTCGTGACGTTTCTTTCAATGCTTCCGTGTCAATACGTACTCCGTTTCGTTCCATATAAGCCAATACCGGTACCAAAGGCATTTCTATCTCTTCGAACAGTTTTTTCACGCCGTTTGTCTCCAGTTCGTTTTCGAGTACCTGTTTCAGTTTGAGCGTTACATCGGCATCCTCACAAGCATATTTGTAGACTGCCTCGGGAGCCAGGTCGCGCATGTTTCCCTGCTTTTTCCCTTTTGCTCCAATCAGCTCTTCAATTTTGATGGTTTCGTACTTCAGGTAAATTTCGGCCAGGTAATCCATGCCGTGGCGAAGTTCGGGCTGCAACACATAATGCGCAATCATGGTGTCGAACATCTTTCCCTTCAGGGTCACTCCATAATTGGCCAGCATGATCAGGTCGTATTTGATGTTTTGTCCGATTTTGAGCGAATCGGGATTTTCGAAGGCTGGTTTAAATATATTCACAATTGTAAGGGCTTCTTCACGATTGGCCGGTACCGGTACATAAAAAGCCTGGTTTTCGGCAAAACTGAAGCTCATTCCTACCAGTTCTGCCGTGATGGGATCGATTCCGGTGGTTTCCGTGTCTAGACTGAAAAATTTCTGAGCAAGTAATTTTTCGGCTAAAACCGCCATTTTCTCCTTATTATCAACTAGTTGATAGTCGTATGACAGGTCTTCTAACCTCGTGAGAATTGAATTTTTGGCGTCAGCTGTATCTTCCTCCGCAAAAAAGCCAAAGAGATCGGGTTGAGCGGCAGGAGAGGAGGGAGCTTTTTTTTCTGTTTTGATTACCCGGTCAATCAGGCTTCGGAATTCCAGCATTTCAAACAGGCGGCGCAGTTCCTCTTCATCGGGCTCTTCTCTTTTCAGTGCTTCCATGTCGAGTGTGATGGGCACATCCGTTTTGATGGTAGCCAGAAATTTTGAGAATGTGATTTGCTCTTTGTTTTCTTCCACCTTCTTCTTGATGGCTCCTTTCAGCTCGTCGGTGTGAGCCAGCAGATTCTCGATGCTGCCGAACTGGGCTATCAGTTTCTGTGCCGTTTTCTCTCCCACACCCGGGCACCCCGGAATGTTGTCGGCTGTATCTCCCATGAGTCCGAGCATGTCGATGACCTGCAAAGGCGACTGGATGTCGAACTTGGCCTTGACTTCTTCCACTCCCATCACTTCAAAGTCTTTGTCACCGTATTTGGGGCGATACATGAACACGTGTTCACCCACCAGCTGTCCGTAGTCCTTGTCGGGAGTCATCATGTAGGTATTGATGCCTCTTTTACCGGCTTCCGTAGCCAGTGTACCGATTACGTCGTCGGCTTCGTATCCGGCAATCTCCAGAATAGGAATATGATAGGCACGTATGATATCCTTTATGACAGGAACCGACTGCCGGATAGCTTCCGGAGTCTCTTCCCGTTGCGCTTTGTATGCTTCATAAGCTTCGTGGCGAAACGTAGGCCCCGACGGGTCGAAGGCAATTCCGATGTGAGTGGGATTTTCTTTCCGTAGCACTTCTTCCAGCGTATTGACAAATCCCAGGATGGCAGAGGTGTTAAAACCCTTCGAGTTGATGCGAGGATTCTTGATAAAGGCGTAATAAGCACGGTAAATCAGTGCATAAGCGTCTAATAGAAATAGCTTCTCCATTCGTGTAAAAATATTAAGTTTTTTCATGTAAAAGTACAAAAAAATACGGTATTCAGTCTTTTATTATTACTTTTGTGGGCCTAAATAAATGTACATGAACAAAATTGATTTAATAAAGCAGCCTGTAGAAAAAGAATTAGAGGAATTCAGAGGGCTTTTTGAGGACTCTTTGACGAGCACAGACCCTCTCTTGGGAGAGGTGTTGGCTTACATCAAGAAACGGAGCGGAAAGATGATGCGTCCTATTCTGGTGATGCTGACGGCTAAACTGTTCGGTACATTGAATGAATCAACCTTTCATGCGGCACTGTCGCTGGAATTGCTTCATACCGCCAGTCTGGTACACGATGATGTGGTAGACGAGAGCGACAAGCGTCGGGGGCAGTCTTCTGTAAACGCAATCTATAATAACAAAGTTTCCGTACTGGTGGGCGATTACATGCTGGCCACAAGTCTGAAGCATGCCGCACTGACCGGTAAGGTAGAACTGGTAGAACTGGTGGCTACTTTAGGGCAGGAATTGTCGGAAGGTGAGATTCTGCAGTTAGGCAATATTGGTAAGGAAGATTTCTCAGAGGAGGCATATTTCGATGTCATCCGGAAGAAGACAGCCGCCCTGTTTAAAGCCAGTTCGCAGAGTGGAGCCGTATCGGTAGGAGCCGTGCAGGAAGAGGTGATGAAAGCCGGATTGTTGGGCGAAATGATTGGCATCGCTTTCCAGATAAAGGATGATATCTTTGATTATTTCGAGAGTCCGGAACTCGGTAAGCCTACAGGAAACGATATGCTCGAAGGAAAACTTACGCTTCCTGCCTTGTACGTGTTGAATCAGACAGGAGATGACAGCTTGAAGCAGACTGCTTTGAAGATACGTTCCTTGGAAGCTTCAAAAGAAGAAATAGCGGCCTTTGTAGAAACCGTGAAAGAAAGGGGAGGAATTGAATACGCCACCCGCATAATGTACGAGTTCCGCGATAAGGCATTGGCATTGGTCCCTGCTTCGGCCGATTCCTGTTTAAAAGAAGCTCTGACTGCCTACATCGATTATGTGATTGAACGAAATAAATGATTCAAAAAAATCCCCTTTCTTCAATGAAGAGAGGGGATTTTTTGTTCCTTATGCGAAGTCTTTTTAGTAAGAACTTGGTTTCACTTCCCACAATGTCAGAAAGCAATAGGTTGGCCATGCGGCTTGTACCCAGACGGAACAGCTCGTTGGTCAGCCATTCTTCTCCTAACAGCTCTTTTACGATGGTGTAGTACACCAGTGCGTCGTGCACGGAGTTAATGCCTCCAGCGGGCTTAAATCCGACTTTTCGGCCGGTCTCCAGGAAGTATTCCTTGATGGCCTGACACATCACGTAAGCAGCTTCCGGTGTGGCAGCCGGACTTTCTTTTCCGGTAGAAGTCTTGATAAAGTCAGCTCCTGAATACATAGAAAGGATAGAAGCTTTCTTGATGTTTGAAGCACTTCCCAATGCACCGGTTTCCAGGATCACTTTTAAGTGCTTGTCGCCGCATACTTCTTTCAGCTCTTCGATTTCGTCGCACATACCTTCGTAGTCACCGCTCAGGAATTTGCCTACAGAAATCACGATATCTATTTCGTCTGCGCCACTATGGATGGCCATGGCAGTTTCGGCCACTTTCACTTCAATGAAGGTCTGTGAAGAGGGGAAACCTCCCGATACGCAGGCAATCTTCACGTCGTCTGCTTCCAGTGTATCGTTGACGATTTCAGCCATGTTGGGATATACACAAATCGCAGCCACGTTCTTCAGGTCAGGGTAGCGGTCGACAAACTCATTGACCTTCTCCGTGAACTTCATCACGCTTGTGTCGCTGTCTGTACACTTCAGTGTAGTCAAGTCAATACAGTTGAAAAGGAACTTCTTTACTTCCTTCGTATTGTTTTCTTCCAGGTGCTTTTCGATGAGACGGGCTGTCTTCTCCGCAATTTCATCGTCCTTCAGATTCGTTTGATATTTACTCAACGCATCTTCGTACTTGTTGTACTGGTTCTCTTCTTCGTGCGTGTGTTCGCATCCGCACGCATGTTCGTGATTAGGATTCATATACTTTATAGTTTAGGGTTGTTTTTATGTCTTTCCTTGTCTCGGCTTGTTTTCTTCTCCAGGTTCTTTCTGAACGCTTCCGTCAGGTCCACTCCCGTCTGGTTGGCCAGGCAGAGCAACACCCAGAGCACGTCGGCCATTTCGTCGCCCAAGTCCGTTTTCTCGCCTGCCTTGAACGACTGGTCGCCGTAGGTGCGTGCCATGATGCGTGCCAGTTCGCCCACTTCTTCCGTGAGTACAGCCATATTGGTCAGCTCACTGAAGTACCTTACTCCGTACGTCTTTATCCATTCGTCTACGGTCTTCTGTGCTTCTTCCAGTGTCATGGTTATTCCTTGTTTTTGGTGTCCATGCAGATGGTCACCGGTCCGTTGTTCAATAATTCTACCTTCATGTCGGCTCCAAACTCACCGGTTCCTACTTGTTTTCCCAGGGCAATGCTCAATTCATTGCAGAAGTATTCGTACAGAGGAACGGCAATTTCATGTCCGGCAGCCCGGATGTAAGAGGGGCGGTTTCCCTTCTTGGTCGAGGCCATCAGTGTGAACTGGCTTACTACAAGGATTTCTCCCTGCACATCCAGAATGGACTTGTTCATTACTCCATTCTCATCGTCAAACACACGAAGGTTGACAATCTTCTTGCAGAGCCAGTCTGCATCTTCCTGCGTGTCGGCAGCTTCAATGCCGAGCAGAATCATGAAGCCTTCTTTGATGGCCGATTTACAAACTCCGTCAATGGTCACGGATGCGTGTGTTACGCGCTGTATAACTACTCTCATGTGATTCGTCTTGTTTCTACAAAAATAGCAATTTATTTGGATTCAGATAGTGATTCCTTCACGCTTTTCGCTGCACTTTCTCCAATTACTTCGGCAATCTCTTCCAGGCTGGCTTGCCGGATGCGGGCCACACTCTTGAACTTTTTCAGCAGGGCCGTTTTCCGCTTGTCGCCGATGCCTTTGATATTGTCGAGGGCAGAGGCAATCTGGCTTTTGCTTCTTTTTTCCCGATGGAAGGTGATGGCAAAGCGGTGCACCTCATCCTGGATATTTTCCAGCAGATGGAAAAGGGGAGTGCCCTGCTTGATGCCGAGCGTCTGCGGCGGAAAACCAAACAGCACTTCCGACGTGCGGTGGCGGTTGTTCTTGGCAAGTCCCACAATGGGAATCTGCAGGTGCAGCTCGTCTTCTATCACCTGCCTTACCACTTCCATCTGTCCTTTTCCTCCATCCGTCAGAATCAGGTCGGGCAGTTCGCCCTGCTCTTCCAGAATACGGCTGTAGCGGCGGCGTACCACCTCCTGCATGGAAGCGTAATCGTCCGGTCCCACCACCGTTTTGATAAGGTATTTCCGGTAGTCTTTTTTGCTGGGTTTGGCTTTCTTGAACACCACGCAGGCAGCCACTGCATCCGACCCTTGAATATTGGAGTTATCAAAACACTCAATGTGGTTCGGCATTTTCTCCAGTTGTAGCTGTGCCTGGATTTCTTTCATCAGCCGTACGCTCCGTTGCTCCGGATTCAGTTTTTCGGCCTGCTTCAGGCGGTCCACTTTATACTGCTTCACGTTCATCAGCGAAAGGTCGAGTAGGTGTTTTTTCTCGCCCTTTTTAGGAATCGTGAACGTTACGCCGTTCATTTCCATGTCCAGTTCAAAGGGCACGATAATTTCCTTCGATGTGCTTTTATAACGTTCGCGCATTTCCACGATACCCAACTGCAGCAGTTCCTCCTTGCTCTCGTTCATGCGTACTTTGTATTCGAAGGTGAAAGCCTGGTTGATGCATCCGTTGGTAATGTGCAGGTAGTTGATGTACGCCGTATTTTCGTCCGTTTCTATGGAGAATACATCGATGTGATGAAGCACCGAACTCACCACTTCACTCTTGGCGCGATAGCTTTCAATGAGCATGTATTGCTCCTTGAGTTTTTGTGCTTCCTCAAACTTCATCTCTTCTGCCAGGCATTTCATTTCTTCCATCAGCGCATTGCTTACCTTCTGGGTATTGCCTTTCAGCAGCTCCCTTGCCTGCGCTATCTGCTGCATGTATTCTTCGTGTGACTGCTTCCCGATGCAGGGCCCTTTGCAGTTCTTGATGTGGTATTCCAGACAGACCTTGAACTTTCCCTGCGCAATGTTTTCGGGCGTCAGTGCCAGGTGGCAGGTACGGAGCGGATACAGCTTTTTAATCAGCTCCAGCAAGGCCATCATGGAAGGCACGTGGCTGTACGGACCGAAGTAATTCGAACCGTCGCGAATAATCTTCCGGGTCTTGTAGATGCGCGGGAAATACTCGTTGCTGATACAGATGGAAGGGTAGGTCTTGTCGTCCTTCAGCAGCACGTTGTATCTTGGCTTGTATTTTTTAATCAGGTTATTCTCCAGCAGCAGGGCATCCTCTTCCGAGTTCACTACGATGTAGCGGATGTCGGCAATCTTGGAAACCAGCATGCGCGTCTTGGCCGACTGGTGATCCTTGGAAAAATAAGAATAGACACGGCGCTTCAGATTCTTGGCTTTTCCCACATAGATGATGACCCCTTCCTTGTTCAGGTATTGGTAGATGCCCGGACCTTCCGGAAGGTTCAATACGATTCCTTTCAGGTATTCGCTGGTGTTGCTTGTCTTTTCTGTTTCTTCCATGTCGTAGGGTTCTTGTCAGGGTGAATACAGCCTTCTTTGAGGAGAGGTTTCCTGCAAAGAAGGCTGCATATAATTTCCCCTTTCTGTAGGGGATTCTTCTCGTGTTATAGTTCTAAAAGGGTAGTAACTTCTACATCCTTTTCGAAGGCGTTTCTTCCGTTCAACCCTTTCAGTTCGATGACGAAGTTAACGTATGCTTTCTCCACGCCGCAGCGTTTTACCAGTCGGTAAGCTGCTGCCATCGTTCCGCCTGTAGCCAGTAAGTCGTCGTGCAACAATACCACGTCGTCTTTGCTGATGGCATCCTTGTGAAGCTGTATGGTGTCGGTACCATACTCTTTGGCGTAAGTTTCTTCAATGACTTCAGCCGGCAACTTTCCGGGCTTGCGGGCCATGATGAATCCGGCTCCTAAGCGGGCCGCCAGGGCGCCTCCCAGAATGAATCCTCTGGACTCGATACCTACCACTTTGGTAATCCCTTTGTCCTTGTATAGTTCATACAACTCGTCTATCATGCCCTGCAAGCATTCCGCATTTTTGAACAGGGTAGTGACGTCGTAGAACAGAATTCCGGGCTTGGGGAAATCGGGTATTTCTCGAAGGTTTTTCTTTAATGTTTCTTTATTCATATCCAGTATTTTATGTGTATTCCTTAAACAAATTGTTTCACGTGAAACATGCCTGCTTTATCGTCCCAGAAGCACTAGCAGCACGTTGATGTCGCTCGGTGATACGCCGGGAATGCGGCTGGCCTGTGCCAGGGTTTCCGGGTCTATCTTCACCAGTTTCTGGCGGGCTTCGGTCGACAGGGATTGCAGGTTCGCGTAGTCAAACTTGCCCTTGATTCGGATGGACTCCAGCCGGTGTATCTTGTCGGCAATCGTACGCTCCCGGTCGATGTAGCCTTTGTACTTGATGCGGATTTCGGCGGCCTCAATCACCTCTTCTTTTCGTTCCTCGATTTTGTCGAGTGCAGCCTGGAAGGCGGGGATATAAGGAGCGATATTTTCAATCGTAATCTGCGGGCGGCTGATTAAATCAACCAGCTTGCACCCATGAGTAAGCGGAGCTGTTCCTAACTTTTCGAGGGCGTCGTTTATCTTGTCGGCCTTCACGGAGAAGGTGCTTACGAAGTTTACGATGCGGTCTATTTCGGCCCGTTTCTTTTGCAGGATTTCGTAGCGGTCGGCCTTCACCAGTCCCAACTGATAAGCTCGTTCGGTCAGTCGCATGTCGGCGTCATCCTGACGAAGCAGGATACGGTATTCCGCTCTTGAAGTAAACATACGGTACGGCTCATCCACACCTTTGGTCACGAGGTCGTCAATCAGTACGCCGATGTAAGCTTCGTCACGTCCCAGCACGAACGGCTCGCCGCCGTGGCAGTTCAGGTGCGCGTTGATACCTGCAATGATACCCTGTCCGCCGGCTTCTTCGTATCCGGTTGTGCCGTTCACCTGTCCGGCAAAGAACAGGTTTTTCACCACCTTCGATTCCAGCGTATGCTTCAGCTGTGTCGGGTCGAAGTAGTCGTATTCGATGGCATATCCCGGACGGTACACCACCAGGTCTTTGAAGCAAGGAATCTTCTTCAGAGCCTCCAGCTGGATGTCCATCGGGAGTGAAGAAGAGAAGCCGTTCAGGTAAAGCTCCTGTGTGGTTTCACCTTCCGGTTCCAGGAACAACTGGTGTTGCGGTTTGTCGGGGAAGGTCACGATTTTGGTTTCGATACTCGGGCAGTAACGCGGTCCGATGCTTTGGATTTGTCCGTTGAAAAGGGGAGAGTCGGCCAGTCCTTTCCGGAGCGTGTCGTGCACCTCTTCGTTGGTAAAGCAGGTCCAGCATTGCAGCTGTTTCAGGTGGCGCGGTTCGCTGATAAACGAGAAACGGTGGAAATCATTCTCGCCGTCCTGCGTGTCCATCAGGTCAAAGTGTACGCTCTTTCCGTCGATGCGCACCGGAGTACCCGTCTTCATGCGTCCGGCCGTAATGCCGTGGCGGGTGATGGATTCAGTCAGGTGATACGATGCCGGTTCCGCACAGCGTCCTCCTGCCAGCATCTTGTGTCCGATGTGCATCAGACCGTTCAGGAAAGTACCGGCAGTCAGCACCACGCATTTGGCATGAAACGTCACTCCCCAGCAAGTCACCACGCCGGTCACTTCTCCGTTCTCCACCAACAACTCTTCCACCGTATCTTGCCAGATATGCAGGTTGGGCAGGTTCTCCAGAATTTCTCTCCAGGCCCAGATAAATTTTCCTCGGTCGCACTGGGCGCGCGGACTCCACATGGCCGGTCCTTTGGAACGGTTCAGCATACGGAACTGGATGGCGGTCTTGTCTGTCACCAGTCCCATGTATCCTCCCAGGGCGTCAATCTCTCTGACGATTTGTCCCTTGGCAATACCCCCTACGGCCGGGTTACAGCTCATCTGCCCGATTTTGTTCATGTCCATTGTAATCAGGCAGGTCTTTGAGCCCAGATTGGCAGCCGCAGCCGCCGCTTCACATCCGGCATGACCGGCTCCGATTACGATTACATCATACTTGAAATCCATTAGCTTTTATGTTTTTAATCCTTTGCAAAAATACGAATTACATGAAATCTTTCCGCATTTCCAGTGCTTTGTTTTCTGCGGCTTCCATGATTTCGCGTTCTCCCGGCCCTTTGTCATTGATGCCGCAAAGATGCAGTATGCCGTGTATGATTACGCGGTAGAGTTCCGTCTCATACGCTGCATCGAACTGTTCGGCGTTGGTGCGTACCGTGTCCAGGCTGATGAACAAATCGCCCGACAGTTTCTTGCCTTCGCAGTAGTCGAATGTGATGATGTCCGTGTAATAATCATGCTGCAGATACTGGCGGTTTACTTCCAGAATCTTCTCGTCCGAGCAAAAGATGTACGCGATTTCACCTACCTTCTTGCCGTAAGTTTCGGCCACGGCTTTGATCCATGCGGTCGTTTCGCGCTTCTTGATGGCGGGCATTTCCACGCCTTCTGTCTGATAACTAATCATAGCTTATGTCAATTGAAAAATAAATATCCGATGAAAATGGCAGCCAGTATTCCGGCGAAGTCGGCAATCAGTCCGCAACTTAATGCATGCCTTGTGCGTGTCACGCTGACGCTTCCGAAATACACCGCCAGAATATAGAATGTGGTATCCGTCGACCCTTGGAAGATGCAGGCCAGACGACCGACAAACGAATCAGCTCCGTAGGTGCTCATGGCATCCACCATCAGGCCGCGGGCTCCGCTGCCGCTCAACGGCTTCATCAGTGCCGTGGGCAGTGCGCCTACAAACTGGTCGTCTATTCCGCAACTCCGAACCACCCCGGCGATGCCCTGAATCAGAAAATCCATGGCTCCCGAAGCACGGAACACGCCGATGGAAACCAGAATCGCCACCAGGTAAGGAATGATGCGCACGGCAGTAGAAAAGCCCTCTTTGGCTCCTTCTACGAACGCGTCATATACATTGATTCTTTTCCGCATGCCCGACACGATAAAGCCGATGATGACGAGAAAGAGAAACACATTGGCAAAGGTCGTAGAGTAGAGGTCAATCTGTTCCCGGCTGAGCTGAAGGAAAAGCCAGATGATGCCCGCAATGAGCAGGCTGGCTCCACCGAGAAACAGCAGGATGGTCCGGTTCAGCAGGTTGATGCGCTGGTACAGGCTGACCGCAATGATGCCGGCCATCGTCGAAAAGAAAGTCGCCAATAGAATCGGAACAAACACGTCCGTGGGTTGTGCGGCTCCCATCTGTGCCCGGTATACCATGATGCTGATGGGAATCAGTGTCAGTCCCGATGTGTTCAGCACCAGAAACATGATCATCGGGTTACTGGCCGTGTCCTTGCGCGGGTTGAGTTCCTGCAGTCCCTCCATGGCTTTCAGACCGAGCGGTGTGGCGGCATTGTCCAGTCCCAGCATATTCGCCGCCAGGTTCATGAAAATACTTCCCGTCACCGGATGCCCTTTGGGGATTTCCGGAAACAGTTTCGAAAACAGCGGACTCAGCAGACGGGCGAAAAGCTGTATAACGCCTCCTTTTTCTCCAATCTTCATGATGCCCAGCCAGAGCGACAGTACCCCCGTCAGTCCCAATGAAATTTCGAACGCCGTTTTGGAAGAAGCAAAAGTAGAATTGATAATCTCCGGAAATACGGCCGTGTCGCCTAAAAATACGAGCTTGACCAGTGCCACCACAAAGGCCAGAAGGAAAAATGCAATCCAGATGTAGTTTAAAGCCATTTCTATCTAAGTATAATTCATGATTAATCTGTGTTACAAAAATATATAATTTCTTTGTCACTTCCTCCACCTTGTCTGAAAACATATAACTTTGTGTGTATGAAAAGTTTTCCCTTGCGTTACGTACGTTGGACCGCAGAGGGACTAGGATTGTGCCTCGTCCTCCTTTGCCGTTTTTTCCCGGATATGGGCGAGTTGTACGCCCGTCAGGTTTATCCCAGTTTGTCCGCATTGTTGTCGGCCCTGGTTTCCTGGATTCCTTTCTCCATGGAAGAATGGTTCTTTGTGGGAGCGTGTGTCCTGCTTGTCGGGATTCCGTTGTGGAGCTGGAAGAAAAAGAAAGGCTGGAAATGGACCTTGCGGGCAGAAGCCGAGCTGCTGGTAGGAGTGTACCTTTGGTTCTACGTGGGCTGGGGAATCAATTATTTTCGGAAAGACTTCTTTACGCGTTCCTCGTTAGAATATGTGGCCTACCAGGATTCTACCTTCCATCACTTCCTGGCCGACTATACCCGTCGCCTGAATCAAGCCTACACGCAGTCGCCTTTTCCTTCGCACGAAGTTATCGAAAAAGAAGCCAAGCAACTCTTTGCCCAAGTGCCTTTCCGCTTTGGCCTCTCTTCACCGAAAGCTTACCAGCATCCCAAGCGGGTCATGTTCAACGCACTCTATTCCGGTGTCGGCGTGTTGGGCTACATGGGCCCTTTCTTTGCCGAGTCACAGCTCAACCGTGAGCTGCCTTCCTTGCAATGGCCGTTCACCTATGCCCATGAGTATTCCCATCTGCTGGGAATAAGCAGTGAAGCCGAAGCCAACTTCTGGGCCTATCAGATTTGCATCCGTTCCGTTTCGCCTGCCGTCCGCTACTCCGGCTATTTCGGTCTGTTGCCTTATGTGCTTTCCAACGCTGCCGCATTGTTGGAGGAAGCAGACTACCGGCAACTGCTTTCTTCCATCCGTCCGGAAATTTTGCAGACCCTTCGCGAAAAGCAGGCTTACTGGCAGGCACGCTATAATCCGGTGGTGGGACGTGTGCAGGAACTGATGTATGAGTATTACCTGAAAGGGAACCAGATTCCTTCCGGGCAGAAGAATTATGCCGAGGTGGTGGCCATGATACTTTCCTTACCCGACGAATGGTGGAACTAACTGCTGTGAGAATTGAAAAATCCCGACCATCTGCCGGGAAAAAGCTGATTTTTCAATTCTCAGGAAGGAAAAGTGTTCTATTTTTCTGTAAAACAAGAACTTACTGATTTATCGGATTTTTTATTCTGGACGCAGAATGAAAAGATAGCTTAAAATCATGTCAAATCCTTAATTTCCCGTCTGTCTTCACCTCCTCCGTAAAAATTCCTTAAAGTGTGAAAATCAGTGAATAGCCCGCTTTTTAGGAGAAAAAACACTATCTTTACAGCCTTAATTTTTCTAAACTCAAAGCGAACGAAAGAAAATTATACCACAATGACTATCACGATTAAAAAAGTCACTACGAAAAAAGAACTGAAGAAGTTCATCCGTTTTAATTACGAACTTTATAAAAATAATCCCTATTCCGTTCCCGATTTGTACGATGACATGCTGAATACCTTCAATCCCAAGAAGAATCCGGCATTTGAATTTTGTGAGGCAGAGTATTTCCTGGCCTACAAGGGCGAGGAGATAGTGGGGCGTGTGGCTGGTATCATCAACCACCGTGCCAATGACACCTGGAACAAGAAAGAAGTCCGCTTCGGCTGGCTGGACTTCATCGACGAAGAAGAAGTGTCTTCAGCCTTGCTGAAAGCCGTAGAACAATGGGGAAAAGAAAAAGGTATGGAAGCCATTGTCGGTCCGCTGGGATTTACAGATATGGATGCCGAAGGAATGCTAGTAGAAGGATTCGACCAGCTGAGCACCATGGCCACCATCTACAACTATTCTTATTATCCGGAACACATGGAGCAGCTGGGCTTTGAGAAAGAAGCCGACTGGGTGGAATACAAACTGAGCGTGCCTCACCAGCTTCCGGAAAAGTTTGTGCGCATCTCCGAAATCATTCTTCAGAAATACAACCTGAAAATCAAGAAGCTCAAGCGGAGCGAAATCAAGAAACAGAACTACGGGCAGAAAATCTTCGATTTGATTAACGAAGCCTACGCTCCCCTTTACGGGTATTCAAAAATGACACAGGGACAGATTGACCAGTATATAAAGATGTATCTGCCGCTCATCGACCTGCGCATGGTGTCGCTGGTAGAAGATGCGGAAGGCAATCTGGTGGCAGTGGGAATTGCCATGCCTTCTTTGTCAAAAGCCTTGCAGAAAGCCAAGGGGAAGATGTTGCCTTTCGGTTGGTTCCACCTGCTGAAAGCCCTCTTCATCAAGCGTCCGCGCGTGCTCGATTTGTTGCTGGTAGGAGTGAAGCCCGAATACCAGAGCAAGGGAGTCAATGCCCTCCTGTTCTATGACCTCGTGCCCATTTTCCAGCAGATGGGATTTGAATATGGAGAAAGTAATCCGGAGCTTGAGCTCAACAAGAAAGTACAGGCACAGTGGAGCGCGTTCGAATCCGTGCAGCACAAACGTCGCCGTGCTTATAAGAAAATGATTTAAAAAACAGAGGGGAGAATAGATATGGAAGAACTCAATGAACAAACCGTTTCCTCTGCTGCCTATACAGAAGAGAACATTCGCCACCTGAGCGACATGGAGCACGTGCGTACCCGTCCCGGTATGTACATCGGTCGTCTGGGCGACGGTTCGCAGGTGGAAGACGGAATTTATGTGCTGTTGAAGGAAGTCGTCGACAACAGTATCGACGAGTTCAAGATGGGAGCCGGAAAACGCATTGACATCCAGATGGAAGACAACCTGCGTGTATCCGTGCGTGACTACGGACGAGGCATTCCCTTGGGAAGTCTGGTCGATGCCGTTTCCATGCTGAATACCGGGGGTAAGTATGACACCAAGGCCTTCAAGAAAAGCGTCGGACTGAACGGAGTGGGAGCCAAGGCGGTCAATGCATTGAGCCGCCGCTTTATTGCCTGGAGTGCCCGCGACGGACAGATGCGCAAGGCCGTGTTCGAACGCGGTGAACTGGTCAGCGACGAAACCTGTGCTACGGACGAAGAAAACGGAACCTATATTTTCTTTGAACCCGACGATACCCTGTTCCTGAACTACCACTTCCGTCCGGAGTTCATTGAGACCATGCTCCGCAACTATACCTATTTAAATACGGGGCTTTCCATCTATTATAACGGTCATCGCATTGTGAGCCGCAACGGACTGGAAGACCTGCTGAACGATAACATGACTGCACCGGGGCTGTATCCCATCGTGCATCTGACGGGCGAAGACATTGAGATAGCCTTTACCCACAGCGCGCAGTATGGCGAGGAATACTATTCCTTTGTCAACGGTCAGCACACCACGCAGGGAGGTACCCACCAGAGTGCGTTCAAGGAACACATTGCCCGTGCCATCAAGGAATTCTACGGAAAGAATCTCGAATTTCAGGACATCCGTAACGGACTGGTGGCTGCCATTGCCATCAACGTGATCGAGCCGACTTTCGAAAGTCAGACCAAAATCAAGTTGGGTTCACTCACCATGGCTCCTGAGAAAGATTCCGAAGGCAATCCCTATCCGTTTTCCGGTATCAGCGTCAACAAGTTTGTGGGCGATTTCGTGAAAGAGCAGGTAGACAACTACCTTCACAAGCATCCCGATGTGGCCGAAGTGCTGCTGCAGAAGATTCAGGAATCCGAGAAAGAACGTAAGGCCATTGCCGGTGTCACGAAGATAGCCCGTGAACGTGCCAAGAAAGCCAACCTGCACAACCGTAAGTTGCGCGACTGCCGCATCCACCTGAACGACCAGAAAGGCGGAAAGAAAGAAGAAGACGATCCCCGTCTGGAAAGTTCTATCTTCATCACCGAGGGAGACTCCGCCAGCGGTTCCATTACGAAAAGCCGCGATGTCAATACGCAGGCCGTGTTCAGTTTGCGCGGTAAGCCGCTGAATTCTTTCGGACTCACCAAGAAGGTAGTCTACGAGAACGAAGAGTTCAACCTCCTGCAGGCTGCCCTGAACATTGAAGAAGGGCTCGACGGACTGCGGTATAATAAGGTAATCGTGGCTACCGATGCCGATGTGGATGGTATGCACATCCGCCTGCTGATGATTACCTTCTTCCTCCAGTTCTTCCCCGACCTGATCAAGAAAGGTCATGTATATATTTTGCAGACACCTCTGTTCCGCGTGCGAAACCGCAAGAAAGGCGTGTACGAAACCATCTACTGCTATTCGGACGAAGAACGGGTGGCCGCCATCGAGAAGCTGAGTCCCAATCCGGAAATCACCCGATTCAAAGGACTGGGAGAAATCTCTCCCGATGAGTTCCGTCATTTCATCGGCAAGGACATGCGCCTGGAGCAAGTCACCCTTCGCAAGACCGACGCCGTGAAGGAACTGCTGGAATTCTACATGGGAAAGAACACCATGGAGCGCCAGAACTTCATCATCGACAACCTGGTGGTAGAAGAAGACCTGATTAAGAATGAAGAATGAAGAATTAATAATTAAAAACTGCCAGTCATCAGTGATGAAAAGAGCGATATTTCCGGGCACCTTCGACCCGTTTACTATCGGGCACTACTCCGTGGTGAAACGTGCCCTGACCTTTATGGATGAAATTATTATCGGTATCGGGATAAACGACAAAAAGAAAACCTGGTTTCCCACCGAAAAGCGTGTAGAGATGATTCGCAAGCTTTATGCCGACGAGCCACGCATCAAGGTAGAGGCCTACGACAATCTGACCGTTGATTTTGCCCGCGAGCGCGAGGCCGGATTCATTATCCGCGGCATCCGTACCGTGCACGACTTTGAGTACGAAGAAACCATTGCCGACATCAACCGCAAGCTGGCCGGCGTAGAAACCATCCTGCTCTTTACCGAGCCCGAACTGACCTCCATCAGTTCCACCATCGTGCGTGAGCTTTTGCAGTATGGAAAAGATGTATCCGACTTTCTGCCCGAAGGCATGGAAGTGGAATAAAATGAAAGAATGCACATGAAAATCAGAAAATACGTATTTGCTTTATTGGCAGGGTGGTCGGCATGGACGGCACTTCCTGCCCAGAACAAGCTGCTCGATTCGCCTTCGCGCAAACTGCAGCTGGCTGAGTTCGCCATCTCCAATCTGTATGTAGACAAGGTAGACGAAGACAAGCTGGTGGAAACCGCCATTGTCAGCATGCTGGAAGAGCTTGACCCGCATTCCACCTATTCTGATCCGGAAGAAGTGAAGCGGCTCAACGAACCCCTTCAGGGAAACTTTGACGGCATCGGTATCCAGTTCAATATGGCTACCGACACCCTGTTCGTCATTCAGCCCGTGTCGGGAGGACCTTCCGAGAAAGTAGGTATTTTGGCCGGCGACCGCATCATTGAAGTGAACGACACGGTCATTGCCGGCGTGAAGATGAATACGGAAGAAGTGATGCGCCGTCTGCGCGGACCGAAAGGCTCTACAGTAACGGTCAAGGTGCTGCGTGCCGGTGTGAAGGAGCTGTTGCCTTTCACCATCAAGCGCGACAAGATTCCCGTATACAGTCTGGATGCTTCGTACATGGTGGAAGGAAAAATCGGTTACATCCGTGTGAGCCGCTTTGCCGCTACCACCGGAAAAGAATTTACCGATGCCCTCCATAAATTGCAGAAACAAGGTATGAAAGACCTGATTCTCGATTTGCAAGGCAACGGAGGCGGTTACCTGAATGCCGCCATCAGCCTGTGCGACCAGATTCTGGGCAAGAAAGAGCTCATTGTCTATACCGAAGGACGCCGCAACCCGCGTTCAGAGTTTGAAGCCAAGGGCGACGGTGATTTCCAGAAAGGCCGTCTGGTGGTGCTCGTCGACGAATTTTCGGCTTCCGCCAGTGAAATCGTGACCGGAGCCATTCAGGATTGGGACAGAGGTATCGTAGTAGGCCGCCGCACCTTCGGAAAAGGACTTGTGCAGCGCCCCATCGATTTGCCCGACGGTTCCATGATTCGCCTGACGGTAGCCCGTTACTACACCCCTTCAGGCCGTTGTATCCAGAAACCTTACGAAAGCATCGAGCAATACAATAAAGACCTGATAGACCGCTACAACCGGGGCGAGATGATGAGTGCCGACAGCATCCACTTCCCCGACTCCCTCAAGGCCAAGACCCTGAAACTGGGACGCACCGTGTACGGCGGCGGAGGCATCATGCCCGACTATTTCGTGCCCATCGACACCACGATGTACACCGACTATTACCTGTCATTGCGCGACAAAGGCGCCATGGTGCAGCTGAACATCAAGCTGATTGACCGCCACCGGAAAGAATGGCTCCAGCAGTACAAGACGTTCGACCGCTTCAACCGCGAGTTTGAGGTGAGCCAGGCCATGCTCGACGAGCTGGTGGCACAAGGCACCTCCATGGGAATCACCTACAACGAGACCCAGTTCCGCACGGCACTTCCGCTGATCAAGACACAGCTGAAAGCCCTGCTGGCCCGCGACATCTGGGACATGAACGAATACTTCCAGGTGATTAACACGCTGAACGACAGCATGAAAAAGGCCATCGAACTGTTGCGCAAGCCCGGCATGAATTTCCCTAAAAGATAAGCTCCGGAAAACGTACTTGCGTTTGACGAAAAACACAAGTACGTTTTCCCTGAAACGCAAGTGCGTTTGAATTGAAACTCTTCGACGTTTTGGTTCAAACGCACTTGCGTTTTTTTGCGTGTGGCTCACAACCTCCGATTACAGAATTTTTTCCATAATCTGTTGCGTTATCTCAATAAATCTTCTAATTTTGCATCATAATTTGGACCTTCGAGTGCGAATTTATAGTTCTAACAATTAAATAATTTAAATTCAATCATTTATGTGGTTAAGTAATTCATCTATTGGAAGGAAAGTGGTGATGAGTGTTACTGGTATCGCCCTTGTCCTGTTTCTGACATTTCACATGGCGATGAACCTTGTTGCATTGTTCTCGGGCGAGGCGTACAACATGGTTTGTGAGTTCCTCGGTGCCAACTGGTATGCGCTGGTAGCTACTGTCGGACTGGCTGCCCTGTTTGTAATTCACATCATCTACGCTTTCTGGCTGACGATGCAGAACCGTGCAGCTCGCGGTCACGAACGCTATGCAGTGACAGCAAAACCGAAAAACGTGGAATGGGCATCTCAGAACATGCTGGTACTGGGTATCATCGTAATCCTGGGTCTGGCTCTTCACTTCGTAAACTTCTGGTACAAAATGCAGTTCGCTGAAATCATCGGCAACCCGATGATGGGTGGTCTTCATGCAGCCGACGGTTACGGTTACATCATGCAGACATTCTCTAATCCGGTGTTCTTTGTGTTGTATATCATCTGGCTGATTGCCTTGTGGTTCCACCTGACTCACGGATTCTGGAGCTCTATGCAGACTTTGGGTTGGAACAACACCATCTGGATTAACCGTTGGAAATGCATCTCTAACATCTATTCTACCATCATCGTACTTGGCTTCATGCTGGTAGCCGTTGTGTTCTTCCTGAAAAACATGATGGGTTGCGGTGCTTGCTAATTTAAGTGTAACTGATTAAATTGAAAAAACATTATGACTAAGATACTTGATTCTAAGATTCCTGAAGGCCCGATAGCTGAGAAATGGACCAATTATAAAGCTCACCAGAAACTGGTGAACCCGGCTAACAAACGTCGTCTGGACATCATCGTGGTAGGTACAGGTTTGGCAGGTGCTTCTGCAGCTGCTTCTCTGGGTGAAATGGGATTCCGTGTGTTCAACTTCTGTATCCAGGACTCTCCTCGCCGTGCACACTCTATCGCTGCACAGGGTGGTATCAACGCTGCCAAGAACTACCAGAACGACGGTGACTCTGTTTATCGTCTGTTCTACGATACAGTGAAAGGTGGTGACTACCGTGCTCGTGAAGCTAACGTATACCGTTTGGCTGAAGTATCAAACAACATCATCGACCAGTGCGTGGCACAGGGTGTTCCTTTCGCTCGTGAATACGGTGGTACACTGGCTAACCGTTCATTCGGTGGTGCGCAGGTATCTCGTACATTCTACGCTAAAGGTCAGACAGGTCAGCAGCTGTTGCTGGGTGCTTACTCTGCATTGAGCCGTCAGGTAGGTGCCGGTACTGTAAAACTGTACACTCGTTACGAAATGCTCGACGTAGTATTGGTTGACGGTCGTGCACGTGGTATCATCGCTAAGAACCTGGTAACCGGTAAGTTGGAACGCTTCGCTGCTCACGCAGTAGTTATCGCAACCGGTGGTTACGGAAACACTTACTTCCTGTCAACTAACGCCATGGCATGTAACGTAACAGCTGCCATGTCTTGCTACCGTAAGGGAGCTATGTTCGCTAACCCGGCTTACGTACAGATTCACCCGACTTGTATTCCGGTACACGGTGACAAACAGTCTAAGTTGACTTTGATGTCAGAATCTCTGCGTAACGACGGTCGTATCTGGGTTCCGAAGAAACTGGAAGATGCCAAAGCATTGCAGGCTGGCACAAAGAAAGGTAGCGATATTCCTGAAGAAGACCGTGACTACTATCTGGAACGCCGTTATCCGGCATTCGGTAACCTGGTTCCGCGTGACGTGGCTTCACGTGCCGCTAAAGAACGTTGCGACCACGGTTTCGGTGTAAACAACACTGGTCTGGCCGTATTCCTTGACTTCTCTGAAAGTATCGAACGTCTGGGCTTGGACGTAGTTCGCCAGCGTTACGGTAACTTGTTCGATATGTACGAAGAAATCACCGACGTAAATCCGGGCGAACTGGCTCGCGAAATCAACGGTGTGAAATACTACAACCCGATGATGATTTATCCGGCTATCCACTACACAATGGGTGGTATCTGGGTAGACTACGAACTCCAGACTACTATCAAGGGTCTGTTCGCTATCGGTGAATGTAACTTCTCTGACCACGGAGCTAACCGTCTGGGTGCTTCTGCATTGATGCAGGGTCTGGCCGACGGATACTTCGTATTGCCTTACACTATCCAGAATTACTTGTCAGACCAGATTACTGTTCCTCGCTTCTCTACTGACTTGCCTGAATTTGCAGAAGCAGAAAAGGCTGTACAGGCTAAGATTGACCACCTGATGAACATCAAGGGTAAGAAGTCTGTAGACTCAATTCACAAGGAATTGGGCCGCGTAATGTGGGAATACGTAGGTATGGGACGTACTGCAGAAGGTTTGAAGACCGGTTTGGCTAAGCTGAAAGACATCCGTAAGGAATTCGAAACAGAACTGTTTATTCCGGGAGCAAAAGAAGGTATGAACATCGAGCTTGACAAGGCATTCCGTTTGGACGACTTCATCACAATGGGTCAGCTTATCGCATACGATGCATTGAACCGCGAAGAATCTTGTGGTGGTCACTTCCGTGAAGAACATCAGACAGAAGAAGGTGAAGCAAAACGCGACGACGAAAACTTCTTCTATGTAGCTTGCTGGGAATACCAGGGAAGCGACGACAAGGCTCCGGTATTGTACAAAGAACCGCTGGTTTACGAAGCTATCAAGGTACAGACTCGTAACTACAAGAGCTAATCAGTGAAGTTAAACAATTAAAGAATCTAAGTAAAATGGATAAAAATATATCATTTACGCTGAAAGTTTGGCGTCAGAACGGACCTAAGGAAAAAGGTCATTTCGATACATTCCAGATGAAGGACATCCCGGGTGATACTTCCTTCCTGGAAATGCTGGATATCTTGAACGAACAGTTGATTGAAGACGGAAAAGAACCGGTAGTGTTCGACCACGACTGTCGTGAAGGTATCTGCGGTATGTGTTCTTTGTACATCAACGGACATCCGCACGGACCTGCTACAGGTGCTACTACCTGCCAGATCTACATGCGTCGTTTCAAAGACGGTGATGTAATCACTGTAGAACCGTGGCGTTCAGCCGGTTTCCCGGTTATCAAGGACTTGATGGTAGACCGTACAGCTTACGACAAGATTATGCAGGCAGGTGGTTTCATCAGCGTACGTACAGGTGCTCCTCAGGATGCCAACGCTATCCTGATTCCGAAGCCGGTAGCTGACGAAGCAATGGATGCTGCTTCTTGTATCGGTTGTGGTGCTTGTGTAGCTGCTTGTAAGAACGGTTCAGCCATGCTGTTCGTTTCTGCTAAGGTAAGCCAGTTGAACCTGTTGCCTCAGGGAAAACCGGAAGCATTGCGTCGTGCAAAGGCTATGATTGCCAAGATGGACGAACTGGGCTTCGGTAACTGTACCAACACCCGTGCTTGTGAAGCAGAATGTCCGAAATGCGTTTCAATCAGCAACATCGCTCGTTTGAACCGCGACTTCATCAAAGCAAAACTGAAAGACTAATCCTCTTTACAGACAGATAAAGATTCGCCCCGAAGCACGCGCTGTTTCGGGGCGAATTCTTTTTGTCTTTTAAAAACTTTTAAAAAGCTGAAAATCAAGGGTTGGATATTTGCACAGAATAAGTGTTATTCTTACATTTGTCACGTGATTTTTTTCATAGTATTAGATTTAAGGTTAACAAGGTTGGGAGAAAGCGTTCTCCCATTTTTTATGCTTCATGTGTAAAAAGAACTTGTTATTTTGATATGAATGTTTTTGGGAAATTTTTTAAGAGTGAAGATAATAAAGTTTTTTTGTTTTTTAGTTTTGTGTGGGGGCGCTTTTTCTTTTGTTTGGGGAGATAGCATTCCTTTTGCTGATTTACGTAAAAAAATAGCACGTGATCCAGTTACTTCTTTAGCTTTGTTGGATAGTATTGAAACAGTATCGTCTTATCCTCAGTATGGCATTGATTATTTGCGTGCGCTGGCTTATTGTACGCAGTCAAAATATTATATGGCTATGCATTATGCTAGCCATGCATTGAATAACCCGCAGATACGTCAGGATTCTGTGCTGACTTCCTATGCTTATATGCTTTTGGCTGAATCTTCTGTAGCTTCATTTCAACTTGCTGAGGCAGCTAATGTAATAGCAGAAGGAAAGAAGTATGCGGAGAAATCTGGGGATCAACTTTTAAAGGCTAATATGCTACAGATGGAAGGTGAGTTGTATCGTAAAATGGGTATACTGCATAAAAGTTATGATTGCATAAAGGAAGCTATCGCTTTGTTATCGGGTGTGCCTGAGTCTGATGCCGGTTTTTTGCTGTCCCATTGTATGGGTTATTTGATGGCATATTATATTAACGATAGAAATCCTAAAGATGCATGGGAAATTGGCCTGCAGCGTGAAGAGTTGCTATCTCGTCTTGCCTCCCGCAAGGATGTAGATACACATATGCTTGATCGTCATAAAGCTTTTTTCTATAGTAAGATGGCTTATTTGTCGTGTAAGTTGGAGAACTGTAAGGTGGGAAAGACTTATGCTGATAAGTTTTATTCTACCAACTTCTCATCTACCTTTATGGGCCAACTTGAGATAAATGACTATCTTCTTGAAAGTAAGGATTATCATTCTGTGCTGCTCCATAGTAAAATCTATTTTTCAAAGATGGATAAGGCAGATTCACTAAGTGTGATTTATCTTCGAACCTTGTATCAGAGTGCCCAGGCTTATAACTCGCTGGGGAAGCATAAAGAGGCTTATAATGCAATGCTTCGGTTATATGATATTCAAAGTCAGATACGTGTAAATATAGAGCGTAATCAGATGCTTGACCTTACAGATGTAACAAAAGCCGTATCGCGTGAGTATGAACTGGAAAAAGCATCTTATCGAATGAAGATACAGCGTTATGTAATCGAGGGATTAGTGGGGGTCATGATATTTCTGCTATTCCTATTTGGCGGGCTTTGCTTGTAATCAAACGCAAGAATAGGAAAATGGCTGAACTAATATTAGAGTTGGATGATCAGCGTAATAATGGTTTGTCGAGATATGCTATGAGAGAGGCTGCGGGCAATCGTAAGGTGTGCACTGAAGAGGTAGGTACTTCAGCTGATCTTGTAGTGTCGGAGAAAGAAGGATTGTTTTTAAAATTCGATCAGAAAGTGAAAGAGCAGAAACTATATCTTGACTATCAGTTGACACGCGATGATTATGCTCGTCTGATGGGAGTAGATAGAAGTCGTTTTGCTAGTATTTTAAAATTATCTACGTCGGGAGGAAATTTAAGTGTATACTTGAATGATCTTCGTCTGGAGTATTCAGTTGGACTGTTCCGCAATCATCCTGATTGGCCTATCAGTAAAGTGGCGGCAGAAAGTGCGTTGCCTAGCTTGTCTACTTTTTATCGCTTGTTTAAAGATAAATATGGTATTAGCCCTAATAGCTTTCGTAAAACACTGGTTTAAAGATAATTTGTGCAGATTTATCAGTTGAATTATTGCTGTCAATAGTTAATTGATAAATTTCTTTTGAAAAAAATAGGAATGATTCTATATTTCCATAATCTAAATATATATTTACCAAATAAATATACAAAAATAAAAGACATGGTGTTATGAAAAAAATACAGGTATGGATATTGTTTCTGTTTGTCTGTATATCGGTTTCTGCCCAGAAAATAGCCGTGAAGACAAACCTGCTTTACGATGTGACCACTACGCTTAATTTGGGTGCAGAGTTTCGTGTGGCTCCGAAGTGGACAATTGATTTGTCGGGTAATTATAACCCCTTTAATTTAGGTGATGACCGCAAGATGAAGCACTGGCTGGTGCAGCCTGAAGCGCGCTATTGGTTCTGTGAAGCTTTCAACGGCCATTTCCTGGCACTTCATGCGCTGGGCGGGCAGTTTAATGTGGCCAATATGGATCTGGGCATTTTCCCTTCTTTTAAGAATTACCGTTACCAGGGTAATATGTATGGCGCCGGCATTGGCTACGGTTACCAGTTTGTGCTGTCCAAGCACTGGAACCTGGGACTTGAAATTGGGGCCGGCTGGATACGCGCCGACTATGACAAGTACGACTGCCCGCATTGCGGTGAATGGCGCGGCAGCGACAAGAAAGACTATTTCGGTTTGACCAAGGCCGCCATATCCTTGATTTACGTAATTAAATGATGGAGGAACGTACGATGAAAAAATATATTATCTCTCTCGCATTTGTACTGGCAGCCGGCATTCCCGTATTCGGCCAGACTTCTTATCTGAGTGAAATAAAGATTGTAAACCGTGAGGTGGTGAAGACGGGCGACCGTCAGGCCAACGTGAAGATGACGGTGAGCCTGGACGACCTGGATATGAAGAACCAGCATTCGCTGCGCGTGGTGCCCGTGATTCTCTCTGCCGACGGCAGTCAGCAGCAGGAACTTCCTTCTTTCGTTATCAACGGAAAGGTGCGCGACAAGGTGCAGCAACGTACCGAAGCCTTTGAAGATACGAACCTTAATCCGGATGCCGTGGTGAAGGTACGCCGTAAAAACGGTACGGCCCAGACGCTCGACTATGACGCTTCTGTTCCTTTCAAGCGCTGGATGATTGGAGGTGACCTCCGTCTTCGTGCGTACGTGACAGGCTGTGCGCTTTGCGATGAAGGTGACGAGAATACTTCTACAGGTGATATTTTCCCGCCGATGACACCGGCTTATTACTCTCCTTTCCTCCAACCGAAAGAAGAAATCGTAAAACGCCGTTCCGAAACTCGGAGTGCCCGCCTGCAGTTCCGTCAGGACAGCTACCGTATTGACCCGAAATTCAAGAACAACGCGGCTGAACTGGATACGGTACGCAACTCCATTTCGCTGGTAAAAGACAACAATGACCTTACCATAACCGGTATTTACGTAACAGGTTACGCTTCACCGGAAGGAACTATGGCCTACAACATGAAGCTGTCTGAACGCCGTGCGAAAGCCTTCACGGAATACATGAAGGATGACTTGAAGAGCGTAGATTCGAAGCTTTACCATGTAGACTGGAAGGGTGAAGACTGGGTAGGCTTGCGTGAAGAAGTGGTGAAGCACCCCAAACTGTTGAAAATTGATGAAGTGCTGAATATTATTGACAACTGCGGTGACGACAAGGATGCTTGCGAAGAACAGTTGAAAGCATTGGTACCGCCTGAAATCTATAAACGTTTGCTGAACGAGATGTATGGTCCGGTTCGTCGTAACGAATACCGCATAGAATACAACGTACGCCATTTCGACCTGGCAGAAGGAAAGGAAATGATTAAGACCCGCCCAGATCTGATGAGCGTGAGCGAAATACAGCAGGTGGCCGACAATTACGGCAAGGGCAGTCCGGAATACATTGACTGCCTGATGCGCGGAGCCAAAGCCTATCCGAACGATGTAACGGCGGTAAACAATGCGGCCCTGGCACTGGTGGAAGCCAACCGTACGGGCGAAGCCATCCGCTTGCTGGAAAATGCACCGGAAGATGGTAGCCTGCTGAATATGAGGGGTGTGGCTTATGCCAAGGCTGGCCAGTATGACAAGGCCTCACAGGCTTTCTCTGCGGCAAAGGCCAAGGGATTCGGCCAGGCAGGTGAAAACCTTACGTTGCTGAAGCAGTATGTGGAATATATGGCAGAATAAATAATTTGAATAATAAAGATAGAATAAAAATGATGTTTAATTAAAATTTTAGTTTACTATGAAATTGTCTAAAAGTTTGTTTTTGGCATTTGCGGGCTTGGGTTTGTTCGCATGCTCTAATGAAGACAATGTACCGTCGACTGACAACAGTCACAACGTACGTTCTTGACGCTGACCCTGGTAGGAACAGAAAACAGCGATTCCAGAACGGTGGCTGGAGAAGATGGTACGGATGAAGGAATAACAGGAGAGTCAACGATTTCAGAAGCCATGGTTCTATTATGTGATCAGGATGGAAACGTTCTGTCAGCAAAAAAAGTGAATTGCAAAAGTGTTACGGGTGGTATGGAGACTTATCCCGTAGAAGCATCTGTCGGTACTTACTATGTGTATGTGATTGCGAACCCAGGTAGTTTGAGCGTTTCTACAGGTGATAATATCACAACATTGCAGAAAACAATAACTTCAAGTGCTGATTTCGCTACAAATGGTAAATTTTTGATGTTTAGTGAGTGTAATGGAACGGATAAGACAGGAGGGCAGAAGATAACCGTATCTGCTGAAAATGATTATGATAACCCTGCCAAGACTGCAAGTCCTATTAAACTGGACCGTTTGGCTGCAAAGATTACCTATACACAGAAGGCGGAAGGTGTAGATATTACAGCCGCAACAGCACAGTTGACAGGTTTGACTGCTATAACTTTTAACGGCTTTAACCTGGTAAATGGAATCAAGGATTTCTATCTGCAACAGCATTGGAGTGCTGCTGCTACTACTACTGCTGGAGTTTCCCATGAAAATACCTTGCTGACCCCGACAGTTGTAAACAATGCTGAAGCTAACTTTTACAATAGATGGAATGATTTCCGTACAATAAATAAGGATGAAAATGATTCTTATACTGGAGCTATTGATTTGAAGGGTACTTATGGAGCTGGTCCTTTGTATTGCATGGAAAATAACTCCGGCTCTACAACTGGAGATTGTTTTGCTGAAGGTTCAGACTTGAATGGTAATACTACTGGGGTAATTTTTAAGGCTACTGCTGCGGTTACAAGTAGTGATGGATTGGCAGGAGCAAACTGTTTCTATGCTTACAATGGCGAGTATTTTGCTTCGTTGGAAGCTGTTCAAGCTAAATATCCGGCAGTATTTGATGATAAAGATGGACTTGACAATGATAGATCGGAAGAACTGGTAGCCGCTCAAACTGAACTGACAGCAGCTAAAGCCGGAACTGCAGACGAATCTGCTACTGTAAAAACTATTTCTGATTTCCGTGTGAAATATGATATTCATGTGTATGAAGATGGCGTGATGTACTATACACATTATATTGAAGACCAGAACTATACTGCAGCTAAAGATGGTCAGCAGGTAAAATACCAGTCTGTAATGCGTAACACTGTTTACGGATTGACTGTAAATTCTGTAAAGAATATTGGTGATGATATTCCGGGTGGATGGAATCCGGATACAGATCCGGAAGATCCTACCACTCCGAAGACTTACTTAGTGGTAGAGTGCCAGGTTAATCCTTGGGTTTTGAGTAATTATGATGTAGACTTGCAATAAAAATTAAGGTATGTCCATGGAACAGCGGTAAGCTGTTCCATGGATAGTACAAAAGTCGGCAGACTATACATGCTTTTTTTGCAACATTTTTATTTTGTTGCCCCGAATTTGAAAGAAATGGCGGAAACCTTATAAAGGCTTCCTATGATATATAAAATAAAAACACAGAATCATGAAACGAAGTCAGAAAGTAGGGATGTGGAGCATGCTGGCAGCAGCGTTCTGGATGTTGCTGTGTACATCGTGTATCCGTGAAGACAGAGATGATTGTCCGGCTACTGTGGGCAGCGGTGTGAAAGTGAATTTTCGTTACACGTACAATGTAGCAGAGAATGATGCCTTTGGAAAAGAGGCCGACGGTGTATGTGTGTGGATTTTTGATGAAGACGGAAAGTTTCTTTCCATGCAGAAAGATGAGGGCGATCACATCGTAAACGGTTATGCCATGCTTATGCCTTCTTTGGCCGTAGGTAAGTACAAACTGGTGGCGTGGGCAAAAAGTATGGAACATGAAGGTGAATTATCAGAGTTTGCTTTTCCGGAACTGACTGCCGGACAGTCGGTGATTGGTGATTTGACTGCTTATCTGAATCGTGACGAGAATAATGTGTGCAGTACCCGTTTGAACGGTCTGTTAAGTGGTACACTGGATGTGGAAGTAAAGGGGACAGATGAGGAAGAATTTACGATTGACATGATGAAGTGTACCAATACCCTGCGCGTAATCCTGATGCCGGCACGTGCGGGACAGACCCTGCATCAGGAGGATTATTCGTTTGTAATTGATGGAAAGAACGGTTGGTTGGATTATAAGGCTGATCCTTATGGGCAGGGTGAAGTGACGTATAAACCTTATTATCAGGAATTGTTGCAGGATGAAACCGTAGCTGGAAAATCACGTGTGAGCGATGCGGAGATCAATCATGCGGTGGTGGCTGAACTGAATACATCTAGAATGATGGCAGAGCAAGGCCCTCGTTTCAGAATTATCAATAACCGGACGGGAAAAGATGTGCTTGATATTAACCTGACGTGGTTCTTGTCATTGCAGGCGGTAGGAGAACATCGTGCAGAATGGGATGATCAGGAGTATCTGGACCGTCAGGATACGTATGCGGTTACTTTTTTTGTGGATGGAGATACTTTCCTGCAAAATTATATCATCGTCAATGGATGGGTGGTTTCACTGGAAGATGTGTCTTTAGGTTGAGAATGTGAAATAGGAAGAAGAGGTTTTTATGTATAAGGAAGGGTGGATTTATTGGTTAGTCCTGCTAGGGTGCGGCATATTGATGAGCCTGTTACCGGGCTGCAGGAAAGAAGCTGAAGAGGGAGTGACGCATGAGCATGTCGTTACGTTGAATTTTCCTTCTTTGCAACCTTATACCACACGTACACGTGCGGAGGGTATTGTGAATGCCGAAGAAGGAGAAAGCACATTTCACAGTGCTCGTATCTGGATTTTCAGTTCTTCTGCTGTCAATACAGACAAGGCATTGGCTTATAAATATGTGCCTGATGCTTTACGTTATACAGACAATACGGGCACGTTGCGTGTAGAAATGGTGCTTTCTTCCGAATTGAAAGATGAATCAGATGTATATGTGCTGGTGAATGGAGGAGAGGAAACAGGTTTGTCCGGTGAATCTTCACGTGAAGAACTTGAAACGGCTGTTTTCAGTAAACCTTATTCTACATTGACAGACGATGGCCTGTTAATGTCGAGAATTGTAACAGGAATCACAAAAGCCCAACTGGAGGCAGGTACTTTCCAGATTCCGCTGGAAAGAGGAGTAGCAAAAGTAGGCTGTTATTTTACCAATCAAACAAGTGTAGATTTTAGGGTGACTTCTGTTTCTTTTAGCGGATTGTCATCGCAAGGCACAGTCTTTCCGGAATCGGTAACGGCTACTAATGTTACTTTGCGTCCGACAGTTCCTTCTGTGCCTACTACTTCTGCCTCTTCTGAAAGATTTACGATTGATGTTTCAAAATCGACAACATTTGGAAAAGAGCAGTCTAAAATCACTCTGCAAGAAGGCAATGAGCAGGCATATCTTGATGCCTTGAATCAAGCAGCAACTTCTTTGACTCCGTATTATATTCATGAAGCAGGTTTAAATCAGGTGAAATGTGTCATTCAGTATGAAGTAAACGGAGAACCCGGAAGTCAGGAGGTTGTGTTGGACGGCAGTATAATACGTAACCATTTTGTAGTGGTATATGCTCACTATGCGGGAGAATTAAGTTTGAGTCTTCAGGTGCTTCCATGGGAAACAGAGAAAGAGATTTCCATCAGTTATAATAATCAGTTTGATGGACAGTTCAAACTCTCCAGTAAGGATGTGCGTGTGGGTGTAGGAGATGCACAAGCATACGCTACGGTGTTTAATGATGAAAACCGTCAGGTGACATTTTCCATGACTATGAATCAGCCTGTCGGGGCAAGATGGACTGCCAATTTGTCGAATGGAAATGCATTTGAGTTGTATAGTGAAACAAGTGCTTCCGGTACGGCTTCAGGAATTGGAGGAGCGGGAGAGGTAATCTTTTCTGTTCGGCCTACACAGGCATTTGATGCCGCGGTTGTACGCGAAACAGAACTTTATATTACATTGACCCGTCTGGTGGATGGAGAACAGACCGAAAATGGAGAGCAGATAATTAATAATGGCAATAGTCATCCAGGAAGTACTACCCGTATTCGGATATGTCAGGTGTCAGCTGACCAATGGGATGCTGCCGTTCAACCATGATAAATTAAGAGAATATGATGAAAAGGCGTTATTTATATATGTTCTTGCTTTCGCTGTGTGGCTTATTTTATTGTGCTGGTTGCACGGAGAATGCGATGTTGGTTGAGGAAGGGACCACTGTTGATGGGCTTGCTCTGAATTTGTTGGCAAGTGGTGAAGCTGTCGTGTCAGAAGGTACTACTGCATCAAATGATGGTTTGAGAGAAAATGTGGTAAAGAATGTAGATATATTTTTCTTTTCTACAGACAAGAAGGGAGAAGTAGCCCGTTATTATCATCGAGAGGTAGGAGAAAATGGAACGGTTCTTTTGGAAACGGGAAACTGGAAATCCAAGTTCACAGCAGTGAGTTATGACATCTATGTAGTGGCCAATTTTCATCAGTACGATGATGCTTCGACTCTAGAAACAGAGACGGATTTAAGCCGGATAAAGACATGGACGGCATTGATGGCTCTGAGTGATACAGATCCAGATATTTTTAAGGTAGAGAATGACCAGTTTGGAAACGAGGAAGTCTATGCGGGAAAGAAATTTATGATGGATGGCAAAAAAGAAGGATGGACTCCCGGTGAAGGTACAGACGAAACAATTGCCATTGATTTAGCGCGGGCTGCCGCCAAGATTGTGGTGAATGTGAGCTATACAAATGGTTTTCTAACCGATGGTATTGAGATTGTAGATGTGAGGAAGAAGCTTGTACGTTACGCGCAGGATGCTCGTGTGCTGGCAGAAGCAGATCCCATACCAATCCTTGATTTGTTTGGTGATGCAGATGCTGCAAATATGTCAAAATCTAATGGAACGGAAGGGAGCGGAGAAAATCGAAGGGATTTGCTTTATGCATATAGTTATCCTAATGAATGGGGGGATAATGTAGCTGATCAGGAAACTTATATATTGATGAATATTCCTTATACCAAAAACCAGGAGGAAGAAACATATCAGAATTATTATAAGATTCCGGTACGTATCTCCAATACGGCCGCCGACTTATGCTTGAAACGTAATACGGTTTATACCATCAATGTGACAGTAGACCGTGTGGGGAATCAAGAAATAGACCAACCTGAGGAACTTACACCTACACTTTCTATTGCTCCTTGGGAAAAGGAGGAAGTACAGGTGGGAGGAGATACCTATAAATATTTGATTGTCAGTGAAGATGAAATAGAGATGCATAATGTGGCTGATACGGTGGTCACTTTTTTCTCTTCTTCAGCCATAACGGTTACATTAGAGAGTGCTTATTATGTAGATAAATATGGGAAAGAAGTTTCGTTGACAGAGAGTGCTTACGATTGGTATTCTGTAGATTATGATGAATCTACCTTGTCTGGAAAGTTAAAGATTCACAGTGATATTCCGGAAATTGTAACGGCACGTTATGTTACTTTAAAAATTACGAATGTGGATGGTATGGAAAAAACAATCAATATAATACAATATCCACTGGAATATATCTCGGGTGTCCCGGGTTTGTATTCGTATGTAGAGCAATATGAGAAAAACGGGGAAATCAAGGTGAATGGTGAATGGCCCAGTAACTTGGCGGGAATGTATTCTGCAGATATACGCGAAGGATTGGATGGTCATATAGGTACGAATCCCTACATGAAATCTAAGTTTTATTGGGAGGGTGTGATTTATCGAATTGATTATAGCTATAAAGACGCTAATAAATATAATCCCTTATATGTTACTGCGAATACCCCGGCAGATAATAACCGGATGTATTTGGTTCAGATTTCAAGTACTAGCGATCAATATACAGTGGCTCGTCCTAATCTGACAAATACAGAGGGAGAACTAGTAACCGCTTTAGGTGAAGAAAACAACAAACTGGTTTCTCCTACGTTTATGCTGGCTTCCAATTTAGGAAATATTGGAAATGTAGATTGGGTTCATGCACAAGATAACTGCAAGCATTATGTGGAATACAGTATTTATACAATTGATGAGGCAGACCGGTTAAGTGGAAAAAAATATGATGGAAAGGGACATCGGCGTTTTGATGACTGGCGACTTCCTACTTATGCAGAGTTACAAATTATTGCAGGTTACCAAACGACACAGAGCGAAGTGATGGATAAAGTATTGACAGATGTGTATTATTGGGCTGCAGACACGAATACTTATTTAATAACAAGCCAACCAGGAAATGATGAGATTCCTACTGGTACAGATTCAAAAAGTGATGGGAAGGTGCGTTGTATACGGGATGTGACTCCAGATGATTTGAAAGAGTTTCGTGCACAGAAAATCAGATAAGTAAAACAGAAAAGTAGTAAGATATATGAAACGGATATATACTTTATGGATGTGTGTGCTTTTGTTGGCAGGCTTGTCTGCTTGTACTGATGAATATGCTGTAAAAAACGGGCAAGAGAGTGTAGCTGAGGGAGAAGTAGTGCTTCAGTTTAGTGCCACTGTTCCAGACGCGAAAGTGGTGGCTACACGTGATATTGACCCCGATGGCTTGGGAATAAAAACACTTTATTTGTTTTGTTTTGATGAGTATGGCTCTTATATAGGACGTCGTGATGCTTCCAACATTCAGTTGGTTAGCGGTGAGAATGGGAGTTATGCATACACGTTCGATGTAACGGTACCGAGTAGCACGCGGAGAATTCATTTTTTGTCGAATGTCTATTTGGATGATATAAATGCTGTACCTGGGATGAGTGAAACAACCTTGATTCCCTCTATTGTTTCAGCTTCAGGGCTTATGGCTTATTGGGGGCGTGTGGCTGTAACAGACTTAGACAATTTTCCTTTGTCAATAGTACTTTATCGTAACCAGGCCCAGGTGTGCTGGGAGGTTGCGGCGTCCGGATTGCAGGTTTTTGGTTATGCGGTTTGTAATCGGCGTGCATGGGGAACAATTGCTCCCTTTAATCCAGATGCGAAGGATGATACGGGCAAGTTTACTTACTCGTTGGATGCTCCTTATGTGACGGAACCTGCAGCGGATTATCAGGTATTGTCGACCGATGCTACGGACGTTACGGTACAGGGCGATGTGGCGCAAGGAGACCCTCATTATATATTTGAAAATCCAAATACACTTGATACGCCTGTTTATGCCGTCATGCTGATTGGAGAAACGAAGGAATCGGCCAAGTATTATAAAATTATGTTTGTAGATAGCAACAAGAATCTGCTGCCTATTTATCGTAATTTTAAATATGTGATTCGAATAAATTCTACTCCTCCCGAGTCAATGGGTTACACCACTTTTGACGAGGCGAAGGAGGGCATTGCAGCTAATAATGCTTGGGTTTCTGTCGATCCGGAGATTCCAGAACTTAGCGACGGAACGCATACGTTGAACATCCTGAATGGAACTACACAGATCTTCAATGTGGGAGGTACACAGACGATTGATTTCACTTATGATGGCAATAGTGACGATGTATCTGTTTCCTGGCTTGATAATGACGGAACACTCTCTAGTGTGAGCCCTCAATTGGGTCATATAGACAATACCAATACATATACAATTACAATGAATTTGTCGCAACCGAAGGAAAATCCGGTAATTGGTACACTTTTGTTGCGGGCCGGAGTGTTTACCCGCCAAATAAAAATTTATCTGATGAAACCTTTTGAGTTTAAACCTGTGTGGGTGTCTACTGGAGTTCCGATGGTGAAAGGCGAAAGAATGTCAATGACTTTTGTAATTCCTGAAAATTATCCGGAGGAGCTTTTCCCTGTCACGATTAAAATTGCAACTAATAAGATGAATGCGAATAGCAAATTGGGGGTGCAGCTTCCTATTGTTTCTGAAGATTGTGATTATGAGATAGAAGATGAAGATGGTAACATAACGAATCGTCATACAGACTGGGGATATAAGTTTGTTTATACAGCGAATAGTTCTGGTATTCAGGAACTGTTCTTTACGTTAAATGTAACTGCGGGTAATGATCCAACGGGAACTGTAGAAGACTGTGAATACGCAGAGAACAATATTAAGCACACTCATGTGTTTGTTGAGGCTGATAATTTCAAGGATGAAGAAAAAATTGTGCTTTTTCAGGAAAGTGAAGAAAACAGTCGTCGTATTGAACTTGAGGGAGCATCTGAGGATAATCCTGGATTTTTGAAGGATTCTTTAGCACCTACAGTGAATCGCGCGGTAGAGATCAAATTGAATTTTAAGGAAAATGATGCTCAATCAACGCCTAAAAAAGGGACAGTCATGCGTATGGCAACGACTTCGCTGATACCTGATTTCGTGAACTATCCAAATGAGCGTAATTTATATATGAATGAAGGTAAACCAACAGAAAATAGTATTGTTAATTACTATTGGATTACCACCCCTGATGCTTCAACTCTTACACTTCATTTTCTGACTAATACGCCTCATGTAGAGGATTTAGTTCGCTTTTCGATAGATAATGAAGGGGGATATAATACTGATGCATCTTATTGGTATAAGTCTGCTGCAGTAGAGTTGGTTTCTGATCCGAATCGTTTTACTTTCAGTAATTTCCATATTGTAGATGATACGCCTGAGATTGATAATGTGAAGTACGGAATTGGTCAGCCTGCAAACATACATTTTACTATCCCTAATGCTGCTGTAGATTCTACTGACGTGAAATTCTTGATTCGCACGAATAACCTTGAGCCTGTGGAAGATGCTCCTAATAGTAGTTGGCTAACACCGACGGTTGGAGGATATTATTTCACTGTGCCTAAGAAATTTCAATTAGATAAACGTGGAACTTTGTATTTTCAAACTAAGCGTATTGCGAGTGCTGAAACTGTAACTATTAGTACGGCAGATGAAAGTCAGGCTTTGTTTATACCGGCGTCAGCATCGTTTGGTAATGAACCTATCACGGGAACTCTTCAATTGAGTGATGGCAGTAATTTAAGTGAAAGCTCCTTTATCGTTTTGGAACGTAAAAATGGTACTCGTGTAGGCGATTTGGTGGTTAAATCGGTTCAAAACGGTATTGCTACTTATCGACTCACATTACGTTCGGAATATGATTTTACGATGGATGAACAGCTTACAATATATTATGCTTCGCCCACGAATCGCTCTGATATTTATCAAGCTGTGACGACATTTAATGATTTGGTTGATCATCCGGTGGGTAGTCAGGTTCCGCTAATTACCTTAGTAAAACAATAAATTCTTATAAAGTTGCGGAGGTAGAGACCGCTCAAAATGGAATATTAAGGTAAAAATCTCCTACTTTAGCCTTAGTTTATTTTAAATTATATGGTTAAAGTTGGAGATTTTTTATGTTGTGACTTATAGATTATAAGTTCCCATTTTTTATTTTGAAACATTTCCTTTGAAATTGGGTAGAACCGAGAAGCATGGACAGCATAACAATACAGAAATAAGTTTTGTGAATTTATTGGTAATAAATCATAAAATTTATATCTTTAGGGCATACCAATATTAAAGAATAAAATGAAAACGGGGATTTTTCTTACCGTGGCGGTGGCTGTAATACTGGGAGCGTGTGCAAAGAACGAACCGGAAATGCAGTCGGCCGCTGACGGCAGCAGGAGGCCTGTGGTCTTCCTTCCTGAAGTGTGTAGCCGGGCGGCTATGGAAAACGGATTCAGACAGAATGATGTGATTGGCATCTTTATGTCGAAGGATGGGGCAGAAGAGGGGTATTCTATGTGGAATATTCCTTACTGGTATGAGAGTGAACAAGAGGTATGGGAGAGCCCGTATGAGTTCTACTGGGAAGATAATACCGTTCCGATGGATGTGGTGGCTTATTATCCTTATTTTTCTTTATCTGAGAGCCAGGATTTGACACGTCTGGCGGTGGATTTGCCGTCCGACCAGTCTTCGTTGGATTCGCTGCGGAAATCGGATTTTCTGTGGGGAAAGGTGGACGATGTGACTGCTGACTCGTATCCGGAGGGGGTACCTTTGCCGATGAAACACCGGTTTAGCAAGGTGAAAATCAATATGGACGTGACGGTGGAAGGGGCTCCTATGACTTCGGAGCCCATGGTGTTCTTGCGTCAGGTGAAGAATCACGGCACGGTGAACCTGAATACGGGTGAGGTGGCACTGAGTACGGACAACCGGATGGAGGTGAAAATGTATTATGACGCACAGGCTCGTACGGCAGAGGCTATCGTTTATCCTCAAACGCTGGAGGCGGGGACTTTGATGCGCTATCTGGTGTTTGGTGAGAATGGCTATGAGGCGTATGGCTATAAGCTGAATGCTCCTTTAACTCTGGAGGAGGGGAAAGAGTATGTGCTGGATTATCAGAAGGATTTTCCTGCTTTCCTGACGCTTCCGTATGATTCGGTGTACTCTTATTTTCGTGAACTTTCTATTACGTATGATTATTTCGCGGCTTTTTTGAATGGGGTGAATGTAAATGCCTATGAAGCTGATCCTTTTACTTCGAACCTGGACATTAAGATAGAAAAGAGTGAGGGGGACGACTGGTTTGACTATAAGTTTGAAGATGGCCGTTTTCATTTTGGTATTCAGGAGAATCTGACTACTCAGGACCGAAAAGGGAAATTATGGCTGACGGCAGGGTCGGTAAAAAAAGAGATTACGGTGTATCAGAGTGCGGTGGCTCTTACGGAGGTACGGAATAATCTGTCCTGGGAGGCTACTTCTTTATCGGGCTATCAGTATTGGATTCTGGGAGAATACACCGGGTTGACTTATGAGGTTGAATATAAAGAGACGGATGTGACGGGTTGGGTGCAGCTTGTGAACCTGGAACCGGATGCTTCCGGTAATTTTTCTATCGAGGTGGCGGCTAATGAATCGGCGGTGTCACGCAGTTGCGTGGTCAGACTTTTTCATAAAGGTGTGTTGCCTGTGATGGAGGTTTCTATTACTCAAGCTGGAAAAACAGAATGAAAGGAGGGGCTATGAAACGATTTTATTTGATAGGCCTGTGGGCTGTATTGACAATGGGATGGACGGCATGTGGCTCTTCACCAGATGAGGAACCTGGCAAACAGCCGGGAGAAGAACAGCCCGGAGGTGAGCAACCGGATGAAGAGGATCCTGATAAGGAATATACTTTTGTGGTATCTCCGGATGTGCTGGAGTGCAGACCTGAAGGGGAGACCTTGAACATAAGTGTGCGGTCGGATGCGGAATGGACTGCGGAAATGGCTGACATGGACTGGGGTACGATGGATATGGTTTCGGGAGATGGGGATGCAGAAGTGCATGTTACCGTGGAAGCTAATACTTCGGGCGTACAGCGGGAAGGGGTGATTCGTTTCCGCTCGCTGGATAAGACGGAGGAAGTGAAAGTGATGCAGGCTTCTATTGACCTGCAGGTGCCTATGGTATTCTTACCTGACGGATTGGGAGAGACTGATGCAGGTATAGGGCTCTTTGTGGTGAACCGTACGGCAGAGGGTGACGGAAAACTGGTGAGTCTGACGGGCAATCAGGTGGACAATATGGAGGTGACCTGGAAGGATGGAAGCTGGAATTTTGTAAGGCCGGCCTGGTGGAAGGACCCGGATACGGCTGTCAATGCGTATGCGTATCTGCCTTACCGGAATGTGTTGCCGGAGGATACTCCTTCTGCCTGGAAGTTGTCTGTGGGGACGGATCAGTCGGTTGCAGTTCCGCAGTGTGCGTATTATGGGGCTGTTTCGGATGTGCTGCCCGGTGAGGAGGGAATCTTGTCGGTAGGGATGAGGCCTTTGAATGGGTGTGTTTCTTTGCAGCTTACGTATGATGCACAGATTTATCGTCTTTTGGGTGTGTCGCTGGAAGGGGGAGCTTCGGAGGCGATGCTTGACTTGAACACCGGATCAGTAACACCTTATACAGAGGGTGCCGAGGTTGTGGCTTACCTTCAGGGGGAGGAAGGCAACAAGACGGCTTCGTGGATATTGTTCCCACAATCGTTGAGTGCTGGAACGGTTTTCCGTCTGGAAATGAAAGATCTCCGTGAAGGGGAGGATGCACCGGCCATGATACGTGAAATCAGACTGGGAGATGACATGGAACTGCTGGCAGGAAAGAGGCTGGAGCTGGCGTGTTATGTGTCGGCTACACTGGAGAAACTGGTTCTGGGGGAGGTCCGGATAACGGACTGGGAACCGGGAGGTGATTTTACTTTTCCTTTTAACTGAATGTAGAATAAAGATCTGAGAAGCTATGAAATATATGATTTTACTGGCGGGTGTGCTGCTGTCTGTGCTGGGAGCTTGTACCCGTAATGAAGATATTACACCGGATGCTTCGGAGGGAAGCCGCACACAGATGGCTTTCAATGTATCGGTGCCTGGCGAACTGGAGGGGAATTTGTTCCGTGAAGGAGATGAAATGGGGGTGTTTATTCTTCCTGAAGGGGGTGGTGAGGAAAATAGTACGGATAACTATAATACCCGGCTGGTGTATGAGTCGGGAGAATGGAAGTCGGAAGCTGCACTTTACTGGCTTTCGAATGAAGCGGGTAGCCGGGTGGAGATGATTGGTTATTATCCTTATCGTCTGGAAGCTGGGAAGGAATTGTTGTCTTTGCAGGTAGAAGCAGACCAGACGGGTGAGGGATGCCGGAACTCGGAGTTCTTGTGGGGAAAAACAACGTTGACAAAGGGGGAACTCGGAGCACCTCAGACGGCAGAAATGCGTCATCTGACTTCTGCGCTGGTCTTTCATGTTAGAATAGACAATGAATTTTCGGGAAAGGATAAGTGTATAGATAATCTGCGTGTCAAATCGTATGCCGACGGATGGCTGGATTGTCTGACCGGAGAGGTGTCGCTGAAGGAAAACCCTCGCTGGCTGGCTCCCTATCGCATGGAAGTGCCTGATAGCTGGGATGATGAAACGTATGTGTGCCGGATTTCTCCGCAGCAGTATGAGGATATGGAGTTTCTGACTTTCCAGTGGGGAGATAAAAGTTTCAGCAAGGATTTTACTTGCTTGTTTGAGGCGGGAAAGGTGTATCAGTTCACATTGCAGATCTCTGATGCTCCTTCGCTGGTGCTGGATAGCCAGATGCCTATCGAAGACTGGCAGGAGGAACAACATACTGCCGAAATGGAGAAATACCAGATGGGTGACCCGTGGCCGGATGCGGATAATGTGCAGGGGTATGTGGTGCGTTTGCGGAAGGGCAGTGAACCCGGACTGGTGGTGGGGATTCCTCCTGAGGATATGTATCAGATGATTGTGCCGGAGAGATATGGTGAAGTAATGGATAGTAAACAGAATGCTCTGCAAAGTATAAACTGGACTGAGAATACAGGAAGTAATAATATGCTGGAAATGAGGATGCAGTTTGGTGACTTGTCGGACTTCCCTGGCTTTAATTATTGTGCTTCGCTGGGGGGAGGATGGTTTATTCCTACACTTGATGAGTTGAGCTGGTTCTTTTATGAATTCTTTTATATGGATTCGAATTTGAAAAAAGAGCGTGTGGAGTGGTGGCAGACTCATATCAGTAGTGGAACGCTCAGGGCATTTACTTCTACACTGTATTTTCAGTGGGAAGAAGGGCGGGAATTTCAGCTTTCTTTTCTGGATGAGACGACGTACGAAGTTAGTTTCCCGTATACAAGCCTGAGGACTTATTGGAGTAGAGTTTTGCCGTTCAGGTATTATTAATTGAAAATGTTGGAAAGATGAAAGTAAAAACGATAATATATAGCAGCTTGCTTGTGTGGGGGCTTGGAATGGCTGGTTGTACACAAGAGGAGATGGATAATGGGGAACCGGTGAATACTATCTTGAGGATTAGTCCGTATGTAGAAGGAGGCCTGGAGAAAGGGCGTCTGATAGAAGAAAATGGTCATCTTAGTTTCTCCCAAGGGGATTCGCTGGCACTGATAGTGATGCCGGAAAGAGGATGGCCGCAGCAGTATGAATCGGGCTATATACAGACGGCTTCGTTCGACGGTACGGAATGGAAGGCTGATTTTGAGTCGCAGTTTCAGTATGGAGCCGATGCGGCCTGGGCACCGATTACGGCTTTGTCATGGCTTTCGGATGATAATTCATTTGATATTTATGCGTATACTCCGAATGTGAAGCAGATGGTGCAATGGCCGATGTATTATCATACGGTACATTTGGACCAGCGGGAAGAGAAGAATTTTTATGGAAGTGATTTTATGATGGGAAAAACGACTTCTTCCCGGACGGGGGCACCGGTATCTATTCCGATGAAGCATAGGCTGTCTATGCTTTCTGTGAAATTGCAGGGGATGGAGCATGTGGACTGGAAAGTGGTAACAATGAGTATAAGTGCGCAGCCTTTATATGGGGCGAATCTTATGTATGATGAGGCATTTGCTGAATATGATGGAGAAAAAATACTTCAGGCGTATAAACAGGATGAGAATTTGTTTTCTCTGATTCTGCCACCGCAGTATCTGACGGAGAAGGAGATTATTCTTTCACTGGATGATGGTACGAAGAGGATTATTAAGGTGACACTGGAGATGCAGATGGGTACAAGTTATGTGGTGACGGTAGATGCAAGCGACAAGAAGGAACTGGAAGTGGTGACGGTAAATCCGATTCCTTGGGATGAGACGGTGGTGATTCAGGGAGGAGAACAGGTGGCCGACAAGGTGTATAATACGGGGGACGTAATTGTATACCAGCGTATGCGTACGGAAAATCCGGTGACTATGGTAGTGACAGGAGACGGATATACGGCGGATGACTTGCTGGAAGGTGGCTTGTTTGAAAGACGGGCTCGGGAAGCGCTGGATTTTTTATTTACTGTGGAGCCTTACAAGACTTACCGCGATTATTTTAATGTGTATATCATTCCGGCCTTGTCGAAAGAGAAGGGAGCGGATAACCACTCTACGGGGGTACAAAAGGATACGTATTTTAATTCCGGATGGCGGGATGACTATAGTGATATGGGAGCTAATGAGAATACGGTAAGTACGTTTCTTGAGACTTATTGTCCTGACATCGTGAATGGAAGCGTGACGGTGGATGACGTGCCGGTTTGTTTGCTGGTGAATGACTCCCGGTATGGAGGTATCTGCTGGTCGTGGTCTTCGGGAAAGGCTTATACCATTGTGCCTACCACGGAAGGTCTTTGGCAGTACTCGTCGGATGAAGAGTTGGGAGTCAGCATAGGAGACTGGAAAAATACTTTCCTGCATGAATATGGCGGACATGCTTTTGGCCGTCTGGCGGATGAGTATTTTACTGAGGAAAGTGGAAAAACATATTATGAGAATTATTATTCATCACATTATTGGGAATACCCGATGGGGCTGAACGTGACTGCTGATGTGAACGGAGAAACGGATGTTGTATATTGGAAACACATGATAGGTGATTCGCGTTTCCCTAAAGTGGATTTTTATGAGGGAGGTGCTACTTATGAATTTGGAATATGGCGCTCGGAGGCTATTAGTGCCATGGATGACAACCGTCGGTATTTCAATGCGATTTCTCGTCAGATTATCGTGGAGAATATTATGCGGAAGGCAAAAGAGACATTTGACTTTGAGGAGTTTTGTGCGAAAGATGTTGATTTTGACGAACTGCGTGACGGACGGTCAAGGGTGTCGTATCCTTCGATGGTGAATGTGCGGAAAGCTCCGCGAAAGAATCCTAGTCCGATATTGGTAGATTAATAAAAGGCCCGTCATTGATACTTTTGTATCAGTGACGGGTTATTTTTTGCGCTTTTGTGTAGGGTTCAGGCCAGCTTGTAGACTCCTCCTGCCAGTGCGCGGACCACGCCTTTCATCTCTAAGTTGAACAGCAGGCTGGTCATGCGGTTGATGGCGATGTTGCTTTCTACTACCAACGTATTGATTTGTATCCCGTCGGGATGCTTCTGTAAATGGGTGATGACTTGTTCTTCTTCGGGTGTCAGCTCCGGGAACAGCTGGCGCTGGACTACCTGAGGGGAAACGGGTACATGGTCCCAGTTCATGGCTTTTACCACATCTTCCGCGCTCTGTATCAAGGCAGCGCGGTTTTTTTGTATCAGCAGGTTGCAGCCGGTGGAGTAGGTATCGCCTACGCGGCCCGGAAAGGCGAAGCAGTCGCGCTGGTAGCTTTCGGCTATCTCGGCGGTAATGAGGGAGCCTCCTTTGGGGCCGGACTCTACCACGAGGGTAGCGTCGCTGATGCCGGCTACGATGCGGTTGCGCTTCACGAAGTTTTGCCGGTCGGGGTTGGTGCCGCTCATGAACTCGGTGAGCAGTCCGCCTTGTGTCAGCATCTCGGTAGCGGTGCGGCGGTGTACGGCTGGGTAGATGCGGTCCAGACCGTGAGCCAGTACACCCACGGTGTCGAATCCGTGGGTCAGTGCCTCGCGGTGGGCATGGATGTCGATGCCGTAAGCCAGTCCGCTCACTATCAGCACGTCGGGAAGCAGGGCGCTGAGTTCCTGCATGAAACGTTGGCAGAGGCCTTTGCCGTAGTCGGTGGCATTGCGTGTGCCTACGATGCTCAGGATGTGCCGGCTGTTCAGGTTGGCCGAGCCTTTGTAGAACAAGACGAGCGGGGCATCGGGACATTCGCGGAGGCGGGATGGATAGGTTTCGTCGTCTTCGGTCAGGCACTGAATCTGGTGCTTCTGGGCAAACGAGAGCTCGGCTTCGCACAGACGGAATACTTCCGTATGCTGAAAGGCGGTAGCTACCTTCGGAGTGACTCCGGGAAGAAGGGCCGGTAGCTCGCGGGCGTGTTCGAAAAGCATGGTCGCACTTCCGGCAGCCTGAATCAGGTGGCGGGCTCCTACCAGACCGATGCCGGGCAGAAGGGGAAGGGCCATGCGGCAGAGGAGTTCTTTTTCGTTCATTGGTTCAGGTAGGGAGCAAAGATTTCATTGAAGAGGGCGCTGTCGCTCAGGCGCCCGTTGACTACGCACACGGTTTCTACGGTCGATTTGATGACGGGTTTCAGGTCGGGCAGGCGGTAGATGTCCTGCACAAAGACGTATTTGATACCTTCCTTGCGGAGTGCCAGACGGGAGATGAACTCGTCGCCGCTGGTCAGCGGGGTTTTGAAAGCCATGTTCAGGCGGGCTACCACGGGGTCGATGCCCTGCTGGTGAAGCTGTGCGAAGCTGACGCCGACGGAGGAGAGAAACTCGTGGCGGGTGTGCTCGATATAGTGCTGGTAATTGGCATTGTTGACGATTCCCTGCAGGTCGCATTCATAGTCGCGGACCTTCATTTTCAGTTCAAAGATGTATTTCTCCATGAGAGTGAAGTTTATGTATTTTCACAAAGATAGCGAATTATTCCTATATTTGCGGGATATGAAAGAGAATGTACCAGTAATTTATGCAGCCCCTTTGCAGGGCTTTACGGAAGTGGCGTGGCGCAATGCACATGCGCAGTGCCTGGGAGGTGTGGACGCGTATTATACTCCTTTTGTCCGGTTGGAGAAGGGGGAGATTCGTAACAAGGACAGGCGCGACGTGTCGCCTGAAGAGAACACGGTGTCCCGGCTGGTTCCGCAAGTGATTGCCTCGGAGCCGGAGGAGCTGAAGGTGCTGACGGACTTTTTGGCCTCGCAGGGCTATCGGGAGATAGATGTGAACATGGGCTGCCCGTTTCCGCTGATTGTACGTCGTGGGAAGGGAGCGGGTATCTTGTCTTCTCCGGAGAAGGTGGAGGCGTTGTTGGAGACGATGAAGGTGTTTCCGGAGGTTCGCTTTTCGGTGAAGATGAGGTTAGGCGGTCAGGATGCGGAGGAGTGGAAGGCGCTCGTGCCGTTACTCAACCGTTCGTGTGTGACGCAGGTGACGCTTCATCCGCGCATCGGGAAGCAGCAGTACAAGGGGACGGTGGACCGGGAGACGTTCCGTGCCTTCTATGAGGCGTGTGAGCGGCCGCTGGTGTACAACGGTGATTTGCTGACGGTGGCCGACATCCGGGAGGTACTGGAAGCGTTTCCCCGGCTGAAAGGGGTGATGCTGGGTCGCGGGCTGCTGGCGAATCCGGCACTGGCACTGGCTTTCCGTGAAGGAGAATTGTCCGATGGCGGATTGAAGGCACGGGTAGCGCAGATGCACCGGCAGATGTATCTGTATTATCATCGGGTGATAGAGGGCGGAGAGGCGCAGCTGCTGGCCAAGCTGAAGACCTGCTGGGAGTACCTGTTGCCTGAGCTGGACAAGAAACAGCGGAAGGCTATCTTGAAGAGCAATCGCCTGGACGGGTATCTGCGGGCAGTGGAAGAGGCGTTGCGGTGAGAGGTATGAAGAACTGAAAAGACTTAACTTTTTTTACAGAAGTAGGATGGTGATTTTGGTATTTTCATCTGTCTCTATTTGAAATAGAAATCGATTTGCACATGGGAAGAGACAGATTAAATATAGATGAGTTATTCAAGTTTTATTATAGACCTTTGTGTTTGTATGCAACACATTATGTACAGGACGTAGAGATGGCCAAAGATATTGTGCAGGATTGCTTTTCGTCTTTGTGGGAGAAAATGAATAATGAAAAGTCTTGTGAGGTAAGTAATATGAAGGCTTATTTGTATGTGATGGTTAAGAACCGTAGCTTGGATTATTTGAGTCAGGAAAATCTGTTCAAATCGGGAGTCTCATTTACTGAATTAGAAGAAACCTTGTTGGATGAGGAGGTGGAGGAACGGAGTGTGATGGAGGCGCGAATGTGGACTGCCATAGATGCCTTGCCTGAGCGTTGCCGTGAGGTCTTTCTTTTGCATAAACGGGATGGCCTGAAGTATCAGGAGATTGCTGAAAAGTTTCATATTTCGGTTCATACAGTCGACAGTCATATTCAGAAGGCATTTCGTTTGATACGTGAGGGGGCATATAAAGTGTATATGTTTCTCTTTAACTAAAATTCAGTGTTTTCACGTAGTGATTTTTGGGGTTTCTATTGTCACAGGGTTGAATGTATAATATCACCAGAAACATGAATGAATTAGAAGAAAAATGCCTTCGTTTTGTGTTGAGGCACTATCAAAAGAATAAATTGGACACACGGCAGGCTTTGGAAGTTTTCAAGGAAAAGCATGGAGTGGTTGGAAGGGCAGGCGGAAAGAACCGGTATTTCCTGTTTTTATCTGGGCTGGCTGCGGCTATATTGCTGGCGTTTATTGTCTGGGTGGGTATATCTCCTGAGAAGCAGTGGACAGAATTGGCAGCATACGAACATGCAGTAAAGTACCAGTTGCCGGACAGTTCGGTCGTTACGGTATATCCCTATTCTTCTATTTGTTTCCGTACAAAGGATTATGCAGATGTATGTCGTGAAGTGAAATTGACGGGGAAAGTTGGTTTTATGATAAAAAGAGATTGTACTCGTCCGTTTAAAGTAATAGGAAAGTTGGCTGAAGTTCAAGTGTTGGGTACTTGTTTCGTGATGGATGAAAGCCGTGCGGATACCGCATGGGTTCAGGTGGAATCGGGAAAAGTACGGTTTTCTGTACAAGGTCAGTCGGAAGGTGTAGAACTTCTGGCTGGAATGGAGGCACAAGTGGTAAAAGGTCAGCATGTTCCGCAAATCGTCCATCGTCCGGATTCTGTAAAGAAAGGAAGTTTTGTATTTGAGAATACTCCTCTTCCGAAAGTACTTGCAGAGCTTTCCCGTTATTATGGGGTAAAGCTGGTAGCTGACCGGACAGACAAACGGTTGACAGCCAATTTCGATGCACACAGTCTGGACGAAATCATCGAGATAATAGAAAAAGTATTAAAAGTGCATATTAAAAAGCAAGTATGATGAGTACCTTGTGGACTGTGGCGGCTGTCTGTTTATGTTTAGGGGGACATCCTTGTTCTGAAACTTCAGAATTGAAGAAAGCAATCGTACGAATGCAAGACTTGTATCATGTGAATTTCGTCTATGATTCTTCTTTGGAAATGATACGGTTATCTGGCATTTTTTCTTCTGGTAAGTCATTGAAGGAGAATCTGCAAACAGTCTTTTCCGGAACCGGAATCAAATGGGAGATAAAAGGCAGCTATGTTTTGTTGTTTAAATCGAGCCGGTATACTTTCTCAGGACACGTGTGTCAGGATAATGGGGAATCACTCCTTAATGTCACGGTGTATGATCAGAATATGCATATCGGTACCTTAACGGATGAACATGGTTTTTTTAGTTTGACATTACCGGAAGGAAAGCATACTTTGCGTTTCTCTTATGTAGGTTATGAAGAGGTGGTGAAAGAATTGGACTTGCGTTCAGATTATTCTGGTACTATTTATTTGAAGGAAAGTTCCACTGCATTGGAAGGGGTAGTGGTAACAGCCGATTTGAATACTTCTCTTTTTACAACTCAGACTGGAAAGATTTCGTTGACTTCAGAACAGTTGAATACGGAATTCTCACTGTTCAGTTCACCGGATTTAGTCAAGGCAATTCAGCAGCTTCCCGGAGTATCTGCTGGCACGGAACTGCTCTCCGGGCTTTATGTACACGGGGGGAAGAATGATGAAAACTTATTCTTATTGGACGGCATGCCTCTCTATCAGGTGAATCATTTTGGAGGATTGTTTTCTGCATTTAATACGGATATAGTGAAGAACGTGGATTTTTACAAGAGTGGTTTCCCGGCACGTTACGGAGGGAGGCTTTCGTCTGTGACAGATGTCCGTATGAAGGAGGGGGACTTAAAGGAGTTTCATGGTATGGTCTCGTTGGGGCTGCTGGACGGAAGGCTACGTTTCGAAGGGCCTGTCATAAAGGAAAAAACTTCTTTTGTGTTCGGTATGCGCCGGAGTTGGTTGGACGTGCTTTCTGCTCCTGCTTTGCGGATTGCCAATCGTTTCTTTCCCGAAGAAGATATCAATGCCCGTTATGCTTTTCATGATATAAATGCGAAAATCACACATCGGTTTTCCAATGAGAGCAGGCTTTCTTTTAGTGTGTATTCTGGAAGAGATTTGTTTAAAATGAAGGATAAACAGCTTTTCCCGTCAGGAAATCTGCTCCATCAAGAGAAAGAACAGACCACGGATGAATATCATATCAGATGGGGAAATCTTTCTGCCGCGTTGTCATGGAATAATCAGTTCAATCATAAACTGACCGGTAACTTTTCTTTGGTATATGCCCGTAATCTGTCTAAATATGACTTCAGGTCAGATGATAGTTTTTATAAAGGGGAAGATGATAAAGAATATTCTGTAGACCGGATGCAGAGGGACAGTTATTCTACTATTGATGACGTAGGTTTTCGCATGGATTTTCATTACCTTCCTACGGCGAGTCATCATGTTCGCTTCGGAAGCGATTACTTGTATCATATCTATTGTCCGCAGCATACGCTATCACAGGATATAAGAGGTACGGAGGAAATGACGGATACGTTATTGTCATCAGTAGAGAGCCATTACAAGGGGAATGAATTCTCTTTTTATGCGGAAGACGATATGAGGCTGACCCGAAAGCTGCGGATAAACTTGGGGGGACGTTATACCATGTATCAAGTTTCGGGAGCAGTATATCATTCGCTGGAGCCGAGAATATCGGCAAGTTACCGTCTGTTCAGTCGTACCACTTTAAAAGTTTCCTATACCGAGATGAGTCAGTTTGTGCACCAGTTATCCAATTCTTATTTAAACTTGCCGACCGATTGTTGGGTTCCTTCTACCTCCCGTATACGTCCTATGCATTCGCGACAGGTGGCAGGTGGTGTGTACATGGAACTTCCGTGGAGGTTGCGCCTGGAGGTGGAAAGCTATTTCCGTACTACCAACCGAATGTTGGAGTACGAGGCGGGAGGCAGTCTTACATTGCCTGCCGGAAACTGGGAACAGGTGGTACGGGTGGGAGACGGCAAATCGTATGGGTTGGAAACATCGCTGGTGTATCATGATGAGCAGAACCTCTTTCAGGCTGGTTATACTTTATCATGGAGCAAGCAAAAATTTGATGATTTCTATTCCGGTTGGTATCCCAGCAAGTTTGATAATCGTCATAAACTGAATTTTGTCTATCGTCGTAAATTCAGCCATCGAATGGATGTATATGCAGCGTGGACTTATCGTAGTGGTGACCATGCGACGGTTCCTACACAGTATGTGGAAAATCCTTGCCTACCTGGAACCTCGCAGTTGTCGGACTTAGAGCCGATGTATGGAAAACCTAACAATATTACTTTGCCTGCCTACCACCGGCTGGATGTGGGTATCAATTTCCGGCGGACTACCAAGCGGGGATTCGAGCGAATTTGGAATGTGAGTATCTATAATGCTTATTGCCGTATGAATCCTTTTTATACAAAGATAGAACGGCAGGTGGATGGAAGTTTCAGAGGAAAGGCTATCGGACTGTTCCCGATAATTCCTTCTTTTAGCTACACCTTAAATTTCTGAATCGGCATGCATTGGAATGTCATTGATTATAACAAATTTCTAAACATTGTATTTATGCATTTAAACAAACAGAATCTCATAATAATACTTGCAGCCTTCAGCCTGTTGTCATCTTGTGTGTATCATTTTGACTTGGATGAGATTTCAGAGGTTCCTAAATTAACGGTATATAGTTATCCTGGAAGTGGTGATACTACGGTGGTACGTCTTTCGCACAGTCTTCCGGTTCATGACAGAGGAAGGAGGATGTATGGATTAAAGGGCAGGAATATCCGCCTGGAAGTGAATGACCGTTCCGTTCCTTTGTGGTGGGCAGAAGATTCATTGCCAGGAGTCCCTGCCAAAAGTTATTATGTGGTACAGTCCTATGAGACGGGCGACCGTGTCCGGCTTACAGCTTCGGTAGAAGGGGTGAAAGCAGTATCTGCCTTTACCATTATTCCTGCTCCTTTCCCTTTAAACGCTATCAAAATAGAACGAAAATCCTCTGAGTTGAATGTGCTCCAGCTTCAGATAAATTTTACCGATTATGCAAAAACTGAAAATTACTATGCGGTAACGGTCAAAGAAAGGGTAAAGTATTGGAAAGAGGGGACTTCGGAAGTGCATTATGGCAAACCGTCTTCTGCTTATATGGACTGGAGTGATGAGCCGATGTTGGATGCTTCTTCGGGTTTGGATGACATTTTTATGGGAAACTATGCGTACTATCAGAATCTGTATTTTTGGAGCGATGAGAAAATTCAGGGAAAGAATTACACACTTCGCCTGAATATGACTTACATACCTGATTACAAGACTTCTATTCAAGATGAAACTTTTATAAACAGAAAGCAATATAAGGTTTATTTATATAGTCTGTCTGAAGAGTTCTACCGTTATTTGAAATCACTTAATGAGCAGAAGAATAATGAACTGGGTAATGTGGAGTTGGCTCCCATGCGGGCTACTTACACCAATGTGGAGAACGGTTTCGGATTGGTAGGTGGTTGCTGCTTGCGGCAAACGGAGTGGATGGATATGTCTGAATCTGAAACACGATCAGATTTTGACCATGCGGTGCTGAATGTAGGATATCAAGTGGATTCGATAAAAAAGAATCATCCGTTTATTTCGCTGAATGATGAATTGTGGAGTAAATAAAACAGAAACCAGATTAAAAATAATAACACTAATTGGAAATCAGTATGAAACGCTTATCTTTTTTCTTATTCCTTTTCTTTTTATGGATGACAGTTCGTGCACAGATGCTCCGTTCTTCAGGCCTGGTACTTTATGGAGGGAAAAATACCGTAAACTACCAGATGGCTTCACCGGGGAAAGGATTGCCGCCTTTCGATTTGGCAAACTCCCGTTTGAGGTCTGATTTTACTTTGGGCGCCGGCTACCGCTGGCGGCTGAATCGTCCGGACACCAGCTGGTTGTTCGACTTGTCGTTATCGGCAAGATATGGCCGCTACAGCTATGGATTCCGTTATCTTTCTTCTGACGTGCATACGACGTATGTGGGCGGGGAAGGAATCCGTAATCTGTGGTCGGCATCTTTTGCTGGAAGTGTGGGACGGTACCTGTTTCGAGGATTGAATCTGTCGGTAGGAGTGGAGCCTACTTTTTATTTTTATGACAAAAGTTTCTTCGACTTGCCGGTATTTGCAAGATTGGCGTATGACTTCAGATTCATGGAAGTGGCTGTGCAATACAAATGGGGTATGACAAGGAAGTTCAATATGCCTCCTTTCTTGCGTAACCGACTTTCAGGCTGGGAGTGTTCGGTCTATATTCCTTTGTCAGGACGGAAATGATTTTTTCCCGAAAGGGATGGCAGGATTCTCTATAAATTTCTGTAATATGTTGAGAAATATAGCTTTATTTACTTCCAGTACTTCCTTGGTAGTACTGGAGTACTTCCATGAAAGTACTGTAGTACTCCAAGGAAAGTACTGGAGTACTGTCAAAGAAGTACTGAGAGACTGACTTTGATTGAAATAAAAGAGTCGTGTGTGAAGGGAGTAAATCTCCGGTTCTTAACTTTCTTTTTTCTTGAAATATTCGTATCCGATGCGGCAGAACAGGCATTTCTTCGGGTCGCAGTAGTTCTTTTTGAGCTGGATGAGTGCCTGACTGTCGCCTGCATGGGCGGCTTGCAGACCACATTCTTTCCACAGCCGGATGATGTAATTATTTTCCGGTTTCAGTTGTTCCAGCAGGTTGCTAGCCCGTTCGATGAGCCGTTCTTCACCTTTGTGCTTGCCATAGGCATAAAGGAAAGGCACCACGGTGTTGATAATCAGCAGGTCGATGGAAGCATCGCTGAGAGTCTTCGGACGGGCGGGCGACGGTTCACCGAATACGTAGTGAGTGAGCCAGTAGAGAGAGGTACCTCCCCGCAACAGGTCGCGCAGCTCTTTCACGGTAGGAGCCAGCAGGAGCTGGGAAAGCATCCCTTGGGAATGGTGATAGAGGTTGGCCAGTTGGGCGATGCGCACGTGTGGAAAATTACCCGGACGCATGCGGAGCATCTTCCAGCGCAGGTGTTCGGAAGGCTGTAGCTCGAATTTGTGGGCCAGGTAGGCGTATTCCTTGGTCAGCTGAGCGGAATAGTCGTCGGACGGGAGTTCCTGCAACAGGCCGGCCTGCCCGAAGAAAATGGCTTCTATCTGAAAAAGATTATCGCGGTGCTTGTTGACGGCTTGCAAGGGAATGGTCTGTGCCCATTGCTCGAAGGCGTCGCTGTTGGTGCCGAAACCGAAATTGCGGGCTAATGTGAGAAAAAAGGCTTGTTCCCAGTCGCCTTTGCTCTGGGTTAGCTGGGCTTGGATGCGCTGTGTCTTCTGTTCGAAACGTTCGGTCTGCAGACTGGAGAGCCAGCTGTGGAGCAGGAGCTTGGGCAGACGAGGGATGAGGCGGTAGCAGGCTGGGTAATGGCTGGTTTCAATCAGCTCGCGGTAGTTGTCTAACAGATAGGGCGGATAGTGCAGCTCCATTTGCGGGATGGGTGTGCCGTCGGTGCGGAAGGTTTCGGTATCGATGTCGGAAGCCACATGCAGAATTACGGAGTCGTAGGCGCGGTCCTGATGATGGTGGTGGCGTTTCCAGTCGGAAGCGTGCACGTGGATTTCTACATTTCCCACCCACAGAATGCCGTCTATCTTGATTTTCGCATTGAAAAAGTCGGGTCCTGCATCGGGATTGGGGAGTCCGGGGTCAATGACTTCCACGGTTTGTCCTTGCGTGGTATGCAGCGGAGTGAGCGGAAAAAGCTTGTGCTTCCATACAAACTGGAGTAGATGTTCCATGTTAACGAGCTGTAAATGTTGGGTAAATGTAATGATTAATACTGAAAAACACTATCTTTGCGAATAAAATTATCATCAGAATTATGAAAATTGCATTAATTGGATATGGAAAGATGGGAAAGGAAATTGAAAAAATTGCCCTTTCCAGAGGTCATGAAATTGTGAGTATCATTGATATAAATAATCGGGAAGATTTTGCTTCGGAGGCTTTCCGCTCGGCCGATGTGGCCATTGAATTTACGGCTCCTTCAGTGGCTTACGGCAACTGTCTGGAGGCGTTCAAGAATGGGGTGAAAGTGGTATCGGGCAGCACCGGATGGATGGGAGAGCATGGCGAAGAGATGCGCCGTCTGTGCCAGGAGGAAGGTAAGACGTTGTTCTGGTCGTCTAACTTCAGCTTGGGTGTGGCTATCTTTGCGGCGGTGAACAAGTACCTGGCAAAGATTATGAACCAGTTCCCGAACTACGATGTGTCGATGGTAGAAACTCACCACGTGCACAAGCTGGATGCCCCGAGTGGTACGGCCATTACGCTGGCTGAAGGGATTCTGGAAAATCTGGACCGCAAGCAGAAATGGGTGATGGGCACACTGACCGCTCCCGACGGTACGGTGACGGGTACGACCGACTGTGCACCGGATGAATTGCCCGTGAGTGCCATCCGCGAAGGGGAAGTGCCGGGTATCCATACCATCAAATATGAATCGGAGGCTGATTCTATCGTGATTACACACGACGCAAAGAACCGCAAGGGGTTTGCATTGGGAGCGGTGCTGGCTGCGGAATATACGGCTGCGCACCAGGGCTTCTTAGGTATGAATGATTTATTTCAGTTTTGAGTATGATACAGGCATCGCGTAAACAATGGATAAAGTTCGGCATAGTGCTGGTGCTTTACCTGATTTTTCTGATTTGGTTGAAAAGCTGGCTGGGGCTGGTAGTGGTTCCGTTCATCTTTGACGCATATATTTCCAAAAAGATTCCCTGGACATGGTGGAAGAAGTCGACCAACAAGACCGTGCTGACGGTGATGGGCTGGGTGGATGCCATCGTGTTTGCGCTGGTAGCAGTCTATTTTGTGAATCTGTACTTCTTTCAGAACTATGTGATTCCTTCTTCGTCGCTGGAGAAATCGCTGCTGGTGGGCGACTATCTGTTTGTAAGCAAGATGAGCTATGGTGCTCGTATTCCGCAGACACCGCTCCACATGCCGCTGACGCAGCATACGTTGCCGGTGTTCAACTGCAAGTCGTACCTGGAATGGCCGAAGTGGGACTACAAACGGGTGGCCGGACTGGGAGAGGTGCAGCTGAATGACATCGTGGTGTTCAACTTCCCGGCAGGGGATACGGTGGCTACCGGCAATCCGGCAGAAGATATCTATCGCATGAGCTATGCCATCGGCAAGCAACTTTCGCAACCTATTGACCTGGCCAGCCTGAACCTGGAGCAGCAACGGGATGTGTATGATTATTATTACGCGGTAGGACGCAAGTATATTGACGAAAATCCGCAGCTGTATGGTGAGGTGATTACCCGCCCTGTAGACCGGAGAGAGAATTACGTGAAGCGTTGTGTGGGTATGCCGGGCCAGACACTGGAAATCAAGAACCGGATTATTTACCTGGACGGTAAGGCCAACAAGGAGCCGGATAATGTGCAGTATCGTTATCTGGTGCATACCAAGGGTATGCTGCCGGAAGATTTATGTCATGAGCTGGGCATCAGCCAGGAGGACCTGATGGCTTATTATACGGAGGAATCGGTGTATAACATGCCGTTGACTGAAAAGGCGAAGGCTGCCTTGCTGGCACGGAAGGACTTGGTGACTGCCATTGAAAACGTGCCGGATGATGATGCCGGCGGACTGTATCCGGATAACAAACTGACGGGCTGGACAGTAGATAACTACGGTCCGATATGGATTCCGAAGAAGGGAGCTACTATAGACCTGACACTGGATAACCTGCCGATGTATGAACGTCCGATCAAGAACTACGAAGGCAACAGCCTGGAGGTGAAAGACGGAAAAATCTACATCAACGGACAGGAAACGACGAAATACACCTTCAAGATGGATTATTACTGGATGATGGGTGACAACCGTCATAATTCGGCCGACTCACGTTTCTGGGGGTTTGTGCCGGAAGACCACATTGTGGGTAAACCTATTTTTATCTGGCTGTCGCTGAATCAGGATCGTGGCTGGTTTGACGGAAAGATTCGCTGGAACCGTCTGTTTAAGTTTGTGGATTCCATTAAATAATCTATGAACAAAGGAAAGTCCGGATGGTGGTGGTTGAGAGCGGCCGGCCTGACGGTGTTGACCGTATGGCTGGTGCGGACCCTGCTTGTGACGACTTGTGTAATTCCTTCTTCCGGGATGGAAAATTCTCTTTATCAGGGAGAACGGATTCTGGTCAACAAGTGGAGCTACGGGCTGCGTTTGCCTTTTTGTTCGCTTTTCGGCTATCATCGGCTGGCATCTTCGCGCGCGGAGAAAGGGGATATTCTCTTGTTCAATAACCCTCATCCCCAGCAGGTGGAGAAAGGAATAGAGTGGAGAGAGCTGTTTATCAGCCGCTGTATCGGCACGCCGGGAGATACGCTGATGCTGGATGCCGACCTGAACTGTGTGGACGGAGAGGTGCTCAGTCCGGACGCTAAATCGCTGTATGCTTATCCGGTATCCTCGGAAGATTTGATGCTGACCGTGCTGTCGGTGCTGGGTATCAAAGGAAATACGCTGGCCGGATATACTTCCGACGGGGGGTATATACGGAGTTTCAGCCAATATGAATATTACTTGATTTCGCAGAAACTGGAGGGGCGGATTCCGCTTGTGCCGCTGGATGAAAAGAACCGTACGGAAGTGCATCCGTATGTGATTCCGGCAAAAGGCGTTCCGGTGAAGGTGTATCCCTGGAATGTGACTTTGCTCTGCAATACGATTGTGGCACATGAACACCAGCCTGCGGAAATTCTCCGTGATACGTTGTATGTGAAAGGAAAGCCCGTGGAGACTTATACGTTTAGCAAGGATTATTATTGGGTGGCTTCCAATGATCCGGTGAATATTTGTGACTCCCGCTTGTTCGGCTTCGTACCGGAGGACCACCTGATAGGGAAGGCCTGGCGCATCTGGTACTCTTCGCGGAAGGGGCGCTTCTGGCAGCGGGTGCAATGACATAAACTAAGAAAGAATGAAGAATGAAGTGATTTTGGGGTCGGCCTATCTGGCTCCCGTAGAATATTATACCAAACTTTTTGCTTATCCTTCGGTGCGTGTGGAGCGTTATGACCACTACATGAAGCAGACTTACCGTAACCGGTGTGTGATTGCATCGGCCGACGGGCCGTTGGTACTGACCATTCCGACGGAAAAGAGTGACGACTTGAAGTGTGTGATGAAGGACGTACGTATTTCAGACCATGGCAACTGGCGGCATGTGCACTGGAATGCGTTTGTAGCCGCTTACAAGCATAGTCCTTTCTTTGATTACTATGCGGATGAGTTTCACCGGTTCTTTGAGCAAAAATATGAGTTTCTGTTTGACTTTAACCTGGAACTGTGTGAGTGGGTGTGCCGGCAGATTGACATGGAACCTCGCCTGATACCTACCGAGGAATACATGCCGGAAGTGGAGTGTGCCGATGATTTCCGGGAGCTGATTCACCCCAAACGGGATTATCGGGAGGCGGACAAGGCCTTCTTTCCCAAGCCTTATTATCAGGTGTTTGACCAGAAGCTGGGCTTTCTGCCTAATCTCAGTGTGATTGACCTGCTGTTCAATATGGGACCGGAAAGCTTGCTGGTGCTGCGTGACTCGGTGCGTACGTTCAATGAAATTTAAGGATACATATTCCTTCAAACCCGATTTTATGTTGTACATTTGTAACTGAATCAATGATTTAACAATATGAATAATCTTCCAACAGTAACGAAAAACCTGCTTATTATCAATGTGCTCTGTTTCTTCGGAATGTTTGTGGCCCGAAAATACGGAGTGGATATAGAGAATATGCTGGGGCTTCACTTTTTCCTGGCTTCGGATTTTAACCTGGGGCAGCTTATCACTTACATGTTCATGCATGCCAATTTCTCGCATATCTTCTTTAATATGTTTGCGGTATGGATGTTCGGACGGGTACTGGAACAGGTATGGGGACCTAAACGTTTCCTGACGTATTATCTGATTTGTGGTATTGGCGCCGGTCTGATTCAGGAAGTGGTGCAGTATGTGGAGTATCTGACCGTATGGTCGAATTACGATTCGGTCAACACGGGACTGGGTATCATTCCTATGGATGCGTTTCTGAACCAGTTGACTACCGTAGGTGCTTCGGGAGCGGTGTATGGCATTTTGCTGGCATTCGGTATGTTGTTTCCTAACAGTCAGATGTTTGTTTTCCCGATACCGATGCCTATCAAGGCGAAGTATTTCGTAATTGGATATGCCGTGCTGGAGTTGCTTTTAGGACTGGGCAGCAACGACGGAGTAGCCCATTTCGCTCATTTGGGAGGTATGTTGTTCGGCTTGATACTGATTGTTTATTGGAGAAAGAAAAATGGCGGCGGACGGATTTATTACTGATTTGAAAAGAAAGTTTCAGCAGGGAGACATTGTGCTGCGTCTGGTGTATGTGAACGTGGCGGTGTTTCTGGTGGTGACACTGGTACAGATTTTTCTGACCTTATTCAATGTGCTTGCTTCACCGTGGATGAATTATCTGGAACTGCCGGCATGGACGGAAACTTTTATCCGTAGACCCTGGACATTGATTACTTACATGTTCATGCATGCCGGTGTGCTGCACATCTTGTTTAATATGCTGTGGCTGTTCTGGTTCGGTCGTCTGTTTCTGGCTTTTTTCTCGTCGAAGCACTTGCGTGGACTTTATTTTCTGGGAGGTATTTGCGGCGGCTTGCTTTATATGCTGGCATATAATGTGTTTCCTTATTTTCAGGATGTCGTGTATTCTTCCTATTTGTTGGGTGCTTCGGCTTCTGTGTTGGCCATTGTGGTGGCGGTAAGTGTGCGTGAACCGAATTATCCGGTACAGTTCCTGTTTATCGGTACGGTACGCCTGAAATATGTGGCTCTGTTTATGGTGGCGCTTGATTTGCTGTTCATGACTTCTGAGAATGCAGGCGGGCACATTGCACATCTGGGTGGAGCACTGGCCGGATGGTGGTTTGCTGCAGGATTGCAGAGCGGTCATGATGCCACGAAATGGATAAACCTGGTGTGCGACTGGTTTGCAGGCTTGGGACGTCCGGTGAAGCGTAAGCCCAAGATGAAGGTGCACTACGGAGGACGTCAGGCGGATTATGAATACAATGCCCGGAAAAAGGAACGTGAGGCAGAAATTGACCGGATTCTGGACAAATTGCGTAAGTCGGGCTATAACAGTCTGACAGACGATGAGAAGAAAAGCTTATTTGATGCAAGTAAGAAATGAGTATTTGGAAACATACATTTAGAGGTGTGCTGATTCTGGCAAACCTGATTGTCGGGGTAGGATTTTTATGTTGTGCCTACAGTCCACTTGTGTCGCCGGTAACTCATCCGGTATTTGCTTGTGCAGGATTGTTTTTTCCTTTCTTTTTACTCGCCATGCTGGGTTTTGTAGTAGTGTGGCTGTTTCATTGCAGGAAGTTAGCGTGTCTTCCTCTTGCTTTTTTGTTGCTCGGAGGAGGAGCTGTATTGACATATACTCCATTTAAAGATGGAGAGGATGAGGCAGACGGCGAGGTAATGAAGTTCCTGACTTATAATGTGATGCACATGCAGGGAGATACGGAAGAGGAGGGGTATCCTTTACGACGATACATTCAGGAGAGTGATGCGGATGTGGTTTGTCTGCAAGAATATTTATGGGATGAGCAAAAAACAAAAAAAGTTTTCCCAATGTATCCCTATCGGTGTCTGCTTAGGGCTTCCAATGAGAACGGAATGGTTTGTTTGTCACGTTTCCCTATTGTCTCAGTGAAGCGGATTCCGTATGTAAGTGCCAATAATGCCAGCTTCTTGCTTCAGCTGAAGATGAAAGAAGATACGCTGTCACTGGTATGTAATCATTTGGAATCAAATAAACTAGATGCACATGACAAGGAACTTTATGAGGGCTTGCTTAAATCGCCTAATGAACAGAAGGTAAAATCGGATAGTAAATATCTTCTGCGTAAACTGGCCGATGCTGTAGCTATTCGTGCCCCTCAGGCCGATTCTGTGGCACAGGTAATTTCTCGACAGTCGGGTAAGTATCTGCTGGTATGCGGCGATTTTAATGATTCTCCAATTTCGTATGCACATCATACCATTGGGAAAGGACTGACGGATGCTTATCGTGAGGCCGGTTGGGGGCCGGGATTCTCGTATAACCGGAATTTTCTGTATTTCCGCATAGACCATTTATTTGTGAGCAAGGGATTTAGAGTATTGAAATGTCGTGTGGACAATTCCATTTCGGCATCTGATCATTATCCGCTGTGGTGTTTGGTAGAGAAGTTATAACCTGATAATAAATAAAAGATGAAGAATTTAATTTTTGCAGCAGCTATGAGTTGTATGGTATGTGCCTGCGGGCAGCAGGCGGCAGACACGGGCAATCCGTTCCTGTCTGAGTTTGAAACCCCTTATGGAACACCTGACTTTGACCGTATCAAGGTGGAACATTATGAGCCGGCTTTCCTGAAAGGTATTGAACAGCAGAATGAAGAAATTAAGGCTATTGTGGAAAATCCGGAGGAACCGAGTTTCGAAAATACGATTGTGGCGCTGGACAACAGCGGGGAGATTCTGGCTCGTGTGAGCGGTGTGTTCTTTGCTTTGACAGAAGCAGATACCAATGACGAAATGATGGCGCTGGAAGCAAAGATTGCTCCGATGCTGTCTGAACACAGCGACAATATTTTCCTGAATCAGGATTTATATAAGAGGGTGGCTGCCGTTCATGCTCAGGAAGAGGCTGGAAAAATTCAGCTGACCACCGAACAGCATTATTTGCTGGATAAATATTATAAAGAATTTGTTCGCTCTGGTGCAGGGCTGGATGCCCAGAAACAGGAACGTCTGCGTGAAATCAACAAGCAGCTTTCTACACTGACCATTGAGTTCGGTAATCATGTGCTGGCCGACAACAACGATTATCTGCTGGTGGTAGATAAGAAAGAAGATTTGGCCGGTCTGCCGGATGCAGTCATTGCTGGGGCTGCACAGGAAGCCAAGGCACATGGAAAAGACGGTAAATGGGTATTTACCTTGCAAGAATCCAGCCGTACTCCATTGCTCCAGTATGCTCAGAACCGTGAACTGAGAAAGAATATCTATCAGGCATATACCAGCCTGGGTAACCGTGGCAATGCCAATGACAACAAGGAAGTGCTGAAAAAGGTGCTTGCTCTTCGTCTGGAAAAGGCACAGCTGATGGGATTCAACAATTTCGCAGAGTATCAGTTGGCTGACAACATGGCGAAGAACCCGAAGAATGCACTTGACCTGCTGTATGGCCTGTGGGAATATTCTATCAAGAATGCCAAAGCAGAAGCTGCTGAGTTGCAGAAAATTATGGACCGTGAAGGAAAAGGTGAGAAACTGGAAGCATGGGACTGGTGGTATTACGCTGAAAAGCTTCGTCAGGAAAAATATGATTTGAATGAAGATGCCATCAAGCCTTATTTCAGTCAGGAAGATGTACACAATGGACTGTGTACGGTAGTCAACAAACTGTATGGCATTACTTTGACTCCTTGTGATTCTATTTCTGTATATAATAAGGATGTGAAGACTTACATTGTGAAGGATGCTGACGGTTCACTGTTAGGCGTGTTCTATAGCGACTACATGCCTCGTGCCAGCAAACGGAGCGGTGCCTGGATGAGTAACTTCCGTGAGCAGCAGGAAGGTGTCCGTCCGTTGATTTATAATGTGGCCAGCTTTACCAAACCGGCAGGTGACCTTCCTTCTCTGCTGACAATCGATGAAGCACGCACCATGTATCATGAGTTTGGACATGCATTGCACGGATTGCTGACTCAGTGTAAGTACAAAGGTGTGTCTGGTACGTCTGTAGCTCAGGATTTCGTGGAACTTCCTTCACAGATTATGGAGCATTGGGCTGTAGAACCTGAAGTGCTGAAAATGTATGCGAAACATTACCAGACTCGTGAGGTTATCCCTGATTCTCTGATTGCCAAGATTGAAAATCAGGCATTGTTCAACCAGGGCTTTATGACCACAGAACTGTTGGCAGCTGCCATTCTGGATATGGAAATGCACTGCCTGACAACGATGGAAGGATTCGACGTGCTTCAGTTTGAAAAGCAGTTGATGGACAAACTGGGACTGATTCCGCAGATTGCACCTCGCTATCGTTCTACTTACTTCAACCACATCATGGGCGGTTATGCAGCTGGTTATTATAGCTATATCTGGGCTGAACGTCTGGATACAGATGCCTTTGAAGCATTTAAGGAACATGGCTTGTTCGACCAGGCTACCGCAACTTCTTTCCGTAAGAACATTTTGGAAAAAGGTGGTTCAGACGACCCGATGAAACTGTATGTAACCTTCCGTGGGGCAGAGCCCAGCCTGGATGCGTTGCTGAAGACTCGCGGATTGAAATAAAATGTCCGGATAGCAGGAAAAATCTGTACAGAGTATAACTAAAAGAGGGAGTATAGCTTCATTTTTGCAAGCTGTACTCCCTTTTTTAGGCTCTAAGCCTTAAATATTTACAATCCTTTCCGCATATAAATGAAAAAAAAACTATATTTGCAACCTTGAATAAACGTATCAAATTTTAAAAGTAAATATAATAAACTAAAGTAACATGCAAAACAAAGGATTTGTAAAGGTTTTTGCGGTATTACTGACCCTTGCGTGTGCTTTTTATCTTTCGTTCTCATTCGTTACACGTTATCAGATGAACAAGGCGGCTGAGGACCCGAAAGGTTCGGCACATTACCTGGATTCCATGCAGAATCAGAAGGTGTGGTTGGGGATTTATACGCTGAAACAATGCCGTGAGATGGAAATCGGGTTGGGTTTGGACCTGAAAGGTGGTATGAACGTCATTCTGGAAGTTTCTGTACCAGATGTAGTGAAGGCGTTGGCCGACAACAAACCGGATGAAGCTTTCAATAAAGCTGTAGCAGAAGCTGCAAAATTGCAAATTAACAGCCAGGAAGACTTTATTACGCTGTTTATCAGAGAATACAAGAAACTGGCACCGGAAGGCAAGCTTGCCGAACTGTTTGCAACTCAGCAGTTGAAGGATAAAGTAAATACCCGTAGTACAGACGCTGAAGTAGAAAAAGTATTACGTGAAGAGGTGAGTGCTGCTGTTGACAACTCATTCAATGTTTTGCGTACACGTATTGACCGTTTTGGTGTAGCTCAGCCGAACATCCAGACACTGGAAGGCAAGATGGGCCGTATCATGGTGGAATTGCCGGGTATCAAGGAACCGGAACGCGTGAGAAAACTTTTACAGGGTTCTGCTAACCTGGAATTCTGGGAAACATTTGAAGCAAAAGACATCGTTCCGGTATTGGCTTCTGCTGACAACCGTGCACGTGGTCTGCTGAATGCAGATGCTCCTGCTGATTCTGCAATGGTAGAAGCTGATACAACTGCTGTAGCTGAGGCTTCTGCTGTGTCTGCAAAAGACAGTCTGGCTGCTGCATTGAAGGGCGAAACTGCTACTGCTTCTAATACAAATATTGAAGAACTGAAGAAAGAACATCCGTTGCTGGCTGTACTGCAGTTGAATCAGAGCGGTGTAGGCTGTATCGTAGGTTATGCTGACTATAAGGATACTGCTGATGTAAACCGTATCTTGAACATGAAAGCTGTGAAGGAAGTAATGCCGCGCGACTTGAAACTGATGTGGGGTGTGAAAGCTTCGGATATGGACAAGACAGGACGTATCTTCGAATTGTATGCTATCAAGTCGACAGAACGTAACGGTCGTGCACCGCTGGAAGGTGATGTAGTAACTGATGCAAAAGATGAATACGACCAGTTCAATAAGCCTTGCGTAAGCATGTCTATGAATACAGAAGGTTCTCGTCGTTGGGCTGCCTTGACCAAGAAGAACATCGGTAAGGAAATCGCTATCGTATTGGATGGATATGTGTACAGTGCTCCGCGTGTAAACTCTGAAATTACTGGTGGTAACTCACAGATTACCGGTAACTTTACTCCGGAAGTTACAAAAGACTTAGCTAACGTATTGAAGTCAGGTAAGATGCCGGCTCCTGCACGTATCGTACAGGAAGACATCGTAGGTCCGTCTTTGGGACAGGAATCTATCAATCAGGGTATCGTATCTTTCATCGTAGCTTTGATTGTCCTGATGATTTATATGTGTGCGATGTACGGATTCATTCCGGGTATGGTGGCTAACGGTGCGTTGTTCATCAACTTCTTCTTCACACTGGGTATCCTTTCTTCATTCCAGGCTGCATTGACCATGTCTGGTATCGCCGGTATGGTATTGTCACTGGGTATGGCTGTGGATGCGAACGTATTGATTTACGAACGTACGAAAGAAGAGCTCCGTGCTGGTAAGGGAACCAAACAGGCATTGGCTGAAGGTTACAAGAATGCATTCTCTGCTATCTTCGACTCTAACTTGACTTCTATCATTACAGGTATCATCCTGTTTAACTTCGGTACTGGTCCGATCCGTGGTTTTGCCACTACCTTGATTATCGGTATCCTCTGCTCATTCTTCTCAGCTGTGTTCTTGACTCGTCTGGTTTACGAACACTTCATGAATAAGGACAAGTGGTTGAACCTGACATTCACTACAGGTATTTCAAAGAACCTGATGCAGAATGTACACTATAACTTCATGGGTATTACGAAACGCTCGTTCACTATCTGGGGAGTTATCATTGTAGTATGTATCATTTCATTCTTTGTACGTGGTCTTGCACAGAGTATCGACTTCACCGGTGGACGTAACTTCGTAGTTCAGTTCGAACAGGTTGTACAGCCTGAAACAGTACGTAGCTTGCTGCAGCCGAAAGTGGGTGATGCAAACGTACAGGCTATTGCTTTGGGTACAGACGGTAAGACAATCCGTGTGACTACCAACTACCGTATCAATGAAGATTCTCCTACAATCGATGCAGAAATTGAAGAGTTCCTTTACAATGCATTGAAAGAAGGTAATCTGTTGGGTGAAGGTACTACACTGGAAATCTTTATCGACCGTGATAATCGTGCCGGAGGTTCTATCATCAGTTCTCAGAAGGTAGGTCCTAGCATCGCCGACGATATTAAGACTTCAGCTGTATGGTCAGTTGTATTGGCTTTGATTGCTATCGGTCTGTATATCTTGATTCGTTTCAACAACATCGCCTTCAGTATTGGTGCTACAGTAGCATTGATGGTGGATACCGTATTGATTATCGGTGCATACTCTTTGTGCTATGGATGGATGCCGTTCTCTTTGGAAATCGACCAGACATTCATTGGTGCTATCTTGACTGCAATCGGTTACTCTATCAATGATAAGGTGGTAATCTTCGACCGTGTACGTGAGTTTATCGGTTTGTATCCAAAACGCGACCGTACACAGCTGTTCAATGATTCGTTGAACACAACTTTGGCTCGTACCATCAACACTTCTTTGAGTACGTTGATTGTGTTGCTGAGTATCTTCATCCTTGGTGGTGACAGCATCCGCAGCTTTGCATTCGCTATGATTTTGGGTGTAGTAATCGGTACGTTATCTTCATTGTTCGTAGCTGCTCCGGTAGCTTACCTGACAATGGGTCATAAGATGCCGAAACAGGCTGGTGAAGCAGAATAAAATAGAGATCTGATATAATGTTTGAAAGCGGCTGTTTTCCTCGTGAAAGCAGCCGCTTTTTTAATGTGGTTTACGGCCTATTTTTCATCAGTTTTTTCATCAATGGATTGTCCTGTCAATTGCTTTAAATACTCAGAAGCAGACATTCCGAATTCCTCCTTGAAGCATTGACGGAAATATACGCTACTATTGATTCCTACCTTAAATGCGATTTCTGAAATCGAATATTTTCCTTCCAGCAGATACTTTTCGGCAAGTTGCATTTTAATTTTCCGGATGTATTCATTGGTTGACATACCGGTAAGTGCTTTTACCTTGCGATAGAGGGTAGAACTGCTCATGCACATCACATTGGAAAGTACGGTAATATCTACGTTTTCTGAGGTGGCTAGGCTTTCGGTAATGGCATTCGTAATCTTGTCCATGAATGCCTTGTCCAGTTTGTTCATAGATTCTGTAATAATAGCTCTTTTTTTCTCCATACTTTGTTTTTCCGGTTTTTCAGGACGGATGGCAAACCGTTCTGATAATAATCTCCTTTGTGTCAGTAGGTTGCTGATGCGACTTTGCAGCAGGCTGGCGCTGAAGGGTTTTGTCAGATAGGAATCCGCTCCGGCCTGATAGCCTTCTTCTTTGTCGGTGATACTGTCTTTTGCTGTCAGCAGAATAACCGGAATGTGACTGGTACGCATGTCTGCTTTCAGTTTCTGACACATCATGATTCCATTCATTACTGGCATCATGATGTCGCTGACTACAATATCAGGGATACATTCTGTGGCTATTTGTAGTCCTTCCTTACCGTTGGCTGCTGTTTTTACCTCATATAAATCTGTAAATGAGTCTGCAATGTAGTCGCGTATATCGGCATTGTCTTCTACCACTAAAATGATAGGACGCGCATTTCTGTCTGGGTCGCTGATTTCCAGCTTTTCAATGTACTTTTCTTTGACGTCTTGCTTTCCGGCATGCATATCTTCTCCGTGTAATGCTTGAGGATAGGTGTTTTCAGCCAGCAAGCGTAGGTAGAATGTAGTGCCGATGTCGGGCAAACTTTTTACTTGAATATCTCCTTCATGTAATTTTACTAAATTCTTTACCAAGGCCAGGCCGATACCTGTTCCAGAAGCTTGATGTTCTCCACTTTCCTGGTAATAGCGCTCGAAGATATGTGTCAGTGCTTCTTGTCCGATTCCATATCCGGTATCTTCTACAGAAAGTTGTGCATATCGTATACCATTTTCTGTAATCCATTCAGCGCGGATACGGATATATCCTTTTTCTGTGTATTTTATTGCATTGGAAATCAGGTTGTCCAGAATCATAGTGATGATCTCTTTGTCAAAAAACAATACCATATTTTCATCTTCTGCTTCTATCAGGACCTGAATCTCTGGTTTGTTATTTAGTTCTTTGTATTTCAGTCCGGTTTCATAGATTACGTTGGTTAGATTCCCCTTTGTGACACAAAGCTTCTTATTTTGTGTTTCTGTTTTTCGGAAATCTAATATCTGGTTTATCAGATTCAATAGTCGTACGGCACTTTGATGGATGACAGAGATTCGATGGTGATCTTTGCTGGAAAGTGTATTGCTTTTCACCAAGTCTTCCAGTGGTCCCAAAATCAATGTCAATGGCGTGCGTAGTTCGTGGGTGATATTGGTATAGAAACGCAGACGTTCATCATTGAGTTCTTGTTCTTGTTCGTGGCTTTTCTTTTCTGATTCGTACAGATACTCCAGGTTCAGTTTACGTTTGTACGCCCATAGTCCAATGAAAAGAAGTCCTACAGCACAGAATACATAAAGCAATTTTGCCCACCAGGAAAGCCATAATGGGGGAGCAATAATAATTTCAATGGATGATATTTCGTTTGACCATTCCTGATTGCGGATACGGGTCTTAATTAAGAACTCGTATTTTCCGGGTGGTAGGTTACGGAATGTGACGTTATTGGGCTCTTTTACCGTATACCATGCGTTCTCCAGCCCTTTTAACATATAGGCATACTCCACTCTTTCATTCAGCGAGTAATCCTGTATATTGAATGAAATATTGAAATTGTTTTGCAGGTGTTTTAACCGTACACTCTCTTTGTTAATTAAAGGAATTTCTGTTTCATTGCTATTCTCGGCGATGAGAGGTTCAAAAACCGTTATTTTTCCAATAATGGCTTTGGGAGCTTGTCGTTTTTCCAGAATATAGCTGGGAGTAAAATAGCAAAGTCCGTTGGTTGATCCGAAATACATAACTCCATTTCTGTCTTTACAGGCACTTCTTCCAATAAAACTTGCCATCGGAATATTGTCTCTGAAATCGTAATTATAGATATTTCCTTCATTTCGGACAAAACAGCTGATTCCTTGATTCGTGCTGAACCAGATGTTCTGGTTTTCGTCTTCTTCGATAGCCCAAATAAAGGTATTGGCTAATCCTTCATTACGCTGGTAGACTTTGTATTTCCAGGGAGTTTTGTTTTCAAATTGTACTAATCCTTCTCCTGTAGCAGCCCATATATAACCTTTTGAGTCTTCAAAAATCTGATTGATAGTGTTAGACGGGAAGCTAAGATAGGTGTTAAAGCTTTTTAATGGTTTCCAGTTTGAAGAATACAGGAAGATTCCGCTTCCAAAGCTTCCAACCCATATTTGTCCTTTTTTGTCTTTAATGACAGTGCGTACAAGATTATCTGGAATATGTGTATGTTGACGAATCTTTTTACTATTTCTTTCTATTTGGAATACGCCATTACTGGTTCCTACCCAGATAATGCCTTCTTTGTCTTCATAAAGTGAACGGACGTCTTGAGTAGCATACTCTTCTGGAAAAATCTGGTGAAATGTTTGTTTGTGCGTATCATAAAACATAATTCCTCCATTAAATATACCAAACCATAAATTACCTTGTTTATCGCATAAGGCTGTCTGTATGGAGTTGCCACTAAGTTTTCCGGCATTTTTGGTGTAAGTGGCTGTTCTTTTCCCTGCTTTTATTACATTAATTCCTCCTCCATCTGTACCAACCCATAAATTGTTCTGCTTGTCAAGGCATACAGCGCTGGCAATATGAGAACTTAGGTTACTTTCAGATGAATTTTGTGAATAACTGAACGATTTAAACAGAGTGGTATTGGAACTAAGAAAATTGACACCTCCTCCCCATGTTCCAGCCCAGATATTTTGATGTGAGTCTTGGTACAGACAGCGTACTGTTGAATTATTTAAGTAATATTCATTATCTCCAGCCTGGATATAATGTATGCTTTCGGCTGTATTAAACAAACTCTTGGAAAGATTGATAATGGCAATTCCTCCAAATTCAGTGGCTACCCATAATTCATTTTCATTGAATTGTTGGATGTCGTATATTCGGTGCGTAAGAGGAGATTCTTGTTCTCCTATTCTAATGAAGTGCTCTGTTTCTGGATTATATAGGGCTAATCCTTTTTCTGTACCAATCCATAGATTTCCAGTATTGTCTTTGAATATGCATTGGACATTATTGCTTGGTATTGTTGTATCGTCCAGTTTGTTATAAGTAAAGTTTTTGATCTTCTTGGTTTTAATCGAGAGAATACTCATTCCGTGTTGTGCATGACCTATGTATAAGTTCCCCTTGTGGTCGTCTACCAGAGTCCAAACGGTATTACTTGGAAGACCTGGAACTGTTTGCTGGTTGTAGTGTGTAAATTTTCCGGTTTTTTTATCTAGATATTCTATTCCTCTCCAATAAGTTGCAACCCATAAATTACCATCTGCTGCAACTGCCAGATCTGTTACGTCATTTGTGGCAATACTATATGGATTGTTTTCATCATGTAAGAAAACAGTTTGTTGATTGGTTTGATAATTGAATGCATTTAATCCAGCACGCTGGGTACCAATCCATAACACTGGGTCTTGAGGGTCATCTAACAGGCAGTTCAACTCGTTTCCTGTCAGATTAAGTGATCTACTATTATCTTTTTTATAATAGGAACTGAATAATCCACCTTCTAACTTATTGAGTCCGTCTTCAGTTGCAAACCAAAGATATCCGTTTTTGTCTTCTGTAATGTCAATGATATAACTGTTGGATAGCTTTTTCTCTAATCCAAGCTTTTTAATTGTATACTGCTGGCCATAGCTGGAAAGAATCTGTATACAAAGGAAAAAAGTAAAAAGATATTTCATATTGTTCATTTTGGTAGATTCAAAAATAGTAATATTTATTGAATTAAAGGGATGTAAATCATACAATGAATGATTTGTGCTCGGTCATTGCATGATGTTTTTTCTTAATTGATAATAAGGTTAAGTATTTTTGAAATCGAAAATATAATGTTTAATCATAAATACTAATAATTATGAGGACAAGATTCTTAAAAGTTTCTTTGCTCTGTGCGCTTTTTGCCACAGGGGTCTTTGTAACAGGATGTAGCGATGATAATGGATATTCGGATGTAGATGGAGAATCACCTGTTGCTGTGTTAAAAACGAACCATATTCAGAGTGGTGCGGGCCATGACTTCACAATTGAAGGAACCCTTACAGATGCAGATGGAATTTCTGCCATTAAATTGGAATGTGCAGATTTGTATTTGAACAAGACTATTGATTTAATAGAAATCTATGGTGAACCCCAAACTTCCTATGATTTAAGCTATAAATTTAGCATTTCAAAGGATGAGGTTGGAGAACAGTTTACAGTAAAAGTGACAGTTGTGGATGTCGGCGGAAGAGAAACATCCCAAGATGTACTGATTACCATGGATGGAGATTTTACAGATCCTGTATTTGCTCTGGCACCGCAGGATGGTAGTTTTGTGACAATGTTGTTGAGAGATGGAGCTGTTGATCCTTATGAGATGAAACTTCAAATGACAGATGATCGTGCCTTAAAATCTCTATATCTGAATATAGAAGGTGCAGCGGGATATAGTGATTTGGTTATAGATATTGATAGTATTCCTTCTTTTGAGTATAATTGGAGAATTGAGTTACCTGCGGAAAAGAAAGATTATCCGACAACAATTGCAGTTACTGATTATGCAGGAAGAACAGATACCGTTAAATGCACGATCTCTGTTACAGATATAATCGATTTTGAGAAAATGTATTTGGCCGATGTAGCAACTGAGGCAGAATTGAATAGCGATGTATTTGGTGTACCTATGGTAATTAACCATGTAGGAGAATATCAATACAAGGCTCGTTATTATAACAAAGCTGCAGGGACAGAGATTTTCTTCCTTCCCCAGAAAACTAGTTTTAATCCGGTTTGTTTTGGCTTGGATCCTAAAGATTCTAATAAACTGACGAGCGATCCGAAGCTTGCTAAACCTATAGTATTGGATACGCCTAATGTGTATTATGAGATTGATATCAATATACAAGAATCTACTTATAACATAAAGACTTATTCTGTGGATGAGGCGACTAGTCCAATAAAATATGAATATGGAAAGCCGTGTTTTGATGTCTGGGAAAATGGCTCTGAAATGATTGATTTCTATATCGGTTGGGGAAGCTCGCCGCAAGATGCTGGAGCTCACTTGTTTGTTCAAGATTCCAATAATCCTCATCTGTTCTACTATCCATCAGAAGGAACGTGGACACTTTCTTCTGGAGAAGAAATGAACTTTATTATTTCTAACTACCATCCTGGAGGCTGGTGGGATCATGTAGAATGGAGATGTGATAATTCTACAGAAATCGAAAAATTTGGATATTTCAGTAAGAAAAATGATGTAAATCCTAATTGGGAAGGAACAAATATGAAATGGGAAGATGGCTCTTCCGTACAAGATAATTGGATGAAGCCTGTTATTGTGAATGGAGGAAATTATCGATTTGAGTTTGATGCTCATCTTGGTAGAGGTAAAATTGTCCCTGCAAATTAATTAACCAATAATCATAGAACATGAAAAAACAATTATTAATTGTGTGTCTATTGCTACTTTCATTATGTAGCTATGCACAGACCCTTACCGTAAAAGGAACGGTAACTTCAGCGTCTGATAAAGAGCCTATGATCGGTGCTACAGTACAAGTCAAAGGTACCGGAAACGGTTCTATTACCGGACTGGATGGTGATTATATATTGACAAACGTTTCTTCAAACGCCGTACTTGTCTTTTCTTCTATCGGATTTGACACACAGGAAATTCCTGTAAATGGAAAAACTGTTATTAATGTAGAGTTAAAAGAGTCTACAGAATTACTGGAAGAGGTGGTTGTTATCGGTTATGGTACAGTGAAAAAGAGTGATTTGACAAGCTCCATTTCTACAGTGAAAGGAGAAGAGATTACACAGACTGTGACGGGTAATGCCATGGATGCTTTGCAGGGTAAGGTAAATGGTGTGCAAGTAGCAAGCGGTGGTGGACCGGGTACTACTCCTAAAGTATTGATTCGTGGTGTTACTACTGTAAATGGTAGTAATCCGCTCTATGTAGTAGATGGTATGCCAGTAGGTGATAATATCAACTTCTTGAATAGTAATGATATTGAATCAATGGAAGTCTTGAAAGATGCTTCTGCGGCAGCTATTTATGGTACTCGTGCTTCTAATGGTGTCATCTTGATTACAACGAAAAAAGGTAAGGCAGGAAAGGCCAATATTAACTTTACAACTTCTGTGGGTTTCCAGACTATCGCGAAACCTAATATGGCAAATGCCAGTGAATATAAAGAGGTGTACAACAAGCGTTATACGAATGATGGTGCTACTTCTAACTGGAATGATACAGGAGCTACTACAAATCCGGGTGGAACCGATTGGTGGGATACTGTAGTGAACAAGACTGCCTTGGTTCAGAACTATGCGCTTAGTGTAGCAGGCGGAACAGACAAATTAGTATATAACTTTAGTTTAGGTTACTATCGTAACAATTCTCAGTTTGATGTAGGTTATTGGGACAAGATAAATATTCGTTTGAACACAGAATATACTTTTAATAAATACGTAAAGATGGGCGTGGACATAGCTCCTCGTATGGAGTCTTGGGAAGATACTCCCGACCAGTTCTCTTCAGCTATGGGTATGGACCCGACTACTCCGGTGTTCAAGCCTGAATCAGAGTGGGTAGATAATGAGTATAATAATTATCAACGCTCTTATAACAACCAGGTTTGGAATCCGGCAGCTTCAATCGCCCGTTCAAACAGTAACTCACGCGAAATGGGGGCAATCTTGAATGCTTATTTGCAGGTAAATCCGATTCAGAAGTTGACTTTACGTACGCAGTTCGGAACAAATGCGCATTTCCGTCGTTCGGATAGCTTTACTCCGGAGTTTAGTCTGGATCCACTGGAAAAGACAGATTTGAATGAAATTTCTCGCCAGTCACAGGAATGGTTAGATTGGAACTGGACCAATACAATTACTTATGCAGATACTTTTGCCGAGAAGCATAATTTGAATGTGATGGCAGGTTTTACGGCAGAACGTTATGCATGGTATAATACAAAAGCGCTGCGTCGTGACTTGCCAAGCAATATGGATCAGATGCAGGAAGTCAATGCAGGTAATGCAGACAATGCAGAGGCTTATGGTGAAACTACATTTAACTCAATGGTTTCTTTCTTGGGACGTGTAATGTACAATTATGCGAACCGGTATTACATTTCAGCTTCATTACGTGCCGATGGTTCATCTCGTTTCCCATCAGGAAATAAATACGCATTGTTCCCGTCAGTTTCTGCTTCTTGGCGTGTGACCAGTGAAGAGTTTATGCAAGACCAGTCTCTTTTTAGCGACTTGAAAGTTCGTGGAGGTTGGGGTCGCGTAGGTAACCAGAACATTGACAATAACGCTACTTTGACTTTGCTGGATCAGACTCAGTATTATTTTGGAACTTCTCCTACATTGGCAAATGGTTATTATATCTCTACTGTAGGTAATGACCAGCTGAAATGGGAAACTGTAGAAGACTGGAACGTAGGATTGGATATGTCATTCCTTGACTCTCGTTTAGGTGTCACTTTTGAATATTTCCAGAAGAAGTCAAAAGATATGCTTTATGAAAAGCAGAATATTTTTGCCATTGGTTATCCTAACTGGAATAGTACAGTATGGATGAATGTAGGTAGCATGAAGGCGTATGGATGGGAACTTGGAATTGATTGGCGTGATCAGAAAGGTGATTTCTCTTACAATATCGGTTTGAACTTGTCTTCTGTACGTAATAAGGCCATTAAATTCTCTGGTGATGGACCGATTTATACAGGTGGATTTAACAGTGATCAGATTATTTGTAATGAAGATGGAGGTTTGATTTCTCGTTTCTATGGATATGTGGCAGATGGTTTGTTCCAGAATTGGGAGGAAGTGTATGCACATACTGACGAGCATGGAAATTTGATTCAGCCCAATGCCCAGCCTGGAGATATTCGTTTTAAAGATTTGAACCATGATGGTAATCTGGACGCAAATGATAAGACTTATATTGGTAATCCTTATCCTGATTTGATGGTAGGTTTGAACTTAGGATTCGCGTATAAGAACATTGATTTTGCAGCTAATTTCTATGGTACAATTGGCAATGATATATTTAATACAACAAAAGGATACTATTCTGGCGCCAATGGACAGAATGTATGGGCTGGTACGTTAAATAAAGCTTGGGATGGAGAAGGTACAAGCTATGATATTCCGCGTTTGTCATACAATGATTTGAACCTGAACTATCAGCGTGTGTCTAGCTTCTATGTAGAAGACGGTTCTTATCTGCGTTGTAAATTGCTTCAGATTGGATATACATTGCCTAAGCAGTGGGTAGGAGGAGCAAACTTGCGTATTTCATTCTCAGCACAGAATCCGTTTACCATTACCGGTTATTCTGGTATGGATCCGGAGCGTCCTATGTTAAATGCAAATGGTAGTGTTATTGAAACTGGTATTGATAACATTGCTTATCCGAATCCACGTACATTCTTGTTTGGTATAGACTTTAAATTTTAATTCTTGAATAACTATGAAACAGCTATTAGCAATATTGACATTGTTTGGCTCTCTGACTTTTACTTCTTGTGAGGATTTCTTGACAGAAGAAGTACGAGGCCAGCAAAACCTTGATACTTATTTTACTACGGCTGATGAGTGCGAGGCTTATATAACAGGCTGCTATCAGGATATTACCTGTGGCGGATGGTGGAACATTAATACTGTTTGGCTTTTGTCGGAAATGTGTAGTGACGATGCCTGGATGGGAAATACTACACAGAGTCAGAGTGATTATATTTCATTGGCACATTACCAAGGTAATGGAGCAAGTAATGGTCCTATTTCCAACTTCTGGCAATATCGTTATAAAGGTATTCTGCGCTGTAATGTCGCTATTGACCGTATCAGCAGTGCTGAACTGGAAGACAAAGAACTGCAGGCACGCTTGGTAGCAGAAGCTCGCTTCTTGCGTGGATATTTCTATTTTGAACTGGCCAGAAACTTTGGAGGTGTACCTTTGATTACAGAGTTCAAGATGCCGGAAGAGATTCAGGGTATAACCCGTGCCTCATTGGAAGATACTTATAAATTTATTGAGGAGGATTTGATTGCTGCTGCTGAGGTATTGCCGAAGCGTAGTGAATATGCGGATGCTGATATGGGCCGTGCTACAAGTGGAGCAGCACTTGGTTTGCTGGGTAAGGTTTATCTGTATCAGGAAAAATGGACAGAAGCCCGCGATGTATTACAGAAGTTGATTCCTGAATCTGGTTATACCGGTGAAGACGCACAGACTACAGAGTATGATTTGCTTCCTAACTTTGGTGATGTATGGGATAAAGACTTCGACAATAGTGTGGAAAGCCTTTTTGAGGTACAATATGAATATCATGCTACATTGGCTGTAGGAGGTTCGCTTTCTACTATAACAGGTGCCCGTAGCTGTGGTGCTGCTTTGGGTGATGGATGGGCATGGTGTCAGCCTACTGCCAATTTAGAGGCAGCTTATAGTGAAGATGATGAACGCCGTGAATGGACTATCATTAAGACTGGCTGTACAGAAATTAAAGGTGAAACAGAAGAGAATTTCGCTAAAATTCTGAATGACAATAAGGACATATCTGTATATGATGACTGTGTAGAGAAATATAATCTGCCAGAGAACAGTTTGGTAATTGATCCTTCAGGTCACAAGTCAGCTCGTATTATTCGTAAATATTACCTTCCTTTGAACGATCGTCCTGAAGTTTATAATACGGATAAGAGCCCGCTTAATCATCGTATTTTGCGTTATGCAGATGTGTTATTGATGTATGCGGAGGCTTGTAATGAATTGAATGATGATACTCATGCTCAGGCTGCATTGAACAGAGTACGTAATCGTGCAGGACTTGCTTCTGTAAGCGTAACTGGAAATGAACTTCGTCATGCAATTCGTAACGAACGTCGTTTGGAGTTGGCTTTCGAACAGAATCGTTTGTACGATATCCGTCGTTGGAAGGATGATAACGGTAAACCGGTAATTGCAAATCTGATGGGTGAAAACGGTTCATTTGTAAAATGGAATACAGATCCTGCTACTCGTGATGCAATGGAGTGGGACAATCAGGGTGAAGCAAGCGATAAGGGTAAGTCATTCCGTGAAGATCGTGACCTTCTTTTCCCAATTCCTTTGTATGAAGTGACTATGTCTAACGGTTCAATAGAACAAAACCCGAACTGGAATTAATAATAAATAAGTAATTTAGGTTATATGCCATTCAGAGGAATGTGTATGTTCTTCTGAATGGCATTCTTGTTTAAAAAATCAAGGTTATGAAAGGATATTCAATAATATTAGGTTTGTTAGCTCTGACTGCATGCAGTGACAATACCCCAGAAAATCCTGAGGATGGAGGTGATTCAGGAGAGATTGTCAGCGTAGAGAAAAGGGTAACAATTGATGCTGGACAGACATTCCAGAAAATGGTGGGATTTGGTGCATCTGATTGCTGGACGCCTGCGTATATTGGAAAGTATTGGACCAGTGGCCGTGATCGTATTTCTGAACTTTTATTTTCTTCGGAGATTGTAGATGGACAGCCTAAGGGAATCGGGCTTTCTATGTGGCGTGTGAATTTGGGAGGAGGAAGTACGGAACAAGGAGATGAAAGTGGAATTGTGGACAAATCTCGACGTGCGGAGTCTTATTTGACAGATAATTTGTCATTAGACTGGACACATTGTGAGGGACAGCGTTATTTCATGAGTCGTGCAAAAGAATTTGGTGTCAATAATTATGTGCTTTTTAGTAATACTCCTCCAGTACAGTACACTCTGAATGGCAAAGGATTTTCTCAGAATGGAGGTAGTGCAAACCTGAAAGCGGATTGTTATGATGATTTTGCTGCTTATATGGCAGAGGTCGCCAAACATTATGTGGATGAAGGCTTCTCTGTCAGCCATATTTCTCCGGTTAATGAACCTCAATATAATTGGGATGGAAATGGTCAGGAAGGTAGCGGATGGAAGAATGAAGAGATTGCTAAGCTTGCAAGAGAACTTGATTCGCAACTGACTCAAAAAGGACTTTCTACTAATATTTTATTAGGAGAATCAGGAGATTGGGAGTATCTTTACAAGGTGAAAGACGATGCAAATCGTAGTAATGTGCTTTCTGCATTCTTTTCTACCTCATCATCTGCTTATGTGGGTGATTTATCGCATGTGAAAAACTTAATTTGTGGACATAGCTACTGGACAGATGGAACATGGGATGGAATGCGTGAGGTACGTAAGAAAGTAGCAGAGGCTGCTACACAGTATGGCGTGGAAGTTTGGCAAAGTGAGTGGAGCATGCTGGGAGATAATTATAGTTCGTCAGAGTTTGTGGGATATGATGCAGCCTCGGAAATGGATATTGCTTTGTATATGTCTAAGGTGATTCATAATGACCTGACAGTTGCCAATGTAACATCTTGGAATTATTGGGTAGCTATGGATGTTTCACGATGGGGACAGAAAAACCGTTTCCTGTTGATTTCACTGACGCCGAAGGGATGGGCTGGAGATAAAGAAAGTGTGGATAATCTGGAAGAAGAGGGAAGTTTTAATGCTACTGCCACTTTGTGGGTATTAGGAAACTATAGCCGTTTTATTCGTCCTGATTATCAACGAATTTCTGCTACTTTAAATGAGTCCATGAGCTTCTTTGGTTCTGCTTGGATCTCACCACAGCAGGATTGTATCGTAGCTGTGTATACAAACTTATCAAGTAAGGGAGTACGCTTAAACGAGACACGTCAAAATTGGCCTGGAGAGCTTAAGTCTATAAAAACTTATACAACTTCTGCAAATAAACAATTGGTTGAGAAGGTTTTAGAAACTGAAGACTCTGTCGTATTAGATGCAGAGAGTGTAACAACAGTAGTCTATGAACTAAAATAAAAAAGTTATATGAAGAACAAGGCATTTTTTATTATTCTTTTGGGGCTGTTGGTATGTACTGTAGTGCAAGCCCAAGTATCTTTTGGCGAAGCCAAAAAATTTAATGAGAATTGGTTGTTCAGTTTGTCGGACGATAGTCTGAGCACTTCCGTATCGTATGACGATAGTAAGTGGCGAAAACTTGATTTGCCGCACGACTGGTCGGTAGAAGGACAGCTTTCTCCTTCCCTGGCAAGCTGTACCGGTTATTTGCCGGGGGGGATAGGCTGGTATCGGAAACATTTTCAGGTTACCGATAAGGCTGCGCGCCACTACATCTATTTTGAGGGAGCATATAACCGCAGCGAGGTTTATTTGAACGGTCACTTGCTCGGTAAACGTCCGAACGGATACATATCTTTTATGTATGACATGACTCCCTACCTGAAGGAAGGAAATAACGTGCTGGCAGTCCGTATTGACCATAGCCGTTATGCCGATTCACGCTGGTACACCGGTTCCGGAATTTACCGGGATGTGTGGATGATTTCCGCCCCGGATATTCATTTTGCTCAATGGGGAATAGGCTGGCACGCTACTTCGCTGACCGATAAGCAGGCGGTAGTGGCAGTTGATATGGAAGTCGAAAAACATGTGAAGGCTGCTGGTGCATTGGAGGTTTCTGCGGCACTTTATGATGCAGAAGGTGCGTTGGTAGCACAAGGCCGTAAGAAAGTGGCAGATAAAGCTGAGGGTATTGCGAAAGAAACAATATCACTGAAGGTGAAGAAGCCTCGCCGCTGGAATCTGGATGCACCTTATCTGTACACGCTGAAGACAGAGTTGCTTTGTGACGGGAAACGGATAGATGGCAGTTCGACGAATGTAGGTCTCCGTACATTGAAGTTTGATGCCAACAAGGGATTTGCCTTGAACGGAAAGTGGATGAAGGTGAAAGGAGTATGTCTGCATCATGATGCAGGTGTGCTGGGTGCGGTAGTTCCTCCTGAAGTATGGGAGCGTCGTCTGAGAAACCTGAAAGAGATTGGTGTGAATGCCATCCGTATGAGCCATAATCCGCAGGCACCGGTATTGTATGATTTATGTGACCGAATGGGCTTCCTGGTGATGGATGAAGCTTCGGATGAATGGGAATTCCCGAAACGGAAATGGATAAAGGGATGGAATGTCGGTGAACCAAGCTATGACGGAACATTTGATTTCTTTGAGGAATGGATTGAACGCGATGTGACGGATATGGTGCGTCGTGACCGGAATCACCCTTGTATATTCTTGTGGAGCATCGGTAATGAGGTAGACTATCCGAACGATCCTTATTCTCACCCTATTTTGGATGGCACAACCATTAATCAGCCTATGTTCGGTGGATACAAGCCTGATGCCCCGGATGCCATGCGTATCGGTAAGATTGCGAAGCGTCTGGCTGCCTGTGTTCGTGCGGTGGACACTTCACGTCCTGTTACCGGTGCATTGGCCGGAGTGGTGATGTCGAATCAGACAGAGTATCCTGAAGCAGTAGATGTAGTAGGATATAATTATACGGAAAACCGTTATGACGAAGATCATGCTACTTATCCTGACCGTGTGATTTACGGTAGTGAAACCGGTGTGGGAATTGAGGCTTGGCATGCAGTACGCGACAAGGAGTTTATTTTCGGACAGTTCCTCTGGACGGGTACAGACTATTTGGGTGAATCAGGCAGATGGCCTTCCAGAGGTTTGTATACTGGTTTGCTGGACTTTGGCAGCTTCCCTAAACCCCGTGGATACTTCCGTGCTTCGCTTTGGAGTGAAAAACCTGTGACTTATGTTGGTACGTATCCTAAGCACGACTGGGTATCAATGGATGCATGGGATTTGTGGAACTACGAACCGGGTCAGTTGATTCGGGTGGTTTGTTATACCAATGCACCGCAGGCTCGTTTGTTGCTGAACGGAAAAGAAGTGGGTCAGATGAAGCCTTACGATGATAAGAGTGGTATCATTTATTGGGATATTCCTTATCAGGATGGAGAATTGCGTGCAGAAGGTTGTGATGCAACTGGAAAGGTGCTTTCATCTTATGCAATCAAGACCTCAGGACGTCCATACGCCTTGCGGGCTACTGTGGATAAGGAAGTCTTGTCGCCGGATAAGGCTACTGCACATGTGACAATCGAAGTGGTGGATGAACAAGGTACTATCGTAAAATTAGGCGATAACGACGTAACTTGTCAGATTGAAGGTCCGGCACGCTTGTTGGGACTGGAAGGTTCAAATAACGGAGATATGAGTGATTATACAGATAATCACCACCGTGCTTTTCACGGACGTTTGCTGGCTTATATCCAGACTACAGGTGAGAAAGGTGAGATTCGTGTGAAACTGACTTCTCCTCTTTTGAAAGGAACGGAAGTGGTATTGAAGGCTGAGTAATCCTCCTTAAGCAGTACTGCGGTACTTCCTTGAAAGTACTGGAGTACTGCTAGGGAAGTACTACGGTACTGCCTAAGAAGTACTGAAAGCGTGCCGGCAGGCTGTCTGAAAAGCGCCTGCCGGCACGCTTTGTTTTCCGGCATCTGATAAGGTGATAGCCTGTTCGTGTTTCTGGAATAGGTGATGTGGTTTTACAGGGAAGCCGGATAGTTTAAGTTTTCTTCGGTGAGCTGTTCCAGCACCTCATGCAGGAACTTGGCTGCTTCCCATTTGGCCATGGGAAGGTTCATCATCAGATAATTTCCACAGTCTTTTGCACTGGCTCCCGGCACTTCACCTTCATAATCGGCGATGAAGCGGAAAGTTTCTGTCATCAGTGGAGCAATGTCTTTGGATTGCAGGTCACCTTTTACTATCAGGTAGTTTCCGGTCAGGCAACCCATTGGTCCCCAATAGATAATCTTGTCGGCCCATACCGGATGATTGCGCAGGAAAGTAGCTGCCAGGTGTTCAATGGTATGGATGGCTGCAGGACCTAAGGCCGGTTCACGGTTAGGCTCTTTCATACGAATATCGAAGGTAGTGACGATTTCACCTCCAACTTCATCTTTGCGTGACACGAAAATACCGCGTTGCAAACGAATATGGTCTACTGTAAAGCTTGGTATCTTTTTCATAAAGCGATTATAGTTTGTTGGGTAATGCTTTCAGGAAAGTTTCAGTGACGTGGAAAGAACGGTCGGCCATTTCCCCCCAGAAATTCTGGTATTGTTCAAAATGCTTGTCGGCTCCTGGAGTGTCACTAATGATGCGGAAACTGATAAAAGGAACCTGATAGAGGTAGCACACCTGGGCAATGGAAGCCGATTCCATATCTACAGCCAGTCCTTCCGGGAAGTTATGCTTGATTTCGTCCAGTTCGCTGCGGCCGGTAATAAACTTGTCACCTGTACAAATCAGACCTCCGTGGATAGCCGTTTCTGTATCGAGTGAAAGGGCACACTGGAAGAGGGTTTCATTTCCTTGGAAGAAAGTAGGGAGACCCTGAATCTGTCCGTAGGCATTGCCTTCGCCGCACCATACGTCATGGTACACAATCTGCTGGCTGACTACTACGTCCATCACTTTCAGGCAGGTGTCGATTCCTCCGGCTACTCCGGTGCTGATGATGCAGTCGGGCTGGAAGTTGCGGATAAGTTCGACCGTTCCGGCAGCGGCATTCACTTTGCCGATGCCACATTGCATCAGGATGATGGTATTTTGCTTGATGTTTCCTTCAATGTAGGTGAAGGGACCTTCTTTACGTTCAGTCTTGTTCTCGAGTTGATTAGCCAGTTGCTTCTGTTCGGAAGACATGGCCGTAATGATTCCTATTTTCATGCGTTAAAAAAGATTTTCAGTGGCAAATTTACGACTTTTCAGGCAGTATTGTGTTATCTTTGCCTGCCGAAAACATTAATTATGAATAATATGAACTTGTTCAAGAAACTATTACCCGATGTAGTGGTAATCGTGCTTTTTGCCCTTATTTCGTTTGCGTATTTCTATCCTGCGGTAAATGAAGGACGAATTCTGGCTCAGCATGATGCGGTAGCCGGCATCGGTTCTGGACGTGAAATGAGTGAATACCTGGAGAAGACTGGTGAGCGTACGCGCTGGACAAATTCCATTTTTGGAGGAATGCCTACCTACCAGATGTCTCCGAGCTATGATTCTACCGATACGTTAGGCTGGATTCAGCAGGTATATCATCTGTTCCTGCCTACTTACGTGTGGTATGTGTTTGTCATGCTGCTGGGTTTTTACATTCTTTTGCGTGCATTTGATTTTAAAGTGTGGATGTCAGCCTTGGGTGCCATTATCTGGGCGTTCTCGTCTTATTTCTTCATCATCATTGCGGCCGGTCATATCTGGAAGTTTGTAGCACTGGCTTATATTCCTCCTACCATTGCCGGTATGGTGCTGGCTTATCGTGGTAAGCTGTTGGCTGGGGGGATTGTGACGGCCTTGTTTGTGGCCTTGCAGATTGTGGCTAACCATCCGCAGATGAGTTACTATTTCTTGTTTGTCATGCTGTTTATGGCCATTGCGTATGGGGTGATGGCATGGCGGGAAAAGAAGATGCCTCAATTTATCAAAGCCAGTGTGGTACTGGTAATCGCGGGCCTGTTGGGCGTGTGTGTGAACTTGTCAAATTTGTACCATACGTATGAGTATAGTAAGGAGACCATGCGCGGCAAAAGTGAGCTGGTAAAGGAGAACAGTGCAAACCAGACCAATAGCGGATTGGAACGAAGCTACATCACACAGTGGAGCTATGGTATCGGAGAAACTTTCTCGCTGCTGGTTCCGAATGTGAAAGGAGGTGCTTCTGTTCCTTTGGCTCAAAATGAGAAAGCCATGGAGAAGGCCGACCCTAACTATATGGGATTGTATAGTCAGTTGGGACAGTATTGGGGTGAACAGCCGGGTACTTCCGGTCCGGTATATGTAGGTGCTTTTGTCATGTTCCTCTTCATTCTGGGATTGTTTATCGTAAAAGGACCGATGAAGTGGGCATTGGCGGGTGGAACCGTATTCTCCATATTACTTTCCTGGGGACATAACTTTATGGGCCTGACGGATTTCTTTATTGACTATGTGCCCATGTACAGCAAGTTCCGTGCGGTATCTTCTATTTTGGTCATTGCAGAATTTACTATACCGTTGCTGGCCATTATGGCGTTAAAGGAAGTGGTAGAACGTCCGCAGTTGTGGAATGAATCACGTAAGTCTTTCTATATTACTTTTGCTTTGACGGGAGGTCTTTCTTTGCTGTTTGCATTGGCTCCAGGTTTCTTCTTCCCTTCGTATGTGTCTTCTGCCGAAATGAACGCATTGCAGAATGCGATTCCGGCCGATCAGCTGGCTCCGATTTTAATTAACCTGGAAGAGATACGTAAGTCCATCTTTACTTCGGATGCCTGGAGAAGCTTCTTTGTCGTATTGATTGGAGCTGTGTTGTTATGGGGATACTGTGCCGGAAAGCTGAAAGCACAGCTGCTGGTTGGTTTGCTGGCTTTGCTTTGCTTGGTAGATATGTGGACTGTAAACAAACGCTATCTGTATGACGAGCAGTTTGTGGCAAAGGGCACAGAAATGCAGCCTTTCCTGGAACCTTCGGAAACAGACAAGCAGATACTTCAGGACAAGTCGCTGGATTATCGTGTGCTGAATCTGTCGGTCAATACCTTTAATGAGAACAATACAGCTTACTGGCACAAAAGTATTGGAGGGTATCATGCAGCGAAGCTTCGCCGTTATCAGGAAATGATTGATGAGCACATTCAGGGTGAAATTACGGCTCTGTATAAGACTTTACCCTCGGTGGGAGCTGATTTAAGTCAGGTAGGCGATACGTTGACTCCGGTGCTGAATATGCTGAATACACGTTATTTTATCATTCCGTTGCAGCAGGGCAAGACTATTCCGGTGTTTAATCCTCATGCATTAGGCAATGCCTGGTTTGTCAACGAGGTGCAGTATGTGAACAATGCCAATGAAGAAATAGAAGCGTTGCATCAGGTAAATCCGGCCCACGTAGCAGTGGTAGATAAAAAGTTCCAGAACGAAGTGAAAGCTTCTGCAGGTGCAGACAGCTTGAGTACGATTGTATTGACCAGCTATGAACCTAATGCGTTGAAGTATGAGGTAAACTCTCCGAAGGACGGTACGGTAGTCTTTGCTGAGATTTACTATCCGGGATGGCGTTCGTTCATTGATGGAAAAGAGGTATCGCATGGTCGTGCAGATTATATTCTGCGTGCGATGAATGTGCCTGCCGGGAAACATGTGATAGAATTTACTTTCGACCCGAAATCACTCCATGTGACCGAGACTGTTGCTTTCATTGCATTGGGCATATTGGGCCTGGCAATTCTGGCAGCCATTGTATTGGCCATAAAGAAAAGTAAGAAGTAAACAGGCAGAGAAGTTTGTTTGAAGAAATAAAGGCGTTCCAGTGAAGAGGCTCAGGCCACTTAACTGGGACGCTTTTTAGTTTTCAGGGCCCGGATGACAAACCAGGCATGACGCAGCACGGTAGATACTACACCGTAATGCTTGCACATGATGCGGAAACGCTCTTTCAGAGAAGCTTTGTGGTTGCGTGTAGTCATTCCTTCATTCAGGTAGTCGATAAGCACCAGATGAGTGTGGTGAAGTACCTGACTTTTCTTCATGATTCGGATGCACCAGTCAAAGTCTGCTGAAAAACGATAATGAAGGTTGTAGGGCTCTACAAGGTCACGTCGTGCGAAAAAAGCCTGGTGACATACGAGCATGCCTTCCTTGAAGCTTTTCCAGTTCAGGTTTTCTGGAGGAGCCAGGCGGCGCATGTGCAGGAAGTGTCCTTCTTCGTCCACAATGGCTGTGTCACCATACAGCACATCCGGAAGTGTGGGCTCTGTAATGGAGTGCACCATCAACTGGAGAGTATCGTCCTCATGCAGTTCGTCGCCTGCATTCAGGAAGCAGAGGTAATCGCCGGTGGCCAGCTTGATTCCCTTGTTCATGGCATCATACAGTCCTTTATCCGGTTCACTGATTACGGTATGTATATGTTCCTTGTATTGTTCAACGATTTGTAAAGTTCTGTCTTTGGAACCTCCGTCCACGATGATGTATTCCACATTCTTGTAGGTCTGGGTGATGACACTCTGAATAGTGTCTTCCAGTACGGCTCCGGCATTATAAGTAACCGTGATGATGGAAAACTTCGGATGTAAATGATGAATGTTATGCATTTTTTCCGGTGATGTGGTTGTATATTTGAATATATTGGCTGGCTACGGTTGCTTCAGAGTAGGTTGTCACGGCCTTACGGTACGCTTCGGAACTTAATGTTTCGTAGTCTCCTTCTGTCAGTGTCCAGCAAATGCCGTTGGCCAGGTCGTCAGCCGATTTATATTGGGCCACGTAGCCATTGTGCAAATGGTCAATCATTTGCGGAATACCTCCTACATTAAATCCTACACAAGGAATGCCGCAGGCCATTGCTTCGACAATGGTATTCGGCAGGTTATCCTGCAAGGAAGGAGTGACGTAGAGGTCGACGGCATTGTATATATCTACCAGCTCTTTTTCATTGCTCACGTAATTCATGGGATAAATAGGAAAGGGGAAAAGTGATTTGCACTGTTCGGCCTGACTTCCCAGTACTACAACTCCCAGTTGTTTGCTCAACTCAGGTTCTTGCTGGGCCAATAACTTGCAGGCTTCAATCAGGTAGTCTATTCCTTTACGCTTATCTGTAATCTTCATGGACCCGAACAAAAGCAGTTTCTTGTCGGTAGGCAGGTGCAGCTTCTCGCGTGCGAATTTCTTGGCACGTGGCTTGAACAGGTTGGTATTAATTGCATTGGGAATGTTTGTAATGGGGTGTCCTTGCAGCAGGCTGCTTCTGCGTGCCATAGCTTCCAGCCATTGGCTGCAGGCGATAAACGTGATGGGAGCCGTAGTGTAGAGCTTTTGCTTTTTATGGAACGTCTTTTCCGACAAGTCATGATGATGAGGCTTCAGTAGAAGCGGACAGTCATGACATTGTGCGGTATATTTCTCGCATTCCCCGGAATAATGGCAGATGCCGGTGAAAGGCCACATGTCGTGCATGGTCCACACCACTGGCTTTCCGGAAGCAAGAATGCGCTGGATATCTTTCAAGGAAAGCATCCCCTGATTAATCCAATGCAGGTGAATCACATCTGCCTGACGGAATTCTGGTAAGGAGGTAATATCTGTGCCTGTGTTGGCAATATCCACCGCAAAAAGGTTATGCCGTTTGAATCCGTTGGCTGCCCAGATGACAATTCGTTCCCAGGTGAACTGCCAGATTCTGCGCCATGATTTCTTGAGGGCAACCACCGTCACTTGATCGGTTTGCTTGTTACGGACCAGCATCTTAGCTTTTATTCCGTTGTTCTTTAAAGCTTCCATCAGTCGGTTGGCTGCGATGGCAGCTCCTCCGATGCGTTCTGCGGTGTTGATAATCAGTACTCTCATAGCGTATCGTTCAATTTTTCTGCAAAGTTAGGAGTTTTTTGTACTTATGTGCAACAGTCTTTGGGCAATTTCCTTACTGAAAATCTCCAGATTGAATCGTTTTTCTCCCAGCTTTCTGGCATTTTCTCCCATTTCTCTGGCCTTCTCCGGATGGGTGGACAGGTAACGGATGGCTTTTACCCAGCCTTCTACATCTCCATATTCCACGGCGATACCAATTCCTTCTTTGTCTATGTCGATTTCGAAATTGGGGTTCTTAGAGCAAACGACAGGGATTCCTAAAGCATACGCTTCCACTAATGTAGTTAGTCCTACCGTGTAAGGAAAATCCAGACAGCAGATGACGATGGCTTTCTTTCGTGCTACTTTCTTGGCCAGTTCATAAGGAATAACCCCTTCGGTATAGTGAATGCAGATGTTGTCTGTCAGTGTCAGTTTGTCGGCAATCTTTTTGTAGTTGAGGTTACCACATTCTTCTGCAATAAAGACTTCCAGATTCTCATTCGTTTGTGAGAAAGCTTGTAACATGGTTTTCAGGTCACGGTTCTCTTTTCCTGTGGAGATGAAACCTTCACGTGGTTCAGCGGGCAATTCTTTCAATAAGTGGTCGTAAAAAGCTAAATCAGGTCCCCAATGAATGAGTTCCAGCTTGTGCTCCGGGACTTTATGGGTTGCGATGGAGTCTTGAATCAGTTTACGGCTGAAGAGAAACATGTGGTCAATTCCCCGGTAAAAGAAACGGGAAATAGCCTCTTTCAAGCGATTGGGCGATTTACGTAATGCCGTATGATGCCATACGACAATCGGTTTCCGGTATAGCCCTAATGCCCGTAGGAAGATAATCAACTCCAGTCCACGGAAAGATGTACCGTAAAGCACTTCGTATTTCTCTTTGCAGAAAAGTATTTCCTTCGTGGTGTAAAGCATCAGTTTCCATCGGTTTGCATAAGGTTTATACCGATGCATGACAGACTGAATGCCGTGTTTTTCTAATAACGGCAGACCATAAAGAATATGTCCGGGAAACCGGAAATCTTTCCATTCTTCATAACTTTCCCGTGTAAGACGGGTATGGTAGAAGTAAATCTTGAGCTTTGAATTCATTTTATCTCCAAATTAGCGCCATTTGTTGCGTCCTAACCATTTGTTGATACGGTTAATTAATGATTTTCGTATATGCTGGAAGTTGCCATAGCGTAGGTTTAAATAGAGTTCTTCAAAAGAGCGTCCGATTTTTATCCATGGGTGCCCCCATGCCATGATGCGGAACATGCGGTTCTTGTAACCCACATTTTCGATGATATACCGTGGATGTTTCAACGGGAACTCCTGTTCGTAACGCTTCATGGTGAATATACGCCGATACCCTTTGGGCAGTAGGTTATTACTTCCGCCAAAGTGAGTAGAACCGGCTGTGGCTCCCAAATTGTTGATCATGTTTTTGGTGGGGACAATGCTCAAGCCGGAATTGAAGAACATGGCCGCATGGAAAATACTCTCATAATAGGCTTTCCCGCTTTCCCGGTGGTGACGACAAAACTCGATGAATTCCTTCTGGTATTTTCTTTCCTTGATGTATTCTTCCAATTGTTGCAGATTGAACGTATCATCCAGGAAACTATAATGCTCATCCCATTGGTCGATGACACGACGCCAGCTGGCCCATCCCCAAATGGAAAATGCCGTACTGAAGAAATAGTCATAAGGCATGTTTGGGGTAATTTCGTCGTAGTTAATTCCCGAAATCATGCAGATGCGGCTATCGTTTTCATATCGGTCGAGCAGTTCCTTACAGAAAGCAAAAAAGCTGACGGAAGGTACATCATCGTCTTCAAGTACGATGCATTTCTCGACAATAGAAAAAGCCCATTTCTGGGAAAGATATTCAGAAGGGTCACAACCAAAATTCTTTTCCTGGTACCATTGATATACTTCACATTCCCAGTCTATCTCATCTACTACCTTCCGGCAAGCTACAATGCCGGGCATGTCTTTTTCCCCTCTTGCTCCGTCCTGATAAAGAAACAATTTGGAAGGACGTGCTTTTCTGACCTGTTCAAATACGGCAGAAAGAGGCTCAGGCCGGTTGAAGAACAGAATCAATACGGCTACATCAACTTGTGATGGATGGCCGGTATATTGAATCGGAGTGCTGTGTACAGGAATATAATTTTCCATGTTACTATGTAGTTTTAGGAATGAGATTTCGTTTCGTTGTCTTCTGCAAGCGTATTGAATGACAATACTTCAGGATAGTGATCAACTACTTGTGCTTGCTCTTCTTCATTGAAGCGGTGCAGTTTCGGGTAATTGTACCGAAGAAACCCTTCCAGTCCTTGAGGAGCAGCCAGGGTTAATGGACCGAATTTCACCGGTTCCAACTGGTTCAGACTTTCTTCTGTCACATGGTCGGTCTTGGTCATGACATTATTGTAGTAGCGTGTCTTTCGTGTATTGAAAAACGTTTGTGCCCCTGTCAGGAGTCGGAAAATGGTCTTTTTGGGTAAGAGTACGTCGATAAGATAGTTGGCCAGACATCCCATAAATCCCCGGTTGGTCGGGTTTTCTATTTCACAAGGGCGGCAATGCTTCCAAAGCCAGGCTTCTTTTCCAATCAGGCAGCAGTTAAGGAACTTGACCAGCTCATGCTGGACTTTCATCAGCCGGCGATTGTCAGGAATGCGGTCGAAAGGAAAAATATCGACAAAAATACCCTGGTGCATGGGTACATTCTTAAAAAGTCCTTCCACGAAGAGGGTGTGATTCTTCTTAACCTTGGCAAAGTAGTAAGGAGTATGCGGGTCTGTTTCTATCCATGAAAGAAAATAGCGGGAATCCAGTTCCTGAGGAGCAATTTTCAGGAAGCGGTTATAATCCTCCCGTTTCATTCCAATGTCTATGTCGTCATCCCATGGAAGGATGGCTTTGTCATACAGCGCACCAATGGCTGTTCCCCCAATCACGAAAAACGGAATCTGATGCTTCTCGCAGATACGTACGATTTCACCGAGTATCTCGTATAAAGCTTTATGTAGCTGTTCCAACTCTTGCGGGGTATATTTTCTGGAGCATGTATTCATGGAAATCTTTTAATTAAGCAGCATTCACTATCTTTTTGCAAACTTAGTGAATCTCGTTTTTTCAGCCAAGCTTGCATGTTAAAAACTAGGCGAACAGCATATATTTTATTGTTTTAAATCGAAAGTAGAGCAACGGTAGGAGAAGATGAACGGATAAAAAAATCCACGAATCATACCTCGTATTCCTTGTGCTTTTTCCTTTACCGGATAAATTGTCTGGCGGTGTTTCATGCACAGACGGCAAAGCTTCAGCAAGGAAATCACGTCATTCTTTAGCATTAGTGTGGCCATCTGATGTAGCAGCGGGTAGAGTGAGGGGTCGGAATGCTCACGCACAAATGTGTAAAACCGCTTCCAGTTTGGTTTTTGCTGGAGTCTGCGGTAGTTCCTGAATCCATACAGATAAGGCTGGTAAGTCGGCTTTTTTTTGCTTTTGGGAAACAAATCCAGGTTTTGTTTGAGTGCAGCCTCGTTTTCGTGAGAGCGATGCCAGTTAAGCGGTTCGTCTACTTTGACAATGCCCCGATGGTCGTAGAGGTAGGCACTGACGGCAATACTCCAGTCATAGAAAAACTTGTCTACCCAGATTTCTTCTCTTTGAAGGAATTCACGGCGTACAAGCATGGTATGGCCTGCGATACCTGCAAACAATAAAGCTTCTGGCGCATATTGTGAACTGACAATATGAGCCGTTTCCATACGTTCTCCTCGTAAATGGGCGGAAAAACAGAGGTTGTAATCTCCAATAGCCTGCACTTGTTTCTGTATTTTCTCAGGCATCCAGACATCGTCCTGGTCAGAAATAGCTATCAGGTCGGCTGTGGCCCGCATACAGGCGGTCTTGAAGTTAAGATTGAATCCCAGATTATGTGTATTCTCAATGACTTGTATGAAAGGAACTTTGGCCTCATATTCTTGTAAGATGGCCAGGGTTGCATCGGTCGAGCAGTCATCTTGTACAATCAGTTCTTGAATGGGATAAGTCTGTGCCAGAATGGAATCCAGTTGCTGGCGCAGGTATTTTTCTCCATTGTAGGTACACATTACTACGGCTACGGTAGGGGATGTCATTGTTTCGGTCATTTTATGTTAGGATAGTTTCTTTTTAAAGATATAGTTCAGGGCCTCTTTAAAAGTGGCTGAACCACTCAACCACATAACTAAAGGATAAAGAATTCCTGCCAATAAGATTTTTGCAGTAATCAGCAGGTACAGGTTGGTAAGGGAACGTGTCAGGAAATAGACTCCTGCCATGATAATGGCGGCGATGAGACCAAATGAAAACACGTCCTTGATGGCGTGGAAAAGGCTCAGTCTGATTTCACGCCACACAAAGTAGTGCCATGCCAGCAGCCAGCCTACGTTGATGGCAATGTAGACTTTAATCATGCACTGTATGCCGTAAGGATAAAGCAGATACATGACGACGAGTTGGCTGACTCCTTGTGCGATGGTATTCCACATGAACAAGTTGGATTTTCCTTTGCTGATAAGCAAGTTGGTATAGAGGCTGGTTACGGGCAGGAAAGCACCTCCTATGGCCAGCAGTTGCAGGATATTGGCACTGGGAAGCCATTTACTTCCGATAGTCAGTGTAATCATTTCCGGAGCAATAAGTGACAAGCCAAGCATGACCGGAAAAGAAATGAATGCCGTGAAACGAAGCATCTTACGGAAAATGCGGCACTGGCGTTCGCTGTCGTCGGCTACCTGGCGTAATACCGGCAGGGCTACGCTGCTTACCATTCCTGTAATCAGCGAGTGCCCCATCAAATTCCATTTGTTAGCCTGATTGAACTGCCCGACCTCTCGCTCTGAATAATAGCGTCCTAAAATAATGGAAAACAGGTTGTTGTTGATGTGATTGAAAATGTTGGTCAGCAGAAGTTTGCTACTGAAACTGACCATACTTTTCAGCGGTCGGAAATCAAACTGGAGAGTCGGTCGCCAGGGAGAGAAATACAGGTAACACAGATTGATAGCAGATACATATACGATGCTTTGCGTGGCAATACCCCAGTAAGAGTAGCCTAACAAAGCCATTGCTACTCCCGTGCATCCTGATACCACCAGTGCAATGATACTGGATAAAGCTTTCTGCTTCACCATCAGGTTGCGAAATAAGTAAGCACTGTGAGGGATTCCCAGACTGGCAATAAAGAACCCGATAAATGAGTAACGTGCCAGTGGAATCAGTTCGTCGTTACGATAAAAATCCGCAATCAGTGGTGCACATCCGGCCAAGATGAGGTAGAGTGTAAGACTCAGTCCACTACAGAACCAGAACACCGCATTATAATCCTGGTGACTGATTTCCTTTTTGTTGACCAACGCTGCGGTGAAACCGCTTTCTTGTAAAGAACCGGCTATCAGTGAGAAAATGCTCAGCATCCCTACCATTCCGTAATCACTGTCGTTCAGGATACGGGCAGTAATGATGCCGAATGCCAGATTCAGCACCTGCATGGCCCCGTTGTTGATTCCTCCCCAGAGCAATCCTTTGGCCGTTTTTTCTTTTAAAGAGTTTTCGGGCATTCTTGTTTCTTATGGAACAGACGACGCAGACCTCCGTTGTGTATCAACGGAAATCTGCGTGCGTGTGTAAAAATAGAATGAAGGAGAGCAAAGGTTATTTTACCTCGCTTCCTGGTTTTACTTCGTTCAAAGTAGTAGTAACGGACAGTGAACCGTCAAAGTTTTCTGCGCTGAGAATCATACCCTCGCTCACCAGACCGTTCTTGAACTGACGAGGAGCTAAGTTGGCGATAAACAGCACTTGCTTGCCTACCAGGTCTTCCGGTTTGTAATGCTGAGCAATACCACTGACGATGGTACGGTTTTCCAATCCGTCGGCAATCTTGAATTTCAGCAGCTTCTTCATCTTAGGTACGTTTTCGCATTCCAGTACGGTACCTACACGGATGTCGAGTTTCTCAAATTCTTCGAAAGCAATGGTCGGTTTAATCGGATTAGCCTTGTAATTGGCTGCTTCGTTGGCCTTCTTGGTAGCCAGCAATTTATCTACCTGTGCCTGAATGACGTCGTCTTCAATCTTTTCGAACAACAGTTCAGGCTTGTTCAGCTGATGGCCTTCTGCCAGCAAGTCTGTACGTCCCAACTGTTCCCAGTCGAAGCTTTCCATGTTCAGCATCTTGCGCAGTTTTTCAGAACTGAACGGCAGGAACGGTTCAAAAGCAATGGCCAGGTTGGCAACCAACTGCAATGAAATGTTCAGGATGGTAGCCACACGTGCCATGTCGGTCTTAGCCAGTTTCCATGGTTCTGTATCTGCCAGGTATTTGTTTCCGATGCGGGCCAGGTTCATGGCTTCTTTCTGTGCATCGCGGAATTTGAACACGTTCAGCAGTTTTTCTACTTCTTCTTTTACATCAGCAAACTCCTTCAGTGTTTCATGATCGTAGTCGTTCAATTCACCGCAAGCTGGAACCTTCCCATCGAAATATTTGTGAGTCAGTACCAATGCACGGTTTACGAAGTTACCGTATACTGCTACCAGTTCGTTGTTGTTACGAGCCTGGAAATCTTTCCAAGTAAAGTCGTTGTCCTTAGTTTCCGGAGCATTGGCAGTCAGCACGTAGCGCAAAACATCCTGTTTGCCAGGGAAGTCCTGCAGGTACTCGTGCAGCCATACTGCCCAGTTGCGTGAAGTTGAAATCTTGTCACCTTCCAGGTTTAGGAACTCGTTAGAAGGTACGTTGTCTGGAAGGATGTAACTTCCTTCTGCCTTCAACATGGCCGGGAATACGATGCAGTGGAACACGATGTTATCTTTTCCAATGAAATGAATCAGGCGTGTTTCAGGGTCTTTCCACCATTTCTCCCATGAATCGGGCAACAGTTCTTTTGTGTTAGAGATATAGCCGATAGGTGCATCGAACCATACATACAATACTTTTCCTTCTGCACCTTCTACCGGAACCGGAATACCCCAGTCAAGGTCGCGGCTCACGGCACGAGGTTGCAGCCCCATATCCAGCCAACTCTTGCACTGTCCGTATACATTCGGACGCCATTCCTTGTGATCTTCCAGAATCCATTTGCGCAACCAGCCTTCGTGTTTGTCAAGTGGCAAATACCAGTGTTTGGTTTCCTTCATGACAGGCTGGCTTCCGCTGATGGCACTTTTCGGGTTAATCAGTTCTGTAGGAGAAAGTGTACTTCCACATTTCTCGCACTGGTCGCCGTAAGCACCTTCTGCATGGCAGCGAGGGCATTCTCCCGTGATGTAACGGTCAGCTAAGAATGTGTGAGCTTCCTCGTCATAATATTGCATGGAAGTTTTTTCGATGAACTCATGCTTGTCATACAATTTACGGAAAAAGTCAGATGCTAACTGATGGTGAGTGGGTGAAGAGGTACGTCCGTACACATCGAATGAGATACCGAACTCTTTGAAAGAATCCTTGATGAGGGTATGATAACGGTCTACGATATCTTGTGGAGTTACGCCTTCTTTTTTGGCGCGGATAGTGATGGGCACTCCATGCTCATCCGAACCTCCGATAAAGAGCACGTCTTCTTTTTTCAGGCGCAGATAGCGCACGTAAATATCGGCCGGCACATAAACCCCTGCCAGATGGCCGATATGGACCGGACCGTTTGCGTATGGCAGAGCCGATGTAACGGTCGTTCGTTTAAAGTTCTTTTCCATATACGTATATAGTTTATTCTAAGTTGCAACCTTACGATGTGCAAAGATACGATTTATTTGGAAATTATTCTTTTTTGAGGCGTGCGAAGCGAATTTTTCGAGGGTGGTTTGAGATATAATCCGTTTGAGTACTTTTAAATGTAGAATTCAAAGTAAATCTTTGTATGATATTTAGAATAAAACAACTCCTGTCAGTTTGTGAATATTGACAGGAGTTATAAGATAGAGATGTTAAAACGATATTATAAATATATTTCTTCCGTGTAAACTTCTCCAAAACAGTCTGTTACTTCAATCTTTATTTTTTTTGCTGTAATAGAAGGTGTTGCTGAAAAGTAATGATTAGTTCTTGCAGGTTCGTAGTCTGCAACAGCTCTTCTTCCATTTAAATGAGCCAAATAATCAGGATCGTAGGAATAGAATTGTTTCATGTCTCCCATAAATTTCTCATCTTCATACCATCTTATTCGCCAGTTTTTATCCCAGTTCCAGACTTTAGCGACCACAGCATTAGGTCGTTCCATAATACTTCCTTTTGGGTATGTTTTAAATTGCCAGTTACGTTTTTGCCCTGTAGCTTTATAATACCAGGAGATTTTATTTTTGTTTCCTTCAAATACCTGGTATCCGTTAGGTGAACCATCACTACCCGTGTCTCCATTCCACCATGTTCCACAAACAGCCCCTAGATTATGTTCTGTAATACCTGCTCCTAAATCAGTGTTGGAGTTGCGGTGATAATGACCTGAAATAATGGTTGCTTGAAATTTATTCATTACCATTTTTATAAGCTTCTCCCCTCCATCGATGAGTGGATGTTCAGGAGATGGTTTCATGGGAGCGTGCATTGCGATGACTAGTTGCTTATCTTGCTGAAGTACACAGTTAAGCAATAGCTCGAGCCATTTCATCTGATCTTCAAATTCCAATGTCGTCTTATACCGTTTGTTACCAAAGTAATTTATATTATTTAGAATGATATAATACACATCTCCAAGTTGTACTGCATAATATAAAGGGCCGAACTCTGCTTTGTAAATATGAGCAAAATCAGCGTTAGAAGTAATATTCATGTATTTATCAAAATCATGATTTCCTATGACTGGATAAATAGGTATGTTTAATTGTTTTGCGAATTCTTTATAAGACATATTTTGTATATAGACATCCCATGAAATATCTCCTAAGATGATACCTGCAGTCTGAATACCTGAGTATTGAGATAGTGTTTCTTTTATGTCAGGGAGTGTTTCTGAAAAAAAACGTTTGGTATCAGCTTCTGTATCAAGTTGTGTATCGGCCATGGTAATCATGGCAAATCGTTCTGGATCTCCCTGCATTTTTTGTAGGGAGAAATTATACTGTTTCTTGTTTGGATCTATTCGTTGAAAGAATTGTGGAACTCCAGAAGTAAAGTCTGCCACGTATCCTTTAGGCGTTAATAGATATACGAATTCGGCTTTACTATTTAAATCGATAGCATAGTTCCCATTTGAATCTGTGACAGAAAATGAGAAGCCATCAGTGACAATTACTTCTCCTAACGCTTTTCCATCTCCTTTCACTGTTCCTTTGATAATATCTGCTTGTGCAGTAGCACATAGCCAGCAAGCTATTGCGCATAAGATTGTTCTTATTTTCATTTTTCCCACCAAAGTTTTGTATTAATATTATCTTCTCCTCCCTGTCGTTTAATAGCTTCCTGATAATTTGCGGTATTCAGGGCTTGTTCGTCTTCCGGATAGTAAAAACGAGAAGGGACTTCTCCGGGTGCAGATGGATTACGATTGTCAAGAAGTTGATTTTGTACGGGTAACCCTGTGCGTAAGAAATCGAACCATGCTTCATATCCTACCATAAAGAGAGACATCCATTTTTGCTGCATAATTTGTTCCATTGCATTGTCCGAGTTAAATGCAATCCCGGTTTGTTGCAAATAACTTGTTATTGCATCTTTCTTGTTGTAATATTCAAAAGATAATGTGATGCCATCTTCGTAAAGCTGTTTTGCATTTCCTGCAGCATAGCCTTTTATAACTGCTTCAGCTTGTAGAAACTTGACTTCTGAACAATTCATCAATATTGCACTACATCCGTCTGGAGTATCACGATAATAACCTCCTAACATTGAGACATCAGCTTGTGAATAGCCGATGTTAGTTAAGGTAGTAGATGAACATCCAGAAGGAATTCCTGCGTATTCTTTAATTGCCGTATTTGCGCTATTGGTCGTTGGAGAAAACCAAACTGTGACTCTTTCGTCTCCGTATTGTGTCCACATTCGTTCCATTTCATCGCTCATGCGAGTATATTCAAAGTTACCTGCTCGCATATCATAAATAGGACATTTGTTGGGACTTCCGGCAAGAAATGGAAGTAACATGTTGTCATCATTCGTTTCCATTAAAGGTAAAGACATGATAGAATTGATCTCTGCAGGAATATTCAAGTTTGTGTCATCTATGCGATTCGAAATACGAATCAGATAGCGAAGGCGAAGAGAATTGGCAAGTTTTCTCCATTTTAGTCTGTCTCCTCCATATACGATATCGGCCGGGAGCACATCAATATTTTCTTCCAGTAGTTTATCTGCTTGTTTGAGTAAATCAATTATTCCTCCTTCTGCCGTATAGATATCTTTTTGAGTGTCGTATGAAGGGGTTATGTTTTCTGCTCCAAGGGTCGCTTCAAAAAAAGGAACATCGCCCCACATATCAGTAATTTGTGCGATACAAAATGCTTTTAATATATAAGCAATTCCTTTAGAAGACAAGCAATTGTCACGTTCTGATACCCGAATCATTTCTTGGATGCTATTCAAATATAAATAGTATTGATTCCAAATCCCTTCGTTTGTGCCAAATGCATATTGTTCTACTTCGTTGTAATTGGTGCGGGCTATCTGGTGGGCTAGACCTGGACCGTCACTATAGTTAAACTGACTTTGTACGATATTACGCAATAATGGAGTTAGTAATAAGTCGGCTGTGGCGGTGGTAGGATTGTTGGGGTCTGTATTTATGTTGTCAAAATCAGAGGTACATGAGGTTGTACATACTGTAAGGAATACGATAACTCCGGTTTTGAGGGTATATATAAAATGTTTCATGGATTTTTATTTTTAGAATACGACATTTATGTTAAAGCCAAAACTTCTTGTTGAAGGATATGACATCTCTTCTACTCCAGGAGTTGCACTGGCGCCTTCGTAAGTAATTGCTTCCGGATCTACATAATCCTGGTCTTTTGTCCACATGAACAGGTTTCTGGCAACAAATGAGAGTCCTAAATTTTTAATAGGTGTTTTGCTTAGCCATTTACTGGGAAACTGATAGCCAAGTTTTACTTCACGTAACTTTACATAAGTGGCACTGAAGGTAGATTGAGTCTCATGATAGCGTCTGTATAAGTTACGATAGTAATCCCGCGGACTTACTTGAATAGTATTTTTTACATATTCTTCTTTTGTTTCATCCCAAATTACTCCATCTATGACCATATCTTCAGGATTTCTATTTTCTGTTTTATCTAAAACTCCTGATTCCATTCCCATTCCGAAAGTTCTTGATACAAATACTCCACCTTGATGCCAGTCAATCAGAAAATCAAGAGAGAAGTTTTTATAAGTAAATTTATTGTAGAATCCCATGATAAAATCTGGATTATAATTACCAAGTTTGACAAGTGTCGGGTCTGCAATAGGTAAACCGGTTGCATCTACAATAATTTCTCCTTTTTCCGTGCGTTTGAATCCTGTTCCATAAAGATTACCCATAGGTTCTCCTTCTTTGGCAATCGCGTAAACTCGTGCATCTTGGTCTGAATAGATTGCCGCCCATGAGTATACATATTGATCATATTCGTCACTGATTTCTTCAACTTTACTTTTATTCATAGAAAAGTTGATAGAACCATCCCATTGGAAACCTGTTTTGGTTTTGATGGGAGTGTATGATAATGTAGCTTCAAATCCATAATTCCGAATGGCGCCAGCATTTATATAACGTGTATCATAACCGGAGGTTGAAGATATCGGAATTTGTACAATCTGATTTTTATTTAACGTGTTGTAATATGTGAAGTCAATTTCCAGGCGGTTATCAAAAATACGAAAATCTGTTCCAATTTCGTATGAATGCATTCTTTCGGGTTTTAGGTCATTATTCGATAGAGTAGACGGCATAGTGACCCCTGATTGAGAGCCGTAAGGATTGCTATATGAGTAGGTATTCTCTAGACGATATGGCTCCGTGTCACTACCGACCTCTGCGTATCCTCCTCGTAAAGACCAGTAGGTGATAGGCTGAGGTAGTTCGAAAATATCACTAAGCACGGCACTGATAGAAGCGGAGGGGTAGAAATACGAATTGTTCCCGGAACCATCCGACCGTGTAAGAGAACTAGACCAGTCATTACGTGCTGTGATATTTAAGAATAGATAGTCATGATAAGAAAGTTGTCCTGTGAAAAGTATACTATTTATACGTTTTTTAGAGTCCTTCTGAATAACAGATACATTAGATGAGGCATTGCCTAGATTATAAACTCCAGGAATAGAAAGTCCGTTAGCAAAAGCATAGTCATACATATTCTTTTGTATCATTGAATTGGCACCTCCCGTAAGGTCTACTCGCCAAATCTCATTGAATGTTTGATTCCATTGTAAAAGAACATCAGTATTCCATTCGGAGAAGAAGACATTTTCACGTTTATAAGCTCCTGTAGGAAAGTTTTTGGTACTATACGCGCGTTTGCTTTGTCGAAGATCATAAAAAAAGTCGATACCGGAACGAGCTGTTAGTTTCAGGTTTGGTAAGAAATCGTAGCTTAAAGAGATATTTCCGAACATACGGTTTTTGTCGTATCCATTGGTATTTTCATACATGGTGAAAAATGGATTGTCATTCCATCCAGAGTTAAAGTGGAATTGTTTGGTACCTTCATATCCTCTCTGCCAGTAATCACGCAGGCTGTCAATATTTACTTGACGACCAAACCAGGTGAAGGTATACATAGGGTTTTCAGTTCCATATCCCATACTTGGGCGATTACTGCTCGCTGCATTCATGTAGGTCACACTGGTCTTTGCGGAGAATTTATCAGTAAAATGATAGCCAGCATTTATACTTACTGTATTTCTTCGAAGATCCACATTCGGTAAAACTCCTTGACTGTATAGGTTAGTGTAGGAGATTCGGATGTCGCCTTTATCATTGCTGGCACTTAATGCGATGTTGTTGTTGTAGGTAATACCAGTTTCGAAGAAATCTTTTACGTTGTCAGGATGAGCAATAAGTGGAGTTCCTTGAATAGCTGCTCCATTTCGGGCTGCTACATCACCTCCTCTGTAAATTGTTCCATCTGCTCCGATGGAAGGAGAATCAAATTGAGGTACAAGGCTCCCATCAAGCGGACGTCCCCAACTCATGTCTTGGTGATCTTGAGTTCCATGACCGTTATTTCCGTCCCAGTATTCGAATTCACCGTCTAATCCCTGGCTATAACTGTTTTGATATTTGGGTAAACGGGAAACTTGTTCGAAAGTTGTAGTGGAGTTGACCGCTATTTGGAATTTGTTTTTTGTTTTTCCAGATTTTGTGGTAATTAGAACTACTCCATTAGCGGCTCTGGAGCCATATAGAGCTGCGGCATTGGCTCCTTTTAAGACAGAGATACTTTCTATGTCATCTGCATTTAATTCTCCGGCACCATTCCCATAGTCGATTTCTTGGGGGGTTCCTGAAAGATTAGAATAGATATTATTGTTAATGGGTACACCGTCTACTACATATAGTGGCTGGTTATTGTTGGATAGTGAGGATTCACCACGTATGACAACTCGTGTAGATGAACCTGCACCAGAGTTTCCTGATATAATCTGTACACCAGAAACTTTTCCTGCTAGTTTATTAAGAACGTTGGCATCGTTGCCTACATTCATGTTATTACCTTCTACAACTTGCTGGGCATATCCAAGTGATTTTTTCTCTCTTTTAATACCCAATGCTGTTACTACAACTTCATCTAGAGCTTGTACATCTTCATGTAGTACAATTGAGACTGGTTCATTTCCGGTCAGTTTTATCTCTTTGGTATCGTATCCGATGAATGAAACTACCAAAGTACTTTTGGTCGGGTCTGATACATTAATGGTAAAATTTCCATCGATGTCTGTAACTGTCCCATTTGTTGTGTTTTTTTGTAGGATTGTTACCCCAGGTAATCCAAATCCACTGTTATCCAAAACCTTACCGACGACTGTACGGCTGTTCCCTTCTTCTGCAAATGTGGATATGCAACAGATTCCAGCTAGTAGCATACTTGCAATCCTTTTGCTTGTAATTTTACCTTCTTCAAAAAACTTTGTTTCCATTTAGCTTGCTTTAATGTGCTTTTAAATTTTGCAGCAAAGGAATAGAAACAATATTTCATAAATGTAAACTCTATTTTAAGAAGGAATTAAGCAATTATTTCATTTTGGTAAATGTATTTTACATAAATGCATATTCACTAAAAAGCTTTTTATGTTTCTCTTGTGCGGAATATATGGCTTTCGGCTGAGAGCTGTATAGTTCAGGTCTGGAAAACATTTGTTTTCAGGAAAGGATACATAAAAAAGAGACTGAGATTTCTCAGAAAATGTAATATCATCAGAAAGGTGTACCTTAACTTGTTCCGATTCTTATTAATAGATATTTTTAAGACTTAAAAATCAGGCTATAGAAGCGTTGATGAAAAGAAAAATACATATTTTTGTGCTTGAAACTAAAATCCTTAAATAAATAATATGAAAAAAAACTTTCGTTTTATTTGTTCATTGCCTGAACAGCATATGCTTTGCATAAGTTGTATATCTTTTTTGAATGTGGTTGATTTTTGAAATACACACATTTGGTCTTATGAATAGATGGTTTTTTATTTATCTGTGGAGCCTTTTGTTTTTTTCTACAGATTACTTATATGCACAGCATCCGATAAATTTAGTTCCCGCTCCTCTGCTAATAGAGGAAGGAGATGGCTTTTTTCAGGTTACTGAAGAAACTGTCATTTCTGTGGAGAATGAAGCACAAGAGGGAATAGCATCTGATTTTGCTGATTTATTTACTGTTCCGGCTGGATTTACTCCTATGGTAGAAATCGGGGGACAGAATGCAGCGATATCGTTGGTTACTGATAAAGCCTTGAAAAAGGAAGCTTATCGGTTAAAGGTGTCAGAAGATAATATACGGATTTATGCTTCGGACACCAAAGGATTCTTTTATGCTTTCCAGACGTTGAGGTTGTTGTTACCTTCGGATATTGAGGGGCAAACTTTGGCCAATCAAATATGGAAGTTGCCGGTCTTTACTATGACGGATGGACCTCGTTTTGGATATAGAAGTCTGATGTTGGACGTGGCCCGGTGCTTTATTCCCAAAGAAGAAGTGCTGCGTATATTGGACTGTATGGCTCTGTTGAAATTGAACACCCTTCACTTGCATTTGTCGGACGATACGGGCTGGCGATTGGAAATCAAAAAATATCCCCGTTTAACAGAAGTAGGAGCATGGAGAGTGGACAGAGGGCGGTTGCCGTTTTATGCACGTCGTAATCAGGCAGAGGGAGAAAAGACTACGCTGGGAGGTTTCTATACTCAGGACGATATGGAGGAGATTGTGGCTTATGCAGCCGACCGGCAGATTAATGTGATTCCAGAAATTGATGTGCCGGCTCATTCGTGTGCGGCGTTGGCCGCGTATCCCGAACTGGCATGTCCGGTGGTAAAAGAAATGATTACTGTGTTGCCAGGGCTGGGAGGACGTAATCCGGAAATGATTTATTGTGCTGGAAATGAGAAGGTCTTCACTTTTTTACAGGATGTGATTGATGAACTGCTTCAGCTATTTCCTTCTCCTTATATTAATATGGGGGGTGATGAGGCTACAAAAACGTATTGGAAGATATGTCCGTTGTGCCAGAAGCGCATGCAGGAAGAACACTTGAAAGAGGTAGAGGACTTGCAGGGCTATTTCATGGGCAGATTGAACGATTATATACGGAGTAAGGGACGTACGATGATGGGATGGGATGAACTGACCAATAGCAAGTTGCCCGATAAGGCCGTGATTCTTGGCTGGCAAGGATTGGGCAATGCGGCATTGAAAGCGGCAGACCAAGGATTGAACTTTGTGATGACGCCGGCCCGTGTACTTTATTTAATTCGGTATCAAGGTCCCCAGTGGTTTGAACCGCTTACCTACTTTGGGAATAATACCCTGCGTGATGTGTATAATTATGAGCCGGTACAGGCGGACTGGAAACCGGAGTATGAGAAATTGTTGCTAGGAGTACAGGCTTCCATGTGGACGGAGTTCTGTTATAATGCAGACGATGTGATGTATATGCTGTTTCCTCGCCTGGCTGCTTTGGCTGAAGTGGCCTGGTCACAAAAAGAAAAGAAGAACTGGACAGATTTTCAGCAGGGGCTGGATAATTATTTGGCTCATCTGAACAAAAAGGATGTACCTTATGCTTCATCCATGTATAATATTCAGCATACAGTTGTTCCTGAGAAAGGAAAGTTATGTGTGAAGTTAGATTGTGAACGTACAGATGTCGAAATACGATATACCTTAGATGGAAGAGTACCGGATATGTATTCTTCAGTCTATACAATGCCTTTGAAACTGGATGCGGGGACGGTTGTAAAGTGTGCATCGTTCGTAAAAGATATGAGAAAAGGAGAAATTCTGACTCTTCCGCTGTTGAACAATAAAGCGACAGGAAAGCATGTGTTGAGTAAGGCTCCTATGGCTTATTTATTGACAAATGGAGTGCGTGGAAGTTTGCGCCAGTCTGATTTTGAGTGGTGCACGTGGGATAACTTGAATTCTGCTTCATTTACAGTAGACTTACAGCAAACAGAGTCAGTACAGCAAGTTCTGTTGGGATGCTTGACCAATTATGGCATGGCAGTTCATAAACCTAAGAGAGTAATAGTGGAAGTTTCAAAGGATAATCGTACTTTTGTTCAGGTAGGTCAGAAGGAGTTTTCGGAAACGGAAATTTTCAGAGACGGGAACTATGTAGAGGATGTGGAATTTACGTTTAAAGCGCGTAAGGTCCGCTATGTTCGAGTTACTGCTGAAGGATTTGGCTCTTGTCCGGAATCGCATTACATGCGTCCTGGACAACCGGCACGTTATTATTTTGATGAATTACAAATTAGATAATTATATGAACTTTAAATTTGATACAATGAGACATCTGATTCTATGTAGTGTGATGTGGTTGTGTGGGCTGATGATGGCCGTAGGCCAGAATGTACCACAAGTGATTCCTGCCTTGCAGCAGTGGAAATCGGCAAAAGGAAAGCTGGTGCTTCCGGAAACTGGAAAAGTAATCGTTTCTCCGGAGGAAGAAAACGAGCTGAAAGAGGAAGCTGAAATCCTGGCGCAGGACCTGAAGGAAATGTTTGGTTGGGAGTATAGTGTCGTAGTAGGAAAGAAAGAAAAAGGAACTGTTTATCTGACTTTGGGTAAGCCGGACAAAACTTTGGGTGAGGAAGGATACCGGATGAATATTCAGGGTGAGGTTACCATTGAGGCACCTACTTCTAAAGGCGTTTTCTGGGGAACGCGTACGTTGCTCCAGATGATTCATAACCAACCGGAAGGATTGATGAAGGGCCGGGCTACGGACTTTCCTTTGTATCCGAACCGAGGATTCATGATTGATGTAGGCCGTAAGTTTTTTACGATGGATTACTTGCGTGATTATGTCAAGATTCTTTCGTTCTATAAGATGAATGAACTGCAGGTACATTTGAATGATAATGGCTTTGTGGAATTTTTTGACAATGACTGGAACAAGACGTATGCAGCTTTCCGTCTTGAAAGTGAACGTTTCCCGGGGCTGACGGCAAAGGATGGCTCTTATACTAAAGAAGAATTCCGTGATTTTCAGATTATGGCAGCACATTATGGGGTAAATGTGATACCGGAGATTGACGTGCCGGCTCATTCATTGGCTTTCACACATTATAATCCGCGTCTGGCAGCCGATAAGAAAGAGTATGGTATGGACCATTTGGATTTATACAAACCGGAGGTTTACGAATTTGTGGATGCACTGTTTGACGAGTATTTGTCGGGCGAGAATCCGGTGTTTGTAGGGCCGGAAGTTCATATCGGAACAGATGAATACAATCAGAAAGAGGCAGAGCAGTTCCGTCATTTTACAAATCATTATCTTGATTTCGTATCGAAATATGGTAAGACTCCGCGTTTATGGGGAAGCTTGAGCATGATGAAAGGAAATACGCCTGTGGATTTGAAGGGAAAGGTGGTAAGTGCATGGAATCATGGCTGGATGGATGTACAGACTTGTCTGGATGCAGGAGCTAAGGTCGTAAATTTATGCGACGGATTATTGTATATAGTTCCAGCCGTAAATTATTACCATGATTTCCTGGACTATCAGTGGTTGTATGAAAGCTGGATGCCGGAAATGATGCGGAAGGATGACCCGAAGATGACTGTGCGTCATCCCAACTTCCTGGGTGCGATGCTGGCGGTCTGGAACGACCGTGTGGGTAATGGAATCAGCGAACAGGATGTACATCTTCGCACTTTCCCAGGGCTACAAGTAGCGTGTGAAAAGATGTGGAAAGGTGAGAATGCCGATAAAGTGCCTTTTGAACAATTCATGGCGCTTTGTGCGGTTACTCCTGAGGCTCCGGGGGTAAACCTGTTGGCCAAGGTAGACAAACAGACTACGCTGACTGAAACAGGAAAAGAAGTGACTTTGTCAGGTACAGAAGTGGTGGCTACGGAAGTCGATGAAATTGGATATCCCTATGCGGTGGAATTTGAATTGTGTCCGGATGCAACGCCTAATGCTGATGCGATATTATTCAAAGGTCCGCATTCAGAATTCGTGTCCAACTGGCAGAATACCGGTAAGTTTGCTTTCCGTCGCGATGGATATGAGTTTGTGTTCCATGCGTATCGTTTGCCTGCCGGACAATGGACAAAAGTAAGAATTGAAGGAGATGAAAAGGGTACCTCCCTGTTTGTAAATGGACAGCTGCAGGAAAGACTGGAAGGTCGTGTGAAAGAGGTCTTCAATGAAAAGTGGCAGCGAAAAGATAAATTATGGTATCGGGAAACCTTGATTTTCCCCTTGAAACAGCTGGGAGATACCAAAATGGGATTTAAAGGAAAAGTTAGAAATTTAGTATGTATTCCACTTTAATATTGCAAATGCTATGATTAGAATTTATCGTTTTTTGATGGTCTTGGGACTTCTGGTATGGATGGCTCAGAATGTATCTTCGCAAAGCAGATACGATAAAGACAAGCTTTATAATGTATTCCCTGCAAAGGTATCAAATAAGGTACTGGGCTATGATAAGGGTTCGTCTGTGATATTGAAATCCTTGAGTAAGGACGACCAGAAACAGCAGTGGAACATTAACGAGTTATCGGGAAGTTTCCGTTTTGTGAATGTATTCGAAGACAAGGCGCTGAGAGCTGACGTAGACCATAAGGCATTGGCCGTTACAGAGGTGAATGGAAGTGATGAGGCGCAGTTGTGGAGCATACAGGAAACCGCTAACGGGGTGAGACTGGCTCCGGCCAATACTCCATCACTTATGCTGGTATGTCAGAAAGACGGCCGTCTGCAGTTGATGGACAGAAAGAAGGCTGAAACGATGGAAGCTTCTTTGTTCCAGATACGGGTAAGCGCTGTACCTATGCCCGAAGGAGCGGGTATGGCTGCACGCGAAAAAGTGTACTGGGAAGATGAAACTCGCTTTGAAGAAAATAAGGAAGCAGGTCATGCCACGTACATGCCTTATCCTTCAGAGAAAGATATGCTGGCAGACAAGGCTTTCTATGACCGCCCTTGGGAGGAAGTACATAACTCTGCCTATATGCTGCTGAACGGTACATGGGCTTTTCATTGGGTATCAGAACCCTCACAACGTCCGCTAGATTTTTATAAGGAAGATTTCGATGTATCGGGATGGGACCGTATTCCTGTGCCGTCTAACTGGGAAATGCAGGGCTACGACCGTCCGATTTATGCTAATGTAGAATTCCCGCATGCCAACACACCGCCTTATATTCAGGCTCGTAAAGGTTTTAACGATGGCGGAAAGAACTATGGTATCAATCCGGTAGGTTCGTATGTACGTATGTTTAACTTGCCGGAAGGCTGGGATGGAAAACGTACTTTCATTCATTTCGGTGGTATTTACAGTGCAGCTTTTGTGTATCTCAACGGAAAATATGTGGGCTATTCACAAGGAGCAAACAATGTAGCTGAGTTTGATGTGACCAAGTACCTGAAACCGGGCGAAAATCGTCTGGCTGTGCAGGTGTTCCGCTGGTGTGACGGTTCTTATCTGGAATGTCAGGACATGTTCCGCATGAGTGGTATCTTCCGTGATGTGTATTTATATAATGTACCGAAAGTCAGCGTGCGCGACCATTACATTACTTGTCTATTGGATAAGGAGAAGAATTATAGGAGTGGAACCATGAATGTGAAGTTGTCTTTGGATAACCGTGACAAGCTGAAGGGTACCAAGAATTTGCAGGTGCGTCTGTTAGATCCGGAAGGCCGTAAGGTAGCCGAATCGGAAGTGGCTGTGAAATATGCTCCTTCTTCTCCGGTAAGTACGGCTAATGTGTCATTCGATTTGACAGATTTGTCTTTGTGGACTGCTGAAACTCCTACCTTGTATACTGTGCAAGTGATACAGCGTCAGGGAGGAAAAGATGAAATGGCTTTCTCTACGAAGTACGGTTTCCGTGACATAGAGGTGAAAGGCTCATTGCTTTACTTGAATGGCAAACGAGTGTTCTTCAAGGGAACCAACCGTCACGATACGCATCCGGTATATGGTCGTGCGGTGACAACAGAGTCTATGTTGTGGGATGTGCTGACTATGAAACAGAACAATATCAATACGATTCGTACGTCTCATTATCCGAATGCAGCCAAGATGTATGCCATGTTTGACTACTATGGTTTGTACACAATGGATGAGGCTGACCTGGAAGACCATGCCAACCAGTCTATCAGTGACATGCCTTCCTGGATACCTTCATTCGTGGACCGTATTGATCGCATGGTGCTGAGAGACCGCAATCATCCGAGTGTGATTTTCTGGAGCTTGGGTAATGAAGCCGGAGGAGGAGCCAACTTCCGTGATTGTTATGACGCTGCTAAAAAGCTGGATAGCCGTCCGGTACATTATGAAGGTACACGCGATGGTAAGTCGTATGGTGGTAACCGTTTCAGTGATTTCTACTCCAAGATGTATCCGAGCATGGACTGGATGGATGAGCATGTAAGTGCGTTTGAAAAACCACTTTTCGTATGTGAATATGCGCATGCCATGGGAAATGCCATCGGTAACCTGAAAGAATATTGGGAAAGTATTGAAGGTAGTACGGCTACTATCGGTGGAGCTATTTGGGACTGGGTAGACCAGGCTATTTATGAACCGCATGAAATAAAGAAAGGTATTTACCGCCTGCATACAGGATATGACTTCCCTGGCCCGCATCAGGGTAACTTCTGTTCCAACGGTATTGTGCCGGCTACACGTGAGGAATCTCCGAAGCTGAAAGAGGTGAAAGCCATTTATCAGTATGTAGCCTTTAAGTGTGTAGGTACAGATGCTTCTCATAATCTAGTCAATGTGCAGGTACGTAACAAGTATGCGTTCTTGTCATTGAAGGGGTTCGATTTGAAATGGGAAAGCGTGAAGAATGGAGTGATTGTGGGAGCTGACAGCTTGAAACTAGAAAATATCCTTCCGGGGGATTCTGCAGTATTGAATCTGAAACTGTCAGGAGTAAATTTGGCAGATGCCAAGAAGGCTGGTGATGAAGTGATGGTCAATTTGCATGTACGTATGTTAGCACCCGCTGTATGGGCAGAAGCTGGACATGAGGTAGCTGTTTGCCAGTTTGAATTGCAGAAGAGAGCTGATTTGCCGAAATTGACGTTTAAGAAAAAGAAAAATGAATGGACCATTCAGGAAACCGATAAACTGTTGATGCTTTACAACAAGCATCTCCGTGCAGCTTTTGATAAAGCTACCGGACAGATGGTACAGTTGAATATGGCTGGAAAGGAAATCATCAGTCACAATGGCGGCTTTTTGTATGATAATCATCGCTGGATTGAGAATGATTTATTTAAGGACGTGGCTAACGGACTGGATGCAGCTGGTACTTGTGAGGTGAGTGTAGATAAAGGAATCGTACAGGTAAGTACGTCTCGTGGCGGTTCTTTGTGTGCAACCAACATTGTGTACACATTTATGCCGAATGGAGTAATAGACATGGATGTACGTTTCTCTCCTCAGACTGCGAACTTACGTCGCTGTGGATTGGTTTGCCTGCTGGATTCTACTTTGACTCAGGTAGACTATTATGCACATGGTCCTTGGGAAAATTATGTTGACCGCAAGGATGCATGTCCTGTGGGACGTTACACGCTGGATGCAAATGATACCGGCAAGTATGTGAAACCTCAGTCTATGGGTAACCGGGAAGGTTTACGTAGCATGGACTTGAAGGATGCTTCAGGAAAGGGTATTCGTATCCAGACACAAGGTAATGTCTCTTTCTCTGCTTTGCGTTATACAGATGAGGACTTGATGAATACCAAACATACTTGGGAATTGCAACCGCGTCCATACGTGGTACTTCACCTGGATGCCGCTTTGCGTGGAATAGGAAATGCAAGTTGTGGTCCGGAAACCATGCTGAAATACCAGATTCCGCAGAAACCGATGAGCTATAAGCTCCGTATATCTGCGTTGTAAGAATAGAATAACCTAAGTAGACTTATGAATAAATTTTATCCCGTTGCCGGTATGGTTGCTTTATCGGCCGTCACTACAGCCTGTCAGCAGGCCGACAAGCAAGAAAAGAAGCAATACAACATTGTGTACATTATGACCGATGACCATACGGCACAGATGATGAGCTGTTATGATACGCGCTACATGGAAACTCCCAACTTGGATCGCATAGCCAATGAGGGAGTGCGCTTTACGAACAGTTTTGTGGCAAACTCGTTGAGTGGTCCCAGCCGTGCCTGTATGATTACAGGCAAGCATTCTTGTGGCAATAAGTTCTATGATAATACTACTTGTGTATTCGACAGTGCACAGCAAACCTTCCCGAAACTGTTGCAGAAGGCTGGTTATCAGACAGCGATTATCGGAAAGTGGCACCTGGAAAGTCTACCTTCAGGATTTGATTACTGGCAAATTGTGCCGGGACAGGGGGATTACTATAATCCGAACTTCATTACGCAACAGAATGATACCATTCAGAAGCACGGTTACATAACCAACATCATTACCGATGATGCCATCGACTGGATGGAACACAAGCGTGATGACAAGAAGCCGTTCTGCTTGTTCATTCACCACAAGGCTATCCATCGCAACTGGATGGCAGATACTTGTAATCTGGCCTTATATGAAGACAAAACCTTCCCTTTGCCGGATAACTTCTTTGATGACTATAAGGGACGTGAAGCAGCTGCCGCCCAGGAAATGAGTATCGTGAAGGACATGGATATGATTTATGACCTGAAGATGCTTCGCCCGGACAAGAACTCTCGTTTGAAGACATTGTATGAAAGTTTCCTTGGCCGAATGGATACCGCTCAGCGTGCAGCATGGGAGAAGTTCTATGGTCCTATCATCGAAGATTTCTATAAGAAAAATCCTCAAGGAAAGGATTTGGCCAACTGGAAGTTCCAACGTTACATGCGTGACTATATGAAGACGGTGAAGTCGTTGGATGACAATGTGGGTCGCGTATTGGACTATCTGAAGGAAAAAGGATTATTGGAGAATACGCTGGTAGTGTATACTTCTGACCAGGGATTCTATATGGGAGAACATGGTTGGTTCGACAAGCGTTTCATGTATGAAGAATCCATGCGTACTCCGCTGATTATGCGTTTGCCGGATGGGTTCACTCGTCGGGGAGACATTACTGAAATGGTACAGAACATTGACTATGGACCTACCTTCCTGGATTTGGCTGGAGTAGAAATTCCGTCTGATATGCATGGAGTATCTTTGTTGCCGTTGCTGAAAGGTGAGCATCCGAAAGACTGGCGTAAGGCTTTGTACTATCATTTCTATGAATACCCGGCAGAGCACATGGTGAAACGCCATTATGGAGTGCGTACAGACCGTTATAAACTGATTCATTTCTATAATGACATTGATACATGGGAATTGTACGACTTGCAGGCAGACCCGCATGAAATGCACAATCTGTACGGACAGAAGGAGTATGAGGCAGTGGTTGACGAGTTGAAGGCAGAAATGCTGAAACTGCAGGAACAATATGATGACCCCGTACGTTTCTCGCCGGAACGGGATAAGGAATAATTTGTAAGAAGGTAGTTATAAATGAAAAATGTCCGGAAGGCTTTAGTGAGCAGTCCGGACATTTTTTTGTGGTATGCTATAGAAATTTAGCTTCATTCTCAGCAGCTATTTTCTTAATCGCTTGTTGAGAGGCGATGAAGCCGCCTCCGAGTACACGGTTTCCCTCGTAGAACACTGCTGACTGGCCGGGAGTGATAGCAGAAGCTTCTTGCTCAAACCGGACTAATAATTGCCCATTGTCCAGCAGAATTACACGGCAGGGAATTGAGCGGCTGCGATAGCGGATACGTACCGAAAGCTCCTTGCAGTTGAGTAACTCTGCCAGGCTGGCCACGTTATAATCTTCCACTAACATGTAGTAAGTTTTGAGCTGGTCAGCATCCCCTAACATGACCGTATTCTTGGCCGGATTGATTTTCAGCACATACGCCGGTTTGCCCAAAGCAATCTCCAGGCCTTTTCGCTGGCCGATGGTGTAGTAGGCAAACCCCTTGTGCTGTCCCAGTTTCAGGCCTTTGTTGTCCACAAACCATCCCGGACCAATTCTCTCATCAATATCGGGACAATGCTCTTTCAGGAATTCCCTGTAATCTTTTTCGATGAAGCAGATTTCCATGCTTTCTCCTCCGCGTGCTTTGGCTTCAAAACCTTTGGATGCCAGGTAATCGCGTACACTGGCTTTGGTCATTCCTCCTAAGGGAAACATCATGCGTTTCAGAATTTCTTGTGGAAGTTTCCACAGAAAGTACGATTGGTCCTTCAGCGGGTCGTCTCCGGTCAGGATGTAACGATAACCGTTGAGGTCTTTCAGTTGGCAGTAATGCCCTGTAGCAATCCAGGCACAGTTACACTTGTCTGCCCATTCACACAGAATCCGTTCCTTAAATAAAGGGTTGCACATGACACAGGGGTTGGGAGTGCGTCCACGCATATATTCGTCGATGAAATACTGTACGATGACTTGCCGGAACTCCGTACGGACATCGGCCACGTGGTGTTCGATACCTAAACGTGCCGCCAGCTCCTGAGCTTCTATGACTTCATTGGGCTGATCATTTCCGGGAGTGAAATGAGAGGCTACGTCCCAGGTACGCATCGTGACACCTACTACCTCATATCCTTGTTCCTGAAGCATGATGCAGGCAGCCGAACTGTCTATCCCGCCACTCATGCCAACCAGTACCCGTTTTTCTCTTTCTTTCATGTAAACAAGTTTTTATGTTAGAAGAATAATTCCGGCTGACGGCGGGCGCTGAACTTCTCGTGAAGGATGGCAGCAAACGGGGTACTGAACTCGCGGGCTTCGTTCGGGCAGCATTTCACGCAGGCGCAGCATTTGATGCACTTGTGAATATCTGTTTCAATGGAGCTCTGGTCTTCACTGAAATGGATGGCATGTGTGGGGCAGACTTCAATACATTCTCCACAAGCAAAACAACCGTCCGTGCAAGTCGGGCAGGCGGGGGCACCGGGTGTCAGTTGTTTGTAGGGAAAATTTCCTTTTACCGTTAATTCAGTGATGGGGTTTCCAGCTGCCTGCAGTTTTTCCCATTTTTCCAGACTACTTTTTCCAAACTCACGGGCCTGTTGCAAATCATCTGTATCCGGACGTCCGGCAGCAATGGGAAGTTCCGGTGTACTAAAACTATGTTCCCCGATGAACGCACCTGCAGTGAGAGGTACAAAACCGAGTTGTACAGCAGTGTCACGGAGCTCCAGTAAGGCATCCTCGTAATCACGGTTGCCATATACCACGACAAGGATGGCGGGTGAGCCGTTGCCTTTGAGTCGTTGCAGGCGCTGGAGTGCCGTAGCGGCTACACGGCCACCGTATACCGGAACGGCGATGACGCACAGTTCTCCGTTCATCTCGATAGGGGAGGTTTGTTCATCCAGCGTCAGGTCTGTTTCCATTCTTCTTCCCATGCCGATACCTTCTCCGATAGCTCGTGCAATCTTGGCCGAGGTCTGTGTGGGTGAGAAGAATATCAGACGGGTACCATTGAGTTGGGTTGTTGCTGATGTCATAAGCTTATTCTAATAGTTTTTGTAGTAGACAAAAATACAATATATAAACGAAAATCGGGATTCTTCATCGGGGATTCTTCTTTTATTCGTACTTTTGTAGTCATACTTTTAAAGAATTTATGGAAGAACAATTTGACATACGCGATTATAAACCAACCGGAAAAGAGCGTGATTTTGAGAACGCTCTTCGCCCGCTTCAGTTCGAAGATTTCAGCGGACAGGACAAGGTGGTGGATAACCTGCGCATCTTTGTAAAAGCGGCGAGACTTCGTGCAGAAGCGCTTGACCATGTCTTGTTGCATGGCCCTCCCGGATTAGGAAAGACCACACTGAGCAACATTATTGCCAATGAATTAGGGGTGGGATTTAAAGTGACTTCAGGACCGGTGCTCGACAAACCAGGTGATTTGGCCGGAGTACTGACCAGCTTGGAGCCGAATGATGTGCTGTTTATTGATGAGATTCACCGTCTGAGTCCGGTAGTGGAAGAATACCTCTATTCTGCCATGGAAGACTATCGTATCGACATCATGATTGACAAGGGGCCTTCTGCCCGCAGCATACAGATTGACCTGAATCCGTTTACGTTGGTGGGAGCCACTACACGCAGTGGTTTGCTTACAGCCCCGCTTCGTGCCCGCTTTGGCATCAACCTGCACCTGGAGTATTATGATGATTCAGTACTTTCACGCATCATCTTGCGCTCCGCACACATCTTGGATGTGCCGTGTGATGCAGATGCGGCAGGAGAGATAGCTTCCCGTAGCCGTGGTACCCCCCGTATAGCCAATGCCTTGTTGCGACGTGTGCGCGACTTTGCACAGGTGAAAGGTTCGGGAAGAATTGATTTGGAGATTGCCCGTTTTGCATTGGAGGCCCTGAACATTGACCAGTATGGTCTGGATGAGATAGACAACAAGATTCTGTGCACGATTATAGACAAGTTCAAGGGAGGACCTGTGGGACTGACTACCATTGCGACAGCTTTGGGTGAAGACCCTGGTACGCTGGAAGAAGTGTACGAACCCTTCCTGATAAAAGAAGGCTTCCTGAAGCGTACCCCCAGAGGCCGCGAAGTGACAGAACTGGCATATAAACATTTAGGAAAAAGTAAATACAATAGCGAAAGAACGCTGTTTGATTGATAAACATTATGGCCGGAATAAAATCTTTGGCAAAGGATACTGCCATTTATGGACTGAGCAGTATCGTAGGACGTTTTTTGAATTATTTGTTGGTTCCTCTTTACACGGCAGTACTTCCTGCTGCTTCTGGAGGATATGGAGTAGTGTCGAATGTATATGCCTATACGGCACTGATTCTGGTGTTGCTGACCTTTGGTATGGAAACGGGATTTTTCCGTTTTGCCAATAAGTCGGACGAGGATGCGCAAAAGGTATATGCCAATTCTCTGTTATTTGTGGGAGGACTCTCGCTGCTGTTTGTGGTGCTGTGTATGGCTTTTTTGCATCCGCTTTCAGCCTTGTTGGAGTATCCGGACCATCCCGACTATATTGCCATGATGGTGTGTGTGGTGGCCCTCGATTCCTTTCAATGTATACCTTTCGCCTACCTGCGTTATAAGAAACGGCCTGTCAAGTTTGCGGCCATCAAATTGCTGAACATCATAGGAAACATTCTGCTGAATCTTTTCTTTCTGCTGGTTTGTCCGTGGCTCGATGTCTATGCGCACGAAACTGTCAGCTGGTTCTATAACCCCGATTATCTGGTAGGATATATTTTCGTGTCCAACCTGATTATGTCGGCCTTGCAGATGTTCTTCTTCATACCCGAGCTGCGCGGTGTGTCCTACCGTATGGATAAGGTACTGATGAAGCGCATGATCAACTACTCTTTCCCGATTCTGATATTCGGGCTGGTCGGTATCCTCAATCAGACGGTCGACAAGATGATTTATCCCTATCTGTTTGATGACCGTTCGGAGGGACTGGTACAGCTGGGTATTTACAGTGCCACCAGTAAGGTAGCTTTAGTCATGGCCATGTTTACCCAGGCTTTCCGTTATGCCTACGAGCCCTTTGTCTTCGGCAAAAATAAAGATGCTGACAGCAAGAAGATGTATTCTTCTGCCATGAAGTACTTCTTTATCTTTTCTCTTTTGGCATTCTTGGCCGTGATGGGCTACATGGACATCCTGAAGTACATGGTAGCTTCCGACTATTGGGAAGGACTGAGCGTAGTAGCCATCGTGATGCTGGCCGAGATAATCAAAGGTATTTATTTCAACCTTTCTTTCTGGTATAAGCTGACGGATGAAACCTATTGGGGAGCTTACTTCTCTCTTATCGGATGTGTCGTGATTTTAGGCTTGAACATCTGGCTGGTGCCTACTTATGGTTATGTAGCTTCGGCCTGGGCATCTGTAGCCGGATATGGCGTGATTACCCTGTTGTCTTATTTCATCGGACAGAAAAAATACCCTGTGGCTTATCCGTTGAAGCGGATGACTGCCTATCTGATTTTGGCGTTGGTGCTTTATGCCTTGTCACAAGAAACACCTATTGCCAACCTTTGGTTACGTTTAAGTTACCGCACCTTATTAATATTGGTTTTTGTGGCATTTATTATCAAAAAAGATTTACCTTTAAGGAGTCTTCCATTTGTCAACCGTTTCTTTAAATAAGAAATGTGGGGTGGGGCATATAGGCTGAATTGTAATTTATAAATCGGATAAGTATGGAACTAGGGAACAAGAGGAAATTCCTCCTTCGTAAATTCTTCAATGAGTATCTGGACTTGAACCGGAGCAAGGAAGATGAACAGCTGACGGTAGATGCCATCCGCAGTGGGGTAGAGTTTAAAGGGACCAATCTTTGGGTCTTGATTTTTGCTACCTTTATTGCTTCACTGGGACTGAATGTCAATTCTACGGCGGTAATCATCGGTGCCATGTTGATTTCTCCTTTGATGGGACCTATCATGGGAGTGGGACTTTCTATCGGACTGAATGATTTCGAGCTGATGAAGCGTTCACTGAAAAGTTACCTGGTAGCTACGCTGTTCAGTGTGACGACTGCCACGATTTATTTTTCTTTTACTCCGCTGGATGAAGTTCAGTCGGAATTGTTGGCACGTACCTCGCCTACCATTTACGATGTGTTCATAGCCTTAGTGGGTGGTCTGGCTGGCATTGTGGCATTGGCAACGAAGGAAAAGGGAAATGTAATACCGGGTGTGGCCATTGCTACAGCCTTGATGCCGCCGTTGTGTACGGCTGGTTTCGGTATTGCCACGGGGAATCTGCTGTATTTTTTAGGTGCCTTCTATTTGTATTTCATTAACTCCGTTTTTATCAGTCTGGCCACTTACATTGGGGTGCGGGTGATGCACTTCCAGCGCAAGCAGTTTGTAGATAAAGCTCGTGAAAAGTTGGTAAAACGCTATATCATCTGGATAACCATCGGTACGATGTGTCCGGCTGTTTACCTTACTTATAATATTGTGCGGGAAACCTTCTACCAGTCTGCAGCCAATCATTTCATTGCAGAAGAACTGCAGTTCCCTGACTCTCAGATTTTAAGTCGGGAAATTTCCTATGACAAGCGTGAAATAAAGGTTGTGTTTGTCGGAAAGGAAGTCTCAAAAGATCAGATTGCGGCTGCCCAGCATCGTTTGGCGGATTATAATCTGGCAAAAACCAATTTGGTAGTATTTCAAGGAATGGGTGACGGCAGTGCGGTAGACATCAGCAACATTAAGTCGATGGTGATGGAAGATTTCTATCGGAACAGCGAAAAACGCTTGAAGGAGCAGGATGAGGAAATCAATACCCTGCATAAGCAATTGGCTGACTTTTCCGGTTCAGACTGGATGGGTAAGCAGTTAGGGCAGGAGTTAAAAGTCTTGTTCCCCGAAATTAAAACTCTTTCTGTTTCAAAGAGTCTTCGCCTGTCAGTTGACAGTTCCCGGATAGACACCTTGACATACGCCATTATTGATTGTCAGCGGGTGCCTGATTCGAAGAGTCGCGATAAAATCGTGAAATGGCTGAAAGCAAAGACAGGAGATGCTCATTTACAGCTGATTGTGGAGTGATTTAAAACTGTAGTGTACTAAATAAGTTGACACAATTTATTTAGTAACATGCGTAAAAATCGAAAGTTTTCAAAGGCAGAATGCCTGTCTTATCTGGAAGAATATATGTGTTCTTCTCAGAACCACAGTGAATTTGAACGAGAAAAAGGTCTGAAACGCACCACAATTAGCCGCTGGCTTCGTATCTTTGGGCTTGAAGATAAACCAAGTCCCATTATGAGCAAGAAACTAAGTCAGACCGAGCAGGAGCTTCATGACCGTATTCATGAGCTCGAGCGGAAAATCAAGTCCTTGGAAGTAGAGTTGAAGCAGTCCAACATGGCCCGTGACGCCTACGACTACATGATCGACCTTGCGGAAAAGACCTATAACATTCCGGTAAGAAAAAACTCCGGTGCCAAGTAATCCGAGGCCTGTCTCAAGGCGGACGCCGTTACCGCGTGCGTCCGCTTTGCAGATTGCTTGGCATATCAGCACAGGGATACTACAAGCATGACTATGCCTCAAACGAGGCTGACATACTCTCTGCCAGCATTGTATTGTACTGCCTGTACGTCCGCCAGAAGGAATGTCTTCCCAAAGCGGGCTGTCGGGAACTCTACACACTCTGCCGTGAATACTTCAGGGAAAAGTTCACCATAGGACGGGACAGGTTTTACAATGTGCTCCGTTTCAACTCGCTCATGCTCAGGCGGACAAGGTACCGTCCTCGTACCACGGACTCCAGACACGGTTACCGTCTTTACAGGGATCTTGTAAACACTTCTCCCAAGTACACGCCTGCGGGCAATGGCCGGCTTGTGGTGGCGGACATCACCTATATCTATACCAGAGAAGGTTTTGCCTATCTTTCACTGGTGACTGACGCCTACAGCAGATACATAGTCGGATACTGCCTGAGCAGGAGTCTGGATGCAGAGGGACCGCTGAGAGCTATGTACATGGCTCTGGAGACCTACCGTGCCTACGGAATCAGTACGGAGGGCATGATACACCACTCTGACCGTGGCGTGCAGTATGCCTCGAAGCAGTACACGAACCTGCTGCTTTCACAAGGCATCAGAATCAGCATGACCCAGACGGGAGACCCGCTTCACAATGCCCTGGCCGAGAGGATGAACAACACCCTGAAGAACGGGTGGCTCTTCAATGAAGGTGATATGGACTTCAGACAGGCAGAGGAAGCCGTAAGTAAATCCGTAGCGATGTACAACAATGCCAGACCACACAGGGCACTGGGTATGAAGACTCCTATGGAAGTCTTTTCAGGCAGAGGAGGAAACCCTCTTATGGAATATCGGTATAACTGAAAGATGTGCTCGTCGGGGCGGGGACTCCCGCCCCTTGCCGCATGGCGCTCCCCGAGCGATGAGTTTTTAAGGAGTAAATATATCGATATTGATTTTTTGTTGTAGTTTTGCAGAACTGACAACCTTTCTAGGAATATAATGTTTAACCTGTCAACTTTTGTCAGGAATTAATCTTCAAACTGACAACTATTTTCAGTACACTTCAACGCAAGTACATTTTAACTAAAACGCCTAAGCGTTTGATTTAAAACTCTTAGGCGTTTCAATGAAAACGCTTAGGTATTTTAGTTCGAATGCCTAAGCGTTTTTTTAGTTGCTAAAAATTAACTTATTTCACTTTCTGTGTGCAGCGGATGGCAGTGACTTCCTGAGCCTGTGGGTTCGTGGCTTTCCTGGTACAGTAATCGAATTCTGCCGACTTTTCTCCGCTGAAAGAATTCCATTTCAGTTTCAGTTTGACAGTTTCTCCCTGCGTATCGGGCAGTTCATCCAGCTTGAAAGCAACCAGTGCATCTCCCATTTTACCCTCTGTATCACCAAAGGCATTGTGGCGGAATTCTACCTCATAAGAATTGTCCGGATTCTGTGTACTGATCAGGTTGACGAAATGTGATTGTCCGTTACCCCAGCGAGTGGCAAACCGGAGTGTCAGGTATCCATCTTCCGCAATGGTTACCCAGTCATTCAGTATTTCTACTGGGTCGTTTCCATACGTATGATTATTTTCCTCTTCTCCCCAATTAGGAGCCATCGGTTTGGTCAGTATACTGTCTATCCAGTTGATGAATACAGCTTTGTCATACTCCTGAGGAGCTGCGTCAGCCAATTCAATATTGGCCAGTGCTCTTACCTCCTTCTCGCCAAAGGGAGAAGTTGTCATATTTACCGGACGCAAGGTTGTGCTGTCATCCAGTTGCAGATACGGTGTATTGTCTGCACTCTGTTTTACAGTGACAAGTGCATTGGCGTAATAGTGTGAAAGAGAAAGGTTGTTATCGTCATCGTCCAGACATGATTGAATCCCCATAGACAAACACAGAGTTGTCAGGATGAAAAAACCTTTGCGAATGAATGATTGAGCTTTCATAATACATTATTTTTTAAGTTTACTTTCTTCTTGTTGTTTGTACATAAAATGCTTGAAGTGGGTAATTCCTGCATGTAAAATGGTTAAATGGTGTTTCATTTTTTCGCAAAGACATAAAAAAAGCAGTTACGAATTTCGTAACTGCTTTTCGTGGACCAGCCAGGGCTTGAACCTGGGACCTCCAGATTATGAGTCTGTTGCTCTAACCAACTGAGCTACAAGTCCGGTATTCCAAAAGAATTAGTTTGGAAATGCGTTGCAAAAGTAATGGTTTGAGTTGAAATCTGCAATATTTAGCTAGAAAAAAATGATAAAAAAAACTAATGGGACAGATGCTTGCAATATATGTTGTATTTTTGCCGACATTAATAATTAATTATCAGACGTATGTCACACAACACACAAGATTCTCGTTTTAAGGGGTTAACTGATCAAGAAGTTCTTCAAAGTCGTCAAAAATATGGGGTGAATCTGTTGACTCCTCCCAAACGTCCGTCAATCTGGAAACTGTATCTGGAGAAGTTTCAGGACCCGGTTATTAAAGTGCTACTTGTTGCAGCAGCTTTTTCTTTGCTAATTTCAATTATTGAAAGTGAATATGCAGAGACAATCGGTATATTTTTTGCTATTTTTTTGGCTACCGGCATTGGATTCTATTTTGAATATGATGCCAATAAGAAATTTGATTTGTTGAATGCCGTAGGAGAGGAGACTCCGGTAATGGTAATTCGTAATGGTAAAGTACATGAGATTCCTAAAAAAGATATTGTCGTAGGGGATGTGGTGATATTGAATACCGGTGATGAAATTCCGGCAGACGGGGTATTACTGGAAGCAGTGTCATTACAAGTAAATGAATCAAGCCTAACTGGTGAGTTGATGGTGAATAAAACCACGGATGAGGCTCATTTTGATGAAGAAGCTACTTATCCGTCCAATTCCGTAATGCGTGGAACGACAGTAACGGATGGTCACGGAGTGATGTGCGTAGAAAGAGTGGGAGATGCTACCGAAATTGGTAAGGTGGCTCGGCAGGCTACAGAACAAAGCCAGGAACAGACTCCGTTGAATTTACAATTGACTAAATTGGCTAATCTGATAGGAAAGGTTGGTTTTACAATTGCCATATTGACTTTCGTAATCTTTACAGCGAAAGATTTGTATGCGTATTTGAGTGTGACGGCTGTGACCGACTGGCATCAGTGGCTTGAAATAGCACGTATCGTGTTGAAGTATTTTATGATGGCTGTCACCTTGATTGTGGTAGCGGTACCGGAAGGATTGCCTATGAGTGTGACCTTGAGTCTGGCATTGAACATGCGCCGTATGCTGAAAACGAACAATCTGGTTCGTAAGATGCATGCATGCGAAACAATGGGAGCCATTACGGTGATTTGTACAGATAAGACAGGTACACTGACACAGAACCTGATGCAGGTGTATGATGCGCAGTTGGATGAATCTCAGAAGAACCTGATAGCAGAAGGCATAGCGACAAACTCTACCGCTTTCCTGGAAGAGAAAGAAGGAGAAGGTAAGCCGTCCGGAGTAGGAAACCCTACGGAGGTGGCTCTTTTGCTTTGGCTGAATGAACAGGGAGTGGATTACATTTCATTGAGAAATCAGGCAAAGACGGTAAATCAGCTTACTTTTTCTACGGAAAGAAAATACATGGCTACGCTGGTCGAGTCTTCTGTCTTGAACGCACGTGTACTTTATGTGAAGGGGGCTCCTGAGATAGTGATGGGAAAATGTAATCTGGAAGGAAGCCGGATTAAGCAATATAATGAACAGCTTTTGGCTTACCAGAATCAGGCTATGCGTACATTGGGAGTGGCTTATAAGGTGATACCTGAAAATAGCAATACGGATTGTGCGGAACTGGTGAAAGAAGGCGGATTGACATTTATGGGAATTTTCGCTATCAGTGACCCGATTCGTCCGGATGTGCCTGATGCGGTGAAGAAATGTCAGTCGGCTGGTATCCGTGTGAAGATTGTAACGGGAGATACTCCGGGCACAGCAACTGAAATCGCACGACAAATCGGGCTGTGGACATCGGAAGATACGGAACGGAACCGCATTACCGGAGTGGAGTTCGCTGCCTTGAGCGATGAAGAAGCTTTGGAAAGAGTGGTCGATTTGAAGGTGATGAGCCGTGCACGTCCGATGGATAAGCAACGTCTGGTACAGTTGCTTCAGCAAAAAGGTGAAGTAGTAGCAGTGACTGGTGACGGAACAAATGACGCACCGGCATTGAATCATGCACAGGTGGGTTTGTCTATGGGAACAGGTACTTCTGTGGCGAAAGAGGCCAGTGATATTACGTTGTTGGATGACTCCTTCCATAGCATTGCTACTGCAGTGATGTGGGGACGTTCGTTGTATAAGAATATCCAGCGCTTTATTGTGTTCCAGCTGACCATCAATGTAGTAGCTTTGCTGAGCGTGTTGCTGGGTGCCTTTTTAGGTACGGAGCTTCCGCTGACGGTTACTCAAATGCTGTGGGTGAACCTGATTATGGATACATTTGCAGCAATGGCGTTGGCGTCTATTGCACCGAGCATGGATGTAATGAATGAAAAACCTCGCAAGCGTACTGATTTTATCATATCTCCTGCCATGCGGAACAATATATTCGGTGTGGGTGCCGGATTCTTGATTGTACTGATGGGGCTGCTGGCTTTCTTTAAGAACATGCCTGGCGGTATGGATGTGCATCATCTGACTGTCTTCTTTACGATTTTTGTCATGCTGCAGTTCTGGAACCTGTTTAATGCCAGCGTATTTGGTACGAATCATTCTATCTTTAAAGATGCCGGTCATGCGATGGGTATGTTAGGAGTGGCATTGATTATTCTGGTTGGTCAGTTCATTATTGTTACTTTTGGAGGCAAGGTTTTCCGTACAGAGCCTTTGCCTGCATTGGAATGGGCTTATATCATAGCCGGTACTTCTGTGGTACTTTGGATTGGTGAGATTTGGCGAGGAGTTAAACGGATGATGAAAAAATGAACCGGATTAAAAATATTATATTTGATTTAGGCGGTGTGCTCCTTGACTTGGATGTTAACCGTTGTATGGAACGTTTGGAGGAGGTTGGACTGCGTGAAGTGCGTCAGTGGATGACCGGAACGAATGAAAAAGGATTCTTTAAGGAGTATGAGTGCGGCACACTGACTACGGACCAGTTTCGGGATCGTATTTGCAAAGAAGTGGGTCGTGAACTTCCGGGTGAGGAGATAGATCAGATATGGAATGCTATGTTGAAAGATATTCCAGATTATAAGTTCGAATTGTTATTGAAACTTCAAGAGAACTATAAATTGTATTTATTAAGTAATACAAATGATTTGCATTGGGAGCATTGTGCTGATAAGTTCGTTTATAAAGGAATGCAGATGCTTGGTTGCTTTACGCGAGTGTTTCTTTCATATCAGATGCATTTAGCAAAGCCTGATGCTGAAATTTTTCGGACCGTATTGAAAGAGGCAGGGATTAAAGCAGAAGAAACTCTTTTTGTAGATGATTCCAAAGATAATTGTCAGGCAGCTTCTTTATTAGGGATTAAAGTTTTTCACTATGTTCCAGGAGATAATCTGGAAATACAACTTCAAAATTTCATAAGTAAATAAATGGAAATAGTTACAGGTTCTGCAAGTATAAGTCTTCCCCCATGTGTAGCGACGATAGGCTGTTTTGATGGAGTACATAGAGGACATCAATATTTGCTTGAGCAAGTTCATAATATTGCCAAGGCAGAAGGTATCGCTTCTTGTTTGATAACTTTTGCTAATCATCCTCGGCAGGTTTTGGATACCAGTTTTCGTCCTCGGCTGCTCACGTGTCTTTCTCAGAAAATAGAACGTTTTGAACAATCACCGATAGAGTATTGCGTGTTGTTGCCTTTCACAAAGGAGTTGTCGCTGCTATCTGCTCGTGAATTTATGAAGGTTCTGCATGAAGAATATCAAGTGCAGACTCTTTTTGTAGGCTATGATCATCATTTTGGTCATAGTAAGGATGAAGGTTTTCAGGAGTATTGCCAATATGGGAAAGAATTTGGTATGCGAGTGATGCAATCTAAGGCCTTAACGGAAGATGGAGTTTCTGTCAGTTCTACCTTGATTCGTTCTTGCTTGTGTGAGGGAAAGATAGAATTGGCAAATTCTTATCTAGGTTATCATTATTATTTGACCGGAAGGGTGGTTGACGGTCGTAAGGTAGGGCGTACTTTGGGCTTCCCTACAGCCAATATTCAGCCTTTGTGCGCAGATAAACTATTACCTGCATCAGGAGTGTATGCGGTATATGTCTATTTAGGAGGAAAACGGTACGAGGGAATGCTGAACATTGGAAGTTGTCCGACTGTACACGATGGAGACAAGTCAATAACAGTGGAGGTGCATATCCTGGATTTTGAAAAGGATATTTATCAGGAAACCATAAAAGTAGAGTTTATAGACTATATACGTCCTGAAGTAAAATTTGAAAATGTGGAAGAGTTGACGTTGCAATTGCAAAAAGATAAGATTGTTGCAAAAAAACTTTTAGACCAAAAGGAATAAACTATTTGGCAGCATTTGAATTGTCTGTATCTTTGCAGCAAATTAGATATTTGAATTGAATGAAAACATTTGAAGAACTTGGCGTTTCGCAAGAAATACGCAAGGCAATTGAGGAAATGGGATATGAAAATCCCATGCCCGTGCAGGAAGAAGTGATCCCGTATTTGTTGGGAAACGGCAATGATGTAGTGGCTCTGGCACAAACCGGAACCGGAAAAACAGCCGCATTTGGTCTGCCGCTGATTCAGAAGATTGATGTGAAAAATTGTGTGCCGCAGGCATTGGTGCTTTGCCCGACACGTGAACTTTGTCTGCAAATTGCAGGTGACTTGACTGACTACTCTAAGTATATTACAGATTTGAAGATTTTGCCGGTCTATGGCGGGTCTTCCATCGATAGTCAAATCCGTAGTATGAAAAGAGGTGTGCACATTATTGTAGCAACTCCCGGCCGTTTGATTGACTTGATGGAACGTAAAGTAGCCCGTTTGGAAACTGTCCGCGACGTCGTGATGGACGAGGCTGACGAGATGCTGAACATGGGTTTTACGGATAGTATAAATACAATTCTTGAGAATGTCCCGAACGATAGAAATACATTGATGTTTTCCGCAACGATGAGTCCGGAAATTGCTCGTATTGCTAAAACCTATTTGCACGATGCGAAGGAAATTACTATCGGAACGAAGAATGAAGGGAGCAAGAATGTAAATCATGTAGCATATATCGTACATGCGAAGGATAAATATCTGGCTCTGAAGCGTGTGGTTGATTTTTATCCTCAAATTTATGGCATTGTTTTTTGTCGTACACGAAAAGAAACTCAAGAGATTGCTGATAAACTTATACAAGATGGATATAGTGCAGATTCTTTACACGGAGAATTGAGTCAGGCTCAACGTGATTTGGTAATGCAGAAGTTCCGTCAACGCCATTTGCAGCTTCTTGTTGCAACGGATGTGGCAGCCCGTGGGTTGGATGTGGACAGCTTGACTCATGTGATTAATTACGGTTTGCCGGATGATATTGAAAGCTATACGCATCGGAGTGGTCGTACAGGACGTGCCGGAAAAACAGGAATTTCGATTGCCATTATTAATTTGCGCGAAAAGGGTAAAATGCGCGAGATTGAGCGTATTATCAAGAAAAAATTTGAAGTTAGCGAGTTGCCTACCGGAAAGGAAATTTGCGAACAGCAGTTGATAAAGGTTATTGATGATATTGAAAAGGTAAAGGTAAGTGAGGAGGAAATCGAGACTTTCCTTCCAGGAATTTATCGTAAACTTGATTGGCTGAGTAAAGAGGATTTGATTAAACGTGTTGTTTCTTTGGAGTTTAACCGTTTCTTGGATTATTATAAGAATGCACCTGAGATAGAGCAACCTAAGGCTAATGATAAAAAAGCGGAAACGAAAGAATCTCGTAAAGGAGATAAAGAAAAAGTTGGCCGTAAAGCTGAGAAAGGATATACGCGTTTATTCTTGAATTTGGGAAAAACAGATGGATTTTATACGAATCAGATTATAGATTTGGTAAATCGCAACCTGAAAAAAGAACGAATCCAAATTGGTCGTATTGATTTGATGCAGAATTTCTCGTTTTTTGAAGTGATTCAAGAACAAGCTCCTCAGGTGATAAAGGCTTTGAATAAAGTTGTATTGAGCGGGGGACGTAAAGTTTGTGTAGAGATTGCGGGTGAGAATACAGGGAAAAGCGATAAGAGCGGAAAGAAAAAGAAAGTAGCGACTGAAAAGAAAGCAGATAAGCCTTCAAAAGTAGAGAAGGCGAAGAAACCAAGTCGGGAAGAAAGAGGGTATACCAGTCCTCGCGGCCCGAAAAAAAAGGATGACTGGAAACAGTTTTTCCAGCAGGATAATCAACCGCTTCGTGGAGAGGAACCTGATTTCTCAGAAGAAGGTTGGGCTAAACGCAGCAAACGTAAAAAATAAGTAAAAGCGGAAGGGACTCCTTCCGCTTTTACTTATTTGAAAAACTATTTTTATAACAGTCTTTTCATGAAGAGATGGGCAGACAAAAAGTTTTTTGAAGTGGATTATGGGCGTGTAAGCTAGAAAAAGAATGTGATTTATTAGTTTACTCCAACTTTTTTCCTACATTTGCCGTATAAATTCATTAAACAGTTTAATCATTATGGAAAACGAAAACAAAAATCAGCTTCAGATAGAACTAAAAGAAGAAGTGGCACAGGGAACTTATGCGAATCTTGCAATTATTACTCATTCAAGCTCTGAATTTATCCTTGACTTTGTACGTGTGATGCCGGGTTTGCCGAAAGCAGGCGTTCAATCTCGTATTGTAATGACTCCGGAACATGCAAAGCGCCTGATGTTTGCATTGCAGGACAATGTCACTAAGTATGAACAGAATTTTGGTCAGATTCGGATGCCGGAACAACAGGCACAAGGTGGAAAAACTTTCGTCCCGCCGTTGAGCGATTTCAAAGGAGAAGCTTAAAAAAATATAAATAGCGGATTCAAAAGGCTCATTTCCCGTTTTTTTCGGGAAATGAGCTTTTTTCTTTTTAAAAACAGTTTGTCTATTAAAAAGTTATTTGTAATTTTGCAGCCCGAAATGTAGTATTTCGACAAGGATTGTAGAAACAATAAGAAACAAATATATAACAATTAAAAATCAAACAAAATGCCTACTATTCAACAGTTAGTAAGAAAAGGAAGAACGGTTTTGGTTGATAAGAGTAAATCACCGGCATTGGATTCATGTCCTCAGAGACGTGGCGTTTGCGTGCGTGTTTACACTACAACTCCGAAAAAACCGAACTCAGCAATGCGTAAAGTTGCTCGTGTGCGTCTGACAAACTCTAAGGAAGTGAACTCTTACATTCCGGGAGAAGGACATAACTTGCAGGAACACTCAATCGTTTTGGTTCGTGGTGGTCGTGTGAAAGACCTTCCGGGTGTACGTTATCACATCGTTCGTGGTACACTGGATACAGCAGGTGTAGCAGGCCGTACACAGAGACGTTCTAAGTATGGCGCTAAGCGTCCGAAACCAGGACAGGCAGCTCCGGCAGGAAAGGGTAAGAAATAATCCTCGCTGAGTACAATCCTTATTAAGAAAAAACTTTTATAAATTCGTTTTGGTTTGTTGGAAAAGCTTTAAGGTTGAGTAAATGCTTCGGAGGAAGCGTTGAAGTAGACAGAGATGCAGCCCCAAACTAAACATTATTATCAAACAAAATGAGAAAAGCAAAACCAAAAAAACGTGTGATCCTTCCGGATCCAGTATTTAATGATCAGAAGGTTTCTAAGTTCGTAAACCATCTGATGTATGATGGAAAGAAGAATACTTCTTACGAAATCTTCTACAACGCACTGAAAACAGTTGAAACTAAGCTTCCGGGTGAAGAAACTTCAGCATTGGAAGTTTGGAAAAAAGCTCTTGATAACGTAACTCCTCAGTTGGAAGTAAAATCTCGCCGTATTGGTGGTGCTACTTTCCAGGTTCCTACCGAAATTCGTCCGGATCGTAAGGAGTCAATCTCTATGAAGAATCTGATTGCTTTTGCCCGTAAACGTGGTGGAAAGTCAATGGCTGATAAATTGGCTGCAGAAATCCTTGATGCGTATAACGAACAGGGTGGTGCTTTCAAGCGTAAGGAAGATATGCACCGTATGGCTGAAGCTAACCGTGCTTTCGCTCACTTCAGATTTTAATCTAGTTAATAACTTTAAGACGAATTAAAATGGCTAAACATGATTTGCATTTGACCCGTAACATCGGAATCATGGCGCACATCGATGCTGGTAAGACAACTACTTCTGAACGTATCTTGTTTTACACAGGTTTGACTCATAAGATTGGTGAGGTACACGATGGTGCTGCTACCATGGACTGGATGGAACAGGAGCAGGAACGTGGTATTACTATTACTTCAGCTGCTACAACTACTTATTGGAAGTATGCTGGTAACAAGTATAAAATCAACTTGATTGACACTCCGGGACACGTGGACTTTACTGCGGAAGTAGAACGTTCACTCCGTGTATTGGATGGTGCTGTGGCTACTTATTGTGCTGTAGGTGGTGTTGAACCTCAGTCAGAAACAGTATGGCGTCAGGCTGATAAATACAATGTTCCTCGTATCGGTTATGTTAACAAGATGGACCGCTCTGGAGCTGACTTCTTCGAAGTTGTTCGTCAGATGAAGGATGTATTGGGTGCTAATCCATGTCCGGTTGTAATTCCTATCGGTGCAGAAGAATCTTTCAAAGGTGTAGTTGACCTGATTAAGATGAAAGCTATCTTGTGGCACGATGAAACAATGGGTGCTGACTATGATGTAGAAGAAATCCCTGCAAACTTGGTAGACGAAGCTCAGGAATGGAGAGATAAGATGCTCGAAAAAGTAGCTGAGTTTGATGAAGCTTTGATGGAGAAATATTTCGATGATCCTTCTACAATTACAGAGGAAGAAGTAATGCGTGCTTTGCGTGCAGGTACTTTGAAGATGGAAATCGTTCCGATGTTGTGTGGATCTTCATTCAAGAATAAAGGTGTACAGACATTGCTTGATTATGTATGTGCATTCTTGCCTTCTCCGCTGGATACTCCGAACATCGTTGGTACTAACCCGAGCACAGGTGCTGAAGAAGACCGTAAACCGGATGAAGATGAAAAGACTTCAGCTTTGGCATTTAAGATTGCTACTGACCCGTATGTAGGTCGTTTGACTTTCTTCCGTGTGTACTCAGGTAAAGTAGAAGCTGGTTCATATATTTACAACTCTCGTTCAGGAAAGAAGGAACGTGTATCTCGTTTGTTCCAGATGCACTCAAACAAGCAGAATCCTGTGGAAGTAATTAGCGCTGGTGATATTGGTGCTGGTGTAGGTTTCAAGGATATTCGCACTGGTGATACTCTTTGCGATGAAACTGCTCCGATCGTTCTTGAATCAATGGACTTCCCGGAACCGGTTATCGGTATCGCAGTAGAGCCTAAGACTCAGAAAGACCTTGACAAGTTGTCTAACGGTTTGGCTAAGTTGGCTGAAGAAGACCCGACATTTACTGTGAAGACTGATGAACAGACAGGACAGACAGTTATCTCTGGTATGGGTGAGCTTCACTTGGATATCATTATCGACCGTCTGAAACGTGAGTTCAAGGTTGAATGTAATCAGGGTCGTCCTCAGGTTAGCTACAAGGAAGCAATTACTAAGACAGTTGAATTGCGTGAAGTTTACAAGAAACAGTCTGGTGGTCGTGGTAAGTTTGCTGACATCATCGTTTCTGTAGGTCCAGTTGATGAAGACTTCAAACAGGGTGGTCTGCAGTTTATCGATGAAGTGAAGGGTGGTAACGTTCCTAAGGAATTCATTCCTTCAGTTCAGAAAGGTTTCTTGACTGCAATGAAGAACGGTGTATTGGCTGGTTATCCGCTTGATTCTTTGAAGGTCGTTTTGAAGGATGGTTCATTCCACCCGGTTGACTCTGACCAGTTGTCTTTCGAAATCTGTGCTATCCAGGCATACAAGAATGCTTGTGTGAAGGCAGGTCCGGTTCTGATGGAGCCGATCATGAAGCTGGAAGTTGTAACTCCGGAAGAAAACATGGGTGATGTAATCGGTGACTTGAACAGACGTCGTGGTCAGGTAGAAGGTATGGAAACAAGCCGTTCTGGTGCTCGTATCGTAAAAGCAATGGTTCCATTGGCTGAAATGTTCGGTTATGTAACTGCTTTGCGTACTATCACCTCAGGTCGTGCAACTTCTTCAATGACTTACGATCACCACGCTCAGGTTTCTAGCTCAATCGCTAAGACTGTACTGGAAGAAGTTAAAGGTCGCGTAGACTTGGTATAAAAAGAAATAGGATGGAAGTTGATGAGGACTAGCGAATGACTCTTAGTCCTCAAGCTTCCTTCCCAATATAAACAATTAATAATTTAATAAACAAATGAGTCAGAAAATCAGAATTAAACTGAAATCTTACGATCACAACTTGGTAGACAAGTCAGCAGAAAAGATTGTAAGAACTGTGAAGGCTACAGGTGCTATTGTAAGCGGTCCTATTCCATTGCCTACACACAAACGTATTTTTACTGTAAACCGTTCGACTTTCGTTAACAAGAAGTCACGTGAACAGTTTGAATTGTCTTCTTACAAGAGACTGATTGACATCTACAGCTCAACTGCTAAGACAGTAGACGCTTTGATGAAATTGGAATTACCGAGTGGGGTAGAAGTAGAAATTAAAGTTTAATCAATTAAAAATTAACTGAAATGCCAGGATTATTAGGAAAGAAAATCGGAATGACATCCGTTTTCAGTGCTGATGGTAAGAATGTACCATGCACTGTTATCGAAGCTGGTCCTTGTGTAGTTACTCAGATTAAGAGTGTAGAAAAAGATGGCTATGCAGCTGTTCAGGTAGGTTTCCAGGACAAGAAGGAAAAGCACACTACTAAACCGTTGATGGGTCACTTTAAGAAAGCTGGAGTAACTCCAAAGAGACACTTGGCCGAGTTCAAAGATTTCTCAGAAGAATTGAATTTAGGTGACACTATCACTGTAGAATTGTTCAATGACACTGCTTATGTAGATGTAATTGGTACTTCTAAAGGAAAAGGTTTCCAGGGTGTTGTAAAACGTCATGGATTTGGTGGTGTAGGCCAGACTACTCACGGTCAGCACAACCGTGCCCGCAAACCGGGTTCTATCGGTGCTTGTTCTTACCCTGCTAAAGTATTCAAAGGAATGCGTATGGGCGGACAAATGGGTGGTGACAGAGTAACTACTCACAACTTACAGGTATTAAAAGTGATTCCTGAACACAACTTGCTGTTGATTAAAGGTTCTGTTCCGGGTTGCAAAGGTTCAATCGTAATAATTGAGAAATAATGGAAGTTAACGTATTAAATATTAAGGGTGAAGATACCGGCAAAAAGGTTGCTTTGAACGAAGCTATCTTCGGAATCACTCCAAATGATCACGCTATCTATCTGGATGTGAAGCAGTATATGGCTAATCAGCGCCAGGGTACTCACAAGTCTAAGGAAAGAAGCGAAATCAGTGGTTCTACTCGTAAATTAGGTCGTCAGAAAGGTGGCGGCGGTGCACGTCGTGGTGATATCAACTCTCCAGTATTGGTGGGTGGTGCTCGCGTTTTTGGTCCTAAACCTCGCGATTATTGGTTCAAATTGAACAAGAAAGTGAAAGTTTTGGCTCGTAAATCTGCATTGGCATATAAGGCACAGACTAACAACATCGTAGTAGTAGAAGACTTTACTTTTGAAGCTCCTAAGACTAAAGATTTTGTAAATGTTGTGAATAATCTCAAAGTGGCTGGTAAAAAGCTACTTATGGTTTTGCCGGAAGCAAATAAAAACGTATATTTGTCTGCTCGTAACTTAGAGCGTACAAATCTTGCAATTGCTTCTGCGCTGAATACATACTCTGTATTGAACGCAGAAACTCTTGTTGTGACAGAAAGTGCTTTGAAAGCTATCGAGGAAACCTTAGTGAAATAATTAAAGGAGGCTGAAGTAATATGGGAATGATTATTAAACCGTTGGTTACAGAAAAAATGACGGCAATATCTGAAAAGTTCAACCGCTTTGGATTTATTGTTCGTCCTGAAGCTAACAAATTAGAAATTAAGCGTGAAATCGAAGCTATGTATAATGTGACTGTAGTAGACGTAAATACAATTCGCTACGCAGGAAAGAATAAGAGCCGTTATACTAAGTCTGGTCTTATCAATGGACGTACAAATGCTTATAAGAAAGCTATCGTTACATTGAAAGAAGGTGATACTATTGATTTTTATAGCAATATTTAAATAAAAGATGGCAGTACGTAAATTTAAGCCCACAACACCGGGGCAGAGACACAAAATTATTGGTACTTTTGAAGAAATTACTGCATCGGTACCAGAAAAATCTCTTGTATATGGAAAGCGTTCTACTGGTGGTCGTAACCACGTAGGTAAGATGACAATGCGCTATATCGGCGGTGGTCACAAGAGAAAATTCCGTATTATTGATTTCAAGAGAAATAAAGACGGTGTTCCAGCAGTCGTTAAAACAATTGAATATGATCCGAACCGTTCGGCTCGTATCGCTTTGTTGTTTTATGCTGATGGTGAAAAAAGATATATCATTGCTCCTAATGGATTGCAAGTAGGTAGCACTTTGATGTCTGGAGCGAATGCGGCGCCTGAGATTGGTAACGCACTTCCTCTTGAAAACATCCCCGTGGGTACTGTAATTCACAACATTGAATTACGTCCGGGTCAGGGTGCTGCTTTGGTAAGATCGGCTGGTAACTTTGCTCAGTTGACATCTCGTGAAGGTAAATATTGTGTAATCAAATTGCCTTCAGGTGAAGTAAGACAAATCTTGAGTGCTTGTAAAGCTACTATCGGTAGTGTAGGTAACTCAGACCATGCATTGGAATCATCAGGTAAGGCTGGTCGTTCTCGCTGGTTGGGCCGTCGTCCTCACAACCGTGGTGTTGTTATGAACCCTGTTGATCACCCGATGGGTGGTGGTGAAGGACGTCAGTCAGGAGGTCACCCGAGATCACGTACAGGCTTGTATGCTAAGGGCTTGAAGACAAGAGCACCTAAGAAACAGTCTTCTAAGTATATTATTGAAAGAAGAAAGTAATAACAACTGATTAATTGAGTAATTTATGAGTCGTTCATTAAAAAAAGGTCCATATATTAATGTAAAACTGGAAAACAAGGTGCTGGCTATGAATGAAAGCGGCAAGAAATCAGTTGTTAAGACATGGGCTAGAGCTTCAATGATTTCGCCTGATTTCGTAGGGCATACAATTGCAGTTCACAACGGAAACAAATTTATTCCTGTTTACGTTACTGAAAACATGGTTGGTCATAAGTTGGGTGAATTTGCACCAACTCGTACTTTCCGTGGTCATGCAGGTAACAAGAAAAAATAATAACAGGACGCACATTTGAAATAATAAAGTAATAAATAATGGGAGCAAGAAAAAAAATATCGGCTGAAAAGAGAAAAGAAGCCCTTAAAACCATGTATTTTGCAAAATTGCAAAATGTGCCTACTTCTCCGCGTAAAATGCGTCTCGTGGCTGACATGATTCGTGGTATGGAGGTAAATAGAGCACTTGGTGTCTTGAAGTTTTCTTCTAAAGAAGCTTCTGCAAGAGTGGAAAAATTGTTACGCTCTGCTATTGCTAACTGGGAACAGAAAAACGAACGTAAAGCTGAAGACGGCGAATTGTTTGTAACTAAGATTTATGTTGACGGGGGAGCAACCTTGAAAAGAATGAGACCGGCTCCACAGGGTAGAGGTTACAGAATTCGTAAACGTTCAAACCATGTGACTTTGTTCGTTGATTCTAAGAATACTAATGATAAAAATTAAGAGTAGATGGGACAGAAAGTTAATCCGATAAGCAACCGTTTAGGAATTATCAGAGGATGGGATTCTAATTGGTACGGTGGCAAGAATTATGGTGACGCTTTGCTGGAAGACAGCAAAATTCGTAAATATCTGAATGCCAGACTTGCAAAAGCCAGCGTTTCAAGAATCGTTATTGAACGTACTCTGAAATTGGTGACAATTACTGTATGTACTGCTCGTCCGGGTATTATCATTGGTAAAGGTGGTCAGGAAGTTGACAAACTGAAAGAAGAGTTGAAGAAGATCACCGATAAGGATATCCAGATTAATATCTTTGAAGTTAAGAGACCGGAACTTGATGCTGTGATTGTAGCTAACAACATCGCTCGTCAGGTAGAAGGTAAAATTGCTTACCGTCGCGCTATCAAGATGGCTATCGCCAACACAATGCGTATGGGAGCTGAAGGTATCAAAGTGCTGATCTCTGGTCGTTTGAATGGTGCTGAAATGGCTCGTTCAGAAATGTACAAGGAAGGACGTACTCCATTGCATACTTTCCGTGCAGATATCGATTATTGTCATGCTGAAGCTTTGACAAAAGTTGGTTTGCTGGGTATCAAGGTTTGGATTTGCCGTGGAGAAGTGTATGGAAAACGTGAGTTGGCTCCAAACTTCACTCAGAGCAAAGAAAACAACCGTGGAGGAAACGGTAACAATGGTGGAAAGAACTTCCGCAGAAAGAAAAATAACAATCGCTAACGATTTGAATTTTAGGAATTATGTTACAACCGAAAAAAACAAAATTCAGAAGACAGCAGAAAGGTAGCGCTAAAGGTAACGCCCAAAGAGGACATCAGTTGGCTTTTGGTTCTTTTGGCATCAAGTCTCTTCAGACTAAATGGATTACAGGTCGTCAGATAGAGGCAGCTCGTATTGCTGTAACAAGATATATGCAGCGTCAGGGTCAGATTTGGATTCGTATCTTCCCGGACAAACCTATTACTCGTAAGCCAGCCGATGTACGTATGGGTAAAGGTAAAGGTTCTCCAGAAGGTTTCGTAGCACCTGTAACTCCAGGTCGTATTTTGATCGAAGTAGAAGGTGTATCTTTCGATGTAGCAAAAGAAGCTCTGCGTCTTGCTGCACAGAAACTTCCTGTTACAACTAAGTTTATTGTTAGACGTGATTACGACGCAAGTCAAAATGCTTAATTGATATGAAGATTGCAGAAATTAGAGAAATAGCTACCAACGAATTGGCAGAAAGAATTCAGACTGAAGTTGCCAATTACAATCAAATGGTTTTAAATCATTCGATCTCTCCGCTGGAAAATCCTGCACAGATTAAGAAGTTACGCAGAACTATTGCGCGTATGAAAGCAGAATTGCGTCAGAGAGAACTTAACAAATAATAATGGTCCTCATGGAAGCTAGAAATTTAAGAAAAGAAAGAACTGGTGTTGTAGTTAGCAATAAAATGGATAAGACCATTACTGTTGCTGCTAAGTTTAAAGAAAAACACCCTATTTATGGTAAGTTCGTTTCTAAAACGAAAAAATACCATGCTCATGACGAAAAGAATGAATGCCAGATTGGCGATACTGTTCGCATCATGGAAACTCGTCCTTTGAGTAAAACTAAGAGATGGAGATTGATTGAAATTATTGAAAGAGCTAAGTAATTATGATACAAGCAGAATCCAGACTTACAGTATGTGACAACAGTGGTGCGAAAGAAGCTCTTTGTATCCGCGTATTAGGCGGTACAAAGAGACGTTACGCCTCTGTTGGGGATGTTATTGTAGTTTCAATAAAGAGTGTTATCCCCTCAAGTGATATTAAAAAAGGTGCAGTATCTAAGGCCTTGATTGTACGTACAAAGAAAGAAATCCGTCGTGCTGACGGCTCTTACATTCGTTTTGATGACAATGCTTGCGTATTGCTGAATAACGCAGGTGAAATTAGAGGAAGTCGTATTTTTGGCCCGGTTGCGAGAGAATTGCGTAACGCAAACATGAAAGTGGTTTCACTTGCACCTGAAGTACTTTAATTTTGTAAAAGATTTAAGTAATGAGTAAATTACATATTAAAAAAGGCGATACAGTTTACGTAAACTCTGGTGAAGATAAGGGTAAAACTGGCCGCGTATTGAAGGTTCTTGTTAAAGAAGGACGTGCACTGGTAGAAGGTATCAATATGGTATCTAAGAGTACCAAACCTAACGCAAAGAATCCTCAGGGGGGTATTGTGAAGCAGGAAGCTCCTATTCACATCTCTAACCTGAATCCTGTAGACCCGAAAACAGGAAAACCGACTCGTGTGGGTAGAAGAGAAAGTTCTGATGGAAGAACATTTGTTCGTTATGCTAAAAAATCAGGAGAGGAGATTAAATAATGAGTAATACTGCTAGCCTTAAGAAAGAATATGCAGAGCGCATTGCTCCTGCTTTGAAGAATCAATTCCAGTATTCTTCATCAATGCAAATCCCTGTACTTAAGAAGATTGTAATCAATCAAGGCTTGGGTATGGCGGTAGCTGACAAGAAGATTATTGATGTGGCAATCAATGAATTGACTGCTATTACAGGACAGAAAGCTGTGGCTACTGTTTCTCGTAAGGATATCGCTAACTTTAAGTTGCGTAAGAAAATGCCTATCGGTGTGATGGTAACTTTGCGCCGTGAAAGAATGTATGAATTCCTTGAAAAACTGGTTCGCGTTGCATTACCACGTATCCGTGACTTCAAAGGTATTGAAAGCAAATTTGACGGAAGAGGAAACTATACATTGGGTATTCAGGAACAGATTATCTTCCCTGAAATCAACATTGATAGCATCACCAAGATTTTGGGTATGAACATTACTTTTGTAACTTCTGCCCAGACTGACGAAGAAGGTTATGCTTTGTTGAAAGAATTCGGATTACCGTTTAAAAACGCTAAAAAAGATTGATAAGATATGGCAAAAGAATCAATGAAGGCTCGTGAAGTAAGAAGAGCTAAACTTGTTGCTAAATATGCTGAGAAGCGTGCTGCGTTGAAGAAGATTGTAAATTCTGGTGATCCTGTAGAAGCTTTTGAAGCAGCTCAGAAGTTGCAGGCTATCCCTAAGAACGCTAATCCTATTCGTTTACACAATCGTTGTAAACTGACTGGCCGTCCTAAAGGTTATATCCGTCAGTTCGGTATTTCACGTATTCAGTTCCGTGAAATGGCTTCAAACGGTTTGATTCCTGGCGTTAAGAAAGCAAGCTGGTAATTTATTTTTTTATTAAATATTGTCAGGGTAGTCCTGATTAATTTAACAATTAATTTTTATGACAGATCCAATCGCAGATTATCTCACTAGATTGAGAAATGCAATTAGTGCTAAGCACAGAGTGGTGGAAGTACCTGCTTCAAATTTGAAAAAGGAAATTACAAAAATCCTTTTTGATAAAGGTTACATCCTGAACTACAAGTTTGTTGAAGACGGTCCTCAGGGTACTATCAAAGTGGCTCTGAAGTATGATGCAGTTAACAAGGTTAACGCTATCAAGAAACTTGAAAGAGTATCTACTCCAGGTATGCGTAAGTATACTGGATACAAAGACATGCCGAGAGTTATTAATGGATTAGGTATTGCTATTATATCTACTTCCAAAGGTGTTATGACAGACAAAGAAGCTGCTGAACTGAAGATTGGTGGTGAAGTTCTTTGCTATGTATATTAATGTTAGGAGGATAAGCAATGTCAAGAATTGGTAAATTACCCATTAGTATCCCTGCTGGAGTAACAGTTACTCTGAAGGAAAATGTTGTGAACGTAAAAGGACCTAAAGGTGAGTTGAGTCAGTTTGTAAATCCTGCTATCATTGTAGAGGTTGCAGACGGACACGTGGTGTTGAAGGAAAACGAAGAAGCTATGCTTGATAACCTGAAACAGCGTCATGCATTCCATGGTTTGTATCGTGCATTGATTAACAACATGGTTGTAGGTGTTTCTGAAGGTTACAAGAAAGAATTGGAATTAGTCGGTGTAGGTTACCGTGCTTCTAATAACGGTAATATCATTGATTTCGCTTTGGGTTATACTCATAATATCTTTATGCAGTTGCCTCCCGAAATCAAGGTAGAAACTAAATCTGAAAGAAATAAGAACCCTCTTATCATATTGGAATCTTGTGACAAACAGCTGCTTGGTCAGGTTTGTTCAAAAATACGTTCTTTCCGTAAGCCTGAACCTTATAAAGGAAAAGGTATTAAGTTTGTTGGTGAAGAAATTCGTAGAAAGTCTGGTAAGTCAGCTGGCGCTAAATAATTCACATAAAATCGTACAATTATGACAACAAAAATAGAAAGACGTATTAAGATTAAATATAGAGTACGCAATAAGATTTCAGGTACTGCTGAACGTCCGCGTATGAGTGTGTTTAGAAGTAACAAGCAGATTTATGTTCAGGTTATCGACGATTTAAGTGGTAAGACACTGGTTGCTGCTTCATCTTTGGGCATGGAAGCTATGCCTAAGAAAGAACAGGCTGCTAAAGTTGGTGAGCTGATTGCAAAGAAAGCTCAGGAAGCTGGTATTACGACTGTCGTATTCGACCGTAATGGTTACTTGTATCATGGGAGAGTAAAAGAGGTAGCTGATGCTGCTCGTAACGGTGGACTTAAATTTTAATGAATTATGGCAGTTAATAATAGAGTTAAGATCACTAACGATATAGAATTAAAAGATAGATTGGTTGCAATCAACCGCGTTACTAAGGTTACAAAAGGTGGTAGAACTTTTAGTTTTTCTGCAATTGTAGTAGTAGGTAACGAAGATGGTATTATTGGCTGGGGCCTTGGTAAAGCAGGTGAAGTAACAGCTGCAATTGCTAAAGGTGTTGAAGCTGCAAAGAAGAACCTGACTCGTGTTCCTGTATTAAAAGGTACTGTTCCTCACGAACAGTCTGCTAAATTTGGTGGAGCTGAAGTATTTATTAAGCCTGCTTCAACAGGTACAGGAGTGGTAGCAGGTGGTGCTATGCGTGCTGTATTGGAAAGTGTTGGTGTGACAGATGTGTTGGCTAAGTCTAAAGGATCGTCTAACCCTCACAACCTGGTTAAGGCTACTATCTTGGCTTTGAGCGAAATGAGAGATGCTCGCATGGTTGCTCAGAACAGAGGTGTAAGTTTGGATAAAGTATTTAGAGGATAAGGAGGAATCGTATGTCAACTATTAAGATTAAACAAGTAAAGAGTAGAATTGGTGCTCCGGCTGATCAGAAAAGAACTTTGGATGCACTTGGTCTCCGTAAATTGAATCGTGTGGTTGAACACGAAGAGACTCCTTCAATTCTGGGTATGATTGAAAAGGTTAAACACCTGGTAGCAATCGTTAAGTAATATATTGTTAACAATAAAGGATCTTACAATATGAATTTAAATAATTTACGTCCTGCAGAAGGTTCTGTCAAAACTAGAAAAAGAGTTGGTCGTGGTGCTGGTTCAGGTCTAGGCGGTACTTCAACAAGAGGACATAAAGGAGCAAAATCAAGATCTGGCTATTCAAAGAAGATTGGTTTTGAAGGTGGTCAGATGCCGCTTCAACGTCGTGTTCCGAAATTTGGTTTTAAGAATATTAACCGTGTTGAATACAAAGCTATTAATCTTGACACTATTCAGAAATTGGCTGAAGCTAAGAATCTGTCTAAGGTAGGAATTAATGATTTGATTGAAGCTGGTTTCATCTCTTCTAACCAATTAGTGAAAGTTCTTGGTAACGGTAGTTTAACTACTAAGCTTGATGTAGAAGCAAATGCTTTCTCTAAGAGCGCAGTAGCTGCAATCGAAGCCGTTGGTGGTAATGCAGTAAAACTCTGATTCAATGATAAAATCTATTGAAACATTAAAGAATATATGGAATATTGAGGATCTGAGAAAACGGATCCTCATTACTATATTGTTTGTTGCAATTTATCGATTTGGTTCCTATGTCGTATTGCCAGGTATCAATCCTGATATGCTGTCTAAATTGCATGAACAGACGAGTGAAGGTCTTCTTGCCTTGTTGAATATGTTTTCTGGTGGTGCTTTTTCAAATGCTTCTATTTTTGCACTTGGAATTATGCCGTACATCTCTGCATCCATCGTGATTCAGCTGTTGGCTATTGCAGTACCTTATTTCCAGAAATTACAGCGTGAGGGTGAAAGCGGGCGTCGAAAGATTAATCAGTATACTCGTATCCTGACAATCATTATTTTGATTTTCCAAGCTCCATCTTATCTGATCAACTTGAAAATGCAAGCAGGGCCTGCCCTTAATGCTTCATTAGATTGGACTTTCTTTATTATAACTTCGACTATCATTCTGGCAGCAGGTAGTATGTTCGTTCTGTGGCTTGGTGAAAGAATCACTGATAAAGGTATTGGTAATGGTATTTCATTAATCATTATGGTGGGTATCATTGCTCGTCTTCCTCAGTCTTTCTCTGGTGAGTTTGTTTCCAGACTTGCTTCTCCGGGTGCAGGAGGTATCATCATGTTCTTGATTGAACTTGTTTGTTTGCTGGCTGTGATAGCTGCTGCTATTTTGTTGGTTCAGGGTGTGCGTAAGGTACCTGTACAGTATGCAAAACGTATTGTAGGTAATAAACAATATGGTGGTGCAAGACAGTACATTCCTTTGAAGGTGAATGCTGCGAACGTAATGCCTATCATCTTTGCTCAGGCAATTATGTTCATTCCTATCACTATTGTAGGTTTCTCCAATATGGAGGATGCAAGCGGCATCACTCGTGCTTTGATTGACCATACAAGTTTCTGGTACAATTTTGTTTTTGCGGCTTTGATTATACTTTTCACTTATTTCTATACTGCAATTACAATCAATACTAACCAGATGGCAGAAGATATGAAGAGAAATAACGGTTTTATTCCGGGAATAAAGCCGGGTAAGAACACTGCAGAATATTTGGATGTAATTATGTCTCGTATTACACTGCCGGGTTCTATATTCTTGGCTATTATTGCTATTCTGCCTGCTTTTGCCGGTCTTTTCGGGGTTCAAGCTGAATTTGCTCAGTTCTTCGGTGGTACATCTTTGCTGATTCTTGTAGGGGTAGTATTGGATACTCTTCAGCAGGTTGAAAGCCATTTGTTGATGCGTCATTATGACGGACTGTTGAGTTCGGGAAGAATTAAAGGACGTTCCGGTAATGTAGCTGCTTATTAAAAACTACTCGTCTCGAATGATATTTTTAAAGACAGATGATGAAATAGAGTTACTTCGTCAGAGTAATCTCCTTGTCGGGAGAACTCTGGCTGAAGTAGCTAAAATGATACAACCGGGAGTTACTACCAAGCAATTGGATAAGGTTGCAGAAGAATTTATTCGCGATCATGGGGCTATACCTACTTTTAAAGGTTTCCCTAATCCATACGGTTCTCCCTTTCCTGGTACACTATGTACATCGGTTAATGACCAGGTCGTTCATGGGATTCCTAATGATATTCCTTTGAAAGACGGTGATATTGTTTCTGTGGATTGTGGTACTTTCATGAATGGTTTTTGTGGTGATTCAGCTTATACGTTCTGTGTAGGTGAAGTTGATCCTGAAATCGTGAAATTGTTGAAGGTAACTAAAGAATCTCTTTATAAGGGAATTGAAAATGCAGTTCATGGAAAGCGGCTTGGTGATATAGGTTACTCGATTCAAGAATACTGTGAAGCACATTCTTATGGCGTGGTTCGTGAGTTTGTAGGTCATGGTATTGGGAAGGAAATGCATGAAGATCCTCCTGTTCCTAATTATGGTCGGCGTGGCACAGGAACTTTGTTAAAAAAAGGAATGTGTATTGCGATTGAGCCGATGATAACGATGGGCAATCGACAAATTGTGATGGAGGAGGACAGATGGACCATCCGTACAAGAGACCGTAAGTGTGCTGCACATTTTGAACATACGGTAGCTGTGGGAGTAGGAAAGGCTGATATATTATCGTCATTTGAATTTATAGAACAAGTTTTAGGAGATAAAGCAATTTAATATGGCAAAGCAATCCGCAATAGAACAAGATGGAGTTATCGTTGAAGCATTGTCTAATGCAATGTTTCGCGTAGAACTAGAAAACGGACATGAGATTACAGCTCATATTTCTGGTAAAATGAGAATGCATTACATTAAAATATTACCCGGAGATAAGGTAAGGGTCGAGATGTCTCCTTATGACTTATCTAAAGGAAGAATCGTTTTTAGATACAAATAAAAGAAAATATAAGATATGAAAGTAAGAGCATCATTAAAGAAACGTACGCCGGAATGCAAAATCGTTAGACGTAATGGCCGTTTGTATGTTATTAACAAGAAAAATCCTAAGTATAAACAACGTCAAGGATAATTTATTATTTTTGCAAAAAAAATAATTTAGTATATGGCTATAAGAATAGTTGGTGTAGATTTGCCTCAGAATAAAAGAGGTGAGATTGCGTTAACATACGTATATGGTATCGGACGCAGTAGTTCAGCAAAAATTTTGGATAAGGCAGGCGTAGATCGTGACCTGAAAGTAAAGGATTGGACTGATGATCAGGCTGCTAAGATCCGTGAAATCATTGGTGCTGAATACAAGGTTGAAGGTGATCTTCGTTCTGAAATCCAGTTGAACATTAAGCGATTAATGGATATTGGTTGCTACCGTGGTGTTCGTCACCGCTTGGGTCTGCCCGTTAGAGGTCAGAGCACAAAAAACAATGCTCGTACACGTAAGGGAAGAAAGAAAACAGTTGCAAATAAGAAAAAAGCTACTAAATAATTGTTAATATGGCAAAAAAAACAGTCGCAGCTAAAAAAAGAAATGTCAAGGTTGATGCTAATGGACAGTTGCATGTTCATTCTTCATTCAATAACATTATCGTTTCTTTGGCAAACAGCGAAGGCCAGATTATTGCATGGTCTTCTGCAGGTAAGATGGGATTTAGAGGTTCTAAGAAGAACACTCCTTATGCAGCTCAGATGGCTGCCCAGGATTGTGCAAAAGTGGCATACGATCTTGGCCTGAGAAAGGTAAAGGCTTATGTAAAGGGTCCTGGAAACGGACGTGAGTCTGCAATCAGAACTGTACATGGAGCTGGAATTGAAGTTACTGAAATTATTGACGTAACTCCATTGCCTCACAACGGTTGTCGTCCTCCTAAAAGAAGAAGAGTATAATAAAGATAACCTATTTAGATGTAACTTGATTTTGTTAAATAATGGATTGCAATTCCTTTCTGTAATCGCGGCTGCAACAAATTGAGTTCATGAATAACAATTAAATTAAGAAAGAAAATGGCTAGATATACTGGACCAAAAACTAGAATTGCACGTAAATTCGGTGAAGCAATCTTTGGAGCAGATAAAGTTTTGTCTAAGAAAAACTATCCTCCTGGACAACATGGTAACAACCGTCGCAGAAAAACTTCTGAATACGGTGTCATGTTGGCTGAAAAGCAGAAAGCTAAATATACTTACGGTGTGTTGGAGAAACAATTCCGTAACATGTTTGAGAAAGCAGCGGGTATGAACGGTATTACAGGTGAAATCTTGCTGCAGAGCCTTGAATGTCGCTTGGACAACGTAGTGTTCCGTTTGGGTATTGCACCGACTCGTGCTGCTGCTCGTCAGCTTGTAGGTCACAAGCACATTACAGTAGATGGTAAGGTTGTTAACATTCCTTCTTTCTCTGTAAAACCGGGTCAGTTGGTAGGTGTTCGTGAAAAATCTAAGTCTTTGGAAGTTATTGCTAACTCTTTGGCTGGATTTAACCACAGCAAATATCCTTGGTTGGAATGGGATGAAAACTCTAAGATTGGTAAATTGTTGCATGTTCCAGAAAGAGCTGACATTCCTGAAAACATTAAAGAACACTTGATCGTTGAATTGTACTCTAAATAATAATTAATTTCATGGCGATATTAGCATTTCAAAAACCTGATAAAGTATTAATGTTGGAAGCGGATTCCAAATTCGGGAAATTCGAATTCCGTCCGCTTGAACCCGGTTTCGGTATTACCGTAGGTAATGCTTTACGCCGTATTCTTCTTTCTTCGTTGGAAGGTTATGCAATCAACACAATCCGTATTGAGGGTGTGGAACATGAATTTGCTACAATTCCGGGTGTGAAAGAAGATGTCACTAACATTATCTTGAATCTGAAGCAAGTTCGATTCAAGCGAGTAGTTGAGGAATTCGAAAATGAGAAGGTAAGCATTACCGTTGAGAATTCTACTGAATTTAAGGCAGGTGATATTGGTAAGTATTTGACCGGATTTGAAGTGTTAAATCCTGAATTGGTTATTTGCCATTTAGATTCAAAAGCAACTATGCAGATAGACATTACAATCAACAAAGGTCGTGGATATGTTCCGGCTGACGAAAACCGTGAATTCTGCACCGATGTGAATGTAATTCCTATCGATTCTATTTACACTCCGATTCGTAATGTGAAATATGCGGTAGAAAACTATCGTGTAGAACAGAAGACTGACTATGAAAAGTTGGTACTGGAAATTACGACGGACGGTTCCATTCACCCGAAGGAAGCACTGAAAGAAGCTGCAAAAATTTTGATTCACCACTTCATGCTGTTCTCTGATGAAAAGATTACTCTTGAAACATCAGATGCAGAAGGAAATGAAGAATTCGATGAAGAAGTATTGCACATGCGTCAGTTGCTGAAGACCAAATTGGTTGATATGGACTTGTCAGTTCGTGCCTTGAACTGTTTGAAGGCTGCCGATGTAGAAACATTGGGTGACTTGGTTCAGTTCAATAAGACCGACCTGCTGAAGTTCCGTAACTTCGGTAAGAAATCGCTCACTGAGCTTGATGATTTGCTCGAGAGTCTGAATCTTTCGTTTGGAACAGATATTTCTAAGTATAAATTAGACAAAGAATAAACAATGAGACATAATAAAAAATTCAACCATTTAGGTCGTACTGCTTCTCACAGAAATGCAATGCTGTCAAACATGGCATGTTCTTTGATCAAGCACAAAAGAATCACTACGACTGTTGCGAAGGCTAAAGCTTTGAAGAAGTTCGTTGAGCCGCTGATTACTAGATCTAAAGATGACACTACTAACTCACGTCGTGTTGTATTTAGCAATCTTCAGGACAAATATGCTGTAACTGAACTGTTCAAAGAAATCTCTGTAAAAGTTGCTGATCGTCCGGGTGGTTACACTCGTATTATCAAGACTGGTCACCGTTTGGGTGATAACGCTGAAATGTGTTTCATCGAATTGGTTGACTACAACGAGAACATGGCTAAGACAGCTGCCAAGAAAGCTACTCGTACTCGTCGTTCTAAGAAATCAGCTGCAACTGCAGAAGCACCGGCTGCTGAAGCTGCTGCAACTGAAGCTACTACAGAGGAAGCCCCTAAAGCTGAATAATTCTGTAACATGCTATATACTTAAAAGGCTATGCGTTTGCATAGCCTTTTTTTATGCTCTATTGGGGCTGAAAAACATCAAGGTCTTGGAAACATTGTCAATAAAAAAGGCTCGTGAAATCAGATTTAAACCTGCTTCACGAGCCTTTTATGTGATTACCTTGATAATCTTTTGTGAGATTATGCTTCTTGCATTTTGGCTTTGAATGCTAAGGCATACATGCGCATTTGTTTTACCATGGCAAGCAGACCATTACTGCGGGTTGGTGAGAGGTGTTCTTTCAGTCCAATCTTCTCGATGAAGTAAAGGTCAGATTCCAGAATTTCGTCTGGTGTGTGTCCAGATACCACTTGGATAAGTAAAGATATGATACCTTTTACGATTAATGCATCGCTTTCTGCTTGAAATACCACCTTGCCGTCTACCAAATCAGCTTGTAACCAAACGCGGCTCTGACAGCCGTCAATCAGGTTCTGTTCGGTTTTATATTTCGGGTCAAGCGGCTGCTGGTCATTGCCTAAATCAATCAGCAGCTGATATTTGTCCATCCAATCGTCGAAGTCGCTGAATTCTTCGATTACTTCGTCCTGGAGTTCATTGATAGTTTTCATTGCGGTAGTTTTTAATTATTTTTCGTTATAAATTACCCCCATTACCGTTTGTCCTACGGCTTGAAGAGTGGCTTTGTCAATATTCTCTAAGCTGTCGTCCAGTGTGTGCCAGGTCGGGTTAAAGCCAGTGTTGCTTTGCGTATCGTAGTGAATAATATCTACGCAAGGAATCTGGCGGTACTGGTTGACATACACATGGTCGTCGGTAACCTGCCCTCCGTCTTCCTTGATGAAGTAATTGCTGTAACCCAGATGGTCTGCCATTTTCCATATTTTTTTCATGGCATTGTTCGCCGTCTGCTTGGAGAACGCTTCGTAGTAGAATGTGGCATTCTTTCCGCCTACCATATCAAGTAAGATACCAAACCGTGCCTTGTAATCAGGTACATGAGGAATACGGCCCCAGTACTGTGAACCCAAACACCAGGTATCAGGTTTATAGGTACCTTCGTAGAAATCTGGTGTACCGTAATCTTCTGAGTCGAAGAATATCAGATCGATGCCTATTTGTGGTGCCTGTTGCTGAATCTGACGGGCAATTTCGAGCAATACACCTACACCACTGGCGCCGTCGTTAGCTCCATCTATTGGTTTTTGGTAATTAGACTTTTCATCCTGGTCAGCGTATGGACGGCTATCCCAGTGTGCACACAGCATCACCCGCTTTTTATTTTCCGGCTGGTAAGCCCCGATGATGTTACGCGATTTCAGGATGGTACCATTGTAGGCCACCAAATCCGCATGCTGGTTGTACACCTTCGCACCGAATTTCTCCAGTTGTGCGGCCAGGTAATCGCCGCATCTCCGGTGAGCTTCCGTATTAGGAACACGAGGTCCGAATTGCACCTGTGCGGCAATGTAAGCGTATGCACTATCTGCATTGAATGCCGGTGCCTGCACTATAGTCGCTTCAGATTCTTCTATTTGCTGGCTGTTCTTCTGACTGTTTCCGCAAGAGATAAAAGCCCCTCCTGTCATTAAAGCAGTTACTGCCAGCAGATTCTTTATTGAAATCATAATTCACTTGTTTTGATTGTGGTGCAAAGGTAAACTTATTTTTGTACACGCCTTGCAACGGCAATCGGGTTTTAAACTTTATTTGTAGGAGCCATTCTCCTGTACTTGCTGCATGACACGCAAGAAATTACCTCCCCAAATGCGCCGGATGTCTTCCTCGCTGTACCGTTCATGAAGCAACTGACGAGTCAGATTGATCATTTCCGAAGAGTCGTTGCATCCGATAATACCTCCGTCACCGTCAAAGTCACTGCCGATTCCCACATGTTCGATACCCATCACGTTCACCATGTGATTTAGGTGTTCGATGGCATCCAAGATGTGAGCCGGACGCTCCTTACGGAGGAAGCCGCTATACAAGCATACCTGTACCACACCTCCCTTGCGGGCTATGGCACGAAGCTGGTCGTCGGTCAGGTTACGGGGATGGTCACAGAGCGCACGACTGGAAGAATGCGAACAAACCACCGGTTGGCTGCTGATGTCCAGTGTCTCGTAGAATGTCCGTTCCCCACTGTGTGACAAATCCACCATCATTCCCAGGCGGTTCATCTCCTGAATAACCTGCTCCCCAAACGGAGTAACTCCCAAGTTTTCTTCATTGTAGCGTGCAGAACCGCAGATGTCGTTGTTTCCATTGTGGCAGAGCGTCATATACACTACACCCCGTTTCCGGAAATGTGCTACCCGACTTAAATCCTTTCCGATGGCATATCCATTTTCAATGCCTAACATAATGGCCTTCTTTCCTTTCCGTTTCAGACGGTATAAGTCGTTGGGGGAATAAGCGATGTCTACAGCCGTACAGTTCATAGCTACCATCTCCTCAATCTCATTCAGTAGACGGTCTGCCTTGGCCGTTGCAGCCAGCAGCGCTTCATCTGTACGTTCCTTCTGTTCCAGGTAAGCCACCATGATGGTTGCATCCTGCCGTCCCTCCGTCATTTTATGTAGGTCCACTTTAATCTTCGGGTCCCGTGCGTGGAAGCGGATATGCTGGTCGAAGAACATCGGAGTATCACAGTGTGTGTCGAGAATCAGCAGACGCTCGTGCAGCTTCTTGGCTTTCTGGAATGAACCAGCTTCACGAACGAGCCATCCGAACAACGGCATCATGCACTTGTCCTGATTCAGAATGAAACATTCCGGATGCCATTGCACCCCTATAATAGATTTGTATTCTGTGCTTTCTATTGCCTCTATTACTCCATCGGGTGCCGTGGCCGATACACGGAAACCCGGAGCAGCTTCTTTCACGGCCTGATGATGGAAAGAATTTACGGCTACCTCCTTGGTGTTTAAGATACGAGCCAACAGACTGCCTTCTGCTAACTCTACCCTGTGCGATGGGAAACTCCGCTCCAACTCCTGACTGTGTTTAATCGATGGGGTATCCTTCTGTGCATAGATGTCCTGATAGAGTGTGCCTCCTAATGCCGCATTGATGACCTGCATCCCTCGGCAGATACCTAATATCGGAATCTGTCGGTTGGCAGCCAGACGCGTCAGAAGCAGTTCCTGGCGGTCGCGGTACGGATTGATGCTGTGAAGTTCCCGGATAGGATCTTCGTGCAGGAATAACGGATTCAAGTCGCCTCCTCCGGTGAGCAACAGTCCGTCAAGCTGTTCAAGCGTATTGAGCAGCAAGTTTATATCCTCGTAAGGAGGAATGACCACCGGCACCCCTCCGGCCTGAATGATAGACTGATAATACCCCGGAGCCAATGTCAGATTACCGTCGCTGAAGCTCCCGGTAAGTCCGATAAGCGGTGCTTCCTTATGATTGGGGAAGCGGCTGTGAATGCCCTCGTCGAGGGCCTGCATATCGAAAGAAAAATTTGTTTTCATGTGTTCCTTCTTTATTTACCAAGTAAGGCAAATATAGAGAGAACTTGCGAATTATGTGCACAAGAAAAGAAGGAATAAAGTAAATAATTGACAATTGAGATAGAGTCTCATAAAAAAGGGAATACAATATCCTCTGAAAAGAAGCTCGTATTCCCCGTTCGTGTGTATAAGATAACGTTTTATCAGTCGAAATTCTGTATGGTCTCTTTACGGATTTCCTTACCGTGCTGGCTGTACACAATCGTAAATAAAGTTTGGTTGTCAATCTTAGCCGCGTTTATGCAAGGCAAGCTAAGTTTTACACTTTCATACGGTGAAAGCACTTTCACTTGTCCTTCTGCCAGTTTTACTCCATTAACCAGTACGGTCAGGTCTGTTTCTTCAGAGGTGGACAAACCGAAATTCTTCACTTCCAGTTCCAATTGCTTGTCATACGTCATAGGATATGCCGCCGACAAGCATGCCGGATGATAATTGACGTAAGGCAGTCTGGCATATCCGTACAGCAAATCTCCTTTTTTTGTCTTTCCTAGCAGTTTGGGAGCAAATTCATCTTTTCTGATGGTATTGTTTTTACCATCGAATACGATAATCAGGTCCTTGCCCGAAGCGATACGTTTGACAGCCTTGCATCCCTTTCCGTAATTTACGTCCGAGGAGCTTCCGAATCTCAACGATTTCATGTCGAAATCCTTGAAGTCAACCCCTTCCTCTGCTTTTACCAGCACCTTGATTTCCTTGGTCTGGGCGGTAATCGTATCCTCGTTCAGGACAGACAAACGTAATCCTTTGTTCAGAGGGATACATATATTCTTTGAACTGTGCCGGTCATTGGGATGGTCTTCCCATTTGATGGTATCGATAACGGCAAAGTTGGCCTGAATAGGGCGTCCGTATTCATCTTGAAACACTTTCATGCGCTCATACTTAAACCAGTTTTCCTTGTAGCCATCCTTGTGAGCGGCTATTCCCGGAGTATAAGCCTCGCCCTCCTCTGTAATCCAGTGGATACCGTCGATGGAGCGTTGGTAGTAGGCAATTCTTCCCAGCCAGTCGTTGACGATAAGGTGATATTGCAAGCTGTCTTTCCAGATGACCGGGTCCTCAAATTCCCCGTTTACGTCCGGATACACACTTCTGTCGCTTACCTGCTGATAAGGAGAGATACCGTTTTCACTGATCCATACCCCTCCTCCGCGGCATACCATCAGATAAGAACCGTCACTTCTTCTGGCAAAGGTCAGGTTAGACAGCCCCTCAATGATTTTTCTGTTTCTCTTGTCGAAGGTGAAATGACTGTACGTCCACGGCCCATTCAGGCTGTCTGCAATGTAATATCCGTTGATAACGTACACCACGGGACGTCCGTCTTTTAGTATAAATGCTTCTGGATTATGTCCCTTCCCAATTGTGTCGCAGATGGTATAAGGTCCGCTCAAACAGTCACTTGTCGTATGGAATACGGTAGATTTGGGCCATGTCATGTGGCCCTTGGGCGAGTTTTCCGGCCATCCGCAGACAAAGAGATGGTATTTATTGTCCTTGCCTTTAAGAATGTTTCCTCCCCAAAAAGAAAGTTCTGGATTTTCAATTCCGTTGTCAACGTACCGGAGACGTACCGAGTCGGTTCCCCACACATTGTCGCCGGACCTCCCGTCGGGCATAGGCAGGAAGCGGTCTTTAAACCGCCCTCCATCAATAAGGTTTTTCCATTCGGTGGGCAATGTACGTTCTGTGATTTGAGCGTTTACACCCAGGCTGAGCAATAAGGTTAAAAAGCAGAATATATTTTTCATGGTAGGTATTATGTATAATTCTTGACAAAAGTAGGCATATCTCCTTGTACGATTGTAGCATATAATACGTACTTCGTAGGATTTTATCGACAATATGGTGTTGGAAAGTATTGTTTGAATAGAGATTACTTATAATAACTTTATTAAAAGATATTATAACTTGTCGTATAAATATTAGAGTTGCTATAATGAAATTTGAATACTTGTTTTTATAGTTTTATATAAGATACAAGTTTATTTATATTGTAAATATCTTTGAGAATTCATTTCTATTCCTTATATCAATTATTTAAATATGTTAATTATTGGTTTTTGTTTGGATATTATGTAGAAATTGCAGTTATTTGTCATACAAATACTATTTATATATCAAATGGCTAATACTATGGACACTTTACGTATAGTAAAAACGAATATGACTTTGGTTGACCAGGTTGAAGATCGGCTGTTGAATTACTTTAAAGAGAATAACTTACAGATAGGAGATCCAATTCCTAATGAGATGGATTTAGCTGCTTCTTTGGGAGTGGCTAGGAATGTTCTTAGAGAGGCCTTAAGTAGACTAAAAATGATTGGAATGATAGAGTCTCGTCCTCGCAGAGGAATGGTCTTACGTGAACCATCCTTGTTGGGGGGGATGACTCGAATTATAGACCCCCGTATTTTAAGTGAGTCTTCTTTGTTTGATATTCTTGATTTTCGTATTGCTTTAGAAATAGGAATTTGCAGTGATATTTTTAGAAATCTGACAGATGATGATTTAAAAGACTTACAGGCTATAGTGGAGGCTGGAGAAATGATGGGTAATAATGAATATTCTTCTATTAGTGAATATACGTTCCATTCAAAGTTATATGAAATAACAGGTAATAGAACTATATCTGAATTTCAGAGTATTATCCGTCCGGTTATGGAATTTGTCAAGTCTAAGTTTAAAGATTTATTAGCTCCTATCAATGATGAAATTAAAGAAAAGGGAGACTTGGTTACTCACCATGATTTGTTGCGTTTATTGGAAAAGAAGGATGCTGATGGATTTAGAAAAGCGTTGGAAAAGCATTTTATGGTTTATAAAATATTATTGGGGAAAATGAATCGATAACTAATAAAAACCTTAATCTATGAACCGAAAAATATCTTTAATATTATGTCTTTTTATAATTTCATTGAGCCGATTGATGGCTTTAAATGAAACGCATGTTATAGAAGATAAAATTGATTGGGACGCTTCTTTAAGTTTGCCTGCTATTCATGGTAAAGAGAATCCTGGTATTGCTGGAGCTTTTTCTGGTTTTATAGGGGATAATTTAGTGATTGCTGGAGGAGCTAATTTCCCAAATAAGAAACCGTGGGAAGTTGGGAGCGAAAAAGTTTGGTGGAGTACTTTATATTATAGGTCTTCCCAAGATTCGTTATGGCATGTAATAGATAATGCTTTACCTAAAAAAATAGCTTATGGAGTATCTATTATGTTACCTGAAGGTTTACTTTGTATTGGAGGCTGTGATTCTGAACGTTGTTATGATGATGTTTTTTTGTTGACGTTGAAAAACGGAGAAGTTCAAATATCTACAGATTGGCCTACTTTACCGGTTCCTTTAGCAAATGCGACTGGAGCTTTGTTAGATAATAAAATCTTTATAGCTGGTGGACAAGAACAAATGGTTGCTGCAAAGGCAACTTCTCATTTTTTGATGCTTGATTTGGCTTGCAAAGATAAAGGCTGGCAACGTTTGATGTCCTGGCCGGGAGAAGCTAGAGGTTATGCGGTTAGTACCGTACAAAATAATGGAGTGGATAAATGCTTTTATTTATTTAGTGGACGTAATTATGATGCAAAGGGAAATATTAAAATATTGTCGGATGGGTATGTCTATAATCCTCAAATAAATAGCTGGAATAGATTGAAAGGAGATTTCCCAGTAATGGCTGGAACAGCAATGCCACAAGGGGCAAATCATATTTTATTATTAGGGGGATCTGATACTATGCAACCAGCTTCTGTGTCACATCCAGGGTTTGATAGGAAGGTGCGTTTGTTTCATACAATAACCCAGACACTGATTGTTAAGGATGAGTGTCCGTATCCATTAGCTTTAACTACTAATTTAGTTTCTCATAATGGAGTTACATATTTGACTAGTGGCGAGATTCATCCAGGAGTACGTACTCCTTTGGTTTTATCTTTTCGTATTGTGCCATACGAAAAGAGCCTTGGTATCGTCAATTATTTAGTAATTGTATTCTATTTTTTATTGTTAGCTTGGATTGGTTATTATTTCTCGAAACGGCAAAAAAGTACAAATGATTATTTTAAGGGCGGTGGAAGGATTCCTTGGTGGGTTGTTGGCTTAAGTATTTTTGGGACGGCTTTAAGTGCTATTACTTTTATGGCTATTCCTGCAAAAGCTTATGCCTCAGATTGGAGCTATATATTTATAAATGCGGGTATTTTAATGGTTGTACCAGTAATTATATTTTTATTTATTCCATTTTTTAGAAAATTGAATAGTACAACGGCTTATGAATATCTTGAGGTTCGTTTTAATTATGCTATTCGTGTATTTTCAAGTCTTTCTTTCATTTTGTTTCAAATAGGAAGAATGGGCGTGGTTCTTTATCTTCCGGCTATTGCATTGAATATAGCAACAGGAATGGATATTATGTTATGCATTAGCTTGATGGGAATTCTAAGTCTGATTTATACAATGATGGGGGGGATAGAGGCTGTTGTGTGGACTGAGGCTCTTCAGGTAGTAGTTTTGATGGGAGGGGCTATCTTGTGTATTATTTTTATAATTTGTCATGTGGACGGCGGGTTTATGGGAATAATATCAGAAGCTTGTATAGATAATAAGTTTGATTTAGGAAATCTTGATTTTGATTTGCGCCAGCCGGCATTATGGACCGTTCTGATAGCCTCGTTTTTTACTAATTTGACGACTTATGGGACGGATCAAACGATGGTACAGCGATATATGACAACTGAAACAGAAGGGAAAGCACGCAAGAGTGTATTAACAAATGCTTGTTTGACAATTCCTGCATCATTAATCTTCTTTTTTGTGGGAACGGCACTTTATGTTTTTTATAAGTCACATCCTGCAGATTTAAGTATGACTATAGTTGATGGAGATGCAATATTTCCGTGGTATATATTTAGTCAGTTGCCTCAGGGGGTGACAGGGCTTCTTATTTCTGGAATTTTTGCAGCCGCAATGTCCACTTTGAGCAGCAGTATGAATTCTGCTGCTACAGCTTATGTGGTAGATATTCATTCTAGACTCTATAAAAATGCTAGCTTAAAAACAGCAAAAAATACTACCGCTATTTTGGGATGTCTGGGGATTGTTTTTGCTTATATGATGGCAACTTGGGAGATAAGTTCTCTTTGGGATGAATTTAATAGAATATTAGGTTTAATATTAGGAAGTATGGGGGGACTTTTTTTGTTAGGAATGCTTACAGTTAGAGCAAACTCATGGGGAGCTATCTGTGGTATTGTGGGTAGTATTATAGTACAGATATACTTTATTAATTCACAATCTGTTCATTTGTTACTTTATACGACTACGGGTGTAATATCCTGTTTTGTAATTGGTTATGTTTGTAGCTTTTTCTTTAAAGAAAATAGGAAAGATATATTGCATTTAACAATTTATAAACATTAAATTTAAGTTACAATGAAAAATTATGAACGATTAAAGGGTATGATTGCTGCTACTTTCACGCCTATGCATGAAGATGGAAGTCTTCATTTGGAGATGATTGAAAGATATGCAGATTATATTGCAGCAATTGGCGTTTCGGGTGTTTTTGTATGTGGGACCACTGGGGAATCCCTTTCTCTAACAGTAAATGAAAGGAAATTGGTGTTAGAAAAGTGGATACAGTACGCCAAAGGGCGTTTTAGAGTGATAGCTCATGTTGGTTGTAATTCTCAGGTTGAGGCTATGGAGTTAGCAAGACATGCAATGGAATCAGGTGCTTATGCTATTGGTGCTATGGCTCCTAGCTTTTTTAAGCCACAATCTGTAGCTGATCTCGTTGCATTTTTTACACCTATAGCTAAGAGTGCTGAAGATTTACCATTTTATTATTATAATATGCCATCTATGACAGGAGTTTCTCTTTCTGTGGCAGAGTTCCTTATAGAAGGGAAAAAAAATATGCCAAATCTTGTAGGTGTGAAATATACTCATAATAATTTAATGGAAATGGGAGAATGTCTGACGCTTTGTGACGGGACTTTTGAAGTATTACATGGATACGATGAAATTCTTATTTCTGGACTTGCTTTTGGCGCAATTGCAGGGGTGGGTAGTACATATAATTACTTACCACAGGTGTATCAAGGTATTTTTGATGCAATGGAAAAGAATGATTTGGTTACAGCCCGTAAATTGCAACAAAAATCCATAGATATAGTTAAGGTTATTATAAAATATGGTGGAGGTGTGAGAGGAGGAAAAGCTATTATGAGATATGTTGGTGTTGACTGCGGTCCTTGTCGTTTACCTATCCATCCTTTTGGGGAGGAGGAATATGAATGTTTACAGAAAGACCTTGAAGCAAATGATTTTTTTAATAAAAAAGTATGACGCCGATTATAATCTTGGCCGGATTAGTTTCTCATTGTCATACTTTTAACCTTAAAACATACAAATATGAAAAATATATTTCTAAAATCCCATTTAATTTTTTCTTTATTGTTTTTAGGTACCCTTTTTAACATTTTATCAGCTCAAAATACTCGTAATATAAGTGGTATAGTGAAAGATTTAAGAGGTGAACCTGTAATTGGAGCAACTGTAGTGGTTAAAGATTTACAAATTGGAACTACTACTGATTTGGATGGAAAATTTGTTTTGGAAATCCCTCATGAATCTAAGCAAGTACAGATTTCTTATATAGGGATGAAAACAATGTGGTTGCGCCTTAGTAATAAAGAGTTTTATGAAATTACATTAGAAGATGAATCTATTGCATTGGAGGAAGTTGTTGCGGTAGGTTATGGAACTCAGGCGAAGGCTACTGTAACTTCTGGTATTGCATCAGTAAAGAAAGGTGAATTGTTATCGTCGGTATCTGCTTCTCCTTTGAATAATTTGCAAGGAAAGGTTGCTGGTTTGGATATCCGGCAAACGACTGGACAACCAGGTGCTCAGCCAGTGGTTTTGATTCGTGGTGGTTCGACCGATCCCTCAAAGGATACTCCATTGTTTGTAATTGATGGTGTAATTAGAGAGAATATGGATGGTATTAATCAAGAGGATATTGAGTCTATGGAGATTCTTAAGGATGCTGCCTCTTCAGCCATTTATGGAGCCAAGGGTGCCAATGGTATTATTTTAATTACGACTAAAAGTGGAGCATCGAATGCAGGGAAAGCAACAATCTCAGCTTCTTATCGTATGGGAATCGAGAAAATTCGTAAACATTATCCGTTTACTAATGCTCGTGATTATCTATATGCTTCTCGTTTAGCGGGTGCTAGGGGTATTAATGATCCCAATGTAACGGGGCGTTTAGAAGGTGGGGCCTATCCTTATTCAACTGGAAATATTAACTATAAGAATGGTGATTTGATTGGTTATGGCTACTCTCGTTTTACAACTGAATATTTGGATGATTTGATTGCTAATATGGGGCAAGCTTATGTAGATGATTTATTACATAATCAGGGTTATGAAACAATGACTGACCCTTATTCAGGTAAGGAGTTGATTTTTAAAGATAATAATTATCAGAAAGATGTTTTATTTACAACAGCGGTTACACATAATTATGATGTAAGTGCATCGGGTGGTACAGAAAAGGCAAATTATTATGTAAGTTTAGGTTACATTAATGCCGAAGGTATTGTCCTTGGTACGGGCTATGATCGTTTTAGTTTGACGGCAAATGGTAATTATAGTTTAAAAGATAACCTAAAAATTAATTTAGGAATCAAACATTCTACGATTTCCAATAAAGGAACAGACCCAGAGGGAAGTGGAACCAGTACGTTGGATCGTTCTTCTAGATACCCGACTACGTTTAGATTATATTATGATGATGGTACACCAGGTATTGGAGAATCAGGAGGCTCTCCTCGTAATCGTTTACATGAATTATATTATCAGGATATAACGGATAAAAGTTATATTACATCTTTTCAGATGGGGTTGGATTGGGAAATTTTGCCGGGACTTCATTTCAAGCCATCAGCTTCTTATTATATGAAAGAGTATGTTTATCGTTTCTTTGAGAAATACAATGAATTTAATAAGAGTCGTATAACTCGGGAAGATCATAATCAATATAGACAAGTAATGGCTGATGCAGTTTTGACTTATGATAAAAAAATTCGAGAACATTCTATTAGTGCCATGTTAGGTATGAATTATACTGTTAATAATGATTATAAATTACAGGGTACAGGCCGTAATGCTGCTACAGATTATATTCCTACATTGGATCCGAGTAAAGAAGATGATCAGCGCACAACTTCTTCATTATATGAAGAACGATTATTAGGTTATTTTACCCGTATGACTTATGATTATAAACGTCGTTATTTATTATCCGCTTCTTTACGATATGATGGTGCATCACAATTCTCGGAAGATCATAAATATGCTTTATTCCCTGCTGTATCAATGGGTTGGAATATGCATTATGAAGACTGGTTCCCCAAAAATTTTGTGAATCGGTTGAAATTACGAGTTAGTTGGGGAGAAACTGGTAATAATAAACTGTCTTACTCAAATACTCAAGGAGAATATAAAACATTCCTTTATGGGGGAAATCCTGGGGTCTTAAATAGTGTATTAGCTAATAATGCATTAGTGTGGGAAACTACATCTAATATTGATCTTGGCTTTGATGCTGCTTTCTTTGATAATAGATTAGAAGTTTCTTTTACAGGATATAATAAATTGACTACAGATCGTTTGTATGATAAAGCTTTACCTGCTGAAACTGGTTTTGCTTCTATTAAGGCTAATTTAGGAACAGTGCAAAATAAGGGAGTAGAGTTGTCCATAACCGCCCATCCTTTGTCACCTTCCTCTCCTATAGGGTGGGAAATTACGGGAACATTTGCTATGAATAGAACTTATATGAAGAAATTACCTGATAATGGACGTGATAAAAATCGCGTACAAGGAGGTCTGATATGGGATAGTCAGTCTGGTACTTATATTGAAGCTGGTGGCTTGGCCGAAGGTGAAAGAATTGGTGGCCGTTGGGGATATATTTATCAGGGTGTATATGATACAGATGAAGAGGCTGCTCAGGCCCCGGAGGATACAAAGGTTTCAGGCTCCAAGTTAGGTAAAAATAAGGTAGCCGGTGATGCTAAGTGGGCAGATTTGGATAATAATGGAATCATTGATGATAGAGATATTGCTTTTATAGGATGGGCAAATCCTGATAAGAAAGGCGCATTGATTAATGCATTGACCTACAAGAATTTTTCTTTCCGATTTGTCGTAGATTATGCGTTAGGACATTCTATTGCCAATATTTGGCGTGCACGTGCAAATGCAAATGCTCGTAATGCTATTATTACGACAACAGATGTTATTAATGGGAATATTTGGTGGAATCCGGGGGATGCTGCTACCTGTAAATATCCTCGTTATGATAATGCTTCTGATTGGGATAATGGTTATCGTAATCATATGCGTACTATTGCTTATGCGGGAATGAACAGTAATGGAAACGCAGACAATAGTGCTTATTATAGTAAAGGAGATTATTTATGCTTTAGAGAAATAACATTAGGATATGATATGCCTAAAAAAGTATGCACAAAATTAGGGGTTAATAGTATTTCTTTGAGTGCAGGTGTTCATAATTTAGGTTATATAACAGCTTTTGACGGCTTAAATCCTGAGCAATATGATGGACAAGAAACTGGTGAATATTTTATTCCGTTGCAGGTCAATTTTGGCGTAAGATTAACCTTTTAATTTGTATTACATATGAAAAAGTTTATTATATTAGGAATTACATGTTGTTTAAGCTTTGGTAGTTGCGATGTGCTGGATGTCAATCCTGTTTCTACAATTACTTCTGATTCCTTTTGGAATAATTCAAGTGATGCTGAGGCATATTTAATTGGTATTTATAATAAAGTGAGAGAGCTATATAATACTTCATATTACGGTGAAGATAGGGGGGATTCTTTTAAAGCAGGTGAAATAGGCCCCGTCTCTGTAGCTTGGTCTCAGCAATTGTTAGAAAGTAATGCACCTTCTTATATGAAGGCTTATAGTATTATACATCATACTAATCTTCTGTTTTATAAGATTGAAGGATTGGGCATAAGTGATGAAGCTGAGAAGAATCGGATAAAGGCTCAATGCCATTTTTTGAGAGCTTATACTTATTTTCTGCTGCTTAGATCCTGGGGAGAAGTACCCATAGTGAAAGACCCTGTTCTTTCTGATGATATTACACCGACTCCTCGTTCTTCAAAGCAAGAGGTTGTCAATTTAATCTTAGAAGATCTTTCCAATGCCTTATCTTTATTTCCTGAAGATGGTTATAGAGATAAAAATTATGCTTCTAAGCCGGCTGTTTATGCATTAAGAGCCGATGTGTTAATGTGGAAAGCTAAAGTATTGGGAGGAGGAGAAACTGATTTAAACAAAGCTATTGAGGATATTAATATGGTGGAATCAAGTGGAGTAAGATTATTGCCTGAATATGCAGATGTTTTCCGAAATGATAATAAGAAAAATAACGAAATTATTTTTTCATTCTACTTTGAAAGGTATGAAGTTGGGAATTTGTATATAGCTAGTAATGTAACTTCGCGTACAGATAATCTTTCTATGGCGGTTAATTTGGCTGACGCAGCAACCTCACCTAATCAGAGCCGACATGTATATGCTCCAAGTGAAAAGTTGAGGGCGACGTATCTTAAGAATCCGGCTGATAAACGCTATGCTGTTGCCATGATTGATTTGGTAGATGCTGATGGTAATATTATATTGACCCAGCAGAATAAGTTTAGAGGTAAGCAATATCCAGATGATTTATTTTTTGATGATGATTTGATAGCTTATCGTTGGGGCGATTTGGTATTATTACGGGCTGAAGCGAATGCTGCTTTAAATAATATAGATGAGGCGCTTACTGATTTAAATGAAATTCGTCATAGAGCTGGACTTTCTGATTATGAAGGACCAATGGATAAGCTTTCTATCGAAAGAGAATTATGTGATGAGCGTTTTCGTGAATTGTTTTTGGAAGAGAAACGGTGGTTTGATTTAGTACGTTTTCATTTTGGAGGTACAATTAATATTTATGAAGAAGTTCCTAATTTGACTGATAAACCAGGTTACCCATTGTACTTACCAATTAATTATAATGATATGGTACTAAATGAAAAGTTAGTTCAAACTGAAGGATATGAGAGTAATGTAGAACGATAAGGGACAAGCGGTACCTTATCTTATTAGGGTACCGCTTGCAAAAATATTTTTGTTGATTATGAAAAATTTGATAGTCTTTATTTTTTCTGTACTTTTTATAGGAAGTACTAGTGCTCAAAAATGTAATATGCCGTGGGTGGATTTGTCTTCTCATGTAGAAAAACAGATAGTTATAGCGGAGGGAACAGAAGCTATATATAATGGTCATCCTACAACTGTACTTATGGATGATGGAAAAACGATTTTATGTACTTGGTCTTTAGGTCATGGGGGAAAAGCTGCTTTTATTGCAAAAAGTAATGACGGAGGACTTACTTGGCATACAGACAGGGCACCTGAGCATTGGAATGTAATGCGGAACTGTCCAAGTATTTATCGGTTATCTGATAAACAAGGAAAAGAACGCTTATATGTATTTTGTCAGGAACCGCTGATGGGATACAGTTATAGTGAGGATAACGGACAGACTTGGTCGGAGATACAGAGTCTGAAGAAGCCTTGTGTAATGGCTTTTTCTAGTATTGTGAAATTAAGTAATAATGACTATTTAGGAGTTTATCACCGTGGCTGGAACGATCAGGATCGTGCACCTTTGACTTTATGGAGTGCTATTTCTCATGATGGTGGATTGAATTGGACTCCATCTGTAAAAATAGCAGAAGTTGAAGGCCGTTCCCCTTGTGAACCATGTGTTTTTTATTCACCAGATAAAAAGCAATTGGTTTGTATTGCCCGTGAGAATAATCGTGTAGGAAATTCTTTAATGATGTTCTCCAATGATGAAGGGAAAACATGGAGTGCAATGCGTGAGACTCCATGGGGAGTAACAGGTGATAGGCATGTCGCACGATATTTGAAAGATGGCAGACTTCTAATTGCTTTTCGTGATATGGCTCCTGATAGTCCTACCAAAGGACACTTTGTTGCATGGGTTGGAACATATAAAGACTTAATTGAGGGTACTTCAGGACAATATAGGATTAAGCTACTTCATAGCTATGCTGGTTCTGATTGTGGATATCCAGGGTTAGAGGTCTTGCCAGATGGTACAATTGTTGCTATAACTTATGTGAAGTATAAGCCAGGTAAAAAGTTACACTCTATTGTAGAAGTACGTTTCAAATTGGATGAAACGGATAATATGTTGAAGTAAATATAAATTAGGACTATTATGACGAAATGTGGCGTATTGTTATTTATTTTATTGCAAGTAGGAATACTATATGCTGCAGATTTAGAGATTAAATTTTCTCGTGCAGTTTTACCAGTACTTGCAGGTGAGTCTATTAATCATGTAGGATATGTACGGGTAATAAAGAAAGAGTTGAGCGCAAATCAGCGCTTAACAGGTTTATCTTATTCTTTTTCGGGGACAACTTGTTTAAATGAATTAGAATCATTGGCATTATATGAGTGTAATTCAAAAGGGATCATTAATAAGAATAAACTGTTTGCTATATCAGATGTTATAAGTGAGAACGGGTATTTAAGAATCAATATACCAATCCATTCAGATACATGTTATTGGGCTTTTTCTGTGAAAGTAAAGCGTTGTGTATCGTTGTCTTCAAGGATAAACTTTAATTGTACAGAAATGTCATTTAATAATAAGGTTTATTACTTGGGAAAAACTTTTGCAGAAGGTCTGCGGGTAGGAATTCCACTACGAAAAGCAAAGCAAGATGGAGTGAATACAAGTAGGATTCCAGGATTAATTACTTCAACTAAGGGAACACTAATGGCAATATATGATGCTCGTTGGGATTCTGGACGTGATTTGCAAGGTGATATTGATATAGCTTTAAATCGAAGTGAGGATGGAGGACAATCGTGGCAGCCGATGCAACGTGTACTTGATATGAAAGAGTGGGGTAATTTGCCTGAAAAATATAATGGTGTGAGTGATGCGTGTATATTGTGTGATAAAAATACGGGGATAATCTATATTGCAGGATTATGGATGCATGGAGTATTGGATGCTGTGAGTGGTAAATGGGTGGAAGGACTTACACAAGATAGCACAAGATGGATTCATCAGTGGATATCTAAAGGGTCTCAGCCTGGTTTTGGAGTAAAAGAGACTGCTCAATTTTTGATTATAAAAAGTGAGGATGATGGTAAAACTTGGAGTGCCCCAATCAATATAACTTCATTGACGAAGAAAAAAGAGTGGTGGCTTTATGCACCAGCTCCTGGACATGGGATTACATTAGTTGATGGTACTTTGGTTTTTCCGACACAAGGCCGCGATGAAAATGGAATACCTTTTTCAAATATTACTTATAGTAAAGATGGAGGAAAAACTTGGATTGCTAGTGCTCCTGCTTATTCTAATACAACAGAGTGTATGGCAGTACAGTTAGATAATGGTGATATTATGTTGAATATGCGTGATAATCGAAATCGAGGTGTTAAATCTCCTAATGGGCGACGTGTCTGCGTAACTTCGGATTTGGGAAAAACTTGGAGGGAACATACTAGTTCTTATAATGCTCTTATTGAGCCGACTTGCATGGCATCTATTCATAAGCATGTTTATTCAGATGAGCAAGGAAGATTGAAATCCTTATTGGTCTTTTTTAATCCTAATTCATATAATGCCCGTGAAAAGTTGACCTTGAAATTTAGTTTTGATGATGGAAAAACTTGGCCAGAAAAATATTGGGTGATGGTAGATGAGTGGGGAGGAGCTGGTTATTCGTGTATTACATCTATTGATGAGAATACTTTGGGGATTATATATGAGGGGAGTGGAGCGCATCTTGTTTTTCAACAAATAAAATTGAAAGAACTGTTTTAAGGTATAAATTATATGGTCAATGGATTGCTGTTACATACTTAATTGCAAGGCAATCAGCTTTCTGTTGTTATAAATTAGGTCCTGAAAGGAATTTACCATTTGAATATAGGCGATGTATTTGCAATAAAAAGCCCTATCATTACTCTTAAGTGGAGTATGATAGGGCTTTTTTGATATTCATCTCATTGTCTGTGATTTATATAATTATTTAGATTTGATACTTTTTTAAGTATTACAAATTAGTAGTAAAATTCTATATGATGAATAATATCCTATAGCATTAATTAGCATCCCAAATAGATATTTATTCAAATTATTTTCTCATATTTGTTTAAAATCTAATGATATGGAACTGATTCGAACCCTTTCTCAGATGGTCAACTGCCTGCGTTCGCGCGGTATACGACGGAAAGTGGCGGTGGTCTGCCCGAACGATCCGCACACGGAATATGTCATTATCCGTAGCTTGAGAGAGGAGATTGCTGAATATCTGCTGGTCACAGATTCTGCTCACTTGAAAGAAGCGCTCGACTTGCGGGCGGCTTCTCCCGACTTTGTACGCATTTACGAAGCTGGAACACCGGATGAAGCGGCTGCGCTGGCTGTGCAACTGGTACGTACGGGTGAGGCGGAAGTCCTGATGAAGGGACTTATCAATACCGACAATCTGCTGCGTGCGGTCCTGAAAAAAGGAGAGGGGCTGTTACCCGAAGGAGGGGTGCTAAGCCATGTGGCCGTGGCGCAGGTACCTTTGTATCATAAACTGCTGTTTTTTTCGGATGCGGCAGTAATTCCTCGTCCTACTTTGGAACAATACCGTTCAATGATCGCCAACGACCTGGCTTTGTGTCGTACGTTGGGATGCGAAGAACCCCGGGTGGCACTGATACACTGCACGGAGAAAATCAACGAGAAATTTCCCCATACCCTGAGCTACGTGGAACTGAAAAAAGAAGCGCAGGAAGGCCGTTTCGGAAAAGTCTTTATCGACGGCCCGATGGATGCCAAGACCGCCTGCGACAAGCACAGCGGGGAGATAAAAGGACTTTCCTCTCCAGTGGTAGGCAATGCAGATATTCTGATTTTCCCTAATATAGAATCGGGCAATACGTTTTACAAAACCCTGTCTCTGTTTGGCGATGCGAATATGGCAGGTATGCTGACCGGTACCATCGCACCGGTAGTGGTGCCTTCGCGGAGTGACTCCGGAAACTCCAAATACTACAGCCTGGTACTGGCATGTCTGGCAGGGACACGAAAAGAATAAAACTAGACCTTATGAAAATACTTGTCATCAACCCGGGCTCCACTTCTACGAAGCTGGCAGTCTACGAGAATGAGAATCCCATCTGGCGTGAAAGCATTGCGCATCCTTCCAAGGAGTTAGCCGACTTTCACCATATCAATGAACAATATGAGTACCGTCGCAAGTGTGTGCACGATACGCTGGAAAAGGCTGGTATTCCGCTTGCCTTTGATGCCGTGATTGCCCGTGGAGGCTTGTTGAAACCTACTCCCGGTGGAGTGTATCAGATTAACGAGCGAATCAAGCATGATTTATGGCATGCCGATATGGAACACGCATCGAATCTGGCGGCCTGGATTGCCGATGAGATTGCGCATTGTGCCGGTTGTCCTTCTTATTTGGCCGATCCGGTGGTGACTGATGAGTTGCGCGATTTGGCCCGTATCTCCGGTATTCCGGAATTGCCGCGCATCTCCATTTTTCATGCACTGAACAGTCGGGCTGTTTCCCGCAGTTATGCAGCTCGTATCGGACGAAAGTATGAAGAACTAAATCTGATTGTAGCCCATTTGGGAGGAGGCATCTCGGTCAGTGCCCATCATTATGGGAAGGTGGTCGATGTCAATAATGCTTTGAATGGAGAGGGGCCTTTCAGTCCAGAGCGGGCAGGAACGTTGCCGGCCCGGCAGTTGGTAGATATGTGTTTCAGCGGGAAATATACCTATGCCGAAATCCGTAAGATGATAAACGGTCGGGGAGGTCTGGTGGCTCATTTGGGTACTACTGATGTGCAGAGTATTATCCGTTGGGCACATGCCGGAGCCGAAAAGCATAAGCTGGTGCTGGATGCCATGCTTTATACTGTAGCCAAGCAGGTCGGTGCCATGCATATCGCACTTCACGGACAGACTGATGCTGTGATTCTGACTGGAGGTATCGCTTTCAATGACTATTGTATTCAAGGGTTGCGTGAATGGCTGGAAGGCCTGGCTCCGATTGTGGTAATTCCCGGTGAAGATGAAATGGGAGCATTGGCCATGAATGCCTTGGGGGTGTTGCGAGGAGAATTGATTTTGCAGGAGTATGCGCCCGAAGAGGATGTAAAAGAATAAAGAATCTGTTTTATATAGTGCCTGAATATTTTCTCGGAAACTTCAGGCATTTTTTTATGTTTCTCACTCCGAAACCGTATGGTTCCGCTGTGGGAATCGTACGATTTACGACAGGGAACTGTATGTTTCCCGCAGGAGAAACGTAAAAAATGCTTAGAAGTAAAAGTGTTTGCTTCAAGATGTTTTATTATTTAGGTAGAGAAAAATATAGTCTGATAAAGGGCACAAAAAAAGGGATACTATATGAAGTATCCCTTTAAATATTCAAATACTGTATTGATTTACTGCTCATATTCCTTCTTCCGTTTCGGATTCATCGGGAACCAGCCTTTTAGCACGCGTTCGCGCTGTTCGAAGACCTCCTTGATGGTCCAGAAAGAAGAGAATGAGAAAACTCCCAACAGGGTCGACAGCAGAATCTGACTTACCAGCACGGAACCGATAAGGCCGGCGATGCCCAATAGTAGAAAAATCCACCAGCAGCGCGTTCCCCAATAATATTCCGCTTTGACTACAACCGGATGAAACAGACCGATAATCAGGAATGTGCAGATTCCGATAAGGATTCCTTCCCAATGAAGGCTGTCAATCCATTCCATTATTCGTCAGCGTCTTTACGGATGGGAATTTCTTTCTTGATGCTCTGTTCCAGTGAAATCAAGGTTTCCGTAGCGGTTACACCCGGAATTTCCTGAATCTTGGAGTTCAGCAAATCCATCAGATGCTCGTTATCGGTAGAATACAGTTTGGTCAGCATGGTGTACGGACCAGTGGTGAAATGACATTCCACGATTTCCGGAATTTTTTTCAGTTCTGCCACTACGCTCTTGTACATAGAGCCTTTTTCCAGCTTGATTCCTACGTATGTGCAGGTGCTATATCCCAGACTTTTGGGATTTACATGGTAGCCTGAACCAATAATTACGCCAAGGTCAATCAGGCGCTGAACACGTTGATGAATGGCAGCACGCGATACGCCACACTCTGCGGCTACATCTTTGAACGGGATTCTGGCATTCTGTGAAATGATTTCCAGAATCTGTTTGTCAAGTTTATCAATTTTCTCCATACTACTAAATGGTTCTTGTTTTTATCATATTGTAAGCAAATGTAGAAAAACTTTTTTATCTATATGCTATTTTGCCGAAAAAAACGTGATTATTTTTGGCGAAAGAACAAATTGTGGGTAAATTGTGTAAGTGGTTCGGTCCTATTTGACTATCTTTGATTCCTTGAAGATAGGATGCAGTTGGAAGGTAGAATCGAAAAACATGTTTTTCGTTCGTACTTCTCTCACCTTTCACTATCTTTGTAAGACTTATTATTTATTAAACTCAAGAACTATGCATCCATTGGAATTGTTTAAGTTTTGTCCCGTATGTGGTTCTCCTCATTTTGAAATACATAATGAGAAGTCCAAGAAATGTGCGGACTGCGGGTTTGTGTATTATTTTAACTCAAGTGCGGCTACAGTGGCTTTTATCCTGAACGGGAAAGGAGAACTGCTGGTTTGCCGGCGGGGAAAGGAACCTGCCAAGGGCACGCTGGATTTGTCGGGCGGATTTATCGATATGTTCGAGACTGGCGAAGAAGGGGTGGCACGCGAGGTAAAAGAGGAAACGGGTCTGGTGGTGACGGAAGCGAAATATCTGTTTTCCTTGCCCAACACGTATCTGTACTCCGGTTTCCTGGTACATACACTCGACCAGTTCTTCTTGTGTCAGGTGGAAGATGACCATCTGATAAAAGCCATGGACGATGTGGCCGATGCATGGTGGATGCCGCTGGACAAAGTGAATCCGGATGATTTCGGGCTCGACTCTGTACGTAAGGGAGTCGCACGCTTTTTGGAAACCTGTCGGAACAAAAAATAAAAGGGATTATGGGTAAATATAAGAAATATATATGGATGGCGGGGCTGTGTTGTGCCTTGCCGTTGACGGTTTCCGGGCAGCAGGTGGAGCCGCTGACTGGGGCAGACCGTTTGTTCAACGAGGGACGGGAGCTGTTCTTGCGTCAGGATTATGCGGCAGCCCGACAGACCTTGGTGCGCTATACCCGTCAGGCGGGGGAAAAGGCCTGGGCCGATGAAGTGGACTATATGTTGGCTTGTACGGCCTATGAATTGAAAATGCCGGATTGCCGTGAAGTGCTGTCGGATTATCTGGAAGCACATCCGGAGTCGCGTTACCGCAATCGGGTACAGGCACTGATAGGAGCCAGCTATTTTTCGGAAGAGAAATACATGGAAACCATTGCTACGCTGAAAGGTTGTGACATTTCTCTTTTATCCGATGAAGAGCGGGATGCCAGTGCCCTGCGTATAGGTACGTCGTACCTGAAAGTCGGTAAATTGCAGGATGCGGCTTTCTGGTTCGCCGTGTTGAAAGAGACGAGTAAGGACTTCCATAACGATGCGGTGTACAACCTGGCTTATATTGATTACGTGCAGCAGAAATATGATACCGCCTTGCAGGGATTCCGCGAGGTGCAGGATGACCGGAAATTCCAGAAACTGGCACCTTATTATATTGCCGACATTTACCTGATTAAGGGGAATTACGCACAAGCCCGTAAAGTGGCAGATGCTTATCTGGCCTTGTATTCGGAAGAGAAGCATGCGGCTCAGATGAACCGTATCTCCGGTGAGGCGGCTTACGGACAGAAAGACTATGCGGCTGCCATCCAGTCGCTGGAACGCTACCACGAAGCGGAGGAGGTGCCTGCCCGTCTGGCCATGTATAAGCTGGGTATGAGTTATTTTAATACGGGAGTCTATTCCAAGGCGTTGTCGCGTTTGGGTGAGGCTACCGGTGCACAGGATGCGCTGGCTCAGAATGCTTACCTGCACATGGGATTGGCCGGACTGCAACTGAAGGAACGCAATCAGGCACGTATGGCGTTCGAACAGGCTTCGCGCATGGACTTCGACCGTAGCATCCAGGAACAGGCATTGTTCAATTATGCACTCTGCATTCATGAAACGTCTTATTCTCCTTTTGCCGAGTCGGTAACGGTGTTCGAACGCTTCCTGAACGAATATCCCTCGTCGGTATATGCTGAAAAGGTGAACGATTACCTGGTTGAGGTGTATATGAACACCCGCAGTTATGAAGTGGCGTTGCGTTCTATCGAAAAAATCACGCATCCGAGTGCCCGTATTCTGGAAGCGAAACAGAAATTGCTTTTCCGTATGGGAACACAGCTGTTTGCACAGGCCGACTATCGGAATGCCATTGATTATTTTACCCGTTCTTTGCAGTTGGGCCAGTATAATCAGAAGACCAAGGCCGATGCCTATTATTGGCGCGGAGAATCGAAATACCGTCTGGAGCGTTATCCGGAGGCTGCCAATGACATGCGGCTGTATCTGGAGTTTGCTAGCGACAAGAATTCACAGGAGTACGGACTGGCTCTTTATTGCTTGGGATACAGTCTGTTCAAGCAGAAACAATATAATTCCGCACGTGACTGGTTTGTCCGCTGTGTGCAGAACGGACGGACGCAGGAGGCTTCTGTAGCAGGCGACGCGTACAACCGTATCGGTGACTGCTATTTTTATGAGCGCCGTTTTGAAGAAGCCCGCCAGCAATATGCGCAGGCTGTCGTCACTTCTCCTTCGTTGGGAGATTATTCGTTGTTCCAGGAAGGTATTGTGAAAGGACTGCAGCGTGATTATGCCGGAAAGATTCAGGTGCTCAACAAATTGATTACGGATTATCCGTCGTCGGCTTATCTGGACGATGCCCTGTATGAGCAGGGACGTGCCTTTGTGCAGATGGAGGATAGTGAAAATGCCATCAAGCGCTATTCATTGCTGGTGCAGCGTTATCCGGAAAGTGAGCTTTCACGTAAGGCGGCCAATGAAATAGGTCTGCTTTATTATCAGAACGACCGCTACGAAGAAGCCATTGCGGCTTACAAGCAGGTCATTACGAAGTATCCGGGTAGTGCGGAGGCGCGCTTGGCACAGCGTGACTTGAAGTCCATCTATGTGGATTTGAATAAGGTGGATGACTATATGGCGTTTGCGTCTACGGTGCCGGGCGGTGCGACTTTCAACGTGAGCGAACGCGACTCTTTGACGTATACGGCAGCCGAACGTGCTTACATGCGTGGGGATATTGCCGGAGCGAAGACCAGTCTGACCCGCTATCTTCAGTCGTTCCCGCAGGGAGCTTTCAGTGTGGATGCGTCTTATTATTTAGGTTTGATTGATTATAACCAGAAGGATTATGCGGCGGCAGCAGCCCGTCTGGAAGAAGTGTTGCGCTTTTCCGGAAGCAAGTACGAAGGAAAGGCTTTGGCGCTTTGTGCCGATATGGCTTACAACCAGAAGGAATATGCTAAGGCATTGAACCTCTACAAGCGTTTGGCCGATCGCTCGGCTGTGCAGGAAGAGCGTCTGCAGGCTGAAGTGGGTGCTCTGCGAAGCGCTTGTGCCTTGGGCGACCGGGCTGAAACTGTAACGACTGCTTCGGCACTGCTCAAGCAGAGTAAGCTGACCCCGGAGGTACGTAGTGAGGCGTTGTATTTCCGTGCCAAGGCGTTGTTGGCAGAAGGGCAGGAGAAAGCAGCACTGGCCGACTTGACCGAACTGGCTAAGGATACGCGTAATGTGTACGGGGCAGAAGCCAAATACCTGGTGGCACAGACTTACTTCGATGAGGGAGAAACTGCCAAGGCGGAGAAGGAGGTGCTGGAATACATCGAAGTCAGCACACCGCATGCATACTGGCTGGCAAGAAGCTTTGTCCTGCTGTCGGATGTGTACGTGAAGCTGGACCGCAAGATGGAGGCTAAACAGTATTTGTTGTCTTTGCAGCAGAATTATCAGGCCGATGATGACATCGCCGGAATGATTGAAAGTCGCCTGGAAAAACTTAAAAGTGTAAAGTAAGATGAAATACATAAGTACGATATTGGTTTGCGCCGGTCTGTGGCCCGCAGCTACGGTATGTGCGCAGAATGGAGGTGAGAAAGATTCTACACTGAACCGGACGGTGGTAGTGGAAAATCAGTACAACCCCGAGGTGATGGATGCCTTTAAGGTGAATGTCATGCCCGAGGTGGAGGAGCCGGCGGCTCCGAAGCAGGCCATTAACTATGCGACGGATTTGCGTCCGTTGAGAGCCTGGAAAGCCACTCCTATGGAGGCGATGTCCAGAGAACTGGCTCAGAAGGGAGCCGACAGGGGCTATGTCCGTGCGGCTTACGGTACGCTGAACAATGTGGACCTGAAAGGAAGTTATCTGTGGGATATTTCTTCGAAAGACCGTCTGGGAATCATGGCTTCTTTGTACGGGCTGAACGGGGATATTCCGCATTTCATGGAAGGAGAGGAGTGGAAATCGCGTTTTTACCGTACGGATGTGTCACTGGACTACCGGCATGATTTCCGGAAGGTGGCGCTGAAATTAGGAGGTGCCTTTGCTTCGCAGGTATTTAATTATATGCCGTCTATGAATGAAGGGGTGGAGAACTGGCCTACCACACAGCGTTATACATTGGGTGAAGGGTATGTAGGAGTGGTGTCCCGCGACAAGGACTTGCCTATACAGTTTGCTTTCCAGACCGGCTTGCGTAGCTTCAGCCTGCGCTATGATAATTATTACATGGGGTATGGCTCTGAAAATATTTTCCATACCGAAGGCTTCATGGCTGGTAATATCAATGAGGAACAGCAGGTGGGTGTCGGTCTGGAGATGGACAACCTGATTCACGATGTGTCGCAGCAGGACTATACGCTGTTGCAGCTGAATCCGTACTACACCTATCAGGGTGAATCTGTGAAGTTGCGGGTGGGTGCCCATGTGGATTTGCAGACAGCTTATGGCAGCGGACTAAAGGCTGCGCCGGATGTCAAACTGGAATATACGTTCGCTGATACGTATGTGGCTTACCTCAATGTGTTGGGCGGAACACGTCTGAATGACTTTCGCCGGTTGAATGATTTCTCACCTTACTGGACAATTGCACAGCAGATGCGTACGTCCTATACACCGCTGGATGCGAAAATCGGTTTGAAGGCTTCTCCGGGTATCGGATTAGGTTTTGAACTCTACGGAGGTTATCGTATTACCAAGAATGAACTGTTTGCCGTACAGGAAGGATTCTATACGGATGAGCAGAATGTGTTCTATACAGGTATCCTGCAGGATAAGGGAAAAGTCGGTTATGGAGGTGTTTCTGTGAGCTATGCTTACCGTGACTGGGTAGACTTTTCTGTAAACGGTACGTATTATAGCTGGAATGTGATGGAAGGCAACGAAGGCTTGTTGCAGTTGAAGCCCGAATTGAAGGCCGATTTCAGTGTGCGTGCCAAGGTGATCAAGAATTGCCATGCCCTGTTGAACTACAACTACGAACGTCGTCAGAAGATGGGTGATTTTGGGCGTGCGGATGCCATCAATAACCTGTCTGTAGGAGCAGAGTATGAGTTGCTGAACCGCATCAACGTGTTTGGCCGCCTGAATAACCTGCTCAATAAGGTATACGCTACTGAAGCAGGTTATCCGGTGGAAGGTCTTCATTTTATGGCAGGCATCAGCTGCCGTTTCTAAATTTATTCTGCGTGGCGGCAGTGCTGAATCAGTGCGCCGTCACGGAAAAAGAAACGGCTTTCTTGTCCGTGGGGAAGGAGGGGAGCAGGGATGCCGTCGTGCAAGGTCACGCGGGCATGTTCTATGAATGCTTCGTCCCATAGCCCTTGTTCCAGAAAAGCCTGGAGCGTCTGGCTTCCGCCTTCTACCAGTAATGTTTGTATTTTTTGTTCATAAAGCACCTGCATGATTTGCGGGAGAATATTTTGGCCGAAATCCAGTGTCACGTAAGTGAGGTTCTGGGTAGCGGCCTTTTCTTTTTCCGTAAAGACGAGGGTAGGAGTGCTGCCGTCGAACAGGTGCAGATGAGGCGGCAAAGTCAGCTGTCGGTCGATGACCAGCCGGAGCGGGTTCTGTCCGTACCATTCGCGTACCGTGAGCGACGGGTTGTCGAGCTGGGCCGTGCGTCGTCCTACGAGGATGGCTTTCTGTTCGGCCCGCATCTTGTGAACCGCCAAGGTGGAGAGAGGAGTGGAAAGGCGTACCGCGTTTCCGTCTTCACGCCGGATGTCCAGAAAACCGTCGGCCGACTGTGCCCATTTCAGGGTGATGTAAGGACGCTTTTTCAGGTTGAATGTCACGAAGGCACGAATCAGTTCCCGGCATTCTTTTTCCAGTACACCGACTGTCACTTCAATGCCGGCATCCCGCAACTTCTGGATTCCTCTTCCGGCTACCAAAGAAAATGGGTCCACACAGCCTACTACGACTCTCGGAATTCCTTTCCGTATGATTAAGTCGGCACAGGGAGGAGTTTTCCCATAGTGAGAACAGGGTTCTAAGCTCACATAAATGGTAGCATCTTTCAGCAGGCTTTCATCTTTGACCGAGGCGATGGCATTCACTTCGGCATGGCCTTCTCCGCAGCGCACGTGATAACCTTCACCGATGATTTTTCCGTCGCGTACAATGACGGCCCCCACCATGGGGTTGGGAGCAGCATGGCAGATACCGTTTCGGGCCAGTTGTATGCAGCGCCGCATATATTTTTCGTCTATCGTCATATTCTTCGTTTTTTATCGTTACTTTTGCAACTATGCATCCGGTTTATGTACATATCAAAAAAGAGCTGAGTCCTTTTTATGCAGAAGAAGAGGCTTCAGCCATGGCAAAATGGATATCTTCGGATATTCTGCATCTCTCTACTCTTGAACTTTATACAGGCAAAGATATGAATTTTTCCACGAAAGAGTGGGCGGAACTGGAGGATATTCTTCGACGCTTGAAGCAGCGTGAACCCCTTCAGTATATTTTGCAGGAAGCCTCTTTTTGTGGAAGGTCTTTTCATGTGGAACAAGGGGTACTGATTCCTCGTCCGGAAACGGAAGAGCTGGTGGAATGGATTGTCTCCGATTTTCGGGAGGCTGGTCAGGTGCGTATTCTGGATATTGGCACCGGAAGCGGCTGCATTCCCGTATCGCTGGCGCAGCTGTTGCCGGAAGCGCAGGTTTCTTCGTGCGATGTGTCGGCTGAGGCTTTGCGCATTGCGGCTACGAATGTAAAGCGTTATGGAGACAAGGTGACTTTGTTTTGTGCCGATATTCTGAAAGAGGAACTTCCTGAATGTCAGGTAGACGTACTGGTGAGCAACCCTCCTTACATTACGGAAAGCGAACGGACGGATATGGAGGCGAATGTACTCGACTGGGAACCTGAACTGGCATTGTTTGTGCCCGATTCAGACCCGTTGCGGTTCTACCGGAGGATAGCCCGGAAAGGACTTGACTGGCTTTCGGAAGGAGGAGCATTGTATTTTGAAATTAACCGTGCTTACGGGGCTGAGACTATGCGGATGCTGGAGGAACTTGGATACCGTCAGATTGAATTACGGAAAGATTTGTCGGGAAACGACCGGATGATAAAAGCAATCAGACCATGAAAGAATATAGTGAAGCAGAGATAAAGAGTAAAGCCGAAGTGTATTGCTCGTCGGTGGAGCGTTGCCCGTCGGACGTGGAGGAGAAAATTCGCAAGTGGGGGGCTTCGGAAGAAGTGACAGAACGGATTATGGCCCATTTGCAGAAAGAACGCTATTTGGATGCGGCTCGTTTCTGCCGGTTTTATGTGCGCGACAAGTACCGTTTCAATCAGTGGGGGCGGATGAAGATTGCACAGATGCTCCGTATGAAACGCCTGTCGGACGAAGACATCCGTGCCGGACTGGAGGAAATCGATACCGAAGAATACGACGGAATTCTGAAGAAGATGCTGAAGCAGAAAATGAAAGGAATAAAAGCTGCCAATGATTATGAACGGAGCATGAAGCTGATTCGTTTTGCCGTAGGTCGGGGCTTTACGCTGGAAGAAGTACGTCGTTTTGTCAATCAGGTAGAGCCGGATGAATATTTTGACTGACATCCGGGATTTTCTGTTTCCCCGTCTCTGCATGGCTTGCGGACGGAAGTTGCAGGTCTCCGAACAGGCTCTTTGTTGTGATTGTCTGTCACAGCTCCCTCATACGCACTTAGGAAATACACCGGGCAATGAAATGGAAAAGATTTTCTGGGGCCGTTTCCCGATACAGCGGGCGTCGGCTTTGTTTTATTATGCCCGTGGAGGGAAAGTTGCCCATATATTGGCCGGTATGAAATACTATGGCCGTCAGAAAGTCTGCCGGCAGATGGGGGAGATGCTGGCGCATGAACTGCTCCCGACGGGGTTCTTTGAGGGAGTAGATTATTTGTTGCCGGTTCCCTTGCATCCCGACCGTCTGCATACCAGGGGATATAACCAGAGTCGTCTGTTGGCAGAAGGCATTTCTAAGCAGACGGGCATTCTGGTGTGCGACGGGTTGCTCTGTCGGGTGCGAAACAACCAGACCCAGACCCATAAATCCGTGTTGGAGCGGCAGGAAAACACAGTTCATCTTTTTCATCTGGCTGGCGATACCCGTATGCTGCAAGGCAAACATGTGATGCTGGTGGATGATGTGCTGACCACAGGAGCCACGTTGGGTGCCTGTGCAGATGTACTGGCTGATATTGAGGGAATAAGCATCAGCATTGTTACACTGGCGTGGACGAAATAAAACAATCTGACGGGTTTTAGTAAAATTAATGCTCTTAAATTTTCTATTCCCGATGTATTTCTATAATTTTGCAAAAACATTTATCAGAGAATTAAAAAGTTATGAAAGCTTTGGAAAGATTATTTGCAGAAAAGTTGCTGAAGGTGAAGGCTGTGAAGATTCAGCCGGCTAACCCGTTTACTTGGGCATCAGGTTGGAAATCGCCGATTTATTGTGACAATCGTAAGACGTTGTCATATCCTGCACTTCGTAACTTCGTAAAGTTAGAAATTTGTCGTGTTATTCTTGAAAAATTCGGTGAAGTAGACGCCATCGCAGGTGTAGCTACAGGTGCGATTGCACAGGGTGCGCTGGTGGCAGAAGAGTTGAACTTGCCGTTCGTATATGTTCGTTCAAGCCCGAAAGACCATGGCTTGGAAAATTTGATTGAAGGTGAATTGCGTCCGGGTATGAAAGTGGTTGTTGTAGAAGACCTGATTTCAACCGGTGGAAGCAGTTTGAAAGCGGTAGAAGCTATCCGTCGCGACGGTTGTGAAGTAATTGGAATGATTGCTTCTTTCACTTACGGTTTCGATGTATCAGTAGAAGCCTTCAAGAAAGCAAAAGTAGAACTGGTTACACTGACCAACTACAATGCGGTGCTGGAAGCAGCTTTGAAGACCGATTATATCAATGAAGAGGATATCCCTGTGCTGCAGGCATGGAGAGAGGATCCTTCTCACTGGACTGGAAAATAATAGATTCTGTAACTGGGAAAGCAGTCTCGGATTGTAAATAGGAGATGTCATCCTGAGCGAGTCCACTCTGCTCAAGATGACATTTTTTTATGCGATGATGGGAGAATTTTCCTGAAGATTGAAAAAATATGGCTGTACAATTTGAAAGCAATGTGAAGCATGTTCCTTATAGTCAGGAACGAGTATATAACAAACTGTCCGACCTGAATAACCTGGAAGGAGTTCGGGAACGCCTGGACATGGTGAAGGACAAACTGGACGGGAAACTGGAAGATATGTCGTTCGACCGTGATTCCATTACCTTGAAAGTACAGGGTATCAGTCTTACATTGCGCATCATTGAGCGTGAACCTTTGAAGTGCATCAAGTTTGAAGGTGACAAATCGCCCATACCTTTGAATCTGTGGATTCAGATTCTGCCTGTGACACAGGAAGAGGCTAAAATGAAAGTGACTATTCGTGCGGAAGTGAACATGTTCATGAAAGCCATGGTGTCAAAGCCCCTGCAGGAGGGAGTAGAGAAACTGGCTGACATGCTGGCCATGCTTCCTTATTAATTGAAATGACCGGCAGATGCCGGAGATAAAAACTGAAATTATGGCTCAAAAACTTTGGGAAAAAAATGTACAGGTAAATGCGGAAATTGACCGCTTTACCGTGGGACGTGACCGCGAAATGGACATGTATCTGGCAAAGTACGACGTGCTGGGTTCGATGGCACATATCACCATGCTGGAAAGTATTGGCCTGCTGACTTCGGACGAACTGAAGATTTTGCTGGAAGAACTGAAAAACATATACGCTTCCGTAGAACGCGGGGAGTTTGTGATTGAAGACGGAATAGAGGATGTACATTCACAGGTGGAACTGATGCTGACACGCCGCCTGGGGGATGTGGGAAAGAAAATCCACAGTGGACGTTCGCGCAATGATCAGGTGCTGGTCGACTTGAAGCTGTTTATCCGTGCTCAGTTGAAATCGGTGGCAGAAGCTGTAGAACGTTTGTTCCATGTACTTATTTCTCAGAGCAACCGTTACAAGGATGTGCTTATGCCGGGATATACCCATCTGCAGATTGCCATGCCTTCCTCTTTCGGCCTGTGGTTTGGAGCTTATGCAGAAAGCTTGGTGGACGATATGATGTTCCTTCAGGCTGCCTATAAGACTTGTAACCGTAATCCATTGGGCTCGGCAGCAGGTTATGGCTCTTCTTTCCCGTTGGACCGTGAGATGACTACTCGTCTGTTAGGGTTCGATTCAATGAATTACAATGTGGTGTATGCTCAGATGGGCCGTGGCAAGGTGGAACGCAACGTATCGTTTGCGCTGGCTTCCATTGCCGGTACGCTGTCGAAGATGGCGTTCGATGCCTGCATGTTCAGTTGTCAGAACTTCGGCTTTGTGAAGTTGCCCGATGAATGTACCACCGGCTCCAGCATTATGCCGCACAAGAAGAATCCCGATGTGTTTGAGCTGACCCGTGCCAAATGCAACAAGATTCAGGCTCTTCCGCAGCAGATTATGATGATTATGAACAACCTCCCTTCCGGTTATTTCCGTGACCTTCAGATTATCAAGGAAGTGTTCCTTCCTGCCTTTGAGGAGCTGGAAGACTGCTTGCAGATGGCTACTTACATCATGGAGAAAATCAAAATCAACGAACATATTCTGGATGATGACAAATACCTGTATATGTTCAGTGTGGAAGAGGTGAACCGCCTGGCTTCAGAAGGAATGCCGTTCCGTGATGCATATAAGAAAGTAGGGCTGGACATTGAGGCTGGAAACTTCTCACACGATAAGACCGTACATCACACGCATGCCGGAAGTATCGGTAACTTGTGCAATGACAAGATTGAAGAACTGATGCAGCAAGTGGTGAGTGGCTTCAACTTTGAGAAAGTGGTTCAAGCTGAAAACTCACTTTTAGGAAGATAATTGCATAAAATTAAAAAGAAAACGGGTGAAAAGTTTGGAGTATATCGCAAAACTCCCTACATTTGCACCCGTAAACGCGGAAATAGCTCAGTTGGTAGAGCATAACCTTGCCAAGGTTAGGGTCGCGAGTTCGAGTCTCGTTTTCCGCTCTTTCTTTGAAAGGATGCTCGAATGGTGGAATCGGTAGACACGAGGGACTTAAAATCCCTTGGCCATTGCGGCTGTGCGGGTTCAAGTCCCGCTTCGAGTACGAAATTAAGCTCTGTAAATCAATGATTTACGGAGCTTTTTCTTTTTGCGCACTGTATTGGATTTATCCTTATTACATTCAGTTTATGCGTTTCTGGGGCTCACAGTTAAACCGAAAGTTAAACCATGAGCTAAATCCGAATGCTGTATGAATGCTACAGTTAAAGTGAGTATGCAAACTGTCTATTGTTCCAGTTTATAAAAAGAAAAAACGTCTAGTTATATTAGGAAAAGTCAGTTGCTCAGTACTGCTTAGGCAATACTACAGTACTCCCCTGAAAGTACTACAGTACTTCCTTGACAGTACTGCAGTACTTCCACGGAAGTACTGGAAATTATGAAGCTGATATAAATGAAGTTGTTATGGAATTGCTGCTTTATCAGCTGGCAGCGCGCAGCTGGTTGAACAAATCCTTCTGTTTTTCGGTCAGGGAGGTCGGGATATTGATGTGGTACGATACAATCATATCGCCAAACTGGCCGGTCTGTTTGTACACCGGGAATCCTTTTCCTCTCAAACGGACCTTCGTGTCGTTCTGTGTACCCGGTTTTACTTTCAGTTTGACCATTCCGTCCATGGTTTTCACTTGTACTTCTCCACCCAGCACGGCAGTGTACAAGTCGATATTGACGTGGGTATAGAGGTCATCTCCCTTTCGTTCGAAGGTATCATCCTTATCGACGACAAAGGTGATGTACAAATCTCCGTTTTCTCCTCCGTTCATGGCTTTCTGGCCGTAGCCTTTCAGACGGATGGTCTGTCCGTCGGCCACGCCTGCCGGCACAGTGATACGGATATTTTCACCGTTGATGCTGAAAGTCTGCTTGTGGGTGACGTAGGCTTCATTGAGCGACAAGTGCATCTGTGCTTCTATATCCTGTCCCCTCGACATGGTGTGGTATCCTCCTCGTCCACCTCTTCCGTGGCCGAAAAGCTGTTCGAAGAAGTCAGAGAAGCCGCTTGCCCCTGTTCCTCCAAATCCTTCCGTAAATTCACCGTCGTTCATGGAGTACCAGTAGCCGGAGCCACCGTGCTGTTGCTGTGCCCTGCTGTATGCCTCACGTTCCTGCTTAAACTCATCGGCATGTTTCCAGTGTTCGCCATATTCGTCGTATTTCTTACGCTTTTCCGGATCGCTTAATACTTCGTTGGCTTCATTCACTTGCTGGAACTTTCCTTCTGCCGACGGGTCATCCTTGTTCAGGTCAGGATGATATTTCTTGGCCAGCTTCCGGTATGCCTGCTTGATTTCATCCTGAGTGGCATTACGGTCTACTCCCAAAATCTTATAGTAATCAATAAATGCCATATATCAATCGTTTTAAGTTAGTTCCAAAATAAAAACTCTCGCCCACAATGGATGCAGACGAGAGTTTTCCGTTATTTGTGATGATTAATGTATTTCAATCACACGATTAATTTTTGCTTTTTCTTCTTGAGAATACTTTGGCAGCTCAATAGTCAATACACCATTTGCTACATTGGCAGTAATCTTTTCCTTATCGACATTGTCGGGCAAGTAAAGTGACTGTTGGAACTTGGTGTAAGAGAACTCACGTCGTAAGTATTTTTTGTTATCCTTGTCTTCGTTTTCAACTTTCTTTTCCATGGAGATGACCAGTTCGTTTTCATCACCCAAGTGGATATTGAAATCCTCCTTAGTCATTCCCGGAACGGCTACTTCTACTTTGTAATCCTTGTCGCTTTCCACCACATTGATTGCAGGTGCGGTAGCGTTTGCTTTTTCCATCCAGTTGTTATCGAAGAAGTCATTAAAGATACTTGGTAACCAGTTCTGATTGTAATATTTTCTAGTCGGCATCATAGTTGTAATCTCCTATTTTTTTAGTTGTTAATCAATTTTGTTTCTGAACCCTAACCCTTTTGAAGTTCAAGTTCACTTACTCTTTTGCAAACAGTGTACCACAAATCTTGAATGGAGGTTGTTGTAACTTCCATTTTTAATGTAATACCTTTATTTTAAACCTTTTATGCCGATTTTTAAACCTTTGCAAACTATATTAGCTATTTAATGGGATAAGAAGTAGCAAATTGTCATTATCCTTTTGCTCTAGAAAGACAAAAAGTCTTATTTTGTGACATATTGTCATTTACTGTTGCTCATATTCATCGTGATGTAAAATGCTTGGATTTTATGTGGTAGGCACTTTGGGGATGTGACATTGCATGTTTAAATATATTTGTTTGTGATATAGACTTATTGATGTTGTTGGGTTGTTTGTAGGTACGAAAAATATGGAATATTGGTAATGTTCTGCTAATATTTATACTTATGGTTTTCAATGGTGGAGCCTTTATAGTAGTATTAATTTTTATGTTACTCCTGGATTGGTTTATTGTGGTCAACTGGAATTTAAATTAAGGTTTTCAGGTGTGGATTTATTTTAAATTATTCTGTTTCCGCCAAGCAGAAGGTGATGTTCCTTCTTTTAGTTTAAATTGTTTACTAAAATGTGCAAGATCTGCAAAACCAACTAGTTCCGCAATTTCAGCGAGTCCTATATCTGGTTTGTGTAGCATAATCTCTTTCGCCTCATCTATGCGTAGACTATTTATCCATCTATTGAAATTTGTTTGATAACAGTCATTAATGAAGTTCGAAAGGTATGTCTGATTTACTCCAATTTCTTGACTTACTTTCTGGATAGTAAGTTTGGGATGTAAATAAGTTTTTTGGGTTTCCCATATTTCTAATTTCTTTTTGATGACTTCATAGTTTTGTCTTTTCCTGTTTTCTTCTTTTGAAGAAAGCCATTTACTAAATGGACTTATGCTGACATTGATTACTTCTTCTTTTATATTGTCAGCTTTGATATAATGTGAGATGGTTAATCCATATTTATTATATTGTAACGCGAAATAAATATAAGCAAGGGTGTAGATACTTATAAAAATAAGTTGGTTTCTGTGGGTTGGTAAAATATTTGCTATTACGGCATATAGGCCGACGATAGCTAATAAAAAACATAGTGGATATGCTTTTTTTCGGAAATATTTTTTACATTCCGGGTAATGCTCCTCCCAACGTTTTGATATACGTAGATAAGTTCGTATGTAAAAAATGAATAAGAAAGAAAAAAAAGCTAATAGTAAGTTGTAAATCCAGCTTCCAATCTGTCCATTTAATAACCAAAAATAGACCATGTTCCCTATACATAATAAGCAAGTGTAAACAATATGTTTTCTCATGAATCTTTTAAAATTATTGCCAATGTATATAGGATATGCTAATGCGAGCATTAATAATAGAATCTGTAATGGGGCAAATCCTTGGATAAAAAAAGCAACCATTCTTCGATGGTGTTCACCTCCCATTAAAATAAATCCTAAGCTGATACATCCCATTAGGAATGCTGAGATTTCTATGAAGAGGCATGCTCTTTTATTGCGGCGTCCTATTAGTGTGTCAGGAACTGTAAAAGAAAAAAGAAACAGGGAAATCATAAAACAGCTTACTCCAGATATGATTTCTAATAGAAAGAAAATATTGTCTAACATGATTCTTTATTGATTTTTATTCGTGTGCTGATGGTTAATATATCTAATGAATTTTCGTGGCTTTATGTAGTTCGTTTTCTTGGTCTTTTGCTCGTTAAAAATCTTGTCAAATATAAGTATAGAATTCGACAAATATCTATTTTATTAAAAATTATTCTTGTATACAAAAGAACTGAAATAAACTCATATATCATAATTTTTATTACCTTGAATTTGATTAAAATCTATATGAAATAGTTATCCTTGTACCTTGAAAATAGTCAATAATTTTTTAGTATTTATAGGTTTAAAGGATGACGATTAGAATTAAAAGTATTTTAGATGCATGTACATCTAGTGCAACAAGCTTTCTAGAAAAGCAAAAACAGTCTATTTACATCAGTTCAACATTAATTATGGTAATTGGTACTATTATTAATCTTATAGGATTAATGGGGCCAGTTTCTGGAATATTTACATGGCTGAATACGGCAATTCTTAGTATTACTATTATTTTGTATGTATGTTATAGCTGCAAATTACTCTCTTTAAATATTTCTCTTACGATGTTTCTTGTGGCAACTCAACTAGAACTTATAGGGGAAATGGTGTATGCTGCACTTTATCCGACTGAATATCATATTAATTTGATATTAGCGGATTTGATGCTTTCTACTGTTGTTGCGATGTTGGCATTATTGGCTTATCTTCGTTATTTGCCTTGTATTTTAAGTTTTTCGGTTATTGTTACGTGTACTGTATGTACCTTGATGACTGGAGATTCGTCTATGAAGAATTTTATAGGGGTAGTAATATTGGTCTTTCTTATTATTTGTCGTTTAGGTACTTATCTAGTTAGTAATCTTTATTTATTAAATGAGGAAAATAATATATTAAAAAGTGATGAAGCAGAACTTCTACGAATTTTACGGTTAAATAAAGCTGAAATAAAGGCGTATATAGAGTTGTCAAAGCAGAAAAAGTTATCTGCTTCGAGGGTAAATGAATTGTTGTTGTTAATAGGTGAACGTTCGCAACGGAATATTATAGAAACTGTTTCGACTTATATAAAGCAACAAAATACGGAAAAAGAAATTATGAAAGAAGCCTTTCCTGAATTAACTGAATCCGAACGTGAGATATGTAGTTTAATTTTACAAGGAAAGAAACAGGGGGAAATTTGCAGCATATTGAATAAGACTGAAACTAATATTAATAGTCAAAGGGCTCATATTCGTAAAAAACTAAATTTGCAGCCAAAAGATAATCTTTATAAAGAATTGGAGGAGAAAATGAAACTTTATAAATTAAAAAGATAGTCTATCTTCCTTTTTGTCTATGTTTTACTGCTTACTATGTTTTTTGTCTATAAAAAAAAAGTTTATTGTTTTTTTATTACATTTGCAGCAGATATAGTATAAGTATTTGTCTTATAAAAAGATAAAGATATGAGGAAATTTAAAGAACTTTTTTTTAGCTGTTTTGTGTTGTTCCTGATAACAGGGTGTGCTTCACGTAAGAATGTGCTTTATTTACAGGATATGGATAAGGAACTTTCCATTGAACAAAAATACGAAATTTATATTCAAAAGGATGATTTGCTCGGTATATTAGTTAATTGCAAGGAACAAGAGTTGGCTATTCCTTTTAATTTACCGCGTGTTGATTATAATTTGGGTACATCTGAAAACATTTCTTTTAATAGGGCGGTTACATCTACATCTGAGCAGGGCAACTCTTCTCAATTAGGATATACGGTTGATACGAATGGAGATATTGATTTCCCAATTTTAGGGAAATTACATGTTGTAGGGTTGACCCGTCTACAATTAAAGAATTTGATTGAAACTCGTTTGAAAGAAGAAAATTTGATTAAAGATGCTATTGTTACTATTAATTTTTTAAATTTTAAGATCTATATGTTAGGCGAAATAGCATCGCCTGGTATGTATAATATAAAAGGTGAACGTATAACATTGTTAGAAGCTATTAGTATGGCAGGGGATTTGACAATACAGGGACGGCGTGATCGGGTTGTTGTAATCCGTGAAAAAGATGGAATACGTATGAAGTATTATAATGATCTTCGTTCTAAGGATTTATTTAAGTCCCCTTCATTTTATTTGCAACAGAATGATGTGGTGTATGTTGAGCCAAATAAGACAAAAGCTAGTCAAGCCACTTCTCGTAAATCAAACTTCTCATTAGGACTTTCTGTCGTAACTTCACTTATTAGTATAACGACATTGATTCTTTCATTAATTAATTAATTATGGCTGAGAAAAAACAAGCAACAGACTTATTAAAGGGAGAGGATAGTTCTTTTAATATTGGAGAAATTCTCCATATGTTTTTATCTAATTGGTATTGGTTTTTGGTATCTGTAATTCTATGCCTGTTTTTTGGATGGTATACATTACAAAAGGCAATTCCTACATATAAGCGTATGGCTACTGTTCTGATAAAAGATAATAGCAGTGGCAGTATGTCTGAATCTGCGGTTTTTGAGGATATTGCTACAGTTCGTGCAGAACGGAATGTCAGCAATGAAATGCTTGTGTTTAAATCAAATCGTTTAATGCAGATTGTAGCACGTCGGTTACATTTGGATGTTAATTATCTAATAGAAGAAGGGCTACATATGAAAGAATTGTATACGCAGGCTCCTATATCTGTTCGTTTTTTTGATGTAGATGAAGCTGAAACTTTATCTTTAACAGTATTACCTCATTCTGAAAAGGAGGTTACAATTACTGATATTATTACTTCTTCAGGGGAATCTGTTAATAAAAGTTTCTATATTCCATTAAATGATACAGTTTCTACACCTATTGGAAGAATATTAATTTCTCCTACTTTGTATTATGGAAAGGGAGAATTTTCACCACTAATAGTACGTAAAGTAAATTTGAAGAGTATTGCTAATAGTTTTGCAGCGCGATTAACAATAGCGCAAGCTTTAGCTGGTTCTACAATGTTAAACCTTTCGATCATAGATTCTTCTGTTGCACGTGCTGATGATGTGTTGAATACTTTGATTGCAGTATATAATGAAGACTTGATAAATGATAAGAATCAGATAGCAATTAATACGTCTAATTTTATTTCTGAACGCTTAAATATTATTGAAAAGGAACTTGGAAATGTAGATTCTAATATTGAGACATTTAAGCGTCAGAATCGGTTGACTGATGTTAATTCTGAAGCTAGTATGTATTTAGCTAGTTCTAGTAGTTATCAACAAGAAGGAGTTGGCATTGAGAATCAATTGACGTTAGCTAAATATATTAAAAGCTATCTTACTGATCCGAGTAAGAATTTTAATTTGATACCTACTAATACGGGAATCAGTGGAGCTGATGTTAATATTGAATCGTCCATTGCTACTTATAATGCAATGTTGTTGAAACGTGATAAATTAATAGATAGTAGCAGTGATAAGAATCCGGTAGTGGTTAATTTGAATAATTCTTTGAGCGCGCTAAAACAAACGATCATTCGCTCTATTGATAATACCATCGTTGCATTAAATGTGAAATTGAAGAATTTACAAGCACAGGAAGCTCGTACAGCTAGCCGTATTGCTGCGGTTCCTACTCATCAGAAATATATTCTTTCGGTAGAGCGTCAGCAGAAAATAAAAGAGGAATTGTATCTTTATTTGTTGAATAAGCGCGAGGAAAATGCTTTAGCACAGTCTATTACAGAAAGTAATGTTCGAACAATAGATCCAGCTTCGGGCAGTAATACTCCTATAGCTCCTGATAGAATGAGAATCTGGATGATTTCTTTTTTGATTGGTATAGGTATTCCAGCTGTATTTTTAATGCTATTAAAAATGACAGATACAAAAGTTCGTACAAAAAAAGATATAGAAAATAAACTTTCAATTCCATTTCTTGGGGAAATTCCTAAGTATCAGGGAAAGGATGATATTATAATTCATGAAAATGGAAGAGATTCTATTTCTGAGGCCTTTCGTATTATTCGTACCAATATGGATTTTATGAGAATGAAAAAAGATAATATGAAAGTTGTGACTTTCACTTCAATGATGCCTGGTGCGGGGAAAACTTTTGTTTCAATGAATTTGGCTTTGAGTTTTGCTTTGACTGATAAAAAAATTATTTTGATGGATTTGGATATACGTAAAGGTACTTTATCTGCACATTCGAAACGAAAAGAGTTAGGTGTGACTGATTATCTCTCAGGAAAAATTGCAGATTTGAATCAGATTATTGTAAAGGGGAAACTGCATGCTAATTTGGATATGATTTATGCGGGAGCAGTCCCTCCTAATCCAGCAGAATTGCTTTTAAGTGAGCGTCTTGATCAGATGATTGAAGAATTACGTACCCGATACGATTATATTATTGTAGATAATGTACCTGCAGGTATGATTGCTGATGCTGCTATTGTAAATCGTATAGCTGATTGGACACTTTATATTGTTCGTGCAGGGGTTCTTGATCGAAAACAGCTCCCAGATGTTGATGCTCTTTATAAAAGTGGTCAATTTACTAATATGGCTTTAATCTTGAATGGTGTTGATTTTAAACATGCTCATAAATATGGTTATGGCTATGGTTATGGTTATGGCTATGGTGATACGAAGACAAAACATAAGAAAAAATCATGAACATATTCGGGAGGTTATTTACTAGGAAATATTCAATTTCCGACGCTAGGATATTAGAAGGTATGACAGATGTGCATGCTCATTTACTTCCAGGTGTAGATGATGGGGTATCTGATATAGTCTCAGCCAAGAAAGCAATAGCTTATTTAGAGCAATTAGGCGTTTTGAGGATTTTTCTTACACCACATATTATGTCTGATTTGCGGAATAATACATCTGAATTCTTATCTGCATGCTTTAAGGATTTCTCCGATAGACTTTTTTCTTCTATTTCTGTTAGGTTGGGAGCGGAATATATGTTAGACGCTAGTTTTAGGAATCATTTAGAACGAGGTTTGTTGACGTATGACGGGCAACATGTTTTGTTGGAAACTTCGTATATAGCTCCTCCATTGGGGTTGAATGAACTGCTTAAAGAAGTGATGAAAAAAGGATATATTCCAATTATTGCTCATCCAGAACGATATGTTTATATGAATTTCTCTGATTATGATAAGTTGAAAGAAATGGGTTGTCTTTTTCAATTAAATTTGATGTCATTAGGAGGTTGTTATGGTGAACATGCATTGTATTTTTCAGCGTTACTTTTAGAAAAAGGTTTATATACGTATTTAGGATCAGATTTTCATTGTATATCTCCTTATAAAAAGATGTTAAACAGGAAAATCCTGACAAATAAACAAATAGAGATATTAAATGATTTGCTTTGTCATAACGAGATTCTTTGGAATTACGATACAATTAGATAATTATATATGCAGAATATATTTTTAAATATAGCAGGGCATTGGGGATTGCTGGAGATTCCTGAAATCGTATGTTTGTATACATATTTACCCAATTTCCGTTCTTTTCAGTTTAATGCATTGCCAGTTGGTGAAGAATTATTGTTTAGAGTAAAGTGTGAGAAAAATCCTAATCTCTTAATTAAAGAAATAGCGAGTTTTACTTTTGAACAGCAACGCCGTATAACTATACATCATATCGTTAATTCTTTAGATGATTTTTATGTTACTTTTCAATTTGTAAATCAGGAACGACAATATACGATGTGGGTTCGAGATGATTGGCAAACGTTTTCTGTTGATATTCCAGTGTGGGATGAATATGCTTATATAGCTTTGAATGAATTGCTCATGATTGTTTTTATTTATAGTTCAGCTAAGCGAGATACCATTTTTATTCATTCTTCAGCTATAAAGTATGGAAATGAAGCTGTTTCTTTTATTGGACACTCAGGAGTTGGGAAGAGTACTCATTCTCGTTTGTGGTTAACTTATATTGAAAGTAGTGAATTGTTGAATGATGACCAGCCGGCATTGCGTATTCACAAAGGGAAGGTTATGATTTATGGTACACCTTGGAGTGGCAAAACTCCTTGTTACAAAAATGAGTCAGCTGTGTTAAAAGCTTTTTTCTTTATGCAGCAGGCACTTGATAATAAGGCTATTCCGATGGAGCCAATGCAAGCATTTCAGCAATTACTTGCATCATGTTCAATGATTCAGGATGAGCGTGTATCATTTAATCGCATTATTAATACTTTAAGTAAAGTTGTGGCTTTAGTCCCCTCATTTACGTTACAAAATCGACCTGAAGAGGCTGCTGCATTACTATCTTTTAGAACTAGTTTGTTAACTCCTTTAAAATGAATGTATGAAGATATTAGTTACTGGTGCAGCTGGCTTTATTGGCTCACGGTTGATGTTTATGTTGGCATCGCGGAATTATGAGGTGGTAGGCATTGATAATATTAATGATTATTATGATGTACGCTTAAAATATGGGCGTTTAAAAGAATGTGGTTTTGAGTTTATAGAAGATGATTTGTCATGGGGAGTAGCTGTATTTAACAACCGTTTTCCTAATTGTAGATTTATTCGTATGTCTATAGATGACAAGTTTTCTATGGAGGTTCTTTTTCGGAAGGAGCAGTTTGATAAAGTTGTTAATTTGGCTGCACAAGCTGGGGTACGTTATTCTATTACTAATCCTTATGCTTACTTACAGAGCAATTTAACAGGTTTTTTAGTGTTGTTAGAATGTTGCCGTACTTACCATGTTAAGCACCTGATTTTTGCTTCTTCGAGCTCGGTGTATGGATTAAATAAAAAGGTTCCTTATTCTGAAAATGATCAGGTTGATACTCCTGTTAGCTTATATGCTGCCAGTAAGAAAGCAAATGAATTAATGGCACACAGTTATAGTAAACTATATGGAATATCAATGACAGGTTTACGATATTTTACAGTGTATGGTCCATGGGGAAGACCTGACATGGCTCCTATGCTTTTTGCTAAGGCTATTTTTGCGGGTCAACCAATAAACGTGTTTAATCAGGGAGATTTAATGCGAGATTTTACTTATATTGATGATATTGTTGAAGGAACTCTTCGTGTGGTAGAGCATACGCCTAATCTCAATATGGATGGTGTGTCCTATCGGATTTATAATATAGGATGCTCTTCTCCGATTAAGTTGATGGATTTTATTCAAACAATTGAACAAGCCATAGGAAAGACTGCTCAGAAGAATTTTCTGCCTATGCAACCAGGAGATGTATATCAGACTTACGCTGATACAAGTCGTTTAGAAAAAGAATTAAACTATAAACCTTGTGTTAGTTTGCATGAGGGCATTGCTCGTTTTATAAAGTGGTATCTTTCAGAAAAGAATCCTTTGAAATAATATTCTTGTAAGTTTTGGGTAAAGTGTAAGCATCCGATAAAGTTATAGTGTAGATTTATAAAGCAGCGAACTATTCTTATCAATAAGTATAAAGTTGGGACATTCATTAAATAGAATAAAATTATCCAACTAATTCATGTACAATGTGCTGTGAATTAGCGTAAGTATTAACTGAAGTACATATTTCAAATAGAAAAATCAGTCCTGATTCGGAGGCAAATCTGAATGAATCGTACCGACTCGGGACTGATAGCATCAAATTATATCAATTTGGAACAGAGTTGTTATGATTTCGCCCAGTTCCGTGGAAGAAGTTCTGTCATATCCTTTTTATCTCTTTTATAATACGGTATCTTCCTTAATACGTCCTCCATCCATATTCTATAATCAACTTCGGTAGACTTGCAGGTTCCGATTAGGGAATATATAGTGGCCGCTCTGTATGCCGATACATTGTTGCCACAGAACAGATTGTTTTTCCTTCCCAAAGCCAATGGCCTTATTGCATTCTCAATAAGATTGTTGTAATAAAGTTCCTGTGAACTGAACTCTCCCTGAATGCGTATCGTATCTCCTTTTGATGTACGATCTCTATGCTTTTGAATCTGGATAATGATTCTCCTTTAGGTTTATAACAGCTCTGATTGGCAAATGATGGGACAGGAATAAATATACCGCTTTATCTCAGTTTTATAACATCGCCTTTGGAAGTATTGTCGAAGGACTGTTCTGATACTGTTTCAAAAAGTGTGTCTTAAATAGGATAATAAAAAAGTCTACAGATTTTTTAGATTTGTAGCAGCAAGCCAATAAACTTAAAAAAAAGTAGACTTTATGAATTTTACAAAGGAACAACTTTCCGAGCTGATATGCAAATATTCGGAAAAAGAAAATGGCTTACATGATTTGATGGAAATAATGCATGAAAGCCTGATGGTATCAGAGTGCAGGGAATATCTTCATGAAGAGGGTGTTGCAGGAAACAAATGCAACGGCTACCGTCCCGGTCGTACATATGGCATGGACGTACATTGGCTTTCCGTATTCCACGTGACAGGTATGGTAACTTTCATCCCCGTATATTGGCCATACTCCGTGAACAGGAAGAAGAGTGTGAACAGCTTGCTGGGACCTTGTATACCAAAGGTCTGATTCAGGAGCAGGTCGGTGAAGTGTTCAGCGATATCTATGGCGAGCACTACAGCAAAGCCAGTATATCTCGGATGCTTGACTACTTGCACAAGGATGTCACGGACTGGCTGGAACGTTCTTGGGAAAGCTATTATCATGTGGTGTTCATTGACTGCGTCCACATAAAGGTACACCGCAAGCGCAGCGTTGATACAGAAGCCTTCTATGTCGTTTTGGACGTGAAGGAGGACAAGACCAGGGAGGTACTCGGTATCTTCAACAAATCGATAGAAAGTGCTTTGGGCCGGGGTGAGATGCTACATGACTTGTACGAGAGAGGTGTCGGTAAAATCGCTCTTGTATGTGCGGACGGTCTTAAGGGACTTGAAGATGTCATCAGTGAAGTGTTCTCTGGGGCTAAACTTCAAAGATGTACTGCCCACTTAAAGCGCAACATCTTGAGCGATGTCCGTAACGGGAACAAAGGAGATGTGGTAGAGGGTTTGAGGCATATTTCCCGGACAGGGAACAGAAACTATACAGTAAACAGGCCTGGAGTGAATGGCAGCAATTCTGTGTCCAATAGGGCTGGTATTACAGAAGTATCAGGAAATGTGGTGAGGATGCTTCTTACAAGGCGTATTTCACTTACTTGAACTATGACCACCGCATCCAATCTATGATATATACTACGAACTGGATAGAACGGCTACAGAAGGACTTCCGGCGAGCTACGAGGATGCGTGGCGCAATGCCCAACGAGGAGTCTGTCATTCTATTTATGGGAAGAGTGCCATGGACAAGAAGTCTTATCTAAGACAGGTTCCAAGAATTGATCTTGACAAGAATCTGTTTCCAGACGAATAAAAATAATCATCGGCAGGCATACCTGCCGATGATGTATCAAATAAAGTGATATCTTTGCAAAACTAAAAGATCTGAAGATTTATTTCAGACACACTGAATGAAACACTACTTGAATGTCTCTAAAATATAGGAAAGTCTCTTTTTGTATTGAATGACAATTGGAGACTTTTTGTTTTAATGTTTTTTTTGTAATAATGTAATTGAGTCAATAACTCTTTGTATATCTTCATCTGAAAGTGATGATCCAGAGGGTAAACATAAGCCAATTTGGAAGAGGTGTTCTGATACCCCATTTACGTAAGCTGGTGCATTGGTAAAAATAGGCTGAAGATGCATGGGCTTCCATAAAGGACGAGTCTCAATATTTTCTTCTGCTAGATGTAAACGAATATCTTCACAAGTATATCCAGCTATTTTTGAATCCACTAAAATACAAGTCAACCAAAAATTGGATTTTACGTTTACAGATGGATTCTGCATGACTTTTATTCCTGGGATTGTTCTCAGACCTTCACTATAGAGAGCATGAATTTCCCGACGACGTGCGATATGTTTATCAAGAACAGTCATTTGGCCTCGTCCGATTCCTGCGCAAATATTACTCATGCGGTAGTTATATCCGATGTGCTCATGCTGGTAGTAGGGAAAATTTTCTCGAGCTTGGGTGGCAAAGAATTTTGTACGCTTCGCTTCTTCTTCTGTTCTACAGATTAAGGCTCCTCCTCCGGAAGTTGTAATTATCTTGTTCCCGTTAAAAGAAAGTGCCCCGAATTCTCCAAAGGTACCACATTTTTGTCCGTAATATTCTGATCCTAAAGCTTCTGCAGCATCTTCCAATAGTGGAATCTGATAGCGGGTAGCAATTTTATGGATTTCGTTCATCTTGGCTGGCATACCATATAGATGAACTGGAATGATTGCTTTGGGGAGTTTACCGGTCTTTTTTAAACGGTCCTTAATTGTTTCCTCAAGAAGCTCTGGATCCATATTCCATGTATCTGTCTCGCTGTCTACAAATATAGGAGTCGCCCCTTGATAAACGATTGGATTAGCAGAAGCAGAGAAGGTGAATGACTGACATATAACTTCATCACCTTGTCCTACTCCTAATAAAACCAGGCCTAGATGTAGTGCGGCAGTTCCAGCTGAAAGTGCTACTACGTGGCAATTCTGTCCTACGTAGTCAGCTAATTCTTTTTCGAATGCATCTACATTGGGTCCTAAAGGAACAACCCAGTTTGTGTCAAATGCTTCTTTAATAAAGTCCTGCTCACGTCCAGACATGTGAGCAAGCGAAAGCCAGATTCTTTTATTCATTTTCAAATTATTATGTATATTCTTTATATTCTGAAATGTGATTGCAAATGTAAAGATTTAAAATATTTTTTATACTATAATCTTGAGTAATTCCTTAAATGATTTGATTCGATGCATAGGTAGAAATTGTGTTCCTATTGTAAAATCTTGGCAATGAATGTTTCTTCCATCATCGAGTAAACAAATAGTATCCCATCCTAGGGTATTGGGAGTTACAAAATCTTTTTTCACATTATCTCCTACATAGCAATATTTTTTATTTGGATAATGTTGCATGAAATATCCGTAGTTACGCTTTGCCGGTTTTTCTGAACCGAACTCTTCTGAAATAATGATGTTTTTTTGGTTGATAAGGTTGTGTAGACCTAGGGCTTCAATCTTGTTTCTTTGAGTTGTTTTTCTACCGTCAGTCAGTAACCCTAATATACACCCTTCAGTCTGTAAAGTTTCTAATGTTGTTTTTATTTCTCTCATTAAAGATATTCTCGGTTTGTGTGTGCGATACATGTGTAGAAGTTCTTGTTTCTCAATTGTTAGTTCATAGTAATTTATAACTTCCTGAAAAACATCTTGTTTTTGTTGGTAACTTTTTATCATGAAAGATAATACTCCTTGTTTATTAAATTTAGCTTCGATGGTAGAAGCTATATCGCAATAAGCTGACTGTAGGAATTCAATTTCTTTGTATAGTGTGTCATCTAAATCGAAGACAACAATCCATTTATTCTTCATATATTACAACTTCACTATCATAACGTAACATTAGTGTGTTATCTAGCCAGTCTTCAAAATAATCTATGGTGTCTCCTTGTAGATACTCTTGAATAAGGTACTGCTGGAAATTTGCTTTTGCATGATAAGAGAGAGGATAACCTCCTCCAAAACGGGGATTTATTTCTATTCCTACTACATCGTTGTCACTTTCTCGGTAAAATAGCTGAATACAGATACAACCTATTACTCCTGGTAAATATCCCATTCGTTCTTTTAAATAGTTGACTAAATAATTTTTACGAGTAAAACCTTTATTGATTTCTCCAGCTCGTATCTCTAGTCGTTCGCGAGGGACAATACATTTTACCAGATGATCCTTTCCGTAATACATGTCTACAGTAAATTCTTTGTAAACATTTTTATCAATGTACTCCATAAAAATTAGCTTAGGATGCTCCATTATTTCTGGAGTTAGTTCTTCTTTGGAATGAATCACATATAAATCTTTACTAAGTGAACCATCATATGGTTTGGCAAAGAGTGGAAATACGGGATGATACTTGTCGCGCGGCTCGGGAATGCGGATATGCAGACGGTTCATCAGGTTAATTGTGCAACGTTTATCTCGGCAAGATGCTACAAAATCAAGATCAGAAACGATAGTAGTAATACCGTGGGTAGCAAGCATTTTTTTGTGAGAGGCTAGTACAAGTAGCTCTGTATCAATTGTTGGTATAATAAGAGCTATCTGATGTTTTTCACAGATTTGTATTAGTTCATTGATATAATTGGCATCAGTTACACGTGGTACGGCAAAACAACCGTCGGAAACTATTCCGGCAGGTGCCATACTAGGGTTCATATCTGTTGTGTATACTTTGGAGTCAGGAAAAATGGATTTCAGTTCTTTTTGGAACATGCGCACAAGCGTGACTCGTTTGCCTGCAGACGTAATAATGATATTTGTATTTTTCATTTTTATGTTAATTATGTCCATTAAAAAATTCCATAGTGGCTTGACCCTCTTGAGAAATTCCTTCGCGTATAAAAACTTTCTTAATAGTTAAGATGAGAATTTTTAGATCTAACCAGAAAGAACAATGGTCTACATACCATACATCCAACTCAAATTTACGTTCCCAGCTAATTGTGTTTCGACCGTTTACTTGTGCCCATCCGGTAATTCCTGGCCGTACTTCATGCCGTCGGGCTTGTTCTTTGCTATATAGTGGCAGGTACTGAGGTAATAAAGGGCGTGGCCCAATTAATGCCATATCTCCTTTCAAAACATTGATGAGTTGAGGTAATTCATCAATCGATGTGGAGCGTACAAATTTCCCGACTTTGGTCAGACGAACTGCATCAGGAAGAAGATTCCCTTGTGCATCGCGTTCGTCGGTCATAGTCTTGAACTTGATGACTTTAAAAATTTTACCATTTTTCCCTGGTCGATCTTGTGTGAAGAAAACTCCAGCACCTTTATTTGCTAAATATAACCATATTGCTACAAGTATAATTATGATTCCTATTGTAAGTAAGGTTGCTAGAGCAATTGTAAAGTCCAATAATCTTTTTATGCAATGTTTGTACATAAAATTATATAGTTTAAAGCTTGATTTTTGAATAATTGTATATTTATTTTTATCAATAGTTGTTTTAGTCTTAAAAAGATTAACGCTGTAAAGCTACTAAAAAAATAAATACATAGATTCTATTGCGTTAATATCTGTTTGTACTGAGTCAATAATGCATCCCACACTAAATGTTGGTCATAGCGTGCGGCAACTAATTCTCGAGCTTGTGAAGCCATGTGCATGACATCTTCTGGATGGGATAAGAAGTATTCCATGGAGGAATAAAGAGCAGTTTTATTTCTTGGAGGAATGATTATTCCATTTTTATGGGGTATAATAATTTCATTGCAACCATTGATGTCAGTCACGATAGAAGGTAACCCCATTGCTCCAGCTTGAAGTATAACGTTAGGAAATCCTTCTCTATAACTTGGAAAAACGAGTGCATCGGAAGCTGCCAGAAAAGGGCGGACATCAGGCTGGAAGTCCATAAAGCGAATTGCCGGATGATGAAAAATCATATATTCTGCATCGGGAGTTATCGGATCAAGTTTTTGTTCGAAAGGACCTACTAAAAGTAGCTGAATATGAGGGTATTGTTGATATAAATGTTGAAAGGCATATATTAATTCATTGATACCTTTGTCGCGTACTATCCTTCCTATAAAGCAAAAAGTGAAGCACCCAGTTTGACGATATTTTTGGGCTTCCTGTAATATGTCTGGTGTTCGATTGTAGTAACTCATGTCAATGCCACTTACATTACCATTAGCAAGTATGTATAGAGGCTTGCGGGTAATATGATAATTTTGTAAATCTTGTTTTACACCTTCACCTTCTGGATTGATGTGGGTGGCACATGCGCAAGTGAGTTTATCCGTCAGTATTAATAATTTCTGCATTTTCCCACTTGCTGTAGGGAAGATGAGCCCGGTGAATGTATGCATACGTACAGGTATCCGAGTAATCCATGCAGCGAGCATGGAAAGCAAGCCTGCCTTGGGAGTAATGGAATGTACCATTTCAGGACGCTCACGTAGAAAAAGAATTATCAGTCTGATTAGAGAGAAAAGGTCTTTTAGTAAAGAAATACGTCGCTCCATGGGGATTGCAATCGTACGTACCCCTTCTCTTTGTCTGACTGTGTCTAAAGCTTTTCCTGGTGAAGATACTGCTATTACTTCATAATGTTCATTTAGCATCTTCAATTGTCCTTTTAGCAGACTTTCCAAGGAAATGGGAACAGTAGAGATGCGTATGATTTTCTTTTTTATCATGTTATTTTCTTCTTTTTTGTTGAGTTTCATTGTAAAATAGGGTCATCCATTTTTGGACAATTAATGAAATATCAAAATCATAGGTACGTTTTAATGCTGCTTGGCCCATACGATTACGCAGCTCTTCATTTTGGACTAGTTCTAGAATGCGAGCTGCTAGAGCCTGTTCGTCTTGATTAGGGACAAGGAATCCATTCTTGCCGTGGTCTATGATATCTTGTGGACCGTATGGGAAACGATAAGAGATGACTGGTAGTCCCATAGCCATTGCTTCTAAGATTACTAATGCAAAACCTTCATACAGTGAGGATATTATGCTGATAGAGGATTCTTTTAGTTCCTTATTAACTTCACTGGAAAAACCTTTTAGTGTAACAGAATCTTTTAAATGTAATTGATAAATTTCATTCTGTAACTTTTCTCTCTCTGGGCCTTCACCTACGATGTTTAAATGCCAATCTGGGATTTGTGTGGCAATTAAGGCCCATGCCCGGATGAGAGATGTAAAGTTCTTTTGGGGAGATAGTCTGCCTACTGCAATGACATTTTTATTCTGTCTCTTTTCATAATGTTCCAGTCTCCCTGTTGTTAAAGGATTATGTATGGCCGTAAATTTCTTGTTGTGAGCGAAATTAACATTTTTATCTTCTTCTGTTAGTAGGATGACTTTGTCATAACCGTGAGTGTTGATATGAAAATCTAGGAATTGTAAGAGTTTTCCTATCCATTTTGTTTGATAGGTAAACTCACGGTAGTTGGAGTTAAAATGTATTTCTCTAATTTTAATCGCTTTTGTATGTAGGAATGGTAGAATGTATTTTTCGCTTTGTCCTACGGATATAATCACATCTGGTTTTATTTGATTGATGGTCTTTTGTAATAGCTTCCAGTGCTTAAATATTTTCACATTAGAAATCAAGCTTTGAAATTTTGACTTATAATCATCTGCGTAATAGTTAATGGGCAGATGAATGAGTGTAATCTTATCAGAAATTTCATGTATTAATTTATGGTACGGCCAGTTATCTGTGACAATAAGATAAACTTGATTTCCTGCTACTTCAGCTAAAGCATTAGCTTTAACTAAAGTGACACGCTGTATGCCCCCTAGTCCTCGAATGCTGTTTATACAATATATGATTTTCATTTTTGTTTATTATTTAGTTGGTGTTTCAGTTCGAGTAGTCTTATAAAAATATGATATGTAAATGGAATATAGTAGAAAACAAGCAAACTTATTTTGTGAAATATATTAATATGTGTATTTGATATGAATTCGTTAATCGTTTTGACTCTGAGCTCTTCTGCGGTTTTTACAGCATAATTATAGATTTCTGTGTTTCTTGCTCTATATTGAACGTTGACGGCTGTTTTATATAGTTTTTCTAGGCAATAGGCTCTATATTCTTTATGGTTTTTAGGAATTTGATTTAGGCAAAATAAGTATGAGTATGCCCGGTCAATAAAATTTTTATTTACTGATTGATGGGTAATGGAAGATGGCCTTTGTACCCAATAATACAGACACTGATCTAGAAAAATTGCTTTTTGGGTTTTTAAGAAGATTTTATTGTTAAATTCAGTATCTTCAGTAGCTATAGTAATAAATCTTGATGAGCCGATAAGGTTTCTTCTGTATAATTTGTTCCAAACTGCTTGAAAGTTACATTCCGGTAAAGAAATCTTTTTAGATGATACATTATACAATCCTTGCATTAGGTCTGAAGTCTCAAATATTATGGAGTTTATCATTTTAGGTTCTTTTTCGATATGGTGATTCCATGTTTGTGTATGTGCAATCATTGAAAAATCATAGTCTTCTTGTTGTAATGCTTCATAGAGAGTTGCTAACATTTTGGGATGGATATAGTCATCTCCATCAATGAATGAGATGTATTCTCCTGTAGCACATTCTAATCCTGCATTTCTTGCTTCCGAGAGACCTTTGTTGGATTGGTGAATTACTATGCATCTTGTATCTCTTTTCACATAGTAGTCACATATTTCTCCAGACTTATCGGAGGAACCGTCATCTACTAATATGATTTCCAGGTTTTTATATGTTTGGTTGAGAATGCTTTCAATACATGCTGGTAAATACTCAGCGACATTGTAGATGGGAACTATAACACTAATCATTGTATTAAGATATTATTTTTTTTATACACAATAGTAATAAGATGAGTAAGTTGTTTATACGATGTTTGGTTGCGTAGAAAAACAACTTCCAGTGGAATGGAAAATATGAAAGACTAAGTATATGGTATGCTTCTGTATAATGTGGTTGTAGGATAATCTCATTAATTCTATGTTTTTTTTCTTGAAAGGAATGTGCAGAAAGACACTCGTTCAGCCCTAATCCAATGATGCTGAGCGCTATTCGATTAGATAAAGCTTGCTCTCCCTCCTTGTTTAGGATGGTGCTACCGATATAGTTAAACAATTGGTTCCATTGTTGAGGCAAGCTAGGCTTATATTGCTTGGTTTCTGCTTGGATGTTGAATTTTCGGTAATGGTAGAAAGGAGTGTTTAAATATACAGCTTTCTTTACATTCCGAAAAACCATACAGTTGTAGAGAGTATCTTCTGCTGTTCCAATAATTTTTAAATCAATAAATTTTATTTCATTGAGAACCTCTTTTCGATAAAGTTTTCCCCATATTGTACCTAATGAATCCAGCATTTCTGGGTGTGCTAGTTCTTTTCCTATTGGGCCAATCATTCTTCGTTGGAGTTCTTGACATTCTTCAGCATTAAAAGTGTAATTCTTGTCAAACAGCTGTTTCAGTAATGAGTGATTTAAAAATTCACGGATATAGGGAAAGAAACATACATCTGCATCTTTTATCGCATTTATACATTCTTCTAGAGTAGAGTTATCAAGCCAGTCATCTGCATCTACAAACATTACGTAGTCTCCCTTTGCTTGTGCTAGTGCAAAATTTCGAGTGTCTGATACCCCTGAGTTCTTTTTATTGAAGAACTTTAAACGTCTATCTTTTTGGGCGTATTCTTTTAGAATTTCTGCTGACTGATCTTGGCTACCATCGTTAACAGCTAATATTTCTAGGTAGGGATAGCTCTGTGCCAGCAAACTGTCAATACACATAGGTAAGAATTGCTCCACATTATATACTGGTACGATAATGGAGATAAGAGGATATTTCATAAGCTAGCTTTTTAAACGATTTATATAATATTGAGTTAACCACTCAGCATTTGCTTCAATGTCAAAACCGGCTTCGATAATTTCTTTTCTAGTATCTTTTCGTTCTAAAAGCAATGACTTTTCCATTTGCTCAACCCATATTTCTGGTTTGTCTTGCAAAGAGAGGGCAATATAGCTGGGCAAAATTCGGGCTTGCTTAGAAAATGTGTCAGATGTAATGCATGGTAATCCTGCAGCTTGTGCTTCTATTAAGGAGACAGGTAGCCCTTCGTAGAGGGAGGGAAATACGAATAAGTCGAGTGCCTTGTATAAGCTGCAAGTATCTGCTCTCATACCAAGGAACTGTACGGAATTGCTGATTCCTAGCCTATGGGTTTTAGCTTCTAATTTTTTTTTCTCCTCTCCGTCACCGATTAGGACTAAAATACTTTCAGGATATTTCTGATGGAAGAGCTGGAAAATATCTATCAGGAAAGATTGATTCTTAATCTGGATGAGTCGTCCGACGTGACCAATCACAATCTTTCCATTCCAGTTCATCTCTTGTTTTTTCTGTTCACTTTCGGTTTGGCTGTAAGCAAATGCAGCTGCATTAATGGCATTATTCATCATTACAAAACGATACTCGTTCTGTTTTCCGAATAACCATTCTCCGGCGGATTTACTGCAGACAAAGAAGTCAGTTGCGAGGTGGCGCATTTCTTTTGCCCAGACTTCACGAATCATTGATTTTCCTCTTTCCAGCCAATTCTCCATTTTAAAGTTAGGAGAACTATGTGCATGGCATATGCGTACAGGAATCTGATGTTTTATGGCTTCTTTGAATGCCCATACTCCCGATTCAGACATATGTGAATGTAATATTTGGAATTCTGTATGTGTGTGGAAAAACTCCTTTAATAGACGTTTATAAGTAAGTATATATTGAGGCTGAATAGGACACATTCGATAAATACGCCCTCCCATAGCTTCTATTTCGTCATCATATGCACCTTTTTCTTGACGGTGTACCATAAAGTCGAACTGTATCTTGCTTTTATCCAGCTGACGATAATAGTTCATCACCATTGTTTCTGCACCACCACGGTTCATGATGGTGAAAAGGTTTAAAACTCTAATAGGTTCACTCATATTTTAAACTTTTTATTCGTTTTTACTTTGTAGCGGGTTAGTCCATAAAGCAATAATCCTGGGAAGATAGCTAGTATGGTGAGAAAGGGGCTGGGAGATTCTTGAATAAACTTCCAGTTTTTAGTGCGGATAGAACTAGACACATAATGAATACAAGCTTCAAATTTTCGTTTCCAGGAAGGGGAAAGTTGCATGTCTACTTTTCGAATAAATGCAAATCCCCGTGGGTTATTCCAGTATTGTCTGTACATGTTCATGCTTGAACCGTCTTGCTGGTATTCTACTATAACTAATGGTTTGTTGATAGTTAATAAGGTATAGTCTTGGTCAATTAACTGGTATTTATATCCTAGACTGACATATTTTTCACCTTTGAAGATCGGATAATCTGGGTATTGGCGAATCACATCAGTTCGGTATACCATTTTTTTGTCTCCTTTTCCTCCTTGTGCATAAAATCCCCCTAAGGTGGTTTCTTTCATAGCTAGTGGAAATCTTGTTCCGATAATATCTCCTCCGTCAGCCTTATCAAGTCCGATGATACCAGCATATTTCTCAGAACCGTATTTTTTCCAGAAATTGACAATGATTTCAACTGCATTTTCAGGCATATAATCGTCGGAGTCAATGCAAGTGTTCAATTCTGTGTCAATGTGATGATATGCCGTGTTATGTGCTCCATGCATACCTTGGTTGGCTTGGTAAATGTATTGTATTGGAATTTTGTTTTCTTTTATCCAACCTTTAACTAATTCTTTTGTATTGTCAGAAGAACCGTCATCTATAATCAGCCAGCAAAAATCTTTGGAGGTTTGCTGGCAAAGACTTTTGTAAGTACGGCCAATTGTATGTGCTCGATTGTATGCTGGTGTAAATATTGTAAGTGTTGGTTTCATATTTGTATAGTTTCATTTAACATTTTCCCATTAACCACATGATGTAAGTAAACGTAACATTTCCGAAGAGTGCCATTCGTATTTTGTCGATACGTCCTGGTACATCCTCACATTTCAGAAAAGGATAGATTAATACAATACCATATAAGAACCAGGATAAGTAGGCAAATCGATTAGAATAATTCGCTCGAATCACCATTACCCAGAAACTATTTGCTAGAATGTAAGTATTCAGTATAAATTGATAGGTTTTATCTTCAAATCCTCGTTTAACAGTATAGTAGAAACCTACCAATATCGGTATACAGCTATACATCAGAAAATCCCATCGGAAACCCGTACTGGAAAATTGATCAGTTGTAGTTCCTGCAATATAACCGGTAAGGCGATCGTCTTCTACAATTCCCAATGATAAGAAGAAATTAGAAATAGGTCCACCGGCTATTACAGAAAGCACAATGGAGAATAGCCAAAAGTAGAAATAATTTTTACTGTTATTGTAAAACAAACAGACTATTGCAGAAAATAATGGGAGCATCATGGAGTTGTGTATATTTATGGAAATAAGAGCAATGAGGATTGCAATCCATTTTTTGTTTTCTAGAAAACTTAGAGCTAGCATCATAACTGCAGCAGCCATTCCATTACGTATTCCATTGGTTCCATATGAAAAGAATGAAAAAGCCCCTAATACTAAAAGAAATGCTAAATAACCTTGTTCCTTGAACATGCGTTGACAAGCCCATGCTGAGCATCCTACATAAACTGTTGCAACAAATGTAAAAAAATCTGTGACTGAAAGTCCAAATCTGGCAAAACCGTACATTAGGTAGTTGAATACATATTCTGTGCCAGGTTTGTAATATACATAGTTTTTCATTCTTGCAAAGTTTCTTGCATAGTTGGAGGTATCTCCGAAATAGGCTCCACTCAATTGTCTGTTTCCTAGAAACAGAATTAGGAAAATGGTGACTAGCAAGAATAAACCTTTGTCGGAACTGGACAGTCTGCCACATTTGATGCACACCAATAAGAGTATGAGGTGTAAAAAAAAAGGAAAATAAGATGCAGGTGCTATAAAGTCAAACATAGGCTAAATTATTATTTCATTTTAATCCCCAATAGGCGATGGTACCATTGCATAATTTTTTTCTTCCATGGATTTCTTGGAATCCATGTTTGTGAGAACCAATGGATTGTATATGTATTATAGGTTGAGTTAAGTTTTCCTGTTATATAATCATAGGGTGAAAAATGGTCTGTTGGGAATATTTCAAAGTCACCTGCTATTTGTCTCTTCCCATTTAATTTCAATGCATATTTTTGAGTAAGTAATGCAGTTAATTCTTCTACGTTAGTGGTTAAGTCTAAAGAACCATCTTGCTGCACAAAGCTTTTATGTTGATATGCTTTTAAGAATTGTGTTAATACAATATTCTCTTTCTCAGCTCCTATGATGTTGGTTGCAATCCATTGTGTTCCTTCAAAACCTAAAAAGCCTTTATAGGATAATAATTCATTTAAAGGGCGAATCACTTCTACATCTGTATCCATGTATATACCTCCTTCAGTACATAAAGCATGTACACGTGCAACGTCACTTACAAAAGCCCATTTTTTGTTTTGATAAGCTTCTTCTGTATAACGGCAAGAATGAATGTTGAAATTTGTTTCATTCCACTCTTTAATTTGATAATCAGGACAATATTTTTTCCATGAAGTGATGCAGCGTAAAACTTCTTTGGGTTTATCTTTTCCCCCAAACCAACAATAATGAATAATTTTTGGTATCATAAATTTTTCTTTTAAATAAGTTTGTAGAGTTTGTATACCTCTGATTCATTCCCATAATTAAATAATTGCATATTTTGTATCCATTGTGCTTGTTTTTCTTTATTTAATACAATATTGATCAATGCTTTTGCACATCCAGAAATGTCAAGTGGTACAATGGCTCCATCTATTCCATCTTTTAATTGACTGCGCGATGTGGCAAAGTTCGTAATAATAACTGGTTTATGCAAAATTTGAGCCTCTCTAACTGTCACTGCTTTTCCTTCATAGCGTGAAGGTTGGATATAAAAGTCACAATTTTTTATATATGGATAGGGGTTTGTCTTTTTTCCAAGCAGAATTACGTATTTTTCCATGTTAGCTTTTTGGATTTGGTTGCGTATGAGTGCTTCGTCACCTCCATATCCCACAATGAACCAGTAGGCATCTGTTCCTTGTGTACGTATTTCTTTTAGAATCCAAGGAACGTTGTCAAAGTTTTTGGCATCTGTAAATCTTCCTACTGAACAGAATTTGATGGCATTTGCAGGAACTTCCATTTCTTTGCTTACATTTTCCATATCGGCTTGCTGTCGAATGAAAGAAGGGGAAAGTATATTTTCAATCAATACAATCTTATTTTTCAGTGAAGGGAATACGCGCAGAAATGATTCTGTTACAGCCTCTGAGATGGAGGCAATGTAGTCATAACCCGACCAAACGGGAAGTTCGATGGCCGCATTTACCTGAATATAAGAATAATCTGTGTGAATCCATGCTATTTTTTTCTTAGCATTCACCTTCTTAAGTACAATGTTATGGGGAGTTAGGAAACTGATAGCCAAATCATACTCTCCATATTTTCTTAAGGATGGTAAAAAACGAGTTGTAGTATTAGCTACATATTGAAAAATGGATGCATCATTCTTTACAGGGTGATGTTTTCTATAGTGTGCGCATTTCCACTTGGCCCATAATCGTGCGCCTGCAATCAGCCAATGTCCTTCTTTTAGAATTTGTACAATTGGTTTCTCTAAAGATGCATATGTGGCAATTTCTGGGAGTAAATGTATTTTCTCAGGAATTAATGGCATAAACTCACCACGATGGCTATATAGAAATAAATCTACTTCGTAATGAGAGGTATCAAAGGCATTCAGCAATCCTAGAAGACTGCGTTCGGCACCCCCTATTTCCATATAATGAATTGCTATAAAGATTCTTTTTTTCTCTTCCATAATTAACTACTTCCTGAACATTTTTTGTTTTAATAACCTTAGTGTATTAAATAAATTCTTCCACAAAACAATTTGTCTATAGGACATTTGGGTGAATGCTCTCCAATATAAATATGTTTCAATTCCCATTGGTTGGTTCTCTTGGATATAGGAAAGACATTCACGCACTTCTTCTTTTTGCAATATTCGCAAAATATCCTTTTTCCGTTCAACATTAGAATAAGGGGCATTAGGATGAAATGCATTGTATAAAATGGAATTAGTTATTCCTGCATAGAAGCGTGAATAGGCGTATTGTTTGAAGCGTTCATCCTGAATTCCCCATTCTTTAGAAAATGTCATAAGATGTTGGAATATAGATAAGTAAATCTCATAACGGTCTGGGATAAATCGTGATCGAGTATTTCCTGTATCATAGATAAAGTAATGATATAAAATATCTGGTGAGAGATATACCCTTTGTAGTTTAGGGTAGAACTTCAGGTTAAACACCTCATCTTGCTGGATGCGCTGATTCTCAAAACGAAGATGGTGCGCTTCAATAAAAGAGCGGCGATAAAATTTATTCCATGCAAATCCATTTCCATAGCGTACTAACAAGAGCTTGTCCATGTAGATGCCTCGCAACTTCTCATTAGATTCGATTAGAGTTTCCTGAAATTGCAAAGAATCTGTGGTATGGAACTTTTCATCATATACATAGAACCCAAAAATAATCAAATCCAAGTTGTGTTTATCCATTAATTGTACGTTGCGTTCCACCAAGGTAAGTTCAATACGGTCATCTACATCGTAAAAGTAAATGAAATCTCCTGTAGCGTAATCAAGTCCCCAGTTGCGTGCACTGCCTAAACCTCCATTCTCTTTGCTGTAGATTTTTATCCTTGCATCATGGGCTGCGACTTTACGGCATTTCTCAACCGAGTCATCCGTAGAGCCATCATCGATGATAATAATTTCCAAGTTTGGATAAGTTTGGTTTAACAAGCAATCTAGTCCTGCAGGCAGAAAACGGCTGACATTGTATAGACAGGTAATGATACTTACTTTGTAGTTTTTCATCTTTTAAATTTTATTTTTTTAACAAGCTGTCCAGCTTACTTATCTCTGAAATGTAATTAGGTAAACGAACATCATAATAGTTTCGGATTTTATCTTCCATTTTCATTAGCCATTCGAAGTGTTTTGTCAAGGTATCGGGTTGGCTGAGCGATGAAACAGGTATTACATAGTTTTCATCGGTACCAAATAAATCCATTGCTATGCCTTTTGCTTTGACAGAATATCCGACAACCAGTGTAGGAACCTTCTCCGAGTATCCTGCAATAGATGCGTGTGTCCTTGCTGCAACCAAAAATCGGCATCGTGCAATGTAGCCTTTTAGTTCCATGGAATTATGGTCATCTAAAAGTATCACCCTATTTGTATCTTTATAGTGTTCGTATAGGCAGGTAAGAGGTTTTCGGTCATCATTGTGGCTCCATACGACATGAGGTATTAATGCTATCTGCATTTGTGTACGGGACAAAATAAAGTCGATTAGTTTTTCATAATTCTTTAGTGTAATACCTTGGTTGCTTTCGTGATTTAAAATAAGCGGGCTTACGTTAATACCTACCGTATTTCCTTCTTCAAATCCTTCGGGTAAAGGTTTCTCTATTTTGTCTAATACAAAAGCTGTATCTGGTACCCAATGTATATTAGGAATCTGTCGTTCTTTTAAAGCTTGGTATGTGATGCTTTCGCGAACTGTAATTAGATTGTATAATCGTAAGTCTTCTTCCATCTTACTGTTTATACGAAATGGGTCGATAGAGCATCCCCATAAGGCCGTATGTATGTGAGCGGCATGGAGTTTTTTGTTTAATAAGGCATATTGTTCTGGAAATCCTGTATAGCAGTAATTGTCTCCTCCAATAGCTAGCGCCCAATCTGTATTACCTATTTTATGAGTGAAATGTCGATATATGGCTTCATAATATACACTGTCATCTTTTCGTAACTTCATTAATATCAGATAGGGCAATTTGCTTATCCCATGTGGTAAATCATCCTTGGCATTATTAACCGTTGTTATTTGATTTATGCCATAGTATAAATCTTCTTGAGGCTGTTCTGACAGTAATGAGAATTCCGTTTCATTTTTCTTTAATACTTTAATAGTAGAACGTACTAGTGCTTCACATCCGTGATTAGCACTGCCTCCATGAGCATATAATGTTATTTTCATAATCTTCTTAGTTTTAAATAAATTCTCCAGCAATGTGTAAACCAGAATAATCCCCATTCATTTTTTTGAGTAATCATTTTTGCTAGCAGCTTTTCTTTTTGGGAATTAGTTTCGTTGAAAGATTTTAATACCTCTGGCCTAGATAATAGGTTTTTTAATGCTTCTTTTATTTCTTTTCTACATATAGGAGTCATCTCCCAAAAAACAGCAAATGCAATATTCTTGATGGCACTCAACAACATATTCTCATTTTGGCTTGTTAGTGCATTCTTATTTTTCAGTAAGTTCAGACACTTTCTATGAATATCTATGATAGAGATGAAGTCTGTTTTTTTGATACGTTTTCCTGAAGAAAATTCTGTTCCTGCGACATAGTGATAACCTATTTCATCAAAAAGTATAACATCTTTGCAATACTCGTAATAAGTAAGAAAGAAATCGTAGTCTTCCATTAATTTTAATGTTTCTTTAAAACGGATATTCCATTTCTCTACAATATCTCGTTTCAATAGCTTGTTGGAAATATAGCCGTATAATCCACGATGACTTTCATATTGTTCTTGAATAAAATTACGTAAGAAATCTATAACTGAATAATATCCACACATATAAGGTAGCCATACCCTATGGGTTCTGTCTTCGAAATCTTTTGTAATCCCCCAAATATATAAATCAGCAGATGATTTTTCTACTTTATTCATGATATTTTTTAAATACCCTTTATCTATCCAGTCATCTGCATCTATAAACATAATATAAGTTCCCTTTGCCAATGCAATGCCTCTATTCCTTGCTACAGAAACTCCTGCATTCTCAAATTTATAATAATGTATTCTTTTTTCATAACGAGCTATACCTTCTATAAGAGAACCGGAGAAGTCTTTGGAACCATCATTAATGACGATGATTTCAAAGTCTGAGTACGATTGTTCCAGAATAGAAGATAAACATCGTACAATATATTGCTCTTTATTATAAACTGGGATAATGATAGATAGGGTAGGAGTCATTTCTTCTGATTTTTTATATGTTCATATAAAGTAATGCAACGTTTGTAAATAGTAGGATGAATACGTGCTGCCAAAAGTAATATGCGTTGTTTGGTTAGAATTTTGTTATTCCAAATAGCCGTAGAAAAATATTTCTGTATTAGTTGATAGATTTTTTTCTCTTGTGCTGTGAAGTCTTTTTTTTTGTCCTCTTTATGTAGAGCATGCAGCAACCCTAAGCAAGAAGACATTAATATTGCTTCTGCGAATTTTTTAAATTCTGGATGTCTTTCTTTTATGTATATAAGTACTTCTTCTGCACTGATTAGTTGGTCAAATTTATGTATGTTCAGAGAAGATGTACAAATACTGTTTTCACGTATGCAGTAATTATAGAGCCGGTTGAAATTGATGGCAATTTGTTCGCATTGGTCATAAATGAGCATCATGACCGCATAATCTTCATTGGTTCGTCCTTCAGGAAACCGAATATTTTCCAATAAAGAACGGTGATAGAGTTTCGTCCATGCTGCCCACCAGATAGATTCTGATAAGCTGCGATACATGACATAGTTTTTTTCTTTACATACGGTGGGTTGGTTACATGTAACCTTGATAACTTCTCCATGGCACATGTTTGCCTGACAAAAGGCTAATTTTACATTGTGGAGGCAAATGTCTTCATATAGTCTTTTATACATTTCTGGATGAAGGCAGTCATCACTGTCTACAAATGCAATGTATTCACCTGTGGCGATATTCAGTCCGCTGTTTCGAGCTCCTGATAGTCCTTTGTTTTTTTGATGTATGACTTGTATGCGTTTATCAGTGCTGGCAAGTTCATCACAGATTTCTCCACATTTATCAGGAGAACCGTCATCAACCAATATTATTTCCAGATTTGTATAGGTTTGCTTCAATATGCTTTCTACACAACGATGTAAGTATGGTTCTACTTTATAGACAGGAACAATTACAGAAATTAAAGCTGACATAGGCATGAATACGTTTATATATTAAGATGTGTGAAAACGCTAATATATTTATTTTATAAAATGAATATATTTTATGACTGGGTATTTTTATTAAATTTTGAATTTGTATTGTTGTTCTTTTTTCCTTAAGGTTATTTTTATTTATGTTAATACATTGTCTGAAACAAGAGCCTATTTAGGGCTATGATACATATAATTGTAAGCAGTCATGAACGCTATTTGATTATATATATTTTATTTACCTTTAAATTTTATGAGTTTGTTTTTTATGACATCTTTTATTTGGTTTCTTATAGTAATGGTAAAGCCACAATAAAAAGCGATGGAGGATATGCTGATAATAGATGTGGCTGTTACAGCCACTAAGCGTATAAATCCGCTGGACATTGATTCATGAACGGCATAAACAGGGAGTAAAGATAATACGGCTACTAGAAAAGAGCGTCCGTACACGTTCGCTAAGTAATTCACTAGAGAAAAATCTAAATATTTACGTAATACCAGGCAAGCGACCATTTCGGCTGAGAAAGTCATGATAACTGTGATAATGAAAACAGATAAAGGAGGATATCCCCAGGTTAAGAATACATATGATATGGGAAATGTCATACACAACATAACTCCTACTGTTAAATTAGATAATTTGATTTTCCCCGTAGCATGCATAGCTGTAATGCGCGATGATTTTAAACTCCATAACAAACTGTTCAGTAAAATCCAAATAGTAAACTGAACTGTATTTTCCGGATATTCTCCTAACCATAGTGTCAGTACATAGTCTAATTCCAGGCAAAGAGGAAGAGCAAAGATGTATAATAAATAGAACGCAAGGCAACTTGACGCATAAACGAGAGACATCATTTCTTTGATGTTACCTTCTGCATAAAGTTTAATAATCTGGGGTTTAGATGCAATAACAAAGTTACTAGAGAATTGTACGACGGCACCTTGTACTGTCATGGCAATTCCTCGGGCGGCGTTTACGGCTGGCCCGAAAAATATATTCAATAGCATGTTTAGTCCTTGTCCTTGCGCAAGAGTGGACATATTTCCTAAAAAATCCCAAAAGGAATAGGAGAACATTTGTTTATATAGAATAATATCTTTATGGAAACGGTAATGTGATTCTTCAAAATGCCGGAGACAATAAATATAATTAAAAATAGTATAGAGAAAACTAATACATGTTCCTCCCAGGCTCCAGAAGATGAGTTTGTCCATTGGTATGATGGGAAGTGTGAAAACAAGTAATAACTTTAATGTTACCTCCACAATTGATAAGTAGGCGTATACTCCCATTTTTTCGTGTGCCATAATTAATGCGCCAAATGGTACCTGCATGATTCCAAGTATAGTGGAAAATACAGAGAATTGGTATAGCCAATGGGCTGCAAACATGCGTTCGGCAGGGATGACCAATTTATAGGCAAGAAACCATAAACCGATAGTTTCACATAGTAAGAGTATAATTAGTGCTAGGATAAAATGGTTAACTATTGCTGCGCTAAATGTTTTATTGAGCTGATTCATGTTTCCTGTTCCTAGCTCATAAGTTAAGAAGCGGGAAGTGGCTCCACTAAGACTGCCATTAATAAAGGTAAACATGGCTGTAATACCTCCCACTACGCTATATATACCATAATCATTTACTCCAAGTACTTGTAATACAATTCGTGAAGTATAGAGAGATATTAGCATGGTAATCCCCATGCGTACATATAGTAGTAGAGTGTTCTTTGCTATCCTTTTATTACTTCCTGTAGAACTCATTTTTACTAATCTTCGTTTAATTTACTCTCAGTCTAATTCTTCGTAAATGGAATTGCGGCTTTTGAATTCGGGGACAATTTTTTTCATCATTTGTACAGTATCCATTTTACGTACCTGAAGAGCGTAGTCAGTCAGTATATCATATTCCTTACAAATAGTTTGGTAATCATATTCACGTACTTGCGCACGGAAAATTTTCTTATTTTCTGTGGGAAGCGTATTTTCTTTAGTAGCCAGCAACTCCTCATATAACTTTTCTCCTGGGCGCAGTCCTGTATAGATGATGTCTATGTCTTTGTCAGGAATCATACCGGATAATTCTATCATTCTGCGTGCCAAGTCGGCTATTTTTACGGGAGTACCCATATCAAACACAAAGATTTCATCACCTTGTCCCAAATAAGCAGCTTCCAGTACAAGGCGGCAGGCTTCGGGAATAGTCATGAAGTAGCGTATGATGTCTGGGTGGGTTACCGTTAAAGGGCCTCCTTTTTCCAGCTGCTTCCTGAATCGGGGAATGACAGAACCATTACTGCCCAATACATTACCAAAACGGGTTGTAATGAACCGTGTTTTCCCCTCAATAACTCCTTTGCTGATAGAGATGCTTAAGCTCTGTACATAAATTTCGGCTAAACGTTTGGAAGCTCCCATTACGTTAGTTGGATTTACTGCTTTATCCGTAGAAATCATAATGAATTTTTCTACATCATATTTTACAGCCATTTCTGCTACATTGCGGGTGCCATATACATTTGTATAAACTGCCTCACATGGATTTTCCTCCATTAATGGGACATGTTTGTAAGCGGCAGCATGGAATATATATTGCGGTTTATAACGTTTGAATAACATTTCCAGACGATTAATCATACGTACGTCTCCTATGACTGGTATCAAGTCCATATTGGGAAATGTTTCTTCCAGTTCTAATCGGATATTATGCATGGGGGTCTCTGCATTGTCAAATAAGATTAGTCGTTTTAATCCGAATGTGCAGAGCTGGCGACAAAGTTCACTGCCAATAGAACCTGCAGCTCCTGTTACCAGTACCACCTTGCCTTTAAGCTGGTTGATAATTTCTACTAGGTTAATTTTTATTTCGTCACGTCCTAATAAGTCCTCGATACGTACTTCTGGCAAGGCAGAGATAACTGATTTCCCTTTTTTGATTTCATCTGCAGCTGGGAGTAACAATGAACGAACCATAGCTCGGTTGGCAAAGCGTAATAAACGTTCACTTTCTGTTTGTAACATTTCTTGGCTAGGGAACAAAACAGCCTGAATTCCACGTGATTTAATAAGAGTATTAAATTCCTCTTGGGATTCTACTGAATAGACTTGTAAATCGCTCATGCGCATTTTTCCAGGCTCTCCATAGCGTACATAACCAGTAACGTGATAGCCACTGAAACTTACCGCATTTAAGAATCCAAATCGTTCCATCGACTGTTCATCGATACAAATCAACATTTCACGTCCTATATTACTGGATTGATGAACTGCTCTCCAATATACTGCTACAACAACAGAACGGAATGAGGTTTGAAGAAAAAATACCATGCCCAAATCTAGTAAACTTATTAGTATTGCCATCCAATATGGACAATCTTCTAATAAAAAAATGTATAAAAATAAGGATAGTATAAAACGCAGTATGTTGGCTGAAGCAAGTCTGCCTGCTTCTGTTAAAGAGGAATGACGTATAAGCCCTTTGTATGTTTTGAAGGATAGAATGCCTATAGTGCTAGATAATATGCTGAAGGCTATCAATTTGCTAAATAGTTCATTGTAATTTTCTATTTTCCACAAATGAACAATCAACAATGCCGTTAGAAATGTAGATAATAACGCAAGGAAAAAATCACATGCAAATACGAGCCATTGGCTAGCATATTGCATCTGTGAAATTTTAGCAAAGAATTTACTTTGGTTCATTTTATTTGATTTTTTTATTTGATAATTTTACATTTTATATACGTAATCACATGCAGCTGCTACTTGAATTTTATGGGTGACAAAGATAATGATTTTTTCAGGAGCAAGTTGTTTAAGTGACTGAACAATATCTTTTTCTGTTTCTTCATCTAAAGAAGAGGTTATTTCATCTAGTAAAAGTACAGGAGAAGGATGTAATAGAGCTCGGGCAATGGCTAGTCGTTGTATTTGTCCGCCTGATAGGCCTCGCCCACCTTCTTTCAACATCGTATTTATTCCGTCTGGTAATTGGAAAACAAAATTAGCTGCAGCTTTCTGTAAAGCATTGGTGATTTCTTCGTCAGTTGCATTTGCTTTTCCCATTCGTAAATTGTCCCGAATTGTTCCTGAAAATAGGCAACTTTGCTGGGGTACATAAGAAAAATTTACCCGAGTATCTACAGATGCTTGATATTCATCTGTTTCGGTGCGTAATATTATTTCTCCTTTTTCTACTGGCATGAGTGCCAATATTAGGCGGATAAGGGTTGTTTTTCCACAGCCCGTTTCTCCTACTAGGGCGGTCATAGTTCCTCTATGGAAGGAAACGGAACAGTCTTTTAATATTTGTTTGCTGTTTACATAAGAATATGATACATTGCAGATATCTATTTGCTTTAAATCTGGAAGTAGTATACCTTTTCCGCTTCTTTTTTCTTCTGGAAGATTTTGGAGCTCTATTATGCGTTCTGTAGAAGTATAGGCTGATATAAAGGTTGGTACAGTGTAAAGCAATGCTAGTGCTGGTGCTTGGATTGTGTTAACTAATTGTAAAAAGGCAGTCATTGTGCCAAATGTAATCTCTCCTTGTTGAAGTCGATAAGCGCTCCATCCAAAGACGAGTAAATATCCAAATGAGAAACCAATTGACAGTATGCCTCTTGAGAATAGTGATAATATATTCTGTTTTTTTATTTTTTCTCTGTAGTCAGTTTGTCGTTCATTTAATATTTTCTTGAACATTCCTTCTAGACGGAGAGCTTTTGCCATTCCGTAATTTTGTATCGATTCCTGAAAAAAAAGGTGAACTTTGCTGTTGGATTCTTTTATCAGGCGAGAGTAATGACGCATTTTTTTGAAATAAATCTTACTGATAATGATGGCTCCTGGAATCAATACAAGTAGGATCAATGCAAGTTGCGCATCCATTGTGTAAAGCATAATATAACCTCCTCCTAATTTAAGAAGTATGGCAACTAAATCTGGCATCGTACCTGATAGTAGAGATTTTATTTCATTTATATCAGAGCTTATACGTGTCATGATATCGCCACTGTGGAAATTTTGTAGTTTCTGCCACTCAGCTCTCATCAAATGCGTAAAAATATCTGAGCGTAAACTGTTGACCAACTTAGTATTGAATCGTACCTTAAAAGCGGAAATAATGGCATCGAGTAAAATAGATGTTAGAATGATTACACTAAATATGGCCAATACTGTTAAAAGGCTTCCGCTTTGTACTCCAGTGGCCGTATCTATTAAACGTTTAGACAAAGTAATGGTACTTAGTGATAAAGCTACATCTACTGCACCTATCACTGAGATAAATAATATAGATGCATAATATTTCTTTATTAATTGGTACCAATACTTTGTTATTCTATGCATAAAGTTGCTATTTATGAGAAAATTTATATTTGATAAAGTTAAAACTGTTTGAAAAAGATTCAAGCATTTTGGTTCGGGCCATTTGAGGATACCAACGATATCCTCCCCATAAACGTATTAAACCGCGATAATAATAAGTGGCTATGTCTACAAGTGATGAAAAGAAAGAGCGTTTGTTGCTGAAGATATGTTTTGAAGTTTGCCATTGCCCTTTACTGAAATCGCCAATACATATGATTTGACGGAGCAAAAAATCAGCCTCTTTGGAGAGTTTAGAGTTATTCTGAAAAAACACATATTGAGTGGGCATCTCAAGGAAAGAAACAGCTAAATGGGTGAAGACTTTTGTAAAACGGGCAAATCCTTTTTGGTGCGCCTGAGTTATTACATAGTCAAAATTGGTTTTCTCTGAATTTTGAGCTAAAAATAATGCCCAATCACATAAATGGCGTAATCCGAGCCCTACATAAAAGTAATGTTTGGCTGCATGCTGTAGTAATAAAACAGCATTATGTTCATTGTTGGGTATGGTATAGTATCCGTACTCATCTTCTATACTGATAACATCTTTGCCATTCAAACCATAAACTCCGTTTCGGTGAAGCTCTACTGTTACTCCATGAAAAGAAAATACGTCATGCTCGTCGCCGTAGTGTGCTAATTGGGCTTTCAGCATCATGACTTCTATAGCTTTGTCATAATTGTAAGGAATATATACATCTAAATCGCCCTGGCGCCGTAATAAAGGATCTGGATACCAAGTTGAAGCTCCAAGCCCTTTCATTAATACAGGTTCCAATTCGTTCAGGCGTAGTACGTCACATAATTCAGCCCATGTTTTACGCAGATGACGGTTATACGATTTTATTTGTTGAACTTGGGCAAACCATTGTAGGTAAAGAGATTTGTTAGGACGTAATTCTTCAGGAAGTAGATCTACAGCAGAAAAGACGATTCCATTTACTGCTTGGTCTATGGAAAGTCTCATAATTAACTGCCAATGAGTTTGATTTAGCTTATGAAATAAAACTTCTTTTGGAGATCGATTCCATAATCCACAGCATAATAATTCGCGAAAAGCATTAAATACTAAAGGGTCTGGTAATTGCAAATAACTCATATTAAGTGTTGATTTGTTTTTTTGTTATTATTTGAATAATGTTATTCCTTGTTTATATTTGTGATGTAAATGAGATAAGCAAGTAAAACAAATTATCCAAATTTTTGAGCACCATTTCCATAAATGTCTGTCACATTTTATATAATGTCCGTTTCTATTCACCGAATGCACAAGACCTATTACATCTTGTGCTGTGATAATCTCATATTCTTTTGTCCATCGATTATCCCCACGTACATAAAGTTTTTCTCCTTCTTGATGAATGATGCGATGAAGTAGATATTTACCATTGTAGTGAAATAAAATGATATCACCATTTGCAAAACAATGGTTTTCTTCCACTTTCTTGAGGGTTACACAATCTTTATTATCTCGCAAGAAAGGAAGCATGCTGTTTCCTCTTACCCTTATGGTGACAAACTTTCCGACTGCTAAATTGTCACAGACATACTTCATCAATATTTCGTTTGATACTTTCAATATTTCTTGCGCCATAAAATGAATGAATCCTAAAATTAAATGATTGCTCGTATTATTTAATCTTGTAATACTCTTAATTCATCTAGTTGGTTCAATAATTGTTCTACATCTGCTTGGGCTTGAGCTCTTGTGACATTATATTGTGATGTCAAACATTCTATTAGTTGATTTAATGTTACAGCTTTTTTACTTAATAAATCTATTAATACAGTTGCGGTTTCATTTAAAATAATCATTTTTGATAGGTTAATATGGTTCCCCATGCCTACCATCAGAACTTTTTCATTGGCCACATCTTGTATTTGATAACCAGATTTTAGTTTGTATGTAATTTCCATCATATGTTCTATATTTTTACGATAAAAAATCGAATGTGAAAGGCTTTCAAAAATGAAAAGTAGATTTCACATTCGATTTTAAATATATTGGACTTTCCTTTTTTATTTCCGATATGTTATTTAATGATACCCGGAACTTTCATTGTATATATCTTTTTCGCGCTACTGCGTGTAATAGTCTGATTTTTGACAGCTTCTTCCAATACTTCTTTAAGACCTCTATCTACCTGAATGCCATCATAATTTCCAGCTTCTGACGGAACCAGTGCTACTAACTGGGTGTTGGCATTTTGATCCAATCCCATGTCTTTGGGAAATTCTGCATCGATACGAATCCATGCATTGTATTTTTCCGGTAAGTTTACCCAGAATGATAATACATAACCACTCAAATCTTTAGTTGGGAATACGAAAGCATGTGCATTTCCTAAAATTCCTACTCCGATAGCTGAACCTTGTCCATTATTTAACGAGTAGGATACATTTGCAGGTTTACAGTTACAGCTCGTTCTCCACTCTTTATTTTCTGAGTCATAATCCCATAATAAAACGCGGCCTGCATTTTCAGATGTTTCTCCTGTGTTTGGATTGTAGTAGAGAGATAATCCATCAATTGTTGCATATGGACAATCCATCCCCTCCAAATCAAAACCTATAGATGCTTCTAATTCGTCAAACAACTCTTCTACAGATGTTTGAGAAGTAGCATTCTTTGCATAGTCACCTGTAAATGTGAAAGATGCATTTACTGTTGCAGTTAGGCGTTTCATGCTAATTTCAGTTTTATGCAATTCATCTCCACTACTAAATGCATATTGTAGGTTATAACCACTATGAATTCCGTTGGCTGTTACCTCATAAACGTAAATCTGACCATCTTTTGCAAAAGCCATTAATTCATTTCCTACAAATAGTTTGTCGCCAAATTCCACATTCATTTTAGGAGTTTTTACAGGATCTGTAAATCCTATGCTATAACTTTCGCGCATGTCAAGCCATAAGTCATAAGCCGTTTCGTTATCGGAAAAGTCATAAGTTAACCAGCTAGATTTAGTTTCTGATGTGAATTCTGGAAGATTTACATCATATGATGTATAATATATAGAAGAACCTCTTGGTGCTTCCATATAATCAAATGCTAAATTATTTAATGGAATCTGTTCATTTCCTACTAAGTCTTTATTTGTCACACTTAGATTAACAGGTACAAAGTTTCCATTAGGAAGCTTTATCCAAATTTTTCCTTGGTCAGAATAAATTCCATTTTTATCTTTTATGTTTCCTTGGTCTTCTGCAAATTGTAAGGAGAATTCACCATTTACTGCGAACTGGGTACAACTTGCCAGTTCTGGTTCCAAATCGGCAATTGAACCTCCTTGTGTAGGTTGTTTTGTTGGGTTAGTAACTACAAAATATAGATAATCCAACGGATATACTCCTTTAGGACGTCCATTTTCTGTTACATTTTCTGGGGCACGGCTACCAATACCTTGGCTAGAGTTCTGGCTATTAGAAGTACCTTCTTCTGTACTGGCTTCCATTGTGATTAAATCATGGAATTCTAGATCTTTTACATAATCTGGTACTGTATTGTCTGTTCCAGGTTGTTCAGACATAATATCTTCGTTATTGCATGCCGCAAAAGATATTGCGCAGCATGCTACTATAAGCCATTGTAATTTCATTTTATTTTCACTTTTTTATTGATTATAGATACTTAATTTTTATTATCAGAGTCTTCCTTTTCCTCCAAGTACAATGTTTACGTTGTCTTCACGTATCTCTTTAATCTGAGATGTACCTTCTTTAATAGCTATTGCACTTCCTGCAATGCAATCACATAATTGTACAGGAATTTCTCTCATAGATGGTGCTTCATAAACTCTTTTTTCTTTTGTCGTTTCTGCCTTTTTCATAGTCGTAATTTTCTTTTAGTGACACATTCTATTTAATTATATTTAATCCATATCGATGTTGCGAAGATAGACTGAAAATAGCTCCGTTTATTTGTCGGAAACAATAAAATAAATTAGTGATTTTGCAGAATTCTATATCAAGGTTTTTTGCCTTATATTATGAGATTTTCTTTCAAGGTTATAAAATCAGTTGCTTGTATAGAACGGGTGAATATATCCTTTTGTTTGCCTTTAAAGGGCGTTTTAGTATGTTTATTCTGTTTTTATTGACCTTTATCAACTATATTTTTAAAATTGAACTTACCTTGAAATTTAACTATCTAAAAGGCTAATAAAGTCATGGGGAATATGCGTAAAAATTATGAAATTCTCATTCTGTTTTTCTTCTAAATTTTTCTTATTTGTCGTTCTATAAATATGAGAAAATTAAATCGACAAATACTTTATGATAATATACAATTATTAATTTGTAATTAGATAAATGGTAAGGCTTTTTTGAAGGAGAAATAGACAAGGATATGGTTTTTTTGCTATAGAAAGGACTTTCTAATTGAATATTTTTTGATGTTTTTATATGGAATATATTTCTGTATTTATAGAATGCCTGATGGCTTAGGATAAGATTTATGTTTTTATCTCATAAACCTTAATATTTTATATTAGTTTATGGAGCGAGTTTTAATGTTTCCTCTTTGGAAAACTTACGTTTCCCGTCTGAGAAACCTATGTTTTTCGATGGGAAACTATATGTTTCTTGGGCAGGAGATATAGAAAGCTTCTTGGGGTATGAAAAATATTTTAATCGTGGTGTAAGAAATTTGTCTGATTGTATTACCTTTGCCCTCAGAATGGTTTCGGAAGCCTGTTCAGACTTTCGGATTAAAAGGGAATCAGGTGCAAATCCTGAACAGTCCCGCTGCTGTAAGCTCCATTCAACCTGCTGGAAAAGACTCATGCCACTGATGACTGAACACTATCGGGAAGGCTCCAGCTGGGGAGTAAGTCAGAAGACCTGCCATCATACATGTAAACCGTGCTCGTGGGATTAGGCGGTTGAAACGATTTTAATTCAATTACTACGGAAAAAATTATGTGTGGACAGAAGTTTTTGTCTGTCACACTGGGGGGTATTCTTTGGCTAGGGAATACTGTGGCCATACATTCGCAGAGCAGGCTCGACAGCTTGCAGCACCTGGACGAGGTGGTGGTGACGGTACGTTCTTTGCCCAAGGAGGTAATACCTGTGCAGCAACTGGCGGGAGAGCAACTCGGCAGATTGTCTTCTCATAGTGTGGCAGATGCCCTGAGGTATTTCTCGGGGTTACAGATAAAGGATTATGGCGGTGTAGGCGGACTAAAGACTGTCAACATCCGGAGTATGGGCACAAACCATGTAGGGGTGTTTTATGACGGAGTGGAGCTGGGCAACGCACAGAATGGTACGGTCGATTTGGGACGTTTTTCTCTCGACAACATGGAGTCGGTCACCTTATATAATGGGCAGAAGAGTGCCATTTTTCAGCCGGCTAAAGATTTTGGGTCGGCAGGTTCCATTTATTTGCAGTCCAGAGTACCTGTTTTTTCGGAAAAGGAGAATCAGCATGTCAAGGCTACTTTTAAGACGGGTTCGTTTGGGGTGGTGAATCCTTCCTTGCTGTGGGAACGGAAACTGACGGAGAAGGTGAATGCTTCACTGAGCGCAGAATATATGTATACCACGGGTAAATACAAGTTCTCTTATCGTAAGCAAGATGGATATGACACGACTGCGGTCCGACAGAACGGCGATGTGAACGCGCTTCGGCTAGAGGGAGGACTTTACGGAAAGATACCACGTGGCTACTGGCGGGCAAAGTCTTACTTGTATCATTCGGAGAGAGGCTATCCGGGGGCAATTGTCCGCAATAAGTTCTCACATGAAGACCGGCAGTGGGATACGAATTTCTTTACTCAAGGGGCTTTCAAGAAGGATGTGACAGACTGGTATAGCCTGATGGCAAATGTGAAATATGCCTATGATTATCTGCATTATCTGGCCGATCCGAACAAAGATGAGTCACTCATGTACACCAATAATCATTATTATCAGCAGGAAGTGTATGCTTCTCTGGCTAATCGCTGGGCTGTGACTCCTTTTTGGGATGTAAGTCTTTCGATAGATTATCAGTTTAATCTGTTGAATGCAGATTTGACGGATTTTGCTTATCCCCGCCGGCATACGGAGATGGTAGCTGTGGCTACGTCACTTGAAATCGGTGGCCTTAAGTTGCAGGGAAGTGTGTTGGGTACATTTGTTCAAGAACGCGTCAAGGGGGCTGGACAGGCAGCACCGGGTAGGGATGAATGGACTCCGGCTTTGATCTGTGCTTATAAGCCATGGGACGAGACGGACTTGAATTTTCGGGCGTTCTACAAGCGGATTTTCCGTATGCCAACACTGAATGATCTGTATTATACTTTCATTGGAAATGTGGAGTTGGAACCGGAGTTTACAAACCAGTTCAACGTGGGACTGACTTATGGCAAAACTTTTTCTGATTGTTGGTTAAGGCATCTGGAACTACAGGTTGATGCATATTATAATGAGGTAGAGAATAAAATTGTAGCCACACCTACTTCCAATTTTTTCAGGTGGACAATGGTTAATCTCGGTCAGGTAGAAATTCGAGGAGTGGATGCAGCCGTGCAGAGTGTGTGGCAATATGGAAAATACACGTTGCTGACGGCACGGGTGAATTACACTTACCAGAAAGCGCAAGATTTTACAGATCCGTCGGCTGAATTTTATGGTGGTCAGATTCCGTATATACCGTGGCATAGCGGTTCGGCCGTGATGAATCTTAACTGGAAGAAATGGGAGGCTAACTATAGCTTTATTTATACCGGTGAGCGATATACTTCGCAGGCTAACATTCCGGTCAACTACCAGCAGCCGTGGTACACGAGTGATTTCTCCCTGTCTCATCGGCTGAACTGGGGGCCTGGAGAACTGAAGGCGACCCTGGAAGTGAATAACCTGTTCAATCAGCAATATGAGGTCGTGGCTTGTTATCCCATGCCGGGAATTAATTTTAAATGCATAGTTCAATATACCTTTTAAAACTTATGAAAAGAATCATTCAAAAGCCCTTGCTGGTGGTTTGTCTTCTTTTTTCCTTTTCTGCTTGTAGGGAAGATCTTCCCGTGCTCCGTTCGGAAAGTGAGGTCGTCACTCGTCCGGGTAGCCCGCATGAGATAAAAGGCATGTTTGTGCTGAACGAGGGAAATATGGGCAGTAACAAATGCAGCATCGATTTTCTGGATTTCAGAAGCGGATTCTATACTCGTAACATTTATCCGGAGCGAAATCCGGAGGTAGTGAAGGAACTGGGTGATGTGGGAAACGATTTACAAGTGTATGGAAACAGGCTGTATGCAGTAGTCAATTGTTCGCATTACGTAGAGGTAATGGATGTGCGTACGGCACAGCATATCGGTAGTGTGAACATCACGAATTGCCGGTATATCGCGTTTTCTGGCGACAAAGCGTATGTTAGCTCGTATGCCGGTCCTGTACAGATTGACCCCGATGCGCGTCCGGGTAAGATTGTGGAGTTTGATGTGAATACCTTGGAGATAACGAGGGAAGTAGTGGTGGGCTATCAGCCGGAAGAGATGGTAATAAGGGATGGTTTGCTGTATGTGGCCAATTCGGGCGGATATCGTTTCCCTGATTATGACCGTACGGTATCGGTCGTAGACCTGGGAACATTTGAGGTAGTGAATACTATTGATGTGGCCATTAATCTGCACCGTATGGAATTGGCTCCCGATGGACTTATTTATGTCAGTTCCCGAGGAGATTATTACGGTACGGGATCGGATGTGTTTGTGGTCAATCCGGAGACGCAGAAGGTAGTCGGACACTTGGGCGTGGCTGCCAGTGAAATGTGCATGGATGGTGACTATTTGTATCTGATAAGTGTGGAGTGGAGTTATGTGTCAGGGAAAAATGAAGTCCGGTATACGCTCTATGATACCCGGAAGAAAGAAATCCTGCCACACAGTTTCATTACGGACGGAACGGAAAAGGAGATAAAGATACCTTACGGTCTGGGAGTGAATTCTGAAACCAAAGAAATTTTTGTGTCGGATGCCACTGACTATGTGACTCCCGGCTATCTCTATTGTTTCTCTGCAGAAGGTAGAATGCAATGGAAGGTGCGTGCCGGTGATATTCCGGCCCATTTCGCCTTTACCTCTGTTGATTTTTATTGAGGTACCTTGAAATAAACTTGTGACTATACTAATATTGGAATGTATGAAAAAAAGAACAATGAATGAAGCAGGCCGTTTTCTGGGAACGGTATTGTTGTGTGGAGGGGTAGTGTCATCGTGTAGCAACGATATAGATGAGCCTGCAAGTAAAGGGCCGGAAGTTCTGGCTACTCCTTACATTACGAAAGTATTGGAATTTGTGCCTTGTCCCGGGCAGTTTGTCAATGTTTTGCCGGAATTTGAAGAGGGTGATACGCAGGAAGTAATGAATGAGAAAGTGCTCCAGCTTATCGGAAACAATAAGCGAGGATTGATTTCACTCGGTGGTTTTGGAGGATACGTGGTGGTAGGTTTCGACCATACTATTGAAAATAAGCCTGGCAGCAGGGATTTCCGAGTGCTGGGCAATGCTTTCAATGGTAACTCCTCGGCGGCAGTCAGTGGAGCAACAAAGGGAGGAAGTTATGAACCGGGTATCATTTTAGTGGCTTACGACAAGAATGGCAATGGAAAGCCAGATGCTGATGAGTGGTATGAGATTCAGGGTAGTGCACAGCAAAAAGGTTACAGGGAACCTTGGTATGTTGAGGCTGAGTGTGCAGGAAACGATGTGAACTGTTATGCTGATTATGAGATTACTTATTATAAGCCTCAGTCTGAACCGTCTACACCGGAAGAAGATGAAAAATACATTCGCTGGACAGACAATAAAGGAGGTGAAGGGTATATTCCTAAAAATGAGTACCACCGTCAGCCGTACTTCCCGCAATGGATTCAATCAGATAAACTGACGTTTAAAGGAACACGTCTGCCACAAAATGCCATCAATCGTGGCACGGAAGCGGCTCCTTATTTTGTGCTTTTCAGTTTTGCATACGGTTATGCCGATAATGCCCTGAATGATTCTGAAGGAGCAGCCATTGACATTGATTGGGCGGTCGATGTGAATGGGGCGGCAGTACATCTTCCAGGAGTGGATTTTGTGAAAATCTATACAGGAGTAAACCAGGTGAACGGCTGGCTTGGAGAGTGTTCCACGGAACTTATGGGGGTAGAAGACTTGCATTTACTTGAGAACCGAAAACTCTAATCTATATTTATTAAAATCTAAAATAACATGAAACTAAAGGACTTTTTTAGCGTGAAGAATGCCTTGCCCGTAGTGTTGCTTACCATGACATGGCTGGCCAGTGGTTGTAGTAAAGAAAATAACTTTACAGGTGAGGAACCTGCGGCTCCCCCTGTATCGATTTCTTTTGAATTGAAAACGGAACTGGATAGTGTGAGTCCGGTGATGCTTCTTCCGGATTCTGTTTTCCGGTTGGAGTATACAGCGGAACATGTCAAGTCGGTTGAGGCAGTAGATGCCCCTGAGGGATGGACAGCTAAGGTGGATGAAACTGCTGGAAATGTGGAGGTGAAAGCAGGTGCAGAAGCTGTGCAAAAAGCCAGAATCACCTTGAAAGCTGTAGGTGAAGATGGGAAAGAAGTACGGAAAGAAATCGATTTTTATTGTTTGAACTCATTTACTGATTCTAAAGGTGTCTTTGTCTTGAACGAAGGTAACATGACTACTGAAAATGGCTCGCTTACTTACATTACTCCCGAAGGCTATGTGATAGGGGACGCGTATAAGAAAGTGAATGGCACGGAACTTGGAAACGTTGCACAAGATATGGCTTTTTGCAATGGCAAGATTTATGTCATCACTCAGAATGGAGATGAAAATCCGGTCGGTACAAAGTTTGAGAATGACGGTATGCTGATTGTGATGAATGCCAAGACATTGAAAAAGGAAATGGCTTTGAGTAAGAATGATTTACCTAGTATTGACTGGCCTACGCATATAGCCGTATTGGATGAGGCGCATGTGTATGTCCGTGATAACAAAGGGATTTATCGTTTGAATCTTCAGACAAAGGAAATGAAGTTTGTGGCAGGAACGGAAAAAGCTCCTAAGAGTCAGTTTGTGGTGATGAATGGAAAAGTGTATACGTATAAGCCTGGTTTAATAGGTGGAATTCTTGAAATCTCTCCTGAGAAAGATGAGGCACGCAAGATAAAGTTCCCTTATACGCTTAAGCTTCAGATTAATGAAACGCTGGGAATCAGGGCGGCAGATAACGACGAATTCTGGGTAATGGGATTTGGGGCTGGTAAATCTTCTGTCAGTCGTTTTAATATTTCTACAGGGAAAACAATTCAACGTCAAATTAGTATAAAGCCGTCTGTGGGTTCTTCGGGTGTGGCTTTTGCCGCAAAAGGGAATGAATTGTATTATGCGGATAATACTACGGTTTATCGGATGAAGTTTGATACCAATGAAGAGTTGGCTCCGTCTTCAGGACTGGAAGCCGAGGAACAGCTTTGTGACCTTAATGCCATGGATAGTCACGCGGGTTTGATGTACAATGGAATGGCGGTACATCCGGTTACTGGATATGTGTATATCAATACCATTAAAGGTTATGCGCAGTTTACAGAGAATCAGATCTGGTCTTTTGATTTTTCAGCGAGTACGGATACTCCGGTGGCTAAATATGAGAACTATACTCATTTCCCGGCTGGCTTCTTCTTTGCACCTAATAATTAATCTTTAAAAGGAATGAAACAATGAGAAAGAATCTGTTGCGTGCAATGTGTATTGCATTGTTGGGGGTTGTTTTGCTGACAGCCTGTTCGAAAGAAAATAAACTGGAACAACCACCTGCAGAAACACCTTCTGGCGGAACGGAAGAAAATCCTTCCGGTTCGGATAACTCTGGGGAAGTGACATACCTGGATGGTTATGCTCGTCCGGAAGGAGTGATGATATTAAACCAGGGAGCACGAAGGCTGGAAAACAGTTCACTCACTTATCTGGCTCCTGATGGTACAGTAGAAGAACATGTATATCGAGGCGTGAACGGTACGGCTTTTGGAAACGAAGCACAGGGCTTGTGGATGTACAATGGGAAGTTGTATATTATTAGCAATGGCATTTATGCTCCCAAGGGAGAGGAGGCCGACGGTATTCTGGTGATTGCAGATGCGGTGACACTGAAGCGTGAAAAGGTATTCAGAATGGATGATTTGAAGTTCAAGCGTCCGCCGGGATGCCTTGATCCGGAAGAATGGATGCCTATGCATACGCCTTTTGATAACGTAGCGGTGCTTGATGAGCAAAATATTTTCTTTTCTGAAGGGCAGGCTTTGTTTCGCTTTGACAGCACTACTGGAGAAGTAAATATCGTGGAAGGTGCTTATCATTTCGGAAATCAGGGAAATACCATTGAAAATGTGGCGAGTACTACTGGAGTTATACGGGTAGGCGACTGTTTGTATTGTGCTGGAGGTGGATTTTGGGAATCTACCCGCTTGATTGAATTATCAAAAGGAATGAACAAGGTTAGCCGTGTATTGCCCGATTTGAAAGGGCAGTTCATTAGCGGGATTTGCCAGACAGGAGAACGTGAAATTATGCTGGCTACTTGTGGCAGAGGAGGTGAAAAGAACAGTTATTTGCTGTTTGTGAACCTGGATGAATGGAAGATTGTGAAGGAAAAAAAGATTTCAGAGGATATTTCCGCGGAGTTTTTTAATAATTCAGGTGTTTCGTTGGCTGGCGATTATTTGTATTATGCAGCAGGGAGTACCACGGTGCGGCGGCTTTCGTTGAAAACCTGGAAAAGTGAGGTGTTTATAGATGCGTCTAAAGATGCACCTGATGCTCCGCATTTGAACTGTAATGTAGTAGCTGATCCTTCCACCCAATATGTGTATGTAGCTGTTTCGAATGCATACAGCGAGATGGAAACGCCGGATAAAAACTATTTATTGGTGTATGACTGCAGCGGAACTAGTCCGGTACTAGTGAAAAAACTGGTGAACCAGACTTGTTATCCGGTGGGTATCTTTTTTATGAGAGAGTTCTATAAATAACACTTTTCTTGGTTTTTTATAAATGGGACTGCAGACTTCTGAAGAAATTCGGGTCTGCAGTTTTGCTTATGGATTTATTGTTTTTGGGTATGTCTTAGCTTGACGGAATGTGAAGACAGCCGTTTTTCTAACATAGAAGCGGGAATGATAGATTTAAGAGTATCTATAACCGCATTGACCATTCTTTCGCGGATAAAGTCTTCTTTGATAAGAATAGATACGTGGCGTTGTGCCGGAGGGTTTGCCTGAAGAGGCAGGACATGGGCTTTCTGTTTCTCGGTTAGTGACGCAATATGAAGTTCGGGGATGATGGTATATCCACCGTTTCGGTCCACGATTTTTATGAGAGTCTCGATGCTTCCGGCCTCGTAGATGTGATTGCCGATGTCCTTGTTCTTGCAGAAATTCATTCCGCCGTTGGGTACACAATGACCTTCTTTCAGTATCCACATTTGTTCAGGAGGGAGGGTGCCGTTGGCGATACAGCTTTTGGCCTGGTCGCATGCTTCAGAAAAGTAGGCCACGAACTTCTCGGTATAGACCGGAATCTCTAACAGGCCGTTCAAGTCTTCTGGCGTGGTGGTCAGGATAATGTCCAGGTTGCCATAGTGCAGTTCCTGTAGCAATGATTTGTTTTCTTTCTCATCAATGAACAGGCTTACGTGCGGGTAGGTTTTCCGGAAATGATGGATAAAGTCGGGTACGAGGTAGGGAGCAATGGTGGGCAGAATACCGATACGCAGGTTACCGTTCATGCTGTCCGTTTCGTCGGCTACTACCTCCTTTATGCATTGGGTTTCATTCAGTACAATCTGTGCCTGACGGATGATTTTTTCACCGATGCGGGTAGGGGTGATATTTTTCCGGTCGCGGTTGAATATCTTGACATCAAGTTCTTCTTCCAGCTTTTGAATCATCGCACTGAGGGTAGGTTGTGTTACTCCACACGCCTCGGCTGCAAGTACAAAGTGGCGGTACTTGTCCAGTGCCACGATATATTCCATCTGTTGTAACGTCATGGTTCAATAGATTTTATCAATACAAAGATAAATAAAATCTGTTGTGTTCCTGCGTATTTCCCTCTACATTTGCATCAGAAACAAACAAAAAAGGTGTTGACAATGAAAAGATTATTTCGTAATTGGGATGTTCTCCGGGTGATACGCCTCCTTTCGGGAGCTATGTTTGCCGCTTATGGTATCTATGCCTCAGACTCCCTGATGATAGTATTAGGTGGGTTGTTGATGCTGATGGCTATGGTGAACTGGTCCTGCTGTGCGGCAGGAGGATGTGACACCTCGTCCGGGAACAAAGCGTTGTATAAGGATTTTGTGAAACCTTATCAGGCTACAAAAGAAAGTAAGTAAAAATTTAAAAACAGAAGAATATGAGTGCAGTACATTTAACCAAAGCAGATTTTTTGACAAGAGTAGCAAACTATGAAGCAAATCCGAACGAATGGAAATTTCTGGGTGAGCGTCCGGCCTTGATTGATTTCTATGCCACCTGGTGTGGTCCGTGCAAGATGTTGGCTCCGGTATTGGATGAGTTGGCCGATGAATATGCCGGACAGGTAGACATCTATAAGGTGAATGTAGACGAAGAAGAAGAACTGGCAGCCTTGTTTGGCATCCGCAGCGTGCCTTCCCTGCTGTTTGTACCGATGAACGGTACTCCGCAGATGGCACAGGGAGCCTTGCCTAAGAAAAACCTGAAGGATGCGATTCAGAATGTGTTGTTGAAAAACGATTGAGGTGTGATATATATTCAGACAGCTATAAAAAAAGGAGGGCCTTACAGCTCTCCTTTTTTTATAGCTTCCATGATGTTGGCTGGAGCACGTTCGGCCAGTAGTTCTTTTTTCATATAATCCATGTAAGGGGCTACGTGCTGGAAGAACTGATGATATCCCTTGCACAGGTAGTTCAGTCCAGGTTCACCATCGGCTGTGCGGGAGAATCGGTTTTTCGGGCATTCACCGTTGCAGGCAAAGAGGAATTCACATTCCTTGCACTGGCGGGGGAGGGATTCTTGTTTCATTTGCCCGAACTTCATCTGGCGTTCGCTGTACATCATTTCCACCAGTGTTTTTTCATGAATGTTGCCTAGCTTGTATTCCGGAAATACAAAGTGATCGCAGGAATATACGTCGCCGTTGAATTCCATAACGCCGGCATGTCCGCAAGTCTTGGCCATGGTGCAGACCCCCGGCTGCGCACCTACCCAGTTGGCCAGGGTGGAGTCGAACAACTGGATGAAGAAATTGCCTACATCCTGGCGTACCCATTCGTCAAACAAGGTGCAGAGGAAGGTGCCCCATTGTTCCGGTGATACGGAGAAATCGGCTAATTTCTCGTCTTTCTGTAACGGACTGGCCAGATGACGGCCGTCAGCATGGGGACTGATACGCTCTACAATTGGTGTAAACTGGATGTAGTGGCAGTCAATTTCCTTGAAGAAATGATAGAAGTCCAGCGGATAGTCTGCGTTGAAGTCATTCACTACGGCCAGGGCGTTCCATTCTACCCCGTGTTTCTTCAGCAAGTGAATGCCTTGCATTACCTTGGTGAATGATGGGCGTCCCTGACGGTTCTTGCGGTATTCATCATGGAACTCCTGTGGCCCGTCGATGGACACGCCTACCAGCCAGTTATTCTTTTTGAAGAATTCGCACCACTCATCCGTCAGCAAGGTACCGTTGGTCTGGATACAGTTGTCGATGGTACGTCCTCCGGCATATTTCTGTTGCAGTTCCATTACTCGCTTGTAGAAGCTGAGCGGACGCATCAGAGTCTCTCCGCCGTGCCAGGTAAAGAGCACCTGCGGCATGGTCTGTGAGCCGATGTATTCGCGGATAAATTTCTCCAGCAGTTCGTCGCTCATTACGTGCTTGGAGATGTTTTTATATAAGTTGGCCTTTTCCAGGTAGTAACAATAGTCGCAAGCTAAGTTGCAGACTGCCCCTACGGGTTTTGTCATTACATATAGCGGACGGGCAAAAGGCGCAATGGTTTGATTCATGGTATCGTGGTTTAAGTAAGTATTCAAGTTATTTTTCGTTTTTTTCGGAAAGATGTGCTAATAGTCCTTCGCAGGCATCTTCCAGTATGTCGAGCACATTCTCGAAGCCTTGAGCGCCTCCATAATAGGGGTCAGGCACATAGTCAATTACCTTGGTACGGCAGAAATCGGTCATGCGGTGAATCTTCTGTTCACTTTCCACGTCCGGCGCTTTGTCGCGCAGGGCATCGATGTTGCGGTCGTCCATACCTAAAATCCAGTCGAAGTGATAGAAATCTTCCGTGCGTACCGGACGCGAGCGGTGGGTCAGCTGGTAGCCTCTGCGGCTGGCGTGAGCCCGCATACGTTCATCGGGCAGTTCTCCTTCGTGAAAACCGCTGATGCCTGCGGAATCAATTTCAAACTCTTTTTCTCTTCCTGCCCGGCGCACCAGCGTACGCATGATTTCTTCGGCAGAGGAGGAGCGGCAGATGTTGCCAAGACAGACGAATAATATTCTTTGTTTCATCATTTATCAAGGTGTAAATACTGTTTAAAACGTGCTACATCCGTATTCAGGATGAGGCTTTCGGGAAACTCGGTTTCCTTGACCAGCTCTAAGGCATGGTCGTAGGTCGCAATGTCGAATGAGATATGTGCATCACTTCCCAGGATGACGGGCACCTCATATTGCTTGCAGAGACGGAGTATTTCTAAGTTGTTGGGCCTTGCCTCTACTTTGTTGCGGCAAGGCTTCAAGGAACTGTTGTTGATTTCCAGCAAGGTGTGATGGGCTTTTGCGGCCTGCACAATCGGTTCAAAAAGCAACTTGGCCGTACCATCCCCCGGATGGCTGATGATGTGCGTGTAAGGATTCTCAATGGCCTTAATCATTCCTTGCGTATTTTCTTCGGGAGTTCCCGGCGTATAGCACAAGGAATGAATACCTGCGATTCGCAAATCCAGCAAGTTCATGTGGAATTCATCCAGGTCGAGTGTACCTTGTGTGTCGAGGATATTGATTTCCGCCCCAAGCAGGAGCTCGATGCCGTACATCTGCCGCGGTACCACGTGCAGGTTGCGAAAGTAAATCAGGTGACAGCTTCCGGGAATTCCCGGTGTATGTTCCGTGATACCGAGCAACTTCAGGCCTTTGTCGGCGGCTGCCCGTGCCATTTCCTGCAGACTGCTGAAAGCATGTCCGCTGGCAATGGTGTGCGTATGTACATCTAATTCTATCTTCATGTGTATAGGGTTTAGGTAGGGTCTACATCATAATATACCATCAGTGAGCGGAAACGCTCATCCTCTATGAGGGTGCGTTGTACCTGCGTCAGGTAGCGGCGTACCTTGCTCATGGAAGCTTCCTGCTCTATCTTGATAACAATCTTCCGGATGAAAAGCGATTGTATCCGTGCTACGGGTGGTTTGTCCGGACCTAATATCCGTTCGCCCATGCCTTGTCGCAGGTGAGCGGCCATCAGGTCGGCTGCCTGATTCAGGATGTCCTCCTTACGGTGCTTCAAATATACATAAATCAGCCGGTAGAAGGGAGGGTATTTGAACAGGCTGCGTTCTTCCATCTGTTCCTGATACAAACGGGTGTAATCGTTGGCCATAATCTGATGAATAAGCGGATTTTCCGGCGACTTCGTCTGAAGCACCACCAGTCCCTGCTTGTTCTTTCGTCCGGCTCTTCCGGCTACCTGTGCCATGAGCTGGAACGCCCGTTCGTACGATCGGAAATCGGGATAATTCATCATCGAATCGGCGTTCAGAATACCGACCACACTTACCCGGTCGAAGTCCAGTCCTTTGGAAATCATCTGCGTGCCAATCAGAATATCCGTTTTCCCCTCTTCAAAGTCGTTGATGATACGCTCGTAGGCCGTGCGGGTGCGGGTGGTATCCAGATCCATTCGGGCCACTTTGGCTTCCGGAAAAATCTGCTTGATGTCGTCTTCAATCTTTTCCGTGCCAAATCCGCGGTTCATAAGTTCCACTCCTCCACAAGCCGGGCAGACTGTAGGCACGGCGTAGGTATAGCCGCAATAGTGACACGTCAGCTGGTGAAGTCCCTTGTGATAGGTCAGACTTACGTCGCAGTTTTTGCAACGTGGTACCCATCCGCAGGTGCGGCATTCAATCATCGGGGCAAAACCCCGTCGGTTTTGGAACAAGATGACTTGTTCTTTCTGCTCCAAAGCTTCCCGTATTTTCTGTAACAAAAGCGGAGAGAACTGTGCCGTCATCCGTTTCTTACGGGCCAGTTCCTTGATGTCCACTAACTCAATGTGTGGCAACTGAATCTGCTGATGGCGTTCGGTCAGTTCTACCAGACCGTATTTCCCGTTGCGGGCGTGGTAATAACTCTCCAGGCTGGGCGTGGCCGTACCTAACAGGGTTTTGGCACCGTACATGGAAGCCAGCATGATGGCGGCATTCCGTGCATGATAGCGTGGGGCAGGGTCCTGCTGCTTGTAGCTCGTTTCATGTTCCTCGTCCACGATGACCAGTCCCAGTCGCCGGAACGGAAGGAATACCGAGGAACGGACTCCCAATATTACGTCATAACCTTGCTCGGTCAGTTGCTTTTGCCAGATTTCCACCCGTTCTGCATCCGGAAACTTAGAGTGATATACTCCTAAGCGTTTGCCGAATACCCGTCGTAACCGTTCGGTAATCTGGGTTGTCAGGGCAATTTCCGGAAGAAGGTAAAGTACCTGCTTTCCGGCTTTCAGCACTTCTTCTATCAGATGGATATAGATTTCTGTCTTTCCGCTGGCCGTTACGCCATGGAGTAGGCATACGTTCTTGGTCTGGAAGGAAGTCAGGATTTCATAAAACGCCCGTTGCTGTGCGGGGCTCAGGGTGTGTAGTGGAACCGTCTCGGCGTGGTTTCCCGTAAGTCGGCCAATCTCATGCAGGTACGTCTCCAGTATCTGTTTGTCTACTAAGTTCTTGAAGACGGATTGCGTCTGTCCGGAAGCATCGAGCAACTCCTTCTTGCTGACTTCCCGGATATTTTTCCCTTCGGAGTTCCATCCCGACAATTCAAGGTATTTCATCAGAATGGCCTGCTGCTTGGGGGCCCGTGCCAGTAAATCAAACTGAATGTGCAGGTGATGTTCGTTCTGCAATGCTTCTGTCAGTCGTACCCGTACTTCTGTGCGTGGTTTGTAGCTTCGCTTGATTTCTTCTTTGATGCAGATGGCCTCTTTCTCCAGCAGCGATTTGATGACCGGCAACAAATTCTTCATGCCGCTGGCCTTTTCCAGTTGGGTGACGCATTGCTCCGGGTCGGCACTGAGCAAGTCCAGAATTCGCTGTTCCCGAGGAGGGAGTGGTTCCGAAGCCACAAAGTCCGGATTGTATTCCACTAATGTTTCGCTTTCCAGTTTCATACCCGAAGGAAGGGCTGCTTTGTACACGTCTCCCAACGTGCAGAGGTAATAGTCGGCCAGCCATTTCCAGAAAGAAAACTGCTGTCCTAACAAAACCGGGCGTGAGTCGAGCACTTCCGAGATGTCTTTGGTTTCATACGCCTCTGGGGCCGTTTCGTGTACCTTGGTAACAATGGCCGTATAAAACTTTTTAGGGCCGAATGGCACGATGACCCGGCAGCCAGGCTGTATGCTGGCTTCCATACCTTCCGGAAGCGAATACGTGTACTGGCTGGCAATAGGCAGGGGTACTATGACATCCACGAATTTTTTCATATTGCAAAGTTACAAAAAGCCCCTCACATAGCTGGTTCCCTCCTGAAACTTTTATAGATTTGTACCTGCTGTTTTTAATCTTTAATTCAAAATGAAAATTTACAATATTGGAATCATCGGATGTGGTAGCATTGCGGCAAAGATGGCAGCCACGCTTGGAGGAATGAAAGGAGTGAAACGCTATGCCGTGGCTTCGCGCACGGTAGAAAAGGCAAAGGCTTTTGCCGAGAAATGGCAGTTTGCGAAGGCTTACGGGAGTTATGAAGAACTGGCTTCCGATGCGGAAGTGGATTTGATTTATATTGCTACTCCTCATGCCATGCACTATGACAATGCCCGCTTGTGTATTGAGAAAGGAAAGCCGGTGCTGTGTGAGAAGGCTTTTACAGCCAATGCCCGCCAGGCAGCCGACCTGCTGAATCTGGCTGAAGAGAAGAAAGTTTTCCTGACCGAAGCCATCTGGACCCGTTACATGCCACTTTCGTTGAAGATTCGTGAGCTATTAGAAGAAGGAGTGATAGGCACGCCCCATATTTTATCGGCCAATTTAGGGTATGTAATTGACCGGAAGGAACGTATTTTGCGTCCGGAACTGGCGGGCGGTGCCTTACTCGATTTGGGTGTGTACCTGCTCAACTTTGCTGCCATGTATTTCGGAAAGGAAGTAGCTTCCGTGCATTCCGTCTGCCAGAAAACGGATACAGGAGTGGATGCACAGGAAAATATTACGTTGCTGTATAAGGATGGCAAGATGGCTGCCTTGCAGGTAAGCATTCATGCCGCTACCGATCGCATGGGTATCATTTCGGGAGATAAAGGTCATTTGATAGTAGAAAACATCAACAATCCGCAGTCGGTCAAAGTGCTGGATACGAATTATCAGACTGTAGCCGTATACAATGTCCCGCAACAGATTACAGGCTATGAGTATCAGGTGTACGCTTCATTGGAAGCAATTGAAAAAGGCTGGCTGGAATCGCCTTACATGCCGCATGCCGAGACACTCCGCATCATGCAGCAGATGGATGCACTTCGCCGGGAATGGGGAGTAGTGTATCCTTGCGATAACGAATAAACGGTCTGTATGATAAAAAAGGAAACCTCCTTTCAAAGTGAATATTCTATATCACCTGAAAGGAGGTTTTTTATGGTTTTCTATGTGTTTTTAGAATAGATAAGCAACAGAAACTTGCCAAGTATTTTGTTTGAAACCGATAGTGGCCAAATCTTCTATGTCACCATCATGTATTTTTCCATTGTCTTTTAGAGCGAAGTTGTAGTTGGCACCTACCTGCAAATGGCCAAGGAGTTTCAAACCTGCACCGACATTGAAGCTAGTCGTATTTTTCTTGAATTCGCATACATTGTCGATAGAATTAAACCAGCGGTCACCTATATTGAATCCAAACTGAGGACCTACAGCTACGTATGCACCTACCAGGCTACTGAATCCGACAGTCCATCTCAGGTTGATAGGAATTTCAATGCTCTTCTTTGTAGAAGTTCCTTCTTCTGAGTCTACGCCGAACTGGTTGTATAATACAGAACCGTCAATACCTAATCCCAAAAGTGGCAATGTGAATTCTGCAGTCGGACCCACAAAGAATCCAGCTCTGTTGTCTTTACTAACTATATTCTCAGAAAGATGCAGTTTGGAAACGTTCAAACCTGCTTTTACTCCAAATTTTATTTGGGCTTGTGCCGGAATGGCAAGTGCCAGACAGGCAATTACCATCAGTGTAGATAATAACTTCTTCATATCTTGTTTCGTTTAGAGTTTCTGCAAAGGTAGATATTAATTGGAAATAAAAAAGAGGGTATTAGCAGAAAAGTGTAATTTATCTCGGAATATTTATTATTAGACAAAAAGACCTTTTAAGTTTTCTGTGTCAGAACTGTATGTTTTTCATGGCAGAGCCCTATGTTTCCCATAAGAAAAACATAGGGCTTCGCGGTGAGAAACGTAAAAGATAAGGATTTCTTTGTTGATTAATTCTTTGTCCTTATTATTGGAGAGAGTCTGTTTTTTTAATTCCCAAATCGTGAGGTATCTACTTCCTTCATTTCTTTTTTCTTGTAGCCGCCAAAGCGATAGCTGAACGAAAGGGTAATGCTCTGCATGTAGCTTTTGGTATTCATGTCGAGATGTTGCGCGCCGTTCCGGACTTCTGTCTTGGGGTTCATCGTATTGAATAAATCACGTCCTTTCAGTTGAAGCATAGCTTTGTCCTTTGCAAAGGTATAGCGCAGGGCTGCATCTACGAAGGCCACAGGTTGAATGTCGTAACTGCCTTGTATGGATTGGGTTTGTCCGAAAGCGGTAACCTCCATTTTCAGGTTAGGCTGGCGGCATAGCTGGAAGGTATGTGTCCAGTGTCCTACGCCGACCCATTGCTTCTGATTGAAAGGTGCATCGTAATATACACTGGCTTTGTCGTGTTTCAAGGTAGCCTGCAGGGTAAGACGGCTGTCCCACCAGCTTCCTGCCTTGAAAGGGAGAATAGCGGTGAAAGAAAGGTCCTGAGTGTAATCCCAGTTCTGCCAGTTGTAGATGGCTTTCAGACGGTTGGAATCCAGGTAGACGGTCTGCATGAAGTAGTCGGGTGTATAGCTGTAACTTGCCTGGAAGATGTATTTACTTTTCAGGATGTAAGTCAGATCGACGTTGTAATCGGTGTAGGGACGAAGGAATGGGTTGCCCAGACTTTCGTTGTAACCGTTCAGGTAGCTGGTGGCGCCACTCAGTGTCCAGTAATCGGGATAAGTCTTGTCAGAGCTGAAAGACAACTGGAGAATGTGTGAGGCAGACGGCATGTAGTTCAACTGGAGAGTGGGGTAGACAGCCCATTTCCGGTAATCTTGCATCTGGTAGTATTCCAATGTGGCAGAGGCACTCAGGGTCCATTGGGAGTTGAACGGCTTGTCGAATCCGGCGTAGACGTTATAGGTGTATTCACGGATACGGCTGTGCAGGTTGTTGCCTTGCATTTCCGGCAAATCATAGTTTTGGGTGTTCCGGTTGTTGACGTAGGTAAAAGAAGTCCCGTAGTTCAGGGTCCAGTTTTGTGGCAGTGTGTGGTGCTGGTCGGCATAGATTTTCCAGCGGTCGATGTGCTGGCCGGAACAGCTTATGAAGCGGGTTTCTACCTCTTCCGAACTTCGGTCGAAGAAGTTTTGCGTATCGGTCGAGGTAAAATACGTGTAGTCGGCTCCTACCTGAAATCCGAATCCGGAGGTATAATACAATGCGGCATTGTGCATCTGATGGTGAGCCTGGGAATGATTGAATGATTCGGAAATATTCCCGTTGGAATGGCTGTCGCCGGTTTTGTCCGGACTGAACTGGGTGGTATAGGACAAGTTCAGCGAGTTGTCTTTATCAAATTTATACGTCCCTCCGGCGCGCAGGGTGTGCGTCAGGCTACGTCCTTCATTGTCCGTCACCTGATTCACATCATATACCTGCTCCTTCACCGTATGACGGGCGATGAAATCAATGTAGCCACGGGTATAGTTGCTCTGAAGATTGTACATGAAATCGAAGTCAATTTTAGGAGAGGTATAGGCCAGTGTGACGCCTCCGTTGCCCCCGGCTTCCTTCTGCTGTTTATATTCACCGTTGACTTCTCCTTGCAAGCCTCCTTCGCCGGGTTTATATCCTTTCAGTACGAGGTTGATAGCCGCACCGCGCACGTGGTATTGCGGAGGAGCGCTGTACATCACTTCCGCTTTTTCCACGCGCGAGGCCGGCATACCCTTTAAGAGAGTGATGAGTTGTTCGTAGGTCATTGACGAGGGACGTCCGTTCAGCAGCAGGCTGACTCCGCCTGCTCCGGCCAGTGTCAGTACATCGTTCTGTTCGATAACGCCCGGAAGCTGTTTTAGGGCTTCGTACGCGTTGGTGACCAGCCGTTGGGAGGTCAGTTGCGGCATGTCATAGGTCAGTCGGCTGCCTTCCACAGTGACCAGCGGGCGTTCGCCTTGTACCACGACTTCCTGAAGTGCGTAGTCTTTCGGTTGCAGTGTAAACGTGCCGGCATCGGTCCCTGTGCCTTCTTTCTCCTGCGGTTCATATAGCAGGTGTTGGAACAGCAGACGATAGTGTGCCGGCTGGTGATTCAGCAGGAAAGTACCGTCAGCATTTGTAATGGTAGCTTCTACAAATATGGAATCGGGTGTCTGGAGCACGACCGTAGCCCCGTCAATAGGTTGACGGGAAGGGTCGGTAACTTTGCCTGAAATGGTTTGTGCGGTGGCTGTTCCGAGCATCGTACCGAGCAGTAACAAGATGCTCACTAAAAAATACTTTTTCATATCGTTCGTGTCTTTATCTTTCATTATCTTTGACACTGCAAAACTAAAAAGCCCGTTTCGCTTTTTGGGTTAAGGCAAGGTTAACGCTACGTTAACGTCTTTCGTTTACGTGAAGAATATACGCTTATGAAGATGAAACACATTCGCTGGATTGCGGTAGTGGGACTGATTGCAATTGTCGAACTACAGTATGTCTGGCTGGTCAACACTTACAAGCTGACCCGTGAGAACGTCATGCGGCAGAGCCATGAGCTTTTTAAGGATGCGGCACTTAAGGAGGCTTTTGATCGGATAGGCCTTTGGAAAGAGTTGCATGGGAAGAAGGATTCCACGTACACGTATCGGTTTGACCTGAATGAGGACGTGGAGGATGACGAAACACAGACTCCAACTCCGGAAACACGTCAGTTTATTGAATCGGCTGTGTTCATCGCCATACAGGAAGGGGTATCGAATACGTTCAAGATAGATGTGTCCTTGCATAATCTGGATTCTATTTATGCCCACATGCTGGATTCGGTCGGTATCCCGGCCAAGGTGTCGACTTGTGTGACGGATTCGTTAGGTAATGTGTTGCGGGCATCCTCTCCACAGGCAAAACTGGAAGGACAAAAATACTTGAGAACAAGGATGGTACCTATAAATAAGGCATATACCCGCTATCTGCAAGGGGTGATTCTGAATCCTTACTGGGTGATTTTCCAGCGTATGACCCTCTTGTTGATTGCCACGGTGCTGATTATGGTACTGGTTATTATCTGTATTGTGTATCAGATTCGTGTCATTATCCGGCAGGACAAGATAGCCAAGGTGAGAGAGGACTTTTCGTATGCCATGATTCACGACATGAAGACTCCGTTAAGTTCTATTCTGATGGGAACAGAGATTCTGGAAAGCGGACGTTTGGACGGACAGCCGGAAAAGAAGGAACGGTATTTCCGGATTGTGAAAGAGGAAGGAGAGCATCTGCTGGCGTTGACCAACAAGGTACTGACGCTTTCCAAACTGGAGAATCATGCATTGAAATTGCAACAGACGGATTGTCTGCTACGCCCGATTCTGGAGGATTTGGCGGAGAAGTATAAGGCAAAAACTGCTAAGCAGGTTGCGTTTGTATGGAACTTGCAGGAAGATGTGGTTTGGGCAGATGAGGAATTTCTGAGGGAAGCGCTCAGTAATTTGATAGACAATGCATTGAAATATTCGGACGAAGCCGTGGAAATTACATTTCTTTCGGAACGGAAAGCGGATGGAACGGTCTGTGTAACGGTGGCCGACAATGGTTTCGGTATTCCGTTGAAAGACCAGCGGAAGATTTTTGAGAAATACGAACGGGCGGCAGCCAGTGAACGCAGTCGTTCCGGTGGAGTATCTGGTTTCGGACTGGGACTGAATTATGTGCTTCGGATTATGGAAGCGCACGGCGGACGGGTTACGTTGGAAAGCATGGAGGGGGAATACAGTCGGTTTACCTTGGTTTTTCCTCCGGAGAGTGCCCTGGAGAATAAAAAAGAGGAACAGTGAAATGGAAGAGATAATCAAATTGTTGTTGGTGGAAGATGACGCGAATCTGTGTTATATCATTCAGGGTGGTTTGGAGGATATGATTGGAGGGTATCAGGTGCTGACGGCATCCAATGGCGAGGAAGGACTGGCCGTATGGAAGGCACAGCAGCCGGATGTCATCGTAGCCGACATTGAGATGCCGGTAATGGACGGATATGAGATGGTACGGCTTATCCGGGAACAGGATGAGCATGTACCCATCTTGTTTACTTCCGGGCGTGTGTCACCGAAAGATGTGGTGAAAGGTTATGAACTGGGTGTGAATAACTATGTCAAAAAGCCATTTTTGGCCGAGGAACTGCATGCACATATCACGGCATTGCTGAAACTGACGCGAGGGGTATCGGCGCAGAAAGAGGTCCGGGAGGTACCCATCGGGAAACTGTTCTCCTTTGATACGGTGCGTGGCGTATGGAAACAGAAAGGCGGAGAAGAACGTATACTGACGGTGCGGGAAGCCGATTTGCTTCGTATGTTGTGTGAACACAAGGGACAGGTCGTGCGGCGGGAAGTCATCTTGTCGCGTCTATGGAATACGGAGGAAGATTATTTTGCTTCGCGCAGTTTGGATGTATTCGTGTCTCGCTTGCGCAAACTGTTAGTGGCCGATGATACGGTGGAACTGAAGACTGTGAAGGGAGTGGGTTTGATGTTGGAAGAAAAAGTCTAATTTAAAATACAAAACGAATATGCAATATTTTAAAAGTGATTACATGGAAGGAGCGCATCCGCTGATTTTGGAGCGCTTGTGCCAGACGAACATGGAGAAAACTTCGGGCTATGGCACGGATGAGTATTGTGCATCGGCTCGCCGGAAAATTGCAGAAGCTTGCGGATGCCCGCAGGCAGAAGTACATTTTATGGTGGGAGGTACACAGACCAATTCCACGGTCATTACGGCCTTGCTTCGTCCGTATGAGGGAGTGATTGCAGCAGAAACGGGTCATATCAACCAGCATGAAGCCGGGGCGGTGGAAGCAGGAGGACATAAAGTGCTGGCTTTGCCTCACCATGAAGGAAAGTTGGATGCGGAAGAAGTAGACCGTTATGTGACGGCTTTCTACCAGGACCCGAGCTGGGATCACATGGTGGCTCCGGGAATGGTATATATATCGCATCCTACGGAATACGGTACACTTTACACGCTGGATGAACTGAAGGCTTTGTCTGCCGTGTGCCGTAAGCATAAGATTCCGTTGTTCCTCGACGGGGCTCGTCTGGGTTACGGACTGGCGGCACGGGATACGGATGTGACTTTGAAAGATATCGCTTCTTTGTGTGATATTTTCTATATTGGCGGAACCAAGGTCGGAGCCTTGTTTGGCGAGGCGGTCGTAATTCCGCAGCCCGGACTGATTCGTCAGTTTGATACGATTATCAAGCAACGGGGCGTGTTGTTGGCCAAGGGGCGTCTGTTAGGTTTGCAGTTTGATACCTTGTTTACAGATGGCTTGTACCTGAAAATTGCCCGTCATGCCATTGATATGGCTGACCGGATTGTGGAAGGATTGAAAGCAAACGGTTATACATTTTACATTCGTCCGCAGAGCAATCAGTTGTTTGTAAAGCTTGAAAATAGCTTGTACGAGAAACTGGCACAGCGTATAGGCTTTGAGGTATGGGAAAAACGTGCTGACGGTACGACAGTGGTACGTATCGCGACCAGTTGGGCTACACGTGAAGAAGATGTGGCTGAATTGCTGGAAGAGTTGAAAAACAAGTAATCTTAGGTAAAGATAAAAAGGAACAGCCTCGCAATACTTACGGAATCGAATGCCGTAAACCTTGCGAGGCTGTTTTTTATTTCTCGGTTTCTTCCTCTTTGAACCAGGAAGCATACATCAGATATCCGTTGGCAATTTTCTGATTCAGTTCCTTGCTCTGTGCAGGGTCAACTTTCTTGATAAACTTGGCAGGTACGCCGCCCCAAAGCGTGTGCGGTTCAATGACGGTATTGGCAAGTACCAGTGCGCCGGCAGCTACGATGGCTCCTTCACCTACTACGGCATGGTCGAGCAGGGTAGACCCCATTCCAATCAGGGCATTGTCGTGCACACAAGCTCCGTGAAGTGTCACGTTGTGGCCGATGGATACATCATTGCCTATTTCTACGGTTGATTTCTCATATAACGTATGAAGCACGGTACCGTCCTGAATGTTCACACGGTCGCCGATACGGATAGAGTTTACATCTCCGCGGAGAACTGCATTGAACCAAACACTGCAATCCTTTCCCATTATTACATCGCCGATGATGGTGGCATTGTCGGCCAGATAACAATTCTCACCGATTTGAGGAGTAAACCCTCTTACTGATTTGATAAGTGCCATAGGTAAATCATTTTTAAGAGGGGCTAAGTTAGCGGATTTTTCTGAATATCAAAGAAGCTCCAGAATTCTTTTTTCCCGTTTCAGGTCCTCTATGTTTTTATCGGGGGAGACCAGCATCATGCTTTTGATTACGTCTCCAGTGTGACAGGTATAGTCATAGTAGTCAGCTTCTTCCGGAGTCAGCTTTTCTCTGGGAATGACTTTGGTGCGCAGGTTGGCAAATTCTTCCAGAGGAATTTCATCTCCTTGTCTGACAAACAGAATGCGGCGTGCTATCGGATTCCGGTTGTAGTCGTGAGTCAGGTAAATGCCCTTTACCAGGTTGGGATATTCGATGATAGGCAGTTGCAGATAGATAACCTTCAGCGCCAGTTGCAGGCGTTTCTGTTCATTGAACATCAGGTATCCTATTTGAAATGGCGAAAACAGTCCGATGCCGGCATAATAATCGCCCGACATACTCTGGCTGTAAACTTTAGGCAGGGTTTCACCGTCGGTGATGGAAGTAATCATGTAAGGCTCTACTTTCAGGCCGTCTGAGAAAGAAGAGGAACTATAGGCCAGGTACAATCCTGTATAGACTCCGGCATTGGGCAGGTACTTGATGGCTTCCCGTTCGATGTCATCCAGGAAAGGACGTCCGCTGTTCTTGGAAGAAACAAGACGCGGTTCGATGTGGCAGACTTTTTCATACAGTTCATCCAGGCATCCTAACAATTTACGTTTGGAAACATTATTGACTTGTTGCAAAGCCTTGTCCAGTGCCGTTTCGGGGTCATCTCCTCCGGAAAGCAGGTTTACATACATAGGAAGGACAGAAGAATACAGCGAGGACAATACACTTGAAGCAATATCAGTTTCTTCTGAAATGTCTTTCATTCTGACGCCCGATTCCCGGAGCTTTTTCATTCTTTCATAAAGTAATACCAGTCTGTTCATAGATGATGAGGTTTGCAGCAAAGATACGTCATAGTTGTTACAACGGTATGTCATTCTTTACAAAAATATGTCATAATCATCATATTAATATGACATTATACAGCCCTCAAACAGCCCCTCTATTATACATGATAAATTAATTCTTTCAGATTTTGGTCTGTGATAGCTTTGCCGCAGAAAATGAAACGAATGTGATACGAATATGAAACAGACAACCAATCAAAAACATTTATCTGATGCACTGCTGATACTTTGGGCCGGTGGTGCGGCATTGCTCTCTTATTCCCTGGTGTATGCGTTACGTAAACCGTACACGGCTGCTTCGTTCGAGGGGCTGACTTTTATGGGAAGTGACTATAAGGTAGCGGTGACTACTATCCAGATTTTAGGATATGTCATTGCCAAGTTCTTTGGAATAAAAATTATATCGGAACTGAAGAAGGAAAATCGCTTTCGGTTCTTCGTTGGTTCTGCGATTTTGGCAGAACTGGCTTTGGTAGGCTTCGGGCTTTTGGAAGCACCTTATAATGTGGCTGCCATGTTTGTCAACGGACTTTCATTAGGTTGTATGTGGGGAGTGATTTTCAGTTTTATCGAAGGACGGAAGGTGACGGACATCTTGGCCAGTCTACTCGGGGTGAGCATGGTGTTCAGCTCGGGAGTTGCAAAAAGCTTTGGCTTGTTTGCCATGAATGAAATGCAGATAGACCAATTCTGGATGCCGGCAGTAATCGGAGGTTTTGCCTTGCCTTTGCTGGTCTTTATGGGATATATGCTGAAACGTTTGCCCCAGCCTACGGCAGAAGATATTGCGTTGCGTAACGAGCGGGTAGTGCTTGATGGAAAAGGACGTGTGGCTTTGTTCCGGAAATATGCTCCGATTCTTACGCTGCTTTTCATCGGTAACTTCATGTTGCTGGTCTTACGTGATATTAAAGAAGATTTCCTGGTGAACATTTTGGATATGAGCAATCAGTCTTCCTGGTTGTTTGCCCGCATTGATACCATTGTCACATTGATTATTTTGGGAATATTTGCCTTGTTTGCATTTTTCCGTAGTAATATCAGAGCGCTGTTGTGGCTGATGACGCTGGTAATAGCCGGATGTCTGACCATGACATACGTGTCTTTCCATTATGAAACGCTGGACTTGAAACCGGTCACCTGGCTGTTTATCCAAAGTTTGTCGCTTTACATAGCTTATCTGACTTTCCAGACCATTTTCTTCGACCGTTTTATTGCTTGTTTTCGCATTAAGGGAAATGTGGGATTCTTTATTGCACTAATTGATTTTATCGGGTATCTGGGTACGGTAACCTTACTTTCTACCAAGGAATTCCTGAACATCGAGTTGGAATGGTTTGCCTTGTTCAACCATATAGCCGGTTTTGTAGGAGCCACTTGTTCGATTCTGTTTATTGTGGCCAGCATCCTGATTCACCGGAAGTATATGCAAGGCTTGAAACTCAAGAATACAGATTTTTATATAAACCCTCAATATAATACGATTTAAGATGAAACAAGATTATGACATTATTATTATAGGAGGCGGACTGCTGGGATGTGCTACCGCATATCAGCTGGCGAAACGTCATGCAGGGAATATCCTGTTGCTGGACGGAAATGAAATTGCCTCTCAGGCATCGGCCCGTGCGGCTTGTCTCCTGACGCGTGCTCGTACTAAACCGGCATTGATGGAGCTGGTACAGGAAACATACGATTGTATCGAGGAGATAGAATCTCTTTTAGATGAGTCGCTGGAACTCCAGATGTGCGGAAGTATTACAATTGCTTCATCAGAAGCTTCTTTGAAAGGCTTGGAGGCGTTGGAAGAAGCGGCCTGCCGTTTTGGAATACCCAATGAACGGATTGGAAAGGAACGGGTAAAGGAATTACTTCCTTGGATTGAGGAGGAAGCGGTAGATGTGGCACTTTATATGCCGACGGATGCGTTCATTGATTCAGCACTTCTTTGTTCGGGTTATGCCAAAGCTGCCCGTAAGCTGGGAGTAACTTTACGTTCAAATTGTAAGGTAAAGGAAATTCTGGTGGAAGATGCTGAGGTGAAAGGTGTCAGACTGGCAACCGGAGAAACGGTAACGGCTCCGGTGGTAGTAAATGCAGCTGGTTCATGGGCTAATTTGCTAATGCGTCCGTTGAAAGTCGGTTTACCGTTTACTCCTGTAAGAAGCCATTTCTGGATTACTTCCATTGATGCTACACGCTTCCCTGCCAATCATCCGTTTACGGTCATTCCGGATGCACGTGCCTTTACCCGTTCCGATGTGGGGGCCTTGATTATCGGTCTGCGCGAAAGCCAGTGCCAGGCTTTTGACCCTTCTACATTGACTGAAAAGCTGGAGGATTTCGATTTTAATAAGGCGGCAAAGTGGACTGTGCTGGATGAATGTGCCCCGCTGTTGAAAAAGTATTTGAAAGATATTGACGACCTCCCGATTGCACACTATATGTCTGGACCTTCCTGCTATGTGCCGGATGCAAAATTCATTATTGGTCCGGTAGCACGTTACAAAGGATTGCATACGGTGACCGGATGCTGCGGAGGTGGAGTCGCTGCCGGAGGTGGCATGGGCCGTCTGGCTGCCGAACTGATTTTAGGAGAAACGCCGTTTGTGAATCCGGAATTGTTCTCTCCAGAACGCTTTGGAGAGGTCGATCCTTTTTCTGCTGAATTCCAGCAGCGCTGTGCCGACGCACGTTCCAATAAAAAAGGAGGATAAGACAGGGTGTGTGTATTCCTCGTCAATTTATAAATATGATTTAATCGCATAGAAATGAAACGATATATAGTTTTTTTGAAGCAAGTACCTCAGTCTACGCGGGTGGAGATAGACCCGGTGACGAATACATTAAAACGTTCTTCAGCTCTTTGCCAGACAAATCCGGATGATTTGTGTGCATTGCAGGCTGCATTGAATCTGAAAAAAGAAACTCAGGCCGAAGTGGTAGCGGTAAGTATGGGACCCGGTTCTGCGGAGACCGTGTTACGCGAAGCTTTGCAGCATGGAGCCGACCGTGCTGTCTTACTTTCATCGCCGGCTTTTGCAGGAAGTGATACCTGGTGTACCAGTAAAGTATTGGCTGCAGCCGTTCAAAAAATAGGAACGTTCGATTTGCTGTTTTTCGGTCGTATGGCTATTGATGGAGATACGGCACAAGTAGGACCGGAAGTGGCCGGACAGCTGGGGATTCCTCAGGTTACACAACTGATACGCATAGAGGGTATCACTCCGTCTTCCATCTGGCTTGCCAAAAGAGCGGGCAACGTATGTCAGCAAATGGAAATTGCTTTCCCTTGTGCCGTGATGGTAAGTAAGGAAAACGGAGAAGTGGCTCCTCCTACGCTGGCGGGATGGAGAGAGGCCCAGAAAAAAGTGATAACATGTTGGAATGAGAAAGACCTGAACTTGGATGCTGGAAGTGTCGGTTTGCATGCTTCTCCCACCAAGGTGGTGTCTACGGAGGTTCCTCAAAATAAAAAGTCGTTGCAATGGCTGGTCGATGGAGCAGCAGTCATGCAGGTAATCTATCAGAATATTCACTCTCAGAAGAAATAAAATTATGGCAATCAAAGATACGTTTGCTCTTCAGTTGCGAAGAGATGCATGTACGCAGTGTGGTATTTGTGCGGATAGCTGTCCGTTCGGCGCCATACAATTTAATGAATACCCTGAAGTCGATCCATACAGCTGTCGTTTGTGCGGCACATGTGTGCAGGCTTGTCCGGCTGAGGCTTGGGACATGCAGGAAGCGGTCAGTCCAGTAGCTCAGCCTGCTGTCTCTGCAAAAGGAATATGGGTTCTGGCCGAAACGGAAGGAGATGAACTGGCACCGGTCACCCGTGAATTGTTGGGAAAGGCAACTGAATTAGGTGAAAAGTTGGGCCAGATGCCGGAGGTAGTGCTGGCAGGAAATAAACTGCAGCGTTTCGTTCCGGAATTGGAACGTTATGGAGCTTGCAGGATTCATTTACTGGAATCGGAAAAGCTGGAAGCATTTGTAGAAGAAAATTATGCAGAGGTCGTGGCACAGCTTGTCCGAGAGTTACAGCCGGAAATCTTGTTGGTAGGAGCTACTCCCAAAGGACGTGGACTTTCTGCCCGTCTGGCGGCCTTGTTGCAAACGGGGTTGACGGCCGATTGTACGCAACTGGATATTGATGCGGATACATTGTTACTGCACCAGATACGTCCGGCCTTTGGTGGAAATCTGATGGCGACCATTACCACTCCCAACCACCGTCCGCAGATGGCATCGGTGCGTCCGGGTATCATGAAAGCGTTACAACCGGATTGCGCTAAAAAGGCTGAAGTCATAGCACACGACTTGTCGTCATTTGTGCCCGACGGACGTGTACGTTTGCTGAGTGAGATGGAAGAAACCATCGGAGGAGAATCTCTGAGTGACAGCAAGGTGATTGTGGGAATAGGACGAGGAGTAAAGAAGCATGAAACCGTGGCGCAGATACGCCAATGGGCGGAACGCATAGGAGCGGTCGTGGCCGGTTCTCGTGCGGCCGTAGAAGCCGGATTGATTGATGCTAAAATGCAGATAGGCCAGACTGGCCATACCGTTTTGCCGGATGTATACATTGCCATAGGTATCAGCGGGCAGATTCAGCATACGGCGGGCATTACCGGAGCCAAGAAGATTATCGCCATTAATCCGGATGCGGCAGCACCTATTTTTAATGTGGCAGATTACGGCTGGGTTATGTCTGCGGAGGAGGCTATTGTGCAATTAATGCAGGGTGATAAATGAAAAAGACGGTTTCTGCCTGTCTGGCTCTGTGCCTTTGTGTCGGGATGAATGTGACGGCTCAGGAAACATTGAAAGTGAAGTTCCGCTCCCGGGCATTGCTGGATACTTCTGTTTCCGGTTATGGAAAAGAAAGTACGCAAGGATATTATCGGGTGGAAGATTTCCGGGTGGGTTTCAAAGCCACTTACGGTCAATACGAGGTAAAAGCGGATGTGGGATTAGGGGGTGGAAAAGTAGCAATAAAGGATTTGCTGCTGAACTATCACTGGGGAAATCACACCGTCTCCTTCGGTAACGGGTACGAGCCGTTTTCAATGGATATGCTCATCAGTACAGCCGATTTACGTTTTAATCAGTCCGCAGCCTCCGTTCTGGCTTATACCAACAGCCGGAAACTGGGGGCTACCTATTATTATCATGCACCTCATTATTTGTTTTGTATGGGAGTTTATACACATAATGACATCAATAAATTAGGGGATACACAGAAAAATGCATTTGTGTCTACTTCTCGTGCGGTATGGCGTTGCTCGGATTCACAACAGGAGAGACTGTGGCATGTGGGAGGAGCTTTCTCTTTCCGCACTAAGGAAGTAAATACTTCTGCTTCTCCTGAAGGTAGCGTAAGTAGTGACGGGGTGACTTCATTATTCTCGGAACCGCTGCTGGAAGCTTCTTTCCCCGATATGGGTACGGAGGTGAAAGGACTAGTGGAAGCCTTGTATCTGGCTCCTCGCTTTATGGTGCAAGCGGAGTATTTTTTCGACCGTATGAATCGCACTTCAGGCGAGAAGGCTTACCGTCCGCATGGAGGATATATACAGGGTGGTTTTCTGTTGAAGGGAAGGGGCTTTGAATACGATGCGAAGTATGGTGTTCCTGGGCGTCCGTCTACTGCCAAGGCCATAGAGTTGGTAGCCCGTTTCAATTATACGGATATGAACGATGATCGGGCTGAAATTTATGGGGGAGAAGAAAAGGATTTGTCATTGGGAGTAAATTTTTATTTGAACCAGTATATTGGGGTCAAGATAAACGGTAGTTATGTGTGGGTTGGCTCGCATTGCAATGCATTCTACCAGAAAAACTTTTTCTTGGCTCAGGCTCGTCTTCAATATATTTTCTAATTAATTCGTTTGTTTGTAAATGCCTTTGTGTTCCAACCAAAACACAAAGGCATTTTTTATAGGGTATTTTTAGTACTGATTTTAAAGAGGAAAGACAATAAAAATCCCTGTATTTTCCGCTTCGGAAAGGGAAGAATACAGGGATAAAGACAGCAACAATACGTTGCTCATTATACACAATTACTGCAATTGTATTTCTTTGATTGCTTCAATCAGCTGGCGGAAATCATCGGGGTGTACATCTCCAATGTTACCGATACGGAAGGTATCCGCTTGTGAGATTTTACCCGGATAAATCACAAATCCTTTTGCTTTCAGCTTGGTATAGAAGTCTTTGAAGTTGAATTCCGCATTCGGATAATAGAAGGAAGTAATAACGGGCGACTGTTCTTCATCGGGAAGCAGAGTCTTGAATCCTAAGCTTCTCATTCCTTCTACCAGCACGCGGTGATTTTCGCTGTAACGGGCATGACGTGCGGCAACTCCTCCTTCTTCTTTCAGTTCGTTCATGGCTTGCATGAAAGCGCGTACCACATGCGTAGGTGAGGTAAAACGCCATTTGCCATGTCCTTTCTCCATGGTTTCCCATTGGTCGTATAAGTCGAGAGACAAGGAACGTGCTACGCCTTTGCACTGCTCAAGTAAGGAGCGACGGGCAATGATAAATCCGAATCCTGGTACTCCCTGGATACATTTGTTGGCGCTGCTGATCATGAAGTCAATTCCTAATGCAGCCATGTCGATGGGTACTCCGCCGAAACTGCTCATTGCGTCTACAATCAGTACCTTATGATGTTTTTTTACGATGCGGGCAATTTCTTCGATGGGATTCAGTACGCCGGTGGTAGTTTCGCAATGTACCACTGACACGTGGGTTACCTCCGGATGTGCCTGCAGATAAGCTTCAATCTGTGCCGGATCGACTGCCTGAGTTTCTTCAAACTTCATTACATGGCAGTTCAGGTGATAATATTCGGCAATGACTCCCATACGTTTTCCGTAGGCTCCGTTGGCTGCTACCAGCAGATGATCCTCAGGACGTATCACTGAGCCAAGTGTAGCTTCTACGCAGAAACTTCCGCTTCCTTGCATCAGAACGGCGGTATATTCTTCAGGACGGCTGCAGGCCAGTTCTACCAGTTCTTTGCGGATAACTTCTACTATTCCTACGTTGTAATCTTCATCCCATGTGCACCAGTCACTCATCATGGCTTGTTTTACGGTTTCACTTGTGGTCAGAGGGCCGGGAGTCAGTAATAAATAAGGTCTCATATCTTGTTGTTTTTTTATGTTTACGTGATAAATTTATTCGTTTGCCATACGGGCGTTGATACATTCAATCAGGGCGGGAAGTTCTTTGATGCTGTCCACTACATAGTGAGCACCGGCTGCATACATGCGGTTTCTTACTTCACTCATGCGGCTTTTCAGTTCTTTTTCCGGAAGTGCCTGTACTTCTTCTTCGGTAAGTCCCATTTCGTTACTTCCTAAAATTACGCCCACTGTCCATACTCCGGCGTTGAGTCCTTCCTTGATGTCGGAAATGGTATCTCCGTATTTCAGTACCGAAAAACGTGAAGGCACGGCAAGGTCGCACATGTTCTTGTAAATCATGTAAGGATATGGGCGTCCTGCTGGAAGTCCGTCGGAAGTTACGCAGTTGTCCGGGCTATAGCCTTTGGCAGCAGCTTCGGGAATGACCACATCCATCATTTCTTTGGTGTAGCCTGTGGTGGAGCCAATCTTGATTCCTTTCTGGCGAAGTGTGTCAATAGTTTCAATAACATAAGAGATAGGTCCGGTGTATTCTTTCAGCGTGGCAAAAAGCAACCGCTGGAATTCAGCGTATCGTCCCTGTACGTCATTCTCGTTGTACGGACGGCCATACTTTTCCTGGAATTTTTCTCCGATGCGTGTCATCTGAAAGAGCGCGCGTACGTGATCAATCTTGGTCAGTCCCATTGGGCGGCGTGCTTCTTCTGCTGTGATTTCAATACCTATTGCACGGAAGCTTTCAATGAAAGCAGATACAGGTGCAAAACATCCATAGTCGACGGCAGTTCCTGCCCAGTCCATAATTACACATTCAATCTTTTTCATATTGCAGTAGTTGTTAAACAAATTTTCGTATTGGTTATTTCTTGATTTTCGAGGTTGGAGGTTTCCAGCGCTTTATGGTGGCTGGAAGGAGTTTGCGGGGTATTGCGTTTCCGGTTCTTTTCTACAAGGATGTAGATAAACGAGCCGACAAAGGCAATACAGCAAGCGGTGCCTATATAGACGCTCATCTGGTTGTAGAAATCTGCCCAGTGGATATGTGAGGCATAGAATTCCTTGAAGAACAGGAGAGCAAGTGTACCCATGTAGCCAATGAAGTCGATGGTGATGATGAAGAAGCCCACATTACCTTTGATTTTAAAGCACGCGATGAAGCGTTCAAAGAATATGGTCTGGAAACTCAGGTAGGCAATGTCCAGGCAGAGACTTTGCAGGAAAAGCCAGATGGTGGTGGGCAAGGCTACTTCGTGGAAGTTGGCTCCTAAGAAGGCAAGTGTACCCATTCCCATGATGGAAAGTATCAGCAGTATGCACAGCACCCGCAGGTGGTTATACGTTGTGGCAAGCAAGGCAAAGGCTGCCAACATGACGAAAGTAGCGATGCTGTCAATTTGTGCGAATGCCCATGAGGATACGGTGCTCACATCGATGATACAGACAATGAAATCTTCTTTGATGTCGCGCTGCACGGTTAAAAGCAGGTTGGCTCCGAATAGCAGTATGAGCAGCGGCATGAATTTGCGGAACAGTTCCCATCGTTGCTGACCGTTAAGGGTGACACGTACGGAGCGTGAAGCGATGTCTTCTGCCGTTGGTGCCGGAAATTTGGTCATCATCCATCCGGTGAAGCATAATAGAGGGAATGCGAGGGCGCCGATGAGTGCAGGCATCCAAAACTCACTGACATGGAGTGAATTCAGGGCGTATAGTCCGAGCGATTTGGCAACTCCCGAACTAAGTGCCATGCTGACTCCCATGATGCTGGCTAGAAAATCGGTGGTGCGTCTTCCTTCTAAAAAGCTGAAAATCACGCCCCACATACATCCTAATGAAAGTCCGTTGAAAAATAAGGCAACAATATTGAAAGGAATTGGCAGTAATCCAAAAGCTAATAAGGAAATTTCAGAAAGTGCAGCCGATCCGATAATGAACTTTAATCTCCCTTCTGGCTTTAATTCTGAAATGTATTTGATTCCTAAAAGCTTGGCAAATACATAGCCTATTAGTTGTACGATACTTACTGCTATCTTATAATCCATTCCCATTATTTGCAGACCTTCAAATTCTGCTGCGGTAAATGGTTTACGAAGTGCGTATACTAGTGAATAAGATAAAAGGGCAGTTGTTCCGGCCCATAAGACAAATGCAATATCCGATAATTTTTTATGTTTGCTTCTTTGCTCCATTTTTTAGTGAGATTCATTAAATTCGATGGCAAAGCTACGGGGAGAAGGAATCTGAAAAAATTAATTTATGATGTATAATAGCGGATTTTTATAATGCTTTATAATGTCATATTAATATTATATTTATGAAACAGCTTTGTAAAATTCGTTACACGAATGTAATTTGAGGAGTAGAAAAAAGTCTTTATTCCTTTTCCTGTTTGTTGTTTTATGTATATGGGAGCCAATTTTTTTGCAAACCTCGGGTAGAAAATCTCGTAACGTTTCCATTGTTTTTATGTTTTCCTTCGGCGAAACGTATGTTTCCGCCGTGCGAACCGTACGTTTTGCGTTGCGGAACCGTAGGTTTTTCGTAACGGAAACGTAAAAAGTTCCTTTTTGTCCGTGTAAAAATCCCGTTCCTTTTTCCGTATTCCGTGCGCAGCTTCAGGCTTTGCAGCTGTTTTTTTCAGCCTTTCGTGAAACTTTCCCTGCATCTGTTCGCGCACGCATGCACGCGCACGCACGAATTATATAATGTAGGGTATTTCACACGGATTTCCACATAGCAATAAAAAGTATGCTTTATAGCATAAAGTAAATCAGTGAGTTAGATAAACCCCTGAAAAAATATTTCAAAAAAATGTGCCATAAGAGTTGCAGAAAAGGAAAAAGTCTGTACCTTTGCAACCGCTTTCGAGAGGGAGAGCCGCTGAAGATGACAGACTGAGTAAAGCTGGGGCTACGGAAGAGAGTGCCGGATGCTGCACCGAGTATCTTACCTTGCGGATGAGCAAGGGAGCGAGAAAGGGTAAGCCGCACGCCTTCTTGAAACCTTCTGAAAAATTTTTTCAAAAAAAACTTTGAAAAAATTTGGAGGTTACGAAAAAACGCCTTACCTTTGCAAACGCTTTCCCGCTGAAACGGGAGCTTGAGAAAAGATAGTTCTTTGAAAGACTTTAGATAAACAGACTAGGATGTAGTACAAGAAGTAGTCCTTTATATAATGTATATATGGGATGAACGGAAGATAACCGTCAATAACCCTTGGAAACAAGGAAAATGAAAAAAAATCGGTTTCCTGAACAGAGACAACAATACTCGAAAGAGTAAGAAAATATTTTACAATGAAGAGTTTGATCCTGGCTCAGGATGAACGCTAGCTACAGGCTTAACACATGCAAGTCGAGGGGCAGCGGGATTGAAGCTTGCTTCAATTGCCGGCGACCGGCGCACGGGTGAGTAACGCGTATCCAACCTTCCGTACACTCAGGGATAGCCTTTCGAAAGAAAGATTAATACCTGATGGTATGATGAGATTGCATGATAGCATCATTAAAGATTTATCGGTGTACGATGGGGATGCGTTCCATTAGGTAGTAGGCGGGGTAACGGCCCACCTAGCCTACGATGGATAGGGGTTCTGAGAGGAAGGTCCCCCACATTGGAACTGAGACACGGTCCAAACTCCTACGGGAGGCAGCAGTGAGGAATATTGGTCAATGGACGAGAGTCTGAACCAGCCAAGTAGCGTGAAGGATGAAGGTCCTACGGATTGTAAACTTCTTTTATAAGGGAATAAAACCTCCCACGTGTGGGAGCTTGTATGTACCTTATGAATAAGCATCGGCTAACTCCGTGCCAGCAGCCGCGGTAATACGGAGGATGCGAGCGTTATCCGGATTTATTGGTTTAAAGGGAGCGCAGACGGGTCGTTAAGTCAGCTGTGAAAGTTTGGGGCTCAACCTTAAAATTGCAGTTGATACTGCGTCCTTGAGTGCGGTTGAGTGTGCGATTCGTGGTGTAGCGTGAATGCTTAGAATATCACGAAGAACTCCGATGCGAAGGCAGCACAC
>NZ_DS990123.1 GCF_000187895.1 Phocaeicola plebeius DSM 17135 | reverse complement strand
TAATATTAGTTAAGTAAATAAAATAAACTCCGTCCGTACCGGTAGGAGAGTTTTTTTATTGAATAGGCTGGGATAGTTCGCTTAATGTTTTTCCTTCATAATCACAGATAGCTTGTTTATATGCCATCGGAATTTCCATGGGTTCTTTGGTCAGTATATCATATCCCACCAATACGGTACGGCACTGGCACTTCAATACACCGCTGGCCTTATTGAAGGCTCGTTGTAGCATGGTTAAACTCTTATGCCCGAGGTGGATCACAGTCGTTTCAATCATGAGTTCGTCAGAAAAGAATACAGGTGCTAAAAAGTCTGCATTGATATTGACTACTACTACATTGAATTTGTCGCGTTCTTCTTCCCCAAACACATCGCGGAAATAGGATGTTTTAGCCAGGTCGTACAACGAAAAATACACGGAATTATTCATGTGACCGTACTGGTCTACATCGCTGAAACGGATTTGTACTGGGATTTCGTGCTTGAATTGGAATTCTGCGTTCATAGTAATGCTTTTAAGTTTTCGCCAAATGTACATCTTTTTTTCATAAATCTGCTATCAATGGTGGAATATTTCTTACTTTTGTCCGTCAGAATGATTTGTAGATAAATAATATTATATAAGATGGAACAGAAATTCAACAAAGAGACACTTTGTGTACAGGCTGGATGGACTCCGAAAAAAGGAGAACCTCGTGTATTGCCTATTTATCAAAGTACAACGTTTAAGTATGATACCAGTGAACAGATGGCTCGTCTTTTCGATTTGGAAGACAGCGGTTATTTTTATACTCGCTTGCAGAACCCAACGAATGATGCCGTAGCTGCCAAGATTGCAGCATTGGAAGGAGGAGTAGGAGCTATGTTGACTTCATCGGGTCAGGCAGCTAACTTCTATGCCGTATTTAATATTTGCGAGGCAGGCGACCATTTTGTCTGCTCATCTACCATTTATGGAGGTACATTCAATCTGTTCGCTGTAACGATGAAGAAACTGGGTATTGAGTGTACCTTTATTGATGCGGATGCTCCGGAAGAAGAAATAGAAAAGGCTTTCCGTCCGAATACTAAATGTTTGTTCGGAGAAACAATCTCTAATCCGGGTATCAATGTGCTCGATATTGAGAAATTTGCCCGTATTGCCCATAAACACGGAGTGCCTTTGATTGTGGATAATACTTTTGCTACTCCGATTAACTGCCGTCCTTTCGAATGGGGAGCAGACATCGTGACACATTCTACTACGAAATACATGGATGGACATGCCACTTGTGTGGGAGGTGCCATTGTAGATAGCGGTAATTTTGACTGGGATGCACATGCCGACAAATTCCCGGGATTGACACAGCCTGATGAGTCTTATCATGGACTTACTTACACAAAGGCTTTCGGAAAGATGGCTTATATGACGAAGGCTACTGCTCAGCTGATGCGCGACTTGGGTTCTATACAGTCACCGGAGAATGCGTTCCTGTTGAACCTGGGACTGGAAACATTGCATTTGCGTGTGCCGCGTCATTGTGAAAATGCGCAGAAAATAGCGGAATGGCTGGAAGCAAATCCGAAAGTGAAATGGGTAAACTATTGCGGATTGAAGAGCAACAAGTATTATGAACTGGCTCAGAAATATATGCCTAACGGTTCTTGTGGCGTGATTGCTTTCGGCTTGGAAGGAACTCGTGAAGAGGCTATCAAATTTATGGATAGTCTGAAGCTGGCTTGTATTGTAACTCACGTGGCAGATGCGCGTACTTGTGTGTTGCATCCGGCCAGCCATACACATCGTCAGTTGACAGACGAACAGTTGATTGAAGCGGGAGTAGCTCCTGATTTGATTCGCTTGTCTGTCGGCATTGAAAATGTCAACGATATTATTGCCGACCTGGAACAGGCTATGGCACAGGTTTAAAAGTTTTAAAACTGAGATATAAAAAAAGGAGGAACAAACATTCCTCCTTTTTTTATATCTGACTCCGGTATTTATCGGAAAGATTTCTGATAAATCTGTAACACTTCTTCGTCGGTCAACGGACGTGGGTCGAGGGTAAACAATGAACCCATGGTGTCGCGTGCGTTTTGTACCATGAGAGGAAGTTCTTCTTCTTTCACTCCCCAGTCGCTCAACTTCAATTGGTATACGTTGCATTCTTTCTGCATGCGTACCAGTGCATCAATAAAATCACTGGGGCGGTTACTCTTTTGCTGAGTCATGATTTCGGCCATTTTCATGTAACGTTTCATGCAGTCGTTACGGAATGTTTCGAAATATGCTTCGCTGATGGCAATTAGTCCGGCTCCGTGCGGCAGTTCCGGATGGAAGGCACTCATGGCGTGCTCCATTGAGTGTTCGGAAATGCAGCAGGAAGTGGCTTCTACTAGTCCGGCCAATGTGCTGGCCCATGCAACTTTGGCGCGTGCCTTGAGGTTACGTCCGTCTTTTACGGCTACCGGAAGGTATTTGTACAATAAACGAATGGCTTCAAGGGCATACAAGTCGCTGATAGGAGTGGCGCAGTTTGCTAAGAAACCTTCGGCTGCATGGAAGAAGGCATCAAATCCCTGATAAGCGGTAAGATGCGGAGGGATGGAAACCATCAGTTCCGGATCAATAATAGAAAGTACAGGGAAAGTCAGTGTACTTCCGAAGCCGATTTTTTCTTTTGCTTCTTCATTGGTAATCACACTCCATGGGTCGGCTTCCGTACCTGTTCCTGCAGTGGTAGGAATGGCAATCACAGGCAGTGCCTTGGTTACTGGACGTCCTTTTCCGCTACCTGCCGGGATGTAATCCCAGTAATCTCCGTCGTTGCAGGCCATGACGGCAATGGCTTTCGCAGAGTCAATGCTGCTTCCTCCGCCAAGTCCGACGATAAAATCACATTTCTGTTCACGACAGACAGAAGCAGCTTCCATTACATGAGATTTAATCGGGTTGGGCAGAATCTTGTCGTAGACAACAGATTCCGTATTGTTTTCTTGCAACAGTTCAACGACTTTGTCGAGGTAGCCGTATTTCTTCATGGAGGTTCCTGACGAGATGACAATCAGGGCTTTCTTGCCGGGTAACTTTTCTGTCGCCAACTTTCTTAACTCTCCGCATCCGAACAAAATTTTGGTCGGGATGTGCAAACTGAATACAGGATTTGCGTTCATAATATAGCTATTTAAAGTTCATTTACCCAAAAGTACGAAAATAAAAACAGAATGGTTCAGGAGGGATGTTAAAAATATCTTTTTGTGTGTGGTGGTGTCAAATAAAAAAGGCTGCCGGTAAGGGCAGCCTTTGGGGTTAAAGGATATATAAGTAGATTATTCTTTATCCTTGTGGTTATTCTGCGGACGACGTTCGCGTTTCGGATGATTTTCGGTCATTCCTTCCGGTTTCGGAAGCAATACCTTGTGTGACAGCTTGAACTTACCAGTTTTCGGGTCGATGTCCAGCAGCTTCACTTCAATTTCATCACCTTCTTTCAATCCGGTTTCTTCGATTGTTTCAAAGCGTTTCCAGTCGATTTCAGAGATGTGCAACAATCCGTCTTTTCCCGGCAGGAATTCTACGAATGCACCGTAAGGCATGATAGAACGAACCTTACCAGTGTATACTTCACCTACTTCAGGAACAGCTACGATAGCCTTGATCATACGCATTGCATCGTCGATGCATTTCTTGTTTGTTCCTGCAATTTCGATGCGGCCTGCACCGTCTACTTCTTCAATAGTGATAGTAGCACCGGTTTCTTCCTGCATACCCTGGATAATCTTTCCGCCCGGGCCGATTACAGCTCCGATGAATTCTTTCGGAATAGTCAGAGTTTCAATGCGTGGAGCATGAGGCTTGAGTTCTGCACGAGGTTCTGCAATACATTCAGTCAGTTTGCCAAGGATGTATTCACGTCCTTGTTTAGCCTGCATCAATGCTTTTTCCAGAATATCGTAAGTCAGACCGTCACACTTGATATCCATCTGAGTAGCTGTGATACCGTCGCGTGTACCTGTAACCTTGAAGTCCATGTCACCCAGGTGGTCTTCGTCGCCCAAAATATCTGACAATACAGCGTATTTATCTTCACCGGCATTTTTGATCAATCCCATCGCAATACCTGAAACCGGCTTCTTGATAGGTACACCTGCATCCATCAAAGCCAATGTTCCGGCACAAACTGTAGCCATAGAAGAAGAACCGTTAGATTCCAGAATATCAGAAACTACGCGTACGCAGTAAGGATAATCTGCCGGAATCTGTCCTTTCAATGCACGCCATGCCAGATGACCGTGACCAATTTCACGACGCCCTACGCCACGCTGTGCTTTTGCTTCTCCTGTAGAGAAAGGAGGGAAGTTGTAATGAAGCAGGAAGCGTTCTTTGTGCTGGTCGAGTACATCGTCTACAATTTTTTCGTCCATCTTTGTACCTAGTGTAACAGTACTCAAAGACTGAGTTTCACCACGAGTAAAAATAGAAGAACCGTGAGGACCTGGCAGCGGACTGGTTTCGCACCAGATAGGACGGATTTCTGTAGTAGCACGACCGTCCAGACGTTTGCCTTCATCAAGGATACAACGACGCATTGCTTCTTTTTCTACGTCGTGATAGTAGCGGTCAATCATCGGACCCTTTTCTTCCAGTTCTTCTTCAGAGAACTGAGCCTTGAATTCTTCGCAAATTGCATCGAAAGCATCTCCTCTTTCGTGTTTGTTTTTGTTGCCTGATTTTGCAACCGCATATGCCTTTTCGTAGCAAGCATCGTGTACGGCTTTGCGCAGGTCTTCGTCATTTTCTTCGTGACAGTATTCACGTTTTACAGTCTTGCCGACTTCTTCCATCAGCTCCATCTGAGCCTTGCAGTGAACCTTGATTGCTTCGTGAGCAAACTTCATGGCTTCCAACAGGTCTTGTTCAGAAACTTCCTTCATTTCACCTTCCACCATCATGATGTTTTCATAGGTAGCGGCAACCATGATGTCCATGTCAGCACGTTCCAATGCTTCGAATGTCGGGTTGATGACAAACTGACCGTCGATACGTGCTACACGTACTTCAGAAATCGGACCTCCGAACGGAATGTCAGAAACAGCCAGTGCGGCAGAAGCAGCCAGACCAGCCAGTGCATCCGGCATATCTACGCCATCTGCAGAATAAAGTATGATATTTACGTAAACTTCAGCATGGTAATTGTCCGGGAACAAAGGGCGCAATGCGCGGTCTACCAGACGGCAAGTGAGGATTTCGTAATCTGAAGCCTTTCCTTCACGTTTGGTAAAGCCACCGGGGAAACGTCCGAATGCGGAGTATTTTTCTCTGTACTCTACCTGGAGAGGCATAAAATCTGTACCGGGAACTGCATCTTTTGCTGCACAAACAGTAGCCAGCAACATGGTGTTACCCATGCGTAGCATAACAGCACCATCTGCCTGTTTTGCCAGCTTTCCCGTTTCGAGTGTGATGGTTCTTCCATCATTCAGCTCGATCGTCTTAACAATAGGATTGATCATAAAAATTGATTTAATATTATTTCATCTAAAAAAGCGTACAAAGATAATGTTTTATTATGGATAAAAGTGGGTATTTATGTAAAAGTTTCAGTATGAAGTGCTTTTTATACAATAATTTGTCGTAAAAACAACGGTTTTCGTCGGTTTGATGGTGGATTTATCTTTTAAAAACTTTGTGACGTCATGAAAAGCCGTATCTTTGCAACCTGAATTTACAAATGTGAGATTAAAGAAAATCAGGTATGAGAAGAAATACTTATCTGTTAACGGCATTGCTGTCGGCCGGACTGATGGCATGTCATAATGAACCTGCTTTTAAAGTAGAAGGAACGGTGTCGGGTGCAGCCGACAAGATGCTGTATTTGGAACACACCAGCCTGGAAGGTATCGTGCAGGTCGATTCTGTTAAATTGGATGAGGACGGAACTTTCCGCTTTTCGGGTACACGTCCGGATTCCCCTGATTTCTATCGGCTTCGCCTGGATAATCAGGTTATTAATTTCTCTGTTGACTCTACTGAGACCGTGACGATAAAAGCCGATAATTCCGGCTTTGCTACCGCTTATCAAGTGGAGGGTTCAGAAAATAACAAAAAAATAAAGGAACTGGTACTGCTTCAGACTAATTTGCAGGAACAGGTGAATAAACTGGGACAGTCTGGACTTCCAGCTGGGGTAGCCCAAGATAGTTTGTTCTCATTGGTGAATGCATATAAAGATCAGGTGAAACGCAATTATATTTTTGCAGCTCCTAACAAGGCATATGCTTATTTTGCTTTGTTCCAACAGTTGAATGGTTATATGATTTTTGATCCGTTGACGAGTAAGGAAGATGTGAAATGCTTTGCGGCGGTTGCTACTAGCCTGAATAATCTGTATCCTCATGCAGATCGTTCGCGCAACCTTTACAATATGGTAATAAAGGGAATGAAGAATACTCGTACACCTCAGGTGAAAGATGTAACACTTCCAGCCGACAAGATTCAAGAAACTTCTATCATTGATATTGAACTGAAAGATTTAAATGGTAAGACACATCGCCTGACAGACTTGAAAGGTAAGGTAGTCTTGATTGATTTTACAGCCTATTCCTCAGCAGCTTCAGGAGCACGTAATCTGGCTTTGCGTGAATTGTATAACAAATATGCTTCTCAGGGATTGGTGATTTATCAGATTTCTTTGGATGCAGACGAACATTTCTGGAAGACTGCTGCGGATAATCTTCCTTGGATTTGTGTACGTGATCCTCAAGGACCTTATTCTACCTATCTTAACTTGTACGGCGTAACCCAGTTGCCTACTGCATTCCTGGTTAACCGTAATAACGAGTTGAGCTTGCGTGTGGAGGAAAAGACAAATATGGAAGAAGCCATCAAGAATTTGTTGTAACATGTTGAAAAGCATGTATAGATAAACTTGACTGGTATTGTAAAAAGATTTATCTTTGTCGCAAGATATAAGACTCTGTGCAAGAGAGGCTGTATCAAAATAAAAATTGATTTGTCAGATTGTCATTCTGAACAAAGTGAAGAATCCGTTTGTTTCCACATCCTGTGGAGGGTTCACTCTTCGTTCAGAATGACTTTACTTTTGTGATAAACGGTTCTTATTTTGGACAGCCCTTTACTTTTGTTGAAAAATAAATAATTTAATAACGAATATTTAAGGAGAAAAATTATGGCTTATATGTCAGAAGAAGGCTATCAGAAACTGGTAGCTGAATTGAAACATCTGGAATCGGTGGAACGTCCGAAGATTGTAGCTGCTATTGCAGAAGCACGTGATAAAGGTGATTTGTCAGAGAATGCAGAATATGATGCTGCAAAAGAAGCACAAGGTTTGCTGGAAATGAAAATCAACCAGTTGAAGGCAACCATCGGTGATGCTAAGATTATTGATACATCTAAACTGAAGACTGACACAGTGCAGATTTTGAGCCGTGTGGAACTGAAAAATGTGAAAACAGGCATGAAGATGGCTTACACTATCGTATCAGAAAGTGAAGCAAACCTGAAGCAGGGTAAGATTTCAGTGAATACACCGATTGCGCAGGGCTTGTTAGGAAAGAAGGTAGGCGATGTAGCAGAAATCACTATTCCACAGGGAAAGATCTCTTTGGAAATTATGGGTATATCATTTTAATGTATAAGGCAGGTCCGCTTTGGCGGGCTTGCCTTATTTAATATCTAAACAATATGGCAACAATATTCAGTAAAATCATTGCGGGCGAAATTCCGAGCTACAAGGTAGCCGAAGATGCCAATTTTTATGCGTTTCTTGACATCAATCCTTTGGTGAAAGGACATACGCTGGTAGTTCCCAAGCGGGAAGTAGACTATATCTACGATTTAAGCGATGAGGAGCTGGCTCAGATGCATGTGTTTGCCAAGCATGTGGCGCTGGCTATCCAGAAAGCTTTCCCTTGCAAGAAAGTAGGTGAGGCTGTGATTGGTCTGGAAGTTCCTCATGCACACATTCACCTGATCCCTATCCAGAAAGAATCAGACATGTTGTTCTCTAATCCGAAACTTAAACTTTCTCAGGAAGAATTTACAGAAATCGCCAATGCAATAAATTCTGTTTGGAAAGCCGAAAGCAAATAATTTTCTTCTCAAAAATACCTTTGATATAAAGGATTCTTCGTATTTTCAGGCGTGGTTTTCAGTTGGACAGATTCCATGAAAACCATGCCTGTTTTCTTTTAGAATTGTAGCCTATGTGTATTAGACGAATTTCTTTCTTTATTCTTCTTTGTTGTCTGTGCTGGAATGTTTTTGCAGCCGAATATCAGATAAAAGGAGTGGTGATTGACAAGTCTACCCGCCAGCCTTTGGAGTTTGTGAATGTGCTTGTAGTGGGATTGGGTATCGGGGCTTCTACCGATGCCAACGGAAACTTTCTCATCACTCAGGTGCCACCGGGTATTTACCGTCTGCAGGCTTCTTTCCTTGGGTATAAAACAGAATTGACGCCGGAATATCGGGTAAACCACGTAACACCTTATGTGCAGATAGAATTGGAGGAAGAAAATGCGTCGTTGAATGAGGTCGTTGTGACAGCTTCTCCTTTCCAAAAGGTACCGGAGAGTCCTGTCAGCCTTCGGGTGATTGGCTTGCAGGAGATTGAAAAAGCTCCGGGTGCCAACCGGGATATTTCAAAAGTTGTACAAAACTATCCGGGGGTAGCCTTTTCTCCTATAGGCTATCGTAATGACCTGATTGTGCGGGGAGGTGGTCCTTCTGAAAACCGTTTCTATCTGGATGGGGTAGAGATCCCGAATATCAATCACTTCAGTACACAAGGAGCTTCCGGAGGTCCTGTTGGACTGATTGATGCCGATTTGATTCGTAGTGTGAAGTTTTACAGCGGGGCATTCCCAGCCGATAAAGGTAATGCGTTGAGTAGTGTACTCGACTTTAGTCTGCGCGATGGAGACATGGAGCGCAATTCTCTGAAAGCAACTTTAGGTGCCTCGGAGGTTTCACTTAGCTCCAACGGACATATTGGCGACAAGACTTCTTATTTGGTGTCGGTACGCCAGTCTTATTTGCAGGCATTGTTTAAAATCCTGGGCCTGCCTTTCCTTCCGGCTTATACCGATGCTTCCTTTAAAATTAAAACCCGTTTTGACAGCCACAACGAACTGACTTTACTTGGTCTTGGAGGAATTGACCGCATGAAACTCAATTTGGGGATTGAAGGAGAAGATGCCGAATATATGCTCAGTTACCTTCCCGAAATCAATCAGGAAACCTATACCGTAGGAGGTGTGTATCGTCATTATTCTCAGCGACATGTACAGTCAATTGTATTAAGTCAAAGTTATCTGAACAACCGGAATGTGAAATATCGGGACAATGACGAAAGCAGCGAAGAAAATCTGACGCTGCGGCTGGGGTCGATTGAGCAGGAAACCAAATTGCGCATGGAAAATACCTCCTCATGGAGCGTGTGGAAAGTAAAAGCCGGGTTCGATTTGAATTATTCCCGTTACAAAAGCAATGAATACCGCAAGGTCTTTGCCAATGTCTTGAGGGAATATGATTACCATACCGATTTGTCTCTCTGGCGTTGGGGGATGTTTGCCTCAGTCGATTATGCCGCTCCCGACAAAAGTTTCACGGCCTCCATGGGCGTACGTACCGATGGAAATAACTATAGCGATAAAATGAAGGAATTGTGGCGTCAGCTTTCCCCCCGTTTGTCAGTATCCTACCGGTTGATTGAGGGACTTACCCTGAGTGGACATGTGGGACTGTATTATCAGCTTCCTTCTTATACCGCACTAGGTTTCAAAGGGGAAGAAGGGGAGTATGTCAACCGTCACTTGGATTACATCTCCGTGTCACAGGAAAGTCTGGGGCTGTCATGGACACCCAATGAAAATATGGAACTGTCTGTGGAAGGCTTCTATAAATTATACGGGCACATGCCTTTCTCCTTGTCCGACCAGATACCTCTTTCCTGCAAAGGAAATGATTATGGAACCATCGGAAATGAAGCACTCTCTTCCGAAGCAAAAGGTCGCTCGTATGGGGTAGAACTGATGTTCAAGTGGCTGCTGACCCAGAAGTTGAATCTCTCTTCCTCACTGACCATTTTCAAGAGTGAATTCAAGGATGGCGAGCAAGGAGGCTACGTACCTTCCGCCTGGGATAATCGTTTTATTCTGAATATGAGCGGAACCTATAATTTCCCCAAGCATTGGAGTTTAGGGGCTAAAGTCAGTTGCATAGGTGGTTCTCCTTATACGCCTTACGATGTGGAAAAATCTTCGCTGGTGGAAGCTTGGAATGTGCAGGGACGCGCTTACTATGATTATAGCCGCTATAATCAGGAGCGTCTGCCGGTTTTCGGACAATTGGATGTGCGGGTAGATAAAACCTTCTATCTGAAAAAATGTATGTTAGGCTTTTATCTCGACATTCAGAACATTACAGCCAGTAAGTTGCGTCAGCCCGATGCCTTGATGAGTACCGGACAGATTGAAAATCCTTCTGCACCGCTGAGCGAGCAGCGATATGTCATGAAATCCATCCGCCAGGAGAGTGGCACGTTACTCCCTACGTTAGGAATTACCTTTGAGTATTAAGTTGGGTTGGGTCGCTATAAAAAGAATGGCTTGTCTTTCCACCAGAGAGACAAGCCATTCTTTTATGTGTGAGAAGGTTTATTGTGACTCATGAATACAACTCACCAAACTTCATTTCTGCATCGTTGACAAACTTCCGGATGGCATTCTGATCATCCTTTTTGCAGATAAGCAGGGCATTCCCCTGTTCTGCCACCAGATATCCTTCCAAGTCTTGTACAACCACTAATTTATCTTTGGGAGTCATGATGATATTGTCCTTGCAGTTATATAGCAACGCATTACTGTGCGTCGTCACATTCTGATTTTCATCTTTGGGAGAAGCATCGTACAATGCGTTCCATGTGCCTATGTCTGCCCACCCGAAATCACAAAGCAGTACATATACATTGTCAGCCTTTTCCATGATGCTATAATCGATGGAACTGTTGGGGCAAGTACTGAATTTCGGCATGTCACATTCCACTTGCGGACATACCTCCGCCATCATTTCATGGAATGCCTTCATTATTGTTTTGACGTGCCATACAAAGATACCGGAATTCCAATAGAACTCATTACTTTGTACAAATACTTCAGCAAATTCTCGCAACGGTTTCTCAATGAATGTCTTGACTTTATAGAAATCTTCTTCTTTTTCTTCGGAAACCTGAATATAGCCATAACCCGTTTCCGGATAGCTGGGTTTAATACCCAATGTCAGGAGTTTGTCTGAATGGGATGCAAATTCCAGCGATTTCAGAATATCCCGTTTGAACTCATCCATTTTTAGAATCAGGTGATCGGAAGGAGCTACCACGATGCTGGCATCCGGATTGATTTTTTGAATGACATACGATGCGTATGCAATGGCTGGTGCCGTATTCCGGTGTTCCTCTTCCACAATCAGGTTAGATTCGCTGAAACCGGGAAGCGAGTTCAGTACCAGTTCCCTGTAATGCTGGTTGGTTGTAATGAAAATATTCTCTGCAGGAAGAATCTGCTTATATCTTTCGTAAGTTTGCTGCAAGAGTGTCTGGCCAGTTCCAAAAAAGTCTAGAAATTGTTTGGGTAAGGCTTTCCGGCTGTATGGCCAGAACCGACGCCCGGTTCCTCCGGCCATGATGATGCAATAAAAATTTTTACTGTCCATGGTTGATGCTGGCATTAAAGTTTGATGCTAAGATAGGGCTTATTTTGCAAGAAACGCCCGAAAAGGATTCTAAATAGTGTTAGAAAACTTTTTTTCAACTTTTTTGTCCGAATTTCTTGCACTATCGAAAAATATGTGTACCTTTGCACTCGCAATCGAAAATGATGCCCAGATGGCGGAATCGGTAGACGCGCTGGTCTCAAACACCAGTGGAGTAACATCCATCCCGGTTCGACCCCGGGTCTGGGTACCTGTAAGGAGAAAATTGAGAAATTTTCTCCTTTTTCTTTTTGTTATTCGTAATCCATTGGCTTTCTAGAATTAATGTGAAAACCGGAGGAATTTGTTAATCTTATCAGTTATATACATGTATGGTATTATAAATGACATTGATTAAGAAGTTTTCCAAATCTTATCTGTATGTATTTTTACAATATCATAAAATCTATTAGAAGTTATTATCCGGTTTCTGACGAATCTATAAACCAGCTTATTGAGCATTTTACAGTTCATCATTTTCCAGCTAAGCATCTAATCATCAGAGGTGGGGTAATAGACAGGAATGTGTACTTCATAGAAAAAGGATTGACTCGTTCATATTGTCTGGTAGATGGGAATGAACATACCACTTGGTTTTCTAAAGAAGGAGACATTACTTTCGGACTGTTATGTTTGTATCATAATAAAGCCGGCTTTGAATTTGTTGAGACAGTTGAACCAACTCTTGCGTATTCAATACCAGTAAGTATTCTGAATAAATTGTATGATACTAATATTGAGATAGCTAATTGGAGCAGGGTTATTCATCAGGAGTGTTTGCTCACGTTGCAATGCGTAAGAATAGATAATCTTACAATGACGGCAAAAGAAAGATATAATGTTCTATTGAAGAGATTCCCGGATATATGTCAGAGGGTTAACTTGGGTTATATAGCTTCTTTTCTTGGCATATCAATATCTACCTTGAGCAGAATCAGATCCGAAAAGTAAGGATATAGGAGCAGTCTTTTTGATATAGGTCAAAAAAAGTGTTCTTTATAGTAGCTACTTTTGTGGCAAAAAAGTATGAAAGAACTATCTGGTGAGAAAGATGGAAAGCGTATTATATGGCTTGATTTTGTAAAGTTTATTGCTATCTTCATGATGATAGCAGTACATTGTACCGATAATGTAACTCCGGCAGAACGTTCAGAGCCGTGGTATAATCTTTGGGGAAGTTTTTATGGCTCGTTTATGCGTCCAGCCATACCTCTGTTTGTAATGGTTACAGGAGCATTGCTTTTGCCTGTAGAGCAGGATATTTCTGCTTTTTATAAAAAGCGCCTGACAAGGCTTTTTGTTCCTTTTGTTATATGGTCTCTTTTGTACAATCTTTTTCCATGGATAACCGGACTATTGGGACTTTCCCCTACAATTATTAATGATTTTTTTGCCTGGGCAGAACCTGACCAGTCTTTGTCCAGTGCCTTGCATCACATTGCCATGATTCCTTTCAATTTCTCGATGCTGGCAGTACAGATGTGGTATGTTTATCTTCTTATAGGTTTATATCTTTATATGCCAATCTTTTCGGCATGGGTGAGGCAAGCTTCAATAAAAGAGCAGAAGGTCTTCCTTGTTCTTTGGTTCGTATCACTCTTCATTCCTTATTTAAGGGAATATCTGACAAAAGACCTTTGGGGAACATGTTCCTGGAATGAGTTTGGTCTTTTATATTATTTTGCTGGCTTTAATGGGTATCTGCTGTTAGGTCATTATATTATAAATAATAAAATGAATCTCAGCTGGAACAAACTCGTCATGATGGGTGTTCCTTCGTTTGTTATTGGCTATTGCATTACATTCTTTGGCTTTAAGTCTGTTACGGCAGTTCCTGGGCAGTCTGTAGAACTGGTTGAATTGTTCTTTACCTATTGCTCTCCAAATGTGTTGATGATGACACTTCCTCTTTTTCTTGCCACCCAAAAAATTCACTTCAGTTCTGCTGTGATAAGACGCTTTTCTGTGAGCATTTCTACATGTACATTTGGTATCTGGATGTCTCACTATCTTTTTCTTGGTCCATGCTATATGCTTGTAGAATCATTGCCTCTACACACAATGGTGAAAATGATTGTATGTACCGTATTTTTATTGTCGGTTACCTGGGGTTTTGTTTATATTGTCAGAAAATCAGGTAAGATAGGCAGATGGATAATGGGGTAATTCTGTATTCGGTTATACTGAGAATTTACCATAACGGTTGTTGTAGCAGAATGATGTAGTGATATGATGATAATATATTAAGCCTGTAAATGTTATTTGAGGCATACAAATATGACAGGAAGATTTAATGGTTCACTCTGATAATTATCCGCTTGTATCTGGTTAGTGAAGGTACTCCATTATCTGAAACTTCACAAATGAGGTGTATGGTATCTTCTGGACGTGCATCTTGTGGAACGCTGAAAACAGTTTTGGGCTGGTCAGATTCAAAGCAGAAATTACCTTTATAGTTGCTGGCTTCCGGATACATCCACCAGTGGAACTTCAATAAGTCTCCGTCCGGATCCTGGCTTTGTGAGGCATCCAGTATGATTTTCTCCCCTGGTTGGGCACTCAAATCAAGCGATTCCAGGTTCAGATTCACTACAGGATGGTGGTTAGCTGAGGCATAGTCTTTTACACACCAGTCTGCCCTGGCGGCAAAATCCAGCTGCACTTTATCCAGCCAGCGCCATAACGGCTGAAAATAACGGGTACGCATGGCTACTTGTGCCGTATCTGTATAATGTTCCATCATCTTCGACCAACTGTTGTCAAAGCCATATTGGCCGGTCGGGTAGCTGTAGTCCGATGACGGTTGAGGATCCATCCATACATTATTTCTTACTTTCACATAGCGGCCCCCCCATCCTCCGTATCCCGGATTTTCCATATTGCGCAGACCCGTCGGGAGGCTGTGCAGAAATGCAGGTGTATCTCCTTCCGCATTGAAAGCTCCCTTTTTGTGAGGGTATGCGTCACAGAGGGCACCATGCCCCTGAAGGATATGCTGTGTCATCCATTCTTTCTGAAAAAAAGGTTGCACTGAAGCGGGGAGTACCTTATTCCAGATATAGGCCATACAGTCGAACTGGTCTGAGATAATAGTCGGTATCTGGAAGTGCTCCCAGTTTGGACGGATGTATTCCTGATAGGCTTTATCCTGCTCCCAAATTAAGAACAGACGCATCTTTGCAGCTACTTGTTCCATTTTTTCAGGATAATCTTCCTGAATGATTTTCAGTGCAGATGCCAGTGTGTTGCAACCTCCCCAGGCCTGAATCCAGATAGGGCGCGGGTCATTGTCCTCAGCGAGGAGAACCTTTGCGATAAACTGTGCTCCTTCGGTTCGTTCCCGATATTCTCCATCCCCTTTTATATTTCCTACTTTCCATTTGCTTAACAGATATTCCGGTGACGGATAACCCTTGTCGTGCAGGAGCAGATTGGGATACACCTTTCCATAGTATTCAATGTATTCCCGAATCCATTCTACGGGGTGAAAAGCATTCCATCCCTTGCCTCCTTCCCAGTGGAATTGTGAACTGCTGTTGATAATTCCTTTCACATCGAATTCATTGGCAGAAAGCAGGAAACGTACCATCGAGGCTCTGTCATCAGCTTCTCCGTCGGTAGTGACGATTACACGGGTCTTTTCTGTTTGTGAAGTCGGGCGAGAATAATATACGGCTGTTACATCTGACGTATAAGCGAATAATAAGATAATTAGCAGAAAACAAACTTGTAAAGGTAATGGGTAATGTGTATTCATGTTAGTGAGTGCTTTCTATGTTTTTCACTTACAAATTTAATGTATTTTTGATGCATGTCAAATCTCTTTGCAAATAAACAAAAATCCTTCTAACTTTGAGTATGGTAAATTATACATTGAAAATCTATGAAAACAGAATATGAAAAAATGCGCAGTCAGGAGCTCTATTATTTTTCCGACCCTGAAATACATGCCAGTCTGGTACACGCCAAGAAAGTTTGTGCCCGTTTGCGTTCCATGACTATTTGCGATGATGACTACCGTCAGGTGATAGAAGAGCTGATTCCCGGTATTCCGCAGAGCACCACTATCTGTCCGCCTTTCCATTGCGACCATGGTACGGGCATCATTTTAGGGGAAAATGTGTTTATGAACTATGACTGTATCATGCTCGACGGAGGCTATATCCGTATCGGAAAACATACCCTGATAGGACCTCATTGTCAGTTCTATACCCCTCAGCATCCCATGGATTATGTGGAACGCCGTGAAGAGAAGGAAACCGCTTATCCTATTACGATAGGTGAGGACTGCTGGTTGGGCGGAAATGTGGTAGTATGTCCGGGAGTGACCATTGGCAATCGCTGCATCATTGCGGCAGGCAGTGTAGTAACTAAAGATATTCCCGATGATTCTTTGGCGGCTGGTGTGCCGGCAGTGGTAAAAAGAAGCCTTAAAAAATGATGGTAGCTATATGAGTTGAAAACCCTGTAGAAATAATGAGGAAATCATTAGGCGTATTTTACGTTTTCCTTTTCGGAAACTTATGTTTCTCGGTGCGGAAACGTACGTTTTCCTTGTGAGAAACGAAGGTTTCTGGCACGGAAAACGTAGAATCGGAAAGGACGAAGTGGAGAAAATGTAAGAAGGGACTCAAATAAAAAGAAGGCTGCTTGCTGGGGATTCTTTTACATTTTTGTGTTTGATGTGACTGAAAAAAATTAACTTTGCGCAAACCCAATCTTTGAACTATGAATGCAAAACTCTTTTTGATGGTTGGATGCATGGCAGGAATAGTTTCCGCTTGCATGCATGAGAAGTCAGATGATAAATCAGATATACAGCAAATTGTGCGTGGGCTGATGTTGGAAGCTGACAGCTTGATGCAAAGCGATTCTTTGTTTTGGAATAAGCCGATTGATAAGTTACATCCGCGAGTATGTATTCATGATTCACTCATCCGTCAGAAATTGGACAGTGCATTGGCTTTATGTCCTGACAGGCAGACTTATTTATTGAAATACCGTTATTTGTTTCAGAGCTGGCATTTGGAGGAAGTGCTGGATTTGTTGCGTGAGATGGATGTACGCATGAGTGATTCCATGTCATCCGAATTGCTGCACCTGAAAGCTATGCTTGAAGATTACAGGGGAGATACGCTCACAGCTCGCAAAGATTTCTTGCGGGCAGATTCTGCCTATACGATAAAAATTCAGCAGGTAGCACAGGATTCTCTGATGTATGGTTTTGCCCGAATCGAAAAAGCGCTGAACCTGTCACTGATGCAAAATGATTTCCGTCCGCTTCGGGAGGAAATTGCGTTTTATGAACGCGTGCATTCTTCCTCTATTAATGGGATTGAACAATGGAAACAAATATCAGATAAAGCCACTTATTATCGGAAAATGTTTGAATGATTTGAAATTACGCAGCAGTAACAGATGGAAATTACGGAACGGATTATCATAGAACAACTGAAACGAGGAAATGAAGAGGCTTATAAATACCTCTACCGTCATCATTATGCCTTGTTGTGTCATATAGCGCGTGAATATGTGGGAGATGATTTTCTGGCCGAAACACTGGTTGGTGATGTGATTTTTCATCTGTGGGAGATACATGAGGCACTCGACATTCAAGTTTCCTTGCGCAGTTACTTAGTGCGTGCCGTGCGGAATCATTGCATGGATTATCTGTCCTCCAAGAAAGAACGTACGGAAGTGGCTTTTTCTTCTATTCCGGAAGAAGGAGAGATGCGTTATCTGCTTTCGGACGATTACCCTTTAGGAAGTCTGCTGGAACATGAACTGGAGGAAGAAATTCATCATGCTATCCGGAATTTGCCGGAAGTCTGCCGGAAAGTTTTTATCAAAAGTCGTTTCGAAGGGAAAAAATACGAAGAAATCGCTACAGAGCTGAATATTTCTGTTAATACAGTCAAGTATCACATAAAGAGCGCATTATCATCTCTTCATTCAGAACTTGGGAAGTACCTGATTATCCTGATTTTATTTTTTTCGACTTTCAAGTAAAAAAATACGTTTTTCGCCTACCCGCTCGGGCGAAAATTTCGTCTCACTTATAGAAACCCTGAAAATGGAAGAAAGAAATTCACATATCGACGAACTGATTACCGCTTTTCTGAGTAAAGGTCTGAGCAAGGAAGCACGTGAGGAACTGGATGCATGGATTGCCAGTTCAGAAGAAAACCGACGTTATTTCATGCAGCAGCAGGAAATCTGGTTCTCTGCCGTGCAGGAGGAAGAACGTATGCGCTACGATGCAGACCGCGCTTTTGAAACCTTCCGGAAACGGGTGGCAGCAAGTACGGCTCAGAAGCAATCCAAGAAAGTCATAAGTTGGAAAACAATCTATAAATATGCGGCTGCTGTGTTGGTGGTAGGACTTATTTCCTTCTTCTCTTACCGTCAGGGAGAAAACAACCTGCAAAATGCATTGACTCAGGTAGAGGTAGAAGCTCCTCTCGGTGCACAGACACGCCTCCGTTTGCCCGATGGTACGCTGGTAGTGCTGAATGCCGGTTCCCGTCTGGTCTATCCGCAGGATTTTGGAGTGGATAACCGTGAGGTGGAATTAAGTGGAGAAGGGTATTTTGAGGTAGAGCGTAATGAGAAACTCCCATTTCATGTACAGACTCCTTCTTTGTCGGTCAGAGTATTGGGTACCAAGTTTAATTTCCGGGATTATCCGAACGATGAAGAAGCCGTAGTTTCTTTATTAGAAGGAAAAGTAGCATTAGGCAATCGTCTACGGGCAGAAGCAGAGATGATTTTGCTTCCGAATGAGCAAGTTACGCTGGATAAGGCGGAAGGTCACATGAAAAAGGAAACTAAAGAAGTAAAGAATGTGTTGGAATGGACTTCTGGCAAGTTGTTCTTTGATGAATTGCCGCTGCCGGAAGTTGTAAAGATACTGGAACGCAGTTATGATGTACATATAACCTTTGCTATAGATTCTCTTCGAAACTTTCGTTTTTATGGAAGTTTTGGTCGTGGTGAACAGGGTATTAAAGATATTCTGGAAGCATTAGAAAAAACCGGAAAAGTACGCTATAAGCAGAAAGACCGGGAAATAACCTTATATTAACCGATTGTTAAACACACTAAGATCTTAAGATTATGCAGAAAGTGGATACTTAATTTAGCTTTTGGTGAAAGAACATAAAAAAGCCGGAAGAAGGGGAAGTTCCTCCGGCAATACCTTAGTTCTTTCTAACTTGTTAGTTTTTAAGATGTTTTCTAAGGGATGCGGCAAAAGTAATAAAACATTCCTTGTTAAGCGCCTTTTATCAGAAATTTTTAATCTTAAAATTTAAGCTTATGAATTACAGAAAAAAAGCCATGTTAATGGCCGGGGCTTTGCTATGCCTTAATCTAAGCATATACTCACAAAGTATATCGTTGAAAATGAGTAATGTATCGGTGAAAAAGGCGATGACGGAACTTCAAACCAAGAGTGGTTATTCTTTCGTCTATATAGCTGGTGATGTGGATACAGATCGTACGGTTTCAATTAATGCCAGTCAGCTGAAGGATGCGGTTGCTCAGATTTTGAAAGGGCAGAATGTGTCGTATGAAATTCAAGGTAAAAATATTGTAATCAAAAAAGGAAGTCAGCAGCAGGTTACTTCAGGAAAAAGAAAAAAGGTAACAGGAACAGTAAAGGATGCTAATGGGGAGCCGATTATTGGAGCTACAGTGGTTGAAAAGGGAACTACCAATGGTACTGTGACCGATTTTGACGGGAATTATACATTAGAACTTTCAGAAAATGGAATGTTAGCTGTCAGTTATATCGGTTACAAAAGTCAGGAATTTGCGGCCTCTCAAATTAAGTCAGGATTATTGGCTGTTACTTTGAAAGAGGATACGGAAGTGATGGAAGAAGTTGTTGTGGTGGGGTATGGAAGTGTTAAGCGAAGTGATGTGACAGGATCTGTTTCGTCGTTGGATACGGAAAGTTTGACAGCCGCTTCACAGACTAATGCCATTGATGCAATGCAGGGAAAAATATCTGGTGTAAACATTACAAGAAATGCAGCTCGTCCTGGAGGAAGTTATAACATTGTAGTTCGTGGTCTTAGCTCTATAAATAATAGCAATACTCCTTTGTGGGTGATAGATGGAATTCCGACTAATTCGGATGCAAGTGATATAAACCCGGCAGATATTGAAAAAATCGACGTATTAAAGGATGCCTCTGCTACAGCTATTTATGGTAGTCGTGGTGCTAATGGTGTAATTATTGTTACCACGAAACGGGGTAAAGAAGGTAAAGTTAGTATTAATTATGATGGCTATTGGGGAATTCGTAAAGCTAGTAATTTGCCTGATATGATGAATATGGATGAATATATAAAGTTCCGTACTGAGATGTTCCAGGCACAAGGTAAAAGTACAGATCGTTCTAATGCTGAGTTTTTTACTCCAGAGGAATGGGAGCGTATAGACAATGGTGCTTATACAGATTGGGTGGATCTTATTCTTTGTAATGGGCAGCAGTATAGTAATACAATTACAGCTTCAGGTGGTAACGCAGACGGTACTTTTTCTATTGGATTGGGACAATTGCACGAAGAGGGTACGATTCCTAACCAGAATTTTGACCGTTATAATATGCACTTAAATATAAATCATAAATTTTCTAAGGTATGGGAAGCCGGTGGAAATTTGTATTTTACTCATAGTGTACAGAATATGGGAAGTTATGAGGCGTTACGATCTGCTTATCGTTTACCTGGAGTCGCTTATCCTTATGATGAAGAAGGTAATTTAGTTTATAATGTATATCGTAATGATATGGTTAATAATCCGTTGTTAGAGTCGGGAGAAGATGGGGAACAACGTCAAAATAAGCGTTTCCGTGTTTTTGGAAATATTTATTTACAATTAAACCCGATAGAAGGGCTAACATTGAGAACGCAGTTTGCTCCACAGATGATTTATAAGAGAGAAGGAATTTATATGGGGGTAGATTCAAAAGAATCAGCAGGTAAGGCTGAAGGTACCAAAGCAGATTATAATCAGACATTATTCTGGTCGTATGTGTGGGATAATCAGGTGACTTATGATAAACTGTTTGGATTACATCATCTTAATTTAAGTTTAGTGCAGAGTATCCAAATGGAGGAGTGGGAGTATTCAAATCAGAGTGCAAAAAGTTTTTCTTATAATAGTCTGTGGTATAACTTAGGAGCTTCAGGGTTAAGTAATGCCACAAAATCAACGACGAATTTTGAGAAGCGAACATTGGCTTCTTTCTTAGGGCGTGTTCAATATTCATATAATGATCGTTATTTGTTGACTTTGTCTGGTCGTTATGATGGTTCTTCTCGTTTGTCTGCAGGGAATCAATGGGCATTTTTCCCTTCTGCTGCATTGGCTTGGCGCTTGTCTGAAGAAGACTTTCTAGATAATTTTGAACAGCTCAACAACTTGAAACTTCGCGTAAGTTACGGTACAACTGGTAATGATGCAGTAGATATTTATGGAACTCAATCAGGTATTTCCTTGAAAAATTATGATTTTGGTGGAATTTCAGTACCGGCTTATTATAAGGATCGATTGGCCAATCGTGATTTGTCTTGGGAAAAAACCTATGAAATAAATGTGGGAATTGATTTTGGCTTTTTTAATAGCCGGATTAATGGAGCTATTGATGTGTATAGAAGAGATGCTAAAGATCTTATTATGGAACGTAAGTTACCAAGTACAAGTGGATGGACTTCAATATGGGATAATATTGGACATGTACGTAACGTGGGTGTAGAACTTCAATTGAATACAGTGAATGTTCAAACTAAAGATTTTACATGGGAAACAGGCTTTACATTTAGTAAAAATCATAATGAACTTGTTGAACTTTATGGAGGTAAGAAGGATGATATCAGTAATAAATGGTTTATAGGTGAACCAATAGATGTGAATTATGATTATGTATTTGATGGTATATGGCAGACTGATGAGGCTGAACAAGCTGCTGTATATGGTCAAAAACCTGGTCAGGTAAAAGTACGCGACATAGATGGAAATAAGGTTATAAATGCAGATGATAAACAGATATTGGGACAGCGTTCTCCGAAATGGATTGGAAGTATAACTAGTACATTCCGTTATAAGGATTTTGACTTGTCTGTTTATCTTTATACTCAACAAGGTGCACAGGTACAAGATGCTTTTATGTCATCTTTTATGACTTTTGAAGGTAATTATAATCAACTGGATGTGGACTATTGGACTGAAAGTAATCCATCTAATCAATATCCTCAACCTGGTAATAAAGGACAATATTATGATGCGATGCGTTATGTAGATGTTTCTTTTGTACGAGTCGGAAGTGTAACTTTGGGTTGGAATATTCCTAAAGAATGGACTAAGAAGATTGGTATAAAAAACGCTCGTTTGTATTTTACATCGAATAATCCATTTACATTTTCTTCTTATAAAGGATTTGATCCAGAGTGGGCTACCCAAAATACATGGGGAACTGTAACAGGTTACACTACTTATTTACTTGGGACCAAAATAGAATTTTAAAATTAAAAATATAAGAAATATGAGACTGATAAAATTATATACTGCTTGTATTTGTTTTTCGTTAGGAATGCTATCTTGCACTGATTTTTTAGAAGAAGAAAATCGGAGTAATATAAATTCTCAGGAGTACTTTGTTGAGAAAGATGGTTTTGAAAGTCTGGTAAATGCAGCTTATGCTTCATTACGGACAGTTTGGAAGAATGAACCTTGGTTGTTTTGTCTTGGAGTGGATATATATACTCGTGGTGAGAGTGAATTGATAAGTGGGAGTTATGGGAATCGAGATGTGTATAGTAGAGAATTGAATGAATATGGATCCTTGCAAGCACAAAATGAGTTTGTTAGTAATTTTTATTCTAATGTGTATTATGCAATTCAGGTTTGTAATACAGCTATATCTAAGTCTTCTTCTGTTGTCGGTTTATCTGAAGATGTAAAGAAGCAGCGTGTGGCTGAAGTTCGTTTTTTGCGTGCATATTATTATTATTTATTGGTGGAGCAGTTTGGTAGAATTGCTATTGTTACGGATGAAATAGAAACTCCAGTATTATCATTTCCTCAAAAGAATGAACAAGAAGTTTATGATTTTATTTTAAGTGAATTGGATGCGATAGATGATGATGTGTTACCAGAAGTGCAGAATGATTATGGACGTATTACGCAAGGTGCAGTAAAGCATTTACAGGCACTGATATATTTGACTCGTGGCTATAAAGATTTTGCTTCTTCTGATGATTTTTCTAAAGCTGCTACGTTGTGTGATGAAATTATTGACGGAGATACTTATAAGTTACAACCAACTTTTGCAGATGTCTTTAAAGCTGGAAATGAAAAAAATAACGAGATTATTTTTTCTGTACAATATGATGCGAGTTCATTAGGCGGACAATATAATGGAAATGGTCAGCAGAATTTATTTGGTTTTGAACTTTGGACAAAGGTTGTAAGTGGTTTTGAACGAGGTAATACAACTTATGGTTGGAAGAAAAATCAGTTCATGTGTACCCCGTTTTTATTCTCATTGTTTGACACGAGTATGGATAGTCGTTATGATGCAACATTTAAAAGTGAGTTTTATGCTACTATAGCAGATCCTTCTATCGGTCTGAAGGTCGGAGACCTGCGTGTTTATTTTCCAAAATATGACCAGCCTTTTACTGATGACGATTTATCTGCACTTTTGTCAGAACATCCAAATGCAATTGTTGTGACAAAAGACCATTGGACGCAAGATATTGAGAATATCGGTGGTTCAGGTATGTGTCCGATGGTTTGGATGTTTTATGATCCCAACTCAACTTTTCCATTGAATAATACAAGTTATACTAGTACGAAGGATATTTTTCTGTTTCGTTTAGCTGATACATATTTAATGGCAGCAGAAGCTTATTATCAGATGGGAGATACGAAGCATGCGGCAGAACGTTTGAATAGTGTACGTCAGCGGGCTGCTATAGCAGGTCATGATACCGAAATGACGATTACTCCTTCTGATGTGAATATTGATTTCATTTTGGATGAGCGTGCCCGTGAACTTGTGGGAGAATATAAACGATGGATGGACTTGAAACGTACAGGTAAGTTGATAGAACGTACTTTGGCTCATAATAATTTAGCAGCACGTGATAATAAGATGGATGAGCATATATTAGTACGTCCTATTCCTCAATCTGTAATAGACCAGACAGATGGTGAAATTGTTCAAAATCCTGGATATTAATTTGTTATATGCCTGTTTATCGGACTTGAAATAAGTTTGGAAAATAAATATAGGGATTTATAAGAGTCTTTATCTCTTTTATGAGACTGTTTTCTCGAAAGTTTATTGTTTTTCAATAAACTTTCGAGAGCTTGTCGTATTTTCAGTTATTATGTCGATGTTATTTCTCTTAAAAGAGGAATTTAGACATTGTAGATTGTATTTATATGTAATTATAGGTATGTACTAGATAAGAGGGAAATAGTGTTATGTTTGAATAATGTTAATATGCAAGGAAAATAAAGACAGGAGAATTATGCACAAAGTGAAAATATAATTGATATAAATATGAGGATAAATATATTGGGATTGCTAGTCTGTTTGATGTTTTCAGCTTTTACAATAAAGGAAGAATGTAAAATTACCATTTTTATGATTGGTGATTCTACTATGGCTGATAGAGATATTAAAACTGAAAAGATAGAAAGGGGATGGGGACAAATGCTTTCTCTCTTTTTTACTGATGATATAAATATAAAAAATCATGCAGCCTGTGGACGAAGTACATTAAGTTTTATCAACGAAGGTCGTTGGGAGAAAGTTCTAGAGGAGCTAAAGCCTAATGATTATGTTGTCATACAATTTGGGCATAACGATGAAAAAACAGATTCAGCTTTACACACAGTTCCAGGTAAAACATTTGATAATAATTTAAGACGATTTATACATGATACTCGTGAGAAGGGAGCAACTCCTATCTTATTAAATTCTATTGTGAGGCGTAATTATCCTCCAACTTTGGAAACTCCGCATCAATATATTTATGAAAAGGAGGGAAATATACTGGTTGATTCACATGGAGAGTATATTAAATCACCTCGAAGAATAGCAGAGGAAGAGAATGTTCCTTTTGTGGATATGGCAGATTTGACTTACCAATTAGTTTCTAGCCTAGGGCCGGAAGAATCGAAGAAACTGTTTATGTGGATACCTAAAGGAAAATATAAACAATATCCAAAAGGGAAAATAGACAATACTCATCTTAATGTCTATGGTGCGCGTGTGATAGCAGGTATTGTAGCTTCTGAAATTGTAAAGGTTCTCCCTTCTTTGAGGTGTTATTATCGTTCTAATTAGAATATATATGATTGATTGTGTTAAAACTTCAATTACTTCATTCTGAAGAGAAATGTTTGGTGTATAGTTAATAGATGATGAAATGTTTATTTATCTTGTTGTATTTTTTGTGTGGGGGGATAGCTTTTGCACAGAAGAATTTAATTGTCAATGGAGTCCCATGGTTCGATAATAATGGTGATATTGTCAATGCACATGGTGCTTGTATTATAGAAGAAAATGGAAGATTTTATCTATTTGGAGAATGGAAATCAGATAAAAGCAATGCATTCCCAGGTTTTGCCTGCTATTCATCAAGTGATTTGGTGAACTGGAAGTTCGAAAATGTAGTACTGAAAGTTCAACAAGATGGAATATTAGGACCTAACCGGGTGGGTGAACGGGTAAAAGTTATGAAATGTCCTAAAACGGGTGAGTACATTATGTTGATGCATGCCGATGACATGAATTATAAAGACCCTTACATCGGACTTGCCACTTGTAAAACTATAACGGGAGACTATCAATTGAAAGGACCGTTACTCTATAATGGGAAACCTGTTAAACGCTGGGATATGGGAACATTCCAAGATTCTGATGGTAAAGGCTACTTATTAATACATCATGGTCCGATTTACCGTCTCAGTGAGGATTACAAGTCAGTGGAAAAAGAGGTCGCGTATATCGAAGGTGCTGGTGAATCTCCAGCTATGTTCAAGAAAGATAACATGTATTATTTACTTTATTCGAACTTGACTAGTTGGGAAAAAAATGATAATTTTTATTTTACAGCTCCGAAAATTGAAGGTCCATGGACTAAACGTGGATTATTTTGTCCTGAAGGAAAACTGACTTATAATTCTCAAACGACTTTTGTTTTTCCTTTAAGATGTGGTAAGGATACAATACCGATATTTATGGGAGATCGCTGGTCTTACCCTCATCAGGCCTCTGCTGCAACTTATGTATGGATGCCTTTACAGGTAGAAGGCACTAAGGTATCCATACCTGAATATTGGCAGGCTTGGGATATTAATAAACTTAAACCCATAAATCCGTTGAATGGTAGTTTACAAATAGAGAAAAAGCAGATTTACGCTGATAACTATTGGTACATTGTAAAAGATAAAATAAAATCAGACGTGAAAGGAAGTGTATTATCGGCCTCGTTTCGAGGAACACGTGCTGCTATCATAGGAGAGTCTACTCCTTGGGGTGGTTATGCTCGTGTTAATGTGATAAATGAGAAAAGAGATACCGTATACAGTTCTTTAATAGATTTTTATAGTAAATATTCAGAGAAGGCAATCCGTGTTATTACTCCTGTGATGGAAAAAGGAGAATATACTATTTCTGTAGAAGTTACAGGTATCCGACCTATTTGGTCAGATAAGACAAAACGAGTTTATGGTAGCAAAGGAACTTTTGTGAGTATCAATCAAATTTTATATTTTGAGGAGGAATAATGATGAAAAAATATATTCTTACTTTATTTATGTGTATCATAACCCAGTTTTTATGGGCACAATTTAAAATATTTACAGGAAATCCTATAAATATAGCCTGTAATCCAAACGAAAAAAATGTGGTATGGCAGGCATTGGAGTTATTTAAACGTGATTATAGGAATGTTTTCTCTGATAGTGTTCGAATCTCAGAATCACAAGGAAACATCATTGTGGCTACTATGGGTAAGAATAATCCTTTGATGGCATCTTTGCAAGTAAATCTTTCTTCCTTAAAAGGGAAAAAGCAGGGCTTCATGATAAAGGTATTGCCAGACAGTAAATTGTTAGTAGTAGGAAGTGACAGGCATGGTACTGCTTATGGTATTATGGAGCTTTCTCGTATGATAGGTGTTTCCCCTTGGGAGTGGTGGGCTGATGTGACTCCAAGAAAAAGAGATTTTTTTGAACTTCCGGAAGACTTTGAGATGGTTCAATCACCCTCTGTTGAATATAGAGGAATTTTTATAAACGATGAAGACTGGGGCCTGATGCAATGGAGCAGTTTAAACTATGAGCCTTGGTATAAACCGGGAAGAATTGGACCGCGCACTAACGAGAGAATCTTTGAACTGATGCTTCGCTTACGTGCCAATTATTATTGGCCAGCCATGCATGAGTGTACGGAACCTTTTTTCCTTACGGAAGGGAACCGGGAGATGGCTGAGAAATACGGGATTTATATTGGAGGCTCTCATTGTGAGCCTATGGCTTCAAGTACTGCTGTGGAGTGGCACAGACGGGGAAAGGGGGAGTACGATTATGTAAACAATCTTAATGAAGTATATAAATTCTGGGAGGAACGTGTTAAGGAGGTCTCAAAACAAGATATTCTTTATACAATAGGAATGCGCGGAGTACATGACGGGCAAATGAATGGCGCAAAAACCATAGAGGAACAACGTAAGGTGCTGGAGCGTGTATTGGTGGATCAAAGAACATTATTGCAGAAATATGTTAATCCGGACATTACAAAGGTACCACAAGTTTTTATTCCATATAAAGAAGTGCTAGATATATACAATTCAGGATTGCAAGTCCCTGAAGATGTGACTTTAATGTGGTGTGATGATAATTATGGGTATATTCGTCATTTTCCAACGGTTGAAGAACGTGCCAGAAAAGGTGGTAATGGTGTGTATTATCATGTTTCTTATTGGGGACGTCCTCACGATTATCTTTGGCTAGGTACATTCAGTCCTTATCTGCTTTTCCAGCAAATGAAATTAGCTTACGACCGTGGAATACAAAAAATGTGGATTCTTAATGTGGGTGATATTAAACCTGCAGAATATCAAATAGAATTGTTCTTGGATATGGCTTGGGATATAGAAAAAGTTGCAAAAGGTGGAGTTGGGACTCATTTAGAAAGTTTTTTAAAAAGAGAGTTCGGTGAGTCAATAGGTAAAACATTATGTCCTGTCATGAATGAACATTATCGTTTGGCTTATATTAGGAAGCCTGAGTTTATGGGAAATACCCGCGTAGAAGAATATCATAATTCTGAATATTTTCAGACGGTAAAGGATTTGCCCTGGAACTCAGCTTATCTTAAGCAGCGTGTGGAAGATTACAACGAACTTTCGGATAAGGTTCAGATAATAAACTCTCAAATTCCGGATAATCGAAAGGATGCGTTTTTTCAATTGGTAAAATATCCTGTACAAAGTGCTGTCGAGATGAATAAGAAGATGATTTTTGCTCAGTTTGCACGTCACGGTGAAATGGGGTGGGATAAGAGTGACGCGGCGTATGACAGTATTGTATCATTGACTAGGATTTATAATGCGGGTATATTGAATAAAGGGAAGTGGAATTGTATGATGGATTTCAAACCCCGTAATTTGTCTGTTTTTGATAAAGTGAAACGTGCTTCAGTTTCAAAACCTATGAAAGAAGAAAGAAGTGATATCGTTTGTATGTGGAATGCTTCGGAATGTAATTCTGGTAGTTTCATTCCTTGTGAAGGATTGGGATATGAAGGAAAGGCTGTAAATATACCTAAAGGTAAGGGTATTAATTTTAATTTCCCGAAGATAGACTCAGATTCAATAGGTATTGAACTTTATTTTTTACCCTCTCATCCGGTAGAAGGAGAACATTTACGCTTTACTGTAGCTTTGGATGGGAAGGAAACTGCCCCTATTCATTATGAAACTAAAGGACGTAGTGAAGAATGGAAAGAAAATGTATTGCGTAATCAGGCATATAGGAGGGTTGTCCTGCCAATATCTTCAGGAGTTGAAAGGCATCGTATAGAGATTAAAGCATTGGATGAGGGCATAATCTTAGATCAATTGGTGATAAGTAATTTGGCGTTAAATAGGAGTGAATAAATATATTGTTGAATATGGAGAATATAGCGATAAGGGTATAAAATCGTATATGTTATTTATATAATTATTGCGATGTTTTTTTCTATAGGTCTGGGATTTTTAGATAAAACTAAAAAGCGATATGAAAGATTCTTTGGTAAATTAAGTATTTAACTATTTTTATTTATCAATAAGGTTGAAATTCATATATTTATGATAAAGATGGCATTAAAGAAAAATAGAAGAGGATTGGTATTCCATTTCTTGCTTTATATTAATTTTTTTTCGGTAGTTATGGCTCAGCAAACCGTTTGTCTGAGTGATAGAAGTACAGGTAAACGCTTTGATGGTATAGGGATTGTGAATGGTGGAGGAGCTACCTCTGTCTTGTTGAAGGATTATCCAGAACGTCAACGTAATGAAATTATGGACATGGTTTATAAACCGATGTTTGGAGCTTCTGTCAGCTCGTTGCTTGTAGAGATACCAGGTGATGGTAATTCTACTCAAGGTTCAATGCCTAGTCATAGTCATTATTTGGGTGATTTTAATTATAGGCGAGGTTATATTTGGTGGATCATGCAAGAGGCAAAAAAGCGTAATCCGCTTCTTACTCTTGATGGAACGGCCTGGAGTACTCCTGCATGGGTTGAGAATTTTTGGTCACAGAAGATGGTAGACTATTATATTTCTTGGTTATTGGGTTTACGTCGAGTGCATGGTCTCAATTTGGATGCAATAGGGTGTCATAATGAAAAAGGTGTCAGTTATGAATTTGTTAAAGAACTTAGGAAGGCCATGGATGAAAAAGGTTTCCGAGATGTAAAATTGCATGGCTTTGATAATTGGGGGAGTTCTAAGATGAATTTCTTAGATGACATGCAGGCTGACAAAGAATTAAGAGGAGCTCTTGATATTGTAAGTGCTCATACCTTTAGTGAAATTCAATTAACAAAGGAGCAGAGGAAAATGATTGAGGATATGGGAAAACCGATTTGGAATACAGAAGATCATGTTTATCGAAAAGGTTTTGATGCATTGATTAGTATTGTGAAGTGTTTTAATGAGAATTACATTATTAGTGGTGCTACCAAAATTATTAATTGGTATGATATAGCAGGAGTTTATCCATTGGAACCTTATAGTTGTGACCCGGCTATGATATTGGCTCGTGAACCTTGGAGTGGAAACTATGAGATTCGTGAAGCCCTATGGGGGTATGCCCATTATGGACAATTCACTCAGGTGGGTTGGAGATATGTGGATGATGGATGTGTAAATCTTGAACAAGGGGGTAGTATGGTTACATTAGGGGAACCTGAAACAGGTGATTACAGCATTATTTTCGAAACGAAAGATGCGGAAAGGCCTCAGGTTGTAAAAGTTAAAGTAGCGGGTGGATTGTCTACAAATAAACTTTGTGTATGGTATAGTGACTCTAAGAAGCAATTTATTCGTGTGGAAGATATTACTCCTCAAAATGGATATTACAGTATAACTCTCAAGCCCAATTCTGTTTACTCTATTTCTACCACAACGGGGCAGCAGAAGGGGGGGGGCTCTCATATTCCTTTGTCAACTCCTTTCCCTATTCCTTATGAAGATGATTTTGATAGTTATTCACATCCTGTAGAATGGGGGTACTTGCCACATTATACGGCTGATATAATAGGTTGTTTCGAACTCGTAGAACGTCCAGATCATAGAGGTCAATGTATTCGACAGGTTGTAGGTGAACATACACTCAGTTGGGCTCCAGAATGGCATCATTATACAATTTTAGGTGATTCTGCATGGACGGATTATGAGGTGAGTGCAGATGTTTATTTGAATCCGCAAGATGAGGCGGCTGTAATGGGGCGATTGTGTGATGTTGGCTCTGGATATGGTATTTGGGCTAAAGGTTATTATCTGAAGTTAGATGACAAGGGAAATTGTTCTTTAGTTATTTCTAAGGGGAAAAAAGACCAGAAGGAACTTATTGGTGATGCTGAGCAACAAGCCATGATTCTTGCCCGTACAGATGTAGAAGTTGGAGGAGAATATGTTTTAGCGACTGCTGAGATTGAGGGTATAAATGCTTGTGAATGGCATTCGTTGAAATTACGTTTTCTTGGTAATGAATTAATAGGATTTGTTGATGGTAAAGAAGTTTTGAGAACAGTATCTGATTGTTACCTTCATGGTATGGCGGGCTTGATGGCGCCATTACAAAAATATCGTGTGAGTACTCCTTATTTTGATAATCTTAGGATTCTTCCTATGGGGCAGACTAAGACTGTAGTACGGGTAGTTGAGAAAAGAAATATAAGTCCTTTATATCCAGATGTGTATAGATATAGATAAAGTCTTACTGATATGTTTACTTTGTACTATATTTGAATTTATTTCTAGATGTGTGCTTCATTACAGAGCATAAAAAATCCGTTCCCAGTTTATCGATAAAACTGGAAACGGATTTTTTATTGTTGTTCTTACAATTTATACCCCCACTGCTCCAAGGCGAACGACCAGTTCTTTTCTACCAGTTCTACCGTCTCAGGCTTGTATTGGTATTTGTTTTTCTTGTAGCCTTTCTTTTTGTTGACATAAGCTTCGATGTCGGCACGAGCGTCTTCAAAGCCTGGAATCTGCAGTTTTTGGTAGATTTCCTGCGTCATGTCATAAGCATTGGTTTCGTAGTCTTCAAAGCGGACTTCTACCAGGTTGCCCTCCGGAATGAACTTCTTGTCGGCTTCATACTTGTGGTACAATTTGGCATAAACCGAAAGAATGTTCTCTTGCAGTTCTTCATTGCTGATGTCCTGCAGTTTCAGCGGTTGAATGGTGTTGGTGAAGAAACTGCGTGTAGATTCAAATACGGTGTACGGGTTACGCATCAGGTAGATGAATTTTGCGTTAGGGAACATTTTTACCAGCTCTTTCACACGTCCGGTATGCGGCGGATTTTTGCTGAGGAACTGTGTACCGTGGGTGTTCCACAAAGAAATCTTGATGAGTTTGGTAAAGGTTTCTTCAAACACTTTCAGTTCGGCCTCGCTGATGTCATCGAACAACAGGTACTTATCGGCATATTCCTGCATGTGTTTAGGTAGGAACCAGAAGTTATAGTACGTGTAGGGCATCATGTTAGCCAAGGCAAATTCTTCTTCTTGCGGAAGGTCTACGGCCAGTTCCATGTTGTCTGTCGGGCGTTTGTCCGGCATCAGCCAGCTCATGTTCTTTTTGAAGAAAGGCTGTCCCCACATCATCAGGTGCGGGAATACTGTTTGATAGGTAGTATTATAGCCGAAGTGCTTGTCGCAAGAGAATACGTTGTGCATGAACGTGGTTCCACTGCGCCAGTGTCCGAGGATAAATACAGGATCATGTTCCAGTGGCTTGTCGGCCAACAGCTTTTCGTAACGTTTGTCCTGCAGGGGAGCCAGTGTAGATAACAGGCGGCATACAGCCTTGGTCAGGCGGTATTTTCCTTTATACGCAGGATCGATGGTACGACCGGCGGTTATCTGGTTGAAGGTCTTCCAGTCGGCTCCCACTAAAGTATTGATGGGGAGTTTGTTGAATTCAAGTAATCCCATTTCTTACGTTTTGTTTTATTGTTTCTTGGTCTTTATTCTTTTTACTTAAATGAAGAAGGGAGGGCCATCATCTGATACATCAGTGTCTTGGCCATCCGTTTGTGGCCTTCTGCATTGGGATGAAGTCGGTCTGTCTCTCCATTGTGGAAATAAGGTACATGGGAATCATTCATGGGGTATAGGCCGCTTAGACTATTCAAATCGATGACGGGTACAGCCCAAACATTTCCGGCTTCTTTGATTGTTTGCACGTAATCACTTATGAATAAGCCTTTGCTGTTGGTGAAGGCTTCTTCTGGTTGTACATTGTTGTTTCCAAATTGTGCAAATCCTCGATGCAGAGGCGTAAGCAAAATGATTTGCTGGGTTGGGAAATTCGTTTTCAGATAATCCATCAGTCTGTTTATACGTCCGCAGAATGTGTCTGTATCTGTGCTCATCTCACGGTAAGTTCTTTCTGCTTTCTTCCCGTTCGGCATAGGAGCATCACGTTTTACTTCTTCGAACCATTTACCGATGGGAACTCCTGCATTAAAATCATTGGTTCCGGCAAAAACGATGATAGCATCTGTTTCTTGTCCGTGTTCTTGCAGAAGCAGTTGTGCCTGCTTTAGCAAACCATCCATCTGATTTCCATTGATGCCGTATGAGAAAGCTTCGATTCCTAGCATTTCTGTTAAGTACTCCCAGTAGCACTTTTGTGTACCGATTCGTTGCTTGTCTGTAATGGAGTCGCCCAGAAAAGCTACTTTTTTGCCTTTCCATTGATGGCTTTCATTGGCAGAAGTATAAGTTTCTGCTGAAATTTCCATTGCGTGAATAAAGGCAGAAGCGTCCATGTGAACCAAAAGTGCTGCCATTGCGAGAGCTGTGAATTTTTTATTCATACCTTACCGTGTGTTAAGAGTGTTTCTATTTTCCCGAAGGATTTATTTCTTTATTTCCACAGCAATACCTTGACGTTCCAGTTCTTTTACGGCACGTTCAATGGCTTCGTAGTGCTCTGGAGCGATTCCCAGTTTCGGCAGGTTGAGGACAGGCAGTTCCATCTGGTTGTGCATGTCTTTGTCGGCCACCTGATTGATAATCATACCTACTGCACTGGTGTTGTTGGTAATTGGGTCAATCAGGATAAAGGCACCGGTCGTTTTGTTCTTTGTATATGGGTCGAAGAACAGTTCCTTTGAAGAAGTCAGTACCACATGGGCTATCTGGTTGAGTTGCATAGGAACATCTTCCTTGGTCAGACGTCCGTTTTCTACAGACAGGTGTTCCATGGTGTTGATATCTACCTTGTACTTGATGTTGTCGATACGGGTACGGCTGGTATTGGTGGTCTGTTTCAGGAAGAACGATTTTTCCATGTCCATTTTTTCTTCGTCCATCCATACGAGCATAGCTTCGAAGTTACGTCCAACCAACGGCATGTTGTCCGGGTGTACCAGCATTTCACCACGGGATACATCGATTTCGTCTTCCAGTGTCAGGGTTACAGACATAGGTGGGAAGGCATAGTCGAGTTCGCCGTCATAGGTCACGATACTTTTCACGTGAGAACGCTTGCCAGAAGGAAGAGCTACTACTTCATCACCTTTGCGGATGACGCCGGAAGCCACTTTCCCACAGAAACCACGGAAGTCGAGGTTCGGGCGGAGTACATATTGTACCGGATAGCGGAAGTCGTTCAGGTTATGGTCGTTACCGATATGTACGGTTTCAAGGAATTCCAGCAAGGCTGGACCTTCGTACCATGGAGTACGATCTGATTTTTCTACTACATTGTCACCTTCAAGGGCTGAAAGTGGAATGCACTGTACGTCGGGGACTCCTAACGGGGAGATGAAAGCGGTATATTCTGCTACAATCTTGTCGAATACTTCTTTTGAGTAGTCAACCAAGTCCATCTTGTTGACAGCCAATACCACGTGCTTGATACCTAACAGAGATACCAGATAAGTGTGGCGGCGGGTCTGTGTGATGACACCGGTACGGGCATCAACTAGGATGACTGCCAAGTTGGCGGTAGAACCACCAGTAATCATGTTACGGGTGTATTGTTCGTGTCCCGGAGTGTCGGCAATGATGAACTTACGGTTGTTGGTAGAGAAATAACGGTAAGCCACATCGATAGTGATACCTTGTTCACGTTCAGCTTTCAGTCCGTCGAGTAGCAGGGCATAGTCGATGTGTTCACCGGCATTTCCCATACGCTTGCTGTCGCGTTCCAAAGCGTCGAGCTGGTCTTCATACAATTTCTTACTATCGAACAGCAGACGACCGATTAGTGTAGATTTACCGTCGTCTACTGAACCTGCGGTCAGGAAACGGAGCAGGTCTTTTTGTTCATCTTTTGCCAGGAATTCTTCGATGGACATCTTGCCTCTGGCTTCTCCTTCCATCGGGTTGCCTGATTTGCTTTTATCTAATTCTTCCATGTTGTTGCGTAATTAAAAATATCCTTCACGTTTCTTTTGTTCCATACTGGCTTCCTGGTCGAAGTCGATGACACGGGTAGTACGTTCACTCTTGGTGGTAGTCATCATTTCCTCTACAATCTTTTCGATGGTATCGGCTTCGCTTTCAATGGCTCCTGTCAGCGGCCAGCACCCTAAGGTACGGAAACGGATTTTCTTCATTTCAATCTTGTCGCGGTATTTTTCCGGCAGACGGTCATCGTCGGGCATAATTAGCTGTCCGTCCATATTGACTACCGGGCGTTCTTTGGCGAAATACAGCGGTACGATTGGAATATTTTCAAGGCGGATATATTGCCAGATGTCTAGTTCTGTCCAGTTGCTCAATGGGAATACACGGATGCTTTCACCTTTGCGGATACGGGCATTGTAGATGTCCCAGAGTTCCGGACGCTGGTTTTTAGGATCCCACTGGTGGAATTCGTTACGGAAAGAGAAGATACGTTCCTTAGCACGTGATTTCTCTTCGTCACGGCGTGCCCCACCGAAGGCAGCGTCAAATTTATATTTGTCGAGAGCATGGAGCAGGGCCTGTGTCTTCATCAGGTCGGTATGTACTTTACTTCCGTGAGTGAAGGGACCTACGCCTGCTTTGAAAGCTTCCATGTTGCTTTCTACAATCAGGTTCCAGCCGTATTTCTTGGCATATTCATCACGGAACTGAATCATTTCCTTGAATTTCCATTTAGAGTCGATGTGCATCAGTGGAAAAGGTACTTTTCCCGGAGCGAAGGCTTTTTCAGCCAGACGGACCATGACGGATGAGTCTTTTCCGATACTGTATAGCATTACCGGATTTTCAAATTCGGCAGCCACCTCACGAATAATGTGAATAGACTCGGCTTCGAGTTCTTTCAGGTGGCTTAAATTGTATTCTTCTTGCATGGTTATATATGTTTATTTTTTGATTACTTTCGGAAGAATCAAGTCGAGCAGCTGGTCAACAGATTCTTTAAGGGATAATTTCGACGTGTCGAGTGAAAGAGCCGGATGGGTCGGTGCTTCGAACGGGGCAGAGATGCCGGTGAAGTTCTTGATTTCTCCACGGCGTGCCTTGGCATAGAGACCTTTTACGTCACGACGTTCGCATTCTTCTAACGGCGTGCTGACGTAGATTTCTAAGAAATCCTCTTTTCCGATAATTCCGGCAGCCATTTCACGTATCTCATTATTGGGGCTGATAAAAGCGGCCAGAGTGATGATGCCGGTATCGACGAACAGCTTACCGACTTCTGCAATGCGGCGAATGTTTTCTACACGGTCTTCTGCCGAGAATCCTAAGTTATTGTTGATACCGCTGCGGATGTTGTCGCCATCCAGGATACGGCATAGCAGGCCGCGCTGCTGTAGCTCACGTTCCAGGGCAATAGCGATGGTACTTTTGCCAGAACCGCTTAGTCCGGTAAACCAGATCATGAGTCCGTGTTGTTTCAGCAATTCTTCCTTGTCGGCACGACCTAACATGCGGTCGAATATAGGATAGATATGATTTGTTTCTTGGTTGTTCATATTTTAAAGCGTATTTAAATTAGTTTTAAAACGGCCATATCAGCGGGATGAGGAAAACGGAAATCAGGAACGTGATTATGTTCAGCGGTAATCCGATACGGACGAAGTCGGTGAACTTGTAGTTTCCGATACCTTGTACAATCAGGTTGGTCTGATAGCCGATAGGGGTGGAGAAACTGGCTGAGGCTGCCATGCAGATGACCACGAAGAAGGGCATCGGGTTGACGCCTAACTGGGTGGAGAGGGATAAGGCGATGGGGAAAGCGAGTGCCGCCGCCGCATTGTTGGTTATCAGTTCTGTAAAGATATTCGTAATGATAAACAGTACGGCCAGCAATACGTAGGGACCATAATCGTGACTCAGGCTGATGATATATCCAGCCAATAAATCCGCTACTCCTGAATTTTCCATGGCTTTGCTAATAGCGAAAGCACAGGCAATTGTAATCAGAATATCCCATGAAATATATTTGGTATACTTCTGTGGTGGGAATATTTTGCTCCACGCCATAATGACTGTTGTGATGGATACGAAGAAGAACATATCCAGTTTGATACCTTCAGGAAGGTATTGCTCGATACCTGGCAGTTCGCCTACGGTGGCCCCTACAATCATGAACAAGAGTAGGAAAAGGGTAAACCAGCGTTTCTTCTTGCCGGCAGGTTCGTATTCCTTTCCGTTGGCCAGCATAAGGAAGACAGATGATTCTCCCCATGTTTGGATAAAGCTGTCATCGGTTAGTACTACCAGTGTATCTCCTTCTCGGAAGCTTACTTCATTCAAATCGGTATAGGTACGTCCGCTACGGCGAAGTTCCTTGATTTCAGCTCCATAATGGCGCTTGAAATCAAATTCACGAACTCTTTTGTTGATACCCGGAAATCGGGGACCGATAACGGCTTCTACAAGGTGTAGGGAGGAATCGTTATCGTCTTCATTCGTCGTTTCCGGGCGGTTAGCTGGTAATAGTTTCTTAGAAAATAGAAACAGATAGATGATACCGGCTAATGCGATGAAGATACCTACTTTTCCTAGTTCGAACATGCTGAACCCTTTCATTCCTGCATCAAGAATCATGCTGTGTACCACCAGGTTGGTAGAAGTTCCTATCAGGGTACAAATACCTCCTAAAATTGTTACATACGAAAGAGGTATCAGGAAGTAAGTGGCCGGAAGCTTGACATAGTTGGCCCAGCGTTTGATGATGGGGGCAAAAATGACAACAACCGGTGTATTGTTCAGAAATGCCGAAATGAAGGCAATACTTGGCAACATACGTACTTGAGCCTTGAATACGGAAGTCTTTTCCTGAGGAAGCAGCTTCTTGATAAGCTGAGTCAAGGCACCGCTCTGGCGGACACCTTCACTTACCAGAAACAGCATGGCGACGGTAATCATACCTTTGTTGCTGAAGCCTTCCAGCATTTCTTTAGGGGTAAGAATACCCGTACAAAGGAAAATGACAACCACCGAGAACAGAATCATTCCCGGACGCATCTTATCCATAATCAATGCGGTCAGCATGGCCACAAGTGAAAGAAGTACGATGATAATCTCGATAGACATAAATTAGTGGGTTATTCTGCAATGAACCAGGGGTTCAGCAGATCTGTTTTATTGTATTGTAGCGGTTCTGTCTTTCCTGCCTGGTATACTTCCTTCCCGGAAGCACGGATAATGGCATGTCCGGCTGCAGTATCCCACTCCATAGTAGGAGCAAAACGAGGATATACGTCGGCATTTCCTTCGGCAATGAGGCATAGCTTTAACGAACTTCCCTTGGAAATTGTTTCCACATGTGCATGTTTTTGCTGCATTTCATGGATGTAAGCTTCCGTTTCAGGAGTCAGGTGTGAGCGTGAGGCTACGATGACAAATGTATCGTCTGTCCGGTTAGCATACGGCAGACGTTCGGCTTGCTCCATCAGTGCATCCAGCGACGGATAAGCTTCTATATCGGTAATGTCTTTGATTTTGTAGGCTCCCAGTTCAATGTCGGCAAAATAAAGTTCCTGCTTTACCGGAATGTAAATGACTCCAGCTTCAGGACAACCATTCTTTACATAGGCAATGTTTACGGTAAATTCTCCGTTACGTTTGATAAACTCTTTAGTACCGTCTAATGGATCGACTACCCACAATTCTTTCCATTGTTGTCTTTCTTCTGGGGTGATTTTAGCTCCTTCTTCGCTCAAAACGGGGTAAGGAGTCGCAGCCAGTGCTTGAGCAATGATTGCATGCGACTTGCGGTCGGCAATGGTCAGCGGAGAATTATCCGCTTTTTTTTCTATTTCAAAATCTGCTTTCGGGTCTGTATAAACAGACATAATTTCTGCTCCTGCAGCAAGGGCGGCCTGAATGGCCGTGTATAATATATTTTTATCCATAATAGTATAAATCGCTGTAAAATAACTGCTTTTTTATATGCTGGTTGTGGTTTATTATTCGTTTTTTCTGTTCCTGACGATTTTTTATAACTTCTTTTAAGAAACTTTGGCCCGATTGTGTGGGTGTTTCCAAATTCGCCACATGTAAAAAGCGCAGTGTGTGAAGGCAAACACAAAAGAAATGGTCAGCAGGGTTTTGTCTGCATCCCATCCTACGGTTTGCTGATGCCATAGTCCGGTAATCACACTCAGAATAGACAAAAGAAGTCCGGTCAGGTTTAATACAATATCTCCTTTACGGTGCTTTTGACCATACTCCAGTTTGCTGTGATAGATTCCGTATGAAGCATAGACATCCAGTCCGACAAGCATCCACAGCACCAGGCGTATCCATGTATCGGCCGGCAGGAAGCTCATCATGCACATGCAGGTGAGGATGCCCATAATTGGAACGAAGGGTACGAAGGGAGTCTTGAAAGCGCGGGGCACATCAGGCATGGTCTTGCGTACAATCAGGATGGCAGCACAGACTAAGGTGAATGCCAAAAGTGTACCGATACTGGTCATTTCTCCTGCTACTTGTGCTGGGATAAATCCCGCCAACAGGCTGACGACTATCATAAACAGGCAGTTGCTGTGTACGGGTGTACGGAAGCGTTGGTTGATTTTGGAGAAGAACGGTGGCAAAAGACCGTCGCGGCTCATGCTCAGGAATACACGGCTTTGTCCGAGCAGGGTGACCATGATTACCGAGCAATATCCGAACAGAATAGCCAGAATGATGGCTTTGTTCAACCATGGATAAGCGGGTTGTATGATGCCTGTGGCATCGGGATGCCCCATCTTTTCAATGGCTACAGCTACCGGAGCAATTCCCACCTGTCCGCTGAAATCGGTATAGTGGGCTACTCCTGTCATGACATGTGCAAAGAGAATATATAAGATGGTGCAGACCAATAAGGATACTAAAATACCGATAGGCATATCCCGTTTCGGATTTTTGGTTTCCTGCGCTGCTGTGCTTACCGCATCGAATCCCAAGAAGGCGAAAAAGACAATCGCTGCTCCACGGAAAATGCCGGAAACGCCGAATTCTCCTAATGTACCCGTATTAGCTGGAATGTAAGGAGTATAGTTGTCATTTTGAATAAACTGCCAGCCTAGTATTACAAAAATCAGGATGACAGCTATTTTCAGAAATACAATCAGTCCGTTAAAGAAAGAACTTCCGGCGGTACCTCGCATCAGAATTAAGCTCATGAGGACCACGATAATCATAGCAGGAATATTGACAATGCCCCCGTCCCATGGGCATGCTGTGAATGCATGGGGTAAATCAATACCTACTCCTTGCAGGAATACGGTCATGTAGCGGCTCCAACTGATACTGACAGTGGTAGCTGCTACAGTATACTCCAATACTAAGTCCCATCCGATAATCCAGGCAATAAGCTCTCCCATGGTGGCATAGGAGTAGGTATAGGCACTTCCGGATACAGGAATCATGGAAGCAAATTCTGCATAACAGAGTCCGGCAAAACAACAGCCGATAGCTGCAATGATAAAGGAAAGTGTGATGGCTGGTCCGGTATAAGAAGCTGCTACGGTTCCCGTTATTGAAAATAATCCGGCTCCGATGATTACGCCTACCCCAAGGGCTACCAGACTAACAGGACCCAGCACCCGTTTGAGGGTACCACTTCCAGTTTCTTTAGCTTCTGCTTGTAAAGCCTCTATACTTTTTCGAATAAAAAGCCCCATTTCTTTGTCTGTTTTTTATTGTCCGACAAAGGTAGGAAAAATTACTGAATATCTTATTTCAGATATTGTGTAACCTTTCCGCTGAGCTGTAGTAAAGAGATTTCGCACATCTTGGTATCGTATTCGGCAGAAAGAATTCGTTCTTCGGCATCGAGTAGGCTTTTTTGCGCTTCACGCATTTCAATACCCGATAAGTCGCCCAGCAGGTAGCGTTCTTTGGCGATTTCATGATTCTCCTTGGCTGAAATCAAGTTTTGACGTTCCAGTTCCAGCAAGCGAAGGTTGTTTCGGTAAGCCTGCCACAGGTTGCTAAGGTCGGCCCGTAAGCTTTGTTCCAGTTCATCGCGGGCAAATTGTGCATTGCGGATGGCCAGGCTGGCATTTCGTTTTTCCCGTTTCCGGTTACCGTCGAAGATGTTGAATCCGATAGTGACGCCTCCGCTGAATCCCCAGTTGCTTCGTTGGCGTGTGGCATTTACGTCGTATTTGTTGAGGGTGTATCCGTAACCTGCATTCAGTCGTACGTACGGATAATTACGTGACAATATTTTTTTATAATCCAACTGAGCCAATACGGTATTTTGGTCAGCTTGTAATAAGGAGGCATTGGTTTGAAGGGCCCCTTCCCACAAATCATTGAATTCCAGGCTTTCGTTTACGTCAATCACAGAATCTTTTACACTGAGTGGGCGGTCCATGTCCTTGACGGCCATCAGCTCATTGAGATTGATACGCGAGGTGTGTACCAGCTCTCTTTGTTTGATATACTGCGCACGGTCAGCATTAAAGTCGACGGTGGCCTGCTGATAGTCCAGTCGGGAGAAATTTCCGATATGATAACGTTCTTCTACGATACGCAGGCGTTCTCTGGACAGCGACACAGCATAACGGAAGTTTTTCAAGCGAATTTCCTGCTGGATGTAATTATAATACTCCGCAGTAAGACTGGCAATGAAGTCTTCAATGGCAATTCGGGTGTTGGTGGCACCTTGACGTTCCAGTTCTTTCAGTTGTTTGTAAGTGGTGCTGATGTTGAAGCCGTCAAAGATGGTCCAGTTCAAATCTACTCCAGCATCCAAGGTCTGGTCATACACACCACGAAGCTTGGTAGTTTCACCTGTAGCCCGTGCCTGCGTATTGCTGTTGTCTGCATTTCCGGTATATCCGGCAGTCAGATCCACCGTGGGCAAGTAACCGGCATTTCCTAACGTCGCATTGTTTTTACTTATCTGCTCCTCGTTGCGGGTAATGCGAAGTGAATAGTTGTTCGCCAGTCCCTCTTCCAGGCACTGTTTTAACGTATAGGTGTACTGGGCTTGTGCGGTTATTTCACCTCCCAGCAAACATATCATAAAATAAATAAGCCGTTTTTTCATTTTCTTTCTTTTTTAGCACGGTTTGTCGAAATATACGAATAGATAGCAGGTACAATGTACATGGTCAGGAAGGTAGATACCAACATACCACCCACTACAGCTACTCCCATGGCAATGCGCTGATTAGCTCCTTCTCCTGAGGCAAAAGCCAGCGGCAACAAGCCCAGGATGGTCGAAGCACTCGTCATCAGGATGGGCCGTAAACGTTGAAGGGCAGCATCGCGGATGGCCTGCATCTTGTCTTCGCCTGCTTCTTGTTTTTGGTTGGCAAACTCTACAATCAAAATACCGTTCTTGGCTACCAGACCAATCAGCATGATGATGCCAATCTGACTGAAAATGTTCATGGTAATGTCTCCAAAATACATGAATACCAACGCTCCGGCAATGGCCAGAGGAACAGTCAGCATGATGATGAATGGGTCCTTGAAACTTTCAAACTGTGCAGAAAGTATCAGGTAAATCAGTACGAGTGCCAGAATAAAGGCAAACATTAGACTGGAGGAACTTTCACGATATTCCTTTGAGTCGCCCGACAAAGCCGTGCGGAAGGTATCATCCAGTACGTTGGCTGCAATCTTGTCCATTTCGTCCAGACCGTCACCAATGGTTTTTCCTTCAGCCAGTCCGGCAGAAATCGTAGCTGAGATAAAACGGTTGTAGTGATACAGTTTGGGAGGCGCTACGGCTTCTATGAATTCCACCAGGTTATCCAGCTGAATCATTTCACCCTTGTCGCTGCGGATATAGATGGATTTAATATTGGCGGGTTGGTTGCGTTGTTGGCGGTTAATCTGACCGAGAATTTCATATTGTTTCCCGTTCATATAGAAATATCCCATACGCTGTCCGCTTAATCCGTATTGTAAGGTTTCTCCAATGTCGCGCACGCTTACTCCCATGGTACCCGCTTTGTCGCGGTTGATGGTGACACGCATTTCCGGACTACTGAATTTCAAGTCTACGTCGGCCATCTGGAAGGTCGGGTTGTCGTACACTTGTGCCAGGAACTCTGGTAGAACCTCCTGTAGCTTTTCGATGCTGACAGCCTGTAGCACGTATTGTACCGGCATGCTGGCTCTTCGTCCGCCGAAAGAAGATTGCTGCTGTACGAAGGAACGTGCTTTGGTGTGGGTACGGATGGCTTTCGAAATCTGTTCGGCCACCTGCATCTGCGTATAGTCGCGTTCCTTGATGTCTTTCAAGGTAATCTGAATGTTTCCGCTACCACTGGATACGCGGGCGGAGACGAAGGCGGCATCCGGTACGATTGAGTCTACCAGCGTGTTGATCTCTTCCGTATAATCGCGTATGTACTCATAGCTGGCCCCTTCTGCCGCACGGGTTCGGATATTGATTTGTGAACGGTCCTCCAACGGAGCCATTTCTGCAGGTATTTCTCCCCATAAATAACCGATGAGCACCAGTGTGATGATGGTAAACGGAATGGCAATGACACGTTTTCGTAGGAAGGCGTTGAGCGAACGTGAGTAGACACGGTTCATTCCTTCGAAGAAAGGCTCTGTCTTCCGATAGAACCAGTTTTGCTTTTCCCTGTGTTTCAAAAGTTTGGTAGCAAGCATCGGGGTGAATGTCAGGGCTGCAAAAGAAGAGATGATAACCGAACCGGCTACCACGAAACTGAATTCCCTGAACAGACGTCCGCTAGTGCCTTCCATGAACACAATCGGGATAAATACAGCGGCCAGTGTAATGGTGGTAGAGATGACGGCGAAGAAGATTTCCTTGGCTCCTTCAATACCGGCTTCAAAAGGCTTCATTCCCCGTTCGATGCGGATATAGATGTTCTCCGTCATAACAATGGCATCGTCCACAACCAGTCCCACGGACAAGACGACAGCCAGCATCGTAAGCACGTTGATGGAGAATCCTGCCACGTACATCACGAAGAATGCTCCAATTAGGGAAACCGGAATCACGATACAGGGTATCAGTGTCACGCGCCAGTCGCGCAAGAAAAGGAAAATGATGATGATAACCAGTACAAAAGCTTCGTATACCGTACTCTCTACTTCTGCAATGGAGGCGCGGATGAAGCGGGTATTATCGAAGCCGTAGGTATATTCTACGTCATCGGGTAAGTCCTTCTGCATCTGCTCCATACGTTCGTATACGGCATCTGCAATATCAATGTGGTTGGCTCCCGGCTGAGGGATAACTACCACACCGACCATGGGCACACCGTTCATCTTCATGTAGCTTTTGATGTCGGCCGGTCCCAATTCGGCATACCCGATGTCGCTGAAGCGTACTACCTGTCCATTCTGTTCCTTTAAGATGATGTTGTTGAATTCTTTAGCTGTATGCATCTGTCCCATGGTACGCAGGGTAAGCTCCATAGTATTTCCTTCGATACTTCCTGAAGGAAGTTCCAGGTTCTGATCGTTGATGGCATTCTTGACGTCTACAGGCGTAATTCCGTAACCAGCCATTTTTACCGGGTCCAGCCACAGGCGCATGGAGTAACGTTTCTCTCCCCAGATGGATACGCTGCTGACATCCGGAATGGTCTGTAACTGCTCCTTGACCGTTAAATCGGCTATTTCACTCAGTTCCAGCAGTGAACGGGTATTGCTTTGGATGGCTACCATCAGGATGGGGCTGGCATCCGCATCGGCTTTGGAAACGGTAGGAGGGTCACAGTCGCGTGGCAGGTAACGCTGTGCACGTGATACCTTGTCGCGTACGTCGTTGGCGGCTGTTTCCAAATCCACTGACAACTCAAACTCTACCGTAATACGGCATTGTCCCTGCTGGCTGGTACTCGACAGGGAGCGGATACCCGGAATACCGTTGATGTTCTGCTCCAGAGGTTCCGTAATCTGGTTTTCAATGACTTCCGCATTTGCTCCCGGATAACTGCAGGTCACTGAGATAATCGGGTTATCCACCGATGGATATTCACGTACTCCTAAAGTCGTATAACCAATCAGTCCGAATAGCAGGATGATGATGGTGAGTACGGTGGCCAGTACCGGCCTTCGTATACTAAGTTCGGATATGTTCATACGGCAGAAGGTTAGTTGATTTGGTCAAGAATTACCGGCATGCCGGTACGTAGCTGCAAGGTACCGGAAGTAAGTATGGTATCTCCTGCAGACAGGCCTTTTAATATTTGTACTTCTGCTTCCGTGCGGATACCTATCTCTACATCCACTGGTTCAGCCAGTCCCGAACGGTACAAGAACACCTTGTTCTTTCCCATTTCCGGCACGATGGCTTCCGAGGGGATGGCAATGGCATCTTGAATTTCCTGTTGTTTCAGCGCGATGTCTGCATAACGTCCGGGGAGCAGTTCTCCATTTCGGTTCGGATAGAGGGCACGTACGGTCAGAGTATGTGTTTCCTCATTGATACGTGACTCAGTGGCATATACTTGCGAATTGAAAGTTTCCAGCCGTCCTTCAATTTTAAAGGTCAGGTTGGTACCTTTCTGAATCTGTCGGGCATAACGTTCCGGCACGGCAAACTCTACTTTCAACGGAGTGATTTTAGTCAGCTTGGCAATGACCGTAGTCGGAGAGGCATAGGCTCCCAGACTGACCTGTCGCAATCCGATGATACCGTCAAACGGAGCGCGGAGTTCCGTCATGGCAATATTGGCCTTTACATTTTCTATGTCGGCATTGAGGGTGGCCAGTTCCGTCTTTACCTGTTCGTATGCTTCCTTACTGACCGCATCGCGTTGCAGCAAGGCATTTTGGCGGAACACGCGGTCCTCAGCCAGTGGCATCTGGGCTTCTAGGCGTTTCAACTGAGCCTGTAGCTGGCTGTCGTTCACTTTGGCCAGCAACTGCCCCTTTGATACGAAACTACCTTCCGTAAATTCGATGCTGGTAATTTTTCCAGAGGTTTCAAAAGACAGATCTACCTCTTCATCCGGCATCAGCTTTCCGCTTACAAACAGCTGGTCCGTAAGCAGATGAGGCTTGATAATCTTCGCATTTACATTAAGTGCCTTGTTCTTGTCTATTGGTGATTTTTTTTCAGCTGCAGTCAGTTCCTTGTTCTCTCCGGGAGTAAATGTATGAATGCCCAAAGCGGTCAGCCCTGCACCTACCAAAACGATAATTCCCCATTTAATTCGTTTGTCCATGTGTTTATTAGAGTCTGGTTAAATAATTATTTGGCAAACATATTGATTTATTGAAAGAATACCATGTTTTTTATATTTTTTATAGTTAAAAGAACCCTTTTAGGGAAGTGAAATCGTAATTATCGGAAAGGGATTTGTGAAAAACATAGACTGAGGTTGTTAATTTTATGGAAAACTGAGAATCGCTTTTTTATATTCGTTATCGTACTGCTATCTTTGCATACCGATTGTGTATTTATACTATGTTATCTCATATTGTTAGAAAAAATAAGTTTTTCCGGGCCTTATGTATGATGATGTTGCTACTCATACATATGGATGCGTATGCGTATGAGGTAATAAGTGCATGTCAGATTGATACACAAGAAGAAATGACGATACCTTCTGCCGCTGATACCTTTCAGGAAGAAGATACCAATATCCTTGAGTGGGAGGATTTATCTTATTCAAAAACCTCTGTGCGTTCTTTTTTCTGGTGGTTTGTATTAGGTTCGCTTCCTTTATTTTTCATTTGCTTTCGAAACTTTATTGCTGATATTTCTGTAATAGTCCGTACTGTATCCTTACGCGTATTTCCTGTACGCCCGTATGTGACTTTTTGTACCTTATTGATTTAGTCTTTTCGCGCATTGCGTGAAAAAAAGCGTGTTCCGGTCTGGTGTTATACCCGATCGGAAAGTTATTCTTGTTTTTTTAATCAAATTACATAGTAATCTTTATTTTGTCATCTTATGAAAAATTTTCTTCACAAGGTTGCAATCTGGTCATGTGTGGCCGGACTGTTGCCTGCCTGTCAGTCGTCAGGCGAAAAACAAGTAAAGAGTAAGGAAACCATACCGGTGACGGTACTTCAGCCTACTACCATTGATTTGCCGCGGTCGTATGTGGCCGATATTCAGGCGATTCAGTTTGTGGAAATAAAGGCTCGTGTAGAAGGTTTTATCCAGCAGGTATTGGTCGATGAAGGTCAGCTGGTGAAAAAAGGACAGCCCATGTTCCGTCTGAATTCGGAGAATTATATGGAGGTGCTTAAGGCGGCTGAAGCTAACTACAAGCAGACACAGGCCCAGTTGGAACTGGCGAATTATGAAACTGAACGCGTACAGCGTCTAGTGGACAAACAGATTATTTCACCGATTCGTCTGGACCAGGTAAAACGTGAGCGGGAAGTAGCTCGAATGAAAGTGGAGCAGGCGCGTGCAGAAATGCAACGGGCGCAGATGGAATATAGTTATACGACGATTACCGCTCCTTTTACCGGTTATGTAGACCGTATTCCTTATAAAGTGGGAAGTCTGGTGAACCCGGAAAGTCTGTTGACTACCGTGAGTGATATTTCGGAAATCTTTGCCTATTACAAAGTGAATGAAAGCGAATACTTGCGTCTGAAGCGTGCGCAGTTAAGCGGAGAAAATCTGCAGCAGCTGGATAACGTGGAACTGATTTTGCCGGATGGTTCGGTGTATTCACATAAAGGAAAGCAGGAAACTGTGGAAGGGGACTTTGAACGGGGAACCGGTTCTATTGCATTCCGTGTACGCTTCCCGAATCCTGACGGACTGTTGAAGCATGGAGTAACCGGAAAGGTACGTATGATGACTCATATGGAGGATGTGTACATGATTCCTCAGAAATCGACCTTTGAAATTCAGGACTTTACGTATGTGTATTTGTTTAATGAAGAAGGTAAGGTAGAGGTGCGCAGCTTTAACCCGATTGAGCGTTTCCAGAACTATTATGTGACGCAGGATTTCCCGGCGGGTACGACAATTGTGTACGAGGGCGTGCAGTTGGTGAAAGACGGTATGCAGATTAAGGCAGACACCATTCCGTTTGAGGATGTGAGAAAGGAATTGAAGTTGAACATGTTGCAAAGATAAGGGCCTATGTTTAAGTTGTTTATTCGTCGCCCGATTCTTTCGGCAGTAATCTCTGTCATCATCGTTTGTTTGGGAGGACTGGCATTGATGTCGTTGCCTATTACGCAGTTCCCGGATATTGTGCCCCCTTCTGTAACGGTGACGACCCGTTATACCGGAGCCAGCGCCGATGTGATGGCAAAGACAGTAGCTACTCCGTTGGAACGTGCCATTAATGGCGTGCCGGGCATGACCTATATGACTACGGTATGTACGAATGATGGTATGTCGCTCACAACCGTTTATTTCAAGGTAGGAACCGACCCGGATGTAGCCGCAGTAAACGTGCAGAACCGTGTGACCACCGTACTGGATGAGTTGCCCGAAGAGGTAATTCGTGCCGGTGTGGTGACAGAGAAAGAAGTGAACAGTATGTTGATGTACTTGAATGTGTTCAGTACAGATACCACGCATACGGAGAAGTTTGTGTATAACTTTGCCGACATCAATGTGCTTCGTGAGTTGAAACGTATTGACGGAGTGGGGCTGGTAGAAATCATGGGAAGCCGTGACTATGCCATGCGTGTATGGTTGAATCCGGCTCGTATGGCAGCCTATAACCTAGTGCCGCAGGATGTAACGGATGCTATCCGTCGGCAGAACATTGAAGCGGCTCCCGGAAAGACAGGTATCAGTTCCGATAAATTGCCCCAGCAGTTGCAGTACGTATTACAGTACACCGGAAAGTTCAGTACCCCCGAAGAGTACGGGGAAATTGTGCTCAAGGCCTTGCCCGACGGTTCGTTGCTGCGTCTGAGGGATGTGGCTACCATCGAATTTGATTCTGAAGATTATAATATGGTGTCCATGACCGACGGACGTCCTTCTGCTTCTATTATGATTAAGCAGCGTCCGGGTTCCAATGCACGTGAGGTGATTGAAAATATCAAGCAGCGCATGGAGGAAATCAAGGAAAGTAGTTTTGCTCCCGGCATGGACTATAACATTGCATACGACGTATCCCGCTTTTTGGACGCTTCCATTACTTCTGTGTTGAAGACCTTGCTGGAAGCTTTCTTGTTAGTGTTTGTCGTAGTGTATCTTTTCTTGCAGGATTTACGTTCTACGCTGATTCCAGCCATTGCCGTACCGGTTTCCTTGATTGGAACCTTCTTCTTCATGCAGATGTTAGGTTTCTCCATTAACATGCTGACCTTGTTTGCACTGGTACTGGCCATCGGTATTGTGGTCGATAATGCAATTGTGGTGGTCGAGGCTGTTCATGTCAAGATGCATGAAGAAAAGCTGAGTCCTTATAAGGCATCTGTGGCCGCTATTAAAGAAATTGGTGGAGCCATCATTGCTATTACGCTGGTCATGTCGGCGGTATTCGTGCCGGTGGGCTTCATGGAAGGTACGGTAGGTATTTTCTACCGTCAGTTCTCTTTGACACTGGCTGTAGCTATCGTGATTTCGGGTATCAATGCGCTTACGCTTTCGCCTGCACTTTGTGCCTTGCTGCTCCGACCGGCAGGTCACGGACGCAAGAAAGCTACCTGGCTCCGCAAGTTCTTTGTGGTGTTCAACCGCCGTTACGACCGCTTTGAACGCAGCTATCAGTTAGGATTGCACAAGTATTTAGGACGGAAATCTTTTACTTACGCTACGTTAGTGTTGTTCTTCCTGGCTACGTATGGCATCAATTTAGTGCTTCCTACCGGATTTATTCCGAATGAAGACCAGGGTATGATTTATGTAAACGTGGATGCCCCTCCGGGAGCGACGGTGGAACGAAGCGAAAAGGTGCTGAATCAGATTCAGGCTGCTTTGCTGCCTTTTGATGAGATTGAAAGCATCTCTACACTGGCCGGCTACAGTTTGATGACAGAGACAGAAGGAGCCAGCTACGGTATGGGTATGATTAACCTGAAAGCTTGGAATGAACGTGATCAGGGAGTAGAGGAACTGATGCAACTATATAAAGAACGTACTTCTCACATCAAAGACGCCGACATACAGTTCTTCTTGCCACCTTCCGTACCTGGTTTTGGTAATGCCAGTGGGTTTGAGCTTCGTTTACAGGACAAGACTGCAGGCGATTTCCATGATTTTGCGGAAGTGGCTAATACGTTGGTGGAGAAGTTGAACGCCGACCCGCGGCTTCAGGGAGTTACGTCTGGTTTTAATCCGAACTTCCCGCAGTATTTGTTGAAAGTGGATTTGGCAAAAGCCGCCAAGTTAGGTGTAGATTTGGATAAGGCCATGGAAACCCTCCAAGCTTATATCGGAAGTTTCTATTCGTCCAACTTTATCCGTTTCGGACAGATGTATAAGGTGATGATTCAGGCTTCACCGGAGTATCGTATGAATCCGGAGGATTTGTATCGCTTGTATGCGAAGAACAACGATGGCAATGTAGTGCCTTATTCAAACTTTATGACCATGGATCGTGTGTTCGGTCCCAGCCAGATTACCCGTTACAACATGTTTACTTCTGCTTTGATTACAGGTGAAGGAGAAGGAGGAATCAGTTCGGGGGAGGTGATACAGGCCGTAGAAGAAATCAGCAAGGAAGTGCTTCCTCGTGGTTACGACGTGGAATGGTCGGGTATTACCCGTGAGGAAAAGGATTCAGGCGGACAGACCATATTGATTTTCGGAATCTGTCTGTTGTTCGTGTACCTGCTGTTGGCGGCACAGTATGAAAGTCTGCTGTTGCCTTTCCCTGTCATCCTTTCGTTGCCTGCGGGAATCTTCGGTTCTTATTTCTTCCTGCAACTGGCCGGACTTGAGAACAATATTTATGCACAGGTGGCTCTGGTTATGTTGATTGGTTTGTTGGGTAAGAACGCGATTTTGATTATTGAGATGGCCAACCAATATCGTCAGAGCGGACTTTCGATTATGGAAGCTGCAGTGAAAGGGGCAGTAAGCCGTCTGCGCCCTATCTTGATGACTTCGTTTGCCTTTATCTGCGGATTGATACCGTTGCTGGTAGCCACTGGAGCAGGTGCGTTAGGAAACCGTTCCATCGGTACAGCTGCTGCTGGAGGTATGTTTATAGGAACCTTTGTAGGAATCTTCCTTGTCCCCGGTTTGTATATCTTGTTTGAAACCTGGTCGTCTCGTTTAAAGACCGATAAAAAATATGATGAAGATGAAGACTAATAGTTTACGAAATTATATCGCAATTGCCGTTGTTATACTGTTGTCTAGTGGCTGTAAGTCACCTTCTCTCCTTTCGGAAGAGAAGGTGGCTCTGCCCGAGACTTTTGTCGGGGGAACCTCGGACACGCTGAGTATGGCCAGCTTGTCATGGAAAGAATTCTTTCCGGATACTTATTTAAAGGCGTATATCGATACGGCACTGGTAAGAAATCATAGCTTCTTGCAAACTTTGGAGAGGGTGTCGCTTGCCCGTGAACAATTACGGGTAGGCCGGGGCGCTTTGCTGCCTGAAGTATCTTTAGGCTTAAGTGCGGGTGTGCAGCGTTTTGGTGAATACACCATGGATGGGGTAGGAAACAGTACGACCAATACCCCTGATTTGGCTAAAGACAAGCATATACCTGACCCTTATAAAAACTTGAATTTAGGTGTAAGCTTTCAATGGGAAGCCGATGTATGGGGAAAACTGACAGATAAAAAACGTGCAGCAGCATTTCGCTGGATGAATTCGCTGGAGGCTGCGCGCTTGGCACAAGCCATGTTGGTTTCTGAAGTGGCTTCGCAGTATTATCATTTGGTGGGGCTGGATAAGAAATGTGTCATCCTGAAAGAAGAAATCCAGAAGGCACAGGAAGCTTATGAACTGACCAATGAGCTGATGAAGGAAGGTGAAGTTTCCCGTTTGTCAGTCGACCAGTTCCAGTCGCGTGGACTGAAGTTGGAAGAAATGCTTCTCGATACGCGTCAGCAGATTACAGAAGCAGAACGTGCATTGGCTCTGTTGTTGGGGAAATTGCCTTTTGAAATCAAGCGTTCCACTTTTGAGGAAATTTCGGAATCGCAGTTCCCTGCAGCTTCCGGTATACCGGCCCAGTTGCTGTGTAACCGTCCGGATGTGAAAGCTGCCGAACTGGAACTGTTGGCTTGTAAGGCCGATGCTTCTGCAGCCCGTAAGACTTTCTTCCCTTCCTTGCTTATCGGGGGAGGAGCCGGATTCAATGCCTTTGATTTGAGCAAATGGTTTGTCTCACCGGCCTCTTTAGTCTACGACTTAGCAGCCGGTATCAGTGCTCCTTTATTCAAGCGCCATGAAATCAGGGCTTTGTGGAATGAATCGAAAGCACGTCAGCGTATGGCATTGCTGGAATATCACCGGGTGGCGTTGAAGTCTTATCAGGAAGTAGCCGATTTGCTGGAGGCATCTGAACGGATGGACGAACGTAAATTGTTGAAAGCCAAGGAAAGTCGCGTGCATCGCCGTTCCATTGAGAATGCGAACGAATTGTTCCGTACCGGTTTTGTAGGGTATCTGGATGTGCTGTCGGCCGATGAACGCTATCTGGATTGCGAGCTGGAACGTATCGACTTGAATGTAGCTTATTGTCAGCTTCATACCCTTCTTTACCGTTCTTTGGGAGGAGGGCGTTTCTGATATTACCCTATATTATAAAAACAGCCCCGCTCTGATGTCAACGTATTATCGGAGCGGGGCTGTCTGTTTTTATTTGCTGTTAGTATGCGGAACGGTATTTCCCTTCTTCTTTATCTTCTAAGATATTCAGGTAAGAAGTGTACCTTGATTCACTGATGTAGTGATTTTCTACGGCTTCACGTACGGCACATCCAGGTTCATGGCGGTGGGTACAGTTGCCATATTTGCATTGGGCCGAGAATTCAAAGATTTCCTTGAAATAGTGTCCCACCTCTTCGTCTTTCATGTCGAACGTACCAAATCCCTTGATACCCGGTGTGTCAATGATGTATCCGTCGCCTGCCACCGGAAACATTTCTGAGAATGTGGTGGTGTGCATACCTTTGTTATGTGCGGTGGAGATTTCTCCTGTCTTGACGTTCTGTTCGGGCAGGATGGCATTGATGAGGGTGGATTTTCCCACACCGGAGTGGCCGGAAAATAAGGTTACTTTTCCTTCTAATGCCTGTTTGATTTCGTCTACTCCCGTACCGTCCAAGGCAGAAATCCGGTAACACGGGTAGCCGATGTGCGTGTATAAGTTTGTCAAGCCATCCAGGTAATGCAGTTCTTCTTCCGTATAGCGGTCTACCTTGTTGAATACCAGGCAGACTGGCACTCGATAAGCTTCTGCAGAGGCCAGAAAACGGTCAATGAAGACTGTCGAAGTCTCCGGATAGTTCACTGTAACCACCAGCATGCACTGGTCCAGATTGGCTGCAATGATGTGTGACTGTTTGGAAAGATTGGAAGAACGGCGGATGATGTAATTTTTCCGGTCTTCAATTTCAGTAATGAATGCGGTTCCCTCCGCATTGGCATTGATTTGTACACGGTCGCCCACCGCAATGGGGTTCGTGCTGCGTATTCCTTTCAGGCGGAAATTTCCTTTTATCTTACATTCAATCAGCTTTCCCTCGTCCGTCTTGACCAGGTACCAGCTTCCCGTATTTTTAATGACCAGACCTTTTTCCAAAATGAATATGTGCAAAATTAAAAAGAGGAGGGAAGAGACCATAAGGACTCCTCTCTCCTCGTATATGGTGAATAAGATTATACTGTCATGATTTCTTTGTCCTTGGCAGCCAGCATGTCGTCAATCTGCTTGATGTATTTGTCGTGTACTTTCTGCAGTTTGGCTTCCGAGTTCTTCTGTTCATCTTCCGGCATACCATCTTTCACGGCTTTTTTCAGTGCGTCGATGGCGTCGCGGCGTGCGTTGCGCACACTTACTTTTGCAGTTTCACCTTCACCCTTGCACTGCTTGCTCAACTGTTTACGGCGTTCCTCTGTCAACGGCGGGATACCGATACGGATGATTTCACCGTTGTTTTCCGGCATGATACCCAGTTCAGAGTCGATGATAGCCTTTTCAATTACGCGAAACATGCTTTTGTCCCACGGCTTGATGGCGATGCTGCGCGCATCAGGAGTAGTTACTGCTGCTACGTTATTGATGGGCACCATGCTTCCGTAAGAATCTACGCGGATACCGTCCAACAAACGTACGTCAGCCTTTCCGGCACGGATGTGAGCCAGTGACTCATCCAGGTACATGACTGCCATATCCATTTTCTCTTCAGCTTCGCTGATAATTGTTTTAGAATCTGCCATATATTTCTTGCATTTATAGGTTTTATATTCGTTGATAAGTATTTATGTGAACAAAAATAAGCTATTTTTTATTTCCTTGCAATACTTCTGAAAATAAGTTTGTGTCTTCCGGTTTCGGAAATATCCTGAAAAACTTCTTATCTTTGTTTTATCACTATAAAACAGCACGGTTGTATGATTACACTTTATTTGGCGCGCCACGGGCAGACGGTGGAAAACCTGAGCCGTATTTTTCAAGGGCACTTGCCCGGCACATTGACGGAAGAAGGAAAAAAGCAGGCGATGGATTTAGGAGAATCGTTGCAGAACATTGCACTGGATGCAGTGGTCAGCAGTGATTTGCAACGGGTAGTGGATACCGTACAACTGGCTGTTGGGAGCCGGCAGCTTCCTTGGCAACAGACTACGTTGTTGAGGGAAATAGACTGGGGGCCTTGGACTGGGCTGTCTGTGGGTAGTGTCGATTTAAGTAATCCTCCTGCTGGAGTGGAAACTCGCCAGATGATGTACGACCGGGCCGGCACTTTTTTGGACTATCTGTGGCAGCATTATGACGGAAAACGTGTGTTGGTAGTGGCACACGGACAAATCAACCGTTGCCTGGAAGCCCGTATTACAGGTGTTTCGCTGGAGGAACTGCGTACGGTTCCACTGATGAAAAATGCAGAACTTCATCGTTACGAACTGACACGTGAATAAACAAAAACGGCAAGACCAGGATGCGTTTCCAGTCTTGCCGTATATTTTTTGATTCAAATGAATAATCAGTTGTGTACCAGCGTACCGATGTTTTCGCCAGACATTACCTTTTTCAGGTTGCCCACTGTATCCATGTCGAATACAATAATTGGCAGGTTGTTTTCCTTACACATACAAGTAGCGGTCAGGTCCATTACTTTCAGTCCTCTTGCCAGTACTTCATCGTAAGTGATGTCATCGAACTTGGTGGCAGTCGGATCCTTTTCTGGGTCGGCAGTGTAGATACCGTCCACGCGCGTACCTTTCAGCATCACGTCGGCTTCAATCTCAATACCTCTCAATGAAGAACCAGTGTCTGTAGTAAAGAACGGATTACCTGTTCCGGCCGACATGATTACTACTTCTCCATTTTCCATGGCTTCAATGGCTTTCCATTTGGTGTAGAACTCACCGATGGGTTCCATGCGGATGGCTGTCAGTACACGGGCCTTTACACCGGCTGCTACCAAGGCAGAACTTAATCCCAGACTGTTGATAACAGTAGCCAGCATACCCATCTGGTCACCTTTTACACGGTCGAAACCTTTTCCGGCTCCAGACAATCCGCGGAAGATGTTACCGCCACCAATCACGATACCAATCTGTACCCCCATGTCGTGGATTTCCTTGATTTGCTGTGCATATTCGCCCAGACGTTTTTCGTCAATACCGTATTTCTTTTCTCCCATCAAGCTTTCGCCGCTGAGTTTTAACAGGATGCGTTTGAATTTTGCCATAATCGTATTTGTTTTTAGATTGCTACAAAGTTAGTAATAATTTGCATATATCCCGAGGCTTGTCGTTAAAACTATACCTGTCTGTTGAGGTTGGTGTGTGGCATCCGGTAGAGTATTCCTCCCTGCACAACACCTCGCAATGCCAGGTACACAATAAAAGCCATCCATAACGCATGATTCCCTAACGTGGTATGGAATCCATAATAGAGTAGGAAGAAGCTGGCCGAGGCCACTAACATGGAGCGAAGCATCACGCGGGTAGCTGTGGCACCGATACAGATTCCATCGAGCAGAAAGGCCGAGAATCCTGCCAGCGGAATGGCCAGTACCCAATAGATATATTCCTCAGAAGCCGAAATGACAGAAATGTCGTTGGTGAGCAAGCCGAGAAAACTTTTTCCTCCCGCTCCGTAGAGTAACGTGAACAGCAGTGACAAGGCGATTCCCCACTTAAAAAGGTGCCGTATGGTCAGTCTCAGCGATTGATTGTCTTTGGCCCCGATGTATTTTCCGGTCAGCGCCTCTCCTGCGTAAGCAAATCCATCCATGAAATAAGAAAATAGAGTGAATAGCTGCATCAGCAGGGCATTCACGGCCAATACCACATCCCCGTAGGCCGCACCTGTAGAGGTGAAGAAGACGGTAACTGCAATCAGGCAGAGTGTGCGGAAAAAAATATCTCGGTTTACTTGGAAGAAACGCTTCATTTCCGTACGGTCGAACAGGGCTTCCTGGCGAAGGTATTTTCGGAGCGGACGGTAATAAGTCAGCCAGAGCAGACAGGCCATACCCAGTCCGGCATATTGTGCCACGAGCGTGCCTAATGCCACGCCTTCTACTTTCATCTTCAGTACGAATACAAAAAACAGGCTGGCTGCTATATTGACAATGTTCTGGGTGATGGCGATGAACATTGGGAAACGAGAATTCTGCATGCCGATGTACCAGCCCGTGAAACCATAGAGCCCTAAAGTGGCCGGTGCCCCCCAGATACAGATGTGGAAATATAAGGTAGCTAATTGCCGGACCTCCTCGCTGGTGTCCATGCACATAAATGCGATATTTCGTATCGGATATTGCAGTAACAGCAAGGCAAGCGCCAGTAACAGACTGATGCTCAGTGAACGAAGCAGGATACGCGTCACTTCCTGCAGGTCATGTCTTCCATAAGCCTGTGCCGTAAGTCCTCCGGTCCCCATGCGGAGGAAACCGAACAGCCAGTAAATCATATTGAACAGCATGCCTCCCACCGCAATGGCACCAATGTAAGATGCGGCTCCCAAGTGCCCTACAATGCTGACGTCAATCAGACCTAACAGGGGAACTGTGATATTGGAAACGATGGAAGGAAGGGCGATGTGAAGAATCTGTCGGTCAGTACGTGTCATAAGATGTATTCCACTTCCTTAAATAAATACCCCCTTGTCTGTCCGTTCTCGTCTTCCAGTATCAGTCGTCCGTTCGGTTCTATGTCGGCAATGCGTGCCCGGAAGTCACCGTTTTTATCGCGGAACAGATGTAATCCTTCTTTTCGGTAAAGCCTCTCCTTGTAGCGTGTTTCCAGCACCTCTGTCCGGTTCTCTTTCAGATACTGATAATATTCAGTCACTTTTTCCATAATCTGTTCCAGTATCTCCCGCGGGTTATATTGGTTGCCCGTAATTTGGCATAATGATACCGGATTAGGTGCATCGCTGAGGAAACGTTCCTGGTTCAGGTTTACGCCGGTACCCGAAATGGAACGGCTGATATGGATGCCTGTCAGGTCATTTTCGATCAGTGTGCCGCAAATTTTCTTGTCTTTCCAGTAAATATCATTAGGCCATTTGATGGAAATGCCCTCTGTGTAGGTGGACAGCACATCGTGCAGTGCCAGGGCGGTCACCTGTGAAAGGTAGAACTGACGGTGTGCCTCCAGAAACTCCGGATAAACAACAAAACTGAAGAGCAGGTTCTTTCCGGCTTCCGACTCCCAGCTGTTGCCGCGCTGGCCGCGTCCAGCCGACTGGAAAGATGAATACACGGTGGTCAGTTCCGCACACGCTTCTTTCTGGCAGAGTGTTGCCAGATATGTATTGGTAGAAGTCGTTTCTGCCAATACAATAGGTTCAGGATATGTCATTGTTTTTTCTGTTTCAAAGTTAGTTCCACACGGGCGGGAAAAAGGCGTCCTCAATGTGTTCTATGTGGAAGGGAGGGCGGTTTCCTACTACCGTGATAATATCAAAGCGAACTGGAAGGTCAATGGCAAACTTTCGGACGTATGCATCCGTAGAGGCTACGATGCTTCTTATCTTACGCCTGTCCACCGCATCCTCCGGCTGTCCGAAGCTGGCATCGCTTCGTGTCTTAACCTCCACAATGACCAGTTCACCGTCTTTCTGTGCCACGATGTCCAGGTCACGGTGTCCGGAGTGCCAGTTTCGATGCCTGATTTCATATCCTTTCTCCAGCAGGTACTTCACGGCCGTATTTTCTCCTTCTTTTCCTAGTTCATTATGTGATGCCATTTTTCCGCTTTTTCGCAAAAATACGCATTTTTATGCTTCCATTTTAACAGAATACGCTAATTTTGCACCGAAGATGGTAAATAGCGGAAAAAAAAGAAAAAAAGTACCAGTCAGTAATCCTCCCCGCCGCCAGCGGATGGTTTGTCTGATGAGCGAAGAAGAGGTGCGAATTGTAGACCGTTATCTGGAGAAATACCAGATAACCAACAAGGCACGCTGGCTTCGCGAGACTGTATTGGCTTTTATCCATCAGAATATGGAGGAAGATTATCCTACTCTTTTTAAGGAACACGATATGCGCAGATAAGTTATGGCAGACGATTCTTTTTACATGAAACAGGCTCTGGCTGAGGCCGCACGGGCAGCAGAAAGAGGAGAGGTTCCGGTGGGAGCCGTGGTAGTCTGTCGTGACCGTATCCTGGCGCGTGCGCATAACCTGACCGAAACACTGCACGATGTGACAGCCCATGCCGAGATGCAGGCACTTACTGCCGCTGCCAATTCGTTAGGAGCAAAATATTTGACAGACTGTACGCTCTACGTTACAGTGGAGCCCTGTGTGATGTGTGCCGGTGCCATTGCCTGGTCGCAGGTCGGTCGGCTCGTTTTCGGTGCAGAAGACGAGAAAAGAGGCTACCAGCGCTATGCACCTCAAGCCTTGCATCCGAAGACCGTGGTCGTGAAAGGGGTGCTGGCCGATGAATGTGCCGGACTGATGAAAGATTTCTTCCGGAAGAGGAGATGATGGTTTATTTGATTTCTTCGAACTCTACGTATTCCCCTTCGTCTTTATCAAAAATCTTTTTGCGTTGACGCACAGGTACATCTCCTTGTGTGGAGTAAGAATCTGTTGTCTCTTCCTGACGAGGGTTCGACTGATAATTTTGAGAAGAGTAAGTTGTTCTCTGACCCGAATTCTTACCTTGCATACGGCGTTTGAATCCGAATACCAGACTGACGATTTTGGAAAGTATAAGCAATCCAATCACCAGAACAACCAGTATAATAAAAAATAGAAAGCCTAAAATATGGAACATTGTCTTTTGTTTTTAATGTGAGATATGCAAAAAATGTGCCATACGATTTCTAAGCTATTTCTTATATGTCAGTAATGACAGAATGATATACCAGACGATGACAGCCGCAAATCCGCTCAGTTGGAAAATAATTAGCAGAGGGATACTGACAATCAGAAAAATATAGCTTATCTTGTTATGTCCCCATGACAGGTCTTTAAACTTCAGTGAGAACATCGGGAGTTCTGCCACCAGCAGCAGTGACATGATTACTACTAAGATGAACAGGTATAAAGCGTTGAAATGGTCGGATACTAAAAAACTGTGTGCACCTACGGTCAGTGAGCCCCAGAATAACGCATTGGCTGGAGTAGGCATCCCGATAAAGGAGGAAGTCTGTCGTTCATCCAAATTAAACTTGGCTAATCGTAAGGCAGAGAAAACAGCTATCAGGAAAGCTGTATAGGGCATGATTCCTGACAATGGCAGAAGAAAATCCGGATAATGTACTTCTTTAAACAAAGAAAATGCGATGGCAGCCGGTGCAAGTCCAAAAGTGATGTCATCTGCCAGTGAATCAAGTTCTTTTCCTATGGGAGAAGATACATGTAGCAGACGGGCGGTCATTCCATCAAAAAAGTCGAATGTGGCTCCTAATACAATAAAAAGCAGAGCCAGTTCATATTTACAATGAAAAGCCATATAGCTGGCTATGCATCCACAAAACAAGTTGCAACTTGTAATGGTATTGGGAATGTTCCGGGTTATCACATTTGCCATATCTTATTATATAATAAGGTGTAAATATTGTATTTCAGGTTTAAGGCAGACGGGCAATTACCGTTTCATTACCGGTGGTTTTTTGTCCCATGCTGACGCAGACTTCTGTGCCCAGTGGCAGATATACATCTACCCGTGAGCCGAATTTGATAAATCCCATGTGTTCGTCAATATAACAATCTTCCCCCGGTACTGCATAGGTAACGATGCGTCTTGCTACTGCACCTGCAATCTGGCGTGCCATTACTGTATGACCCTCAGGAGTTTCAATTACCACCATGGAGCGTTCGTTTTCCGTACTGGCTTTGGGAAGCCATGCTTTCATAAAACGTCCGTTATGATGGTCTACATGCTTTACCACTCCGTCTACAGGATACCAGTTGGCATGTACATTGGTGATGTCCATGAAAATGGAAATCATCAGTCGGCGGTCATGGAAATATTCGTGTTCATCCACCTCCTCAATTACCACGATACGTCCGTCGGCAGGAGCTACTACGGTTTTTTCCGTATCTCCTTTGAACAATCGAATCGGGCAGCGGAAAAAATTGACCATCAGTAGATACAGAATGATACTAATGGGCGCTACAATATAAAATGGTATCCGACATTCTATCCCCCAATATAAAGCGGAGTTTACAAGAAGCAATAATATTGCGCTGGTAATCAGAATGTGAGTTCCTTCATGGTGGAGGCGGATTTTTTTTAGTTTCTTTATTTTGTTCATTCGGGTCATAACAAAGTTGAATGTTTTTATCGTGCGAAGATAGGGCTAATTTGAGAACTCTGCAAATAATAGAAACAGAAAAACAAGCTAAGGTGAATATTTCCTCTTTAAATAAAGAGGAAAAAAGATGATTTTGATATCTGCTGAGAAAACGCAAGGGCGTTTGATTTTAAACTCTTTGACATTTTAACTGAAACACAAGTACATTTTAAAGGAAACGTACTTGCGTTTTAGTTGAAATGTGAAGTGTACTAAAAATAGTTGTCAGTTTGAAGATTAATTCCTGACTAAGTTGACAGGTTAAACATTATATTCCTAAAAAGGTTGTCAGTTCTGCAAAACTACAACAAAAACTCAATATCCGTATATTTTCTCTCTAAAAACTCATCGCTCGGGGAGCGCCGTGCGGCAAGGGGCGGGAGCACCCGTCCCGACGAGCACATCTTTCAGTTATACCGATATTCCATAAGAGGGTTTCCTCCTCTGCCTGAAAAGACTTCCATAGGGGTCTTCATACCCAGTGCCCTGTGTGGTCTGGCATTGTTGTACATCGCTACGGATTTACTTACGGCTTCCTCTGCCTGTCTGAAGTCCATATCACCTTCATTGAAGAGCCACCCGTTCTTCAGGGTGTTGTTCATCCTCTCGGCCAGGGCATTGTGAAGCGGGTCTCCCGTCTGGGTCATGCTGATTCTGATGCCTTGTGAAAGCAGCAGGTTCGTGTACTGCTTCGAGGCATACTGCACGCCACGGTCAGAGTGGTGTATCATGCCTTCCGTACTGATTCCGTAGGCACGGTAGGTCTCCAGAGCCATGTACATGGCTTTCAGCGGTCCCTCCGCATCCAGACTCCTGCTCAGGCAGTATCCGACTATGTATCTGCTGTAGGCGTCAGTCACCAGTGAAAGATAGGCAAAACCTTCTCTGGTATAGATATAGGTGATGTCCGCCACCACAAGCCGGCCATTGCCCACAGGCGTGTACTTGGGAGAAGTGTTTACAAGATCCCTGTAAAGACGGTAACCGTGTCTGGAGTCCGTGGTACGAGGACGGTACCTTGTCCGCCTGAGCATGAGCGAGTTGGAACGGAGCACATTGTAAAACCTGTCCCGTCCTATGGTGAACTTTTCCCTGAAGTATTCACGGCAGAGTGTGTAGAGTTCCCGACAGCCCGCCTTGGGAAGACATTCCTTCTGGCGGACGTACAGGCAGTACAATACAATGCTGGCAGAGAGTATGTCAGCCTCGTTTGAGGCATAGTCATGCTTGTAGTATCCCTGTGCTGATATGCCAAGCAATCTGCAAAGCGGACGCACGCGGTAACGGCGTCCGCCTTGAGACAGGCCCCGGATTACTTGGCACCGGAGTTTTTTCTTACCGGAATGTTATAGGTCTTTTCCGCAAGGTCAATCATGCAGTCGTAGGCGTCACGGGCCATGTTGGACTGCTTCAACTCTACTTCCAGGGACTTGATTTTCCGCTCGAGCTCATGAATACGGTCATGAAGCTCCTGCTCGGTCTGACTTAGTTTCTTGCTCATAATGGGACTTGGTTTATCTTCAATCCCAAAGATACGAAGCCAGCGGCTAATTGTAGTACGTTTCAGACCTTTTTCTCGTTCAAATTCACTATGGTTCTGAGAAGAACACATATATTCTTCCAGATAAGACAGACATTCTGCCTTTGAGAACTTTCGATTTTTACGCATGTTACTAAATAAATTGTGTCAACTTATTTAGTACACTACAATGTACTTGTGTTTTTGAGGGTGATGTAAAAGCATTTGGAGGTATAATTTTATTTGTGAAATAGATGTTCTTTATCATGTTTGTTTTCGTATGTATCTGATAAATAGGTGTTTATAAAGTTTGTAATTTTTTGTTTTTTTAGCTAATGAATATTTTTGTCCCCTTAAATGAACTATTTTGTCACTTCTTTCTATAATAAAACGGTACATTTGTCACGAAAACTTTAAAATCTAAATTTAATCTAAATTCATTGTATGCAAACTGAATTCCGTACTATTCTATGGAGAAGGGGATTGAGCATGATGCTGTTCGTCTTATTCTCTATGACTGTGGCTATGGCCCAGGTGCTCGTGAAGGGTACTGTGATTGACAAGACAGGAGAAAGTGTCATCGGTGCCAGTATTCAAGTAAAAGGTACTACTCAGGGAACCATTACCGATATTGATGGTAAGTTTTCGTTAGGAGTACCTGACAAAAAATCCGTTATTGTGATTTCTTTTATTGGCTATGCCACAAAAGAACTCCAGGTGGATCCCTCTAAACCAATGTCTATTGTATTGGAAGAAGATACAAAGGTATTGGATGAAGTTGTAGTCGTTGGTTACCAGGAAGTGAGAAAAAAAGACCTGACTGGTTCTGTAGCCAAGGCGGATATGAATGAATTGTTAAATACTCCAGTAGGGTCATTTGACCAGACACTGGGGGGACGTATTGCGGGTGTAAATGTGTCTTCTGGAGAAGGTACTCCGGGTGGAACGATGAATATTGTAATTCGTGGTAATAACTCATTGACACAGGATAACTCTCCACTTTATGTAATTGATGGTTTCCCGGTGGAAGATGCTGCCATTGCAAGTACTATCAACCCTTCTGATATTGAATCATTGGATATTTTGAAGGATGCTTCGGCTACGGCTATTTATGGTGCTCGTGGTGCAAATGGTGTAGTTATTATTACGACTAAAAAAGGTAAGGTAGGTAAGGCACAAATTACATATGATGGAAGTGTAACCATGCAGCATGTGACTCGTACCATTCCGATGATGGATGCATACGAATTTGTAAAATTACAGGCAGAAACATATCCTGCATCCATTGCAAATTCGACAGGTGGATACCTTATGGAATATCAAGGAAAACAATGGACTCTGGAAGATTATCGTGATATTTTCCAATATGACTGGCAAGATGAAATTTTGCGTACAGCTTTGCAGCATAATCATAATATAAGAATTACGGGAGGTACAGAAGGTGTTCGTTACAATGCATCTGTATCTTATTATAATCAAGATGGTATTTTGCTGAATTCAGGTTATGAACGTTTTCAGGCGCGTGCAAATACGGTTGTGAAAAGAGATAAATTGGATATTAGTCTGACTACAAACTATTCTCGTAGCATACAGACTGGTAGCACTCCATCAGAAACTTCTTATAGTGGTATGAATAACCTGTTCTATAGTGTATGGGGATATCGTCCTGTTACTTATCCGAACAAGTCTATGGAGTCATTGCTGAATGACGTGATGGATGAGGCTATTGATAGCAGTAATGACTACCGTTTCAATCCTATCCGTTCTTTAAAAGAGGAATATCGCAAGTACTATATTAATAATCTTCAGATGAACGGATACGTTTCTTATGAATTTATTAAAGGATTGAAATTGAAGGTTTCGGGAGGTTATACTTACGATGCACGTAAAAACGACCAGTTCAACAACTCCAATACACGTTACGGTGGTCCGACTTCTACCGATAAAGTGAATGCGCAGATTATTCGTAATGAACGTTTGACATGGTTGAATGAAAATACGTTGACATATCAAACAAACATTAAGAAGAAACATTTCTTTAACTCTTTGATTGGTATTACATTCCAGAATTCAGATTATGAATATTATTCACTGAAGTCTACTCATATCCCTAATGAATCACTGGGAATGGCTGGAATGGCAGATGGAACTTTGTCTTCTTCATCTTCTTTGAAGAGTTCTTGGGCAATGATGTCTTACTTGGCACGTTTGAATTATAATTATAAATCAAAATATTATGCAACCGCTTCATTCCGTGCCGATGGCTCATCCAAGTTTAGCAAAAAACATCGTTATGGCTATTTCCCCTCAGGATCTTTAGCTTGGAACTTTATGGAAGAAGAGTTTATGGCTCCAATTAAGAAAGTTGTTGGAGCAGGTAAGCTGCGTGTAAGCTGGGGATTGACGGGTAATAACCGTATTGGAGAGTATGATTATTATGCTTTGTTGCAGATGCTGAAGGAGAAACAAGGAGATTATATCTCTAATGGTAGTATACCGAGCGGTGTTTATCCTTTTGATAATGACATGAGTAGTGTAGGTATGGTGCCCGTTTCTCTTCCAAATGAAGATTTGAAATGGGAAACTACTGAGCAATGGAACGTAGGTTTGGATTTGAGTTTCTTTGATGAACGGTTGAATTTCACAGCTGATGTATATCGTAAAACTACGCGTGATTTGCTTTTGGAAGCTTCTTTACCTCTTGTTTCTGGATATTATAGTGCTACGAAGAATATAGGTAAGGTTCGTAACGATGGTTTGGAATTGAGCTTAAGTACAGTAAACATCAAGACAAAAGATTTTACTTGGACTAGTGACTTTAATATTGCATTCAATAAGAATGAGGTACTTGAACTGGCTGAAAATCAGCTGTCATTGACAACTGCTGCCAAATTTGACCAGAATTATAATTCTCAGCCGAGCTATATTGCTAAGGTAGGACTTCCGATGGGTATGATGTATGGTTATCTTTATGAAGGTACTTATAAGTACGATGACTTTATTAAGTCTGGAAATAGCTATACTTTGAAAGATAATGTACCGTATTTCAGTTCAGAAGCAAATACACAGCCGGGTATGCCTAAATATAAGGATATAAATGGAGATGGAGTTATTGATTCCAATGACCGTACGATTATAGGTCGTGGTTTGCCAATCCATACTGGTGGCTTTACTAATAGCTTTGCTTATAAAGGATTTGACCTGAGTATCTTCTTCCAGTGGTCATACGGAAATGATATTATGAATGCAAACCGCTTGTTCTTTGAAAATGCAGGTGGTAAGAAGGATTTGAACCAGTTTGCTTCTTATGCAAACCGTTGGACACCGGATAATCCAGATAGCGATATTCCTGCAGCAACTAAATCTGCATCAAATAATGTGATATCTTCACGTATTATAGAAGATGGCTCTTATTTGCGTTTGAAGACCGTTACGTTGGGTTACACATTCCCGAAAACTCTGATTGCAAAAGCTAAATTGAGTAATGCAAGAGTATATCTGGCAGCTCAGAACCTGTGGACATGGACAAGTTATTCGGGTTATGACCCAGAGGTTTCTATTCGTAACAGTGCCTTGACTCCTGGTCTTGACTTCTCTTCTTATCCGAGAGCATTCACTTTGAGTTTTGGTGTTAATTTGGGATTTTAATAAAGGGTTGAATTATAAATCGTGAAATATATGAAAATAATAAAATACGCTTTATGTGCTTTCTTGTTTGGAGGATTGGTTTCCTCTTGTAACTTCCTGGACAAGGAGCCTTATAAGCTTTCTCCGGAGAAATATTTTAACAATGCCACGGAAGCAGAGTCATTCCTGACAGGTGTATATGCCATTTTGGGACAATCTACTTTCTATGGAGAGAATTTTATGTATCTTGCTGGTGGTGACGACTTGCAGCATTATGGCGGAACAAGTACTCGTCAGCCGGCTGATAAAGGACTTATCTGTGCCAATACAGTATCAAGTGACCCTGCCGTTACTGGTATGTGGTATACATTGTATTCTGGTATTAATCGTGCCAATATGTTCCTGGAGAACATTGATCGCGTAAATGATATTTCTGATGAACAGAAAGCTCAGTATATAGCAGAAGCTCGCTTTTTACGTGCTTTTTACTATTTCACATTGGTACAAAACTGGGGTGATGTGCCGTTCAAGACTGAATCGACCAATACCGTAGATAATCTGAGTCTTCCGCGTACTGACAGAGAGAAAATTTATGATTTTATTGTAACCGAAATGTCTGAAGCGGCCGATGAAGAAAAAGGAGGCTTGTTACATGCCAGTGAATTGGGATATAAGCCTGGACGAATTTCTCGTTCTGCAGCCTGGGGAATCTTGGCAAGAGTATACATGTTCCGTGCAGGAGAATATCATAGAATGAAGACTCAGCCTTCAGGAAAGGAGACAGAATATTTTGCAAAGGCAAGTGAATATGCTCAGAAAGTGATGAACGAAGGACATGATCTGGCTGATAATTACTGGGATGTATTCATTGATTTGTGTTCAGACAGATACAATAGTACTGGAAAGTATGAGAGTATTTGGGAAGTAGAATTTGCTGGTGGCAATCAGACTGATGTGAAGGCTGCTGGACGTTGGGGAAATAATGTAGGATTGGAAGGTCCGGACTTGTCAAATAATAGTAATGTGGTAGGAAAGAATGACCCGGGTTATTGCTACCAGTTTATATTTGCTACTCCGAAACTGTTTGATCTGTACACTGCTAATGGTGATTATGAGCGTTTCTACTGGAATTTGGCTCCATTTAAGTATGTAGAAAAGGATAATAAGGCAAAGGTTTCGGTTACCGGACGCTATTTCGTTAAAGGTTCTATGCGTAAAATCCTTGATGAATTCCATAACTGGGGCGAGGATACTTATTCATACGGTGAATATACAGGACCGGCAGAGAGCTATAATCAGGTAGGTGATTTTGAAAATCCTAGTGAAGTAAAAGATAAAGGTCGGGCTTGTGCAAAGTTCCGTCGCGAATATGAAGCTGACAAGAAAGATAAAAACTATACTTGCATCAACTTCCCTATATTGCGTTATTCGGATGTATTGCTGATGATTGCCGAGGCTGAGAATGAAGTGAATGGAGGTCCTACTACATTAGCATATACATGTATTAATAAGGTACGTTCGAGAGCTGGCATTTCTACTTTGAGTGGCCTGGATCAGGCTGGTTTCCGTCAGGCTGTGAAAGACGAACGTGCAATGGAATTGTGTTTTGAGTTTACACGTCGTTATGATTTGATACGATGGGGAGAATTTGTGACTAATATGCATGCTATGGTAGATGTAGCTCTTTCTGCAGGTGATGAATGGAAGCAGGTACAAACTAATAGTGTACATAATTATTTCAAAAACGTGACAGAAGCCTATAATTATTTCCCGATACCAGATCAGGAAATGTCTGTAAATAAGGAAATAACAGAAAATAATCCAGGCTGGTAATCTTGAAAACAATATTAAAGTAGTAAGAATTATGAAAACATATAATTGGTTGTTTCTGACATTAGCGGCTTTTTCTTCAGTGGCATGTAATGATGAACTGGAGAAAGACTTGAAAGATGTTAGTGTAACAGTTGAGACAAACGATAACGTGACGTACGATGGAAAGGTGATTACTGTGGCAAAAGGAACCCCTGTTAAATTTAATATAGGAGGTGAACCGGATAATATCACTTTCTTTAGCGGAGAAACTGGACATAATTTTGATTATCGGGAAAGGGTTACAATCGATCCGTCTCAGATTGTATCTTCAAAACTGACTGTAGAAATAAATACCCAGTATAGTGGTGCGTATGACAATCTTTTCAGCATGTATATGTCTGAGGAATTTCCTGGACTTTATAAAGACGATTTTCCTGGAGATTGTCAACAGTTGAAGGATTTTACTGGATGGACGGAATGGGTGAAGCAAGAGGAACTTCCGGTTGAGCCTAGTAAAACTGTGAGCTATGAAATGGATATGATGTCTCATTTGGGAAAAAATATTACATTGGCTATTCATGTGCATCCACATGATCTTACAAAACAGCAGCCTAGATTGAACTTTAGTAAAGTGAAAATCACAAATGAACTGACGAATGGTTCTGCAGTTGAACTTTATGCTTCAAATATGGGCTTTACTCCTGTAAATGTATGGAGTTCTGATGTTAGCAGTGTAGAGATTGACCCGAACCTGTCAAAGAATACCGGATATTATGACACAAATAATAATCTGATAGAAAGTGCCTTGTGGTATGGTACCGTAACTAATAATATTTGGGGTATGTGGAATCTTTCTAATGCTTCTACCGGTAGTTTCTATGTGCATAGTGCCGCTCTTGGAAAGGGGCTTCGCGAATCATGGTTAGTGTCTGATTATTTGGTAATCAATGCTTGTTCTCCTGATACAGGAGTCGCTTTGAAAAATATGACAAACCGTTTTTCTTCGTATGAATATACATACAACGAGGTCGGAACTTATAGAGCTACTTTCTATGTTTCTAATGAAAATTATAAACATAGTGAGTCAAAAATTATAAATATGGTAATTAACGTAAAATAAACAAACTAAATGATATATCTTATGAAGAACTTTAAATCTTTACTGCCTTTCCTGCTGATGTTATTTGTGTGGGCAGGATGTGATACAGATGATTTGAGAAATAATGTGGATGAGTTGGAGAACCGTGTAGAAAGCTTGGAAGCTCAGGTGAGTGCCATCAATGACAATATGAACGCTATTCGTGTAATATTGGATGGAACGAAAACCATATCTTCATATACATTGGAAAATGGAACCTATACGTTGAAGTTAAGTGACGGGTCTGAAATTACTTTGTCACAAGGAAATGAAGGACAGATTGTTGAACCTGATATTACGATTAATGAAAATGGAGAATGGGTTCTGAATGATAAAGTAATAGGACAAGCTACCGGTAACGATGGTATAACTCCTAAATTTAATATCAGTGCAGATAAATATTGGCAAATTAGCCTTGATGGCGGGGTTACCTATGACTATGTATTGGATGTAAATAATAAGAAGGTTCCTGCCACTACAGGGGGTGATGTAAGTGTTTCTGATGCATTCTTTAAAGAAGTGAATGTGAAAGGTGATATGCTGGAGGTTACATTGAAGGACGGAGAGACTTACTCATTACCTATTGTAGCCGATTTAAAGGCACAGATTGTAGATCCTGCTAAAGGATTTAAAGATGGTGTCTGGACTATCGGATATGGTGAAACTGTAACAACTGAAGTGGAAATTTCTGGTGATAACTCTTTTGTAACTGTTCCTGCAGGAGGCTGGACAGCTACATTGAGTGAGGTAAAAGATGGAAAGGCAACTTTAACGGTTACAGCTCCGGCCCAGGCTTCAGTACAGAGCCGTGCTACTGCCGATAATTCTACAGAATTGGTTTTGCAGGTAAATAAAGGGATTAACTGGGCAATTGATAAAATTAAAGTGGAGGCAAAACTTGTAGTTGCAAGTTATAAGGCCTTGTATGATGCGGATCAGGCTATCAATGTAAATGGAGTAGAGATTTCTAAGGCTATGTTCGGTGAAGCATGTAGCATTGAATCTGATACCGAAATCTCTAAATTAGATTATAAGGTTTATTTTGTGAAACCTGGAGCTACATTGACGTATAATGCGCCTACATCAGTTTCTGCTAAATCGTTGATTGTAATAGGTGATAATTCTGCTGACCAGACTGCAAAAGTAGTATTGAAGAATCGTATTCAGTTAAATATGGGATCATCTCCTGCTGAAAGTGATGGTTATTATGTATTCTATAATGTTAACTTTGATGCTTCTTCTACTACTACTCCGGCATTATTGGCCTATAAGAATGACGTACAAGATAAAGCTATTGTGTTTGATAACTGTAATCTGACTTTAGGAAATAAAAACTTTTTTGAGTTGACAACAGACGGACGTTATTTCAATAGCCTGACTATTAAGAATTCGAAGGTGAAATTGAATAACAGTATGTATCTTGTTCATATTGATAAGAATACTTCTACAAAATTTGGAAATTTATCTTTGGTGAACAATGTATTCTATGCTGAAGCTGTAACAAGCGGAAATGGATTCAAGATCTTTAATTCTACGAATGCTACCTCAAGTTTGGACAAACTGGTTCTTAATAATAATACATTTGTTAATGTTTGTCCTAATTGGAGTGGAATGTATTATCAGCTTAGTTTAGGTACGGTAGATTTGCAGAATAATCTCTTCTGGGCTTCTACTCTTCCTGCAAACGGTATCATCTTACGTCCGGGAAATACGAAAATTGCAGGAACTGTTTGTAAGCACAATGTAGGATTTAGTCTCAATGCGAATACAAATACTTGGATTGCATTCTTTGGATTTGATGATAATAAGTTTGAGGGTGCTGAAAATATTATCAATATTAAGGCTGAATCTACAGAAAGTGCAGAAAATCCATTTGTTGGTGGAACCTTCGATCTTTCTACAGGTACGTTTGTTCCTAATGCTACTTATGCAGAATATGGTGCAAAATTTGAATAAAAACCTTTGACCCATGAAGAAACTGATATTTTTATTTCTTAGTATGATTTCTCTTGTCGCGCTGAATTCGTGTGACAAGAGAGACGATATCCAGAAGGATATTGATGATTTGAACTCTCGCTTGGATCAGTTGGAACCTATGTTGGCTCAGTTGAATGAGAATATTTCAAATTATCAGGGAGTCCTTGATGGAAAGTTGTTGGTAATGGGATATGCCGTGAGTGAAAACGGAGATTATACTGTGGAACTGAGCAATGGGGAAACAATTAAAATCTATAGCGGAAAACCGGCAGAAGATTTACCGTTGTTTTCTATTGCTGATGGTAAATGGTTTTATACGCAAGGCGATGAAACTTATCCTTTGATGAATTCCGAAGGTCAGCAAGCACCGGCTTTAGGTGAGACTGGAGTTACCCCTAAGATTCGTGTAAATGCACAAGGCATGTGGGAATATTCATTGGACAATGGAAAAACTTGGTTAGGTAATATCGGACCGGCTAATCCTGCTCAAGGAAGTGCGGGGGTATCTATTTTTACGAATGTAATTGTTTCCGATGATGGATCTTCGTTGACCTTTGAATGGAAGAATGGAGATACTGTCATGAGCCAGACCGTAGCTTTATATGGAGGATTGAGCCTTGATGTAGATTATGGTTCAGCTCCCGTTGCCTTTGCCCTGGGTGAGTCTCGTGAGTTTAAAGTCACTCAAACAAAGGTAGAAAATGTGGTGATTGAAACCAATACCTGGGGAGTGAAGTTAGATGAAAAGAAGATTTATATAACAGCTCCTACGGTGAATGTACAAGGAAAGGAATATGAAGATAAGATTGTCCTGAAAATATTCTCTAAAGAAGGATATTGTAAGGCAGTGATAATTCCTGTAAAGTTATTGACTAAATAGTAACGTCATAGAGATTGAAAAAATTCTGCCACATTGTGGCAGAATTTTTTTTATAATATCATGAGATTGGAGAAAGACATTATATCGCAAGGATTTTATTATTGCGATATAACGGAATAAGATTTAAAACTGAATACGAATGAAAAAAAATCACCTTAAAACAGTATGGCTGCATTGTGTATGGACAGCTGTCATGCTATTGATTGTATGTGCGTGTAAAGGCGAAAACCCAGAGGGGGATAGAGAAGATAGCGCTGAAGATAGTCCGGTTGCAGATAATGTATTGACACAGATGAATCGTGATATTGCCGATATGCAACATATTGCAGAAGGAGAGGTTAAAGTTTTAGCTTATACAAGGGAAAGTAGCGGCCGGTTTCTGATAGAATTAGACAATGGTCATGTGCTTACTGTGTATGCAGAGGATGAGCTGGAAGAGAATGCCTCTGTTCCTTTGGTTGGAATTGATGCAGACGGTTATTGGGTGTATAAATTAGATGGAGAAACTGAAAATTTAAAAGTTGCGAATGGGCAACGTGCTTCCGCATTAAGTTCTACTGGTAAAGGAGTCTTTACGCCGCAATTTCGAATTGGTTCGAAGAGGTTTTGGGAGGTTACCTATGATGGTTCTCAATGGCTGCAAATTGGAAACCGGCAGGTATGGGACATAGAAAAAGAAGCAGCTGCTGCATTTTCTCCTTTTGCGGATTGTGTTTTGAACGAATCTGCCGGTACATTGTCGTTGCATTTACGGTGTGGAGCGAAAGTAATTACTGCACAGGTACAAGGTAAAACCACAACAGAGGCCTGGAATAAGTTTGTAGCAGGCTCTTCCGATAATGTATTGCTGGATTTCTCGTATGCCGGTTACAGGCATGGGGAAGAAGAAGCTCCCGATGGATTTGCATTTGGATATAAAATTGAGAATGTGAAAGAACGTATGCAGCAGAAGAATATGTCTGCCCGTGCTGCCTTTCTGGATATTATAAATGAGTATAAACTGGATAAAGGGATAAAAAATGCCAATGTGGTGATTTATTTCCCGGAAGGTACTTATGTGTTGCACAATGATGATGACAACACATACGATGCAAATAAAACAGATTTTGACTCAGATGCAAAAGGAAATAATGTCAGCAATGAAATTTTAATGTATGGAGGGAATTTTGTCATAAAAGGTGACGGAGCAGACAAGACGTTCCTGGAAATGGAAACTCCTAACTTGCCTAAAAAGAAATCGGATATGTATTCTTCACCAGTAATGATTAATATCAAGCATAATTCATGGCTGGGGGCTGAGTATGAAGTGACCGGAAATGCGGAAAAAGGCGCGTTTAAGGTGAAAGTGGCTGGAGCATCAAATTTCAAGGTCGGTGAGTGGGTATGCTTGTATTTGCATGACAATAATCCTGAACTGGTGAGAAGGGAATTGCTTCCGTATACTTGGGAATCTACTATGACAAATATTTCTACAGAAGGTGTGCAGGTGGAAGATTACCATCAGATTGTGAGCATTAGTGGCGATGAACTAACGTTTAAAGAACCGATAATGCATGAAGTGGATGCACAATGGGACTGGAAATTACGTAAGTATTCCTATTACGAGAATGTAGGGGTAGAGGATTTGACGTTTGTAGGACATGCTGTAGATGACTTCATTCATCATCGTAGCTGGATTGATGATGGGGCGTATAAACCGATTGCTTTTATGCGTGTGGTCAATTCATGGATGCGACGAGTGAACTTTGAGAGTGTGAGCGAGGCTGCTTCTATTATCTCTAGTGCGAACTTCTCTGCTTATAAAATTAATATTACCGGGAATCGCGGACATTCGGCCATTCGTTCCCAAGGTTCCAGCAGGGTGTTTATTGGTGCAGTACGTGATTGTACGGACGGACCGTTGGCAGACCAATACCCTACGTTTCAGACTAATGCCGGACAATATCATGCTTGTGGCGTATCGAAACCTAGTATGGGAGCTGTTATTTGGAGGGTAACCTGGGGGGATGATGCTTGCTTTGAATCGCATGCTACTCAGCCTCGTGCTACGTTGATTGATAATTGTACGGGTGGTTTTGTGCAGTCCAGACAAGGGGGAGATGCTAATCAGGTACCGAATCATTTGAATGATCTTACTATCTGGAATATGTGCGCTACGAAGACAGCTGTAAATGGAGGCGGAACACTACCTGGTAATGGTGAGTTTGACTGGTGGCGTATGGGATGGAAATACTGGAAGATTTTGCCTCCGGTAGTTGTGGGGTTCCATGGGGCTTCAGTTAAATTCGTAAAGGAGCAGGTAAAATTAGATGAAAGTAATGGCATTCCAGTGGAACCTCAATCGCTTTACGAGGCGCAGTTGAAGCATCGTTTAGGGACTGTCCCAGCTTGGTTAAATGCGTTGAAGCAGTTTTAATGAAATTTCTTTGTTTGTTTTATGTTTTCCTGTCCGAAGCTATATGTTTCTGGGAGCAGAAATTTATATTTCCCGATTAGCAAACGAATAGCCCTCTGACGGAAAACATAAAAAATTTTTTGATGTCATACTTTTTTGTTCAAGAGGTTTTGTTGTCAACTTTTACCTTATCCTTTTAAAATAAGAATCCCGTTCTTCGCGTGTATAAATACCGAAGAACGGGATTCTTGTCATTTATAAAGCTCGTGTATCAGTCTTTGTCAATTTTAAGAATACCACCAGTCGTAGAATTGAAAACGACCCGTGTATTGATTTTTTTGTCAAACAGACCATCTACCAGTACTTCGGTGTAGCCGAACTGGGTAAACGACATTTCGTCGTTGAAAAGTTTTTTACCTTGATAGCTGACTGTGACATTACCTTTACCGGGTACATTGTAAATGACACCGTCAATTTTTTTCTTCTTTTTCCCTTCTTCTTCAGGCACAGGCAAGGTGGAAGTGTTTCGAATGGAAACGTAAATCGGATCACCCGCCAGATTGTTCGTAGGAAGCACTCCTAGTTGGGCAGAAAAACGAGCGGCAATTTGTTCTTGTGCATTGTTGTCGGGTTCTACTAAAAACGTAAAGACTTTGTCTTTGCGGTCAGTAGTACCGGTAAATGTTTGGGTCAGCGCTTTTTCTTGTTTGTTCAGCTGGTCAATAACCAGTTGCAGGGAAGCTCCGTCCTTTGGCATGGTTTCTGCCTGACCGCGCAGGATGATATTTTTGCTGTCGCGTATGTTGTAAATTTCGCGTGCTGTCAGTTCGGCCATCTTGGCACTGGAACCGGCCATGAGGATGTCTTCTGTCATGTACTTGCGGGCATTTTCATGTGGCTCGGGTGTCTCCAGTTTATAGTCAGGGGCAGATTCTTTCTCTGTAGAGGTTGTATTAATGGCTTTTACGATACCTTTATCTGTCAGTTCCACGTTGGACGACACACTTTTATCTTTCAGTTTCATGATGTAAGCTTTGGTGGAGTCGGGTACTCCCACAAGGCGTACATGAATATCCTTGATTTCCCAGTGACTTTCGGGCTGTGTATTGACATCATTTAAACGCAGGTAGCGGCTGGCGTAGAGGCTGAAGTCGCCTGGCTGGTAGTTTACTTTGGTTGCAATGATGTCAATAGCAACTTTGGTCTTAGGCAAGAAGTACACGATGCCTTCGCCTGCTTGTGGTACATAGCTTTCCTGGGAGTAGGCATTCAGAGAGGCCAGTAGTCCCAATGCAATGATTCCTCTTTTCATATTGTCTGTCATTTAGTTTCCATTAGTTGTTTCCAGGCTTCAGGCAGTGCTTCTACAATATCTCCGGAAGTCATGCTGATAACGCCTTTTTGCTGGCAAGCAATGTCGCCAGCCAGACCGTGTACATATACACCCAGTCGGCAGGCTTCTTCGTGTGTATAGCCTTGTGAAAGCAGTGAAAGGATAATACCGGTAAGTACATCACCGCTTCCGGCTGTGGCCATACCCGGATTGCCTGTCGGATTGAAATAGGTCACTCCGTCAGGGGTAATGACGGCGCTCCATGCCCCTTTCAGTACGATGTAGCATTGCAGGTGGGCTGCCAGCTCTTTAGCCTTTGACAAGCGTTCATAGCTGTTGCTGCAGCGTCCGATGATGCGTTCCAGTTCCTTGACATGTGGAGTCAGGATGCTGTGGCGAGGAATACGGGTCAGGTAGTTGCGGTAGTTGCTGAAGATATTGAGCGCATCTGCATCCAGCACCAAAGGAATATAACAGTTGCTTACCTGGTCAAACAGTGCCTGCACCGTGATTTCTTCCTGTCCTAATCCTGGACCGATGGCTACGGCCTGGAAGTTGTCGAGGTCGGCAGCTTCGGCAAAGCAGCGGTCGTGTACGTCATCTTGCACCATGGCTTCGGGCACATTGCTCTGTAGCAGATCATGGTTACATACAGGAGTGTGTACGGTAAGTAGTCCGATGCCTGAACGCAGACAGGCACGTGAAGCTAACAAAGCGGCACCTCCCATTCCGTAGGAACCGGCTATCAGCAGACCGTGGCCGAACATGCCTTTGTGGGCAAACTTCTTTCTCGGCTTGATGAGCGCACGCATTTCGCTGGCTTCGGTAATATAATAGGGAGTTTTTGCTGCTTCGATGAATTCACGGCTGATGCCGATGTCGAGTAATTGCCATTCGCCTACTACATCTGCATTTTCAGCAAAAAGGAAGGAGAGTTTAGGCAACTGGATACTTAGGGTCAGGTCGGCCTTGATGATATTTTGTCGGATGTTGTGGGTGTTGTCTTCTCCCATCAGTCCGGAAGGAATGTCAATGGATACTACCTGAGCAGGAGAAGCATTGATGTATTGTACTACGGCTGCAAAGCCTCCACTCAGCGGTTTTTGCAGTCCGGAACCGAACAGACCATCTATGACTACGTCGTGACTGCCCAGATGGGGAGGATCGAACTGGTTGCTGACTTCGGTGTAGTTGGCAAAACCGCTTTCTTTCAGACGTTGTACGTTTGTAAGACATTCTTCAGAAAGTGTGCCTTTTACATTGAACAAATAGACTTCTACCGGATAGTTCTTAAGGAAAAGAATCCGGGCTACGGCCAGTGCATCTCCGCCATTGTTCCCGGGACCGGCAAATACGACAAGACGGTGTGATTTGTCATATCGCTCGCTGATGGCTTGTGCCAGCAGGCCGGCGGCTTTTTCCATAAGGTTGATTGACAATATAGATTCGTGGGCGATGGTATATGCATCAGCCTCTTTTTGTTGTGTACAACTTAAAATTTTCATTGTATATATAAAATAGCTATTTTGTCGGTAAAAGTACGAAAAAAGCCTCGAATGGGATATATATTCTATTGAAAATATCTTTAAATACTCAGGGGGAAGTGTGGCGGTTTTAGGGAAAATCCGTAAATTTGCACAATTTCTAAAACTAGATTATAACATGGATACGATTCAGATTAAAGACAAGCGTTTCAAAACGTTTATCCCAGAGGCGGATATCCTGAAGGAGGTGGCACGTGTGGCCAATGAAATCAATCATGACTTGGAGGGTGAAAATCCGTTGTTTTTGAGTGTGTTGAATGGCTCGTTCATGTTTACGGCCGATTTGATGAAACATCTGACGATTCCGTGTGAGATTTCGTTTGTGAAATTGGCTTCGTATGCAGGAACGGCTTCTACAGGAAAAGTAAAAGAACTGGTAGGACTGAATGAAGACATTTCAGGACGTACGGTAGTAATCGTGGAGGATATTGTGGATACGGGGCTGACCATGCAACGTTTGCTGGAAACCTTGAAGGCACGCAATCCGAAAGAAATCCGTATTGCCACGCTGCTGGTGAAACCGGATAAGTTGCAGGTAGATTTGGATATAAACTATGTAGCGATGAATATTCCGAATGATTTTATCGTGGGCTACGGATTGGATTACGATGGCTTCGGACGGAACTACCGTGACATCTATACAGTGATGGAATAATTTTTTTATTTATTATAAGACAACATGTTGAATATTGTAATTTTTGGTGCTCCGGGTTCAGGTAAAGGAACTCAGAGTGCTCGTATTGTGGAAAAATATGGCTTGAACCATATTTCTACGGGAGATGTATTGCGTGCAGAAATCAAGAACGGCACGGAACTGGGTAAAACAGCAAAAGGTTATATCGACAATGGTCAGTTGATTCCGGATGCATTGATGATTGATATTCTGGCTAGCGTATTCGACAGCTTCAAGGATAGCAAAGGTGTGATTTTCGATGGATTCCCTCGTACAATCGCTCAGGCTGAGGCTTTGAAAGAAATGTTGAAGGTACGCGGACAGGAAGTTTCTATCATGCTTGACCTGGAAGTTCCTGAAGATGAACTGATGACTCGTCTGATCAAACGTGGACAGGAATCTGGTCGTGCTGACGACAATGAAGAAACTATCAAGAAGCGTCTGGTTGTATATCACTCTCAGACTGCTCCGTTGATTGACTGGTACAAGAACGACGGTAAATATTGCCACATTCAGGGATTGGGTACTATGGACGGTATCTTCGCTGATATTTGCGCGGCTATTGATAAACTTTAAATAATAAAAAAACTGGCGGGCCGGTGACGGTCTGCCAGTTCTTAAACTTGAATTTATGGCTGAATCGAATTTTGTTGATTATGTAAAAATCTACTGCCGCTCCGGAAAGGGAGGCCGTGGCTCGGTGCACATGCGCCGTGAGAAGTATATGCCCAACGGAGGTCCGGACGGTGGCGACGGTGGTAGAGGAGGTCATGTGATTTTGCGGGGAAACCGCAATTACTGGACATTGCTGCACCTGAAGTACGACCGTCATGTGTTTGCAGAACACGGAGGTAACGGTTCAAAGAACAAAAGTTTTGGAAAGGACGGGGCAGATAAAGTCATTGAAGTGCCTTGTGGAACGGTAGTATATAATGCCGAAACAGGGGAATATGTGTGCGACGTAACGGAGCACGGACAGGAAGTCATCTTGCTGAAAGGCGGACGCGGAGGATTGGGAAACTGGCATTTCCGTACAGCAACCCGTCAGGCACCCCGTTTTGCCCAACCGGGTGAACCGATGCAGGAGATGACGGTGATTTTGGAATTGAAATTATTGGCGGATGTAGGTCTGGTAGGTTTTCCGAATGCCGGAAAATCCACTTTGCTTTCTTCGGTTTCTGCCGCACGTCCGAAAATTGCCAATTATCCTTTTACCACGCTGGAACCGAACCTGGGAATTGTGTCTTATCACGAAGGGAAGTCTTTCGTGATGGCGGATATTCCGGGTATCATTGAGGGAGCCAGTGAAGGAAAGGGACTGGGACTGCGGTTCTTGCGTCACATTGAGCGCAACTCTTTGCTGTTGTTTATGGTACCGGGTGATACGGATGACATACGTAAAGAGTATGAGATTCTGTTGAACGAACTGGCTACCTTTAATCCGGAGATGCTGGATAAGCAGCGGGTGTTGGCCATTACGAAATGTGACATGCTGGACGAGGAACTGATGCAGATGCTGGAACCTACATTACCTGAAGATATACCTCATGTTTTTATTTCTTCGGTGTCAGGAATGGGCATTCAACAGTTGAAAGATTTGCTCTGGGCCGAACTGAATAAAGACAGTAACCAGTTGGAAGCTGTACGCCGGGAAGCCATTGTACATCGTCCGAAAGATATAACCAAGCTTCGTAAGGAGTTGGAAGATATGGGCGAAGACGAAGACTTTGACTATGAGTATGAAGACGTGGATGATGAAGATGACTTTGACTACGAGTACGAAGAGGAAGACTGGGAGGACGAACCACAAAAGTAATGAATAATCTGACTGATGATAAAAGAATGTTGGTGTACGGCCCGAATAGTCCGCACACCGACATTTTTTGTTTCTCTACGACACGTCACGGCGGTTGCAGTGAGGGAAATTATGCTTCATTTAACTGCAATCATTATTGTGGTGATGTGCCCGATAAGGTAGAACGGAACCGGGAACTGCTATGCTCGTTGTTGCCTGTGCGTCCTCGGATGCTGGTTGTTCCTCATCAAACGCACGATACAGTGGTGAGAGTTGTGGACGAGGTTTTTTTACGGCTCTCTTCAGAGGAACAAATGAAACAACTGGAGGGAGTGGATGCGATGGTCAGCGATATGGAGCAAGTTTGTCTTTGCATTTCTACTGCCGATTGTATCCCTGTGCTCTGTTATGATATCCGGCGGAAAGTGATTGCCGCGATACATGCCGGATGGCGGGGAACAGTGAAGCGCATCGTGGAAAAGACGTTGGACAAGATGGCGGAACTTTATGGTACGAAGGGAGAAGATGTACAGGCTTATATAGGGCCGGGTATCTCTCTGGATGCTTTTGAAGTGGGAGATGAGGTGTATGAAGCCTTTGAAGCAGCTGGATTTGATATGGCTTGTATCGCCCGTAGAGATGAAAAGTGGCACCTCGATCTTTGGGAAGCCAATCGGATGCAGTTGCTGTCTAAAGGAGTAAAAGAGGAGAATGTGGAAGTAGCAGGGATTTGTACCTATCAAAATTATACAGATTTCTTCTCGGCACGTCGGCTGGGCATTCGTTCCGGACGTATTTTGTCGGGGATTATGCGGATGTAGAACCATTTAAGAAAATAGCGAAATGGATTTGAAAATTGAAGTATCAGAGGAATTACGGCAGGCTTGGCCGCAGTTTCGTGGAGCTGCTGTATTTGCGACGGTAAAGAATTCTCCATATAGTGAAGAACTGTGGAAACGTATCGGTGAGTTTACGGAACTTTACCGTCAGAAATATACCATTGATTCTATCAAAGAGATGCCTGCCATTCAGGCTACTCGTCAGGCTTATAAGAAATGTGGGAAGGATCCTAGCCGTTATCGCCCTTCTTCAGAAGCTTTGTGCCGACGTTTGTTGAGAGGACTGTCACTTTATCAGATAGATACGCTGGTCGATTTGATTAACTTGGCATCCATCAATAGCGGACATTCCATCGGAGGCTTTGACCGGGATAAGATTCAAGGAAATAAGCTGGTATTAGGTATCGGAAAGGCGGGTGAGCCTTACGAAGGTATTGGGCGTGGAGAATTGAACATTGAGGGAATGCCGGTATACCGAGATGCCGTGGGAGGTGTAGGTACACCGACAAGCGATAATGAGCGGACAAAAATCTCATCGGAAACTACTCATCTGTTAGCCATCATGAATGCGTACAGTGGGAGTGACGGTTTGGAGGAAGCCGTAAACTATATGGTAAACTTACTGAAAGAATTTGCGGATGCTCAGGATGTAGAACTTTATTATTTTGAGTAATATGAATCGCTTGATTGTAATGCTTGGATTGTGGCTCCTTTGCATGGTGGGTATACAGGCTGGTGAACCGGTGAAAGCCGGGTTTACACACATGGAGCGTAGTCATATCAGGGTGCATACACCTGAACTGTTTTCAAAGGGAAATAGTGTGGAGATACATCTGGAGTGTCTGGCTGATTCACAGTTCTGTTTTCCACTTCCTGGAGGGAAGGTCATTTCTGCTTATGGAAGTCGCGGTGGACATTCGGGAGCAGATATAAAGACCAAGGCCAATGATTCCATTCTTTGTGTGTTCGACGGTGTGGTACGCATGGCCAAAAGTTATGGTGGATATGGAAAGGTAATTGTGGTGCGGCATTTTAATGGACTGGAAACTGTGTACAGTCATAATTCCAAAAACTTTGTTGCACCGGGTGATTCGGTAAAGGCGGGTCAGGTAATTGCATTGACCGGACGTACCGGACGTGCTACCACAGAGCACTTACATTTTGAACTCAGGGCCAACGGACAACATTTTAATCCCGGATTATTATTTAATATGTCTACCCGTGTCCCTTTGAAACGTACGCTGGTATGTACGAAAACAGGAAAACATGTGAAATTATCTCCTAAAAAATGAAAGAATATGGATATTGAAAAGATATTGACAGAAGGAATTGTGTTCAGAGGCGGGAAGTCTTCTGACGGAAAAAAGAAAGAAGAGAAAGTAAAGACCAAGGCGAAGAAGAAAACCTACATTACGGGTTTGCATGGTTCTGGCTCTGCCAAGATGAAAGCGGAATATCGCCGCCGGAGAGCTAACAGACACAAACAAGGATAAAAGTGAACAAAAAACTGTATTCAGTTGTTAATATATTTGTAAAACTAAAAAAAGAAGATTATGAGAAAATTATTTTTACTCGTAGTGATTGTAATGGCTGCAATCTCGGCTAGCGCACAGGAAGGAATTTATCTGGGTGGAGGCATCAGTTTATGGAGAAACAATGATTTGGACAAGACTTCATTTTCTATCACACCGGATGTTGGTTATAACCTGAGTGAAAAATGGGCTGTAGGTGTGGAACTGGCTTATGCCCACAATGGTTATGATGGTGAAGATGCAATAAGTACGAATGCATTTGCTTTGGCTCCGTATGCACGTTACTCTTTCTATGAAAACAAGATTGTCCGTTTGTTTTTGGATATGGGATTTGGATTCTCTACTTACAAGGAGAAACATGCTGATTCAGTAAATGGTTTTGAAATCGGAGTGAAACCAGGATTGGCAGTAAAGTTGAATGATAATTTCAGCTTTATTACTAAAGTAGGTTTTGCAGGTTATCGTGACGACTATTATCGTGGAGAAGAAAATGGATTCGGCGTCGGCTTGGACGGTGAGAATATTTCCATTGGTATTGAGTACGAATTCTAATAAGAACATTTGAATAACTAATAGATAGGGAGCAAAAAGAGGTGAAAACTTCTTTTTTGCTCCCCTTTTATTTGTATCTCCGCTTTATCTTTTTAAATTTGTGTAATTCATTATTATTTGAGCTTATGAAAAAGATTGCATGCATAGTGGCAGGTTTGTTCGTAGCTTTGACAATGGCCGCACAGACAAAAGTAACCTGGAGTATGGAACTCGGACTGGGTATGAGTTCCTGGATGGGAAAGGATGCCGGAGATTCTTCTCCATTGTTTAACCAGAAGGTTGGAGTAGGAATTGATGTACCTTTGAGTGGACTGGTATCATTCCAGACCGGATTGTATTGGGCTTCGAAGGGAGCAAGCATAGATGTGGATTATGTAGGAGCTAATACGCAGAATGTGGTGGATATGCACGTAAACCAGAATTATTTTGAGATGCCTTTGTTGGCTGCCTTTCATGTAGGTACAGCCGCTAATTTTGATATGGTGTTTACGGCAGGTCCTTATTTGGCTTATGGGGTAAACGGTAAGCGGAATATCGACATTGATGACTTGACTGTTTCTTATAACACTTTCGGTGAATCAAAGATTGAAGGAGAAATCGTTCCAGGACTACGTCGTTTTGATGCCGGTGTGATGGCTGGTGTGGCACTCGACTTTAAACGCTGGACGGTAGGACTTGACGGAGAATTTGGATGCTGCAAATTAGCCAGCAATTCAAAGACACGTAATTTGGCGTTCTTCTTCACTGCTGGCTATAAATTCTAATTCTTAGAAATTTTATGTATGCTGGATGGCCTGTACCGTTTCTTTACGGGCAGGCTGTGCAGCATTTTGAGCGCTGCCAAGTGGCGGTCGCGCCAGATTCGGTAGCTGAGCACAATTATCAGAAAAACAGTTCCCACGAGACATACCCAGCCGAACAACTCTTTCAGGCTGGTCAGCATGGTCTGGGTGTTTACTTCTTCATAGAGTTGCATGAGTGATACATCCGGCATCCACTCGTGTAGGTTGTCCATGTTTCTGCTTAATAATCCCCAGTTGTCACGTTGCAGGTGTTTCATCCAGCGGTTCAATATGGCTGCTCCCAGCGGGGTTGCAATGCTGGTACGAATGAAACTGAGTACGCATAAAGACTGGAAGAAATGCTTGAAGGGGATATGTTTCGCTACATAAATGGTCAGCGAAATATAAAGCACTCCGTGTCCGATTCCTTTTAAAAAGTTGGGCAGATATAAACTTTCAATATTCAAATCAGGGTATATCAGAAAATACATGTAATACTGGTACATGACTATCAGTGTAAATCCGACAGAAATCAATAGTTTATATCCTTTCTTTAATACTGCTTGCCGGAAGAATACGATACCTGCTCCCGCCAGGATTCCTGCAAATACACACCAGTTCAATGAAATGGCATTTAGCGTATCGTACTGTAAGATGGAGGTCATGAATGCATTCTGCAGTACGGAGGAGGTGGTGAGAAACAGACAGAGCATCAAGAACAAGAACAATACTACGGGGAATTTCTTGTAGCGGAATACCTGCGGGTCTATATACGGATGCCGTATGGAAGTCATCCGGTTGATGTTTATCAACAAGGATACTACGGCTATTACAATGCAGGAGCGAATCTGCACGCTGTCCAGCCAGTCGTAAAAATCTCCATAGATGCAAATAAAAACAATTGCGAACAGCATGGCTGTCCATAAGAGGAGACCTATCCAGTCTATGCCATATAAAGGAATCTTTTTACCCAGTCTAATGGTTCGAGTCAGGCACATGACACAAATCCATACCACCATCAGCATGCCGATGACAAACCAGTGCATGTATTGCCAGTTGGCCCAGTCGTTGATGTGCATGGTGACCAGTCCGGACAACTGGATACTTTCAAGCACGATGATATAGATCACGGGATAGAACACTGAGAAATTTCCGGAAGGTGTGATACTCAGGCGGGTATTGGAGAAACACTCGAAGGTGCCCCACATGCGGAAGAATCCCGATACGAAGCATACACAAATCATGAGAAAGATGTTTTCTGTATGCATGGTGATCAGGTTGCAGAGAATGAGTACCGGGCATACCGTCATGAAAATAGACCGGGTGGTGAACCGGGATTTCAGACGGAACAGTATTGGAAATATGACGGTCATGCCGATGAAGGAGGCATAACCTGCCATGGTTACATCTTCCTGAATACATCCTAATGCGCTCGACATTTGGGTAGCAGCCGGCAGGAAAACTCCTCCGTTAAACTGAAAGACCATGGCAAAGAAGAGCGACAGGACGATGCAGACCGGAGTCGGTAAGAACTCTTTGAAGTAAGGAATCTGAGGACGTTGTTCAGCCATTTTCTTGTTTACTGTTTAACGTAACATTCTACATTCATTCCGGCTCTCAGGCGTTGCAAGTCTTCGGGACGGTTGTTTTCTGTGAACTCGATACGGACAGGGATGCGCTGTTCTACCTTTACGAAGTTGCCCGCCGAGTTATTTTGTGGAATAAGTGAATAGGAAGCTCCGGTAGCATCCGAAATAGAAGCAATACGTCCCTCAAATTTCACATCAGGGATGGCGTCTACTCTTACTTCTACCAGCTGGTTTCTCTTCATGTCGGTAGTCTGAGTTTCCTTGTAGTTGGCAATGACCCATTTCTCTGTACCGTCTACCAGAGTAACCAAGGCTTGTCCAGGCTGAACTAACTCTCCTTCATGGATGTTTTTTCGTCCGGTTACCCCGTCTGTAGTAGCCAGAATGACTGTATAAGAGAGGTTCAGTTTGGCCAGGTTGAGCGCAGCCTCTGCCAGTTTGATGGCCGATTCATTCTGTTCCAGTCGCTGGGTTTGCTCCTGTTTCTGGAGTAAAGTCGATTGTTTCTGGCGCAACAGCTGTTCATAGCGTGCCTGTGTCGCTTCATAATCCGTTTTTACCCGGTCGAATTGTTGGGGAGTAACGGCTTCTTCTTTCAGCAATTCCTGATAACGTTTGTAATCCGTTTGTGCATTTTGCAGGCGGATTCGCTGTTCATCAATAGCTGCATCCGTTACGAGGATGTTGTTCTGTGTGGTGTTGATAGTGGTATGCATGGCACTCTTTCCAGCCAGTGCATTGCGATAGTCTGCTTCGGCCTGTGCCACTTTCAGACGATACTCCGTATCTTCTATGATGGCCAGGGTATCTCCCTTTTTCACTGTCTGGTATTCCTCAAAGCAGATTTTCTTGATGAAGCCTTGTACCCGTGTGCTGACTGGGGTCAGGTGTTGTTTCACCTGGGCATTGTCTGTATATTCTACATTACCTAAATGGATAAATTTGCCGCAAACCCAGCTGATACCGGCTACGAGGACCAGCAGTATAAAGAAATTAGAAATAGTTCTTTTTTTGTTTCGCATCATATATTTTTTCGTTTTTGTGTAAATATGCATTTCATTAAAGTGTTCCCGTAATTTTTTTCAGCAGGTAATATTGATACAATATACCTATCTGGTAGTTGGCCAGCTGCAATTCCATATCCAGCTGCATGTTGCTGGCATCCAGCATATCGGTAATCAGTGACAGACCGTTCAGGTAACGTTGCCGCACGATGCGGAAGTTTTCATGTGCCAGTTGTACGCTTTTTTGCTGGGTATGCAGTCTTACGTAAGCTTCATTCAGGTTTACGTACGCTTCGTGCACTTTGTTCTCTATTTCTTCCTTGACCAGTTGGTAGTTCTTTTCTGCTTTTGAGGTAGCTATCCGTGCCTGTTTCAGTTTCTTCTTGCTCTTGAACAAAGCATCCAGGTTGTACGAGATACCTACTCCGGCAAACCAGTAGTTGAAGTTGTTGTTCAATGGTGGAACTTCTATCAGAATCGGCCCATTAAACTCATTAGTTGCCGTCAGGCTGATGTGAGGCCTGCGTTCAGAACGAATCAGGTTTTGCTGGTTGTGGGTCAGTTTGATTTCCGTGTGTGCCTGCTGGAGTTCGGGAGATTCCTGAGAAGCTTCCATCCAGGCCATTTCTTGTTGTTTGTCTACATTGATACGGAACAGTGCCGTGGAGTCTGGCACAATATGTACCGAAGGGTCCAATCCGATGGTTGTTGTTAATTTGTGGTTCAAGACATTGAGCCTGTTGATAGTAGAAGTCAGACCTAATTGCAGATTCTGCAATTGTAGTTCATAGCGGGTAATGTCACTCTTCAGTGCTGTGCCCTGTTGATAGGCGGCCCGCATATCCTTTACCAATAGATGTGTCTGCTCAATGTTCTTTTCGTAAACCGTTTGTTGGTTTCTCAGTTGGAACAAATCCAGATAATATCCCAACAGCATGAAGCGCAAATCCTGCTGGTTATTTTGATAAGTCTGTTGTGCCAACTGCTGTTGCAGTTTCGCTTTTTGGATATTGGCATTGATACTTCCTCCTGCGTAGATAGTCTGTGAGGCTTTGAGTACAAAAGAATTACCGAAGTGCGGCATGTCGGCATGTATGCCGTTACTGAAATCCCGGTCTGTCATGCAACCGTCACCAATGTAATTAAGGTCCACCTGTGCCCGGATGGAAGGCAGTTTGGCATTTTTAGCCACTTCTACCGCCTGTGTTGTTTCATCAATGGCCAGCGAATGAAGCTGGATGCTTTTGCTGTTCTGGTCAGTCAGTTGGAACAATTCATCGATAGAAAGAACCCGTTCTTGCGCGGCGGCTGTGTAAATAAAAAAGGAAAGAACTCCAATAGTTGAAACTAATCTTTTACCCATTATTCTTTTTGTGTTGAAAATACCTTTAGCCATTTTATTTGGCTGTGCAAAATTAAACCATTATTTTTAGGCTGAATTTGCGGTTTATGCAAAAAGATTACCATTTTAAGCCATCCTCAGAGAATGAATCAGGAACAGGAAAGTTATATTTCGCTGATAAAGCAGACGAGTAAGGAGACCATCCGCATCAAGAAAACCGGATGGGAAGAAATTAAACTGCCGGGTCATGCACATGAAAAGTGCCAGATTATCTATACCCTTTCCGGCACGTTGCATGTACAGATAGGTTCCACAAGCTATTTTGTGCCAGAGAAGCACATCGCCTGGATACCCGGCAGTACGGAGCATGAGTTGTCCAGCAAGAACCGGCAGGTGTCATTGGTTATTTTCTATCTGTCGATGGATGCGGATGACAAGGATACTGCCTTGAAGGAATTTTCCATTTATCACACCAACTCCTTCATTGCAGAGAACTTGAAATTTATTGCTTCCAAGGGAACGGAGATAGAACAGGCTGATTCCCCCGATTTGTATACTTTTGCACTCAGCTTTTTCAAACTGCTGCCTTCCATCAGCCAGGATATGGGATTCTTGTTGAAGATGCTGGCCATTCCTAATGATGCACGTTTGCATCCTATTCTGGCCTATCTGCAGGAGCATTTGCATGAGAATTTGAAGATGCCGCAACTGGCTGCCCATTTCGGATTCTCTGTGCGTAACCTGAGCCGTTTGTTCAATGAGTCGGGCATACGTTTCAGCTATTATGTGAACAATCTGAGAATCATGCGGGCTATCGAGCTTTTTGCCGATGGAGGAAGAACCATGCAGCAGATTGCATACGAAGTAGGTTTTGCCACTCCCAACCATTTCAATCGTGTGTTCCGCCAGATTACGGGCGTATCACCTAATGCTTTTGTAAAAAATGACTGAGTCCCTTTCTCTGCCTGAAACAGGACAAAAGAAAAGGACTCAGCAATGAGTATAAATCAAATCAGATTATACGTAAGTTTCCAGGAAAGATACTTCTCCTTCCGGTACAACTTCCAGGTTCTGGGTAGTAGCCGGGAACAATACTGATTCACCTGCTTTTACGCTGATGCGGTTGCCTTCGTTGTCAGTAACGGTACAGGCTCCCTTCATGCAGATGTAAATAACAAACGAATCCAGTTCGCTATAGTCCATGTTCATGGTTTCTGTCAGGTTATAAACAGAAGTAGTGAAGTACGGACAACTTACCAGTTCCACCGGTTCGTCTTTACGCGATTCATAGTGCGTACGATAATCATCAGATACAGTATAGTCGATGGCATCTTTTGAGAGTTCCGTATGCAGTTCACGCAGGTTGCCGTTCTTATCTCTGCGGTTGAAGTCATAAATACGGTACGTGATGTTGGAAGTCTGCTGTATTTCTGCCAGGAAACATCCGGCTCCGATGCTGTGGATACGTCCTGCCGGCAAGAAGAATACATCACCAGGCTGTACGTCATACTTGTCGAGGGCATCGCAAATCGTATTGTTTTCAATCATGTCGGCATATTCCTGCGGAGTAATCTGTTTTTTCAGACCAGAGTACAGGTGTGCCTGTCCGCCGGTATTGTCGATGATATACCACATTTCTGTTTTACCCATAGACTGGTGGCGCTTCATGGCCAGTTCATCGTCAGGGTGTACCTGAATAGACAAATCCTGCTTGGCGTCAATAAACTTGATAAGCAAAGGGAACTTGCCCTGGAATCGCTTGTAGTTTTCTTCTCCTACCAGCTTTCCTTTATATTCTTCCATCAGCTGAGTCAGGTTCTTGCCGGCATCTGCACCTTCTGCTACTACAGATTCGTCGCCCGGTACATCTGAGATTTCCCAGCTTTCGCCCACTTGTTCCTGCTGACAGTCCAGTTGTTTAAAAGGAATAATACGCTCTCCTCCCCAAAGGGTCGATTTTAAAATAGGTTTGAATTTCAAAGGATACATAATCTTATTTATTTTGGTCTGTACAAAAATAGGAAAAACTATGATTCCACCTTATATAATTAGAGGAGAAAAAAAGAAAATGAAGGTTTTTTGAAGAGAAATACAAACGTAATCTTCGTGTTAATGAAATGTATATCCCATGAAGTCTTGCTGTAACATAAACACCCCATCTTTGCAACGGAAAAAAGAAATGCATGAATAGATTATGAGATTAGGTTTTAAGGAGATTGTTTTTGTTTCCAGTTTCTTAACTTGTTCTACTATGCCGATGGTAGCAGAGACTATAAAGGGTACCATTGTAGACAAGCAGACTAAAGAACCCTTGACGGGAGCTACCATACAAGTGCTTGGAAGTACAGTAGGGGCTGTGGCCGATCTTGATGGAAATTATACTTTAGATGTTCCCGGCGGTGTGTATGAGCTGGTAGTGAAATATGTGGGATACACCGACATTAAAACTGGAGGTGTAAAAGCAAAAGGCAAAGATGTGGTGCTGAACTTTGAGATGGAAAGCGATGCACAGGCCTTGAGTGAAGTCTCCGTTGTTGCACGTAAAAACCTGGAAGGTGAACGTGCGTTGAGCATGGAACGCCAGAAAGCCACTGTAGCCATTGAAAACCTTGGGGCGAAAGAAATGAGCGTGAAAGGTATTAGCAATGTGCAGGAAGGTGTGAAAAAAATAACTGGTATCTCGATTGCCAGTGCAGGACAGTTGATTGTGCGCGGATTGGGCGACCGTTATAGTACGACTACTTTGAACGGACTGCCGATTGCTTCCCCGAATCCGGATAACAAACTGATTCCTTTGGATTTGTTTCCTTCAAGTACGGTACGAAACATAACGGTAAGTAAGGTATATGAAGCAGGAACATTCGCAGATTATTCAGGAGCACATATCGACATCAGTACCAAAGAAAATACGGGAAAGGACTTTTTCTCCATCGGTTTCAATACGGGAGGCCGGTTCAATACAATTTTCCAGGACTTCTATAAAATGGATCAGCAATATTCCTTGTTCCGTAATCCGGGCATTAATCAGAAGTACATTGATATGCCTAAAGCGGACTTTTCTACTGCCATTACAAAGGAAAATCCTTTTCATACAACTTTCGATGTGAATAAGAGTATAAGTCTTCCGGAATTTGGCGGTAATATAGCCGGTGGAAAGAACTGGGATGTGAATGGACAGAATCTGAGTCTGTTGGCCGCGTTAAGTGCAAGCAATACCAATGAAACCACAAAAGATGCTTTTTATCGTACCCTTGAGGCCGGAGGTACTACCCTCGACCGCTTTAATTACGACAGTTACCGTCAGGAACTGAAACTGGCTGGTCTTGGTAACCTGGCTTATACGCTGAGAGATGCTGACCGCATAGGATATACCTTCTTTTATGCACGTAATGCGGAGAATACCTACATGTTGCGACAAGGAGAAGACTATGAAGACAATGAACTGATAGGTAACAACTCTGTGACTCATATTTATACTCTTCAAAATCATCAGTTGAACGGACACCATGAGTTTGGAAAACAGTGGGACTTGAACTGGAGCGGTTCGTACAGCAAGACTTCCAGTGAAGAACCAGACCGCAGACAGGTGATGTTTGAAAAGGCAGGTAACTCTCTGGAACTGTTCGACCTGAACAAGCAGGAGAATATGCGTTATTTCGGCTCGCTGAATGAAGAAGAATGGGTGGGCGATTTGCGAAGCTCTTATCGTTATGGAGACAATAACCTGATACGTATGGGAGCTACTTACAAAGACAAGAGCCGTACGTTCCGTTCTACACGTTTCTACTATGATGTAAGCCGTTTCAATCCTGAAATAGAGGATATTTACCAGACTTCCAGCTTTATGGGGTATGACCATATTGCCAATGGAGACATTTCTATAATCCGTGACCAGCAGCCGAAAGACCAGTATGATGCCGGACATTCCATTTATGCCGGATTTATTGATGCGGAATATTACCCGACAGCCAATTTCCTGGTGAACATAGGAGTACGTTATGAATACAGCCACCAGTGGGTAAATTATGCGACTGACGGAGGTGAAGCCAAACGGAATGAGGTGAACTGTCATGATTTCTTCCCGGCATTAAACTTGAAATATACCGTGAACGATGCCAACAGTCTGCGCTTCTCGTTCTCACGTACGGTAACTCGTCCGTCATTTATCGAAATGGCTCCTTTCCTCTATCAGGAATCGTATGGAGCAGCCATGATTCGAGGTAATGCAGAATTGAAGAACGGATATAACTACAATATCGACTTACGTTACGAACGCTTCGACCAGCAGAACAGCAACAATATGTTCTCTATTACGGGTTATGCAAAAATCCTGGAAGACCCGATTGAACGTACACAGACCTTGTCGGGTGGTGCGGCTGTTCACTCTTTCCAGAATGCAGATACAGGTGTGGCTGCCGGAGTGGAAGTGGAATTCCGCAGAGAACTGTTCCGCGACTTCCGCGTAGGAGCCAACGCTTCTTACATGTACACCAACGTACAATTGCCGGAAGGTGGAGCCTATACCAACGCACAGCGTTCCCTGCAGGGAGCTTCTCCTTACCTGGTGAATGCGGATATCAGCTATGCGCCTAAGTTTAAGAACGATACACAGTTGACTGCTACGCTGCTCTATAACCTGCAAGGGCCACGCATTCATGCGGTAGGTATCTCCGGATTGGGCGATGTGAAACAGGAGGATTTACATACACTGGATTTCGTGGCTACTTACAAACTGAATGACCACTGGAACTTTAAGTTGCAGATGACCGACTTGCTGAATCAGGACATCGTATTCAAGCAGGAAGTGAAAGACGGCAGAAAACTGGAAGTGGAACGCTACGGAAGAGGAACTGCTTTTGAATTAGGTTTTAGCTATACATTATAAAAATTCATAAAGGGAAAAATTGAACACTATTCTAAACTTTTTATTAACGAGAAAAGTATGAAAACAATGAACTTGAAATTTATGTCGATGGCCGCAATCGCTGCTATGACTTTGTGTACTGCTTGTAGTGAAGATGACAACACTCCGAATCCGGAACCTCCTGTTGCAGATGCGTATTCTTCAGAGTTGTTCTTGGCTGCAGCAAACAATAACGCAATCAATTATAATTTCAGCAATACATTTACAAACAAATTTGTCGGTACGATTGACGGTGGAGCCGACATGACGAAGGTAGATAATTTCTTTGAAGCAGCTGCTTATCGTGGTGCAGTTCCAGCTAATAATGACTGGACAGCCGGATGGATTCGTACAAGCGGCAACGGTGATGAAACAAGTACCAATGCTGAAGAAATTCTGCAAGGCGAACTGACTGCCAATAAAACTTTATTGAAGAATAAAGTATATGCACTTAGCGGTGAATATATTGTGAAGACTGGCGCTACACTGACTATTGAAGAAGGTGTGAAAATTGTTGCCATGACTGACGATGAGTCTGTAGACTATATTTTGGTACAGCAGGGGGCTAAAATCGAGGCTGTAGGAACAAAAGAAAATCCGATTATCATGACTTCAGACAAGAAGGAATCTGGTGCATGGGGCGGTTTGCACATCTGCGGTAAAGCTCATACCAATGCAGAAGGTGGTACCGGTAAATCAGAAATCGGTGATGCAGCTTATGGAGGTTCTGCTGACAATGATAACTCTGGTACACTGAAATATATTCGTCTGGAAAATACGGGATATGCATTGGACTCTGAACATGAAGCAAACGGTATTTCTTTCTATGGCGTAGGTAACGGTACTACAGTAGAATACGTACAGGCTTACAATGGTTCTGACGACGGTTTTGAATTCTTCGGTGGTAGCGTTGACGTGAAACACATGGTAGTTACCAACTGTAGTGATGACTCTTTCGACTGGACTGAAGGATGGAACGGACGCGGCCAGTTCCTGGTGGCTTATCAGGAAGCAAAGGAAACACTCGGATTTGATTGCGACTGTTTGATGGAATGCGATAACAACGGTAAGAACTTTGCAGCCACTCCGGTAGCTTGTCCTACTTTGGCTAACCTGACCTTGATTGGTAACGGTGGTGAGAAACAGGGGGTTCGCTTGCGTGCCGGTACACAAGTGAAGATGTACAATGCCCTGATTTCTGGTAAGGGAAAATGCTTGACAACTGAAACTACAGAAACAGAAAAGGCATTGGTAGACGGTACTTCAGTATTGAACTACGTAACTTTGGCTACGGATATTGAATGTAACGGTGCTGAAGAATAAGAAATAGATTTCATTTGATTGATGGCGGTCTGTCGGGAGAAATGGCTCGGCAGACCGCTCCTTTTTTATTGGAGAATGAAATGCATTTTTCCGTCTTCTTCTCCGTGATAGGAAAATCCTTCCCATTCAAAGTCTTTCAGTTGTTCCGGATGTGCTATCCGGTTTTTCAGGATGAAACGGGTCATCTCGCCCCGACACATCTTGGCGTAGATAACTACCGTGGTAGGTTTCCCGTTTTTCAGGGTGTAGAACTCGGGTGTAATGACCTGTACTTCCCGACAGACTTTTTCCCAGTCGAACAAGTCTTTCATTTCACTGCTGGCCAGGTTGACAAGAATGCCTCCTTGTTGCCGGATGGCATCAATGAAATAGTCTGTCAGCAAAGGACGCCAGTATTCAAACATGGTTTTCCGCTCGTGTTCCGGTAAGCGTACACTGCCTTCCAAGCGGTAATTCTGAATACTGTCCAGCGGGCGGAGTAATCCGTATAAGAAAGAGGTAATCAACAAATGTTGCTGGGCATACCGGAAGTCTTCTGCGGTAAAGTCTGCCGGATGGATGCGCTTGAACACGATGCCTGTGTAGGCCAGAAGAGCCGGCAGGGCAGGAGTCTCCGGTGAAAGGAACTCGTGGTAGCGCAGATAGTTTTCGGCTGCTAACTTCGGATTCACTTTCAGCATCTGGGCCAGTTCTTCGGCAGTAAATTGAGTCATGTACAAGGCGTTTTCGCGGGCCTCTTTCAAAAAATGAGGGGTACTGGTTTCTGGATATGGAGTTTTGCTACGTGCGGTCATGGTTTTGGCACACGAGATAAATGTCATCATACGCGCTCTTGTTTTTCGTTAAAACTATTTACAAAGATAGACTCCTTGGCGGATTTTCCAGCGGTTTACGGTATATTTGTCAGGGTTTAACATTTTATAGAAAGGAAAGAACAATGAAAAATTTACGGATTTGGAGTCTTTTGTGTCTGATTTGGATGGGCGTATTGGCTGCTTCTGCACAAGACACCGGGAAAGAAAAAATCAGTTTGGGTGATGCCATGCCTGCCATTACCCTGAATTCGGAAATATATGGTAAAGTAACCCCAGCCGACCTGAAGGGAAAAGTGGTGCTGGTCAGCTTGTTTGCTACGTGGTGCGGACCTTGTCAGATAGAACTGGCAGAAGTTCAGAAGACCTTGTGGCCGAAATATAAGGATAATAAGGACTTCAAGTTGTTAGTTATCGGCCGGGAGCATACGGATGCAGAACTGAAAAAATACAATGAACGGAAGAAATTCAGTTTCCCGCTCTATCCGGATCCTAAACGGGAAGTCTTCTCTCTTTTTGCCGACCAGACAATCCCCAGAGCGTATCTGTTCGGAAAAGACGGTAAGCTGATTCATGCTTCCATAGGCTATACAAAGGCTGAATTTCAAGAACTTATGGCTGATATTGAAGCCGCTTTGAAATAAGAAAAAGGTATATGAAAAAAACGTCCTTGCGTTTAAGGGAAAACGCAAGGACGTTTTAGTGGAAACGCAAGTGCATTTTACTTCAAACGCACTTGCGTTTTAATCTAAACGTCAAAGCGTTTTTTTAAGCGCTTTGACGTTCTTATTTTCTACCATTGGTATACCTTATTTATATTCCTGCCAACTCTTGATCTGGATTTCATTCTGGTTCATGTGGCAGAATGCTTCGATGAACGCTTTGGCCAGACGGGCATTGGTAATCAGCGGAATGTTGTGGTCGATGGCACCACGACGGATGCGGTAACCGTTGGTCAGTTCCCGTTTGGTGTGGTTTTTCGGGATGTTGACAATCAAGTCGAACTTATGTTCCGCAATCATCTTCATCACATTGTTTTCTGCATTCGGACGTTCATCCGGCCAGAACACCGGAGTGGTGGTGATGCCGTGAGAGTTCAGGAAGGCAGCTGTACCGGCTGTAGCATAGATGTTGTATCCTTTCTGGTGAAGCATCTGGCTGGCATCCAGCAAATCGACTTTCGACTTGGTGGCACCGGAAGAGAACAGAACGGACTGTTTCGGAATCTTGTAGCCGGTTGCAATCAAGGCATTCAACAATGCTTCATCGAAGTCGTCTCCCAAGCAACCTACTTCACCGGTAGATGACATGTCTACTCCCAGTACCGGGTCGGCATTCTGCAGACGGGCGAATGAGAACTGAGAAGCTTTTACCCCAATCCAGTCGATGTCAAACGCCAGCTTGTCAGGACGTACGTAAGGAGCATCCAGCATGATGCGGGTAGCCGTTTCGATAAAGTTGCGTTTCAATACTTTTGATACGAACGGGAAGCTACGTGAAGCACGCAGGTTACATTCGATTACTTTTACATCGTTGTTCTTAGCCAGGAACTGGATGTTGAACGGACCGGAGATATTGAGTTCTTTGGCAATCTTGCGACTGATTTTCTTAATCTGGCGGGCAGTAGCAAAATAGATGTGCTGTGCCGGGAAGACAAGTGTCGCATCACCAGAGTGTACACCGGCAAATTCGATGTGTTCTGAAATAGCATATTCTACGATTTCACCGTTCTGTGCCACGGCATCGAATTCTATTTCCTTGGTTTCCTGCATGAATTGTGATACAACTACCGGATATTCTTTTGATACCTCGCTGGCCATTTGCAGGAAGCGTTCCAGTTCTTCCTGGTCGTAGCATACGTTCATGGCTGCACCACTCAGTACGTATGACGGACGAACCAGTACCGGATAACCCACTTTCTTGACAAAGTCTTTCACATCGTCCAGGCTGGTCAGTTCCTGCCAAGCCGGCTGGTCGATGCCCAACTGGTCAAGCATGGCTGAGAACTTGTTACGGTTTTCAGCACGGTCAATAGAAATCGGAGAAGTACCGAGTACCGGCACAGCCTGACGGTAAAGTTTCATGGCCAGGTTGTTCGGAATCTGACCACCTACGGAAACGATGACGCCGCGCGGCTGTTCCAAATCAATCACGTCGAGTACGCGTTCGAATGACAACTCGTCGAAATACAGGCGGTCGCACACGTCGTAGTCAGTAGAAACCGTTTCCGGATTGTAGTTAATCATGATAGACTTGTAGCCTAACTTGCGGGCTGTCTGGATGGCATTTACCGAACACCAGTCAAATTCTACAGATGAACCGATGCGGTAAGCTCCTGAACCCAGCACGATGACTGACTTTTCATTCTTATAATAGTTTACATCGTATCCTTCTACGGCATACGTCATGTACAAGTAGTTGGTTAGTTCCGGATGTTCGGAAGCTACGGTATTGATGCGTTTTACGGCCGGAAGGATACCTAATTTCTTACGGTAAGAACGAACGGCCAGATTTTCCTTTTCCATGTTACCCTGCTGAGGCTTCAGTACGAAGCGGGCAATCTGGAAGTCAGAGAATCCCATCACTTTGGCTTCACGAAGTACCTCTGCCGGAAGTTCTTCGAGCGAGTTGTAGGTTGACAGTTTATGTTTGTAGTCTACAATATTTTTCAGTTTGCCGATAAACCACGGGTCAATTTTGGTCAGTTCATAGATGCGTTCGATAGAGTAACCTTCTTCCAATGCCTGTGCAATGGCAAAGATACGCAAGTCAGTCGGATTGGCCAGTTCATCATCCAGGTTGGTGAAGCGGGTGTGGTCATTGCCCACAAATCCGTGCATGCCCTGTCCGATCATACGCAGACCTTTCTGGATGATTTCTTCAAACGTACGTCCGATAGACATGATTTCACCCACAGACTTCATGCTTGAACCGATGCGGTGAGAAACTCCGGCAAACTTGTTGAGGTCCCAACGCGGAATCTTGCAAATCAGGTAATCCAGTTGCGGAGCTACGTAAGCAGAGTTCGGTGTACCCATTTCTCCGATTTCATCCAAAGTATAACCCAAGGCAATCTTGGCAGCTACGAAAGCCAGTGGATAACCGGTTGCTTTGGAAGCCAGTGCAGAAGAACGGCTCAGGCGGGCATTTACCTCGATGATACGGTAGTCGTTGGTTTCCGCATTGAACGCATACTGAATGTTACATTCACCCACAATGTTCAAATGACGGATACATTGTTTGGACAAATCCTGCAACATGGTTACCTGTTCTTCGCTTAGTGAGCAGGTAGGAGCCACTACGATAGATTCACCGGTATGAATACCCAGCGGGTCGAAGTTTTCCATGCTGGCCACGGTGAAACAGTGGTCGTTGGCATCGCGAATCACTTCGAATTCAATTTCTTTCCAGCCTTTCAGTGATTCTTCCACCAGAATCTGTGGAGAGAAGGTAAAGGCACTTTCAGCCAGTTCTATGAATTTTTCTTCATCGGGGCAGATACCACTTCCCAATCCTCCTAATGCGTAAGCCGAACGGATCATCACCGGATAGCCGATGGTACGTGCTGCTTCCAGTGCGTCTTTCATGTTTTCTACCGCACGGCTGACCGGAGTCTTCAGAGATTTCTCGTTTAACTTCTTGACAAAGAGGTCGCGGTCTTCTGTATACATAATGGCGTCTACGGAAGTTCCTAATACTTCCACGCCGTATTCTTTCAATATACCTTTCTGGTAAAGTTCCGTACCGCAGTTCAGGGCCGTTTGTCCTCCAAAGGCCAGCAGAATGCCGTCCGGATGTTCTTTCTTAATAATCTCAGTTACAAAATAAGGTGTAACGGGCAGGAAATATACTTGGTCGGCAATTCCTTCCGAAGTTTGAATAGTAGCAATATTAGGGTTGATAAGTACCGAGCGGATGCCTTCTTCGCGTAAGGCTTTCAGTGCTTGTGAACCTGAGTAGTCGAATTCTCCGGCTTGCCCGATTTTCAGTGCGCCTGATCCGAGAACCAGGACTTTTTTGAGTTCTTTCTTCATGGTTATAGATAATTTGTTGTGGTATCGTTAAAGGTAGTCCCTGTCAGGCAGATGGTTGTCTGTTGAGACCTCTTGCAAAGAAACGATTTATTTTGAAGAAAACAAAGGATTTATATATCTTTAGAGAAGATAGGATGCGGTTCGAAAGCTCTTTCACTCAAAAGCAAGCTTTTGGCTTGGAGCTTCGCTCACCTTTCGCTATCTTTGCTGCAATTTAAAAATGAACAATAGCTTATATTATGAAAAAGGAAAAGATTATCTTGACCGGTGACCGTCCGACCGGAAAATTACATATCGGCCACTATGTAGGTTCATTGCGCCGACGTGTGGAATTGCAGAATTCGGGTTTGTATGATAAGATATTTGTGTTCGAAGCCGACGGACAGGCTTTGACGGATAACATTGAGAACCCGGAGAAAGTACGTCAGAACGTGATTGAGGTGGCTTTGGATTACTTGGCTGCCGGACTTGACCCTGCAAAGTCAACCATCTTTATTCAGTCACAGATTCCGGAACTCTATGAATTGAGCTTCTATTTTATGGATTTGGTAACCGTATCGCGCTTGCAGCGTAATCCTACAGTGAAGACTGAAATCCAGATGCGCAACTTCGAAACAAGTATTCCGGTAGGTTTCTTCACTTATCCTATCAGCCAGGCTGCCGATATTGCGGCATTCAAGGCAACTACCGTTCCGGTGGGAGAAGACCAGGAACCGATGATTGAACAGACACGTGAGATTGTACGCCGTTTCAACCATATCTATGGCGAAACACTGGTAGAACCGGAAATCCTTCTTCCGGACAATGCGGCTTGTCTGCGTTTGCCGGGTACGGACGGAAAGGCGAAGATGAGTAAGTCGCTGGGCAACTGTATCTATTTGTCTGATTCGGCAGATGAGGTATTGAAGAAAGTGAAGAGTATGTATACAGACCCGACACATATCAAGGTAAGCGATCCGGGCAAACTGGAAGGTAACTGTGTGTTCACTTACCTGGATGCTTTCTGCCAGACAGAACATTTTGGACGTTATTTGCCGGAATATGCTAACCTGGACGAACTGAAAGCACATTACACTCGCGGTGGATTGGGTGATATGAAGGTGAAGAAGTTCCTGGGAGCTGTGATGGAAGAGGTGTTGGAACCGATCCGTACACGTCGTAAGGAATTTGAAAAAGACATTCCTGCCGTATATGATATGTTGAAGAAAGGTTGTGAAGTGGCTCGTGAAGCTGCCGCTCAGACCATGGATGAAGTGCGCCGTGCCATGAAAATCAACTATTTTGAAGATGCGGCATTGATTGAAGAGCAGGCAAAGCGCTTCTCAGAACAATAAGAATATGGATATTGAAGAACTATACAGCCGTTTTACGGAGTGTAACGGACTGACGACCGACAGCCGTCATTGTCCGGAGGGTTCTATGTTTCTGGCCCTGAAAGGAGAAACATTTAATGGCAATGCGTTTGCGGCACAGTCGCTGGCACAGGGATGCCGTTATGCTGTGGTGGACGAACCACAATATGCATCACCGGAGAATCCATATATCTTGCTGGTGGAAAATTGCCTTCAGACGTTGCAGCAGCTGGCCAATTATCATCGTCGTAAGTTAGGAACTCGCATGGTGGGAGTAACCGGTACCAACGGGAAAACCACAACGAAGGAACTGATTGCAGCCGTATTGAAAGAAAAATTCAATGTGCTCTATACACAGGGAAATTTCAATAACCATATTGGCGTGCCCTTGACATTGTTACGCCTGAAGCCGGAACATGAGGTGGCTGTCATTGAAATGGGAGCCAATCATCCGGGTGAAATCAAGACGCTGGTTCATATTGCTGAGCCTGATTGCGGTATCATTACCAATGTGGGAAAGGCGCATCTGGAAGGATTCGGTTCTTTTGAAGGAGTCATCCGTACCAAGGGAGAGTTGTATGACTATCTTCGGGAAAAAGGAAATGCTACCATATTCATTCAGAATGAGAATCCTCATTTGAATAAAATTGCAGAAGGACTGAATTGTGTCCGTTACGGACAGACTTCGGGGCTGGATGTGAGTGGAACAGTGCTTTCTTGTTCTCCGTTCTTGCATTTGGGCTGGACGGCTGGAGGTGCGTCACACGAGGTGAAGACACACCTGATAGGTGCCTATAACCTGGATAATGCATTGGCTGCGGTTGCTATTGGTCGTTATTTCGGCGTGGAAGATACACAAATCTGTCATGCGCTTTCCTCTTATGTGCCTCAGAACAATCGTTCACAGCTGGTTCAGACAGAGTCCAATACACTCATTGTAGATGCGTATAATGCCAACCCAACCAGTATGATGGCGGCGCTGGTAAATTTCCGCCAGATGGAGGCCGAGCATAAGGTGGCAATTTTGGGCGATATGAAAGAGCTGGGTGAAGGAAGCCGGGAAGAACATCAGAAAGTAGTGGACTTCCTGAACGAATGTCAGTTTGAACGCGTGATTCTGGTTGGACCGGAATTTGCCGGACTCTCTGCTTCGTTTGAACATTATGAGAATGTGAAGGAGGTAGAAGCTATGCTGGCTGCTCATCCTGTTCAGCATTGTTGCGTGTTGATAAAAGGTTCAAACAGTATGAAGTTAAGCGAACTTCCAGCGTGTTTGTAAGATATATTGTTTTTGCGAAACAGTCCGTATTGAGAGAGAGTCTTTGAATACGGACTGTTTTTTTGTGTACGTGTCCTAGACATTTGTATCAGAACTGGTGACGATTCTGTCAAAATAAGGTGTAATTTGTCCATTCAGTTTCCCTTGCCCGTTTTTTATCCCTCCTTGACGAAATTTTCGTACTTCCTTTTATATGAAAATCCTATTTTTGCCAAAGAAACTTAATGGATAAACTATGAAGCGCATTTATTTATTTCTCATAGGACTTCTTGTTTGGAGTGAAATTTCAGCACAACAACTCGTAAAGGTGGGTGACGGATATAGTTCTACTTCCGTCAATACGACTGTATTCCGTAACAGTTCTCTGGTAACGGATGGGGATGTGCAATACATATCTTATTATGATGCCGATGGATATTTGACCGTAGGTAAACGTGCATTGGGGAGTACCGAATGGACGTTGCACCGCAGTCAATATAAAGGAAATGTAGCCGATGCACATAATGTCATCAGTATGATGGTAGATGGGGACGGTTATTTGCATCTTTCTTTCGACCATCATGGAAACAAATTAAACTATTGCAAGAGTACGGAACCCGGTGCTTTGACGCTGGGAGAAAAAGAAGCGATGACCGGTAAAGATGAAGATGATGTTACGTATCCGGAGTTTTATCGGATGCCAGATGGCGATTTGCTGTTTGTGTATCGTTCTGGGGCTTCCGGAAGAGGTAATCTGGTATTGAATCGCTATGACTTGAAGAGCCGGAAATGGACACGTGTGCAGGATGTGCTGATTGACGGAGAAAATCAGCGAAATGCCTACTGGCAACTTTATATGGATAAAGCTGGAGTGATTCACTTGTCGTGGGTATGGCGTGAGACCTGGATGGTAGAAACAAATCATGACCTTTGTTATGCATATTCTCCAGATGAGGGAAAGACATGGTATAAATCGACAGGTGAAAAATATACCTTACCTATTTGTAAGGACAATGCAGAATATGCTTGCCGCATTCCTCAAAACAGTGAACTGATAAATCAGACCAGTATGAGTACTGATGCGGAAGGCCATCCTTATATTGTGACCTACTGGAGAGATGCAGACAGTGAGGTCCCTCAATATCGGCTGGTATGGAACGACGGGAAAGGATGGCAGAACCGTCAGATTATGAATCGTTCGCAAGGATTTTCTCTAAAAGGCGGAGGCACCAAAATGATTCCGATTTCACGACCACGTATTGCAGTAGATAAAGGTAAGGCTTATTTTGTGTTCCGTGATGCAGAACGTGGCAGTAAAGTATCTATGGCCTATACAGATGATGTGAAATCGGGCAAATGGCAGGTGAAAGACCTGACCGATTTCTCTGTAGATGCCTGGGAACCCAGCTATGATACGGAGTTGTGGAAAACACATCAGAAACTGCATGTATTTGTGCAGGAAACGCATCAGGGAGACGGGGAAAAAGTTAAGGCTTCAGAAGCAACCCCTGTGTATGTATTGGAAGTAAATTAATCTCAAAATAAAACTATGAAACAGGTATTTAAATTGTTGCTGGCCTGCGCTGTCGGAGTATTGCCGATGTCGGTTGGGGCCAGAGGTTCCGAGGCTGTTGAGGTCCGGAAGATGATTGATAAGGTAAATCAGCATTGGCAGGCAGAAAATTCGCCGGAGGTTCGTTCGTTCTGGGATAATGCCGTATATCATACGGGAAATATGGAAGCCTATTTTTTGACTGGAAACGAGACTTATCGTACTTATTCTGAAACCTGGGCAAACTACAACCAGTGGAAGGGAGCGAAGAGTGATAACCGTGCGGAATGGAAATATTCTTACGGAGAGTCGGATGAATATGTGCTGTTTGGCGACTATCAGATTTGTTTTCAGACTTATACTGATTTGTATAATCTGGCTCCGGACGATAAGAAAATCAAGCGTGCGCGTGAGGTTATGGAGTACCAGATGAGTACCCCGCAGCATGATTACTGGTGGTGGAGTGATGCGTTGTATATGGCAATGCCGGTAATGACAAAACTCTATAAGGTTACTCATAATGCGAAATACTTGGATAAGTTGTATGAATATCTGATTTATTCTGATAGCATTATGTTCGATAAAGATGAGAATCTTTATTATCGTGATGCAAAATACATCTATCCGAAGCACAAGACAGTCAATGGCAAGAAGGATTTCTGGGCTAGAGGTGATGCTTGGGTATTGGCCGGACTGGCTAAAGTGTTGCAGGACTTGCCGGTAGAATACAAGCATCATCAGTTCTTTGTGGATAAATTTCAAAATATGGCTAAAGCCGTGGCAGCTATCCAGCAGCCTGAAGGTTACTGGACACGCAGCATGATGGATCCGGAATTTGCACCGGGACCGGAAACCAGCGGTACGGCACTATTTACATACGGATTCTTATGGGGTATAAACAATGGGTATTTAGAAAAAGATATATATATGCCGGTGGTGCAGAAGGCATGGAATTATTTGTCAAAGAAAGCGCTTCAGAAAGATGGAGCGGTAGGTTATGTTCAGCCTATCGGTGAAAAAGCAATCCCCGGACAAGTAATTAATGCAAAGTCTACCGCTAATTTTGGAGTGGGAGCCTTCTTGTTGGCTGCTTGTGAGTATGTTCGTTACTTGGAAGCACCTCAAACTGCTGATCGTGCTTATTGGTGCAAGCTGGCTTATCAGATGGCTTATCCGGTATTGAGCAATATGGCAAAAGGAGAGTTGCAGAAGAATATGCAGCTGGAAGTTAGTCCCACATGGGATGGCCGAAACAAAAAGGTGGCTTATATGGAAACGTTCGGTCGTTTGATGGCGGGTATCGCTCCTTGGCTGACGCTGCCGGATGATGATACAGAAGAAGGAAAGATGCGTAAGGAACTTCGTGAGATGGCTTTGAAGAGCTATGCGAATGCTGTAGACCCGCAAAGTCCGGACTATTTGTTGTGGAGACAGGAGGGCCAGACTCTGGTGGATGGCGCTTACGTGGCAGAAAGCTTTCTTCGTGCTTACGATCAGTTGTGGAAACCCTTGGATGAAACCACTAAAAAGCGTTATATAGAGGAATTTCAGCAGTTACGTCGTATAGATCCTCCTTATACCAACTGGCTGTTGTTCTCATCTACTATTGAAAGTTTCCTGGCAAAAGCAGGAGCTTCATTCGATGAATATCGTGTGAATTCAGCCATTCGTAAGGTAGAAGAATGGTATACGGGAGATGGCTGGTATGCTGATGGTCCTTCTTTTGCATTCGATTATTACAGCAGTTATGTGTTCCATCCGATGTATCTTGAAACCCTTCAGGCTATGAAGGATGCAAAAGTGCGTAGCCGGATAGATTATGGAAAGTATTATGACCGCGCATTGAAACGTGCCCAGAAATATAGTTTGATTCTGGAGCGTTTCATTTCTCCGGAAGGAACCTTCCCCGTATTCGGTCGTTCCATTCCTTACCGTATGGCTACTATGCAACCTTTGGCTTTAATGGCATGGTATCAGGAGTTGCCTGCAGGCGTAAGCAGTGCTCAGGTACGCTGTGCATTGACTGCGGTGATGAAACGTATGTTTGCCAGTGGACACAATTTTAATGAAGGTGGTTTCTTGACCATTGGATTTACTGGACGTCAGCCGAATGTAGCCGACTGGTATACCAACAACGGAAGTTTGTATATGACTTCTCTGGCATTCTTGCCGTTGGGACTTCCAGCTTCTCATCCTTTCTGGACCGATGCACCACAGGAATGGACCAGCGTACGTGCATGGGGTGAAAAACCTTTCCCGAAGGACCATCATTGGAAAGATGAAATCCGTACATGGGATTTGTTTTAGGGAATTATTGAACTTTGTAAATAAGGGATTATGAACTGCGACCAGACTCTTTGGGTATTCTCATAAGAGCCTGGCCGCAAGTGCTATATGGTTTGGAAATACTTCATTTTATCTGATTTTTTATAGAATATGAAAAAAACGGGGTTATTGTCTTTTTTATGGTTTGTTTGCTTATCGCTTCATACCGTAAATGCACAGTCACTTGCTAAAAAATTGCTTCCACTGGATTCTATTCGTTTGAGTGATCCTTGCATTCTGGCAGATACACAGACACAAATGTACTATATGACAGGTACAGGTGGAAAATTATGGAAAAGCAAGGACTTGAAACTTTGGGATGGACCTTACGATGTAGCTCAAACAGACCCTCATTCATGGATGGGCCCAAAGCCAATGATATGGGCTGCTGAACTTCACCATTATAAAGACAAATATTATTATTTTGCTACCTTCACGAATACCGCCGTAAAGATAGATACCGTAAAAGGAAATGTGATAGAGCGCAGGGCTTCTCATGTGTTGGTTAGTGACAAACCAGAAGGACCTTATCGTCCGATGCTGGATGCTACTTATTTGCCGGCAGATAAGCCAACCTTGGATGGGACATTTTGGGTGGATACTGATGGAAAGCCTTACATGGTGTATTGTTATGAGTGGCTGCAGAATTGGGATGGTACCATTGAAAAGATTGAATTAAAACCAGACTTGAGTGGTTCCATTGGAGAAGGTAAACTATTATTTCGGGCCAGTGAGTGCCCCTGGAGTCGTGAATTGCAGGACGGAAAGGAAGTTCCCAATAAAGTAACGGATGGTCCCTATCTGTTTCGCACGGCTACGGGACGTCTGGGAATGATATGGACAAGCTGGATTTATAATGTATATACCCAGGGAGTAGCCTATTCGGAAAGTGGTACTTTAGACGGACCTTGGATACAAGAACCGAAGCCCATAACTCCTCCCGACTTTGGTCACGGTATGTTGTTTCAAACTTTGGAAGGGAAATGGCTGATGTCTGTACATAGCCATAAAGATGTGAATGGAGTATATATTCGTATTCCTCATTTGTTTGAAGTGGACTTATCGGGTGATAAACTGGCGGTCGGGAAAGAGTATAAACCATAGCAGAATGAACTTATCGTTTAATTTAAATTTATATCAATCCATGAGAAATAGATTCATTAATCTTTTAGGAAGTATTTGTTTTTGTTGGGGAGTGGTGGCATGTACGGCCGAACCTCCTAAAGAAATTCGTAGTGGTGAAATCTGGCCTGACAATCAGGGGGTACATGTAAATGCCCACGGAGGAGGTGTATTGTATCACGATGGAACTTACTACTGGTATGGAGAGAATAAATCCGACTCTACCAGTAGTGCCATGGTGGGAATTATGTGTTACTCTTCAAAGAACCTGACAGACTGGAACAACGAAGGAGCCGTTTTACCTGTAGTGTTGAACGATTCTACCAGTGACATTGTACAGGGATGTGTAATGGAACGTCCAAAAGTAATCTATAATGAAAAGACGAAGAAGTTTGTCATGTGGTTCCATTTGGAATTGAAAGGAAAAGGCTATGCAGCAGCCCGTTCAGCGGTGGCCGTCTCTGATTCTCCTACCGGGCCATTCAAGTATATTCGTTCGGAACGTATTAATCCGGGAGTGCTTCCTTTTGATATGAATGAAACACAGCGTGCCATGCTGGATACATTGGATGCAGAGAAGTATAAGGAATGGTGGACACCGATGTGGTATGAAGCTATTCACAAAGGTTTGTTTGTGAAACGCGACCTGCAAGGAGGACAAATGGCACGTGATATGCAGCTTTTTGTTGATGAAGATGGAAAAGCCTATCATATTTACTCGTCAGAAGACAATCTGACACTACAGATTGCAGAATTGAGTGATGATTACCTGACTCATACAGGGAAGTATGTACGTATGGCTCCAGCCGGACACAATGAAGCTCCGGCCATATTCAAGAAGAGTGACGGTACATACTGGATGATTACTTCTGGCTGTACAGGATGGGATCCGAATGAGGCACGCATGTTCTCTGCTCCTAGCATCTGGGGACCTTGGACACAACATCCAAATCCTTGTCGTGGAGAAAAATCGGAAATCACTTTTGGCGGACAGAGTACGTATGTACTTCCGGTACCGGGAAAGAAAGACGCCTTTATCTTTATGGCAGATATCTGGCGGCCTAAGCATCCGAGTGATGCCCGTTATATTTGGTTACCTGTTCAATTTGAAAATGGGATACCTTATATCGAGTGGATGGATAGCTGGACACTTGATTTCTTCAATAAGAAATAATAAGAATAATAAATGCCTGTCTGGATTGTTCAGACAGGCATTTATTGTTTTATATTGCTAAGAGATAATATTAGTTTTGTTTTCTCTTCAAATATTCAGTGGGTGCCATTCCGTATTCATCTTTAAAACATTGGCGGAAATAAGCTACACTACTGAAACCTGTCAAATCCGAAATCTCAGCTAAGGAATACTTCCCTTCATTGATAAGTTCCATACCTTTCTTCATCTTGATTTTACGGACATATTCATTGACCGACATTTCAGTCAGTCCTTTAATCTTTCGGTAAAGAGTAGAATGGCTCATGCACATCTTATCGGCAATAAACGCTACATCCATTTTCTCCATACTCAGGTTCTCTTCGATGATGGCGGTTACCTTATCCAAGAACTCTTGGTCTAGTTTGTTTAAGTTCTTTCGTTCATTCTCAATGTTCTTCTGTTCACTTTCCGTTTCGGGTATGGAAGTGATTACCCCTGCCGTTTTACGTCTGTTTTCCAGAATGTTATTGATGCGGCTGTTCAGCAAACGGGCACTGAACGGTTTGGTAATAAACGAATCGGCTCCTGCGGCATAACCCTCTTCTTTATCTTGAAGGGTATCTTTAGCTGTAAGTAAGATGACCGGGATGTGGCTGGTACGCATATCTTCTTTGATATGACGACATAGTTCAATTCCGTCCATCACCGGCATCATGATGTCGCTGATGATGATATTCGGAATCTGGCTTTGTGCAATATCCCATCCTTCTTTCCCATTTGCAGCCGTCAAGACTTCATACATTTCTTCAAACGAACTTCGTACATATTCACGGATATCCCGATTGTCTTCCACGACCAGAATAATCGGTTTCCCATCTTCTGATTCTACAGAAGCAGGTTGTTTGTTTTCGTCTTCAGCTTTATGAATTTCTTTAGTAACCTGGCGTTCTGCATTAGGATAAGTGTTTTCTGTAAGTAGTTTTAATGTAAACTTACTTCCTTTTTCCACCTCACTTTCCACTTCAATGGTTGCCTGATGCAAATCTGCCAGTGATTTTACCAGTGCCAGGCCAATACCTGACCCCGAAGCCTGATATTTCCCTTGTCCTTGATAATATCGTTCGAAGATATGGTTCAAAGACTCTTGGGAGATACCATGTCCGGTGTCTTCCACACTGATAGTTGTATATTTAACCCCGTTCTCCTCATTGCTTGCCAAGGCAAGTGTTATATCGCCTTTGGGAGTATATTTTAAGGCATTCGACATCAGATTATCGATAATAATAGTGATAATCTCGTGGTCATAATAAATCTTGGTATCTTGCGCTTCTACATTGATGTGAATATTTACTTCTGCATTCTGGTTTAATTCTTTATATTTGATGCCTATTTCTTGTACCAGTAGTGCCAGATTATGATAACCTACCTTTAGCTTTCTGTTTTCTGTCTCCGTTTTTCTAAATTCCAGAATCTGATTAATAAGGTTCAGTAACCGGTTGGCACTGTCACGTATAATACTGATCTTATTGGCCTGTCGTGGAGACAGTGTTTTGTCAGCCAGCAAGTCCTCTAGTGGTCCGAGAATCAGGGTTAGAGGAGTGCGTAATTCATGAGTGATGTTAGTATAGAAACGCAGTCGTTCATTATTCAGCTTCTGATCATTCTCGTGCTGGTGATGTTCCAGATTCAAACGACTTTCCAGTGCCAGTTTACGCTTGTAGAAGCGCAAGATTGCAAACAGTATAAGGGCAATGAGAATCGTATAAAGTAGTTTAGCATACCAGGTAAGCCAGATAGGAGGGGCAATTGTAATCTGGAGAGAAGTAAACTTCTCGCCCCATGGCTGGTTTCTCATTTTGGCTTTTACCTTAAATGTATATTCTCCAGGCTGTAGATTCCGGAATGTAATCCGGTTTTCATCGCCTGTTTCAAACCATGTCTTACCTAATCCTTCCATGGTGTAGGCATATTCTACCTGAGGGGTTTGTGAGAAGTCCATCACACTGAAAGAGACTGTAAAAGTACTATTCTGGTAAGATAAATCGACCTTGTCATTTACAATTGGGGCAAGAGTTCCTTTGCTACTTGGATCTGAGTTGCCATAACTTTTGACTCCTGTAATTTTTACAGGAGCTATCTGTATGTCTTCTGTGGTTTGCTCTGGGTTAAAGTAGCAAGCTCCATTCTGTGAGCCAAAAAACAAATACCCATTTTTATCCTTGCATACTGAGCCATCCATAAAGTCCCCTCTGGGTACTCCTTGGTGCCAGGTATAGTTTAGAAATCTTTTTTCGTCACTTTTCCATTGAGCAATTCCTCCGTTGGTGCTGAGCCAGATGTTTCCTTTTTCGTCTTCTATGATACTTCTGACATTTTCATCAATTAGCCCTTGATTGTGATTGTAGATTTCCAGTTTAGGGTTACTTGTATCACTGATATGCGCGATACCAGCTCGTGTGGCAGCCCATAAACTTCCTTTTGAATCAATATATAGTGAGTTGACCGCATTCGATCCCATCCCATTGGATGTGTCGAAACGCATAGTTCGTTTTCCTTCTGGTGAAAAAACAATAAGTCCTTTGCCAAATGTGCCCAGCCATAGTTTCCCTTGACGGTCTCGCTGGATACCGTGTATCATGATGTCTGTAAGCTGTTCATTTATTCCTTTTTCTTCAGCGATTTTTCCATTTTGGTATGAATATAGTCCGTTTTGTGTACCAATCCATATTTTATTGTTCTCTTCATAAAAGCAGCAAATGTCAGCCTTCTTATCTTCTAGTTCAATTCGGGTAATTTTCTCTGTGCTAGGATCACAAGTCAATATTCCATCTTTATATAATCCTAGCCAAAGAATTCCGTTTTTATCTTTAAAGATAGTAGAAACATGGGTATGAGGATTGGCTTTGTTGGCAAGTGACAATATTTTCTGATACTTCATATCCGCGCTGAATATGGCGATTTCGTTTTCTCCTCCTAGCCAGATGCGTGATTTATTGTCAAGAGCTATACCCCACACCTGTTTGTCTGTTAGTGTTCCGTCCTTTAATGTATTATATGCTAATGTTTGGAAAACAGGTTGGTTATAACTGAGAAAATCTACGCCTCCTCGATAGTTCCCTAACCAGATATTTCCGAATGAATCTTGCAAGAAACATTTGGCATTAGGAGATGAGATGCCATGCAGGTCATTGGTGACCCGTATATTCTGAAAATGCATGTTTTCGGGACTTGTGAATACGTTGTCATTGAGGTCGAGTATGCTTACTCCTCCCATGTGGGCGCATACCCACAATTTCCCGTCTCTGCTTTCGCCTATATCATTGATTTGATTAGATAAGAGTGAGTTGGGATTTTCTTGTTGGTTCTGAAAGGTGATAAATTGTTCTTTATGAGGGTTGAATAGTGCCAGTCCTTTGTCTGTACCAATCCAAATAGCGTTGGTTTTGCTAATGAATATGCAGCGTACGGTATTGTTAGGTAAGCTATATGGGTCTTCCGGATTGTGTTGGTAGACTTTTGCGGTTTGTTTCTGAATATCTATAACAGCCAGCCCTCCTTTATGAAGACCTACGTAAAGATGACCTTTTCCATCGTCGGTTGCACACCAGAAATTTCCTGACAATCCTTTAATATCTTTTGCCCAATAATGAGTTACTTCTTTAGTCTTATTGTCATAATAATCTATGCCTAGGTGATAATGGGTAATCCAAATACCTCCATCGGCTGCAGGGCTTAAGTCTGTGACGTCTCTGGTAATCATATCAGGAACGCCATTGGTGATGAAAGTTTGCTTTTCACAATCAAAAATGCTAATACCATCGCGTTGAGTTCCTATCCATACGGTGTTGTCTGCTTCATTGTAGTATAATACATTTTGTGCATTGCTTCCAATAGCTGAGTTTCCTATATTATATATTGTAAAATCCTTTCCATCAAATTTGCAGAGTCCGGATTCTGAGGCCATCCATATATACCCTTGTTTGTCTTGAATAATATCGACAATATAATTACTGACCATGCCGTCGGACATTGTTAATCGCTTGAAGGTATATTGAGGTTGTGAAAGGATAGAGTAGCACCATCCGAACAAGAAAAGAAATAGAACAATGCAGTTTTTCATGGCTTGCGATTTTTAGGCAAAAATACAATAAACTCTTTAGATTGAGAATTTGAGAGAATAGAAAAATATGTACCTAGAAATAAAAACAGACGAATTTTTTATGCTATGACGAATTTTTATTATTCGCTGAATGGACATTTATGTTCAGTTACGGTATGTGAATATCTGTATAATAGGGCGTATATTTAAAAGGTGATTTATTTTTGGCTTTTTAATTAGATAGAATGACGAAAAAAACGATTCATTTGCTCATTTTTTCATTTATGACTGACTTAATATAGTATAATTTTGCGGCAGAAAATCTAATTAATTTGAAAAGCAATGAAAGTAGATTCAGTAAAAAACAATCGAAGAGCATTATTTGCTTTGCTGTTGTGTTCAGGATTTATTGCTTCACATCCGTTAACAGTGTTTGCAAGCAGTAATGAGGTTCAAGCTACTCAGCAACAAAATTTGACAGTGTCTGGTGTCGTAAAAGACAATGCGGGGGAACCAGTAATTGGAGCTAGTATTGCCGTTAAAGGAGGTACTACAGGTACTATATCCGATATCGACGGTAAGTTTTCTTTAAATGTTGCAAAAGGGGCTATTCTTGAAGTATCTTTCATCGGCTACAAGACCCAGGAGTTTAAGATTGATTCTTCCAAATCATTGAACATTGTTTTGAAAGATGATACTGAAATGTTGGATGAGGTTGTTGTTGTCGGTTATGGTACAATGCGTAAGAAAGACTTGACAGGTTCTGTTGTGCAAATTAATCCAACTAAGATTGCTGACCAAAATCCGACTTCTGTACAAGATGTATTACGAGGAACTCCAGGTTTGCAGATTGGTTATGATGCTTCGGCAAAAGGTACAGATGCTTCTATCCAATTGCGTGGTCAGAACTCTTTAGGTACCAATGCCAGTCCGATGATTGTGTTAGATGGTATGCCTTTCTATGGTGAACTTTCTGAAATTAATCCGGACGATATTGCACAGATTGATGTGTTGAAAGATGCTTCTTCTGCGGCTATCTATGGTGCCAAGGCTGCTGCGGGTGTTATTATCATTACTACAAAGAAAGGTAAGGAAGGAAAACCTGTTATTAATGTAAGTGCAAACCTTTCGGTAGTTAATAAATCTGATTACCGCGACTATTATGATGCTGCTGGATATCTTAAATTCCATCAGGATTGGCGTAAAATGTATTATACCTATGGCCAGGGAGAAGATGGCTTGTATGGCTATTATCAAGCGAAAGATGGTAATGGTAACGTCCTGTATCCTGAAGGTTACTTCGATGACCCCCGCACTATGTCGGAAAGTGAGCAGCAGAAGTGGATGACTAATGTAGGTGCTAGTGGTATTGGTCCGTCAGATGGTGAGACAGCGCTGAATTTGTTTGCTCGTCGTTTACAATTCTACAATTCTCCGTTGATGATGGATAATTTCTTGAATGGACGTATGGTCGATTGGAATGATGCCACATTCCGTACCGGATTCAATCAAGATTATAATGCTAGTATTTCGGGTGCTACTGAACGTGTGAACTACTACTTCTCACTGGGGTATGTGAACAATGAAGGTGCCGTACAGGGGAATGAATACAATGCATTCCGTTCAAACATGAAAATCAATGCGAAAATCACAGATTGGTTGGAAGTAGGTGCCAATGTGAACTTCCAGGATCGTTCAGATGGCGATATTCAGGTTTCGTTGGGAAGCAATTATTGGGATGCCAATATGTTGCGTAACTCTCCATACGCTTCTATGTATGATGAGGATGGAAATTATGAACAATATCCTATGTCTGGTCTGCCTTCTAATGGTGGTTATAACTACTATTTTGACCGTCAATACTATGATTTGGAAAAAGGTTACACTGTATTGAATACAATTTTCAATGCCAAAATCACTTTGCCGGCAGGTTTCACTTATTCATTTAATATTGCTCCTCGATACCAGTGGTATTATGACCGTTATTGGATGTCTGCCGATCTGCCTGATGCATCTGCATCTAGCCGAGGAGTAAATCGCGGATGGAGTAAGAATTTTGACTGGAACTTGAATAACACTATTACATGGGACAAGACATTCGGCGATCACCATTTTACTGCTACATTAGTACAGGAAGCAGAAGAGCACCGTTATTGGAGTGATAATATCAATGCACGTAATATTACTCCGAGTGACGCTTTGGGCTTCCACTATACATCGGGTGCTAACAAGAGTCAGAGTAGTTTCAGTACCAACGATACACACTATACGGCAGCTTCTTATCTTGGTCGTTTGTTCTATGGATTGAAAGACCGTTATATGATAACTGGAACTTTCCGTCGTGATGGTTATTCTGGTTTTGGTGCTAATAATCCATGGGGTAACTTCGGTTCTGTGGGTGTTAGCTGGGTATTCTCTGAAGAAAAATTCATGTCTGCCACTCGCGACTGGTTCGATATGGGTAAGTTACGTTTGTCATGGGGTACCAACGGTAACCGTGAATTCGGCGATGTATATTCTACATTGGCTAACCTGGCTTTGGCAGGAGGAAACATGGTGTACTACCAGAATGGTAATTCCAATGTGGTTAATCCGCTTTATATGAGCCGCCTGGCTGCTCCTAACTTGGAATGGGAAAAGACAAAAGCATGGAACGTTGGTTTGGACCTTTCTTTCTTTAACGGAAGATTGACAGCCAACATGGATTATTATTTCAAGAAGACCACTGATATGATTATGAGTCAGCGTCTGCCGAATTTCTCTGGATTTGGATCTATTATGGCTAACTTGGGTGAAGTACAGAACCAAGGTTTTGAAATCGCACTTAATTCTACCAACATTCAGAACAAGGACTTTACTTGGAATACTTCTGTAGGTTTCTCTATTAATAAGAACAAAATCAACCACATCTACTACGACTACGATGAAAACGGAGTAGAAAAGGATGATACATCTAACGGATGGTTTATTGGACAGCCTATCGGTACCATCTGGTATTATGAAACAGATGGTGTATGGCAGAACACACCGGAAGACATTAAGGCTGCCGCACTGGTAGGACAGAAACCGGGTGACCCGAAAGTTGTAAATAATTATACGGAGGATGATCAGATTTTGGAAGATGGAACTCGTATCCCGGTATATAACGATAACGATAAAGTATACCAAGGTACTACAGCTCCTCCTATCTATTGGAACATGCGCAACGACTTCACTCTGTGGAAAGATTTGACACTCTCTATTTCATTGTACTCATACATGGGACACAAGAGTCGCGCAGGTTACTGGTTGAACCAGGAAAACGGAGGTTCACAGGTAACAAACGGATTTAACGTAGCAGCTAGAGAATATTGGACTCCGGATAATCCGACAAATGATTATTGCCGTTTGGAAGCAGTAGGTCCTAATACTGGTTTGTCTGGAGGCGTTGATAAAGTCTATAACCGTAGCTTTGTTCGTTTGGATGACATCACTATCGGTTATACGTTGCCGAGAAAATGGACACACAAGTTTATGGTAGACCGCATTCGTCTGACTGCCACTTGCAAGAATGTTTGTACGATTGACGGTTGGGAATACGGTGATCCGGAAACAGGTGGATTGGCTACACGTTCCTTTAACTTTGGTATTAACGTAACACTCTAATTACTGAAAAAACATTATGAAAACAATAAATACAATATTTACAAAAGGATGTATGGTGCTGGCTTCAGCTGCGCTGCTTACTACTGGATGTACGGATGACTTCCTGAAGCAAGACCCCTTGTCATTCTATAATCCTGAAAATACCTATACGACCGAATCAGGATTGAAGGCTGCCATGGCAATGTGTGACTATGGTTTGAAGGAAATGTTGATGGATGGTAACTCGAATGTTCTTCCTATGGCTTCTCTTTATTTTATGACTGATATTGGTTTGTATGCTAAAACAGATGCAAATCCTGTACAGGCAGACTTCGCTAATATCATTACTCCTACTTCCGGTATGGCAGGTGGGGGTGACTTAAACGCTATGCAACGTTTTTGGGATCGTACCTGGAACAGTGTTACTTTTGCTAATACAATTATTTCGAATGTAGATAAGGTAGAAGGCTTGGATCCTACTTTACGCGACGAGTATCTGGGTCGTGCTTATTTCCATCGTGCTTATGCTTACTATCATGGTGTATTGTTGTTTGGGGATATTCCTTTGATTACAAAATTGATTGAAGTTCCTAAGCAAAACTATAAATCAACCAGTAAGGAAGCCATCTTTAAAATGTTGGTACATGATTTGGAATTTGCAGTAGAACATGTACCGCCTCAGAAAGAGATTGGTTACATTGGAACGGTGAATCAAGAAGCTTGTATGCAGCTCCTTATTAAATGCTATCTGGTAGTAGGAGAATATGCAAAGGCTGAAGCGATGGCTACAGACTTGATTAATAACCATGGACTGGCACTTATGAAAGCGCCGTTTGGTACCAATGTACCTTCAGGTAATCCAGAAACATGGCCTGTAGAACGTAACGTAATTTGGGACTTGCATCGTGGTGTCAATATTACCGATGCTTCAAATACGGAAATGATTATGCCGATTCTGAACTATTATACAGAAGGTTTTATTTCTTATCCGCAAATGCGTGCTATGTGTGTGCACTGGAGTAATGGTGACATTGTTGATCCTCATAATATAGGCTCTCCAACTTATAACTATGCACGTACTGATGATAAATATAATGCAGAGTTGGATTGGTTGCGTGCTTTAGGTCGTGGAATCGGTTGTTTCCGTACATCTTATCACTACAACCAGACTATCTGGAACTACGACGGTGAAACAGACTGGCAGGATTTGCGCCACAACCGTGAAAAGGGTAACTGGGTAGAGATGACCGACTTGAAATACAACAATCCTTCTTCTGAGTTTTATGGACAGAATATGATGCTTTATGCGCCGGAAGACTGGGGATGGGATGAAGAGAAAAATGAACCTTTAATTAAGAAAGGACAATTGCTTTGTAAAGATACTATCCGTAGCTGGTTCCCGACTCCGTTGTATAAGGTTTATATCCTCGACCAGAGTGCAGAGGAGAATATGAATGCCAATCAGTTTAACGGTGCGACAAAAGGTAATAATGTATCTAACGGTAACTTGTATCTGTTCCGTTTGGCAGAAACTTATCTGTTGCGTGCAGAAGCTAAGTTCTATCAGGGTAATGCAACAGGAGCAGCTGAAGATGTTAATGAAATTCGTCGCCGTGCCAATGCTAAGAAGATGTTTACAACGGTAACAATTGGAGACATTTGTGATGAACGTGCACGCGAACTTTACCTGGAAGAATGGCGTCAGCCTGAGTTAACCCGTATCTCTTGGTGCTTAGCAAAGAGCGGTCAACCGGATGAATGGGGTGATACTTATGATTTGGCTACTTGGGACAAACAAAGTGGTACAGACCTGAACGGTGGTAGCTATTGGTACAAGCGTACAACTCGTTACAGTATTTTCAACCATGGTCCTATTACATCTAAGGTTGAAATTAATTATCAGGTTGACAAACGTAACTTGTTCTGGCCTATTCCTAATTCTGCTATTACCGCGAATACTGGTGCTCAGCTTCGTCAGAATTACGGCTATGATGGATATGATGATAGCGTATTTATGTTCGATAATTGGGAGGATGCTGTTGCTGATGAGGAAACAGCTAACTAAAGAAGGATAAATAATTTCTAATAAAAAACGTCTTGATGTTTTGCGTCAAGACGTTTTTTATTAGAAAATTGTCTGTATTGAATGTCTTCTGGAAGTCTAGGTTCTTTATTGCGAAAATCTGACTCTCTTTTTTATATCTCCTTTCTCTAAACCGTAGGTTTCGCATTGCGAAAACCTATGTTTCCCTGCTAGAAAACGTAGGTTTCTCAATGGGAAAACGTATAAAACTCTTTGGTGCAATGCACTATTCACAAAAGGTTTTTATAAAAGAAAAAAGAAAGAGGACATAAGAATGATATAAGTCGGGATAAGAGGAAATAAAAAGGCATTGCCTGTGAGTTTCAAACCTCAGGCAATGCCTTTCTTTATATCAATACCGATAAACTATTTATCCGATATTCTTCACTTTAATCAGGTATTCAGCAATCTGAACGGCATTCAGAGCGGCACCTTTCTTAATCTGGTCGCCTACAATCCAGAAAGTCAGACCGTTTTCGTTAGCCAGGTCTTTACGGATACGACCTACATATACAGGGTCTTTTCCAGCCAGGAACAACGGCATCGGATATTCTTTCTTTTCAGGGTTGTCCATCAGTACCAGACCTTCGCCGTTGGCAAATGCTTCGCGGGCTTCTTCTACAGATACCGGACGTTCTGTTTCAATCCAGATGCTTTCTGAGTGTGAACGAAGTGCAGGAACACGTACGCAAGTTGCACTAACCTGTACATCTGAGTGCATGATTTTACGTGTTTCATTGTACATCTTCATTTCTTCTTTGGTATAACCGTTGTCTGTGAACACGTCAATCTGAGGAATCAGGTTGAATGCCAGCTGATAAGCGAATTTCTCTACAGTGACAGGCTCTCCGGCCAATACCTGACGGTACTGTTCGTAAAGCTCGTCCATGGCAGCCGCACCGGCACCACTGGCAGCCTGGTAAGTAGATACGTGTACACGTTTGATATGAGTCAGGTTTTCGATAGCTTTCAGGGCTACAACCATCTGGATAGTCGTACAGTTAGGGTTGGCAATAATGCCACGTGGACGGTTCAGCGCGTCTTCTGCGTTGACTTCAGGCACTACCAGAGGAATATCGTTTTCCATACGGAAAGCGCTGGAGTTGTCAATCATCACTGCACCGTATTTAGTGATGGTTTCTGCAAACTCCTTGGAAGTTCCCGCACCGGCTGACGTAAAGGCGATGTCTACTCCTTTGAAATCATCGTTGTGCTGCAGAAGTTTTACTTCGATTTCTTTTCCGCGAAAAGTGTATTTTCGTCCGGCACTTCTTGAAGATCCGAACAACAGCAGTTCATCTACCGGGAAGTTTCTTTCATCGAGCACACGCAGGAACTCCTGTCCTACGGCTCCGCTTGCACCAACAATTGCTACTTTCATTTCTTATGTTTCTTGTTTAAGTTAATAAATTCCGTGATTGTATTGCTTTCTGTATTTTAGTTAGATACTTTTGTCTTCTCCTTGTATCCTTTGAACCGCAAAATTAAAACATTTTGGAATACCAAAGGGGAAATACGGAACTTTTTTCGTATTTTTGTCCATAAATTTAAACCGAATAAACCGAACAGCTCATTATCTATGGAAGAATTGTTAGATTTTTTTCATCTCAATATAGATTTTCCCATCACTGATCCCACCTGGATTTTTTTCCTTGTGTTGGTCATCATCCTGTTTGCTCCGATTGTATTGGAACGTCTGCGTATTCCGCATATCATCGGAATGATTCTGGCAGGTATCGTCATCGGGGAACATGGATTCAATATTCTGGCGCGCGACAGCAGTTTTGAGCTTTTCGGTAAGGTAGGACTGTATTATATCATGTTCCTGGCCGGATTGGAAATGAACATGGAGGATTTCAAGAGTATCCGTGTGAAGGCTACGGTGTTAGGCTTGCTGGCCTTTATCTTCCCGCTGGGTATCGGTGTGTGGACTAACCTGAACTTGCTGGGATACGGACTGATTACTTCTGTGCTGCTGGCCAGTATGTATGCTTCGCACACTTTGATAGCTTATCCGATTGTGATTCGTTACGGTATCAACCGGCAGCGGGCTGTCAGCATTGCGGTGGGAGGTACGGCGGTGACGGATACACTGACCTTGTTGGTTTTGGCCGTCATTGCAGGTATGTACAAGGGCGATACCTCGGATATGTTTTGGGTGTGGCTGGTGCTGAAAGTCGTAGTGCTGAGCGTGGTGATTATGCTGACGTTCCCTCGCATCGGGCGCTGGTTCTTCCGTCGTTACAGTGACCAGGTGGTACAGTATATCTTTGTGATGGCCATGGTCTTCTTGGGGGCCGGATTGATGGAGCTGATTGGTATGGAAGGAATCTTAGGCGCCTTCCTGGCCGGGCTGGTGCTGAACCGTCTGATTCCGCATGTTTCTCCGTTGATGAGTCACCTGGAGTTTGTGGGAAATGCGTTGTTTATTCCTTATTTCCTTATCGGGGTGGGAATGCTGATAAACGTGAATGTGCTGTTCGGCCATATCGATTCCATTAAGGTGGCTGGTGTCATGATTGTGGTGGCACTGTTAGGCAAATGGATTGCATCGTGGCTGACACAGAAAATATATCGCATGAAGGCGGTAGAACGGGAACTGATGTTCGGACTGAGTAATGCGCAGGCTGCGGCTACCCTGGCGGCGGTACTGGTGGGTTACAACATTATTCTGCCCAGTGGAGAGCGCTTGTTGAACGAAGATGTACTGAATGGTACCATTCTGCTGATTTTGGTGACGTGTGTGGTCAGCTCGTTTATTACAGAACATGCGGCCAAACGAATTGCGATGGATGATGCAGAGCTGGATGAAGAAAAAGAACAGCAAAAAGAACGTATCCTGATTCCTGTGGCCAATCCGGACACACTGGATAAACTGATGCAGCTGGCGCTGGTGGTACGTGATGAAAAGCGGACGGACAATCTGGTGGCACTGAATGTGATTAATGACAACAATGATTCTGTGCGGTTGGAGATGCGGGGAAAGAGAAGCCTGGAAAGGGCGGCTCAGATTGCTGCGTCGGCCAATGTCTTTCTGAAAACAGTGTCGCGTTTCGACTTGAATATTGCTACGGGTATTTTACATACAGCTAAGGAAACTGAGGCGACTACGATTGTCATTGGTTTGCACAACAAGGCCAATATCGTGGATTCGTTCTTCGGTAATCTGACGGAAGATTTGCTGAAGAATACTTATCAGCAGGTGATGATTGCCCGCTTCCTGATGCCGGTCAATACGTTGCGGCGCATTATCGTGGCGGTACCTCCTAAATCGGAATTTGAGCACGGCTTTGTGAAATGGATTACGCACTTGTGCCGCATGAGCAGTCAGCTGGGATGCCGTCTGCATTTCTTTGCTCATCCCCAGACTTTGGGGTATATCAAAGGATATATCCAGAAGAAGCACAAGGATGTGATGACGGAATACCAGGAACTGGATAACTGGGACGACTTGCTGATTATTACAGGACAGGTGAATTACGATCATCTGCTGGTTATTGTCAGTTCACGAAGAGGGTCTATTTCGTACGACTCTTCTTTTGAACGCTTGCCCATGCAGGTATCCAGATATTTTAATAACAACAGTATCATGTTGTTGTATCCTGACCAGAAGGGTGACCCGAATGAAACACTGAGTTTTGCCGATCCACGTGGATGGGCCGAAACGCAGTATTATGACAAGGTGGGCAACTGGTTTTATAAATGGTTTAAGAAAGATTCATGAGCGAAGAAAATAAGAAAGAATGGCAGCAGCGCACGGAATTGCTGTTAGGCGAAGAGAAGATGGAGCGTCTGCGTAAGGCGCATGTGCTGGTGGTAGGCCTGGGAGGAGTAGGTGCGTATGCGGCTGAAATGATTTGTCGTGCCGGAGTGGGACGGATGACGATTGTAGATGCCGATACGGTACAGCCGAGTAACATCAACCGTCAGTTGCCGGCCACTCATTCCGTTATCGGACGTCCAAAGGCAGAGGTACTGGCTGAACGTTTCCGGGATATCAATCCGGAACTGGAGCTGACTGTGCTGCCGGTTTACCTGAAAGATGAGGCTATACCTGAACTGCTGGACAGTGCGGCGTTTGATTTTGTGGTAGATGCCATTGATACGGTAGCTCCTAAGTGCTATCTGATATATCATGCCTTGCAACGCGGATTGAAGATTGTCAGCAGCATGGGAGCCGGAGCCAAACGGGATATCACGCAGATTCGTTTTGCGGATTTGTGGGATACGTATCACTGTGGGTTGAGCAAGGCGGTGCGTAAGCGTTTGCAGAAAATGGGTATGAAGCGGAAGCTGCCGGTGGTATTCAGCACGGAGCAGGCCGATGCAAATGCCGTGATATTGGTAGATGATGAGCAGAACAAGAAGTCTACCGCAGGAACCGTCAGCTATATGCCGGCCGTATTCGGATGCTATCTGGCGGAGTATGTAATTCGTAAATTGTAAAGTCGTATGATTCAGTTGGAAGGGATAACCAAGAGCTTTGGTGCGCTTCAGGTGTTGAAGGGGATTGACCTTGAAATCGGAAAAGGTGAAGTGGTCAGTATTGTGGGACCCAGTGGGGCGGGAAAGACTACCTTGCTGCAAATTATGGGTACACTCGACAAGCCGGACGGAGGACGAATTATATTGAACGGCACGGAGGTGAACCGTCTGAAAGAAAAAGAGCTTTCTGCCTTCCGGAACCGGGAAATCGGTTTTGTTTTTCAGTTTCACCAGCTGTTGCCTGAGTTTACGGCAGTAGAGAATGTCATGATGCCGTCTTTGATTCAAGGTAAGTCGGCGGGAACTGCCCGCAAGGAAGCATTGGATTTGCTGGATTTCCTGGGATTGTCGGAACGGGCCACGCATAAGCCGGCAGAGCTTTCGGGTGGCGAAAAGCAGCGTGTGGCTGTAGCCCGTGCCTTGATGAATCATCCTTCGGTAATCTTGGCGGACGAGCCTTCCGGAAGTCTGGATACGCAGAACAAGGGAGAATTGCATCGGTTGTTCTTTGAACTGCGTGACAAGTTAGGGCAGACTTTTATCATCGTAACGCACGATGAGGAGCTGGCCACTCAGACCGACCGTACCATTCATCTGGTGGACGGACGCATTGTATAAGATAAAAAAATCCCGTCCCGGTATGTATACCGGCGGACGGGATAAATTTTTCCTCGATTTATTAGCTTTTTAGAAAGAAAGGTGTACGATTTCCGGATTGTGGTCGGAAAGGAATTTCTTTGCTTCCCGGTTCTCTTCAGGAATGTAGCTGCGCTGTACCTCTATTTGAGGAGTGACAAATATGAAGTCAATTTTCTCACATGAATCGGCAGGAATGCGTCCGAAGTCATGGAAGGTATAGCTGGCACCTTCTTGCTGGAGAGCTGTCTTATGCGCATCCTTCAGTACGAAACTGTTGCCGGTGATGGTCTGGTAGGCTTCCGACTGGTCGGAAACATTGAAGTCTCCGGTAACTACAGCAGGCTGGTCGCCTACGATTTCTTTTATTTTCTCAATAATCAGCAAAGCGCCTTTTTTACGGGCTTCTGTTCCCACATGGTCAAAGTGCGTATTGATGGCCATAAAGATTTTTCCGTTGGTTTTGTCTTTCAGCTTGGCCCAGGTGGCAATACGGGTGCAGGCACCGTCCCATCCGATGAAGCCTACACTGTCGGGGTATTGTGACAGCCAGAAGGTATTGTTGTCCAATAATTCAAAACGGTCTTTTTTATAGAACAGAGGGGCATATTCGCCTTGTGTCTTTCCGTCTTCTCGTCCCACGCCGACTTCGGCATATTCTGGTAGACGGGCTTTCAGGTCTTCAAGCTGGTGGTGCAGGACTTCCTGCATACCTACAATGTCCAGATTTTGTGCCTTGATGAAATTGGCTACGGTGTCCTTTCTGTATGTCCAGCTGTTCAGACTGTCGTAGGGATTGTCGTAGCGGATGTTGAAGGTGCTCCATGTGATTTCACTGGTTGGTTGGGGAGAGTGGCATGAAGCGATGGTCATGCACAAAGAGAGCCCCAGAAAACTTCCTAAAATAGTGTAGAGTTTCATAGATATAAAGTTTAATGATATATGTTTTTCCTATAAAACAAGTCACGGCGGTTTACCACTTACTTTGCGGCGTAAAAATAAAAATATTTTTAGTTTTTCTTTATAGGGAAGGCAGTGTGAGTATATGAGTTTTTTATGCTATCTTTGGCGGAAATAAAGAGTTGTTATGAGTCATATAAAATTAGGAAAATATAATCAGCTGGAAGTAGTGAAGGAAGTGGATTTCGGGGTGTACCTCAATGGAGATGAGGACGGTGAAATCTTGCTTCCGAAACGTTATGTGCCCGAAGGTACCAAGCCGGGAGACATTCTGAATGTATTTATTTACCTCGATATGGAGGAGCGTCTGGTCGCTACTACACTGCAGCCTTATGTACAGGTGGGTGAATTTGCCTGTCTGCAGGTGGCATGGGTCAATCAGTTCGGTGCCTTTCTTGACTGGGGACTGATGAAAGACTTGTTCGTGCCTTTCCGTGAGCAGAAGATGAAGATGCAGAAAGGAAAGCGCTATGTGGTGCATGTGCATCTGGATGAAGAAAGCTATCGTATTGTGGCTTCTGCCAAGGTGGAGCATTATCTTTCTACGGAGAAACCGGAGTACCAGCCGGGACAGGAGGTGAATGTCATGGTATGGCAGCGTACGGATTTAGGCTACAAGGTGATTGTAGAAAATCAGTTTAGCGGTATGCTGTTCCATAACGAGGTGTTCCAGCCTTTGGAAGCGGGAATGCACCTGAGTGCTTTCGTGAAGCAGGTACGTCCGGATGGCAAGATTGACTTGGAATTGCAGAAGGCCGGTGCCCGGAAGGTAGATGATTTTTCCGAGGTATTGCTTCAGTACATCAAGGATAATGACGGCTTTACTCCGCTGAATGATAAGACCGATGCGGAGGTGATTTACCAGACCTTCGGTGTAAGTAAGAAGACTTTCAAGAAAGCGGTCGGCGATTTATATAAGAAAAGACTGGTGATGCTGGAAGAAGGGGGTATCCGCTTAGTCTGAGAATCTTTTGATATAAAAGGAAGTGCTGAATCTGGAAAAGATAATTCCTGATTCAGCACTTTTTTATTTATAATCGTTTGGAGAGAGATTTACGCTCTTTTTCTTTTATGTTGCTTTTTTCCCGGATTTGTTTCGGACGCATTTTGTCGGGACTTACCTCCGGGCGTCGGGTTGGCCTTTCCTGGGGCTTGAAGCCTGGGTTCTTGTGAGGATTGTGAGGTGGGCGTGCCTGCGGTTTGTGTTCCGAATGCTGAGGCGGGCGGTAATTGGGTCTACCCACAGAGACAGGTTTCCGGTCCGGACGGGGGGCAGGTTTCCAGTTGGGCTTCTGCGGAGGACGATTGCCCGGACGTGGTCCGGCAAAGTCGTGCGGTCGCATCTGCGGACTGACTCGGCACGGACGGCTGTACACCGGATGGTGGTAGCGTGCAGGATAATTACGCCGGTAGTAGCTTACGCCTCCGAAATGTGCTCGGCAATGTCCGCCTCTGTAGGTCAGGTAATGGCGGGGAGGTCCGAAGTAGAAATGGGTTCTGTTCGGATAAATTTTATACACACGCAGATAGCATACGTTATTGATGGCATAAATGGGGCGGAAGAAATATTCGATATCGATGAAGCGTACGTATTCTGCTTGTGAAAGTACCCATCGCAGGTCGTCGTTTCGTTCGTCCAGGTAACGGTAATATGCATCCATCGCACGAGTGTCGGCAACGGCAATGCCAGAAACGTATGGACCTATATTGCAGAGAAAGTCGTAATTGATTTCGTACAGGTCGTTGTACTGGTTACTGTTGAGGTGCAGTTCAAAGGCCATTCGGTCGGTCAGGAAACGGGCATTGATACGGAAGTCGCCCAGACCGGATGCGTAGCCCCGGATTGTGCTCAGGCAAAGGGCCAGCAGGCAAAGAATAAATGTTCTTGTTCTCATAAGCATTGTCTTTTCCGGCTGAGAGTATGATTTCTCCAGCTTTGTTGATAGCACAAAGTTAGCGGAAGAAAATTCTCCGGTCAAGATGAAAATGCCCATTCTTTTGTAGGGGATTTCCTATAATTGGATAGGGAAATACCGGCTAATGGATGATTTTGAGAAATTTCTCGATGTCTCTCCGTATCATCTGGTAGAGAGGAGAGTTCTTGTAGAAACTGTTTCGGTGGATAACGACTTCCACCCCTACCTGACTTCGCTGATAGCTGGTCAGCTCGTTGTGAAGCTGCATGTCGTGGAGGGCCAGGTCATGGATTTGCTGTTCTCTTTCCCGGCGGAGTACGGTGCATACGGGAATGAGCAGTCGCAACACTACATTGTCCATAATGTGATGGCCTTGAATAAACATATAGGTATTGTCTGGATGGACTCCCAAGCGGTCGAATTCTTTTTTCATGCTTTCAATCTCTTCCAGCGCTTCCGGATGATGGCGTTCCAGGTCATGCAGTTTGCGGTTGACTTTTTTGGCCATGGTTTCCAGACTTCGTTCCGGATGATGAGTGCTAACCTGATCAAGCTTTACATAGGAACAGAAGTCCAACAGTGAGAATTCAGACAGAATATGTTTCCGGTAAAACCAGACAGACCATACAAATAGCGGATAGGCTATCTGAGAATAAAGTTTCATGAATTCCGGAAAATTAATCAGCTTATGGTCGTTCAGCGTAGCCATGACGCAGATTTCATGCAATCCTTCGGCATAGCAATGGTAGTTCTCAATGGCGTATGCATAGGTTTGCATCACGTAGGGATTTTCGATGATGTATCGGGAGGTGTTGGTACGTCCTTGCAACAGGTAGTCATAATCGCTGTCCACGCAGGCAATCATATTCTCGCCTAATTGCTTCCCGAGCTGGTTCATCAGTACGGTTTTCTTACCTTTAGCCAATGAAGTCTGAGAGGGGAGCATGACTTCGAAATAGCGGGTGTTGTCTTCGTATTCCGCAAGTATGGATCTCCAGAAAGAAATATCATCATAGCTTTCTACGTAGGCCACGATTTTTCTTCTTGCACGCTTGGGCTTAAGGCTGTTAGCCGCTCCAATGTACAGGGAAGAAAGGTTTTCAGTCAGTCTTTTTCCCATACGGCTACATGTTTTTAAAGGGTTGTAATGTCACTCACTTCGGTAACGGCGTCCATCCATCCGTTCATGATAAGTGCCGGTGAATGGGTGGTCAGTATAATTTGCACATTCGGATTCAGGCTTCGGATGAGCGAGATAAGCCGTTGCTGCCATTCTACATGAAGTGAGATTTCGGGTTCGTCCATAAAGAGGGTACATGGTTGGTTGTCCTGCACCAGTACGGTGAGCAGGATGACCAGCATCTGCTTTTCACCGGAAGAAAGCTGATAAGGGGTTAATATGTCGCCGTCTTGTTCAAACTGTATTTCATTGCTCTGGCGGAGAATCTTTTTCCCCGTTTCACTGAACAGGTCGTCTACCAGGTTCTGGAAATGGGTTTTAGGCAGAGAGATTTCGGCTGCCTTGGATTGATTTTCGGGCTTGCCGCTGGTCAAAAGCTCGATAATCCGGTTGCCGATGTTTACTTGATAATCCAGATAGCGTCGCTGCAGGAGATAAAGCTGCCAGTCGAGTTCAGTCTTGACATTCTGGTTACCGATTTTTTCCAATAATCCGGAACTGAGCAGCGGACGGTCAAAACTTCTTATCACATCGAAGTGGATATAGGTGGCATCTTCCGGATAGAAAGTGAAAGACACTCCCAGATGTATGCCGTTACTCAGGGCTCCTCCTTCCAGGTCACTCAGCCGGCGGACAGAGTTGTTCAGAATCGTACTTTTTCCGATGCCGTTTACTCCACTCAGGATGTTTACATCCGGGCGTAAATCCCAGGCAATGTTTTTCCGGCCCCATAAGCCCTTTATCTCAATGCGCTTGATATATTCAGCTTGCTTTTTCATGGACTGTATTTTTTAACGCGTCAAACAAAAATAGAAAATTCCCGGGAATAAATCAACGCCCGACCGGCCCTTTTTTCAAAAACCTCGTAACTTTGCAGAAATTTAAAGAGACTAAATCATGAAAGGTTCTGTAAAAGCTCATATTTCATTGTTATTGGCTGCAAGCATGTGGGGATTGATGTCGCCGGTAGGCAAGGCAGCCATGGAAGCGGGTATTACCGGACTCACACTGGCGAATATGCGTATGATAGGAGCGGCCGTGTGTTTTTGGACTACCTCTTTCTTCGTAAAGCAGGAGAAGGTCAATCCGCATGATTTGCTGATGCTGTTCTTTGCTTCCTTGTTAGGGATTGTCTGCAATCAGGGATGTTTTACTTTCGGCTTGTCACTGACCTCTCCGGTCGATGCGTCTATCATGACTACTACCATGCCGATTGTAACCATGATTTTAGCGGCTCTATTCCTGAAAGAACCCGTTACTCCGAAAAAGGTGATTGGGATATTTCTTGGGTCCATCGGTGCCCTGACCTTGATTCTGAGCAACCGGGGAGGAGATACGGAAGGTGGCAGCGTATGGGGGGATGCACTCTGTATGGCAGCTCAGATTAGTTTTGCCTGTTATCTGACCATTTTTAAGAAGTTGATTGCGCGTTATCACGTGATTACGTTGATGAAGTGGATGTTTACTTATGCGGCGATATGCTTTATACCTTTCTCTTATCATGATTTTTCAGTGATGGATTGGGCAGCTTTCCCGGTAGAAGTTTGGTTGGAAGTCGGTTATGTTATACTCTTTGGTACGTATGTGGCTTATATTTTGATGCTGGTCGGTCAGAAGTCCTTGCGGCCTACAGTAGTCAGTATGTATAACTACATGCAGCCGGTTGTGGGAAGTTGTGTGGCTGTACTTGCTGGTATGGCAACTTTCGGTTGGGTGAAGATTGTAGCGGCGCTGTTGATTTTTACAGGTGTCTATGTGGTGACGCAGAGTAAATCGCGTGCCCAAATGCTGGCAGAAAGCAAATCAAATGTAGAAGGAAATGAATAAGGAAGGTACTCAAATAAAATCGCCTGTTTTATACTTGCAGCATCACTATGAATTGCTGAAATTAGAGTATGAATACGAAAAGGAGCAGTTCCAGCAGCAGACGGAGCTGATGGGAATTGGCCGGAAAATCAAACGGGGCATGTGCTGGTATCCGTTATCGCTGGGACGGAGCTATTACAATGCCTTGAATCAGTTGGTCATTGAAGTAGAGCGAAAAGAAGACAAGGAGATAGAGCATCTGTTTGAATATGGGAAACCGGTTTGTTTCTTTACGCAGGACATGTCGGGGAAACTGACTTACCTGAATTTCGTAGCTACGGTGAATTACGTGGAGGAAGACCGCATGGTAGTCATCTTGCCGGATGCCAATGCACTGCTTACGCTGCAGAGCAAAGAAGTGGTCGGGGTACAACTCTATTTTGATGAAACCAGCTATCGCCTGATGTTCGAGGCACTGAAACAGGTCATTTCTGCCAAGAACAACCGACTGGCTGAGTTAAGGGATATTTTTCATGGTACGCAACCCGTATCTACTTTCTCTTTTCAACCGGTACGTTTCCCCTGGTTGAACGCCACACAGGATGAAGCGGTGAATAAAGTCTTGCATGCCAAGGATGTGGCCATTGTACACGGTCCTCCGGGAACAGGTAAGACCACTACGCTGGTGGAGGCTATTTATGAAACACTTCATCGTGAAAATCAGGTACTTGTATGTGCACAGAGTAACATGGCTGTCGACTGGATTAGTGAAAAACTGGTAGACCGTGGTGTCAGCGTGCTCCGTATCGGGAATCCCAGTCGGGTAAACGATAAGATGTTGTCGTTTACGTACGAACGTCGTTTTGAGTCACATCCCGACTATCCTCAGCTATGGAGTATCCGTAAGGCGATTCGTGAACTATATACCCGTAGCCGGAAAGGAAATGACCGGGAAAGTATCCGGCAAAAAATCAATTCATTGAAAGACCGAGCTACGGAATTGGAAATCCGTATCAATGAATCCTTGTTCAGTGAAGCAAGAGTGATTGCCTGCACGCTGGTGGGTAGTGCCAACCGCTTGCTCACCGGACAGAAGTTTGGAACGGTATTTATTGACGAGGCGGCTCAGGCATTGGAAGCGGCATGTTGGATTCCGCTTCGTAAAGCCGACCGGGTGATTTGGGCTGGCGACCATTGTCAGTTGCCGCCTACGGTGAAGAATCCGGAAGCCTTGCGTGCGGGGTTAGGACATACATTAATGCAGGCCATTGTGAAGAACAAGCCGGAGGTGGTATCCTTGCTGAAGGTACAGTATCGTATGAACGATGAGATTATGCGTTTCTCGTCCGACTGGTTTTATGGAGGGATGTTACAGTCGGCTCCTGAAGTGAAATACCGTAGCATCCTGGATTTTGATACGCCGATAGAATGGGTAAATACGGAAGGCATGGACTGCAACGAGGAGTTTGTAGGTGAAAACTACGGACGAATCAATAAGCCGGAGGCTGAATTGTCTATTGGTCAGTTAAAGGAGTACATCACGAAAATCGGTCGGGAACGCTTTTTAGAAGAACGGATTGATGTAGGACTGATTTCTCCTTATAAGGCTCAGGTGCAGTATTTGCGTCAGCTGGTAAGGAAAGATGCGTTTTTCAAGCCTTATCGCTCCTTGATTACCATCAATACGGTGGACGGCTTTCAGGGGCAGGAGCGTGACGTGATTCTTATCAGTCTGGTACGTGCCAATGAAGACGGTCAGATTGGCTTCCTCAATGACTTGCGCCGTATGAACGTAGCCATCACCCGTGCCCGTATGAAACTGATTATTCTGGGCGATGCTTCCACATTGACCAAGCATGCGTTTTATAAGAAACTTTACGAGTATGTAGGTAGTCTGCAGGAGTGAATTCAGAAGCTGGGATAAAGATATTCATAAAATTTGCTTATCTTTATCCCAGTTTTATTCATTTATCTTTATTAACCATGTTGACAGACTTACTGCAAACTTCGTATTTTGCAATTTTCTTGATTGTAGCCTTGGGCTTTATGCTCGGACGTATCAAAGTGATGGGCCTATCGCTCGATGTGTCTGCCGTAATTTTTATTGCTCTTGCCTTCGGGCATTGGGGGGTGTCCATTCCAAAGGAATTGGGAACCTTCGGGCTGGTGTTGTTTATCTTTACGATTGGCATTCAGGCCGGTCCGGGTTTCTTCCATTCGTTCCGGAGCAAGGGAAAAACCTTGATTCTGATTACACTGCTGATTGTGGCTTCTGCCTGCCTGACAGGGGTTGGAATGAAATATCTTTTTGATATCGATACACCTAGTATCGTGGGACTGATAGCTGGTGCCTTGACCAGTACACCTGGTTTGGCGGTGGCCATTGACAGTACCCAGTCGCCGTTGGCTTCCATTGCCTACGGTATTGCCTATCCGTTTGGGGTGATTGGGGTGATTCTTTTTGTGAAGTTGCTTCCCAAACTGATGGGAGTGGACTTGAATGAAGAAGCACGCAGACTGGAGAAGGAACGGCGCAGCCAGTTCCCTGAATTGAGCACTTGTTTGTTCCGGGTGACGAATCCGGCTGTATTTGGCCGTACGCTAAGTCAGTTGAACATACGTGCCATGACGGGAGCCGTAATTTCACGCTTGAAGCAAGGAGAAGAGATTCTGATTCCTAAAGCTCATACCGTATTGCAGGAAGGTGATTGCATTCAGGCCGTGGGCAGTGAGAATTCCTTGAATAGTTTGGCTCTGATGTTGGGCGAACGTGAAGAAGGTGAACTCCCGTTGAGCCATACACAGACCATTGAATCTTTGTTGCTCACCAAGAAAGATATGATTAATAAACAGTTGGGTGAACTGAACTTGCAGAAGAACTTTGGTTGTACGGTCACTCGTGTACGCCGAAGCGGTATTGACTTGTCTCCCTCACCGGAATTGGCACTGAAGTTTGGTGACAAGCTGATGGTGGTGGGCGAAAAGGAAGGCATTCAGGCAGTAGCCCGTTTGTTGGGAAATGATGTAAAGCGTTTGTCGGATACAGACTTCTTCCCGATTGCTATGGGTATCGTGTTGGGCGTATTATTCGGAAAACTGCACATCTCTTTCGGTGGTGGCATGACTTTCTCTCCGGGACTGACCGGAGGCGTACTGATGATGGCTTTGTTCCTGAGTGCCATTGGCAAGACTGGTCCGATTATGTGGTCCATGTCAGGTCCGGCCAATCAGTTGCTGCGTCAGTTGGGCTTGTTGCTGTTCCTGGCAGAAGTAGGAACTTCAGCCGGAAAGACTTTGGTAGCCACCTTCCAGGAAAGTGGTTTCCTGCTTTTCGGAGTCGGAGCGTTGGTTACATTGGTACCTATGCTGCTGGCTGCCATAGTGGGTCGATGGGTCTTCAAGGTAAGTCTGCTCGACTTATTAGGCACCATTACCGGAGGTATGACCAGTACGCCTGGTCTGGCCGCTGCCGATTCGATGACAGACAGTAACATCCCGGGAGTGGCATACGCTACGGTTTATCCTATCGCTATGGTATTCCTGATTCTGTTTATTCAGCTGATTGCGCTGGTAATTGTATAGTGTAACAAATATGTATATAGAAGAATCCCTGAAGCAAGTGAAATATCCTTGCTTCAGGGATTTCTTTTTTACACTAATTGAAAAAATACGAAGGAGATAAGTGGTATTTCGACTTTTGTTTTTTATGTTTTCCCTTGCGGAACCTTATGTTTCTCATTCTGCATCTCTAGGTTTTCGCACCGGAAAACTTAGGGGTGCAGAATGAAAAACGTAAATGATGTTTTAGGGTTCTACTGTTGATGCAGTAGTCTGTCTATAAATCTATGGTAGACAATTGTGTGCTGTTAAAGTTTGCTCAGGAAACGTTCCCTGTCCACTATGTAGCGGATGTGAATCCCTTCTCCCACCAGTCCTTTGCTGTCGGATGCACTAACTTTGAAGGTAAGTTTCCGTCCTTCTATTTCTGTGAGTTCCGCGGTAGCGGTCACTTCTTCGTTCAGACCGGAGGGTTTGAGATGCGAGGTTTGAATCATGGCACCCACGGTGGTAGAGCCTTCCGGGAGTACGGGTTTTACAGCATTCATGGCAGCGTTTTCCATTAAGGCTACCAATGCGGGGGTAGCAAACACTTCTATATCTCCTGAGCCGAGTGCCAGGGCGGTGTTGGTGGAATTTACCTGTACGGTGCTGCTGTATGTAAGTCCTGTTTCCATTGTTTTTTATTTTGAAGTTAGAAATTCATTTTTCTCATTGGGTTGAAAATCGGTTCCGGCCGGGCGCTGGAAGATATGCAGGCCGAATTCCGGTATCATGGCTATCAGGTGGTCAAAGATTTCGCCTTGCAGGGTTTCGTATGGAATCCAGTCGGGGGTATTCGAGAAACAGTAGATTTCTACGGGGATACCTTCGGTGGTGGGCTGCAACTGGCGGACCATCTGCATCAGGTTGTGATTCACTTCGGGATGGCTGCTGATGTATTTGAGGGCATATTCGCGGAACACGTGTAGGTTGACAGGTGGTTCATTTCCTTCGGTTGGAGCAGTTATCCATCCTTTTTGTACGAATCGGTTCACTTCTTCCGGTGTACAGAAATGTACGGTAGTCATGTCGATAAACAGTGAGCGTTTGATGCGGCGACCTCCACATTCGCGCATGCCCCTCCAGTTTTGGAACGAGTCACTGACCAGTGCATAAGGAGGAATCGTGGTGATGGTTTTGTCGAAGTTCTGTACTTTTACGGTAGTCAGCGACACTTCAATCACGTAACCGTCGGCACCGTATTTGGTCATGGTTATCCAGTCGCCCGGACGGAGCATGTCGTTGGCCGAAAGCTGCACGCCGGCCACTAATCCCAGAATACTGTCTTTGAAAATCAACATCAGAATGGCGGCCGAGGCACCGAGTCCGGTCAGGATAGCGGTGGCGTTCCGGTCAATCAAGACGCTGATGATAAGAATGATACCTATTCCGATGGATACCAGATTTATCATCTGGTAGATACCTTTGAGCGGACGATTCTTTAAGGCTTCATGCTCACTGGATATTTCGTAGAGAGAGTCCAGAAAGCATTTAATCAGCATGAGTGCCGTGATGATGAGATAAATCAGACAGATTTTCAATAGGATTTGAAGTAGGTAGGCCGATTTGTCATCAAAGGCAAAAGGGAGCAGGATGTACCAGGTGATAGGTGGAATCATCCGGCAAGAGGCTTTCATCATCTTGTCATTGAACAGATAGTCGTCCCACGTGGCTTTGGTACGGGCTGTAATTTTTCGTACGGCCGGCATGATAAGATGGCGGAAGATTAGTGTAGTAAGATAAGATACCAGTAAGATGGCTAAGATGAGTACAACTTGTGTAGTCCAGTTTAAATCAGACTTCTCAATTCCGATTTGCTGGAGAAGTTGCGCAGTTTCCTGATTCATTGTATTCATATTTTATAAAGTCTTTTTCAGGAGTCAAAGATAAACAAGTTCTTAGAGTTTGCAAAACTTGTGTATCTTGTTTATCTTTACCGTATGAAGTATTGGTCAAGTATTTTTTTCGTGTTATTGGGGTGCTTGTTGTTTTCCTGCATCCGTGAAGAGGTTTCGGCTGGTGAGAATATAGTGGAGCCGGGCGATGTGTTGCCGGATTTTTCGGTCGTTTTGAATGATGGCTCAGAGCTGAGTACGCAGTCTCTTAAGGGAAAGGTAGCTGTATTGATTTTCTTTCATACGGAATGTCCGGATTGCCAGAAAGAATTACCGGTTATTCAGCGATTATATGAAGAATATGCTGCGAATGAAGAGGTTGCTATCTATGCCATCAGCCGGGAGGAAAGCGAAGAGGAAGTAGCAGATTACTGGGAGAAGAACTCTCTGACCATACCCTATTCGGCACAGGATGACCGGCGGGTGTATGAATTGTTTTCTACGAGCGGAATTCCCCGGGTGTATGTTTGCAGGAGGGATGGAACGGTTGTGTCCATGTATTCCGATAATCCCATTGCCACCTATTCACAGTTGAGTGAAGATGTGGAGAATACACTTAAATTTTCTTCATATCTTTTTGCGGAACAAATGCTTTCATTAAATTTGCCGACAAGAATTTACTAATACCAAAATAAAGAATCTAATGAGTTTGAAAATTGTAGTATTGGCTAAACAGGTTCCCGATACACGCTGTGTGGGAAAAGATGCCATGAATGCTGACGGTACAATTAACCGTGCAGCACTTCCGGCGATTTTTAATCCGGAAGACTTGAATGCCCTGGAACAGGCACTCAGACTGAAAGACACACATCCTGGTTCTACTGTAACTATCCTGACAATGGGTCCGGGTCGTGCCGCTGAAATTATCCGCGAAGGATTATACAGAGGAGCAGACAACGGTTATTTGCTGACAGACCGTGCTTTTGCCGGAGCAGATACGCTGGCTACTTCGTATGCGCTGGCAACAGCTATCCGCAAGATTGGTGAATATGACATCATCGTGGGTGGACGTCAGGCTATCGATGGTGATACCGCACAGGTCGGTCCTCAGGTAGCAGAAAAATTAGGTTTGCCTCAGGTGACTTACGTAGAAGAAATTCAGGAGGTAAAAGACGGACGTATCCGTGTGAAACGCCATATCGACGGAGGTGTGGAAACTGTAGAAGGTCCGCTTCCGATTGTATTGACTGTAAACGGTAGTGCGGCTCCTTGCCGTCCGCGCAATGCGAAACTGGTACAGAAGTACAAACGTGCACTGGGTGGTCAGGAAAAGGCTGCCATTACTAAAGACGGAGCTGAATTGCCTTATGCTTCTTTGTATGAAAGCCGTCCTTATCTGAATATCACAGAATGGAGTGTAGCCGATGTAAACGGTGATACGAAACAATGCGGTCTGTCGGGTTCTCCGACTAAGGTAAAGAAGATTGAGAACATCATCTTCCAGGCAAAGGAAAGCAAGACGCTTACCGGCAGCGATGCAGATGTAGAAAACTTGATTGTTGAACTGTTGGCTAACCATACTATCGGATAAAGACTATGAATAACGTATTTGTATATTGTGAGATGGAAGGCAAGCACGTTGCCGATGTCAGTCTCGAACTTTTAACCAAAGGTCGTAAGTTGGCCACTCAGCTGGGATGTCAGCTGGAAACTATCTGTGCCGGTACAGACCTTGCAGATGTAGAAAAACAAGTTTTGCCATACGGAGTAGACCGTGTACATGTGTTCGATGCTCCGGGCTTGTTCCCTTATACTTCACTTCCTCATACTTCTATTCTTGTCAACTTGTTCAAGGAAGAAAAACCGCAGATTTGTTTGATGGGTGCTACCGTAATTGGTCGTGACCTGGGTCCGCGTGTGTCTTCTGCACTGACAAGTGGTCTGACTGCCGACTGTACGCAGCTGGAAATCGGTAACCATGAAGACAAGAAAAACGGTATCACTTACGAAAACCTGCTGTATCAGATTCGTCCGGCCTTCGGTGGTAACATTGTGGCTACCATTATCAATCCGGAACATCGTCCGCAGATGGCTACCGTACGTGAAGGTGTGATGAAGAAAGAAATCGTAGATGCCAATTATCAGGGTGAAGTGATTCGTCACGACGTAGCGAAATACGTGCCTGAAACTGATTACGTAGTGAAAGTAATCGACCGTCACGTAGAAAAGGCTAAACACAACCTGAAAGGTGCTCCGATTGTAATTGCCGGTGGTTACGGTATGGGTAGCAAGGAAGGTTTCGATATGTTGTTCGAACTGGCTAAGGAACTTCATGCAGAAGTAGGTGCCAGCCGTGCAGCAGTAGATGCCGGTTTCTGCGACCACGACCGTCAGATTGGTCAGACAGGTGTGACCGTACATCCTAAACTGTACATCGCTTGTGGTATCTCCGGACAGATTCAGCACATTGCCGGTATGCAGGATGCAGGTATCATCATTTCTGTGAACAACGATGAAAATGCACCTATCAATGCAATTGCCGATTATGTCATCAACGGCACAGTGGAAGAGGTTATTCCGAAAATGATTAAGTATTATAAAAAGAACAGTAAATAATGGCAAACTTTTATACAGAACATCCGGAACTCAAGTTCCACTTGAACAATCCGATGATGGAGCGTATCTGTCAGTTGAAAGAACGCGATTACAGAGATAAAGACGAGTATGACTACGCACCGCAGGACTATGCGGATGCAGTCGACTCTTACGATAAAGTATTGGAAATTACCGGTGAAATTACAGGTGAAGTAATTGCAGCCAATGCAGAAGGAGTGGACGAAGAAGGTCCACATTGCGCAAACGGTCGCGTGGAATACGCTTCCGGTACAAAGGCCAACCTGGATGCAATGGTGAAAGCTGGTTTGAATGGTATGACTATGCCGCGCCGTTACGGTGGCTTGAACTTCCCGATTACTCCGTACACCATGTGTGCAGAAATCGTGGCTCAGGCTGATGCCGGTTTCGGTAACATCTGGTCACTTCAGGACTGTATCGAAACACTTTATGAATTCGGTAACGAAGATCAGCACAGCCGTTTCATTCCGCGTATCTGTGCCGGTGAAACTATGTCAATGGACTTGACTGAACCGGATGCAGGTTCCGACCTTCAGAGTGTGATGCTGAAAGCTACATACGATGAAGCTAACAATTGCTGGCGCCTGAACGGTGTGAAACGTTTCATTACAAACGGTGATGCAAACCTTCACCTGGTATTGGCTCGTTCGGAAGAAGGTACACACGACGGTCGTGGATTGTCTATGTTCATCTATGACAAGAACGATGGTGGAGTAGACGTACGTCGTATTGAAAACAAGTTGGGTATTCATGGTTCTCCTACTTGTGAATTGGTTTACAAGAATGCAAAGGCCGAACTTTGCGGTGAACGTAAGTTAGGTTTGATTAAGTACGTCATGGCGTTGATGAACGGTGCCCGTCTGGGTATTGCCGCTCAGTCTGTAGGTTTGAGCCAGGCTGCTTACGATGAGGCTTTGGCATACGCAAAAGACCGTAAACAGTTCGGTAAGGCAATTATCGAATTCCCTGCTGTGTATGACATGCTGGCTACTATCAAGGCAAAACTGGATGCAGGTCGTGCGTTGTTGTATCAGACTTCTCGTTACGTGGACATCTACAAAGCGTTGGATGACATTGCCCGTGAACGCAAGCTGACTCCGGAAGAACGTCAGGAACAGAAACGTTATGCAAAACTGGCCGACAGCTTTACTCCGCTGGCAAAAGGTATGAACTCTGAATATGCCAACCAGAATGCATACGACTGTATTCAGGTACACGGCGGTTCAGGTTTCATGATGGAATATGCTTGTCAGCGTATCTATCGTGATGCCCGTATCACCAGCATCTATGAAGGTACTACCCAGTTGCAGACAGTAGCTGCCATCCGTTACGTAACAAACGGTTCGTATGCGGCTACTTTGCATGAATATGAACTGATTCCTTGTGCTCCGGAATTTGAAGGTTATATGAATCGTATCAAGGATATGACTCGTAAGCTGGAAGCATGTACCAATGCAGTGAAGGAAGCACAGAACCAGGAATTGCTGGATCTGGTATCTCGTCGTTTGTATGAGATGGCAGCCGTGTGCGTGATGAGCCATCTGCTCTTGCAGGATGCGACAAAGGCTCCTGACATGTTCGGCAAGTCATTGAACGTGTATGTGAACTACGCTGAATCTGAGGTAGAAAAGCATTTCAACTTCATCCGTAAGTTCCAGGCAGAAGAATTGGAAAGCTATCGGAAATAAGATTTCTGATTGATATAGAAATGGAAAGGGCGAATTTCGAATGAGATTCGCCCTTTTTAGTATGGTACAGTTTTTAAACTGTTTTATGCATTTTCTTTCGTAGCCATCGGTCGAAGAAGTACAGCAGACAGAGGGCACAGAGCGTGGGCAGGTAGAAAAGGAGCGTATGGGAGTCCGGAAGTATTTCCTTGCAGGTGTGCCAATAGCTGATGAAGGCTGCTCCGTATTTCCATATAAAAAATCCGATGCAACTTCCCCCGCTGAGTATGGCGAAGACAAGGAAGAGGATGAACATTCTTTTTTCCTGCCGTTTTTCGCGTAAGATACTTTCCTCTTGTATCTTTTGCATCATGCGGTAGCTGAAATTACTAGGCAGCTTGTAATGGGGCTGCCTTTTTATGGCCTTCTGAAGTCCTTTATCTGTTGTTCTCATGTCTTAAATCTCCTCTTTCATTAAGTTACATAACTTTTTTCGGATGCGGTGCAGTTTTACTTTTACGTTACTTTCTGTCAGATGAAAGATGTAGGCTATTTCTTCTATATTTTTTTCTTCTTCATAGAACAGGGTAACGAGTGCCTGTTCATCGGGCTTGAGCTGGGTGAGTGCCTGCTGTAATTTTTGAATCTGCACTTCGTTTTCGGTATCCAGTTCCTCATCTATTTCTGTATCTGAAAGACTGTTCCACATCCGGTCGTCGAATGAAAGCAGTTCTTTGTCTTTTTTCCGGAGTGCGGAAGTCGCTTCATTGTAGGCAATGCGGTAAATCCAGGTAGAGAAACTGCTGTCTCCATGAAAAGAGGAAAGGTGGGTGAAGGCTTTCATAAAGCAGTCTTGTGTCAGCTCTTCTGCATCTTCCGGTGAGCCAACCATGCGGACTATCAGGTGGAAAACCTGCGGTCCGTAGGTGTCGAGAAAGTAGGCGAACTGTTCGGTTCGTCCACTTAGGATAGATGCAATGATATGTAGTTCCTCGTGATTCATGATGCCTTTTAGACGCAGGGCAAAGTAAAAGGTTACACTGAAATCATAAAAATATTTTTTTCGGTAAAAGTGTAACCTTTCCGCATGGGTTGCGTCTAAAGGGCAAAGTAACAAATTAAAAACCGAATAAAATGGAAGAATTGATGATTGGTGCCAATATGGCAATTGTATTTGGAGTAATTTATAAAGTGTTTGAATTGTTTGTATGCCGCAGAGAACGGATGATGCTGATTGAAAAGATGGGCGACAAACAGGTACCGGAAACCTTTAAGAATGGCATTATGTATCGTCCCAGTTCGTTTTCGTTTAGCGGATTGCGTATAGGATGTTTGCTACTTGGGTTAGGAGCAGGATTGTTGACGGGATATTTTCTGGTGTGTGTTACCCAGCAGTCCTACTTTTCAGGTAAAGAAGGATGGGCTGTAAATGAGGCCGTTTCTATAATTTACGGAGCGTGCGTTCTGTTAGGAGGAGGTTTAGGCCTTGTCATCTCTTATTTGATAGAGAAAGAACAGTGGAAGAAAAATAAGTAAGAATTGCAAATTTCAGCAGAGCGGCCTGGCATGCCATAACGGTGTGTCAGGCCGCGTGCTTTATGGTATGATTTATCCTGAAACTGGCCTTTTATTCTTTATTTGTGAAATAAACCTTTCATTTATGCAAGGCAATTGAATCTTTTTGTAACTTTAGGTGCCATGGGTATAATAAAGGAGGTATTGGGTTATGAAGTATTATAGAGTCATCGGAATCGTATGTGTGTGGATTTTTTTTATCGGACAAATTTTTGCCCAGTCTGTGCCGGATAATGAATGCCTGCAACTGGTAGCGTCTAATGATAGTGATGATGTGCTGAAGGAAATGGTGATTTATCCTCCTGTATTTTGTGCGATGCACGATGGAAAACGTCTGAAAATGAAAATCAGCAATGAAGGAGAAAAGGTGATGCGTAAAACCTATTTTTATTTGTTCTATAAAAAGAAAAGAATATGCCGGATTCATCTTCCTAACATGAAAAAGGGAGAAACGTGTGAGTTTGGTGTGAACATTCGCGACCGTTTTTTTCATAAGGATCGGAGGGAACTTGTGTTCAAACTTAAGAAAGGGAAACGCTTCCGGACTTACAAACTGGCTGACTGCTGACAGGCTGCCAGTTCTGATAGCCTTTTTTTATATTTGAGCTCGATTTTGTTAATGGGTTTTATTGCCCAGAGCTTTGTAGTTAATGTATGTTGTAAAACATTCTTTTTAGACCTTTCATTTTGCTATTCCGAATAAAATAAATACTTTTGTACTGTGTTTTTCATAGTATTAGATTTAAGGTTAACAAAGGTTGGAGTTCAGCGGAACTCCTTTTTTTATGCCTTTTTTTTCAGCCTAAAGAAACGCTTTTTATATTTGCTTTAAAACGCAAGTACATTCAATGTAAAACGTAAGGGCGTTTAAACTGAAATGTACTTGCGTTCCGATAAAAACGTTTTGACGTTTTAGTGCAAACGCCTTTACGTTTTTTGTCGCTCAATTTTTTCATTGGATTTTATTCTGATTTCAGGCTGTTGACAGGGTTGCTACTGGCTGTCCGGTAATTCTGTATGGTAATGGTAATCAGTGTAATCAGACTGATTATGACGCATGTAATCAGAAATACCCATGGAGAAATAGGGATTTTCTCATTGAACTGTTTCAGCCATTCCGATACGGCATACCAGGCGATGGGACTGGCCAGGAGTGAACAGACGATGGAAAGCGTGAGGTAGGAGCGGCCGAACATCCAAAGAATTTGTCCCGTGGAGGCTCCATATACTTTTCGTACCCCGATTTCCTTACGGCGGTGTGCGGCTTCAAAAATAATCAGTCCAAATACTCCTACCAGTGAAATCAGAATGGCAAGCAGACTGAACCAGGTGATTATCTTTTGCTGGTTTGTTTCTTTTTGGTAAAGCTGGCCGTATATCTGGTCGTAAAATTTCACTTCTGTGGGATAGCCCGTAAAACATTCACTCATTGTCTGACGGATATGCTTCAGTGCGCTGTCCATATTACTTCCGGCCTTTACGCGGATGTAGGCAAATGGTAGCACATTGTTGCTGTAGATACCGTTGGGACAGAAAATATAGGGGACGGAGCCAGTTTTGAGTGAAGTAAACTGCACGTTATTCACATATCCTTTGAGGGTGGCGCTCATTCCCCATGGGAAAAAGTCGAGTGTCTCTCCTGCCGGGATACCGCTTTCTTTCTGAAGGTCCTGCGTGGCGATAAAGTTTAACTGGGAGGTGTAGATGGAATCGCTGGGCAGGAAGTCGCTTCCCGACAGAATGTGCATTCCCATGACTCGGCAGAAGTTCGTTGTGACGTCAATATATTGATGTCCGTAGTTGTTTCCTTTGTAGCGGAAGGTATACTGTGTATATCCCTCGGTGGCTCCTAACTCCCATTTGGCGTAGGCGATGTCGTCGATTTCAGCAAAACTTTTCAGCTGAGTGTCGAATTTGCGGTACGGACTGCTGTGATAAGGCATTTGGGGGAGGGAAGCGACCAGTATCTGGTCTTTGTCGATGCCCAGTTCATGGTTTCGCATGAATCGGTTCTGCAGGAAAATAAAAGCTGCGGTCACAATCAGGGCAAACGAAACAATATACTGGAAACCGATGAGTACCGTACGAAGACGTTTCCCTTTTCCGCTCAGGGCATAGTTTCCTTTCAATACAAGGGCAGGAGGGAAAGAGGTCATGTACCATGACGGATACAGTCCGGCTACGATACCGGTAAGCAGGGCTATCACTCCGGTGTAAAGCACATACTTCCAGTAAACGAGCAGGGAAGGGGTAAAGCCCATAAAAGAAAGCACGTTCAGGCGTATCAGGGCTGCGACAATACCCAATGATAATAGCCATCCTATTAATACGATACTCACCGATTCGGCTACCAGGGCACGGCGCAGTTCTCCGTTGGTGCTTCCCAGCACTTTCTGGGTATTGATGCTGCGCATGCGTACCGGAGCCAGTGCCGTGCTGAAATTGATAAGATTGATGCAGGCTATGAGGATAATCAGGAACCCGATACTTACCAGCAGGGTCATGGTGCTGCGGCTACCTGTTTGGAAGTAGTAAGGGGAATGCATGTCATAATATAGTTTCTGTATCGGGAGGACATAGAGTTTCTGGGTACCTTGATCTCCGGTAAACAGTCGTTTGTTGGCTTCTGTAGCTGCAATCTGCTGGTTGACTTCTTCCACGCTGACTCCCGGTTTTAGCAAGAAGAAGGCAAAAAAGTTCTGGCTGCCCCAGTCGTTCTCCTGAAGTTTTCCCATCGGAACAAAGAGGTCATTTTGGAACTGACAGTTTTCTGGCAGGTCTTTAAAAATACCGCATATCCGGAATTTGGTGGCTTCCGGATTTCGCCAGTCTGGAGTATCTGTGTACAGATAGGAACCTAAGGCATCTCCATTCGGGAATAGTTTGCGGGCATAGCTTTCGGACACAATGACACTTTCCGGCTGGTTCATCTCCTGGTCACTGCCTTCCACAAACTTCAGCCCGATGATTTTTCCGAAGTCGGGATATACGGCCCAGGGTTCCTCATAGAAGTATTGCGGATTCTTGGGGTCGGTGTAGAAAGCCTGCTTCTGCCAGGCAGGGGAATAGATGGTGCCATATTCGATGCCCGGTACTTGTTGGATGAGGTAGTCGATAGGACCTCGGGGAAGTGTACTGACATAATTCTCCTCTTGAGGTCGTGCCAGGTTCAGCATGACCAGGCGGTCGGTATAAGGATAGCAGGTATCGAAATCGCGTTCGTAACTCACCTTCATCATAAGCAGGACAAAGGCGGCAAAGGCAGCCGAAAGTCCCATCAGGTTCAGCACAGAGGCGGTCTGGAAGCGTTTCAGTGTGTAGAATAGATTGCGTAGGATGGTTCTCATATTTTCTTTTTTATGTTTCTGATTTGGGTAAGATTATTCTGTTTTCAGGTTCAGTACTGGATTTTCCCGTACGGCTTTTCGGCTGATTAACCAGACGGAGGCCAGTGAGATGAGGGCTACAATCAGGAAAGCGGCAACCGGTACCCACCAGGGGAAACTGCTTTCGTAGGTCACAATCTTGTCTATCTGCTGAATGCCGATACACATCAGCGGGAGGCCGATGAGCAGACTGACCGCTAGTGATGCGGAAGAGAATTTCATTAACCGGAGCATTTCGCTGCGGCTGTCGGAGCCGAATACCTTGCGTACGGCGATGTCTCGTTTGCGTTGTGCGATGAAGTAGATACTCATGGCGGTAAGTCCTAACAGGGAAATAACCAGTGCTGCGCAGGTGAAGATAAGAATCAGGTGATTCATACGGGTAATGTTTTCATATATTTTCTGTACCAGTGTGTCATACCATTCTGAATCAAACGAGTATCCGTCTATTATCTTGGAATAGAGCTGGTCCAGTTGCTTTTTATAAGCCTCAGGTTGATCATCGCGTACTTCTACCAGGATGTTCCATGGGCTGATGCTGTCGGAAGGAGCAATTTGCATACGCAGCGGATGAGGATCTTTCATAAGCAGAGAGCGAATCTGGAAGTCTTTGAACCCACCGGTGATGTTCCAAGAGTAGTTACCGTCGCTACTACTCACATGGTTGGTAAATCCTAGTCGTTTTAATTCTTTCATGGCTGATTGTCCCACCAGATAGTTCTGAGGATCGTATCCTGCATGGCGGTTTTCTGTAATTTGGATATGAAAGATGTCGATGAAGGCAGAGTCCACCACAAAGGTCTGGAAACTTAGGTCCTTGGTACTGTCGGCCGATGTAAAATACATGGTATCATTGTTTCCACCGTCAATGGGAGTACCTTGTGCAAAACTGACGCGTTTTACGAAAGGGAGTTTCTGAGCTTCCTGGCGGAAAAGCTGAAGTTTCTGGTCGCTGGCCATAGGCGGGTAGTGGATGACATGTCCATATTCATACCCTAATGGGGCATGCAGGATGCGGTAAATCTGTACACTCAGGTAAATGGCACATCCTAACATGGCGATGGTGAGTCCGTTTTGCACAATATTTAGCAGGCGAAGGTATAAAGTCTTGGTCTTGCGGCGGAAGGTATCTTTTACGATGTCCAGCGGATTGTATTGTGACAGCAGAGTGGCAGGTACGAATCCGGAGAGTAAGGAAAGTACGGTAATCAGAAGCAAATAGCACAATAGGGTGAGGGGATTTAAGTCACCCACAATGTCAAGCCGTGTATGAAGCAGTTCCATGGCTGTAGGCTCTGCTGCCTTGGCCAGTAGAAAACCAATCACAAAGGCCAGCGTGGTCAGCAGGAACGATTCGGCAATCATGCGCCAGAAGATGCTTTTCTTGGAGGAACCTAACAGACGTCGGGTAGCCATTTCCTTTGCCCGGTAACTGGTCTGGGCAATGCTCATGCTGGTGTAGTTGAAGATGGCCATAAACAGAATCAAGACGCCGATGGTCAGGAAAATAAGTACCACTTTCAGGCTATATTGGTTGAGTATGGCTCCAGCGGCCTGTGTATCGGAGAAGTAAAATTCGTGTATGGGGATGAATAATACCTTTTTAACGGAATCATATTGGTAAATCCAGAAGAATTCTTTGAAGAAGCGGGCAATGTCATCGGCTTTATCGTTGGGATTGACGTTCGGATGGAAACGCAGGAAAAAGATGCAGCTGGCGGCATTGCCTAAGTGGGTATTTTCTTCGCTGGCACTCCAATTAACATATCGCACATTCTTATGAAGGCTGAATGCTTCAATATTGGAAGGAAAGATAGAATTATCAATGTCTTCAATGATTCCACTTACTGTACAGCGCCGGTCACCGAATGCTTGTTCAATAAGTGTTTTTCCTAACGCATGTTCCGTACCAAACAGCTTGATGGCACAGGAACGTGTCAGCACGATGTTGTTTTCATTGGCCAGTAAGGTTTCCGGATTTCCTTCCAGCAGATGAAAGTTGAAGAACCGGAAGAAGTTTTCGCGGACAAACATCATTTGTATATTAACCGGTTGGTCGTTAGTTCTGACAAACTGTTCGTAGTAACCGCTTACGGCGCACCAGTCTTCTATTTCCGGATAACGGCTTTGTAGTTTGTCACCCAGTAAGATGTGACCTCCTGCCCATATCTCGTTAGCCAGTACATAAGTCCGGTCTGCATCTTTCATGTCTTTGTCTACGGTGAGCTGTCGGGTGACCATGTGGGTAATCAGCAGGAGAAACATGAGTGAGATGCTTAATCCGATGACATTGACAAAGGTAAAAAGCTTGTTGCGCTGTAAAAAGGTAAAGTAAGTTTTCATTTTCTGTGTTTGGTTTTGTTTTTACTGCAATATACGATACAATTTTCGTGCCATTGTTTCAAATCGTTGATTTATAACTATATGTGATTTTCCTATTTTTTGTGAGTGTCTAAATTTTTGACAAGGGGTGTATGATTTTTAGACAAAAGTAATCGGGTGTTGGGAGAGGTAATATGATAATGCAGTTTCGTTCTTGATTTTTTTAAGGTTGAGGCTATATTTGTTAAGGGATTTAATCGGTAAATAGGTTTTGGTTAATGTGTGTTGTAAAACATTCTTTTGGAGCCTTTGGTTTTGCTATTTCGAATAAAATAAATACTTTTGTACTGTGTTTTTCATAGTATTAGATTTAAGGTTAACAAAGGTTGGAGTTCAGCGGAACTCCTTTTTTTATGCCCTTACGTGAAGGGCTGTTTTCTAACTGTTCTGTTGTTGGTTTATCTATTGTTGGGAGATGACAATGATGTTTTCAGTAAAAAAATCGTAGATACTTTTGATTTTTCATATTTCTCATTTGGGAGATTTATTCTCTTTCGCGTGACTTGTGCAGTTTCTCTTTGGGAAAATATATGTTTATTTCGTGACGGAAAAGTGGAAAAGTTTCCTGCATGTTGAAAAAATTATGGTTTGGTCTTTGGGATTTTTATGTCGTAGCACATATTCTGTAGGCATTTTTTCTGTATTGATTATTAATTTTCAGTGAGAAATCTTTTTGTCTTCCTTTGCACGCGCACGCATACGCGTACGCACGAATTATATAATGTAGAGTATTTCACATCCGTTTTCGTATAGCAATAAAAAACATGCTTTATAGCATAAAGTAAATCAGCGAGTTAGATAAAACCCTGAAAAAATATTTCAAAAAAGTGTGCCATAAGAGTTGCAGAAATGGAAAAAGTCTGTACCTTTGCAACCGCTTTCGAGAGGGAGAGCCGCTGAAGATGACAGACTGAGTAAAGCTGAGGCTATGGAAGAGAGTGCCGGATGCTGCACCGAGTATCTTACCTTGCGGATGTGCAAGGGAGCGAGAAAGGATAAGCCGCACGCCTTCTGAAAACCTTCTGAAAAATTTTTTCAAAAAAACTTTCGAAAAAATTTGGAGGTTACGAAAAAACGCCTTACCTTTGCAAACGCTTTCCCGCTGAAACGGGAGCTTGAGAAAAGATAGTTCTTTGAAAGACTTTAGATAAACAGACTAGGATGTAGTACAAGAAGTAGTCCTTTATATAATGTATATATGGGATGAACGGAAGACAACCGTCAATAACCCTTGGAAACAAGGAAAATGAAAAAAATCGGTTTCCTGAACAGAGATAAAACATACCCGAAAGGGTAGTAAAAATATTTTACAATGAAGAGTTTGATCCTGGCTCAGGATGAACGCTAGCTACAGGCTTAACACATGCAAGTCGAGGGGCAGCGGGATTGAAGCTTGCTTCAATTGCCGGCGACCGGCGCACGGGTGAGTAACGCGTATCCAACCTTCCGTACACTCAGGGATAGCCTTTCGAAAGAAAGATTAATACCTGATGGTATGATGAGATTGCATGATAGCATCATTAAAGATTTATCGGTGTACGATGGGGATGCGTTCCATTAGGTAGTAGGCGGGGTAACGGCCCACCTAGCCTACGATGGATAGGGGTTCTGAGAGGAAGGTCCCCCACATTGGAACTGAGACACGGTCCAAACTCCTACGGGAGGCAGCAGTGAGGAATATTGGTCAATGGACGAGAGTCTGAACCAGCCAAGTAGCGTGAAGGATGAAGGTCCTACGGATTGTAAACTTCTTTTATAAGGGAATAAAACCTCCCACGTGTGGGAGCTTGTATGTACCTTATGAATAAGCATCGGCTAACTCCGTGCCAGCAGCCGCGGTAATACGGAGGATGCGAGCGTTATCCGGATTTATTGGGTTTAAAGGGAGCGCAGACGGGTCGTTAAGTCAGCTGTGAAAGTTTGGGGCTCAACCTTAAAATTGCAGTTGATACTGGCGTCCTTGAGTGCGGTTGAGGTGTGCGGAATTCGTGGTGTAGCGGTGAAATGCTTAGATATCACGAAGAACTCCGATTGCGAAGGCAGCACACTAAGCCGTAACTGACGTTCATGCTCGAAAGTGTGGGTATCAAACAGGATTAGATACCCTGGTAGTCCACACGGTAAACGATGGATACTCGCTGTTGGCGATATACAGTCAGCGGCTTAGCGAAAGCGTTAAGTATCCCACCTGGGGAGTACGCCGGCAACGGTGAAACTCAAAGGAATTGACGGGGGCCCGCACAAGCGGAGGAACATGTGGTTTATTCGATGATACGCGAGGAACCTTACCCGGGCTTAATTGCAAAGGAATGATCTGAAACAGTCAGTCTTCGGACTTTGTGAGGTGCTGCATGTGTCGTCAGCTCGTGCCGTGAGTGTCGCTTAAGTGCAATAACGAGCGCATCCCTCCGCCGCCAGTTACCTAACAGGTAA
>NZ_DS990124.1 GCF_000187895.1 Phocaeicola plebeius DSM 17135 | reverse complement strand
AATGATAATATGGTACTTTGTTACTCTACTTGTCCCAACTGATTGCCATATTCCATTTCACCCTGCACGACAAAGAAAATCGCCTCCGGGTCAAACGGGCCCATTCCATCCTTGGCAGACTCTTTAACGATGTAGTTCACAATTTCATCCTGATCGATGTTGATATACCCTTCATCGTCCGGCTGTGCATCCAGACAACCACTCGTGGTATAATAATCCACAATCAAATCTAAGATGTAATACAAATCATCGTCCGAGAAAGCCTCTTTCATGTCCTGAGGCAAATAGTTCTTTATGAACTCGATGGTTTTTTCATCGTCCTCATCTTCCAACAAGAAATCGTCTTCCATTCCCATAACTTATCTGTTTTTTTAGTTATTTCAACAAAGCTTCTACCTTTGCCTGCAAAGCAGATTTAGTGGTAGCTCCTACTTGTTTGTCCACAACTTCTCCGTTCTTGATAAACAATACGGTAGGAATGTTGCGCACACCAAACTGTGCAGGAAGGTCTGCATTTTCATCTACATCGCATTTACCGATATTTACCTTATCCTTATACTCTTCTGCCAGTTCTTCGATATATGGAGCAATTTGCTTGCAAGGACCACACCATGTAGCCCAAAAATCCAACACCACTGGTTTACCTTCAGCTACAATAGCTTCAAAGTTGTCATCTTTAATATTCAATGCCATAATTATCTATGTTTTTAAGTTCTCTACGCAAATATATACTAATTTATTTTATAGTCCAACAATGGCTGGTTTTTTAAATAGTTGACCAGTTCCTTCTGTACAGAAATCTTCATCGTACGTGACATCAGGTTTACATACATCTGCCCGTCTTCATCCCTAACCAGAAAATGAAGTTCGGCATTTCCCGGACTATCTTTCACCAAGGAAGAGAATTCCATAATCAACTGGTCATCGATAGCTGAAAGCGGAGCTGTTACCGTCAACTTTTCTACAACCCTTTCCTTCACTTCAGGAAGTAGTTCAATACTGTTGATTTTCACTTCCCATTCCTCCTGTTTCCACTGCTTAGGCTGGCACTTTCCTTTCATGAAAAGGAACATACCTTCCATGAAGAAGTTTTTCTTTTCCACCCATTCGTTACCAAAGAAAGCAAATTCTGCCGTACCCGAGTAATCTTCCACTTTTGCAATACCATAGGGCTTTCCCGTCTTGGTATATCCTTCACGTACCCCAGTCACGATTCCTCCCAGCACCAGATCATGATTCTGCAGTGGAGTCAAGTCAGTCAGTTCGGCCATGTGTACGTTGCATACATTTTCCAAAATCACGGCAAACTCATCCAGTGGATGGGCCGACAAATAAATTCCTACCAAATCACGTTCTTTGTTCAAACGCTCCAAATCGCTCCACGACGGGGCCGGCACAATCTCCGGAGTGGCCACCTCTACTTCATGTTCTCCTCCGAATAGAGAATTGGCAGCGGCTGCCTTATCCAGCTGATATTTGTTGCCGTAACGCACCAATATATCTGAGAAGGATTCGTCTTTCGCATTCTTCACAAAGAAATCCTCACGCTTGATACCTGAGAAACTATCAAAACCACCGGCTAACGCCAGGTTTTCAATATTCTTACGGTTACAAGCCGACAGATTTACACGCTGCACAAAGTCAAAGATATTTTTGAACTCACCGTTTTTCCGTCTTTCGTCCAGAATACTCTGCACAGCCGACTCACCTACTCCCTTAATGGCTCCCAATCCGAAACGAATGTCACCACGGTAGTTGACTGAGAATTTCAGGTTACTTTCGTTCACATCCGGCCCCAGCACCTTCACGCCCATCGACTTACACTCATCCATAAGCTTCGTGATTTCAGTGATGTTCGAAATATTCCGGCTCATCGTAGCGGCCATGTACTCAGACGGATAGTTAGCCTTCAGGTATGCCGTCTGATAAGCTACCCACGAGTAACAAGTAGCATGTGATTTGTTGAACGCATACGATGCAAACTTTTCCCAGTCGGCCCAGATTTTCTCCAGCACCTTAGGATCATGTCCGTTCTTCTTTCCACCTTCAATAAATTTCGGCTTCATGTGATCCAACTTGTCACGCAACTTCTTACCCATGGCCTTACGCAAGGCATCCGATTCACCACGTGTAAAGTCGGCCAGCAAACGCGACAGCAACATCACCTGCTCCTGATACACTGTAATACCGTACGTATCCTTCAGGTATTTCTCCATAATCGGAATATCGTACTCAATCGGCTTCCGGCCGTGTTTACGGTCGATGAAGTCTGGAATGTAATCCATCGGTCCCGGACGGTAGAGGGCGTTCATGGCAATCAAGTCCTCAAACGTACTGGGCTGAAGCTCGCGCAAGTACTTCTGCATACCCGCCGATTCAAACTGGAAGGTTCCGATGGTTCGTCCTTCACTGTACAAGCGATAAGTTGCAGGGTCATCAATCGGTACTTCATCGATATTCAATACAATACCTTTGCTCTGACGAATGTTCTCAATGGCTTCCTTAATGATAGACAGGGTTTTCAAGCCCAGAAAGTCCATCTTAATCAGCCCCGTATCTTCAATCACCGAACCTTCGTACTGGGTAACCAGCATTTTTTCTCCGGTTTCCTTGTCGTCTGCCGTACTCACCGGTACCCAGTCAGTAATATCATCACGACAGATAATCGTACCGCAGGCATGTACACCTGTGTTTCGCACGTTACCTTCCAGCATCTTGGCATATTTAATGGTATCGCGCAACACCGGATTCGGTGAAACTTCTGCTTCCTGCAGTTCCGGCACGTAAGCAATGGCATTCGGTAAATTCAGTTTCTTATCGGGCAGTTTATCCGGAATCAACTTACACAGACGGTCTGATTCCGACAACGGAAGTTTCTGTACACGGGCCACATCCTTGATAGCCAACTTAGTAGCCATCGTACCATACGTAATGATGTGTGCCACTTTTTCCTGTCCATACTTCTCCGTTACCCAGTTCAGCACGCGACCACGTCCGTCATCATCGAAGTCCACATCAATATCAGGCAAAGAGATACGGTCCGGATTCAAGAAACGCTCGAACAGCAAGTCATACTGAATCGGGTCAATCTGCGTAATCCCCAGGCAATAGGCTACCGCCGAACCTGCCGCCGAACCACGTCCCGGGCCGACTGACACATCCAACTGATGACGTGCCGCATTGATAAAGTCCTGCACAATCAAGAAGTATCCCGGAAAACCCATGGTCTTCATGATATGCAACTCAAACTTGATACGCTCCTGCACCTCTTCCGACAGGTTCTCGCCATAACGTCGTTTGGCCCCGTCGTAGGCCAGTTTTGCCAGATAATCGGCCTCCAGTTTGATACGATACAATTTCTCATATCCGCCCAAACGTTCAATCTTGGCCTTCGCCGCAGCCTCATCCATTACCACGTTGCCGTTTTCATCGCGGGTAAATTCATCAAAGAGGTCTTTTTCCGTAAATTTCTTACGATACTCCTCCTCCGTACCGAAATCTTCCGGAATGGCAAACGTCGGCATGATAGGCGCATGGTCAATTGAATAAAACTCAACCTTGTCACAAATCTCAACCGTATTGCTCAAGGCTTCCGGCACATCGGCAAAGACTTCGTTCATTTCTTCCCGCGTCTTCATCCATTCCTGCTTGGTATAAAGCATACGGTTAGGGTCGTCCAAGTCTTTTCCTGTACTCAGACAGATAAGCCGGTCGTGGGCTTCGGCATTTTCCTCGTCCACAAAGTGCACGTCGTTCGTACACACCAGCTTGATATTGTATTTTTTGGCATATTCAATCAGTTTTTCGTTCACCACCTGCTGCATGGGATACACCTCATGATTGGCACGTGCCACCGTCGCCTTGTGGCGCTGCAGTTCCAGGTAGTAGTCATCTCCGAAAAGATTCTTGTACCAACGGATGGCCTCTTCAGCCTCTTCAAACTGTCCGGCCGTAATACGTCGGGGCACTTCCCCTCCCAAACAAGCCGAGCATACAATCAGTCCCTCGTGATACTTCTCCAACTCCGCACGGTCTGTACGCGGACGCATGTAGAATCCTTTGGTCCATGCCTTCGACACCAGTTTAATCAGGTTATGATAACCCTTCAGATTCTTAGCCAATACCACCAAATGATACCCGCTCTGGTCAGGCTTACCTTCCTTATCCTCCAGACGGCGGCGGGCTACATACATTTCGCAACCGAAAATTGGTTTGAACAGCTTCTTTTTCGCAGCCTCTAACTGTTCCTTGCAAGCTGCAATCTCCGCTTCGGGGTTTTCCGACTCTTCCTTACCACTTTCCAATGCGGCAATTTTCTTCTTCAAATCCTTAATTTCCCCATTCGTGCCCCCGTTCTTCTTATTGACATAGTTGAAGAACTCCTTGATACCGAACATATCTCCGTGGTCGGTCACTGCGATTCCTCGCATGCCGTTGGCCATGGCCTTGTCCACCAACCGGGGAATAGAAGCCTGTCCGTCAAGAATAGAATACTGCGTATGAACGTGCAAATGAACAAAATCCTGCATGAGTATCAATGTTAAATGAAAAACGAGTCAAAGATACCCATCTTTTAGGGAAGAGACAAGACAGCCCGAAACTTTTAAAGAAAAATTTCGTTGACTTTCTGAACCCAATGGAATACCTGAGCCTTTCACCTACTCCCACACTTGCCAGTTATCAATCAGCTCAATAAGTCGTGAAACAGCACGTGTGCAACTCGCAGGGTAAGACAAAGACTGCACAAACCAGAGTTTTTGCCGCTGCACATACTTGGCATAAAAACGATAGCCCTCTACTGGCCGATGGTTGATATAAAGAGGTCCGGAAAGAATGAAATAATCATTTCCACACCGCCGTTCAGTGGCATGCTGTTCCATGGCAAAATGTTCCATCCCCTGCCGCACGGTAAATCCTTCAAGATTAGTTACGATAAAAGCTGTCTGAGCAATCTTCAGCATATTCCCAAAATAAAACTGGCAACATCCCGTTTCATGAATGAGTGAATCCGGAACCTGTTCGAAGAACGCAGGATAATGTACCTGGTAACCATAAAAAGGATCACAATGCACATTCATCTTCGTACGACACATCATTTGCTCCAGTTTATCGGGCAAAGACGAATCCTTTTTCTTATTATAAGAAATAAAGAAAGATGCAATTCCAACTATAAAAGAAAAAAGAATAATAAACCGACGCATGACAACGTAATGTCTTTTCTTTTCCATATCCAGCTATATTTTTCAGAAACAAAGCTATACACTCCCTCTCACAATAGCGAAAATTCTAACTGACATCTTGCTGACATTTGCCCAATATATCGCCATATCTCACACCACAGTCACATTTTAAAACCCTAAACAATCCAAAAAGGAATCTGCATATAGATGAATTTTCGTATATTTGTACAGACTATCGATCAAAACTAACCTAAGAAATTTATGAAAAAAGTATTTGTTGTAGCTGCAATGGCTTTCTTAGCAATGGGAACCCATGCACAAAATTTAGTAAAAAACGGCAACTTCGACACTCCGTTGAATAACGAAAAGACTTATGCATCCATTCCTTCTACAGAAGACTGGTTTGCATTTGACAAGACCAACGGTACAACCACCATCAGCCCCGCAACTGATGACGAAAAGCATGGCAATGCCGTACAGATTGCAACAACCACAGACAATTCATGGTACAAAGCTTATCTGGGCCAGCGTCTTCAAGGAGCAGAAAAAGCCGTATATACATTGTCTTTCGACATGAAGGCCCTTACAGACGGAGCACAGGTTCGTTTCTTCATCCGTGATGCAAAAACAGACAATCTTTTCATTATGCGTGAAGGATTTGACCTCAGCGACGAATCCACCAAAAACCAGTCTGCCGCAGCTTATAGCCGTGTAATCAAAAAAGCCGGCCGATGGTCAAAAGTATCAGCAAGCTTTGATTTCTCAAAAACAGTCAATGCATTTGCCAGTATCAAAGGGGTGGAAGATAAAGGAGGAACAGTTACGGAAGCTCCCGTATCAGATGCTACTTTAGGTGATTTTGTCATCGTTATACAGCTTCAGACAAAAGACTCCAAAGCATTGATTGACAATGTTTCATTGACTAAGAAATAATTTTATTCCTTACCTATAAAAAGACAGACCGCAAGAGGACAAATATCAGTTTCTCTTGCGGTCTGTCTTTTCCTTTTCTATGAATACTTGAAACACTTTTTCGTTTATCTTCTAATGTCCCATTACTTTTTATGTTTCCCTTACCTGAAACATACGTCTCAGGTAAGGAGAATGTAGGTTTCCGTCTTGAGAAACATAAGTTCTACCTAAAGAGGACATAAAAAACGAATCGTCACTTCATAAAAATGTACTAAATCCTACCACTTTTATTGAAAAACTAAAAAGGCAAAAGAATACACATTTGCTCAGATAAAAAACAATCCATATTTTTGCGGAAGAATAAACTATAAACTAACTCTCTATTTACACAAAAAGTACATGAATACTACATTGCTGTTTATGGGTATCGGTACCCAGGAATTTTTATTTCTTGCTTTAATCATCTTGCTGCTGTTCGGCGGAAAGAAGATTCCCGAACTGATGAAAGGTATTGGTAAAGGTGTAAGAAGTTTCAAGGAAGGCATGAACGAAGTGGAAGATAACCTGAAAGAAACAAACCCAAAGAAGGAAGAAACCACTTCGAACGAGAAAAAAGAAAAATAACAACCGTGAAACCAACGCAACCAACGGAACTGACTTTCTGGGACCACCTGGACGAATTGCGCAAAACGATTATCCACATCGCTTGTGCGGTAATTGTGCTTATGCTGCTGGCCTTTTGTTTCAAAGAAGAGCTTTTCGGCCTCATCCTTGCTCCCAAAGAGGGCGACTTCTGTACCTACCGTTTCTTTGCATGGTTAGGAAGAATACTGCATATAGCCGGACTGGAAGCGGAAGCTTTGCCGGTAAAACTTATCAACACACAACTTTCAGGCCAGTTTCTCACCCACATGAGTGTTTCGTTCTATGCGGGTATTCTGCTGGCTTCTCCTTATATTCTCTATCAACTTTTTCATTTTATTTCGCCGGCACTCTACCAGAATGAAAAGAAATATTCCCGCTGGCTGATATTCTGGGGCTATCTACTCTTCCTGACAGGAGTATTATTCAGCTATTTCCTGATATTTCCTTTTACATTCCGCTTTCTTTCGACCTATCAAGTGAGTCAGGAGGTGGAAAATACCATTCTGCTCAGTTCTTATATTGATACACTGAACATGCTGAGCCTGATGATGGGTATCACGTTTGAGATTCCGATTCTTACCTGGCTGCTGGCCAAACTGGGTATCTTGTCTGCCGATTTCATGGCACAATACAGAAAACACGCCTGGGTTGTCGCAATGATTATCGCTGCCATCATCACTCCTACCTCAGACGTGTTTACTATGCTGATTGTAACCTTCCCCATCGTGCTTTTATACGAAGCCAGCATCTTTCTGGTACGCCACACCGTAAAGAAAAGACGAACAAAAGGGGAAAACTAATCTGCTTGTGTTATTTATAGAACGTCAATGTGCCGCCTTTTACCAAGTCATTGTGATTAATTCGGTAACCTGTTTTCTTGCCGCCAAGTTCTATTTTCTGGATATACCCTTCCGGTGAACCATTCTCCTTCTTCTCAATGACCAGTTTATCTTTTCCATAAAAATCCGGATTCAAACGGATGGTAATACGGTCGAAAGTCGGGTCGGTCAACGTATATTCAGGAACACCCGGACAGTCAGGGTAGAAGCCCATCATACTGAATACAGCCCAGGCTGACATGGTACCGGCATCGTCATTTCCCGGAATACCGTCAGGTTTGGGAGTAAAGTACTTAGCCAGCAGTTCGCGAACGGTTTTCTGTGTACGCCACTCCTCACCCTTGAAATAGCTGAACAGATAAGGATAAGCAATATCCGGTTCATTGGCCGGGTCATAATAACCCTTGTCGAATACCATCTGCAGTTTGTCGATAAACTTCTTCTGTCCTCCCATCAGGCGAGCCAGTCCTTTTACATCATGCGGCACGTAGAAGGTATAGTTCCAAGAGTTACCTTCGTGGAATCCCGGACTCGGTTCAAAGTTCTGTCCCTGAAGCGGATCAAACGGAGAATAGAATTTTCCGTCCGGCAAAATAGGACGCAACGTTCCGAATTCCTTGCAATAATAATGCTTGTATCCCATAGACCGCTTGTAGAACAAATCGGCATCCTCTTTCTTTCCCATGCTCTTGGCCAACGTATACAAAGCATAATCGGCAATGTAATATTCCAAAGCATGCGATACGGAGTTATCGAACTGTTCCATCAAAGGCACATAGCCTTTGCTCATATAATCATCGTTGTCCGGACGCATCAGGTTTTCCTTTCCAGGAAGAGTGGCCGACTTGCGCATAGCCTCATAGGCTGTTTCCATATCAAAGTCGCGCAGACCCTTCATCCAGGTATCCACAATCACCGGCAAACTGGGGTCACCTTCCATCGTGAGGGTTTCACGTCCGTACAACTCCCATTTAGGTAACCACCCATGCTCTTTGTACATATCGACCATAGTACGTACCATGTCAATCTGACGTTCGGGATACACCAGAGTCATCAACTGATGCAGGTTACGATAGGTATCCCACAAAGAATATACGGTATAACGATTGTTTTTAGTTGTCTTCGTTTCTCCGGTTTCCATGGCTGGGTATTCCCCGTTTACATCCTGGAGGATATTCGGGTGAATCAGCGTGTGATACAAGGCAGTATAGAACACCGTTTTCTGTTCCTTTGTACCTCCTTCTACGGTGATACGGCTCAAATCGTCGTTCCACTGTTTCCGTGCGCTGGCATAGATTTCATCGAATCCAGCTCCATGTTGCTCAGCTTCCAAATTCTGACGGGCATTTTCCATACTTACAAACGATACACCCACGGCCACTTCTATCTGTTCATTTTCTTCTGTATCGAAAGTGAACCATGCACCGATATCATCGCCAGCCAAATCCCGGTCATACTGCGTGTACAATTTATATTTGCCATTATCTTTATCCCATTCTGCTTCTACCCCCGTCATCTTACGCTGGAATTTCCAGTAACCTGTCTGCTTAGGAGCCTTGTTGATACGCATGACAAAATAAATAGGGAACACAGCCTGAGGATTATAACAGAACGTACCCAAGAACTTCATGCCCTCAATTTCACGGTCATTTATCCGGCGCAGATAAGCTCCCGATTCATTGGTCAGTCCTTCTCCCAGGTTCATCAGGATATGGCTCTTCCCCTTTGGAAAAGTAAAGCGGGTAAGCCCTGTTCTCAATGTAGAAGTAGCCTCTACTTTAATATTATATTTGGTCAGCTGCAAACTGTAATATCCCGGTGAAGCCGTTTCCTTTTCATACTTGCTTCCGTAATGATGATAGTCGACATTTAATTCACCGGTTGTGGGCATCAGCAACAGAGAACCCATTTCAGGACAACCCACCCCACTCAGGTTGACATGAGAGAGTCCGGTAAAATAGCTGTTCGTGTATTCATAAGGAGTAGACCACCAGCGAGCGTCTTTGTCATAGGTATTTTCATCCGACCCCATCACATTAAAAGGAACGACCGACATCAAACCATTCGGACAGACAGCTCCCGGATTACACGTACCAAAATTGGTTGTTCCAATAAACGGGTCTACATAGTCCACCGGGTCCTGCGCATTGGCACAATTCCAGATGAACAAAAAGCTCAGAGATGCGATTAGTTTTTTCATAGGCCTAAAATAAAAAAGGCTACTCCCATAGCGTCTGGCTACAGGAACAGCCTTATTAAATATTTACATTTACAAAATAGAAGTACGCTTTACAAAATCAATGATTTCGGAAATATAACCGAAAGCCATTCCTACCACGGTATCAGCAGCCCCGTAGTACACAGCTACTCTTTCTCCATCCTGAAGAGCAGCACACGGGAACACTACATTGGGTACATCTCCCTGCAGTTCATAAGGTGCAGCAGGAGCTAACAGGTAGTCACGGGTACGATAAAGTACCTTTTCCGGATGGTCCTTATCCAGAATAGCTGCTCCCATAGAGTAACGGAAACCGTTACAAGTGGTAATAACCCCGTGATAGAACATCAGCCAGCCTTCTTCTGTCAGGAAAGGTACAGAGCCGGCTCCAATCTTTGTACACTGCCAGGCACTTTCCGGGAAAGGAGTCACTTTCATTACACAACGGTGCTCACCCCAATACTTCATATCGGGACTGTAGCTGATATAAATATCTCCGAAAGGTGTATGACCGTTGTCGCTCGGACGGCTCAGCATGGCATACTTACCGTTAATTTTCTGCGGGAACAATACGCCGTTACGGTTAAATGGAAGGAAGGCATTCTCGCACTGATAGAATTCCTTGAAATCGAATGTATAACCGATGCCGATGGTAGGTCCGTGATAACCGTTGCACCATGTAATCCAGTAACGGTCTTCAATCCAAGTCACACGAGGGTCATATTTATACTCTGAATCTATCATCTCCGTATTGCCGGGCTTAAAGACAATCGGCTCATGATTGATTTCCCAGTTGATACCGTCCTTACTGAAACCAGCAAAGATATTCATCTGTACAGCTCGGTTGTCGCAACGGAACACCCCAGCAAATCCATCTTTGAAGGGAACTACCGCACTATTGAAAATACTATTCGATGAAGGTATCTGATAACGTCCGATAACAGGATTCTTCGAATAGCGCCACATTACTTCTTTACAGTCTGCCGGGCGTTCTTCCCAGGGCATTACAAATTTTTCATTCATATCCAGTTAGTTTAATTGATTATTATACATATTCTTTTTCGCCTTCGAGCAAATTTCCTCCATTATCATACTTAAACGGAAGGAAATAAGTAATCAAGAAAGCTGGAATTGTAGCAATCAGTACGAAGATAAAGAAAGGCTCATAGCCTCCTGGCTTGTCAAACCATGCGCCAAGACTTTCGCACACCCAGCCGCTTAACATTCCCGGAATCATCACTCCAAAATTCATGATTCCTGAAGCAAATGCATAATGAGCCATCTGATGCTTGCCGGGAGCCACCTGCTGCATCATAAACAAAGAAAGTCCGACAAAGCCGAAACCATATCCGAAATACTCAAAGACGATGCCACTGCATATTATCCAACCACTCTCCGGCTGGAAGTAAGCAAACAAGGCATACACCATAAAAGGAAGGTTGAAAATACAGCACAACGAGAAGATTGTTTTTTTCAATCCCCGTCGGGCAATATAATATCCTGCCAGCAAAGAACCCAACACAAAGGCCGCAGCTCCGTACGTACCATAATAAAGTCCGATTTCCTTTTCATTGAGTCCCAAGCCTCCCATCTCCCGGTCTGCTTTCAGGAACAGCGGTACAATCTTCATCACAAATCCTTCTGCAAAACGATAAAGGATGATGAAGAAGATATAATAAGTGATGTGTGTCTTGCGGAAAAAGTCCATCAATACCTGTCCCAGTTCCTTCATCACTTCCTTGTTACTCCGTAATGTTTTTTTAGAAGAAGCCGACTGGGTAGACGGCAGAGCAAACAGATGATAGATTCCCAGAAGAATCATGGTTACGGAAAGAATCAGCAAAATAATCATCCAAGCCCTTTTGTTGGCAGTCAGCAATCCGGCATCTGCATTCAACTCGATGAAATATCCAGCCAGGTATACCAAACCACCCGTTGCCAGAATCTTTGCTATGTTATAAAAGGCTCCCTGCCAGCCAATAAACTTTGCCTGGTCTTCATTGGACAGTTCACTCATATACACTCCATCGCAAGCGATGTCGTGAGTAGCTCCGCTAAAAGCAACAATGGCCAGCAGCGCAATGGAAATACTGAAAAAATGGGACAGGTTCAACGCAAAAGCTACCAGTCCGAAAGTGACTCCCGTAATTAACTGAGTGACAATCACAAAAAATTTCTTTGTCCGGAAAAGTTCAAGAAAAGGACTCCACAATGGCTTCAATGTCCAGGGCAGAAGAATCAACGACGTCCAGAAGGTGATTAGTTTATCATCTACCTCAAGCCCTTTAAACATTAACACGGTAACCATATTGAGTACTACAAAAGGAAGTCCCATGGCAAAATATGCTGTAGGGACCCATGATATAGGTGATTTTTTCTTCGTATTATTCATAGCTAAATTTTTGTTACACATTTCTCATGTAGAAATCTATCCGGTAGTTTATTGCCCTTTATAGGCCATTTGTTATCTCACAGACAGATTCTCACATAAAAACAGTCCAAAGATACGGGAAAAAATCCACAAGACAAAGTATATACCGCCATTCCCCCTTCTTATGAGGTATTAATAAAAATAAAAGGAGCTGAAGATGTGCCTGACACACCCCCGCTCCTTCCATGAAAGAGACTTAAAAATTATTTTTTCATATTAGCTTCTTCCAGTCCATAATGTTTTTTGCTGTCTTCTACACGAAGCAATGTAGAAATAAGAATGGCACACAGACCAAACACTGCAAAAATAACCATCGGAGCCGTATAGTCATAGCCTACAATTACACCAGCTTCGTTACGCAAAGTTGCAAAATGTTCGATAACCCATCCAATCAACCAAGGCACCATTGTCAACCCGATATTCTGGATATAGAAAATGGTAGCATAAGCAGAACCCAACTGCTTCATCGGGATAATCTTAGGAACTGAAGGCCACATAGCACTGGGTACCAAAGAAAATGCTATTCCCAATACAATCATGACAATAACAGCAAACCACCAGTAGTTCATTACCGGAAGAGCAAACAACACATGAACCACTGTCAACATGACTGAACCAATAATCATCAAGGTAGCTCCGCGACCGATACGGTCATATAAAGAGCCGAATACGGGTGTCAGCAGAATGGTTCCAAAAGGCAATAAGGCAGGAATCAATCCGGCAAAAGATTCCGGCACATCGTATTTATAAATCATCAGTTTTGTCGCAAACTTCAGGAAGGGGAACACACCGGCATAGAACATCAGGCACAGCAGGTTAATCAACCAGAAGCCCTTGCTACAGAAAATCAGTTTCAAATCGGACAATTTGAAACCTTCTTCTTCAGCCTCTCCGTTTTCCATGCGAACAGCTGCGGCAGAAGCATCTTCCTTGCGGTCCATGACACAATAAATCATATATGAAGCAAATCCCACGCATAACAAAATGGCTCCGAACAACACCGGATAAGAAACATCTCCCATCCAACGGGCTACTGGTAAGCTTACCGCCAAAGCCACAGCAGTACCAATACGAGCCATTGCCACCTGAAGTCCCATGGCAAGCGCCAGTTCCTTTCCGGCAAACCATTTTACAATGACTTTAGATGCAGTAATACCTGTGATTTCAGCGCCCATTCCGAAGATCGCAAATCCTAAAGAAGCCAATGCCACCTGCATGTCCATCCCAAAAAGCTGTGCATCTCCAAAATCGGAAGAAAGGGCATACCATTTAATCAGAGCTCCCATAAACATCAATCCAGAAGACATCATTCCGGTAAAACGGATTCCCATTTTATCCAGAATCACCCCACCGAAAAACAGCATCAGCAAGAACACATTAATCAAGCCATAAGCCCCTGAGAAGAAGCCATATTCCGTACTTGACCAGCCTTCCCCTCTGGCGACAGAACTAATTGTCTTTTCTGTCTGTATCTGTGCACCATTCTGCATCTCATAATACTGCACCTTACTTCCTTCCTCAAGTTGCTCTACAGTCAGCAACGGATTTGAAAGCATTTCTTCCGAAGAAAAGTAATTCACTTTGGCCACCAGACTGTCTGCCGGCATAGAGGTATCATCTGTAAAATATACCACCTGACCCTTTGTTGTCAACAAGTTTTCCAACGGAGACATCACATCCGTCAGAAAATAACCACACATCATGGTAAACGAAACGATAAACAAAGCGGTCCAGCGTGCCGTCTTCGAATCGCTCAATCTCTTCTGAATTGTTTCTTTCATTCTATTTTTTATTTAATCATTAATTTCTCACAAAAAACAGCGCAAAGATACTATTTTTTTACCTTTTTCTTTCATAATCCAAAATATCTTCTAACTTTGTAACAAATTGTAATAGCAAAACGACAATACATATAAAATATTAACCCAAAATTGAAATTGCGTATGAAAAAACTAAAATTTTCGGCTGCCTGCCTGATTCTGAGCGGCAGCATTATATGCTCCTCATGTATCGGTTCATTTGGTTTATGGAGTAGTCTGAAGGACTGGAACAACAACATTGGCAATAAATTCGTGAATGAAATTGTCTTTTTAGCATTTCATATCGTACCTGTATATGAAGTAGCTTATTTGGCAGACGTCATTGTACTGAACTCTATCGAGTTCTGGTCTGGTTCAAATCCTTTGGCCGATGTAGGTAGCGTAAAAACAGTAAAAGGTGAAAGCGGAGAATACCTTGTACAGACCAATGAAGATGGCTACACTATCACAAAGAAGGGTGAAGAAGACAAGCCACTTACCTTAATTTATGACAAAGAAAAGAATACATGGAATGCTTCTGCCGAAGGTCAGACATTCGAACTGATTACCATGAATGAAGACGGAACTATCACTTTCAAACAGCAGGACGGCACTCCGGTGACTGTATCTCCCGATTTGCAAGGTATGATTTCTGCACGTCAGGCTAATAGCCAATCAATGTTTGCTTCTCGATAAGCAGTATCCTAAAACCATAAAAAAGGCTGTCCCAAAAATCTTGAGGCAGCCTTTCTTCTTTTAATCCAATATGTTTTTTATTCTTTTATCTGAATCAGCAGATTAGACAAGATGGCAGTCAGTCCACCAGTTGTAATACCTGCAGAAAATATATTACGCACGGTTTCCGGCAACTGACAAAGAATATCCGGTACAAGTTCCACACTCAAGCCGAAAGAAAAACTCAAAGCCATCACCAGCGTAGCCTTACGGTTGATTTTCTGTGCAGAAATGATTCGGATTCCTGCGGCAGCCACTGTTCCAAACATCAACAAAGTGGCTCCACCCAACACCGGTTCAGGCATCAACGAGAAAATCAATCCTACTGCAGGGAACAAGCCCAGCAAAATAAGGAAACCTGCAATGAAATATCCTACGTAACGGCTGGCTACTCCAGTTAACTGAATCATACCATTATTCTGAGCAAAAATCGAGTTAGGGAAAGAGTTGAAGAATCCGGCCAGCATGGAATTAAAACCATCAGCCAAGATACCTCCGGAAGCACGTTTAACAAACGTTTCCCCTTCTACCGGCTCCCCAGAAATCAATGAATTGGCTGTAATATCCCCATACGCTTCGATTGCCGTAATCAAATAAACCAACGCTAAAGCGATGATAGCAGAAATATCAAATGAAATACCGTAACGGAAAGGTATAGGAATATTGAAACCACCATAGCTCTGTACAGCAGAAAAGTCAACCATTCCCAATGCCCACGCTAATACGTAGCCAACCACCAGGCCGATAACAATGGAACTCATTCGCAAATAACGGTTGGAACTACGATTGAAAAAGATAATCAAGACAAGTACCAAAGCAGCCAAACCAATATGGCGGAAAGCCCCGAAAGTACCATCTGCCTGTGCAGCAGCTCCACCCCCGCAAGCAGAGATTCCCACTTTAATCAAACTCATACCTATCAGTGTCACCACAATCCCCGATACCAAAGGAGTAATAACTCTGCGTGTATACTTCAACACTCGGCTAATTAACATCTCCACCGAAGAAGCTACAATACAAGCCCCGAAAATAGCACTTAGTCCACCTGTTAAGCCCGCAGAAATAATCGGACCAATGAATGAGAAGCTGGTTCCCTGAATACACAGCAGTCCACAACCTATCGGTCCTACGCGACGGCACTGGATAAATGTAGAAATACCCGATGCAAAAAGAGCCATGGAAACTAAAAATCCGGTGGTTTCCAAATCCAATTTTAATGCCCCTGCAATAATCAGTGGAGGGGTAATAATAGCTACAAAGATTGCCAACAAATGCTGCAAAGCCGCAAAAATAGAATCTTTTAAAGGCGGACGGTCATTCAACCCGTAAATAAGCCCAGCACTCTGGGCAGTTTGCTGTTGTTCTTTTTCCATTTAAAGATTTAGTCTTTTATTTTAATTTGACAATTTTCCAAACTTTCAATTATCGCCAAAGATTCCACATGAATGCCTTGTGCTCTCAAATAATCTCCTCCGTGCTGGAAAGATTTTTCTATCAGGAAGCCCATTCCCACTAATTCAGCTCCTGCTTTCTGTACCAGATCAATAATCCCCTTTGCGGCATTGCCATTGGCTAAGAAGTCATCAATGAACAACACCTTATCTCCCGGACATAAATAATCCTTACTTACACACACATCATACGTGCGATCTTTCGTAAACGAATAGACAGTGGTTGTCAGCATGTTCTCCATTGTGCTCGGTTTTTTCTTCTTGGCAAAAACAACCGGAAGTTCCAACAGATAACCAACCATAATTGCAGGAGCAATGCCGCTGGCCTCAATGGTCAGAACCTTGTTAATCTTCGTACTGGCGAATCTCCGTACAAACTCTACTGCCATTGACTTCATCAGAATAGGGTCCATCTGATGATTAATAAAATTATCTACTTTAAGGATGCCTCCCTCAAAGCATTTTCCATCACGAATGATGCGGTCTTTAAGTGCTTTCATTGTTATATTAAATGAACAAAATTGACTGTTAGTTTATTTGAAGGTGCAAAGTTATATGTTTTTTCTGAGATTTATTACAATTCTATTTCAAGAGATAAAAGCAGGCATAAAAAATCCGGAGAAACTCATTGATAGCTTCTCCGGAAACAATCATCAGTAGTAAACTTACGCAGGAGTTTCTTCAATAGCTATTTCTGGAAGTTTTTCAGAAATCCAATCACTTACCTCACAACCTTCCAAACTTAATTCAGCCTTCGTTAATTTCAGAATAAACTGATAATATTTACCTGCTGCAAACTGATTTCCTAGTTTTTGGGTAGATGCAGTATAAGATATTCCATCTCGCTGATAAGAAATAGAGAATTCAGAATCCTCTACCAAATCCTGTGGATTACACAATAAGAACAAAGTATAACCGGTATCCTCAACTACAGTAACCGGCTCCTCAAAATTCAATGTCAAAGCATCTACCTCAGGTAATTCCAAATAAGAAATACCATCCTCTGCTTCCGATTCTGCAAAATGATAGGTACTATTACCAAATAAGTTATCTCCTTTAAAGGATGCCTGACTAATCAATACATTTTCTTCTGGTAAATCTTTCTTTATCGTAATAGAAATAAGGCTATAAGCATGTCTGAAAGACGATTCCCCTGTGAAAGAAACTTTTCCATTATCCGTTTCCTGATAGCTAACCTCACAACGGGCAGTCAGAAAATCAAACTCTCCAATGCCTGCAAGCGTTCCTTTCTGTAAACTCAAATCAGGCATCGGAATATCTCCACGAACCGTAGCCTCAGACGAATAAGGGTAATAAGCGCAGTATGAAAATTTACTTACTTTATCTTTCCACGATAAGGGAAATTCAGGAGTCCATTGGCTACCGCTCAACGTCCACTTCACAGGTTCATCTTCTTCTGGCATGAAAAAGCCTAATTCATCTCCTTCTGAAAAAGTCGTAACTCCCGACTCATCCGTGGAAACCCTAGAACTACCAGAAGAAGCATACACAGAAGCTTCCAAGCTCAAGTTCAATTCATCACTCACGTTCTGCAAATTCTCTTTTTGCTGGCAAGAAGCCAACAGGGACAAAATCAAAGACGCCCCTAATAAAATTCTTTTTTTCATAATTACATGTTTAAAAAATGTAACATCATTCAATAAGTAAAATGAAAGAACTTGAAATCGTTTCCCATTTTAAGGCATCTTTTTTTAAAAAAAATCTCCGAAGCCGTATTTTTTCTTATTTTCGCGAAAAAATAATTTCAACACAAGGCTTTATGAAAAAGTTATCTATCACTATTATGTTCTTCTTGATGGTTTTTTGCCGGATAGATGCACAGCAAGCCAAGTACGTATTCTATTTCATCGGAGACGGAATGGGAGTCAATCAAGTACAAGGCACAGAATTATATCTTGGTGAACTTGAAGGAAAAATCGGTATAACTCCCCTACAGTTTACACAATTCCCCTACACAACCGTAGCCACCACTTTCTCTGCCACTAACGGAGTAACAGATTCTGCTGCTGCAGGTACGGCGCTTGCAACAGGAAACAAAACAAAAAATGGAGCTATCGGAGTTTTAAAAGATTTACAGACCCCCGTTTACAGTGTAGCTACATGGGCTAAACAACATGGATGCCGGGTAGGAGTAGCTACCAGCGTCAGCATAGACCATGCAACTCCTGCTGCTTTCTATGCACATGCTTCAGGAAGAGGAAGTTATTACGAGATAGGAAAAGACTTATATGAAACAGGGTTTGATTTCTATGCCGGTTCAGACTTTCTACAACCACAGGACAAAAATAATCCTCAAGCAACGAATCTTTACTCACTGGCTGATCAATACGGATACATCATTGCCAGAGGATATAAAGATTATCTCAAGAAAAGTAAAAAAGCAGACAAGATGATTCTGTTCCAGTCGGAAGCCGCTTCTAAGGCGGACCGTTCTTCCATCCCATACGCTATTGACCGGGGAAAAAGTGACCTTACTTTGCAAGAAATAACCCGTTCGGCAATTAATTTCCTCTCTAAAGATTTATCAAAAGGGTTCTTCCTGATGGTAGAAGGTGGAAAAATCGACTGGGCATGCCATAGCAACGATGCCGCTACGACCTTTCATGAAGTAATCGACTTTGACAATGCCATTAAGGTCGCTTACGAATTCTACTCACAACATCCGGATGAAACCTTAATTGTAGTTACTGCCGACCATGAAACCGGAGGTTTTGTTTTAGGAAAAGGTCCGTATGAACTGAACCTGCAGGTACTCAAGAACCAGAAGGTTAGTGAAAGTGGATTCACCAAAGTCATCAACCAGCTTCGCTCTAAAACGAATAATCAGGTATCCTGGGAAACTGTACAACAGGCCTTAAAAGACAATTTCGGATTTTGGGATAAAATCCAATTAAACGAAAAACAGGAAGCTCGCTTGAAAAACGTGTACGAGCAGACTATGAAAAACCAACAAGTAAAAATGGAAAAGAGCGAATATGCTCAAGACGAACCTATTGCAGCAGAAGCTAAACGAATTATCAATGAAATAGCTTTAACTGGCTGGACAAGCGGAGGACACTCTGCAGGGTATGTACCGGTCTTTGCCATTGGAGCTGGAGCAGAGAAGTTCCAAAACCGGATTGACAATACCGAGATTCCGGTAAAAATAGCTGAAACAGCAGGTTATTCACGCAAATAAATCATTCAAAAGATAAATAAGGAGACAAGCGTTGAAGGTCTTTTTCGGTAAACTCTTCAAAGAGAGAAAGCCGGGAAAGACCTTTTATATTACCCCTTTTCCGGCGATACTCCAAAATAGCTTTGGCCTTATAAAAGTCCATATAAGGATGATTGCGCAATTTATCCAACCCATCTTTATTGACTCGTATTTTCCGAAAAGGAGTACCTTGCACAACAAACCATTTATTCAAACAGGTATCTACATGCGGAATCTCCTGCAACTGTTCCAAACGAACAAAACCTCCAAGACGGTTACGATAAGCCACAATCATTTTGGCGATACCGCTTCCTACACCCGGTATCCGCTTTAATTGAGCTGTATCCGCTTCATTCAAGGGCACAAGGGTTCCTTCCGGATATTTTTCTATTCTTTGTGGTTTAACTTGTTCATACACAGAATCTCGCTTACCCTCCTCTGTTGAAGGTATCTGAATATAGGGTTTCAGCAATAAATATTGCTCCTCCGTCAACCCATAAATGCGAGCAAAAGCTTCCGGAGTACGAAAAACGCCTCCTTTTTCCCGATACCGAAGAATATTACGAACTACAAAAGAAGGCAATCCCAGCTTTTTCAATTGTACGGAATCGGCTGTATTCGGATTAAAATCAAACAAAACGACCTCCTGCCCTTTCCTGACACCTGATGCCGTATAGTTGCGCTTAGCATAGGAAACCTCACGTTGCTTCACAGAAGCCAGAAAAGAATCTATCTCAGCAGAGTCTTCCTGACGTACATATTCTGGCTTATAGACTTTATGGCATATCAACCAAGAAATGCCTAAGATTACCAGTATGCCTAACAAAAGCAGAATTACTCTCCTCTCAGAACGGGAATAATAGAAAAAATCCTTCCACATTACCAGCTCAACAAGCCCAATTCATTGACAAATATAGCAAGAATACCAATAGGAGCAACAAATCGCAAGACTATCAGATACACTGGATAATAAGGAGCTTTTAACATACCATAATTAGTCACTTCTCCTCTTACGATTTTCTTGTCTAATACCCAACCGACAAACACGGCTGCAAACATACCGCATACCGGAAGCATAATTTTAGCAGTCAGATAATCCAATGCATCAAACATATTTAACCCACCAATCTTCAAACTACTCCATTCTCCTAAAGCTAATGAAGATACAATACCTATCAGCAGGCATCCTCCTGTAACAATACAGGCAGCTCGTCCTCGTGTAAAATGAAACTTCTCATGCAGAAAGGCCGTAGAAACCTCATGCAAAGAGATTGTAGACGTCAAGGCAGCCAAAGCCAATAACACATAGAAAGCCACAGAACATATATAGGCCAAGAAAGGTACATTGGCAAAAGCCTGCTGGAACACATTAGGCAAAGTGATAAATATCAAAGAAGGACCTGCATCGGGCTGAATACCCACAGAAAAGGCTGCCGGAAAGATAATCAATCCAGCCAACACAGCCACACACGTATCTATCAACCCTACACTCATGGCCGTATGCCCCAAACGAGTCTCCTTTCCAAAATAAGAAGCATAAGTAGAAAGACATCCCATCCCCAGGCTCATAGAGAAGAAAGCTTGTCCCATTGCCCCTAAAAAAACATCTGGAGTAACCTTACTAAAATCTGGATGAAGTAAAAATTTGATTCCCTTTTCAGCCCCAGGCAGCATGATAGAGCAACCAGCTAGCAGAATAACCAAAATAAACAGCAATGGCATCATGATTTTAGAAGATTTCTCTATCCCGTCTTTTACACCTTTCACAATAACGAAATGAGTAACAAACATAAACACAAACAACCACAGAAGCGGTCGGAACGGTTGTTGAGAAAAGTCTTGAAACATAGAGACATACTCTCCAGAGGTTTTTCCTGACAATCCAAACGAAACAGCTTGCCATACATACTCCAAGGTCCATCCGGCTACTACCGAATAATATCCCAATATCAAAAAGCCGGTTAATACTCCGGCATAGCCTACCCATTTCCAATGTGTACCCGGAGCCAACGTTTCATACGCTCCACCCGTACAGGCCTTTGCACGTCGGCCAATGGTAAATTCCGCAATCATTATAGGTAACCCGAATACAATGACACAGCCCAGATAAATTAATATAAATGCAGCTCCACCATGATTTCCTGTTTCATAAGGAAAACGCCAAATGTTACCCAAACCTACCGCAGAACCTGCGGCCGCAAGAATTGCACCTAATTTACTTCCAAAGTTTGCTCTTTCACTCTTATGCTGCATAAATCATTTTATTATAATTACACTTTAAAACGGGGACAAAAGTACAAAAAATATCGTATTTTTGCATGAAAATTTAAAGTTTTACACAAAATGCAGATTTTAAGACAATACCCATTTTCTATTTTGACAATTCTTGCCATTTGGTATTTATCCTTTTTTACTCCTCCACATACTCAACTGGAAGAAATTAATAATTTCGACAAACTAGTACATGTATGCATGTATGGTGGTCTCAGTTCCATTATATGGATAGAACACCTAATCCGGCATAAACAAATCAAAAAAATACAACTAACAATTGGAGGTATTCTGTTGCCCATCCTGATGAGCGGAATCATTGAAATCTTACAATCACAGTGTACAGACAACCGTAGTGGAGACTGGATGGACTTTATAGCCAATTGCACAGGCATACTCCTGGCATCTTTGGCAGGTTACTACATTTATCGTCCATTTATCAGAAAAAGGTTACACAATTCACACTAATATCTTTCCCCACTCCATAAACACACTAAACGCCGGGTGCTCTCACAGCAACCGGCGTCTATGTAATAATAAATATATTATTTTTAAAGATAGAGAGTTATCATGATCATCTGAAATCCTTTAAGTCTTCTTGTAACCTTTGACGGGTAAAGTAGATACGACTTTTCACCGTACCCAAAGGGAGGTTAAGTTTGTCCGCAATTTCCCGATATTTAAAACCTGACACATACATCGCAAAAGGTACACGATATTCTTTCGGCAATGCATTCACAATGCGGCGCATTTCCTTCAAATCGTAAGCCCCCTGCATGGAGTCATCCTCAATATCCACTCCCAGGTTCAAGAAGAACTGATTGTCGGTATTGTCAACGTATGTCTGATCACGCAAAGTCTTGCGATAATTATTGATGAATATATTACGCATGATGGTATAAATCCATCCTTTGAAGTTCGTTTCTGCTACATACTTTTCTTCATTATCCAAAGCCTTCAATGAAGTCTCCTGGAGAAGATCATTCGCTTCCTCACGGTCTGCCGTTAATTTATAAGCGAAATGAAGTAGTTCTGTCTGCATGCTCAACAAGTTCTGAGCAAAATTTGCCGTTTTCATAAATCTTTTAGTCTTTCTTTTCTTTAATTGAAACAATGTCTGTCTTTATTTCGACACTGCAATATTAGTAGAAAAACAAAGAGAGCTCTTCACAAAATCTGGTATTCAAACGGGTAAAAACTGTCAATTGAGAGTTTTTACCCCTTGTTCTGACAGTTTTCAGGAGAATTTTTACCCCATTCCCGATAAGGAAGTTTCATCAAGAACGAATTATAGTACTTCACTTGTCCGGTCACTTCCTCCCCCAAAAAAGGAGGAATCTCAAAAGTTTCCTTCTCATCGGTTAATTCAACTTCCGCCACGACCAGTCCATTGTTTTCTCCGTAGAATTCATCCACCTCAAAAACGTGCGTCCCCCACCGTACCAGATAACGAGTTTTGTCAATCATTCCCGGCTCGCACAACTTCATCAATTCTTCCGCCTCCTGCAAAGAAAGAGCATGCTCCCATTCATAACGACTCATACCCGATACGTCCGAAGGTCCCTTGATGGTCAGATAACCTTCTTCATTCTGGATACGTACCCGCACCGTGCGTCCTCTTTCACTACAGATATAGCCTTGTCTGATACGCTTCCTTCCATAAGCCATAGCCTTATAAGAATCATCACGCACCAGAAACTTTCTTTCTATTTCTTGCGGCATATTCTATCCAAGCTATCAAGAAGCCAACGTGTAACCTACAATCATTAAAATAGCCAATAGAATCAAGACAATACAAATCATCTTGAACAATCTATTGGCTTTTTCTTCCTCACGTTTCTCAAAATTCTGTCTTTTTACACTTCTGTTGCGTCCCATAAGTTTTCAATTTTAGATTTACAACCCTAAAATTACAACATCTTTGCAAAAAGACAAATAAAAAAGAGCGATTTTACTCAAAGTTATCAGATTTCGCTATCTGAAAACTCCATCAAGTAAGCTTTAATGAAACCGTCAATTTTTCCATCCATTACCCCGTTGACATCCGATGTCTGGTAGTTGGTACGATGGTCTTTCACACGACGGTCATCGAATACATAGCTTCGTATCTGAGAACCCCATTCGATTTTTTTCTTTCCGGCCTCAACCTTAGCCTGCTCTTCCATACGGTGCTGCAACTCCTTATCATAAAGGATAGAGCGCAACTGACGCATGGCGTTTTCCTTATTCTTCGGCTGGTCACGGGTTTCCGTATTTTCAATCAAGATTTCTTCTTCTTCGCCTGTGTAAGGGTCTTTATACTGATAACGCAGACGTACACCAGATTCTACCTTGTTTACGTTCTGTCCTCCGGCACCACCACTTCGGAATGTATCCCATGACAAACGAGCCGGTTCTACGGTTACTTCAATTGAATCATCTACCAAAGGAGTCACGAAAACAGATGCAAAAGAAGTCATTCGCTTACCCTGTGCATTGTAAGGAGATACACGAACCAGTCGGTGCACCCCGTTTTCGCCTTTCAGATAACCATAAGCATAGGATCCTTCAATATTCATCGTCACCGTCTTGATGCCGGCTTCATCCCCTTCCTGAAGGTTAGCTACCGACAACTTATATCCATTGCTTTCAGCCCAGCGCATGTACATACGCATCAGCATGGAAGCCCAGTCCTGACTTTCTGTACCTCCTGCACCTGAATTGATTTTCAGTACACAGTCCATCTGGTCAGCTTCCGAACGAAGCATATTCTTCAATTCCAGCTCTTCCACTGCAGAGATAGCTTTTGAATAGGCCTCATCCACTTCTTCCTCAGTAACCAGTTCATCTTTATAAAAATCAAAAGACAACTGCAGTTCATCCGCCAATGTCTTCACTTCCTGATAACCGGTAATCCACTGCTGCAAAGCCTTTACTTTTTTCATCTGTGCTTCGGCAGCCTTCTGGTCATCCCAAAAACCGGGTGCCTGCGTACGAAGCTGTTCTTCTTCCACCTGTATTTTCTTTCCTTCAATGTCCAGATAACGATACAAGGCTTCCGTACGTTCCTTCACGTCTTTCAGTTGCTCTATGGTAATCATAAAATACGATAAATTAGTCTGTTATTTTTTCTCGTTGCAAAGATATGAAAAAACAGGCACCTCTGAAAGAGTGCCTGTAGATAAAAGTCAGCTATTTAACCGACATTTTCTTCATACATTTTGTCAATAATATCCTTGTAGTTACGGGCTACCACCGCACGTTTCAGCTTCAGCGTGTTGGTCAGCTCGCCACGTTCCATACTGAACGGTTCCGGAAGAAGAGTAAAGCGCTTAACCTGTTCATAATGCGCAAACTCCTGTTGAAGCGTATCAATTCGAAGACGGAACAACTCAATAATCTGAGGATTCTCCAGCAATTCCTTTCTACTTCCAAAAGCAATGTGATGTTCCTGCGCAAACTTCTCCACCTGACTGTATTCCGGCACAATCAGGGCCGATACAAATTTCCGCTGGTCCGCAATAATGGTCACCTGATCAATATAACGGTCTACCACCAGCTTGGTTTCAATGGCCTGCGGAGCAATGTACTTACCATTGGAAGTTTTAAACAAATCCTTGATTCGGTCTGTCAAGTACAAGAAACCATCCTTCATATATCCGGCATCTCCCGTACGGAACCAGCCATCTTCTGTAAATGCCTGCTGGGTGATGGCCTCTTTCTTATAATATCCCTTCGTTATGGTACCTCCACGAAGCTGTATCTCGTTATTTTCTCCAATACGAACTTCTACTCCGTCGAGTACACGCCCTACCGCTCCCAAACGGAAATCTCCAATCCATTCACAAGAGACTGTAGCCGTACTTTCTGTCAGTCCATAACCAGCTATCATATTAATGCCTACCGAATGCACAAACTCTGCCACCTTCTCTGGAATAGCAGCTCCTGCCGTAGGAAAGAAATTCCCGTTCTCTATTCCTATCGTTTTCTTCAGCAGGCTATAAATCGTTTTCTCATAAAACTTATATTTCATATGCAACAAGGAAGGGGGCGTCTTTCCATTCATCAGATACGTAATGTTATGTTCACGCCCAACCCGAAGCGCATCCAGCATCAAACTCTTTTTCAAGCCCGTAGTCTCATTGATTTTTTCCTGTACGCCGGCATATACCTTTTCCCAAAAACGGGGAACGCTACACATAGCCGTAGGCCGTACTTCCTTGATTGTCTTCTGAATGTCCTGCGGACGCAGATTGATACACAGCATACATCCTTTATACAAGCAATAATACGACCATGCCCTTTCAAAGATATGCGTAAACGGCAAGAAATTCATGACGACATCATTTTCACCCAGGTTAGTCAAACGTGCGTTATGTCCTTTAAAAGCAACGTCGTAGTTAGAGTGATGCAGCATCACTCCTTTCGAATCACCAGTCGTACCAGAAGTATACAGAATATTCGCCAAATCATCCAAAGAAGACTCTGAGATGCGTTTATCCACTTCCGGCTGACAATCCTCTTCTTCACCCATCTGCAAGAAATCCGAGAAATAGATAGAATTATTGTCACCTTCGGCACGCTTTACTTCGGGATCAAATATAATAATCTTCTTCAATGAACGACATAAGCCCTGCACCCGGTAAGCCACATCATACTGATACTGCTCTCCTACAAACAAAAAACGAATTCCAGCATCTTCGACAATATAATGCACCTGCGCTTCTGAACTTGTGGCATACAAAGGCACAGTTACAATCCTATCTTTAAAAGCTCCAAAATCTACATACAGACACTCCGGCTTATTTTGAGAGAATACTCCTACATTTTCCTGTACTTCCACTCCTAATTTTACAAACGCACGGGCTGTTTTATCTACCAGATCAGCAAACCCGTTCCATGTGACAGGAATCCATGTAGCAGTGGTGTAATCACGGTATTTTAAGGCAACTTTATCCCCATATTTTTCAGCTTGTTGTCGTACAAGCCGAGACAAACATGAATTAACCATCTATCTTACTTTATTTTATTGGTTTATTCTGCAAATATAGGATTTTATTTGCAATGTCCGGCCAATCTAAAGCATTTCTCCTAAAAAAGACTATCTTTGCAAAGAATCAAAAAACGGATTATTTATGATAGACACAGGTTACTACACATCTGAAGCACTGACTCTGTTACATTCCCTGATTGGAATCCCGTCCATCAGTCGGGAAGAAGAAGCCGCAGCAGACTTCCTGCAGAACTACATAGAAGAAACGGGAATTATGACCGGAAGATCCGGAAATAACATCTGGTGTATCAGCCCCATGTTCGATATCAATAAACCTACCATCCTGCTCAATTCACACATCGACACCGTGAAACCGGTCAGCGGATGGAGAAAGCAACCGTTTACTCCCAAAAATGAAAACGGGAAATTATATGGTCTGGGCAGCAATGACGCCGGTGCCAGTCTGGTATCATTATTCCAGGTGTACCGTCACCTTAGCATGACAACCCAAAGCTACAACTTGATTTTCCTGGCTTCTTGTGAAGAAGAGGTATCCGGGAAAAACGGTATTGAAAGTGTTCTGCCTCAACTCCCTCCTATTGCATTAGGAGTAGTAGGTGAACCTACGGAAATGCAACCTGCCATTGCAGAAAAGGGACTTATGGTGCTCGACGTCACTGCACGTGGAAAATCCGGTCACGCCGCACGTAACGAAGGAGAAAATGCCATTTACAAACTACTTCCAGATATTGAATGGTTCCGTACATATAAGTTCCCGAAGGAATCACCCATCCTGGGACCTGTAAAAATGAGTGTCACTCAAATCAATGCAGGTACACAACACAATGTAATTCCTGATTTGTGCAGTATCGTAGTAGATATCCGGAGTAACGAATGTTACTCTAACGAGGAGCTGTTCGCTGAAATCTGTAAACATATACAAAGCGAAGCCAAAGCACGCTCATTCCGTCTCAATTCTTCCAGCATTCCGTCTGATCATCCGTTTGTAAAACGTGCCATAGAACTGGGGAAAGTGCCATTCGGTTCACCCACATTATCCGATCAGGCATTAATGCCCTTCCCTTCTGTAAAAATGGGGCCGGGAAAATCTTCCCGCTCGCACACAGCCGATGAATACATTCTCGTCAGTGAAATAGAGGAAGCGATTTCAACCTATGTGCAAATCTTGGACGGATTAAAAATCTGATAGAATCTTTATCTGCATTATAAAAAGAGAGGAAAATGATTGTCCAACTCAACAGACAACCATTTTCCTCTCTTTTTTATTTTATATCCGGGAACGAGTCCCGGATAATCTATCAAAACTTCACTGTATTCAGATTCTTGTCGACCAGCATACCGTCCAATACGTTCAAGTCAATCTTTTGTTTGCGTTTTGCCTTAAACTTGATTGTCATAAGTTCAGCATCCCCTTCCAAATAAGGTTTTTCTCCAATATTTACAAAGGTAGGATACAAAGCCTTCGTTCCATTCGTATGCAGACGATCATTGGTCAGGTTACGCATCTCCTTCATACCTGTCGTCTCTGCTCCTACATACTCCAATGCCTGCGGGTCATAAGGCAATGCAAAGCTGAGAGCATTGACCGAACGCAATCCCTTACCTGAAACACGAATTTCTACGGTTTCCCCTTCATTATACACCTTCTTAGATGAAGCAACTGTGATTTCTCCAGCTACTGAAGGTACCTGACGGCTGCTCACTCCAGACTCCATACGGATGGCTACTGCCGAAATATCATACGCATCAATCAGACCGTTCTCGTTCAGGTCACCCTTGCTGATATAACCTTCAAAGTCAGAATCTCCTCTGCGCAATCCTGTATAATTCATATAAGAGGTCAAATCGTTTTCATCTACCAGCTTATCCTGATTAATGTCACCCGGAATATAGCTTTCTGAGCCAGGCACCTTGAACACGTAAAGTTCACGACCTGAACCATACTGACCTGTAGCAGATACAACCGACAGCTTAATATAGCGTGCAACAGGCTGTTTCTCGAATACAAAGGTCTTCACGTCACTTCCTTTCCAGTCGAAAGTGCCAGCTTCGTGCCAATCAGACTTATCCATACTGTAATATACAGTACCCTTGCCCAATGTACCGTTCCCGGCATCCAGACGAGGCAGGTACTGGAATTTATCCAACTGATTTACACTATTCAGGTCAATAATCAAATCAAAAGGAACTGCAACCGTGCTCCACTTCGTATGCCATATATCTCCCTCATCGAAGTTAAAGAGTTTATTCACACCCTGACCTCCCTGGTTCGGACAAGTGGTTTCTCCCTTGATTCCATGAATGGCGAATTCCAACGGATCTGATTTAGTAGTAGCCGTCACATTAGTCCATTCTGATGCACCTGTAGCATTCACGGCGCGTACCTTGAACGTGCAAGTAGTTTCCGGACGTAAATCTTCAAACAGAAGTTGAGTGTTCCGAATGGTACTATACAGCATACCGTTATATTCTATTTCATAATAATCGGCATTATCAACCTTTTTCCATGAAGGTGTCAATGTATAAGCTCCTGTATTTTCTTCTGTTACCTCTGCTTCCGGAGCACGCAGTGTACCTTGGCTTACCAGCAGTTTCTCAGCAGGTGCAAATACAAAACCTTTCATTTCTAACTGAATATCGTTTTGAGTCACGTCCATTTCTTCCAGATTCACATGTACTACCGGATTCTTAATGACGTGCAGACGAGCCAGTTCACTGCCCGGAGTGGCAAAACGATTCAACTCCGGATTCGACTCATAATAATATACATTCGCTCCTTTCTGTAGTTCTTCCAAAGAAGTCACCGGAGTCAGTTTCACTTTCTTTCCGCCTACACGTACTGTCAGTTTCTTCGGCTGTGCAGTTACATTGATACGGAAATGGGTACGCTTACGCGCTACCATTCCTTCGAAAGAGCCTTGCACTGGTTCCACACACACTGTCAAGTCCTCTCCCTCTACCACGGAACGGATATGCGTAGTAGCATACTGTCCCGCACGATAAGCTTCAGATACTCCATCATCATCGTATTCCGTAAACTCTGTATCGCCACCCGGATAAAGTTCATATACACGTAAATGCTTATCCATCTGATTCACATTGTTATGCGCTGTAGTCACCGGTAAAATAGCTCCTTGCTTGATAAACAATGGAAGTTTCCACAAAGGAGTTTCAAAATTATTGAGAACCCGTCCGCCCTGATACAGGTCACCGGTAAAATAATCTATCCAATTCCCTTCAGGCAGATAAATGCCATTACGCACATCGTTCCCATCCGCATCGCCCTGTGTGTTCTGATATACCGGAGCCACCAGTACATAAGGCCCGTAAAGGAACTGATAGCGGGTAGCCGTTCCAAGTGTATAATCATTCGGATAATCCAAGAACATGGCCCGAACCATCGGTTTTCCGTCTACGGCTTCACGAGCTATGCTGTAAGTATAAGGCATGAACTCTGATTTCATCTTCAGATACCAACGATTGATGGAAGCAGCCGGCTCACCCAACACTTGCGGATATTTCGGGTTTGCTCCCCATCCGTCCATGTTCAACTGCATGGGAGTAAACGTTTTCCACTGGAAGTCACGTACATTGACCGGAATATTCTTTCCACCGAAAATACCATCCATATCCGAAGAAATATTAGGTTGTCCCGACAATCCTGAACCGATATAGGTCGGGATATGGAAACGAATGTATTCCCATTCACCTCCAGTCTGGTCACCCGACCAGATACCAGCATAACGCTGTGTACCTGCCCATCCATCCAGTGAAATAATAAACGGTCGAGCATTGTTACCATAATAAGGCATAATCTGTCCTACATCGGCCACTCCGTTCAATCCGAAAGAATAGCCAGCTCCTACCCAGGCTACGTCGGTTTTCAACACACGTACGCCTGCATCGCGCACTTCTTTCACAATGTCACGCTGAAGCAAAGCTTCTACTCCTTCTTTGGGATGCAAGTCCGACTGTGTCCACAATCCGATTTCCACTCCCTTGGCACGGGCATATTCACCCAGTTCCTTCAAGTTCTGGATATTACCATCCAGCGTAGAAGTCTGTCCGTAGCCGGCTCCATAACCGTCATTAGGCAGAATCCATCCTAACGGCATATCGGCCGCATTGTAACGGTCAATTACCGCACGCGCCGAGAACTGGTAATTGTTCTTTTCACCATTCAGCGATTCCTTGATACCGCCATTGTCTTTCTGGCTTTCCTTGTATCGTTTTCCGTCTTCAAACAGAATACCCTTTTCGTCTTCTTTCCAATAGTCACGGTTATAGGCATTCAAATGTCCCTCATAAAAACCAAACTTCGGTAAAAGCACCGGATTACCAGTCAGCTGATAAAAATCATTCAACAAGGCTACCGGACTGTCATTCACCATGAAAAAGACATCCAGATAGTTTTCCTCATGCGACAGCTTCACTACTTCCTTATCGGTTGCTCCGAAATCATACAGTCCAGGACGGAACGTGTACCACATAACCCCATACCCTTCTGTAGACCAGTAAAAAGGAGTAGGAGAAGCCACTCCACCATCTGTCCACTGGTTCGTATTGACAATACGGATGCTTTTCCCTTTGTGAGAAAAACGGCCATTCTGTACACCACCTCCATAAAAATACTCATCATCATGCGCTTTGAGTGACAGGCAGACTTGTTTTTCCATAAAGTCCACCGGACGTACTGATTCCACTACCACTTTCTGACGGATTTTATCCGTAATCTTAAACAGCGACGTACGCTTGTCCATTTCCACCTGAATTCTGGCAGTAGAAATCGTAATTACCCCGTCTTTGTCTGTCAGCGACAGCTCGCCAACCTCCTTCCGGGGACGGTCTACCAGAATCTGGGCTTCAGGAGAAGCCTGCGGGTCGCGCACAATGCCTCCCTGATTGTCCTGGAACATCCGGAAAATATTTTCACCATAAAAATCAAGCGTCATGCGCTGCTGGTTGGAAAAAACCACCTCTACTGCTGACGGGTTCAGCACACTGGCACTGCTGATAGTTATCTCAGTCTGCTGTGCAGCCCATACAGAGACAGGGGTAGTCAACAGGCCCCCAAGTACACACAGAGACAAGACAGAATAATACTTTAGTTTCATAGTATAAATGTTACTAACGGTTAGATTTCTTTTACTACATTACTTTCTACCAATCTTGTAAAAAGTGCACGAATGTATAACTAATTATTGAAGTAAAAAAGGAAATAAAACAAACATTTTTCATTTTATTATTTTATAAGGAATAGAAGATAATAAAATTAAAGTATACATTCTAATAATAACTCTGAAACCAATGTTACTATCTGTATTTTACTTGATGTTTTTCATCTAATGCATCATAAGTTTCTACGTTTCTCCCATAGAAAACCTATGTTTCTCAAAGTGAAACCCTACGTTTTCCACGAGAAAAACATAGGGTTTCGCCCCGAGAAACATAAAAAGCTACAAGTCATTCACCAGTAATTCTGGTTACAAATAAGAAAAAAGCTCCAGACACACATGAGTCTGAAGCTTCTTATATGAGTGAATCAACTAATTCTCAGCGATGTATCCAAAGTTCCGGATTCAATTTCACCGTTTCCTTACGCAACTGGAAATGCAAAATCGTTTCTCCTTCCGCATTAGTATGGATTTCTCCCAACACATCACGGGCACGTACCAAGCTACCTTTCTTAACACGTACAGTAGACAAGTTACAATAAACGGAAATATAACTTCCATGACGTACCAACACATTAGTCAAGCCATTGTACTGGAAGACAGCCGACACTTCACCATCAAAAATAGCACGGGCATTGGCTCCCGCCTTTCCTTTGATATCCATTCCCTTATTATCCAATTTCACATTACGAAGCCCCTTCACCTGATACTGTCCATAATGTCCCACCACCACGTATGGTCCGGTAATTGGCACGGGAAGAATACCTTTATTTTTCTCAAAGCTACTTGACAAACGGCGATCTTCCGAATCAACCTTATAGGCTTCTAATTTCTCAACAGGAGTCTTTACCGTCTCTTTTTTAGTGGACGCTGAAGTTTCAGTACTTCCCTTTGCTGCTTCCGCTTTCTTACGAGCTTCTTCAGCTTTACGACGCGCCTCTTCTTCCGCACGCTTACGAGCTTTTTCAATTTCAATCTCTATCAACCGGTCAATCTGCGCATTCAATTTATCTGCTGAACGACGCTGTTTGGCCAGTTCCGACTGAATGCTCCGTTGCTTCTTCTGCAAACCCGACAAAATCAGCTTGCGCTCCTGCTCCTGTGCTTCTAGTTTAGCTTTTTCCGCTTCTCCCTGCTTGAGCAAGTCTTCCTTCGCCTTCCGGCTGTTTTTCAAAGAATTTGCCTTTTCAGTTACTTGCTTTTGTTTCCGCTGTACCTGAAGGCCCTGCAAACGCTGATAATCAGCATATTCTCGCACGTACCGCAAACGCCGATACATTTGTCCGAAATCTTCAGCTGAAAAAATGAACATCAGCTTGTCTTGTATAGACTTGTTACGATAAATATACTTTACAGACAATTCATACTTCTGTCGCTTTTCTTTCAGTTCTTTCTGCAGGCTCTTTAAATCTCTCTCCAAACGACTAATTTCCTGCTGAATGGCCTTTACATCATTCTCTATGGTTTGAATGTATTTTTGTCGTTCTTCTATTTGTCCCGAAAGCAAGGCCAGATTACCCAGCTGACTTTTTACATCATTCTTGGTAGACTGCAATAAGGTTTCCGATTCGGCAATCTGCTGTTTCAGCTCGTTCCGCTGTTTTTCCAGTTGACGAATCTTAGGAGTTGTTTGAGCAGTAAGCACACAAACATAAAAACAAATACAAGATATGACTACAAAACGTTTCATTTTTCCAACCACATTTTGAGCAAGGTTGCCAGTTCTATCTTTTTATATTTGGAGGACAAACTTGTCCGTGTTTCCCAATCCTCTCCTACCGACATACGGGAGAGTTTCATATCCAGACTATAAGTTTTTCCACTCCCCATCAATTCGGCCAAAATATGCTGAGGAAAATAAGCTGCTCCTAGTTTGCCAAATTCACCATATGTCCAGTTCAACGCATACGGAGTACCAGAAAGAGCTACGGATGTATTTTCAAGCCATCCCTTATCGGCTGTAGTTCGAAAACTATAAGCCAGTTTCTTGGTATCCTTTACTTTCCACAACGCATAATTTCCTTCCGAAGTCATCCGGAAACGGTGCAAATCGGACACCTCAACAGTTTCCTTGCCGGGCAAAAAAATCTCATTCATAAACAATGACTGCAACACATTAAAGCTCAAATTCAAATTGGCTATCCGATTCAGGTCTTCAAAAGAAACTTCCACATACTGTTTGTGAAGACGGTCGACTGCCAGAATACGTTCCGGTGAAATTTCCAAGCGCGCCACTTCAATCCCCAACAAAGGAGCTACCGACAACTGTATGACTTCTCCTTTTTTCATACGGAGAGTGGCCGACAATTTTGTATTTTTGCTACTACCCGTGTTCAAGTTCAAGGCCACCTTTCCCGTCACACAGTTCCAGTGAGGAAGACTGGAAATCACCTTTTCTTGATATTCTTCTCCTTTCAGGCCTCCAATCATAGGAGCACGTTCCGTATGACGCAAAGAACCACAAGAAGAAGCCAATACAATCAGGCATACCACATATATCCAGTAAATCAGTCGTTTCATTCTATATATTTTTTCAATGCGATTTTACGTTTCAAGCGTTTCAACTCAGCTTCTGTACGAGGCGTTGCACCATCTTCTTCCTTATTTTCCATGCCATCCGCCTTTTTCCAGCATTCTAATGCTTTTTCTTTCTCACCTGACATATAATAGATATCACCGCAATGTTCCACAATCACCTGACTGCTATCTCCTCCGTTCTTCATAGCCTGTTCAATGTAAATACGCGCTTCCGTATAGCGCTTTTTCTCAAACAAAATCCAGGCGTAAGTATCCAGATAAGTGGCATTTTCAGGCTCTGCCTTGACGGTCTTGTAACTCATTTCCTCAGCTTTATCCAAGTTAGTCCGCTCTACAGACAGATAGTAAGCATAGTTGTTGAGTGTACCGATGTTGTTCGGGTTATAAACCAACGAAGAATCATAGGCTGCATAGGCCTCCGCTTTCATTTCTTTAGAATGGTACAAATCTCCCAGAATGGCATAAAAATCAGAAACAATTCCCTTATCGCTCTTTTCATTTACCTGCTTCAGTCCCTGCTGGAAAATCTCCATCGCTTTATCCGTTTCTTCTTTCTGATAATGAGCCAAGCCTAAATAGTAGTAAAACTCCATGGCGTCCGGATTGTATTCCAGCGCAGGAGTAGCCACACGAATCACTTCGTCCAGATTATTGTCACGAATGGCATAGCTGAGCAACTGTAAGCGGGCAGGCTTGTTTTCCGGATCAAGCGACAAGACCTGATTCAGTACAGGTACAGACTCTTTTTCCATGTGCTTTGTGATCATGTATTGTGCGCAAAGCATGGCCAGATCGGCATTTTGCTGCGGCCGGTCTAGAATTTCCTTAAACAAAGATACAATCTGTGTGCTGTCTTTTGTGGTCTGTTCCGACTGAAGGATAAGCTGACGCATGATTTCCATTTTGGTATTCGACTCTACATCCTCATTCAACAGAATGGTATCTAGTTGTTGGCGATACAAACTGTCCTTACCCAACTGTTTGTAATAAGAGGCCATCGAAAGCAAGGCCGGTGCATATCCTGGTTCTTCCTTCAAGATTCGCTGATAAACTGCGTAAGCTTCATCCGGCTTATCATTATTCAGGTACACATCTCCCAAAATCGTTTGATAACGTAAATCATACGGATATTCTTTCGACAAACTTTCAATTTCATTAAACGCCTGCTCCTGGTTATCCAACAGCAGGTACATTCTGAACTTCTCCATACTGATTTGCTCAGACTTGCCATCCAATTCTTCCAAACGATTCAACACAGAAACTACCTGTGAATAACTCTTTGTCTGATTATACAAATCGACCAAAGCCATTAACGGCTCCAGCCGAGATGGGAATTGATGTGCCATATCGTCATACACAGCAATGGCTTTCGCCCAATCACGCTTCCGCTGATAATAAGCCGCCAAAGTCTGTTTATACCAAAAATTTGATTCGTCAGAATGTACAGCCTTTTTCAACGCTTCTTCACCTTTCTGTTCCTGTCCCAGCACCATATAAAATTGAGATATCTCATACAAAGCTGGAGCGGAGCCCGGATAAATATCCAGACAGTGCTTATAAAGCTCAAACGCGGCATCATAGTCTCCCTTCTGTTTCAAGCGAACTGCCTCCAGAAAAAAGTAATTATACTTTCTGCGTTGTTCGTATGACAAGGTATCCCTTTCCTCATTTGCCAAGTTTCGCTTTGCCGAATGCTGCTTTCCGGTGGTACCACAGGCAAACAGCAGGAAAACCATCCCGATGATTCCTAATAGTTTTTTCATACATTCAGGTTTATACGGTTCCTGTGTGACCAAATCCTCCTGCCCCACGTTCCGTTTCGTCCAACACTTTCACTTCTTCCCATTCAGCCTGTTCATGACGGGCTATCACCATCTGCGCAATACGTTCACCGTCTTCAATCACAAATTCTTCAGCCGACAAGTTGACTAATATCACGTTGATTTCTCCTCGATAATCGGCATCAATGGTTCCCGGAGAATTCAATACGGTAATACCTTTTTTGATAGCCAGTCCACTACGTGGACGTACCTGAGCCTCATATCCTTGCGGCAACGCTAAAAACAAGCCGGTAGGTACCAGACAACGCTGTAAAGGCTTTAACACAATCGGTTCATTCAGGTTCGCACGAAGATCTACCCCAGCCGACTGCGGAGTAGCATATTGCGGCAATGGATGCCGGGAAGTATTTATAATCTGTATTTTCATCTATTTTATGCTTTTATGAAGTTGCGAAGTTACACAATCCACAGAATTAATAGTTACGTTTACCATTTTTTTATATTTTTGCACTTAACTTTTAGAGCTTCTTTAAATTTAAGTACCACATCACAAAGGAGTTACATTATGAACTGGAAACAATTGCTATCAAATAAAAGGTTCGGTCTGGAGAATCTTCATGAAGCCCGAAAAGAAGACCGTACAGAGTTCCAACGTGACTATGACCGACTGATATTCTCAGCCCCTTTCCGGCGTTTACAAAACAAGACACAAGTCTTTCCTTTACCGGGAAGTATCTTCGTACACAACCGACTGACACACAGTCTGGAAGTTTCATGTGTAGGGCGTTCACTCGGCAATAAAATCGCCTCCGAGCTATTAAAGCTTCATCCGGAACTGCATGATACGCATATTTCAGAAATAGGCTCCATTGTATCGGCTGCCTGTCTGGCACATGACTTAGGAAATCCTCCTTTCGGCCATTCGGGAGAGAAAGCGATCGGCACGTATTTTTCCGAAGGAAAAGGACGCACCTTACAAGCGTATCTTTCAGCAAAGGAATGGGATGACTTCACTCACTTTGAAGGGAATGCCAACGCATTCCGTCTGCTTACCCACCAGTTTCAAGGACGACGTCCCGGCGGTTTCGTATTGACGTATGCCACATTAGCCGCTATTGTGAAATACCCATTTTCCTCACAGTTGGCCGGCAGCAAGCAAAAATTCGGATTCTTTACCAGCGAAGAAGAGGCTTTTCAGAAGATTGCCCATGAACTGGGACTTAAAAAGATTAGCAAGGAAGGAGAACCATTGAAGTATTGCCGCCATCCGCTGGTGTACCTTGTAGAAGCGGCAGATGACATCTGCTACCAGATGATGGATATAGAAGATGCGCATAAACTGAAAATACTGACTACACAGGAGACCAAAGAATTGTATTTACGTTTCTTTGCGCCCGAGAAGTTAGACCATATTCAATCGATATGCAAAATGGTGGACGATACCAATGAGCAAATAGCCTACTTGCGTTCATCGGCCATCGGAGTATTAATCAGTGAATGTGTACGCACCTTTATTCTGCACGAAGAAGAAATTCTAAAAGGTGAATTTCAAGGAACGCTGATTCAAAAACTCAGTTCAAGAGTCAGAGATGCCTATGAAAACTGCTCACATACGGCTTTTGAAAAGATTTATTGCTCGAAAGATGTAGTCGACATTGAACTGGCCGGTTATCAGGTAATCACCACGCTGGTCGACTTAATGATTGAAGCAGTAAGATACCCGAAAAAGGCGTATTCCCAGCTGTTAATCAACCGAGTGTCCAGCCAATATCATATCCAGGCTCCTACCTTATATGAAAAAATTCAGGCTGTACTCGATTATATTTCCGGTATGACAGATGTCTATGCACTTGACCTATACCGAAAAATAAACGGGAACAGCCTGCCTGCTCTATAAAGAATATTATTATTTCTGCGTTTTATTTACCACCGGATTGGCTCCAGAAGTTATCTGCAGAGCCTCCGGATGTTCACGCAGATAGGATTCAATGTGACGCACACGCTTTTCTTCGAGAATCTCATCCACAGCAATCAAAATACCGGTTTCTTCCACATCGCCAAAGCCATCATTAATCGCCGTACCGAACATACGCATGGTCGGTGACAAACTCATATAGGCATTCACTAGAGGGGGAATGTTATAACCCAACTTGCGCACCTCTGTATTCAATACCTTATAATCTTCCTTAAAGGTATCGTAACAGAACAGCTTCTCAAGTACCTTTTCATCGGTTTCAATCAACAAAGGCTGCATCGGGGTAATTAACTTATCCTTATCATTGAAATGTTTCTTCAGGAAATAAAGAATCATATCACGTCCGAAGCGGTTATAGCTGGGATACATGGTCATCTTTCCAAAGAAATATTTTACCTGAGGCATTACCACCGTCAATGCTCCCAGACCGTCCCATAAATTATCCAAGGCAAACAGCCCTTTTGAACCTGCACGAGTAGACTGATATTCAAGCGTAACGAAAGAACGTCCTAATTCTATCGTAGTAGGCAAATAATCTTTCAAGAATTTCTCGGAGAAATTAAACATGTGCGCCGTTGCCAGCAAAGGCTTGCCATCGGCATCAAACTCCACTTCATCTCCTAACAGATAACGGTAGCCGCCCAGAATTTCTTCAGCTTCAGGATCCCATACGATCAATTGCTGATAAGGATTTTCCATCAAGTCATACTCATCAAGGTCCATTGACTTACCGGTTCCCCCTCCAGCGGCACGGAATGCAATTTCACGCAAACGCCCAATCTCCTTCAACACATTAGGCGCATTCTTCCATGTAACAATGTAAATCTCGTTGTTGCTCTTGTTCGTAAATCTTAAGCGTTTGTCTTCCGTCAGTTCCGATTTTAGAACTTCTTTGTCAATCGGAGCAATTATATCTTCCATAATCTAATGATTAAATCGTATTTTCTTTTCACAGTTTATAAACTAACTCTCTTACATAGTCTGCCCATTCCGTGGCCGAACGTGATTTATCAAACGTCTGCCATGGAATCGGTTTGCCAATTGTCACCTTAAAAGTCTTATGACGGTTTTTAAACATTTCATCAGCCAAATAAAGCATGGCTATGTTAAACTTAATCCCTAAAAATTTACACAGATTGGCTAGATTGTAGAAAAAATCAGAATTTCTTCCTTCAAAATGCACAGGAATAACATCCCGTTGTGTTTCCACACTTTTAGAGATAAAGGTTTTCTTCCAAACTAAATCTTTAATCACACCTTTTTGCCTTCTGGAACAGATGCCAGCCGGAAACATAATAATATGAGAATCAGAGCGGAATCCAGCCTCTACCATCTTAGGAAAATCACGCGACTGGGAGCCAGTCTTATTAATAGGAATACATAAGGGAGCTAATCCATGAAGATTCATCAGCAAATCATTTACAAGGTATTTTATACGACCATTGTAATGTTTGCCCAATATATAGCCTAAGGCGATACCATCCTGACCACCTAAAGGATGATTAGACACAAACGTACACAAGCCATCGGAAGGAAGATTCTCTATCCCTCTCACTTCCAGCTTAATGTCAAGGAATTCCATACAAGCCTCCAGAAAATCCACACCGGTCTTGTCTGCAACACTTTTCAGGAACACGTTAATCTCATCCTGATGCACAATATGCTTTAAGTATGACACTAAAAAACGCGGTATACGATTAGCTTTTTTCCCGGCTTTGTCTCTCAATACTTTATCAATGTCAATTAAAAATATTGAATTTTCACCCATTCTACAAAAGTTTACTTTGCAAAAGTAACTCATCTTTTGAAAAGACACTCATTTTATGACAAAAAATACACTTATACTGATAAAAAAAATTGCAGAACTGATTTCATTAAGACAAATCTTTGACGTTTCTTCCTCGTTTTACACAGAAAGAGTAACCTGTTGATAACTTATTCATATTTTCTATAGAAAACATGATGCGTGATTCTATGGAAATTTCTAATTTTACCGCTTGAATATATAATAAGGTGAATTTACAAGAAAATCGCATGGAGAAAACAGAGCCTACATATCATATACCAGTACTATTACACGAGAGCATTGAAGGTATGCATCTTCAATCAGGAGGTACTTACGTAGACGTAACCTTTGGAGGAGGAGGACACTCCAGAGAAATATTACGGAATATGGATGATAAAAGCCGGCTGTTCAGTTTTGATCAGGACGCCGATGCAGAAAGAAATATCATCAACGACAAACGTTTTACTTTTGTCAGAAGTAATTTTCGCTACCTGCACAATTTCCTTCGTTATTACGGAGTAGAAGAAGTGGATGCAATCTTAGCAGATTTAGGTGTTTCGTCTCACCATTTTGACGACTCGGAACGAGGATTTTCCTTCCGTTTTGACGGGAAGCTCGATATGCGTATGAATAAACGTGCCGGTATTACCGCTGCTGATATCATCAACACATATGAGGAAGAAAAGCTGGCAGATCTGTTTTATCTTTATGGTGAACTTAAAAACAGCCGTAAACTAGCTGCAACACTCGTAAAAGCCAGAGCACAAAAACCGGTTGAAACCATTGGAGAGTTCATCGAAATCGTAAAACCACTTTACGGAAGAGAGCGAGAAAAGAAAGAAATGGCAAAAGTTTTCCAAGCGCTCCGAATTGAAGTGAATCAAGAAATGGAAGCGCTAAAAGAAATGCTTTACGCCGCAACAGAAGCCCTCAAACCTGGAGGAAGGCTAGTAGTCATTACCTATCACTCGCTGGAAGACCGCATGGTAAAAAACATCATGAAAACGGGGAATATTGAAGGAAAAGCTAAACAGGACTTTTTTGGGAACGTAGAAACTCCGTTTAAATTAATAAACAACAAGGTTATTATCCCCAGCGAGGACGAAATACAGCGTAACCCACGTTCACGCAGCGCCAAACTGAGAATTGCAGAAAAGAAGTAACACATGGAACACCAAGAAATGACACCACAAGAATCTCCACATATTACATGGAGAAGCATATTAGGAGGAGAAGTACTGGTACACCTGATGAGAAAGCAGGCTAACTTAATCATACTGATTATGATTCTTGTCATCCTGTACATAGACAACCGCTATTCCAGTCAGCAAGAAATGATTGAAATAGACCGTTTGAAAAAGGAATTAATCGACACTAAATATGACGCTCTGACTATTTCCTCTGAACTGACAGAGAAAAGCCGCCAGTCGCGCATTGAAGAGTATATTTCTGCAGAAGGGACCCCACTGGAAACAGCTTCCACACCGCCCTATCTAATAAAAAACAAGGACTAAAATGGTACCAGGACAAAAAAATATCATACTACGATATACGCTTATTGTATTCATCATGGCATTGCTGGCTATTGCAATCATTGCAAAAGCGGCAATTATCATGTTTGCAGAGCGGCAATACTGGAAAGATGTGGCCGACCGTTTTATCAAAGAAAATGTAATTGTCCATCCTACCAGAGGAAATATCATTTCTTCAGACGGGAAACTGATGGCCAGCAGCCTGCCAGAATATAAAATCTATATGGACTTCAAAGCTGGAGGTGAAAAGAAAGACACCATGCTGATGAACCACCTGACCGAAATTTGCGAAGGACTTCATCAAATTTTTCCAGACAAGAGCGCCAAGGAATTTCGACAGCACATATTGAAAGGCAGACGACAGAAAAGCCGGAATTACCTTCTCTATCCACGTCGTATTTCTTACATAGAATACAAAGAAGCCAAGAAATTACCCGTATTCAACTTGAGTAAATTCAAGGGAGGATTTCATGAACTGGCTTTCAACCAGCGTAAAAAACCATTCGGTTCACTGGCGGCACGTACGTTAGGCGATATGTATCCGGATGTAGCATTAGGAGCAAAGAACGGAATAGAATTGACATACGATTCTATTTTGAAAGGGCAGGACGGTATTACTCACCGACAAAAAGTCATGAACAAATACCTGAATATTATCGACAAACCTGCCGTAGACGGTTGTGATATAATTACCACAATTGATGTCGGTATGCAGGATATTGCAGAAAAGGCTCTTGTAGACCAGCTAAAAAATCTTGAAGCGGTGTTTGGTGTAGCCATTGTCATGGATGTAGCAACCGGAGAGGTAAAGGCCAACGTAAACATGACCCGGGCTGGTGACGGAAACTATTATGAGATGCGAAATATCGCCGTAAGCAACTTGATGGAACCGGGTTCTACCTTCAAGACAGCTTCGATCATGGTAGCCTTGGAAGACAAGTTCATCACACCCGACTACATGGTAGATACGGGCAATGGTGTGGTCAATATGCACGGAAGCAACATGAAGGACTGGAACTGGTATAAAGGCGGATATGGAAAAATAGACGTAACCAGAATCATGGAAGTGTCATCCAATGTAGGCGTATCAAGCATCATCGACAAATTCTACGGAGATAATCCACAGAGATTTATAGATGGACTGAAACGCATGAGCATTGACAAGCCTTTAAATTTAGGTTTCGTAGGAGAAGCAAGTCCTCGTATATTGGGGCCTAAAGAACGATACTTCGCCAAGACCTCCTTACCTTGGATGAGTATCGGATATGAAACGATGATTCCTCCTATCTATATGCTAAATTTTTACAATGCCATAGCAAATAACGGAGTCATGGTCAAGCCTAAGTTTGTAAAGGCTATCGCAAAAGATGGAGAAATCATACAAGAATTCCCGACAGAGATTGTAAATCCTAAAATCTGTTCGGACACTACCCTTACCATGATTCAAGGGATTCTACGAAAGGTGGTTTCTGAAGGACTGGCCAAGCCTGCCGGAAGTAAACAGTTTAGTGTATCCGGAAAAACAGGTACCGCTCAGGTTTCTCAAGGAAAGGCTGGATACAAAGCTGGAGGTGTAAGTTACTTGGTCAGCTTCTGCGGCTATTTTCCATCTGAAGCACCTAAATACAGTTGTATGGTGTCCATTCAGATACCGCATGGTCCTGCATCAGGAGGTTTGCAAGCCGGTAGCGTATTCAGCCGGATTGCTGAACGTATTTATGCTAAGCATCTGTATCAGGATTTAGCCTCAGCAAAAGACTCTACTTCAATTATTATTCCTGAAGTAAAGAATGGTGACTTGCGCGAAGCATCTTATGTATTACAGAATCTGAATATTCAAAGTAACAGCTCAAGTATACCGAAAAGCAACACTCCTATTTGGGGAAAAGCAAACTGCACAACAACTTATGCTGAACTGAAACGAACAAATACAGAAAAAAATTTAGTACCAAACGTAAGAGGAATGGGAGCAAAAGATGCAGTTTATCTGCTGGAAAGCAAAGGACTCCACGTACGCTTATCTGGTACAGGAAAGGTAATCAGACAAAGCCTGAATGCAGGCTCTTATTTACATAAAGGACAAACAATTACATTAACATTAAACTAGAAAGAAATGAAACTTGAGAATATGCTAAAAGCTGTCAACGCACAGCAAATCATAGGAACTACCAACCTGGAAGTAAATGGTATTCACATGGACTCACGCATGGTAAAAAACGGATTCATGTTTGTTGCCGTAAAAGGAACGCAAGCTGATGGACATAACTATATCTCCAAAGCTATTGAAAATGGAGCAACAGTAATAGTCTGTGAACAGCTGCCTGTACAAATTGAATCTAATGTGACTTATGTACAACTGACAGATACAGAAGAAGCCGTTGGTAAACTCGCCACTACATTCTATGGAGATCCGACTTCCAAACTGGAATTAGTAGGAGTAACTGGTACTAACGGAAAAACGACCATTGCCACCTTATTATATAATATGTTCCGCTTGTTTGGATATAAGGCCGGATTAATCTCTACAGTGTGCAATTACATTGACGGAGAAGCCATCCCTACTGACCATACTACTCCAGACCCGATTACACTGAATCAGTTACTGGGACGTATGGCTGATGAAGGATGCAAATATGTATTCATGGAAGTCAGTTCACACTCTGTAGTACAGAAACGTATCAGTGGTCTGACTTTTGCCGGTGGTATTTTCACAAACATTACCCGTGATCATCTGGATTACCACAAGACATTTGAAAATTACCTGAAAGCCAAGAAAGCATTTTTTGACAATCTTCCAAAACAGGCTTTTGCACTGACTAACCTGGATGACAAGAACGGCACGGTCATGACACAAAATACCCAAGCCAAAGTAGCTGCCTACTCTCTGCATTCTTTATGTGACTTCAAAGGCAAAGTACTGGAAGATAGTTTTGACGGAATGCTGCTTGACATTAACAACCGCGAAGTAAACGTACAATTTATCGGACGCTTCAATGCATCCAACCTACTGGCTGTATATGGAGCAGCTTGCTTGTTAGGTAAACGCCCGGAAGATATATTGGTAAAACTGAGCATGCTTCGTCCTGTTTCCGGACGCTTCGATGCCAAACGTTCTCCCAAAGGCTATACAGCCATCGTTGACTATGCACATACACCTGATGCATTAGTGAACGTATTGGAAGCCATTCATGAAGTGTTAAGAGGAAGAGGACAAGTCATTACAGTAGTAGGTGCCGGAGGAAACCGTGACAAAGGGAAACGCCCTTTAATGGCGAAAGAATCCGCACAAAGAAGCGACAAAGTAATTATCACTTCTGATAATCCACGCTTTGAGGAACCGCAAGACATCATCAATGACATGTTAGCGGGACTTAGCAAGGACGACATGAAAAAAGTGATCAGCATTGTCGATCGCAAAGAAGCGATCCGTACCGCATGTATGTTAGCTCAACCACAAGATGTCATCCTGATTGCCGGAAAAGGACACGAAACCTATCAGGATGTAAAGGGTGTCAAATCACATTTTGACGACAAAGAAGTATTGGACGAAATATTCAAAGGAGAACTTTAAAAAATAGAAACAAGACAATGTTATATTATTTATTTCAATATCTAGAGCAATTCAATTTTCCAGGAGCACGAATGTTCGGGTACGTGTCGTTCCGTTCATTAATGGCCGTCATCCTCTCTTTGTTGATTTCTGCTATCTTTGGAGAATATTTCATTAATTTGCTCAAAAAGAAACAAATCACAGAAACTCAACGTGATGCGTCCATTGATCCTTTTAACGTCAATAAGGTTGGTGTTCCAACAATGGGAGGTATTATTATTATCGTAGCAATTCTGATTCCTTGCCTGTTATTAGGTAAATTACATAACATCTACATGATATTGATGCTGGTTACTACCTTATGGCTTGGGACTTTAGGTTTTTTGGATGACTATATCAAGGTTTTCCGAAAAGACAAGGAAGGACTTCATGGCAAATTTAAAATCATCGGCCAGGTAGGTCTCGGACTGATTGTAGGTCTGGCTCTGTACCTGAGTCCGGATGTAGTAATACGAGAGAACATTGAAATTCAACAAGACGGTCGTGTGGTTGACGTAGTTCATAAACCCGTGGATGAGAAATCAACCAAGACAACGATTCCCTTCTTCAAGAACAACAACTTGGATTATGCCGACTTTGTAGGATTCTTAGGAGAACATGCACAAGATGCCGGATGGATTGTCTTTGTATTCATCACCATCTTTGTGGTCACAGCCGTTTCCAACGGAGCCAACCTGAACGATGGTATGGATGGAATGGCAGCCGGAAACTCGGCCATTATCGGGGTTACCTTAGGTATACTGGCCTATGTATCCAGTCACATAGAATATGCAGAATACCTGAATATCATGTATATTCCAGGAAGTGAGGAACTGGTAATCTTTATCTGTGCCTTCATTGGAGCACTGGTCGGTTTCTTATGGTATAATGCCTTCCCTGCGCAAGTATTCATGGGCGATACCGGAAGTCTTACTATTGGAGGACTTATCGCTGTATTTGCCATCATCATACACAAGGAGTTATTAATTCCTATTTTATGTGGAGTATTCCTGGTCGAGAACCTGTCGGTTATTCTTCAAGTGAAGTATTTCCAGCGCGGTAAGAAAAAAGGAGTCAAACAGCGTATATTCAAACGCTCACCGATTCATGACCATTTCCGTACGACATTGGCACAGCTCGACCCAAACTGTACTTATTTGATCACACGCCCTCACAGCGTATTCCATGAGTCCAAGATTACAGTCCGCTTCTGGATTGTAACCATTGTATTAGCAGCAATTACGATAATCACACTTAAAATCAGATAAAGCAATGGCAAGAATTGTCATCTTAGGAGCAGGAGAAAGCGGCGCTGGTGCCGCTGTCCTGGCACAGAAAAAAGGATTTGACACATTTGTATCAGACATGTCCCTCATCAAGGACAAGTACAAAGCAATGTTGAACGAAAGAGGTATTCAATGGGAAGAAGGCAAACACACAGAAGAGTTGATTCTGAATGCGGATGAAGTGATTAAAAGCCCGGGAATTCCCAATGATGCTCCTATCATTCTGAAATTAAAGAATCAGGGCACTCCCATCATTTCGGAGATTGAATTTGCAGGCCGATATACCAATGCTAAAATGATTTGTATCACAGGCAGCAATGGTAAAACAACTACAACCTCACTGATTTATCACATTTTCAAGAAAGCAGGTCTGAATGTGGGACTGGCAGGCAATATTGGGCAAAGTCTGGCTTATCAGGTAGCTGAATGTAACTATGACTATTATGTCATTGAACTCAGCAGCTTCCAGCTCGACAACATGTATAAGTTCCATGCCAATATCGCCGTGCTGATGAACATTACTCCAGACCATCTGGACCGTTACGGATTCGAAATGCAGAATTACGTGGATGCCAAATTCCGCATTATTCAGAACCAAACGGATGATGATGCTTTCATTTTCTGGAACGATGACCCTATCATACAGAAGGAACTTCATAAATACGGTATTCACGGACAATACTTCCCATTCGCAGAAAAGAACGAAGAAGGAGTAGCTGCCTTTACCGAAGAAAACAAGGTGTACTTCACCCGTCCTATCGCATTCAATATGGAACAGGAGGAGCTAGCTCTGACTGGAACTCACAACCTCTTCAACTCTATGGCTGCCGGTATTTCTGCTAACATTGCAGGCATCCGCAAAGAATGCATCCGCGAAGCTCTGAATGATTTCAAAGGCGTAGAGCACAGACTGGAAAAGGTAGCACGTGTGAAAGGAGTGGATTATATCAACGACTCAAAAGCTACGAACGTCAACTCATGCTGGTATGCCCTTCAAAGCATGAAGACTAAAACCATCTTAATCTTGGGAGGAAAAGACAAAGGAAATGACTACAATGAGATTGCCGACCTTGTAAAAGAGAAATGTAGCGGACTGATATTCTTGGGACTCCACAACGAAAAGCTGCACGACTTTTTCGACAACTTTGGTCTTCCGATTGTAGACGTACAGAGCATGCCTGATGCTGTAAATGCGGCTTACAACATGGCAAAAAAAGGAGAAACCGTATTGCTAAGTCCGTGCTGCGCAAGCTTTGACCTGTTTAAAAGTTATGAGGACCGAGGCGACCAGTTTAAAGAGTGTGTAAGAAACCTATAAGCATCATTAAAAAGTTAGAATCATAGCACATGGATTTGCTAAAAAACTTTTTTAAAGGGGATAAAGCTATCTGGATTATTTATCTGTTCCTCTGCTTGATATCCATTGTAGAGGTATTCAGTGCATCCAGTACGCTTACCTATAAAAGTGGAGACCACTGGGGACCAATTACCAACCATCTGACATTGCTGATGGTTGGCACCATCGCTGTATGGATTGTGCATAATATTCCCTGCCGCTGGTTCAAGACTTTTATCGCCTTGCTACCTATCTCATGGGGATTACTGATAGCCGTATTCGTGATTGGTGCTCTTACCAACGGGGCCAAACGATGGATTGATTTAGGTTTCATTCAGTTCCAGCCCTCAGAAGTCGCAAAAATGGCAACCATCATTACCGTCGCATTCATTCTTTCGCGCATGCAGGAAGAAAATGGAGCCAACAAAAAAGCATTTAAGTATATATGCGGTATTACGGCTGCAACTTGTGGACTCATTGTGAGTGAAAACCTTTCTACAGCAGTTCTGTTGGCGGGAAGTGTTTTTCTTCTCATGTTTGTAGGGAGAGTCCCTTTCAAGCAACTCGGGTTACTTGCTGGTATCGGTATTGCCTGCATCATCATTGGTGTAGGAACTATCAAATATATTCCAGGAGAAGCCTGGGATAAAATTGGTCTTCACCGTATGGTAACCTGGCAGAGCCGTTTAAACAACCATTTTGATGAAAGTGAAATACCGGCTGCAAAATTTGACATTGACAATGACGCACAGATAGCCCATGCCAATATAGCCATTGCAAGCAGCCATATTTTAGGAAAAGGCCCGGGAAACAGCGTGCAGCGCGATTTCTTGTCACAAGCTTTTTCTGACTTTATCTATGCCATCATCATAGAAGAATTAGGACTTGTAGGAGGAGCTTTCGTAGCCATTCTTTACATCCTGCTTCTGATGAGAATTGCCAAAATAGCCAGGAATTGTGACAAGTCATATTACGTATTTCTCGTTACGGGCATTGGGATTCTGCTTGTGTTGCAGGCCACATTTAACATGCTGGTAGCTGTAGGAATCATGCCTGTCACCGGACAGCCTTTGCCACTCATCAGTAAAGGGGGTACTTCAACTCTTGTAAATTGCGTCTACATTGGAATGATTCTAAGCATCAGCCGATATGTAAATGACTTGAAACGTCAACGAGAAGAAGAGTTGCTCGCACAACAAACGATACAGCCTCAGGAGGTTGCTCCCGAAAATAATATCATACCACAGGAGAAATCCGTTTAAAAGTTTATTCTTACCTTTGCAGGTAAATCACATAAGAATATGGAAGAAAAATTACGCATCATAGTAAGTGGAGGTGGCACGGGAGGACATATTTTTCCCGCCGTTTCCATAGCCAACGCCATAAAGGAATTATATCCGGACACTGAGATTTTGTTTATCGGAGCAGAAGGACGAATGGAAATGCAACGCGTTCCTGCCGCAGGTTACAAGATTATCGGATTACCGGTCGCTGGATTTGACAGAAAACATTTATTAAAAAACATCAGCGTACTTATCAAGTTATTCAAAAGTCAGCTGATGGCCCGTAAAATCATAAAGAACTTCAAACCTCATGCTGCTGTAGGCGTAGGGGGCTATGCCAGTGGTCCTACCCTGAAAATGGCAGGCATGATGGGTATTCCCACGCTGATACAGGAACAAAACTCTTATGCCGGAGTCACAAATAAGTTATTAGCTCAAAAAGCTGAAAAGATCTGCGTGGCATACGAAGGGATGGAACGGTTCTTTGATAAAAACAAAATCATTCTGACTGGAAATCCAGTCAGACAAGGATTGTTGAACAAAAACATATCACGTGAAGAAGCCATCCGCTCGTTCGGATTAGACCCAGAGAAAAAGACCATTCTAATTATCGGAGGCAGCCTGGGAGCACGTACAATCAACAACTGCATGATGCAGGGATTCGACAAGATCAAAGAATCAGGAGTGCAATTTATCTGGCAGACCGGAAAAATCTATATCAATGAGGCCAAACAAGCTGTAAAGGCTTACGGAGAACTTCCGATGTTACACGTAACCGACTTCATATCCGACATGGCTGCAGCTTATAGTGCTGCAGATGTGGTAATCAGCCGTGCAGGTGCTGGTTCTATTTCCGAATTCTGCCTGCTAGGCAAACCAGTCATCCTGGTACCTTCTCCCAATGTGGCAGAAGACCACCAGACAAAAAATGCACTGGCACTTGTCAACAAAAATGCAGCTGTTTACATTAAAGATAGTGAAGCAACTCAAAAACTGCTGGATACTGCCATCGAAGCGGTTCACAAACCCGATTTATTGAAAGAATTAAGTAGCAACATTACCAAACTGGCTATTAAAGACTCTGCTAACATCATCGCTAAGGAAGTCTGCAAGCTAGCATTAAAATATAAAGAAAGTCATGAACATTAATACCATACAAGCAGTCTACTTCATTGGGGCCGGAGGCATAGGCATGAGTGCCCTGGTACGTTATTTCCTGTCAAAAGGGAAAAAAGTAGGCGGTTATGACCGCACTCCAAGCGAGCTGACAGAGAAACTGATTGCAGAAGGAGCAGACATTCATTATGAAGAGAGTGTATCTCTCATTCCAGAAGCATTTCTTCATCCGGAAACCACACTGGTGGTCTATACCCCTGCTATCCCTACAAGCCATCAAGAATTAGTTTATTTCCAGGAACATCAGTTTGAGATTCACAAACGTGCCCAAGTACTGGGAATGTTGACTCAGACTGAGAAAGGAATGTGCGTAGCCGGAACCCATGGAAAAACGACCACCTCTACCATGGCCGCTTTCTTGATGGACCATTCGCACGTGGGATGCAATGCATTTTTAGGAGGTATTTCCAAGAACTACCAGACCAATCTGTTATTATCGGATAAAAGTGACTACGTAGTTATCGAAGCAGACGAATTCGACCGCTCATTCCACTGGCTGACTCCGTATGCTACGGTAATTACCGCCACCGATTCAGACCATCTGGACATTTACGGTACGCACGAAGCTTATCTGGAAAGTTTCCGTAAATACACCTCACTTATCCGTCCGGACGGATACCTGATTATTAAGGAAGGACTGGAACTGAAACCTGATGTACAGCCGGGAGTTACCGTGTACACCTACTCTACCGAAAAAGGAGACTTCCATGCTGAAAATATCCGTATTGATGACGGTGAAATTTATTTCGACTACATATCTCCTTTAGGCAACATCACCAACGTGCAGTTAGGAGTACCAGTCTTTGTCAATATTGAAAACGGTATTGCCGCTATGGCTTTAGCACAAATCGGAGGTGCCACCACAGAAGAAATAAAGGCTGCAATGCCACAGTTCAGAGGTGTGGACCGTCGCTTTGATTTCAAGATAAAGAACTCACACATTGTCTTTCTAAGTGACTATGCACATCATCCGGAAGAAATCCGGCAGAGCGTAAGTTCTATCCGTAAATTATATCCTAACCGGAAAATCACGGCTGTATTCCAACCGCATCTTTACACGCGTACCCGTGATTTCTATCAGGATTTTGCCGATAGTCTGTCATTATTAGACGAAGTGATTCTTTTGGATATCTACCCAGCCAGAGAGGCTCCTATTCCTGGAGTAAGCAGTCAACTTATTTATGACAATTTACGACCGGGCATAGAAAAAAGCATGTGTTCCAAAGAGCAGATTATGGAAGTGCTGAAAAATAAAAAACTGGACGTACTTATTACGCTTGGAGCTGGAGATATTGACAATTACGTTCCACAAATTTATGAATTACTAAAAGATAGATGATTAAACGAATTCTCATACTCTGCATTCTTGTAATGGTTTCTATTTATCTTGTAGTAGCTGTTACCGTATTTAACCGCAAACCCGAAAATCAGGTCTGCAAGGGTATGGAATTGGTTGTCAAAGACAGCATTGACTACGGTTTTATTACTGAAGCAGAAGTAACCAAGTTACTAAAGCAAAAGAAACTATATCCGGGAGAAAAGCGTATTGGCACAATCAATGTCCGCCAGTTGGAAGAGACCCTTTCACAACATCCCTTCATCAGCAGAGCTGAATGCTATCTTACCTCAGGAGGAAAAGTTGGAGTCGAAATCTACCAACGTATCCCCCTCTTACGAGTCATGAGCAGCAATGGGGACAATTACTACATTGATCATTCCGGAAAAATTATGAATGCCACAGGAAAGCCTATTCATGTAGCAGTTGCCACAGGATTTATCGACCGGAAATTTGCTCAGCAAGAATTATATGAACTAGGACTATACCTACAGCGCAACCCGTTTTGGAAGGCTCAAGTAGAGCAGATAAACGTAACCCCTAAAAAAGAACTGGAAATTGTTCCCCGAGTAGGCGATCACATTCTTTTTTTAGGGAAAGCCACTGATTTTGAAGAAAAATTCAGTAAATTGCAAACGTTTTACAGCAAAGTGCTCAACCGTATCGGCTGGAACAAATATGAGCGGATCAGTATTGAGTTTAACAATCAAATTATCGGAACAAAAAAAGAAGACTAAGATATGGCAGTAACAGATTTTATAGCAGCTATCGAACTGGGTTCGACTCACATTACAGGAATCGCCGGCAAAAAGAATGCAGATGGAAGCATTCAGATTCTTGCCTATGCCAATACTCCTTCATCAGATTGCATCAAAAAAGGAGCAATCTTCAATTTGGACAAAACCACACAGGTACTAGTCTCCATTATCCAGAAGCTAGAAGAAGATTTGCAAGCTTCTATCAAAAAAGTCTATGTAGGAATAGGCGGACAATCCATACGGAGTACACGTAATAATGTAACCAAGCAATTAGGAGAAGAAACTAAAATATCACAGGCGCTGATTGAATCACTCATGGAAAGCAACCGGGAAATCTCTCTGATAGATCAGGAAATCCTGGATGTGGAACCGCAGGAATACAAAGTAGGAAACAATCTGCTGACTGAACCTGTCGGTATTTCAGCAGACCGTATTGAAGGGCGTTATTTGAATATTATCGCACATCATACTCTTAAAGATAGAATTACCAAATGCTTCAACCAGACTAAGTATGAAATAGCAGATTACTTCCTGTCTCCGGTCGTTACCGCCAATGTAGTTCTAACCGACAGTGAAAAACGCTCAGGTTGTGCACTCGTCGATTTAGGAGCAGATACAACTACCGTGGCCGTATATAAAAACAATATCTTGCGTCACCTGGCAGTTATTCCATTGGGAAGTAACAATATCACCAAAGATATTTGTAGCTTACAAATCGAAGAAGAAGATGCAGAACAATTGAAAATACGCTACGGATGCGCTCTGACTCCTCCGACAGAAGATGACGAAGCTGTGGATGAACAAGAATATAGCATTGAAGGTAAATGTTCCGTTCCCGCTCATAAACTTGAATACATTGTTGAGGCTCGTATCAACGAGATTATTTCCAATGTATGGAATCAGATTATGGTGTCTGAATACGGTGACAAACTGCTGGCGGGGCTGGTTCTCACCGGTGGAGCATCTAATATGCCCAATATGGATGAAGCGTTCAAGCAAATTACCAAAATTGAAAAAATCCGTATCGCAAAAGGTGGAAATATCACTTTAACCGGTGCCCTACAGTTACCGAAAGACGGTACACAAAACACACTCATCGGACTCTTGGCAGAAGGAAAAGAAAATTGCCTTAAGATTGACCCACGGAAAGGACATCAACTGGACTTCATTGACGAAATAAAAGAAAAGGAAGAAGAAGCTAAACGCAAAGAAGCTGAACGTATTCAGGCAGAAGAAGCCAGACGAAAAGCGGAAGAAGAAGCCGAACGTATTCGCAAAATCAATGAAGAGAAAAAACGTCAGGAAGAAGAACGTAACCGTAAACGATTGGAAGAATATACCGCATACGTAGAAGAAGCCAGTCTACTTCTCAGCAAGAAGAAATACAAAGCTGCATTGAAAGAAGTAGAAAATGCACGGCGCATGCACCTCGCTGAAAAGGAAGAAGAACTGAATGAATTGGAGAAGAAAATCAACAAGGAGAAAAAAGAAAACAGTTGGTTTGACCTCTTTGCCAAGAAAGTTACAAACCTTTCTGATGAAATATTAAAAGATAACTGATTATTCATTTACATAAACATATTAGGATTATGTCAGACGAAACAATGGTACCTTTCGATTTTCCGAAAGACTCTCCACATATAATAAAAGTAATTGGTGTGGGTGGCGGCGGCGGTAATGCCGTTAACCACATGTACAAAGAAGGTATCCATGATGTGACATTTGTGGTCTGCAACACGGATAACCAGGCGCTGGAAGAATCACCCGTACTCCGGAAACTACAATTGGGTAGCGAAGGACTAGGTGCCGGAAACCGTCCGGCCAAGGCACGTGCTGCTGCTGAAGAAAGCATCGAAGACATCAAGAATATGCTGAACGACGGATGCCGCATGGCATTCATCACAGCTGGTATGGGTGGTGGAACCGGAACCGGTGCAGCTCCTATCATCGCCAAAACGGCTAAAGACATGGAAATCCTGACCGTAGGTATCGTGACCATTCCTTTCCTGTTCGAAGGTAACAAGAAAATCGACCAGGCTCTTGACGGAGTGGAAGAAATGAGCAAGCATGTAGATGCCCTGCTGGTTATCAACAACGAACGCCTGCGCGATGTATATTCCGACATCAGTGTAATGAATGCCTTTGGAAAGGCAGACGACACACTGTCTATCGCCGCAAAGAGTATTGCAGAAATCATTACCTTGAGAGGTATCATCAACTTGGACTTCAACGATGTGAAAACCGTGTTGAAGGACGGTGGTGTAGCAATCATGAGTACAGGATACGGAGAAGGCGAAGGAAGAGTCACACAGGCTATTACCGATGCCCTTCATTCCCCATTGCTGAACAACAACGATATTTTCAACTCCAAGAAAGTGTTGTTCGTAATTACCTATAGCCCGAACAGCGAACTGATGATGGGTGAAATGGATGAAATCCATGAATTCATGAGCAAGTTTGGCAAGGACGTAGAAACCAAATGGGGTCTTTACACTGATGAAACCCTGGAAAACAAAGTGAAATTCACCATTCTGGCTACGGGATTCGGTATCAAAGACGTTCCCGGAATGGACAATGTGCTCAAACAGCGTTCACTTGAAGAGCAGAAACGCCTGGACGATCTGGAAGAAGAAGAGCAAAAGAAGGACGAACGTCGAAGCGACTACTACGGAAAGAGCATCCTGAAGAGCAGCATTCGCAAAAAACGTCCGAATATCTACATCTTCAGTCAGGAAGACTTGGCCAACGATGACATCATCAGCATGGTAGAAACAACTCCTACCTACAAGCGCACCAAGATGGAACTGGAGAATATCCGTTCAAAAGCGACTACAGAAGAAAAGATTGCACCGGAACCGGAAGCTGCAAACAACACCGGCTCTATGACAATTACTTTCTAAACATCACAAAGAGGACAACATTTAAACTTTATAATGAATATGGATTTATTTGAACAGATTAGCAACGATATCAAAGAGGCAATGAAAGCCAAAGACAAAGTCAGACTGGAGACTTTGCGCAACGTAAAGAAATGTTTTCTGGAAGCCAAAACCGCTCCGGGTGCCAACGATACCCTGACCGATGATGCAGCCCTGAAAATCATGCAGAAACTGGTGAAACAAGGAAAAGATTCAGCTTCTGTATACGAAGGACAAGGTCGCGCTGACCTGGCAGAAGAAGAAATGGCTCAGGTACGCGTGATTGAAGCATACCTTCCGAAACAGCTTTCTCCGGAAGAACTGGAAGCTAAACTGAAAGAAATTATTGCCCGTGTAGGTGCTACCAGCGGAAAAGACATGGGTAAAGTGATGGGAGTAGCTTCTAAAGAACTGGCTGGTCTGGCTGAAGGCAGAGCAATTTCTGCCAAAGTAAAAGAATTGCTGGGATAATCTCATTTATATCCCCATCCAAAAAACGGGATTCTCTTTTCTCAAATGAAAGGAGAGTCCCGTTTTTCTTATTCTATCATTATCGCACATCAAGCAAAAAGTTCCTTCAGCACATCAAGCGATTTCAGTTCAGGGAATTCCGGAAGATGCAAACGATAATATTCCATCATCACAGTCAGACAACGCTGCCGCTCCATACGGTTCATACCGAAAAGAAACATCGTTTCATAATTCATACGTGCCAACTGGCAGATGTGCGACGACTCCTCAGGAGACAGACAGATGCCATGCAAAGGCTTGTTCTCTACGAAACATGCATTCAGCATATCAAACCAGCTACCTTCCCGATAATCTTCCAGATTAGGATAAAAACCCAAGAACCTGGACAACCTGATCAGAAACACCAGGTGAAAATTAGCATAATCACTCCGGCAGGCATCCAGCCAGCGAATAGACGACACCAAATAAGCAAACAGCGGTTCGTTCTTCCCTTCCTCGCGTAAGGCATGCGACAAGAACTCAGCCAAAAACATCGCGATACTTAATTTGTACGGATCGTAAGGCACAGACTCCAACGGATAAGACAATCTTGCTTCCTTCACCGGAGGCAAAGAAGTACGGGAACGCACATCGGCTTCTACCTCAACCAGGGAAAGCGGACGAAACAACGCCCCGTTTACCAGCGACTTGCGCGAACGCGTGGCAGGTATCACAAACGACATACTTCCATGCTGACAAGTATAGATATGCACAATATTCGATTTGTCACTGTACCTGACTACGTGCAGCACTACTCCATCCAACTTCTGCAACATATCAGCAAGAAAAGAACAAATTCAGCACTTTGTCACGGTCCTTTCTCCGTACCGTCAGCGAAACACTGCCCGAACCTTCCTCAGAAGATACCATCAGCAAAGGAATATCCTTTAGCAAAGTCACCAGACTTTTTTCCGACATCTTCCCTTTGCGATCATCCGCCTCTTGTACACATATCACTTCCACCTCTTTCTCTACCGTCACTTCCGCAAATACGGAAAGTTCCTTACAAACGTTCTGCAAAGCAGAAGCATCCGCCCCCGTCACTACAGAAAAACTTCCGGCCGAAGAAGCCATGGCAAAAACAGGCATGTCATAATGCGCCATCACGGCAAGAGCCCTCTCTAAAAAACGAAAAGAGGCCACCGCCTCCAACGTACGTAAACGCACATACACTAATTCCGTGCACTCAGCCAACACCTGGAAAGAAGAAGGCTCCCCTTCTTTATCTCCCCATTCTGCCAGACAGACCTTTCCATTATACAGGCCGACGGACCTTAATTTACAGCATTCCATCTTTCAAATTATCCTAAATATAAAATCTATTTTTGCGGACGAAAGATAGAAAAAGTCCTTATACAAAACAAACAAAACCCGTAAACTTTTTCTTCACACCACGAGACACTTTTTATGTTTCCTTCCCGCGAAACCTACGTTTTTCAAGGCGGAACCGTAAGTTTTACGAAAGAGAAACATAGAGTTTGGCTATGGGAAACATAGAAAACAACAAAAAGAATCCCTCTTAATGGAGGGGGATAAAGAAAAACGCAACAAATTTGATAAAAAAAGAAGCGAATGTTTTGGAGATTTCAAAATTCTTCCTACCTTTGCATCCGCAAACGAGAGATATGTATCCTCGTGAGACTTCAGGAGTTCTTCCTGAAATAAAGGATGGCCCGTTCGTCTATCGGTTAGGACGCAAGATTTTCATTCTTGAAAGGGGGGTTCGATTCCCCCACGGGCTACATAATAAACAAAAATCAAGAACAATATTAAAGATTAGTCGAGATGGCAAATCACAAATCATCTATTAAAAGAATCAGACAGGAAGAAAAAAGAAGACTTCACAACAGATATTATGCTAAGACAATGCGTAACGCAGTGAAGAAACTTCGTGCAACTACAGACAAAGCTGAAGCTGTTGCATTGTATCCTAGTGTACAGAAAATGTTGGATAAGCTGGCTAAGCGCAACATTATCCACGCGAACAAGGCTGCTAACTTGAAGTCTAAACTGGCTGCTCACATCAGCAAATTGGCTTAAGTCTACGCTTGACGCAAGAAAGATATTAAGGCTGGATGATTACATCTAGCCTTTTGTCGTATAGACTCGGTTCATGTCTTTTTCACGATTTTTAGAGTGCTGAAAATCGCTTCGTTCCAGTTTTTTTAGTATCTTTGAAAGCTTAAAAAAACGAAGAAAAAACATGAGTGAAGAACTGACACAGAACAGCGGAAGCAACTACTCGGCCAGCAGTATCCAAGTGCTGGAAGGACTGGAGGCCGTTCGTAAACGCCCCGCCATGTATATCGGCGACATCAGCGAAAAAGGCTTGCATCACCTGGTCTACGAGGTAGTGGACAACTCCATTGACGAAGCCCTTGCCGGTTATTGTACACATATAGAAGTAACTATCAACGAAGACAACTCGATTACCGTACAAGACAACGGTCGCGGTATTCCGGTCGATTTCCACGAAAAAGAAAAAAAATCAGCCCTCGAAGTCGTAATGACCGTGCTTCATGCCGGAGGTAAGTTCGACAAAGGTTCCTATAAGGTTTCCGGAGGTCTGCACGGTGTGGGTGTATCCTGCGTGAACGCCTTGTCTACTCACATGACCACCAACGTATTCCGCAACGGAAAAATCTACCAGCAGGAATATGAATGCGGAAAACCGCTGTATGCCGTAAAAGAAGTGGGCACAACCGACATTACCGGTACACGCCAGACTTTCTGGCCGGATGGAAGTATCTTCACCGTAACCGAATACAAATACAGCATTCTTCAGGCTCGCATGCGCGAGCTGGCTTACCTGAACAAAGGAATCACCATCACCCTGACCGACAAGCGCGTAAAGGAGGAAGATGGTTCTTACAAGCAGGAAAAATTCCACTCAGAAGAAGGCGTAAAAGAATTCGTACGTTTTCTGAATTCCAACAATACACCGCTTATTGATGACGTAATCTACTTGAATACCGAAAAACAAGGTATTCCCATTGAATGCGCCATTATGTACAACACCGGATTCCGCGAAAACCTTCACTCGTATGTGAACAACATCAACACCATCGAAGGTGGTACACACGAAGCCGGATTCCGTATGGCACTGACACGTGTATTGAAGAAATATGCAGAAGAAAGCAAGGCTCTTGAAAAAGCCAAGGTGGAAATCTCAGGTGAAGACTTCCGCGAAGGACTGATTGCCGTGATTTCTGTAAAAGTATCGGAACCTCAGTTTGAAGGGCAGACCAAGACCAAGTTGGGTAACAACGAAGTGAGCGGTGCTGTGAATCAAGCTGTGGGAGAAGCCCTGACTTATTACTTGGAAGAACATCCGAAAGAAGCAAAGATTATTGTCGACAAAGTGGTACTGGCTGCTACCGCACGTGTGGCTGCCCGTAAGGCCCGCGAATCGGTTCAGCGTAAAAGTCCGATGGGCGGCGGCGGACTGCCGGGAAAACTGGCCGACTGCTCCAGCCGTGTAGCCGAAGAATGCGAACTCTTCCTCGTCGAGGGTGATTCTGCAGGTGGTTCGGCCAAGCAAGGAAGAAGCCGTCAGTTCCAGGCCATCCTGCCATTGCGCGGTAAGATTCTGAACGTGGAAAAAGCTATGTGGCACAAAGCGTTCGAAAGCGATGAAGTGAACAACATCATTCAGGCGCTGGGCGTACGTTTCGGTGTGGACGGCGAAGAAGACAGCAAGAAAGCCAACATTGACAAGCTGCGCTACCACAAGGTCATCATCATGACCGATGCCGATGTCGATGGTTCTCACATCGACACACTGATCATGACACTGTTCTACCGCTATATGCCTGAAGTAATTCAGGGTGGTCACCTGTATATCGCTACTCCTCCGTTGTACAAATGCAGCAAGGGTAAAATCAGCGAATACTGCTATACAGACGAAGCCCGTCAGGCTTTCATCCAGAAATATGGTGAAGGAAACGAACAAGGCATCCACACCCAGCGTTACAAAGGTTTGGGTGAAATGAATCCGGAACAGCTGTGGGAAACTACCATGAATCCGGAAACCCGTATCCTGAAACAGGTAAATATCGAAAACGCGGCCGAAGCCGACTATATATTCTCCATGCTAATGGGCGACGATGTAGGTCCACGCCGTGAATTTATCGAGAAAAATGCGACGTATGCAAATATCGACGCATAATCTCATTTTTTAATTCATTATTATTAAATCCATCCTCACATCTTACACGAGGGAACCTCCGGAAGCCGAAAGGACATCCGGAGGTTTTTTATTTGCATGAATCCATGAGATTCATTATTTTTGGACAAAACTATGAGCCACAACTAATACATAAGATATGAAAATTACTTTTCGCATACAATACCGTACAGTCTGGGGAGAAAGCCTGTGCGTGCTTCTCAGCCAGAATCACATACAACATACCGTAGAAATGACTACCCGCAACGGAGAAGAATGGACCGGAAAGGCAGAATTCGACTTTCACCCTTCCGAACCTATCTGCTACCGTTATGCCGTAAGCCGTCAAGGAACCCTTGTACGCCAGGAATTTGGCGCCATCCCCCATTCGTTCTATCCGGGCAACCTGCAACAACAGCACTACCTCGTAGAAGACTGCTGGAGAGATCTGCCACAAGATGCCTACCGCTATACATCGGCTTTCAACAATACGTATGCGCTGGAGCAACCTTCCCGATTGTCTGACAATACCGGCAGGTGTATCACCTTCCGCGCACTTTGCCCCGGCCTGAGTACCCACAGACAGCGCCTGGGCCTCATCGGTAGCTGTGCGGCACTGGGCAGTTGGGAGTACTGCCGCCCGCTGCGAATGAAGGAAGTACAACCCAACGTATGGCACCTGACACTGGATGCCTCCTCATTAGAATATCCTTTTGAGTATAAGTTCGTGGCCATTCATGAAGAGACCGGAGCCGTAGAAAAATGGGAAACCCGCCCGAACCGGATATTCCCTCTGCAACCGTTGCAACGCGGAGAAACCTACCTGCCCATGGAAACGGAAGTATTCTTTGACGATGCCCCGCAACGGATAGCCGGCTGCGCCATTCCCGTATTCTCCCTTCGCTCGGAAGGCAGTTGCGGTGTTGGCGACTTCGGTGACCTGAAGCTACTGGCCGACTGGGCAGATGAGACCGGACAGAAAGCAATTCAGATTCTTCCCATCAATGATACGACTATGAGCGGCACGTGGACTGACTCTTACCCTTATAACAGCATCTCAATCTACGCTTTTCACCCGATGTACATCGACCTTCGCCAGCTCCCTGCCCTGAAGGACAAGAAAGCCGCAGAAGCGTTCGAAAAAGCACGCATCGAAGTGAATTCCCTTCCCATGATGGATTATGAAAAGGCCAATAAACTGAAGATGGACTACCTGAGGAAAGTATACCAGATGGAGGGAAAAAAAGTACTTGCCTCGGAAGAGTTCCTGAACTTCTTCCAGCATAATGAGGAATGGCTTCAGCCTTATGCTGCTTTCTGCTACCTGCGCGACTCGTATGGTACACCGGACTTCAATCACTGGCCGAAATATTCTACCTACGAAACCAATGAAATAGCCAAACTGTGTACGCCCGGAAACAAAGCCTATACCAAAATCGCCTTCTACTATTACCTGCAATACCAGTTGCACGTGCAACTGCTCGCCGTAAGTACGTATGCCAGAGCAAAAGGTATTCTGCTAAAAGGCGACATCCCCATCGGTATCAGCCGTTCCAGCGTAGAAGCCTGGGTAGAACCTCATTATTTCCACCTCAACGGTCAGGCAGGTGCTCCTCCCGATGCTTTCTCCGTCAACGGACAAAACTGGGGATTCCCAACCTATAACTGGGAAGTGATGGAAAAAGACAATTACCGCTGGTGGCGCCGCCGTTTCTCCAAGATGGCAGAATACTTTACAGCTTACCGCATCGACCATATCTTAGGCTTTTTCCGCATCTGGGAAATTCCCGACCATTCGGTACACGGTCTGCTCGGACAGTTCTCTCCTTCCCTTCCCCTTAGCATGGATGAAATCAGAAGCTTTGGTCTGAATCTGGACCGAGAGTTCATGACACAGCCGTTTATCAACGACAAGGTGCTGGAAGAAGTCTTCGGCACACAAAGTGAATACGTACGGCAACATTTTATCACGCCCAACGGAAAAAGAGGCTACGCATTACTGCCGGAGTTTGATACCCAGCGAAAAGTGGAAGCTTATTTCAATGGAAAAGAAGACGAGGATAGCCTGAAACTAAAAGAAGGGCTTTATTCCCTGATCAGCAACGTGCTGTTTGTCACAGACCACCACGACGCCGAGAAACTCCATCCTAGAATTGCTGTACAGAATGATTCCGTATTCCAACAGCTGAACTGGAAGCAACAGGGAGCCTTCAACCATCTGTACAATCATTACTACTACCAGCGCCACAACGAATTCTGGTATCAGGAAGCCATGAAAAAACTTCCGGTTCTCACCCAATCCACTCCTATGTTAGTATGCGGAGAAGATTTAGGTATGGTTCCGGAGTGTGTGCCCTGGGTAATGAGGCAGTTGCAGATACTCTCACTTGAAATCCAACGCATGCCCAAACAAATGTACGAAGACTTCGGACACCCTGAAAACTATCCGTTCCTATCGGTATGCACCATCGGTACGCACGACATGTCCACTTTCCGCGGATGGTGGGAAGAAGACCCAGCCCTCACGGAGCGCTTCTATCATCAGGAAATGCATCATCAGGGAGAGATTCCCGTACATGCTCCCGGATGGCTCTGTAAGGACATCGTATTCCATCACCTGAAAAGCCCTTCACTGCTCTGCATTTTGGCATGGCAGGACTGGATGAGCATCAACGAACAGCTACGCAATCCGGATATAGAAGGAGAGCGCATTAACATACCAGCCCATCCACGGCATTACTGGCGATGGAGAATGCACCTCACACTGGAGCAACTACTGAAAGAAAAGGAATTGAACCAGACAATCCGTGAATTGATTGAAGACAGCAACCGTAGATAGAAACATACAATGAGGGCCTGAAATTCCAACAACTTCAGGCCCTCCTCATTTTTTTCTTATCAGAAATTTATTTCTTTCCCAATAAAAACTCGTCAATGGTCTTTCTCAAAGCTTCTTCAGGCAAGGCTCCTTGCGCTACCTGAGGAGTTCCCTTTGCCGGAATGAACAGAAGGGTCGGGATGCTGCGTATACCAAAAGCAGCGGACAACTCAGGCTCCTTATCTGTATCAATCTTATAGACCACAATCTTTCCTTTATATTCCGCAGCCAGTTTCTCCAGTACCGGGGCGATAGCCTTACATGGACCACACCAAGTGGCATAGAAATCCACAATAGCCGGTTTATCACCTTCGTATTTCCATTCTTTCGGATTCTTCTCATAATTATATACCTTAGCCAGGAAATCAGCTTTAGTCAGATGAATAACGTTGGCTTGTACAGCTGCACTCTCCTGTACTTCAGCCTTGGTTTCTTTACCAGCATTATTTCCACAAGCCGGAGTCAGCATGGCAGCAGCCAGCGCCATCAACAGCAATCTTTTCATAATTCACAAAATAACGGGTTATCAATTCTTTTCTTTGTGCACAAAAATAGTGCATTTTGTAATAAGAACAAATTTTGAATCAAACAAGTTGAGAGAAACGCGTGTTTATAACTTTTATTGAGAAAGTCCGATGGAATACTATAAAACATCAGCGGGACAAACAAATATACTTTGTTCATCCCGCTGAGATTTAATCTTTTAATCTGCCCTGACAGCTATTAATACTCTTCCTCGTTGAAGAAGAAATCTTCTTTACTCGGATAATCAGGCCAGATATCTTCTATACTTTCATAAATTTCTCCTTCGTCTTCCATTTCCTGCAAGTTTTCAATTACTTCCAGTGGAGCACCTGAACGCATTGCATAGTCAATTAACTCGTCTTTAGTTGCTGGCCAAGGAGCATCTTCCAGCTTTGAGGCCAATTCCAATGTCCAATACATAGTATATAATTTTAAACAGTTTTACTTCTTTATATTGATTCGCAAAAATATAACAAATTCCTTCACTCGCAACGCTTATCCCAATAAATTTCGCTTTCGTCTGTTAAATTGTTTAACCGACGTGACAAAACGAACAGATAATCAGACAATCGGTTCACAAAACACTTTGCCTGATCCTCTAATTCATAGGAAAGACTTTCTTCCAAGGCCTGAATCCGACGTTCTGCCCGACGACAGACCGTACGACAGACATGACAAACGGAAGCCGGATAACTCCCTCCCGGAAGGATAAAACCTGCAAGCGATGGCAAAGAGGCGTTTATCTCATCGATAGCCTGCTCCAGACGCTGCACGTTCTCTACTGAGATATGACTCTCTACCGGAAAAGTAGTCTTTTCCAAGTCGGTAGCCAGATAAGAGCCTAATGAAAACAGTTTATGCTGCACAAAACGCAATAACTCTTCATGCTCTGCATCCTTCATTACCGAAATCAATAATCCGATAAAAGAATTCAATTCATCTATGGTTCCGTATGCATCCAAACGTATATCAGCTTTTGAAACACGTACTCCTCCTACCAGCGAGGTGGTACCTTTATCACCTGTCTTGGTATAAATCTTGGTCATTTTCATATATTTAAGGTCTTAAAGTCAAAGAAAGTTCACGATACGATGCTCCTTTACACGCTCTTTATCAAAAAATACCAGTCCGACATCGTAAAGGTCGAATGTAATTCCCGTACGAGGATCTGCTATAACTTCTTTCCACCACCTTTTCTTCTCTGGAGTAGCATAGGGATTACCAATAATAAAACAAGTGTGTTTACCTGCCAGCGGAACCAGCCGTTCAAACATCTCCTTATATGCTGGAGTATGGGCAATATGTACCACTTCCGGCTTTACACCTTCCTTGAGCAACCTATCCATATCTGCCTCACAGTTTCCGGTCAGGTAATCAATAGAAGATTTTCCGGAAAGAATCCGTTTCACTGCATCTTCCGATTGTTCTGAGAACGTATAAACCTGCATGCCTGCATTGGCTTCGGCCATATAACGGGTACTTATTCCGCTGCCAGTTCCCACTTCCCATACTACAGAAGGCCGTAGATGATTAATCAGACGAAATAAGAACTTATCGACTTTTTCCCGATAATGAGGCAAAAAAGCCACCACACGTCTCAAGTGATGCAATGGCGCATAGGCATAGAATGGCAAACGTTCGTAAATGACAAACGTAATAAAAAAGAAATCGGAAGGAGAATGTACTCCGTATCCGCAACGATGCCGAAAACGACGACACCAGTTCCACCCTCTTAATATAAAATCCCCCATTTTTCGGACGCTAATATTGGTTGATAACGGGGGACAAAGATAAAATTTATAGTGGAAAAACGAAAAGGATAGTGTAATTATGATACAAAATATCCTGAATGGATGCAGAAATCATTCCGCTTCCATCCAGGATCAATATTTCATGAAAAACGTGGTTTATTTACGTTGTCCCAATTTGTCATCCAAATACAGAATGCCAGCTGCATCACCACATTTTCTGAGCTTCTCTACAATGTTCTGTGCAGTAGCTTCTTCTTCTACCTGTTCACGAACATATCCCCACAAGAAATCCTGTGAAGCTTTGTCTTTTACTTCAGAGGCGACATTTACCAACTCGTCAATTAAGCTGGATACATGACATTCGTGCTTGTATACATGTTCAAATACTTCCTGTACGCTGCCCCATCCTTGTGGAACGACGTCAATTTTATCCACTTTAGCTGCGCCACCACGTTTAACTAAGTAATCAGCTAAATCATAAGCATGCTGCAATTCTTCTTGTGACTGTTTACGCATCCATGAAGCAAAACCGTCGAAACCTTCTTTCTGCAAGTAGAAAGACATGGACAAATACAAGTTAGAAGACCACATTTCCGCAGTAATCTGCTCGTTGATGGCATTTTGCAATTTTTCTGAAATCATAGTTCTATGTGTTTAAATAAGTAATTCAACATCTATAAAATAAACCACAAAAAAGATGCCAGAAAAGTTCTTACCACGTTTTTTCCAACGAACTGACAGGATGTCACCAAACCAAGTCTATCTACGAAAGCATGTGAGCTTTTCCCAAAAAGAAACGGGATAAATTCAGCTTATCCATAACCCAGGCTATCGCAAACGAACCGATTACACAGAAGCATAAGGACACACATAAAAAGAGCATCCCGGTAGGTTCAAAAGCCAATACAGGTACCAAAGGCTTCGCCGCCATTGTAAATACCGGAGAAAACACTAACAGTACAAAGGTATGAGAGCCTATGTAGCCCAATCCCCTTTTCAAACAATCAGGTAAATAGCGATATACAGCCAACAGAAAACTAATCATCAGATAAGTCAGAGCTGCCCCGGAAAGAGTTGATTTATTCAAATTTGTCTCATCAGCAGCCAGCCATATTACAGGCAGCAAAGCCCAGAATGAAGCTGAAAAGAAAGTACGGAAGTCAAGTGAGCTCCGTCTCAAAGCCACTCCAGCGGTAAAGTAAAGTGCATTTATCAAAGAAAGTATTCCACAAGCTGACAATACGGCATAGCATAAGGCCAGTATAATTAAGACGGAAACAGTATTACTCCACTTTCCAGCCAATTTGTCCACCAATAAATAAACAAGTCCACACAGCATCAACGTATGAAGATACCAATAGGGCCCCAAAGGATGCAAGAACAATTTATCCAGCCACAGAGAAACACTTAAATGCTCCACTGATTCACGAACCGGCAGAATAGCAGACATGATGACATAACCTGTCTCCATCACAGCGTATGGAATAAAAATCCACCACATCGTACGCAGAAACGGACGTATCCCCTTGGCTATGTTCATGACATAACCGGAAATGATCAAGAAAGCAGGCATGTGGAAAGTATAAACCAAAGCTTTAGCGTATGGATATTTGTCACCGATATATACAAGATGAAACACTATCATCAATAAAATAAAGATGGATTTCAGATAATCAAGCTCTGCAATACGATTTTTCATGGAGCATAAGAATTGATTGGTAATAAAAAAAGGTTGACTTAATCAAGTCAACCTCTCTGTACCCAGACCCGGGGTCGAACCGGGATGGATGTTACTCCACTGGTGTTTGAGACCAGCGCGTCTACCGATTCCGCCATCTGGGCATTTGTTTTTCGTTTGCGTGTGCAAAGATAGACACAATTTTCTAAACACACAAGAAAAATGCTGATTTTTATCAAAAAAATCTCTTGTTGTCCTTGTATTACACAAGTAGCAACAAGAGATTCTATAGTTTCACCGTTTATTTCTGACGGATAAAGATATTTATCGGAGTTCCCGAAAGTTTCCAACGTTCACGAATCTTATTCTCAAGGAAACGACGGTAAGGCTCTTTCACGTATTGCGGCAAGTTGGCAAAGAACACAAATGAAGGAACCTGTGTATTCGGCAACTGTGTAATATACTTAATCTTGATATACTTTCCTTTATTTGAAGGTGGCGGATAAGCCTCAATCAGCGGCAGAAGTTCCTCGTTCAGACGAGCTGTCGGGATTCTTGTCGTACGTGCCTGGTAAACTTCCTTCGCCAGTTCAAGCACTTTCAGAATACGCTGTTTTGTCAATGCTGATGTAAAGACAATCGGAAAGTCAGTAAAAGGAGCCAGACGATTGCGAATCGCATCTTCATATCCTTTCATTACCTTAACCGTTTTATCCTCAATCAAGTCCCATTTGTTGACAACTACCACAAGTCCTTTCTGGTTTCGCTGTACCAAAGAGAAGATGTTCAAATCCTGACCTTCAATACCACGTGTAGCATCCAGCATCAGAATACATACATCCGAATTTTCGATGGAGCGGATGGAGCGGATTACTGAATAATACTCCAAGTCTTCGCTCACTTTATTCTTTTTACGGATACCGGCTGTATCGACCAGATAGAAATCAAAACCAAACTTATTGTAACGGGTATAGATAGAATCGCGCGTAGTACCCGCAATCTCTGTCACAATATTACGGTCTTCTCCAATAAAGGCATTAATAATAGACGATTTTCCGGCATTCGGACGTCCTACCACAGCAAAGCGAGGTATATCATCATCCAAGATTTCAGGAGTTTCCTTCTTGAACTTGCTCAATACCAAATCCAGCAAGTCACCTGTACCGCTTCCACTTAAAGCAGAAACACAGTAAGGATCACCCAAGCCTAAAGAATAAAACTCAGCCGCATTATACTGCAGGTCATTATTATCCGTTTTATTTGCTACTAAAAGTACAGGAGTCTTGGAACGGCGCAAGATTTCGGCTACTTCCATATCCAAATCAGTAACTCCATTCATTACGTCTACCACAAACAGAATGACATCGGCTTCATCAATTGCCAGCATTACCTGTTTGCGAATTTCCTCCTCGAATACATCGTCCGAGTTCACCACCCATCCTCCGGTATCTACTACTGAGAATTCCTTTCCCAGCCATTCCGACTTACCATACTGTCGGTCGCGGGTTGTACCGGCCTGTTCATTTACAATCGCCTGACGACTCTTGGTCAGACGGTTAAACAGTGTCGACTTTCCCACATTGGGACGTCCCACAATCGCAACTAAATTTCCCATAATTATCTTCATTTACGGCTTCGCAGCCGATATTAATCCAATTGATAACCAAAATTTTTCAATTCCTTGTCAGAGCTTCTCCAGTCCTTATCCACCTTAACAAATGTCTCCAGGTAAATGGATTTACGGAAAAAGTGTTCCAACGTCTTACGTGCTTCAGTAGCCACTTTCTTCAAGGCTTTTCCCTGACGACCGATAATAATACCTTTCTGAGAATCACGCTCCACATAAATCACCGCATTGATATGGATACTTTTCTCGTCTTCCTTGAACTGTTCTACTACGACCTCTACTGAATAAGGAATCTCCTTGTCATAATACAACAAGATTTTTTCGCGAATAATCTCTGTCACAAAGAAACGGGCAGGCTTATCCGTCCATTGGTCCTTTCCAAAATAAGGAGGAGAATCCGGCAACAGCTCCTTAATACGCTTCATCACCACATCCACATTGAATTTGGCCATTGCAGAGATAGGAATAATTTCCGCTTCAGGCAGCATCTCGTGCCATTCATCTACCAATTTAACCAAATCCTCCTGATTAGTCAGGTCAATCTTGTTAATCAGCAACAAAACCGGCACCTTCAAGTTGCGCACCTTTTCCATAAACTCCGCATTCTTGTCCGGTTTTTCCACCGTATCAGTGACATACAGCAACACGTCTGCATCCACCAATGCCGATTCCGAGAAGTTGAGCATAGACTCCTGAAGCTTATAGTTAGGCTTCAATACTCCCGGGGTATCAGAGAAGACAATCTGCATATCCTCCGTATTAAGAATACCCATAATACGATGGCGAGTTGTCTGAGCCTTGAAAGTCGCGATGGAGATGCGTTCCCCCACCAGCAAGTTCATCAAAGTAGATTTTCCGACATTCGGATTACCTACAATATTCACAAATCCGGCTTTGTGCATAAGTAAATATTAGTTCACAGACAAAAAAACGCATCGATTGGGATGCGTTTTTTATCTGTAGTGTTAATTCTTTCTTTATTTATTTCCGTCATAACCCCACTTCACATAGCAGGCACCCCAGGTAAATCCTGCACCAAACGCAGTGAAGATGATATTATCGCCCTTCTTCAGTTGCTTTTCATAATCCCATAAGCAAAGTGGCAAAGTTCCGGCACTGGTGTTACCATAGCGCTGGATATTAATCATTACCTTATCCAATGGAACTTCCAGACGAGAAGCAACCGCATCAATGATTCGCAGATTTGCCTGATGAGGTACAATCCAGTTGATATTGTCCTTGTTCAAACCATTACGTTCTGCAATCTGAGCCGTTACGTCAGACATATTAGATACAGCATATTTGAATACCGTTCTACCTTCCTGATACAGATAATGCATCTTATTGTCGATTGTAAAATAAGAAGGAGGACAAACCGAACCACCTGCTTTCATGTGCAGGAAAGGAAGTCCTTTACCATCTGTACGCAAGATAGAATCCATGATACCATAGTCTTCTGTTGTAGCTTCTACCATGCAAGCCGCAGCACCGTCACCGAAAATCGGACATGTAGCGCGGTCTCCATAGTTCACCATTGAAGACATCTTATCTGCACCTACAATGATAATTTTTTTATGACGACCAGACTGAATCATGCTGGCAGCAGTTTCCATGGCATACAAGAATCCGCTACAAGCAGCCTGCAAGTCAAATGCATACGCATTCTTCAATCCCAGTTTGTCACAAAGAATAGAAGCAGTAGAAGGGAAATGATAGTCAGGAGTTGTAGTAGCTACAATCACGCAATCAATAGAAGCCGGATCTGAGTCCGTTTTCTGCATCAACTGCTTGGCAGCCTTACGGGCCAAATATGAAGTTCCCAAACCTTCTTCGTTCAGGATACGTCTTTCTTTCACCCCGATACGAGTCATAATCCACTCATCGTTGGTGTCAACCATTCTCGACAATTCTTCGTTTGTCAGGACATAATCAGGTACATATCCACCGACTCCCGTAATTACAGCATTTATTTTTTCCATCATTTCTTAATTTCGTGGCTTATAAAAAAACAGCCGGGGAGCCGAAATGGCTCTCCGGCTTTAATTTCCCTGGAACATGCAAAGATGTTCTACAAAGCGTCAAGTTATTAAAGAGCAGCTTCTTTTTCGATAGCTAATTTACCTCTGTAATAACCACAAGCCCCACATACTGTGTGATAAACATGCCATTCGCCACAGTTCGGACAAATAGCTAAAGTAGGAGCAACTGCCTTGTCATGAGTTCTTCTCTTCGCAGTTCTCGTTTTTGATTGTCTTCTTTTAGGATGTGCCATTTTTCTAAACTTTTATTTAATTATTATCTAATATTTTCTTCAATTCGTTCCATCTCGGATCTATCTCACGTGCTTCTGAAGGCTCATCTGTCATTTCCTCCTCATCCAAGAAGTCATCCATTTCATCTTCTTCATCCGCAGAAGTACGCAAATGTTTGTTCAAGGCTCCCATCATCCCTTTATTACATTTTCCGGGAGCATGCACATGCTTCATCGGTATGCTCAATGCGATAAACTCGTACATAAACCAAGCGACGTTAATATAACCGTCTTCTTCTGGCACAATCACCATATCGTCTTCGTCCGAAAATTCGAGTCCGAGTTTTACCTTCAATGTGTCATCCGTTTCTACCGGCAACTCCATATCATCCAAGCAGCGATCGCACGGCACAACTACAGAACCCTCAATATGGAAATTCAAGACATAAATGCCCATTGTTTTCTTCACATCCAACTGCACCTGCAGTTTTCCTTTTTGAATCTCCGGAGCATCAATATCTGCGAAGAACTGATTTGTCAGTGAAAACTCATAATGAGCTGAGTTTTCCTTCATGTTCTTCAATTCTATTTTATATGTAGCAAGTTTTCCCAAGTCGCAATACTATATAAATCGGGCGACAAAGATACAAATAATAATTCATTTTATCTAGTCTTTCTACTTTTTATTTATTAAAAATACTTGTTTATCCAACAATTCACCTCTTCAATACCTATTTTAATATACCTATATTTCCTTAATATTAAGACTCGACTACTGGCTGAACTTTTCATATTCTCTACTTTTTTCTTTATATACCCAGTATTGTACCCTAAAAAGAATAGACTTTTAATATAATTAACCCTATCATCATAAATAAATATAGTATTAATAGCGCATTTAATTAGCAAATTAAGTAACTTTGCAGCACATATCAAAGAAATAAAACCTTATCCGTATGTTAACTCAAATAATTAATGCCCGTATTTTAACACCTCAAGGCTGGCTAAAAGACGGTTCTGTACTAATCAGAGACAATAAAATCCTGGAAGTAACTAATTGTGACCTGGCTATCGTCGGTGCTACACTCATCGATGCTAAAGGAATGTATATCGTACCGGGAGGAGTCGAGATCCATGTACATGGCGGAGGTGGACGTGACTTTATGGAAGGCTCTGAAGATGCATTCCGCGCAGCCATCAAAGCTCACATGCAGCATGGTACCACAAGTATTTTCCCGACGCTTTCTTCGTCTACAATTCCCATGATTCGTGCCGCTGCTGAAACTACGGAAAAATTAATGAGTGAACCCGACAGTCCAGTACTGGGACTTCATCTGGAAGGACATTATTTCAACATGAAAATGGCAGGGGGACAGATGCCGGAAAACATTAAAAACCCTGATCCGGAAGAATACATTCCACTTTTGGAAGAAACGCACTGCATCAAACGCTGGGATGCGGCTCCTGAACTTCCAGGTGCCATGCAATTCGGTAAATACATCACATCAAAAGGGGTATTGGCAGCCGTAGGACATACACAAGCTGAGTTTGAGGATATCTATACAGGATTCCATGCCGGTTATACTCATGCAACTCATTTCTATAATGCGATGCCGGGATTCCACAAACGCCGCGAATATAAATATGAAGGAACTGTAGAAAGTATCTATTTAATGGACGACATGACGGTAGAAGTAGTGGCCGATGGTATCCATGTGCCTCCTACGATTCTCCGTCTGGTACACAAAATCAAAGGAGTTGAAAAGACAGCTCTGATTACCGACGCATTAGCATGTGCAGCCAGCGACAGCAAAGAAGCTTTTGACCCTCGTGTCATCATTGAAGATGGAGTTTGTAAACTAGCCGATCGTTCTGCACTGGCAGGTAGCATCGCTACCATGGACCGCCTGATCCGTACCATGGTACAAAAAGCAGAGATTCCATTGGAAGATGCAGTCAGAATGGCTTCAGAAACACCAGCCCGCATCATGGGTGTCCTCGACCGTAAAGGTACATTGGAAAGAGGAAAAGATGCAGACATCATCGCCCTCGACCGTGACCTGAACGTACGTGCCGTATGGGCCATGGGAAAACTGGTGGAAGGTACCAATAAACTTTTTTAATGACTTAATTATTCGACGCTTATGTTGACACAAATTATAAATGGTCATATCCTGACTCCACAAGGATGGCTGAAAGACGGTTCTGTACTTATCAGCGATGGGAAAATACTGGAAGTAACCAACAGCGACCTGGCTGTTATCGGTGCAACTGTAATCGATGCCAAGGGTATGTATATCGTACCGGGATTCGTAAGCATGCACGCACATGGAGGTGCCGGACATGATTTTACAGAAGGTACTGCCGAAGCTTTTCAAAAGGCTACACAGGCCCATCTGACCCACGGAGCAACCTCCATCTTCCCGACACTAAGTTCTACCAGCTTTGACAATATCAAACATGCAGTAACTACATGTGAAGAACTAATGAAAGCGCCTGGAAGCATTATCCAAGGTCTTCACATCGAAGGGCCATATCTTAACAAAAAAATGGCTGGAGCACAGTGGGAAGAGTTCCTGAAAGATCCAGATCCAGAGGAATACATTCCATTGCTGGAAAGCACACAGTGCATCAAACGTTGGGACATCAGCCCAGAATTACCCGGAGGACACGACTTTGCAAGATATACCCGTTCAAAGGGTATTCTGACAGCAGTCACTCACACCGAAGCTGAATATCCAGAAATTAAAGCCGCATTTGAAGCTGGATTCACTCATGCAGCACATTTCTACAATGCGATGCCAGGATTTCATAAACGTCGCGAATATAAATACGAGGGTACAGTAGAAAGCGTATACCTGACAGACGGAATGAGCGTGGAAGTAATTGCCGACGGCATTCACTTGCCTGCCACTATCCTGAAATTAGTCTACAAACTCAAAGGAGTAGAGCAAACCTGTCTGGTTACTGATGCACTTAAGTATGCAGCCAACAATGGAGAAGCTATTGATGACCCTAAATATATTATAGAAAACGGAGTATGTAAATTAGCTGACCACTCTTCATTGGCAGGAAGTTTGGCAACGATGGATGTACTGATTCAAACTATGGTAAAGAAAGCAGCGATTCCATTAGCAGATGCCATTCGCATGGCTTCTGAAACTCCTGCTAAACTGATTGGTATTGATTCACGCAAAGGAACCCTCCAGAAAGGGAAAGATGCCGATATCGTCATTCTTGACAAAGACATTAATGTACGATGTGTATTTTCTAACGGAAAAATTGTGGAAGGCACCAATACAATGATTCACTAACCTAACCTAATTATATTATAGAAATCAATCAAGAATTCCCTGGACTGTGAAGTCCGGGGATTTTTTTATCCTTATACTTCAGGGAAGTTAACACAATACGGACTTTCTATCTATCCCTGCTTCCAGAGTAGCTTCTTAATTATCTAAACATGTCAGAAAGTTGTAGACGGGAAATAGTCCTATGGCGAAGTAAACATATCTCCAATCTAGTTTCTCTTCTCAAGCTGTTTTCGCCCGTTCTGAGCGTATCCGGAGCTTCCGATGAAGAATGACTCTCCTTTTTCGGAGAAAACGTCTCCAGGTGCATTTCTGAAGGCCGTCCGGGTGAGCGGTAAAGAAGCAAGAGGAAAAAGGAAGGAAAGAAACCGTCAGCAGAAAGAGGAAGCCTGCTGCGGAAGGAGCGGAAACGGACGCAGGCACAGACGCACGGACAGTACGGATACAAAAAAACCCTGAAGTATCTCTACCTCAGGGTCTCTGTTAAGACGGCGACTACCTACTCTCCCACTTGCGCAGTACCATCGGCGTGACGAAGCTTAACTTCTCTGTTCGGAATGGGAAGAGGTGGAACCTTCGTGCAATAGTCACCTGAATATCTTTATATATTCATGACTCACAAGCAAGCAACTTCAGCACTTCTTTCATGCTAAACGTATATATCATCCTTTCGATGACTTCCATCCGCTCCGCGCGGATAAGGAAAGCTGACGGGCAATTAGTAATGCTCGGCTTTGCTGTCTCCAGCTTTACACCTGCATCCTATCAACGTTGTCGTCTTCAACGACCCTGAGAAATCTAATCTTGTGGCCGGCTTCGCACTTAGATGCTTTCAGCGCTTATCCGATCCCGACTTAGATACCCGGCGATGCGCCTGGCGGCACAACCGGTAAACCAGAGGTCGGTCCAACACGGTCCTCTCGTACTAGTGTCAGAGCCACGCAAATTTCATACGCCCACGATAGATAGAGACCGAACTGTCTCACGACGTTCTGAACCCAGCTCGCGTGCCACTTTAATGGGCGAACAGCCCAACCCTTGGGACCTTCTCCAGCCCCAGGATGTGACGAGCCGACATCGAGGTGCCAAACCACTCCGTCGATATGAGCTCTTGGGAGGGATCAGCCTGTTATCCCCGGAGTACCTTTTATCCTTTGAGCGATGTCCCTTCCATACGGAAACACCGGATCACTATGCTCTAGTTTCCTACCTGCTCGACTTGTCTGTCTCCCAGTCAAGCGCCCTTCTGCCATTACACTCTGCGGACGGTTACCGATCGTCCTGAGGGCACCTTTAGAAGCCTCCGTTACGCTTTTGGAGGCGACCACCCCAGTCAAACTACCCACCAAGCAATGTCCTTCAACCTGAAGTTAGAACTCAAACAAACGAAGGGTCGTATTTCAACAGCGGCTCCACAAACACTGGCGTGCCTGCTTCAAAGCCTCCGACCTATCCTACACATCGCGTGCCCAAATTCAATGCTAAGCTATAGTAAAGGTTCACGGGGTCTTTTCGTCCCATCGCGGGTAATCGGCATCTTCACCGATACTACAATTTCACTGAGCTCACGGTTGAGACAGCGTCCGGATCATTACACCATTCGTGCAGGTCGGAACTTACCCGACAAGGAATTTCGCTACCTTAGGACCGTTATAGTTACGGCCGCCGTTTACTGGGGCTTCAATTCAATGCTTCTCTTGCGATGACATCTCCTCTTAACCTTCCAGCACCGGGCAGGTGTCAGGCTGTATACGTCTACTTTCATATTAGCACAGCCCTGTGTTTTTGTTAAACAGTTGCCTGGACCTATTCTCTGCGCCCTCCCATTTCTGGGTAGGGACCCTTTATCCCGAAGTTACAGGGTCAGTTTGCCTAGTTCCTTAACCGTGATTCACTCAAGCGCCTTAGTATATTCAACCCGACTACGTGTGTCCGTTTGCGGTACGGGTACCTCTGAAGTTATGTTTAGCGGATTTTCTCGGCAGTCTGCTTACCCGCACTATCACTGCTTCCCGAAGGAATTGGTGTACTGTCAAGTTCGACTCTTTCCGTGGATTTGCCTGCGGAAATCAACGTCTACACTCTTTAACCGGCTATTCCGTCAGCCGGCGGCGGTGTCACTGCTGCGTCCCCACGTCACCCTCAAAGGTAGTAACGGAATATTAACCGTTTCTGCCATCGGTCTCGCCGTTCGGCTGAACCTTAGGACCCGACTTACCCTGATCCGATTAGCGTTGATCAGGAAACCTTAGTCTTTCGGCGAGGGGGTTTCCCGTACCCC
>NZ_DS990125.1 GCF_000187895.1 Phocaeicola plebeius DSM 17135 | reverse complement strand
GTGGGAGGTTTTATTCCCTTATAAAAGAAGTTACAATCCGTAGGACCTCATCCTCACGCTACTGGCTGGTCAGACTCTCGTCCATGACAATATCCTCACTGCTGCCTCCCGTAGGAGTTTGGACCGTGTCTCAGTTCCAATGTGGGGGACCTTTCCTCTCAGAACCCCTATCCATCGTAGGCTAGGTGGGCCGTTACCCCGCCTACTACCTAATGGAACGCATCCCCATCGTACACCGATAAATCTTTAATGATGCTATCATGCAATCTCATCATACCATCAGGTATTAATCTTTCTTTCGAAAGGCTATCCCTGAGTGTACGGAAGGTTGGATACGCGTTACTCACCCGTGCGCCGGTCGCCGGCAATTGAAGCAAGCTTCAATCCCGCTGCCCCTCGACTTGCATGTGTTAAGCCTGTAGCTAGCGTTCATCCTGAGCCAGGATCAAACTCTTCATTGTAAAATATTTTCTTACTCTTTCGAGTATTGTTGTCTCTGTTCAGGAAACCGATTTTTTTTCATTTTCCTTGTTTCCAAGGGTTATTGACGGTTGTCTTCCGTTCATCCCATATATACATTATATAAAGGACTACTTCTTGTACTACATCCTAGTCTGTTTATCTAAAGTCTTTCAAAGAACTATCTTTTCTCAAGCTCCCGTTTCAGCGGGAAAGCGTTTGCAAAGGTAAGGCGTTTTTTCGTAACCTCCAAATTTTTTCAAAGTTTTTTTTTGAAAAAATTTTTCAGAAGGTTTCAAGAAGGCGTGCGGCTTACCCTTTCTCGCTCCCTTGCTCATCCGCAAGGTAAGATACTCGGTGCAGCATCCGGCACTCTCTTCCGTAGCCCCAGCTTTACTCAGTCTGTCATCTTCAGCGGCTCTCCCTCTCGAAAGCGGTTGCAAAGGTACAGACTTTTTCCTTTTCTGCAACTTTTATACCATACTTTTTTTCAAAGTTTTTTCAGGGTTTTACATAACTCACTGATTTTCTTTATGCTATACAGCATGTTTTTTATTTCCATATGAAAACGGATGTGAAATACTCCACATTATATAATTCGTGCGTACGCGTACGTGTGCGCGTGTAAGGAGAAACGGACCATTCTAATGGAAACGGTGGAATTTTCTGACACATATTCAGCCTTTAAAAAACACAAGTACGTTCCGGAAAGAACGTAAGTGCATTTGAATTGAAACGCAAGTGTATTCTGATCAAAACATAAAGGAGTTTGAAAGCAAACGCAAGCGCGTTTTTAGGAACAAAAAAAATACAAGGAATCCATACGGAAAAGGGCATAAAAAAAGGAGTTCCGCTGAACTCCAACCTTTGTTAACCTTAAATCTAATACTATGAAAAACACAGTACAAAAGTATTTATTTTATTTGAAACAGCAAAACCCAAGACTAAAAACAATGTTTTACAACATACATTAACCACCAAAACAAAATATTCAAAGGGGTTAACAACAAAGTAAAAAAGTCTTTTGGGATAATCCAAAAGACTTTTTCACTATTCTTCCAAAATTCAAAAATTAGAATTCACATTCTTCCTCATTTTCCGTAGAAGGAATGGTAACCAACACTTTGTCAATTCGAGCTCCATCCATATCCACCACTTCCAATACAAAATTATTCCACTCCAACGTTTCTCCACTTTGTGGTATATGCTGTAAATGCTGCAGAATTAACCCTCCTACCGTATGATAGTCTACATCTTCCAAGAGGTCCTGACGATTAAAATAGCACAAGAAATCATACAACGGACACTGCCCGTCTACCAGCCAGCCATCCTTATTGATTCGCTTGATAATATCCGGTTCCTCCCCAGCATCGTCCATAGAACCGACCAAGCCTTCCAGAATGTCACGCAAAGTGATAATTCCCACGCAAGCTCCAAACTCATCACAAACCAAAGCACGACTTATCTTCTGGGCCTTCATCTGCTCCAGAGCCTTGTACACATTCATGTTTTCATGAAAGAATGTAGCCTCATGCGTCAGAGCCGGCAAATTGAAATTCGCTTCAGAAAGGTGTAACACCAAATCCTTCAGGTTTACTACCCCTTTCACCCTATCCAGGTCACCATCTTCCGTCACCGGATAAAACTCATACAATTCATTCACCAGCACAGCTTTCACTTCAGCCGCCGTCATTCCACTCTCAAGCGCCACAATGTCACTCTTATGCGTCATAATGGAGCCTACTTTCAAATCACCCAATAAGAATACACGCTGTACAATGTCCTGCTCTACAGGCTGTACTTCTCCATCATCAGCTCCTTCTTTGATAATAGACTTAATTTCCTCTTCTGTCACTTTACTGTCGGTATCCTTGATACCCAACAGATTAAAGATTGCTTCCGTACTTTTAGATAACAGCCAGACAAAGGGTAAAGCCACTTTTGCCAGCACATTCATAGGCCGTGCCACCAGCTTAGCCATTCTCTCGGCCATGCTCATACCAATACGTTTAGGCACCAGCTCACCAAAAATAATAGTAAGATAAGTCACTATCACTACAATTATTCCCTGTGCCAGTCCAAAAGCATAAGAAGAAGCAACTCCCCATGAGATAAGCAGATTCGTCAGGTCGACCGCAATCTTATTTCCCGAATAGATACCGGTCAGAATACCGATTAATGTAATACCAATTTGAACTGTAGAAAGAAAACGATCTGGGTCCCCTGCCAGTTTCAATGCTACGCGAGCAGATTTATTCCCTTTTTTTACATCTGTCGACAACCGGGATTTTCGGGCTGATATTAATGCCACCTCGGACATGGCGAAAATACCGTTCAGTACTATCAACCCGATAATAATGATTATTTCATCCATATATAAAAACGAGTGTGTTTCAGAGGAACAAATTTATATGAATGTTCATAGCAAAAAAAGTGAGCTGCCTATAATTATATTGTTTTAACAAACAGGCTGCTCACTTTTTTCATTTCTCTTTTCACCTTACACACATGAAGTTAGCCGGCTACATCAGAATTTTTTCGATTGCATGAAGTTCTTCTTCTTCAAATGAAAGGTGATTCAAAGTTTTCAAGCTATCTCCCAGCTGTTCTACCGAACTAGCCCCCACAATCACAGAAGTCACTGTTTCGTTTTTCAACAACCAGGCCAAAGCCATTTCGGCCAGTGACTGTCCGCGCATAGCCGCCCGTTCATTCAAGGCTTGTATCTTATTCAACACTTCCGGCGTAAGCGCCTCTTTCTTCAGGAAACCACCCCTTGCTATACGAGAATCATCCGGAATACCGTTCAGATAACGATTAGTCAGCAAGCCTTGTGCCAGAGGAGAAAAAGCCACAAACCCACTTCCGCTCTCCTTCACGGCATTCAATATCCCCTGAGATTCCGGTTCGCGTACCAGCATGCTATACCGTCCCTGATACAGCAGGCAAGGCACATCCCGTTCTTTCAGATAACGACATGCAAACAGATAGGCATCCAATGGGTATTTAGACAAGCCGACATACAAAGCCTTTCCCTCACGCACAATATCAACCAATGCCTGAAGAGTTTCTTCCAACGGCGTTTCCGGGTCATACCGATGAGAATAAAATACATCCACGTAATCCAGATTCATCCGCTTCAAGCTCTGGTCCAGGCTGGCCATCAGATGTTTTCTAGAACCCCAGTTGCCATACGGGCCTGGCCACATGTCATGACCTGCCTTCGTAGAAATAAACAACTCATCCCGATAGGGAGCGAACGATGACTTCATAATCTGCCCAAAGGTTTCTTCGGCTGAGCCATAAGAAGGTCCGTAATTATTAGCCAAATCAAAATGTGTAATTCCATGATCAAACGCATAGTGCAATTTTTTCCGGCTAAGCGAAAGTGTATCTACATCACCAAAATTATGCCATAATCCTAAAGAAATGGCGGGCAGCATCACTCCACTACGCCCGGCACGGCGATACTGCATACCACATTCGTAACGATTTTCAGCAGCAGAATAAACAGGTTCTATCATTAGACTTAATTTTAAGGCGTACAACTTTATTTTATCAATGACAAAAATAATCTTTTATTTCATATAACTTTCCCATTTTATAGACAGATTAAAAATATACAGAATTTCCTATCTTTGTCCAAAGAACCTATTTCCTTATGCATACCACAACAGATAACCAGGCGAAAACTTTCACAGCAGAAAAATCCCGTATCCAGGGCTTTACAGACTTCACGGCAGAATTTCCTCATGAGCATGCCTTCTTATTTGACGGAATTATTCTCGGTATCTGCTCAAAAGGTAACATGCGGTTCAAAATAAACTATAATGAATATCACATTTCCGCCAACGAAGCATTTGTCATCCTGCCACGCCATATCTTTACGATTATAAGGACAAGTCCTGACCTGCAATTAAAAATTCTCCGCTTTTCATCAGATTTTCTGCTCACCTTGCCAACAAACCCCGATTTCAGTCTGGCAAGAAGAATTTCACACTATCCTTGCATCTCTATCCAACCACAGGATATGGAAAACATACAACTTCTGTATACAATGGCACGGCAATACGAAAGTCTGTCTGACTTAACTTTGCAACTTCAAAGTTCCCTACACCTCTCTATTGCCTTCATTATTACTGCATCCTTCGAACAAGCTCCTGCACGCGGAGAGCTCCCTTTATCCCGGCAGGAGAATCTCACAAAGTCCTTCTTCCATCTTTTATTACAACATTATCAGACTCAGAGAAGTGTAGCTTTCTATGCTGAACAACTATGCATTACCCCTAAATATCTCACCACTACCGTAAAGAGAATCACCGGTTATTCCATACAAGACTGGATAAACGACATCACAATAATTACTGCCAAACGGTATCTGAGAACGAGCTCCCGAACCATACAAGACATATCCGAGGAACTCCACTTTCAGACCGCATCATCATTTATACGTTTCTTCAGACAACACACCGGCTGCACTCCGCTAAAATATAGAAAGGACAACGACTGACGCACATTATTTCTCTTGACGAACTGAATGAAGAATGTGCATAAATTCCTCACCCGTAATCGTTTCTTTTTCTAACAAGAAAGTAGCAGCTTCGTGCATCACTTGTATATTCTCCTGAATCAGACAGCGCGCTTTTTCATGGGCCTTTTTAATAATATCCAACACCTCCAGATCAATATTAGCCGCTGTTTCAGCAGAGCAGGTAAGTGAGGTATCTCCGCCCAAGTATGCATTATTCACGGTTTCCAACCCCATCATATCATATTTATCACTCATCCCATAACGAGTTACCATCGCACGGGCCAGTTTCGTAGCCTGCTCTATATCATTCGAAGCCCCAGTTGTCACTATATGACAAATCACTTCCTCTGCTGTCCGTCCTCCAGTCAATGTCACAATCCGATTGAACAAATCATCCTTATTCATCAAAACCTGTTCCCCACTTTCCACTTGCATGGTATAACCCAATGCTCCTGATGTACGAGGAATAATCGTAATTTTGTGTACAGGAGCCGAATGTGTCTGCATAGCAGCAACCAGCGCGTGTCCGATTTCATGATAAGCTATAATTCTTTTCTCTTCTGCAGATACCACCTTTCCTTTCTTCTGAGCACCGGCAATCACAGTTTCCACACTTTCTTCCAGGTCAGCTGTATTTATTTTATTCCTGCCCATGCGAACAGCCCTCAAAGCAGCCTCATTAACAATATTCGCCAGTTCTGCTCCGGAGGTACCAGCCGTAGCACGAGCCACCACATCAATATCCACCTCTTCATGCTTTACTCTCTTCAGGTGTACATTCAAAATGGCTTTTCGTCCTTCCAGGTCGGGCAATTCCATCTGGATACGCCGATCAAAACGGCCCGGACGCAGCAAAGCCTTATCCAGATTTTCCGGACGGTTCGTAGCTGCCAATATCACTACTCCCTTTCTGCCATCAAATCCGTCCATTTCTGTCAGCAACTGGTTCAAAGTCTGTTCCCGTTCATCGTTTCCTCCCAGTCCACTATCTCTTCGCTTACCAATGGCATCTATTTCATCTATAAAAATAATGCAAGGAGCTTTCTCGTTAGCCTGTCTGAACAAATCGCGCACTTTTGCCGCCCCCATCCCGACAAACATTTGTACAAACTCAGAGCCGGATATGGCAAAGAAAGGAACCTTTGCTTCCCCTGCTACCGCACGTGCAATCAACGTCTTTCCTGTTCCCGGAGGACCGACCAACAAAGCACCTTTAGGCAAAGAAGCCCCGATATCGGTATATTTCTTAGGATTATGTAAGAAATCCACAATCTCCTTCAGCATTTCTTTGGCCTCGTTCTGTCCGGCCACATCGGCAAAAGTTGTCTTGATTTCCGAGTCTGCATATATCTTGGCTCCCCCATTTCCAAATGACATGAAATTACCTCCAGCTCCCATACGAGCCTGAATACTCCGGCTGGCTTGCTTCCAGATAATATAGAACAAAAGCCCTGGAAGAATCCACATTAAAATAAAATTAAGCACAGGAGAATTTTCCTCAGGTACAATCTCACTAAAGGTAATTTTCCCGTTGGCATTCGGACTCTTCGCTTTCAGTAACCGGTCTACCAGCTGTGGGTCTTCTATTTCTCCGGTCTGATACGTCAATTCTTCTCCATTTTCCAATACCGTGAAATAAATCTGTCCGGACTTTACCATAACTTCCTTTATCGCACCGGCATCCATCTTCTCCACAAAAGTGCTGTAATCTGTCGCTCTGATTTGCCTGTTCATCAGATTAGGAAAAATCAACCAGTTTAAAAACAGCACGATTAATATCACCCATAAAAAAGAGACGAAAGGATTTCCTTTCTGAGGTCGTGCTCCCGATACTTCTTGCTTCATATTATTTCATACTTAGTTTGACTACAAATATCGCAAGCTATTCAAAAAATTGAATAACCATAATGGAAGAAATAATGTGCAAAAGTTCGCAAGAATAAAGTTATTATATACATTTGCTATAGTAACTTCAAGACTCAAATATATGAAAAATATACAATGGCTTTCTATCGCATTACTGGCAGCCTGCCTGCAGGCTCATGCCCAGCAGAATAATATGCAACGTGCACAACAGATTCTGCAATGGATGAAAAATGCACAAAGTGACAGTATATACGCTTGCTTCGACGCTAAAATGCAACAAGCAGTTCCCTTGTCACAATTAAACAATATGTGGTCACAAATGGAGCAACAGCTCGGAACGCTGGTGGAAGAAAAAGAATGGAAGCAAGATGCCATTGGCGGAACAATAGTCTATTACAGCGACTTGAAATTTGAACGTGCCCCTATACGCTTTATGGTCGCATTCAATCAGGAAAGAAAAGTAAACGGACTTCGCCTGCTGCCTGTTCCAGCCGAAGAAAAGCCACAAGTAATCCCTTTCGACAGTATTCACCTGGAAGAATCACCCATAGAGGTTGTCACCGGTACGTACAAACTGCCTGGCGTCATCACCCGGCCTAAAGGAAAAAACAATCTTCCCATCGTAATCTTATTACAAGGCTCGGGACCTCATAATAAGGACGGACAAATTGGTCCCAACAAGATTTATCAGGATATGGCTTGGGGATTAGCCTCACAAGGTGTAGCCGTTCTACGTTATGATAAACGTACGTATGTGTATGGAAAATCGGCTTCTCCAAAAGGAAAGGATATTACTCCAGAAGAAGAAGTGATAGAAGACGCCATCTCTGCCAGCCAGCTTGCAGCCTCCCTTCCGTTTGTTGACGCGCAGAAAGTCTTCATTGCAGGGCACAGCCTGGGAGGATTACTGGCTCCTCTCATTGCTACACGCTGTCCTTCCGTAAAAGGTCTTATCCTGCTGGCCGCCCCTTCCCGTCCGCAAGATGACATTCTCAAAGAACAGTTGCACTATCTGGCTTCACTGAACGGAGATACTGACGAACAACTCCTCATGCAGCAATATCAGCAAATCAAGGCCAGCGCTCCTGAAGCTTACTGGGACTATCTGAACAAGTACGCTCCTGTCATGACAGCCCACTCGTTGACTATCCCCATGCTCTTTTTACAGGGAGAACGCGATTATCAGGTAACCATGCAGGATTTTGCCATGTGGAAACTCGGAATGTTCGGTAAACCCAACGTAACTTTCCGGTCGTATCCGTCTTTAAACCATTGTTTCATGGAAGGCACCGGGAAGTCTACCCCTATGGAATACAATCACCCCGGACGGGTATCAGAGAAAGTAATCAAAGATATAGCAGAATGGGCCATTCACCAAAATGAATGACCCATTGACCTGCCACAAGTTATTTTCCTGTCTTCACTTTATCCCATGAGGGAGGAGTGATTCCCATCAAATGGCGGACAAAGAAGTCATAACGCTTGTGTTCGCCAAAGTCCTCTCCCATCGTGTGATGAGCTCCCGGAATAACCACCAGTTCAAAATCTTTATTGGCTTTTATCAAAGCGTTGGCCACCTGCATGGTAGAAGCCGGATCGACATTATCGTCCAGTTCGCCTACGACCAGCATCAACGGACGGGTCAGCAGATGCGCATTGTCCACATTGGAACAAGCACTGTAGGATTCATCTACCGGATATCCCATCCAAAGTTCATTCCACCAGATTTTATCCATACGGTTGTCATGACATCCACATGCTGAATAGGCTGCTTTATAGAATTCCGGATGGAACAACACGGCCCCGGTAGACTCCTGTCCTCCGGCAGAGCAACCGAAAATTCCTACCCGGTCAATATCCATATAAGGATATTTCTGCGCAGCGGCTTTAATCCAGGCTATATGGTCGGGCAATCCGGCATCTTTCAGGTTCTTGTAACAAACTTCTTCAAATTCTTTCGAACGGAAAGAAGTGGTCATACCATCTACCTGTACCACAATGAATCCCAGTTCAGCCAGCGAAGTCATCCACCAGTTATAAGAAGAGAAAGTCTTTGGTACATACTGGTCGCCCGGTCCGGAATAGATGTATTCAATTACCGGATACTTCTTCGACGGGTCAAAATTAGACGGGCGATAAATCACTCCCCACATATCCGTTTTTCCATCACGCCCTTTGGCAGAGAATACTTCCGGAGCCTTCCAGCCATTGGCCAGCAAAGCAGAAATATCGGCTTTATCCAACTGCATGCGGATTTTTCCGTTCTTTGCATCACGAAGCACAGCAATCGGAGCCTGGTCTACTTTGCTATACACATCTACCAGATACTTATAGTCGGATGAATACCAACATTGGTGCATTCCCTCTTCCGGAGTCAGTTCTACCAGGTTACTTCCGTCAAAATTGATTTTATAATAATGAATCAAGTACGGGTCCTCGCCTTTTTTCATACCATTAGCCGAAAAGTAAATCACTTCATTGACCTCATCCACATGCTGCACTCCACGAACATACCACTCACCTTTCGTAATCTGATTCAAAGGCTTTCCGGTAGCCCGGTCGTAGAGATACAGATGATTGTAGTTATCCCGCTCACTTGACCAGATAATCCGCTTGCCATCGCTCAAGTAGTTACGGTAAATCCGAGGATAGTTCACGTATTTTTCTTCCTTTTCTTCAATCAACGTACGTACACTGCCATCCACTGCCGACATTTCCAACACACGATATACTTTATGCCCACGTTCATTGTATTCGAAAGTAATGGCCTTACTATCCGCATTCCACATCGGACCAGACAATTCATACTGATGGCTGAACAGCTCCGTAGAAGGAATCAAACGACGGCCAGATTCTACTTCGAAAATACAAGGCACCTTGAAACGCAGTTCGTCTCCAGGTTTTGCATATTCCTGCTTATGCAATTTGGGTTGTGCCTGATCGGCAGGAGAAGATTCCACATAATATACGTAACGTTTTTCTACCGGACGAATCCGACAAGATACCACCGACTTGGAATCGGGCGACCACTGGATATACGAAGAATAATAATTACTCAACGTACCATCCTGACTCAGCTGCTTCTCTTTGCCTGTAGCCACTTCGCGAACATATACGTTATCATTTTTGATAAAAGCGGTCCACTTACCATCCGGTGAGGTAACCGGGCGCCCTTCTTTCTCATCGTCTACTTCCATCCAGTGACGTTCCTTTCCACGAGGAGGTATGGCTCCTTCATCCAACAAACGGTTATTTTTGATGCTGTAAGCCCAAAACTTCCCGTCCAATTGGAAGCGTAACGTATCTAATGAAATATTTAACCGGCAATTCTGAAGCGGAAGGTTATAAGCATTTATTGCACGTCCTGCTTTTTCTGTCAAAGCAGCCGCCATTTTCTGCTGGTCAAACAATGCCGTACGTTTTTTCGATGCAGCATCTACCTTCACATATTCTTTTCCCTTTTCCGTCTGCCGTACATACCAGAAAGCAGAAGTCTGATCTACCCAATGCGGAACCACACCTGCATACAGCACGTGCTTGGCATTGTATTTCTCTCGCAGCGCATACGCACGGTTGTAATCTTCTACCGTGCCTTGTGCCCAAAGTGAGATACAAGACATACTTCCTAATGCAAATAGCAAAACACCTGATTTAAACATATTATTTTCCATTCTATTCTATGATATTAGAGAATTCGGGACCTCAGGTTTTCTTCAGTCATACCAAAGAAAACCCAAAGTCCCGAATCTGATTGCATTATTATCTATTAATTATCATGGTTATTTCACTTCCCACTCATACAATCCAGAAGAATTCTTATCCGGCTGTACCACCTCCAGTTTCACGGCCTTTGTCTTCACCGGTTCAAAGTCTACGGTATTGGGATTGCCCTTCTGGACCCCATACGCTGTAATATTCTGAACTGGAGCCCAATTGCCTGAAGCATCCTTATAATAGATTTTCCAAGACTTCGGTACACGGCAACCTCCCCAAGGAGCATCATCATACCAATACACCGTAGAAGTGGAAACTTCCATTTCTTCCGGGAATTCGTATGAAATCCATTCTGTAGTACCTTCTTTCGGCCACCAATGATAATACGGGATTGTACGGTCATTCTCATCTTTGGGAATCAGCCCATCTGTAATAGAAGACAATGAGGTAACTTTATGTGAGGCATCTACCTTACTCTTCGATGCCAATGTCGGGATAGCAACCGGACGAGTAGCACTTACTTCATTCGGCAACCACACAGCCATATTTCCCGCTCCACGATGTGCCCATGCGTAATAAGGAATCATAGTCAATGTATGATCTTTTGCGACCAGACGGCCTGATTCATCGTATTCCAATGTCTGAGCCTGAGTCTTAATCTGATTGATACCGTACAACAAATCCGGTTTTTCTACAACTTCAAATTTCGGAGTGCGGTTCATCAATACACTCAAAACGTCAAAATCGTTGTCTGGCCATTCTGCACAATATACAATCGGACCACGTTCTACAGATACCCGACCACGGTCAGCTTCTACCTTCGCATTGGCTCTTACAGTACGCACATTCATATCGAAGTGGATTTCTACCTTATCTCCCTTCTTCCATTTACGGTCGATAGTCAGGTAACCTTTCTGCAAGTCTGATTTCACTTCTTCACCGTTCACCTTCACACTGTATTTCGGACGCACACCATCGGTATAAGTATACAAGTCACTCGGAACCACCTGATTGCGTACCCATCCCGGAATACGAATCTTCATGGCAAACTGTCCAGCTGAGTTACGGTCTACTGCCAATGTAATATCCCCGTTCCATGGATAAGATGTGGTTTGTGAAAGTGTAACCTTCTTTCCGTTTACCTGCAAAGTAGCATTGTTAGCAATAAACAAGTTTACGTATACATCTTTCCCTTTTACTGCATAAACATAGCCCGGAACAGAAGGGATGAAACGGCAGATATTAGACGGACAACAAGCACAACCGAACCAAGGCTGACGCTGGTGCTGTCCCATAGACTCCAACGGATTCGGATAGAAGAAACCGCCACCATCCAAAGATACGCCTGAAATCAACCCATTGTACAAGGTACGTTCCAGTACATCGTAATACTTAGACTCTCCGTGCAAGAGGAACAAACGGTAATTCATATATACATTACCGATAGCCGCACAAGTTTCACAGTAAGCCGACATATTAGGAAGCTCATAATTCTTTCCGAAAGCTTCCCCGTTGTTTGTCGCACCAATACCTCCGGTGATATACAATTTCTTAGAAACAATGTTATCCCAGATACGGTCGATGGCATGAATATAAGCTGTATCACCTGTCAGGGCAGCCACATCGGCCATACCAGAATACATATACGCTGCACGTACTGCATGTCCTACTGCCTCATCCTGTTCAATTACCGGTTTGTGAGCCTGACTGTATTCATCCCGACGAGAAGTATAGCCACGCTTATCCAGGAAGAATTTAGCCTGATCCAGGTATTTCTGGTCACCCGTCACCAAATATAGTTTAGCCAATGCCATTTCTGCAATCTGATGCCCTGGCACACGTACCTGCTGTCCCGGTTTGTCACCAATCTCCCGGCAGACACAGTCTGCATAACGAATGGCTATATCCAGGAAATTCCGTTGTCCCGTAGCCTGATAGTGTGCAATGGCACCTTCTACCATGTGACCTAAGTTATAGAACTCATGGCTCAGTTCTTCCACCTTCTCCCAGCGTTTACTACCAGCCCATTCATGTGGATGTTTAGGATTCATGGTGCGTGAAGTATACAAATAGCCATCAGGCTCCTGCGCAGCAGCCACAATTACCAGCACACTGTCAATGTACTTTTTCAGCTTTTTATCCGGATAAGTCTGAAGCAGATAGCTGGCTCCTTCAATAGTCTTATACACATCCGTATCATCAAATGAATAGCCTGTCACCTTATTATTTTCACTCGGATGAGCAGCCATTTCAAAGTTCTTGTAGCGTCCGGTTTCTTCACATTTGCTAAAAGCCAATGGTATAGTTACTTCACGGCTGGCTTTCAAACGCTGTCCCCAGAAAGAATCCGTCAGTTTTACCGAAGTAAACGGAACCGGATCAATCGGATAGCCGTGTGCAGAAGCCTTCTTCTGCGCATATGCCCCACCTCCTATCAAGGAAAAAAGCAGAGCAGAAATCACAAATTTTTTCATGGTGTTACTCATATTTTATAGGTTATTATTCTCATTTATCTTTCAAGGGAAGTGCCTCATCCCAAATCTTCAATGCATGCAGATAACCGCTAAAAGGCCAGTTACCTTCTGCATTCTGTCCCAAAGTTACAAATTGTATCGGTTTAATCAGCAGCTGAATATCTTTTGAACTGATTAACTGCCCATTTATATATACCTTCTCGATACGTCCGTCAAAAACGACATAAATATGTTGCCATTTTCCTTCCAGTGATTTAGCTTCCTTATAACCGACATCTTCATACCAGCCATAATGGTTCAACATTCCGCAACGAGGTTCTGTACCATTCACCAGCATAATCTTTTCCATTTCATCGTGCGAACTGGTAAAATCGGCCACACATTCATTCTCAGCCATTTCCAGATTCAGCACCCAGGCCTCCAACGTATAAGGAGCATTGTCACGAAGAGTAGCCGGCAAGGTAAAGCTGGAACGAAAGAACTGTTCTCCTTCAAAACGAAAAGCCTTCTTGCCTTGCTGTTCTGCGACAATTACCGGAGCCTTTTGAGTCTCAAAATAACCTTCTACAACTCCCTTATTCGGAATATATCCCACCGTATCACCTACTGCAAAATCATCTGCACTCAGAGATACCAGCAATCCTCTTTTCATCTTATCAGAAGCTTCTACACGTACCAACCCTACAGTTGCATCGTAAGCCTTTTCCGCTTCTTCCTGTTTCCAGTTATAATAACGGAAATTTGTCAATATCAGTTCCTTGTCCTGTGCCTGAATAACGACCTTTCCCCGTTGTACATACTTATCTGCCGCTTGGGAAACCCAGCGGTTGTTTTCATACACCCAGACTGTAGTTGTATGCTCTTCTTTTGGATTAATAACCGGAGAGATAAATTCCAAGCATGTACCTGGTGCCAACACAATGGCCTCTTGTCCGTCAATACGCTTACGAGAAACTTGTCCAGATTTCAATTGGAAGACACCGCCCAGCATACCGCCGTCGTTTCTCCACTCCGTACCGTTCCAGTCCAAGCCCGAGAGTCCCATCCACAACTGAGGAGATGCCGTTTCAAACTCGCCGAACACTTTAATATTCCACAAAGCACCGGCAAAACCATTTTTCTGTGTTCCCGTTGTGGTTAATCGTACATACCGTGCTTTCACATTACCGAAATCAACCATTGGACTTCCAGCCAGATAATTAGAGCGCTTATCTGCAAAGACATCCCACTTCTGTCCGTCTACTGAGGTTTCAATCACATACTGATAATATGATGTACCATATTCAAATTGTGTCCACACCGTACGGATATTCTCAACCTTTTGCAAGTCAATCTCAATCCACTCCTGCCCCATTGTCTTCGGACGCCACAACGTACCATTATTATCGTCTACCGCATATTCAGGCACAAAGTTGGCATCATAATACGAAGAAGCTTTGACCGGTTTCCGATAGGCCAGGTTTTTCGATTTCAATACACTCTTGGCAAAAGTCCCCACTCCGCTGTGTGTTCCTTCTATAGGAGCGATGGAACCATCGGTATTAAATTCCAGCTTGTCAATACAAACCTGACGATGAAATCCACGGTTGGAATGAGGATTATCATGACGATGGTATACGATATAATAATTGTCTCCTTCCTGCAAAATGCTGTGATGACCCGGTCCGTGCACTGTACCGTCGGCGGACGTCTTCAGAATTGTACCTCTATATGTATAAGGTCCAAGCGGTCCTACCGTACTCGTAGCATACTGCACATGATAGGTGCTGTCATGACACGAATCGGAAGAATACATAAAATAATAGATACCGTTTCGCTTCATCACAAACGGAGCTTCAAAGAAATCCTTCACTTCCGTATTAGGAATCAACTTTGTTTCCACAAAACCTTTCATATCAGGTGTCATCTTTCCAGCTCCACAGCCAAAACCTTTATAGATACCCCATGTACCCCAATACAAATATACCGAACCGTCATCGTCTACAAACGTCTGGCCATCCAGCGTAATGGCATTCTTCACAAAGCGGTCGGGAACCAACACTGCTTCACTTTCTCCCAGTACATTCTTCCATGGTCCACGCGGTGTATCTGCAACTCCTTCATATACATTGCAAGGCTGGCAGTAGAACATACGATACGTACCATCGATATGCTTCATGACATCCGGTGCCCAAATCCAGTGACTATCCGGCCAGTTCATCGGCATGATGGTCCAGTTCTCAAAATCTTTGCTACACCACACCTGCGAAGGGCCAAATCCTGCCCCACTGCCATCAGTTGTAGCATAGACATAATATGTATCTCCGAACTTCTTTACCGTAGGGTCTGCAAAATACCCTGGAATAAACGGATTTCCTGCACCCGGAGTATTCCATTCCACCTTTTGTGAATAAGCAGTACATAAAACTGTACCCAACAATAGACCTGCCAAGACATACCTTTTCATCTTTTTCTTCCTTTCATTATGGGTGCACTTCATTCAATATCGGGATTTCAATCTCATAAAAATACTCCTTCAGCAACTGATACATGTCAGGATCATACGATTTCAATTTCGTACGACGGTTCATGGCATTGTGTACTTTATTCGGAGTCTCCGAATAACGGTTACAGTTGAAGAACGACTGCACACATTCTGCAAAATATTCTTCTTTATTTGAAATAGCATACGTATCCTTCCATAAGCCCTTGGCAATGGCATTTTGTCTGCACTGTTCCAAACGTTCATTAAATTCAGGCTCTACTCCTACTATACCAATGGTATGGAACAAATGTGCAAACTCATGAATCAGGATATTTTCTCCCACATACTTATCACCCGGGAAAGCCAGCACATTCTCTTCTCCACAGCTGGCCGAAAAATCATCTTCCGGAGCCCCGCCAAAACCTCTGGCACGCTTATTCCAAAAAGCGATATTCTCCGGTGTGTTGCAGATATGCGCATATTCCGGCAAATCACACACTTCTTCATGTTCTCCGATAATCATCACATGACATCCTTTGCTTACCATGTGTCGCTTGATATCCGGACGCTTCGCCAGCATCAGCGATACAATCTCATACGCCTTTTCCAGAGCCTCATCACGTACCTTATCAGATGACACAATATACAATCCGTCTACTTCCAAATATTTTTTATAGAAAGAAGGGATGCCCTTTCCCGCAGGCACAGCCGAAGGTTTCACTTCTGTCACAAAAGTACGTTCCAGTTTCAAAGCAAATCCTCCTCCAGAAGCCAAATGGATAGGCAGTCTGGTGTGGGCATCTACCACAAAAGTTTCCTTCACATAATCTTCTGCCTGGCGAGACGCATTGACACCGTCCTTGAACAAAGTACATTGATACTTCTCTCCTTCACCCAAGAAGGAGAAATCCAGTGTCACCTCACGCTCATCCCAGTTTGTCATACCTCCGATATACCAGTTAATATCTTTTTTGCGAACCGTCACAATCGATTCACCCAGTTTACCCGAATAAATAAAAGTAGAATCTGTTTCCACCGGAATCGAACTGATGAAATCCACACATTCCTGCTCCTTCAAATAATTCGTCGGCGCATCACACAACATCGTAAACGGTGAATCGTGCACAATGTAAGCAGCCAACTGATGACAGCGTGTACCCATACTGGCGGGACTGGAATACATAGGCTGGAAATCACGCTTCGACAAGTTCCGCATAGCTCCCGGTGTGTAGTCCACATAACCAGCCATCAAACGGATGTACGGGAAAGTCACGTCATAAAGCGGCATATTCTTTTCCACCTCACTCCATTTCATCTCTTCCATACCGAACACGCTTTCATAATTTACCACATTCGGATAGGTACGATTCAAACCGGTTGGCTTATAGATACCGTGATAATCCAATATCAGTTTATATTCTGCCGCCTTTGCCGCAATACGATAAATCATTTCCACCGCAGTCTGGTCATCCCGGTCAAGGAAATCCACCTTAAAGCCTTTGATTCCCATTTCAGCATACTTCCGGCAAGCCTCATCCAACTGCGAATCCAGCACATTGAACACCGTCCAGAGTACCAGCTCCACTCCCTTGCTCTTTCCATATCGAATCAATTCCGGCAAATCCAGTTCAGGAATCACTGTCAGCATATCCCCGCTCTTCGGGTCATACCAACCCTCGTCCAATACGACATATTCCAATCCGTTCCGGGAAGCAAAATCAATATAATACTTATATGTATCCATGTTGATACCTGCTTTGAAAGGTACCCCTTTCAGGTTCCAGTCATTCCACCAGTCCCATGCTACCTTACCCGGCTTTACCCAGGAACAGTCTCCAATGCGGTTAGGAGAAGACAATGCATATACCAGATTATTCACCGGCATTTCTGTATCCTTTTCAGTTATAGCCAAGATACGCCACGGATACGTACGGTTTCCTTTCACGCGTGCAATGTAATTCTCCGCTTCCGTCACATACTCCTGCTTACGCCAAGGATAGAAATCCGTTTTTTTCGGATAAGGAGCAAACACACCTTTCAATGTCTGCTTTCCATCCGGCTGCACAAACATTCCCGGATAAGCTTCCAAGTCCGACTCCAGCAGTGTCACCTTTGCCTGTTTGCAATCCACTGTTACTGGCAAAAAAGCCAGTTCCTGTGGAGCCTCCGACAACGGTTTCACCTCATACGTATTTTGAAAAGCCATTGCCATCGGTTTTTCCTTATTCGTAGAATACGGTAAATAAGCTGTATAATTCCCGGCAAACCGGAATTCCGCAATTTCATTTTTGATAATCAAATTCTCCTTGGAAGAGGTATAAAAACGATAAGCCACTCCTTCGTTGTAGACACGGAAATACACTCCATAGTCACCTCTCAGCTTCAAGTTCATTTCATTGCAAACTGCCTGAAACGACTTGAAGCGATAAAAAGGTGCATCAATGTCCTGAAAAATCTTTTTGGTTTTGGCAGAAATCACTTTTGCCCCACCTGCCAAAGCAGGTGTCTTTCCTTCTCGAATTAACCCTAATCTACTATCAACAACAATAAGAGAGTCTTTATGATATACAGAATAATTCAGTCCGTCCGAACCCGCAGAGATTTCCACTTTCAACTGCTTGTCGGGCGACTGCACCACATATACTTTATTTCCAGCAGCCATCATGGAAAGACAGCCGCAAAGCCATAAAACAGCACTTACGATTAACGATGCATTTTTCATATCATAGAATATTTTTCCAATTGCAAAGAAAAAAGATAAATGAATAACTCTCTGCCATTGAAGTCTGAAACGATAACAATATTATCCCAAAATCGCCCCTCCTGTACTCAGGAGAGGCGATTCTATACTATTTTTTCATCCTATTGGACGATTTTTGCCTGATTGGGAGTCTTTACGAAATACTGATTGAATACGATTCCCAGCACAATCATCACCAGTCCGATGTAGGTAGTAAACACAATCTGCTCGCCCAGCACAACAGAAATGAAGAACAATGACATGAAGGGCGACAGGTAACACAACTGGTTTATCAAAGCCGGATTGGAAGTTTTCCGCATGGCCAGTCCAAAGAAAATAAAAGGAATTCCCATCTCAAATCCTCCAACATACATGCCCGACAACACACCGGTCAGCGAGCTCAAGTTCAACCCACAGAATAAAGCTCCTACTGACAAATAAACCGAGCCAAACAAGAAGGTCAGAAACAAAACCACACTACCATCCGTCTGTACTTTATTCCGGTTGTTCAGCATCCAGTAAGTAGCCCACAACACGGCACTCAGTGCTGCCAGCAGAAACCCCTCGGTTGATACGCTCATCTCTCCGTTAAATCCGGTACCGATTGAAATCAATGCAACTCCAGCCAAAGAAACAAACATACCGATGTATTTCTTCTTAGGTATAGGTTGTCCGGCAAACAAAGCCAACAAAATCAACAGCACAATCGGCCAGGCATAGTTAATAGGCTGCGCCACCTGCGCGGGAAGCAAGTCGTATGCCTTGAACAGCACCAAGTAATACGCCACCGGATTCAGCAGTCCCAATCCGGCATAATACAACCATTGTTTCCCCGTCAGATTCCCAAGCAATCTCCATTTCCGTTGTGCAGTCAGCAACACCGCAAATATCACCAGTGAAGTCAGACTGGCTACCCACAACATCTCGAAATGCGTCAGATAACGCAAGGCCATCTTGAAAGCCGTGGCCACCGTCGACCAGCTTAACACCGCCACGCAGGCACACGCAATCGCTTTACTATCGTTCGTCATCTCATTGCCTCCACTTCTTCCGTTGTCAAAGGAATCTTTTTACCCAGTCTCCGCGCTCCGGTAGCCGTAATCAGGTAATCCTCCTCATTACGCAGCCCCGTAAAGTCCCGGTAACTTTCCAGTTTCTCATAATTGATGAAATCGGTAAAACGATGCTCTGCTTTCCAGTAATCCATCAGTTCCGGAATAAAATAGATACCCGGCTCAATGGTCAACACAAAACCCGGTTCCAGCTTACGAGCCAAGCGCAACGACTTACGCCCGAACTGCGTACTCTTAGGCTGTCCGTCATAGCCTACCCATACCTCCCCGAGGTTTTCCATATCATGTACATCCAGTCCCATCATGTGTCCCAGTCCGCAAGGGAAGAACATGGCATGCGCCCCCTGTTCTACCGCATCTGCCGGATTTCCTTTCATCAGTCCCAGCCCTTTCAAGCCTTCACAAATTACCTGGCAGGACAAATCATACACATCACGGAAATACACACCGGGCTTCAAGGCATTCACCGCCGCCTGATGCGCAGCCACCTGAATGTCGTAAATATCCTTCTGACGACTGGTAAATTTCTTTCCTGCACAGATGGTAGAAGACATATCACCTGCATACCCCATGGCCGTCTCAGCTCCAGCATCCACCAGCAACATATCTCCTTCCTTTACCGTATGCCCGTGATAATGATTATGAAGAGTCTGTCCGCATACCGTAGCAATGGTCGGGAAAGACAAGTTACATCCATGCGCCTGAGCCACTGCTTCCAATGCCGCAGCCACCTCATGCTCCTTCATCCCGACACGCAGCACACGCATTGCCTCCAGATGCATTTCAGCCGTCACATCACATGCACGCTCAATCTCCGCAATCTCTTCTTCCGTCTTATAATTTCGCAGATTCACAATTCCCTTGATAAACGGAACAGAAGGCATCTCTGCTCCCGGCTTTACCCCTAACAGGTCCATCAGCTTCAAGCGATGCTCTGCCCGATAAGGCGGAAGATAATGCACCGTACGCTTCTGTGCCACCACCTTCTCTACATACTTCTTCAGTTCAGCCAGTGGCAAGGTTTCCGTCACTCCTACCCGCTGTGCCTTCTCGTGTAAAGTTGGCTGCGTTCCCATCCACACAATATGATCAATGGTCAGTTCATCACCAAAGATGATTTCACGGCCTTCGTCAATGTCAATCACAGCCGCCAGACCAGCGTATGACAAACCCCAGAAATAGAGAAATGAGGAATCCTGACGATAATTATACGTGTTGTCTTCATAATTCATTCCACACTCGTCATTTCCTAAAAAGAGTAATAAACCGGAGCCTACGCTCTCCTTCAATTGCCGCCTGCGAGCGACATACGTTTCTTTTGCAAACATACCCCAATAAAAATTAGTTCTTTAAATCCGTTCCTTTCAGTCTGATGCGATAAGGCCACTGTGCATCTTTTTCCCCACTTTCCGGTGAAGGATTCATCCAATGCTCCTCCGGTGCTCCCATCACTACGAGCCACAAATATACTAACTTCTCGTTTTCAGGCACCTTAAAAGTGAGTTTTCCTTTCTTATCGGCAGACATTTCACCATATATACTCTTCCCGTCGGCTTTGACGGCTACAAACCCATATCGCCAACCAGCCTTTTCCGGATGTACCGATACATATCCGTTTTGCTTTCCATTTAATCCTTCAAACTGCAACTCCACCTTTGTACCCGGTTCTGGCACCCTCAACGGAATGGCATTGAATCCATAATTTTCCGGACAATTTTCGGCTGCCACCTGATACCATCCATCCGATTGGGCTGTCAACTTGCAAGTATACTTATTCGCATAGGGGCGCGTATTCTTCCACACTCTGTCAAAATCCCAGTTAATCAAATGCCGGCAGGCATCAAACATCTCATCACAGAAAGCTTCCTGCGACAATCCCGTCATGCGTTTGTAAGTCATCACCGGATCTTCCCCCCTCTTACCTTGTCGGAAAAGCTCTGCAATAATCGGGCGTCCTCGTTTCATTCCCCAATATTCCAGGATATACGGAGAATGATAAATATTCTCAAGATGCAGATAAGCCTTGTGCGTCAACTTTGTAAAAGCTTCCCAGTGATAGCGTTCATCTGTCTGCCAGTCCGGATTTACCTGCCATAACATCCACTGCGATGCCATTTCGAAGAAACCGGAGCCACCCCATGCCTCTCCTTCTCCATCACACGAAATTTGTGCCTGAAAGCTATGTCCTAATTCATGTGCCACGCAGTTCAATTTCTCATCCTGTATACGATTGGGAGCCGCCCATAGTGCACCAATCTGCTGGTCATAATCACCTCCGTAGGCTGTTCCTTCCAGCGAATAATTAATCATCACCATCATCCGGTAACGGTCGCTTTTCGAACCAGGTTTTGTGAACTGTAAAGAGTCGCGGAAGAACGTATAGAAGTATTCCAGTTTATCCGTCAGGTTATTCAAATCTACATGCATGTCATGCCCTTCCAATTGAGGAGGATTGGCCAGATCGTTGCCGAAACCTTTCTCCCAGAACACTACCACATTATCCGTACAGCACATACGGTGATAGCTCCATTTAGATTCCGGATTCTGAAGGTCCATCCCCTGCAAATCTTTGGGGATGTAAATTTCTTTTCCTCTCAACTTATTGTTACATAAATCAACGGGACATACCGATTGAGAAAAAGCGGCAGTAAAAACTGCCGCTAAAAAACATGTCCCTATTAGTCGTTTGTTCATTTGATATCAATATTAAAGACTAAAGTTATTACATATTGTTGTCCGCCCTTTGTATAGACCAAGGCTTCTTTCACCATATAATTATCACCCGAAACTAATTTTCCCGGATATTGTCCGACAGAAAAACTAAAGTTTTTCGCGTCATATTCCACATAGACCTTACTGTCATTATCACTTCCCCATCCAATGGGATTGCCAAGACTATCGAACCAGAACCCATACCCATTAGCAGTCGTATTATAATCCAAACTACCATCCGGCTTCACGGCAGCAAAAGCTATCTTTCCTTCCTGAGGTTCGGTCTTTGCTGATAACATGTTCGAAGTCAGTTGTGAGGGTTGCATAGCAAGCGCCTGTGCTATTTTCGTAAGATCTCCATTTTCAGAAATACTGACAGAAGCCCCATTATAATCGGCATCACTTGCTGCAAATGTAACATTATACATCAGTGTCAAATCCTGAGGTTCAGCATCCGGGTCGATTGTAATATTTCCCAACAAATCTGTATTCTCAAATTTCACCTTATACGGGAACTGCTCATCAGTCAACTCCTTTTCATCCCACGGATGAACCACATAATTCTGTGGTGTAGCCTGCACTATAAAATACAAACTCTGTGTACCAGCCGGAACAGTGAAGGAAACACGTCCGCTCTTATCGGAATGTGCTTCGCCATACTCCCGACTTCCATCCTGTTTCAAAGCTACAAAACCATACATCCATCCCATATTTCCGGCACTACCTGCCGTATTGTATTTCGTGGTTGTACCCTTCACTGTTTCCGATTCCATATATTCACCCGGATCACCCGAAGCCAGTGTTGCACCAGGTTCCAGCCCTACAAAATCAGCCGCTACTACCATATTGCCAGCATCTGGCACATTTAAAGGAATCACATTAAAGCCTGTAGCCTCCGGACAATTGGCATAAGCCACCTGATAATATTCACCACTCGTATAGAAAGTAGTATGATAACGTCCGAGGTACCCCTCTGAATACTCACGTACTCCATCAATATCAAAGGTTGCCATCCTGCTGGCATAATCATACAGTTCCTTTTTAGTTTTACTCCAGTCACCATTGCAATACAACCGTGTATAAGCCGAAATGGCATCCTCCGGATAGACAGACTCTCTCCAAATATTACCGATTGTCTCAATACCGTGTTTCATAGTCCAATAAGACTGCAACCAATAACTGGCATAACGCATCCATTCATTTTCAAAATGACGATGATTATTATTCAACCAGACATCAAAGTTATAAGAGGTAAACATCTCCTCCGGATAATCCTGAAACGACTGCCACTGCGCGCATTGTTCCCAGAAGGCATTTCCACCATTGCTTCCTTCATATCCATAGCGGAAACCCGACTTAAGGTCATCATTTCCTCCCTGACATAACTTATCACAATACACCTGATACTGGAAACTATGCCCGATTTCATGCGCAATAGTAGAGCCTACAGGCTGGCATGTACTCGGGTTTACCCACAAGGCCCCGATGGTATTGTCATATCCGGAGCCAGTGGCGAGCCATTCTTCCTGATACAACAAATATATTTCCATCTTATAACGGTCCAAAAATGATTTTCCCTGTCCAGTTTCAGTAAATTTCAGTTTCTCCACATTGGTCCGATAGAATAATTCCGCCTTTTCCAAAAGGTCATCTATATCTACTCTCAGATTAGCAGGTACCGTTTCTGCATTAGGGTCATCTCCAAATCCAGCTTCCCAGAATACGAAGAAATGCTCACTTTGTTTGGAGCGGAACCACGACCATTTTGCATCACTCCGGAGCATATCTATCCCTTCAAATTCAGCCGGCTTGTAATATTTATCAAAGTCCTCTATTTCTGATTCATCCATGACCTGACCATCCGGAATATTCTCTACCGGCTTTTCATCTGTAGGCAATGAATCTTGTTTACATCCCCCCACGCAAAGAAAGAGCCCCAAGAAACTCCAAATGACAAATAATTTTTGAACTATATTTCTCATAAATTCTCAAAGAAAATATAACAAAACTCATCCTAAATGAAGAAACGCATCAAAATAACCTTATCAGAATTTTTCTGAGGTTTCTACCATTTAAGATGAGTTTATATCAATAATACCTAAATTCTTATATTATTGAATAGTCCAAGTTACAATTAAACGGAAGAACTTAGAGACATCATTTGTATTTACCCATCCTACCGTAAATTGTCCATTAGTACCCGATGGAAGATCTGCATTATAACCAATGCCACATGCTTCATCATCACTGTAATATTCTATGTATGACGCAAAACCATCTACACCCCAATTGATATAATCACCTGCAGCATCCATCCAATAGCCTGGAGCATTGGCCGTATAGTGTTCACCCATATCTTTTACAGCACCTGTAGTGACATCAAATAAACTAAATTTAATTTCATTGTTCTCTGCAGCAGCAGAAATGAAATCAGCGTATGACATATCAAAAACTGCTTCAATATTTTCCTGATAGTCAGACAGATTTACGGTATGTGCTGCACCTTCTGCAAAAGTTAAAGATAAAACAGCAACAGTCGGGTCCGTCACACTGGCATTCAACGTAAAGCGTACATAATTATCATAATCCGGTCCGTTTTTAGCAAATCCAACTTCTAATGCCAACACCGTACCAGCTGCAATTCCACCTTCCGTTAACTCAAAAACCAACTCCTTATTGGTCTTATCCAACACAACTGATGCTTTGCATGCCGCATCATCCTGCGCACAAGGTTGGTTTGCTGAATTGAAATACCATCCTGCATCATCTTTATTGTAAGCTGTTTTCATCCATTGATTACGTGTCGTATTAATTGGATAGAAAACGGTTTCCCCCGTACTCAATCCATCAATCACAGCATCTACACTCATACCCATTTTTTCTTCAAACTTTGCAGCATAGTCTGAAAGTTTTACAGTATACGAATGTTCTCCATTTACCTCCAAGGCACCAGTAACAGAGATCTGAGCTTCTGTATCAATCTTTAAATAAGGATTCTCATTCTCCCCATATACATGTTTTGAGGTAGCATCATTGTAATCGTCACTACATGCTGTAAATGCGAGCAACGAACAGCAGCAAAATGCTAATAATATATTCTTTTTCATGATAAATCTTTTAAAACTGTTACTCCTATAAAATAATAGTCCAAATCTTCATTCTTAATAACCTTCATTTTGTTTCAGGTTAATATTACCATCTATTGCACTCTTTGGAATCGGGAATATATCGCAATGATTATCATTAATATCTGTTTTACGATCTTTACAGAACCAAGATTTGCCATTGAACACATTCTGTCCGTTCGTCATACGGAAACGAATCAGGTCTTGACGACGGTGATGCTCTGCCACAAATTCCCATGCCAAATCATCCAGCAATCCACCTAGAACAATATCATTACCTCCGTCTTCAGTAGTTACCCAGTTATCTGTTTCATCTTGTTTAGCAATATTTTCATAATGGCCATATTTATATACACTACCACCTTTCAACTGAGCTACCGTACGAGTTGCCTTATCCGGATCAGTAGATTTAAAGGCACGTTCACGTACTCGAGTTACCAAATCAGCTGCATCTTGCTCGGTTTCACCATTGTATCCACCTAAGCGCAACAGACATTCAGCTTTCATCATCAATACATCCGCATAACGGAAGAAAGGAACATCGTCATAAGATGTACCCCAGTCACCCTCCTTAATCTCATATTTAACCATTCGATAGCCTTCCATCGGATAACAACCAGGATTATCAATACTACGAAGATTCCATGTATAGTCCAAACGAGTACCATCTACAAGAATAGGTTCTCCATATTGGTCAACTTGAGGTCCACCAATCCAAGTATCTGTAAATCGAGTATCATCCTCATCGTATGTATCAAGGAATTGGCTTAAAGCGCCACCTCCACCTGTAGCCCATCCTGTAAATCCAAATGTGGCACGTCCGGCTTCATTCATCCAGAGGTTGGCAAAATAGTTTCCTCCAGCATACAGATATTCAAACGGAATACCAAAGATAATTTCAGAACAATCAGATATATCTTCCTTAAAATTATCCGAATATGCTGGTGCTAATGAGAATTTGTTAGAAGAAATAATCACATTCAATTCGTCAATACATTTCTTATAATAAGAATCATCAGAATGATCATTAAACCATGCGTTATGATTTAAATACATTTTAGCTTTTATCATACGCACAGCATAATTACTCAGTTCATTCATTGTAGACTCTGTACCACACAACTCTTGCACATCTTCTAATTCTCCCATAATAAAATCCCACATCTGTTGGGGTGTAGCCTGTTCAGGCTGCCAACCATCCTCATGCTCAAATTGAGTATCCAAAGGAATATTACGGAAAGCATCAAATAACAGATAATAGTATAAAGCACGATAAGCCCGCAACTGAGCAACAGACGACTCAGCAGCTTGAACAGCCTCGTCAGCCAAAAGTCTATTACAAGCATTGATTCCGGCATAGGCATTAGACCATAGTCCACTTAAATGATATAGCTCTTGATGGAAATCGTGCTTATGAAGATTGATATACAAGTCTCCCCATCCTACTCCAATACGAAGGGGAATACACCATAAATCTGTACAAATATCCAAATCTGCATAACCATACCATGCCCAATATACATCACGTAAAGAAGAATAAACAGGAGCAAACATACTTGATGCATCATTTTCAGTAAATTCATACTTTTCGGATGCAATCTGGCTGTAAATTGTTTCGCTCAAATCGGTACAGCTGTTCAAAGAGAACATACCTACACCTATCACAGAGCCCAATAAAGACTTATATAGATTTAGTTTCATATCGCTTCAATATTAGAAAGTTAAGTTTAAACCAAATGTAAACGAACGAATAGATGGATATTTATCACGTGCATCAATACCTGCATAAGTAGGATACCAGTTTGACAACTCCGGATCCAATCCAGAATAACCGGTTATACAGAACAGATTGTCACCAGACAAATAAGCACGTACTCCCTTAATATATTTATTACTCTTCTTTATCGGGAAGGTATACCCAATAGTAAGATTAGTCAGCTTCAGGAAGTCACCATCTTCCAGATAATAACTAACAAAAGTCTGTGCTTGTGAAGATGACAATGTATATTGTCCGCCGTAAGGAGCATCCTCTACTGACTTCAAACGGTTATAAGCAATCGAGTTGTTTTCGTAATATGCTCTCGGTTCATTTAAAATCTTGAAACCTAACTGACTAGTAAACTGCATGCTTAAATCCCAGTTCTTATATGTAAAGGTGTTATTCCATCCCAGATAGAATTTTGGCAGTCCATTACCTAAATATTGCTTGTAAGCATCATCTGTGGCGTATGCTGTTGTGAACTCAACAACCTCTCCATCAGGTTTTTCAATTAAGAACAAACCATTTTCAGATACACCAACAGATTTCAATCCCCAGAATTCTCCGAGTGGCCGTCCTTCTTCCATACGGTGTGTAGTAGTACTAATAGGCTCTCCCAAACCACCAACATTCATATAAGATTCTGTTTCATACAATTCATTAGACAAACTCAACAGTTTACTTTCATTATGTGATAAAGTAACAACCGTTTTCCATTCAAAATCTTTAGTACGTACAGGCACTGCATTAACCGCAATTTCAAAACCTCTATTACGTACAGAACCGCCATTAGCAAAAGTTGTATTATACAAGTTGGGAGGAGTAGGCACACTATACCAGAACAGCAAATCTGTTGTTTTCTTGTTGTATACATCAATAGAACCACCCAAACGGTCATCCAACACACTCCAGTCCAAACCCACATTAAATTCTGTTGATTTTTCCCATTTCAAGTCCGGGTTAGGATTTGAAGCTACAGAAAGCCCAGGCAACCACTCACCGGAAGCGTTATCATAGTAATAAGAGCTTCCATAATTATATGTTGTTAAAGACATATAGGAACTACTCGGAATTACACCGGTGATACCGAAACCAGCACGCAGTTTCAAGTTATTCAACCAAGTAAGACCTTCCATGAATTCTTCATTGCTGATGGTCCAACCTAAAGAAGCAGAAGGGAATGTACCCCATTTATTGTCTGCTCCAAATTTAGAAGACCCTTCCCGGCGCACACTTACCAGCAGATTATAACGGTTATCATACGCATAACTTACACGAGCAAAGAAACCAATCAAAGTATTATCTTCCGCACTACTACCCATTCCTGCTTTTCCATCCTTCAATGCCTGACCAATACCCAGGTTATACCACTGATAAAAATCTGTAGGGAAATTATAGTTGTTGGCATAGTTTTGCTCATACTTGTAATACTGATAACTATAGCCCACCATAGCATTCATACGATGCTTGCCCACATTCAAATCATATTTAGAAGTAATTTCCAGATTATTCTGATAACTTTCACTGTTTGTATGATAAGCATATCCCGTCCATTCGCTCAACTTGTTACCATAATAATCGGACGTATTATATCCTTTATCGTGAGCTCCAAAACGGCTGGTTGCAAGCATCAAGTTAGTCTGCCAACCTTTTATAGGTTCAAATGTAATATTACCGGTAGCACGAGTTTCTTCGTATGTATAATTACCCAGACGTTCCTCCAACATTCCTACAGGATTGTAATAATAACTAACATTAAAGTCTTCATTATATGTACCATCCTCATTATAAATTGGAGCTGTCGGGTTACGCGCGATTGCCTGACGATAAATATTTGACTGGTCTGTAGCTGTAGCATTGGTTGCACTGTTTTTATGCCATTTTTTGACCATATTCAAATTTACCTTCAACATATCGTTGAACATCCAGTGAGAAACATCAAAACGCATGCGTATATCTTCTGCGTACGTATTCATAATCACACCGTCTTCTTTACGATAAGTAAAATCTGCAGAATAGGTGGTTTGTTTAGTACCTCCTGTAATGTTAAAGTTATGATTGTGGGTAAAACCGGTACGGCTGATGGCATCCAACCAATCGGTATCATACCCTTTGTCTGTAAAGTTTGTTTTTCCGGCACGTACATCTTCTGCTGTCATAAAGTCCAGTTTCTTGCCAAACTGAGAAGCAGAAACATAGCCAGAATAAGAAGCTGTAGTGTGTGCTTCACGTCTACCTGTCTTTGTAGTAATCAAAATCACACCATTCGCACCACGGGTACCATAGATAGCTGCTGCAGAAGCATCCTTCAATACATCAATAGATTCAATGTTTTCAGGAGCGACTGTACTCAAATCACCTTCTACTCCATCTATCAGAATCAAAGGAGTTGTACTACCGTTTACAGAGATGACACCACGCAAACGAATTGAAGAGGTAGCATTCGGATCTCCTGAACCTTTTGCAATACTCAAACCAGCCACCTTACCTTTAATCAAATCGGCAGCATCGCCTACCTTACCCACTGTAAAGTCTTCTGCTTTTACAGAAGCAATCGCACTGGTCACATCGCCTTTACGCTGCGTACCGTAACCGATTACGACTACTTCATCCATCACTTCTGTATCTTCTTTCAAGGTAATGACAGCCCCCGCCTTCAACTGACTGACAGGTATTTCCTGACTCTTATAACCAATGTAACTAACCTGAAGTATCGCTTTCGCAGAAACATTCAGACTAAATTTTCCATCAAAATCGGTAATCGTACCATTGGTGGTACCTTTTTCCATCACATTCGCCCCAATAATGGACTCACCTTTTGAATCAACCACCTTACCAGAGATAGCCTTTTGCTGCAAGACAGTCTCCACAACCGGTGCTCCAACAGATTCCGCATAGGTTGCCATAGGTAGACAACCTGCAGAAAGCACTACACATGCCGACACTTTTACAAATGCACGACTAAACAACATGCGATTTAACTGTGTATTCATTTCGTTTGTATTTAAGGGTTAATAAATTACTCTACTTTCCATTCTATAATACCTCCTGACGCTCCTTTCTGAAGCTGTGCCGAGATTTTCAATCCGGTAGTCTGAACCGGCTTGAAATTAACTACGTTGTATTTGTCTTTTTCTACTCCATATTTATCACTTGTTTCTACTTCTTTCCAACTGTTTCCAGACTTGTAATACAGTGTCCAACTTTGCGGTACACGGAAATCACCGTCGTAATGATCAAAATCCAGCCAGTAAACTTCCACTTTCGATACGGTGTAAGGCTTGTCAAACTCGTAGGCCAGAGACTCCACCGTACCATTCTTCAACCACCAGTAGAAATAGGGCTTAGAAGTATCAGAAGAACGTTTCGGCTCCCACTGGTCGTTCACACCCCACGCGTAAGACATCACAGCAGCTGACTCAGGCGCATCTTTCTGGATTGCAGCCTGAATGGTGAATGTCTGTGCCTTCGAAGCAATGGTCGGCTCGGGAGTTGGAGTTGCATATTCTTTTGATTCCGGAATCCAAACTTCCATCTGGTCAGCTCCGCGGTTGTTCCATGTAGAATAAGGGATAGCCTTGAATGCGACATCTTTTACTGTACCGTCCTTTTCAACTTCCTTCGCAGTGCCTTTCAATACCATCACCCCATTCAACAGATTAGCATCGTAAGAAGCTTCTATCGGAGTGTCATTCGGAATAAATTTATTGAATACGATGCTGTCAGGCTGATCTTTTCCTTCCAGACAGAACATAATCGGTCCACGTTCCAATGCTACCATTCCTCGGTCTACTTCCACTTTATCGTTAGCTTTGATGCGGCGAACATCCATCGGCATTTCCAATTCAATCACATCACCTGCCTTCCATGTACGTACGATGGTTTCGTAGCCGTCACCTTCTGCTCCACGTGTAGCCGAGCCGTTTACCTTCAATGTATATTTCTTGGCCGCATCGGTATATGCATACAGGTCAGAAGCTACAGGAGCCGCTTTTGTCCATCCCGGGATACGGAGACGGATGGCAAACTTGCCTTCTTTTTCAGGAGTAACCTTGATGGTTACCTTTCCGTTCCACGGATATTCGGTTGTCTGTTCCAATGTTACTTTATTATCTGCGGTCTGCATTTCTGCCTTACCCTGAATATAGAGGTTCACATAAATATCATTCTGCTGAGTAGCATACGCATAGCTTGGCACAGAAGCCATAAAGCGGGTTACATTACCCGGACAGCAGGCACAGCCAAACCAGCGCTGACGTTCATGTTCGCCCATTGATTCCAGCGGATTGTCATAAAAGAATTTGTCACCGCTCAGAGAAACACCTGAAATCACGCCGTTATACAAGGCACGTTCCAACACATCCACATACTTGGAATCACCTGTAGCCAAAAACATACGGTAGTTCCAGTATACATTGGCAATAGCTGCACAAGTTTCACAATAAGCAGTATGATTCTGCAACTCGTAATTCGGTCCGAAACCTTCTCCCTGCGCTCTGGAACCCATACCTCCGGTGATATACAATTTCTTGCTCACTAGGTTATCCCACAAACGGGTCAACGCATGAAAATAAGCCGTATCGTTTGTCAGGGCTGCCACATCAGCTACACCTGAATAAAGGTATCCGGCACGTACCGCATGACCGACAATTTCATCCTGCTGGAGAATAGGTTTATGATCCTGACTATATTCATTCAGTTTATGACCGTCTGTTCCACGTCCGGTTTCTTCTACAAAATAACGGGCCATGTCAAGGTATTTCTTGTCACCCGTTACCTTATATAATTTACATAATGCCATTTCTACGATAGGATGACCTGAGGGTACATGCTTCTGCCCTTCACCCGGTCCAAATACCTTGCAAACCAAGTCGGCATTCTTGATAGCCACATCAAGGAATGTGCGTTTACCCGTAGCCCGATAATGTGCTACGGCAGCTTCATACATGTGGCCGCTGTTGTACAACTCATGACTGTTCAGCTTTTCCCATTTGGAACGTCCCCACCAGCCAGAAAGTCGGTAACACTTGTTTGTCACGCAGGTAGTCAGGTATCCATCCGGCTCCTGAGCTGCTGCAATAATATTGATTACACTATCCAGATAATGATCAAGCTGAGGGTCATACTTCACCGCCAATGAATAAGACGCTCCTTCTATTACCTTATACGGGTCAGTATCATCAAAAGAAAAATCACCACGATGTTCTCCTTTCTTTAATCCGCCTGCAATAGCAAAGTTATCGAAACGTCCATTCTTTTCACATTCCTTAAAAGCGGAAGGAATAGAAACCGTACGGTTTGTTTCAATACGGGGCAACCAAAAGCCATCGTTAATATGCACTTGAGTAAACGGTACTTCCTGAATTGGAGCATCAGGTTGCTGGTAGGCCGGTTTCGTGCAGGAAGTGATTCCCAGCACAGCGACACCACTCATCAATATTAAAAGCTTGTTCTTCATATTATATAAATTGGGTTCTTTATTCATTATTCATTTATCACAAATGTAGAATTTTAAAGACAGGAAGGATATAAATATCATCCATTCCACTACCAAAATAGTCGGTACATTGTACTCACTAAATACAATCTAACACACTTTTATTCAATTAGTTATAGGATTATATTAGATTTTTTTGATATGTTTCAGGACTATTTTATCATTACTTTATTGACAATCGTACCATCAATGCTCCATGAGGTGCAATCTCATATTTCGTATTGTCTTTAGTAGTTCCTATATTCTGATGCTTCCACAAATCACGAATCACATACTCATTTTTACGCATATTCACCTGGTCCGCAAAATAAATGGTTTGTTTATGCCAATCATAATTCAGTTTCCAGACACTCTCTGTACGATTTAAGAAACAAACAGCTAATTCTCCATTTGCCAAAGGTTTTGCCCAAATTTCCTTTTCGCCCATATCCATAAATCTACGAGCCTGCTGCCCCAACTTATCTTGATTTACAGCAATCACTTCTTTATTAGTCAATATTTCTTTAGTTTCAGTATCCATTTTTCGCAAATCATTACCAGCCATCAAGGGAGTAGCCAGCATGCACCACATAGAAAAATGAGTCATATATTCATCCCGAGTCATACCACCATTTCCTATTTCCAACATTTCAGCATCATTCCAGTGCCCCGGTCCAGCATACGGATATAAGTCAGCCATAATATCGATAATATCCAACACGCCGACACCTCCCCAATCAAACTTACACTGATAACAATCCCGAATATCAGGAGTAACACGCCACATATGTCCGATTCCTTTTCCCCACTTCCAGGGCTGATTTTCTCCCCATTCACAAATACTAAACACAATGGGACGACCACTTAACTTAATGGCATCACTCATTGTCTGATAAGCGGCCCTAGCATTCTGACCTTCATTGGAACACCAGTCATATTTCAAATAGTCTACCCCCCAAGCAGCATATTGCCGGGCATCCTGAAACTGGTATCCCCGACTTCCCGGACGTCCCTGACAAGTATAGGACCCCGCACACGAATAAATTCCAAGTTTCAATCCTTTGCTATGTATATAATCAGCCAAAGCCTTTATCCCATTCGGGAAACGTACAGGATCAGGGATAATGTTTCCCAAAGAATCTCTTCCTACCTGCCAACAGTCGTCAATCACAATATACTCATACCCGGCATCTTTCATTCCTGATTCCACCATTGCATCGGCCATTTCCTTCATCAAACTTTCACTTACATCACAACCAAATTTATTCCAGCTATTCCATCCCATAGGTGGTGTTTGTGCCAAAGAGTTAAATACAGAATCAGGAAGAGCCTTAGCTTCTCCAAAAAACATCTGGGCATGTATATTACATCCGCATAATAGCGCCAGCCCAAATAGAGTTTCTCTCAGTTTCATATACATTCAAGGTTTTAAGTTATACTATATTTCTGACAAGAAACAAAAGTACGGTTAACCTCCTCAAACAAGCAGAACAATTGTATATTATGATAGAAAAATAGTCTAACCCACCTTTCTTATTTCACACACATCTTTCTATTTTTTATGTTTTTCACAACGGAGCCCTACGTTTTCCTAATCAAAACCCTACGTTTCTCGCAGCAGAAACATAGGGTTTCCTTATGAGAAACGTAAAATACTAATGAATCTTTTCCAAAAATGAAAGGTAAACTTACTCAAATTCCCTCTTACCTGCCCTACCTACAAGAAGAATGTTATGAATTAGATTTTTAAATTATTTTTCTATACTATTTTATACGTTTTATTCGTATGTTTTAATCATCTTTGTAAGAATTAAAAAAGAAAACGATACATATGAAAGCCCTTTACTGCCTAATAATTTGCTTATCAATCCACTTGGGTGGATATTCTATATTACCTGTACAATTTCATTTTCGCCATTACAATATTGAAAACGGAATCTCAGCAAACAATATCTCAGCTTTACTTCAAGACCAAAAAGGATATATCTGGATAGGAACAGAAAATGGATTAAGCCGATTTGATGGAAACCAATTTACCTTCTATCAAAAAACAAATCCACTTTATTCCAATTTTTATGCAAATTCAATCAACACCATTTGTGAAACCAGTTCTAATGAATTATGGTTAGGAACAGAAAATGGAATATTTATTTACAATCAGGTTAAAGATACATTTACTCCATTTACCAAACAAACAAATGACAAAACCTCAATCACTTCCTGGGTCACACATATTATCCAAGATAAGGTAGGAAATATTTGGATTGCCACGCACAAACAAGGCATCTTTTTATATAATACACAAACCAACAAACTCACACAATTTGAGGTACCACAAAATGATAATATTGTAATCCGTATACTTAATGACAAGCAAAATAGCATATGGATATCAGGCCCTTATCAACTTTGCAAACTAAATAAAGTAAACAATACATTTGAAACTTATACTATTGAAGGAGAAACAAAAGGTGTCTACTCTATGGCACTATGGGAAGACAGTTCACACTATATTTGGATGGGAACCTGGGATAAGGGCCTTTGGAAACTCGACCCACAAACAAAGCAAGTAAAAAAATACCTAGTAGGAGAAAATGGAAAAAGTATATTGCATATCCATTCTCTCCTTGAGTATTCTCCAGAACTTCTGTTTATAGGTTCAGACGATGGACTGACAATATTTAATCCAGTCACTAACGAAAGCTTTCTCTATGATAACTATGGAGAAAATGAAAAATCATTATCCGATAAATTTATCTATCCAATGTTAAAAGACCAAGAAGGAGGTGTATGGATTGGTACTTATTACAATGGAGTAAATTACCTCCCCCCCTACTGTGGACAATTCAACGGCTATTCCGAATCCAGCGACATTCCTTACTTCAACAGCCGGATTATCAGCCGTTTTTGTGAGGGAGAAAATGGAAATATCTGGATTGCATCAGATGATTCAGGACTAAGCTGTTTCAATCCTTCCACAATGCAATTTTTAGATTTTAGCGGAAGAGAAAAGTTGAATAAACATAACTTACACGCACTCTGCATGGTAGGCAAGGATTTATGGATAGGTACATACGGAGACGGAATACAAATCCTAAATACGCAAACCGGAGGAATAAGGAACTATAGCACTTCAAACGGACTAGATGAAAATAGCATCTACTCTATTTTTAAAGACAGTCAAGGACAAATCTGGACAGGCTCAATGAATGGAATTTGTCAATACAATGCACAAAAACAACATTTTACTCCTATCAGACATTTAGAGGCACTCGTTATTGAAATTATAGAGGATATCAAAGGCAATCTTTGGATTGCCACTCTTGGGGAAGGGATATTTCGCTATTCTCCACAGAAAAACAAGGAATGGAAAAAATATGGGCCAAAGCAAGGTCTGAACGGAGTCAACATCAATCATCTTTGTATCAATCAAGAAAATAAATTATGGGCGGCAACTAACGAAGGATTATATCTATACAACCCTCTTAAAGATATATTCGAATACCAACCTCTTAAAATACCCAACGAGTGTATCAATGCCATTTTGGAAGGAGAAGACTGCCTGTGGCTTACCACTGCCAAAGGACTGGTGAAATATACTCCGGCTACACAAGAAACTCAGATTTTCACCAAAAGCGATGGGCTGCAAAGTGAAGCATTCATCATGGCTTCCGCATTAAAAACACGTAATGGTGAATTTTATATCGGAAGTATCAACGGTTTCAACACCTTCTATCCTCATCAATTGAAACTCAATACACAAAAGCCCAATGTAGTACTAACCAGTCTGGAGATTTTCAATAAAAAAATTGAGACACAAAAAGACGGTATATTACCGGAAACAATTGACCACCTGAAAGAAATCCACCTGTCACATGCTGATAATGTCATTACACTGAATTATGCGGCATTAAGCTATTGCACTCCACAGAAAAATCAATATGCCTACATGCTGGAAGGATTTGACAAAGGCTGGAACTATGTAGGTTCACAGCACAGCACTACCTATACCAACCTTCCGGCAGGTACGTATACCTTTAGAGTGAAAGCTTCAAACAATGACAATATATGGAACGAAGAAGGTACTTCCATCCGTATCATTGTACATCCGCCCTTCTATCTGTCTCTACCTTTCAAGATTGGCTATGTGCTGCTGTTCCTACTTGCTTTAGGACTTTTGCTACGCTACGTCATACGACGCAGTGAAAAGAAGCATGCCAAAGCCATTGACGAACTGAACAGTAAAAAGGAAATAGAAATCCACGAAGCTAAAATTAATTTCTTTACCATGATTGCACACGAGATACGTACACCGGTATCACTCATCATCGGACCGTTGGAAAAAATCATGCAATCAACCCATATTCCTATTAACGAACGTCAGGAACTGGAGATTATCGACCGTAACAGCCAACGATTGCTGTATCTGGTAAATCAGTTACTGGATTTCCGGAAAGTGGAACAAAAAGAAATACGAATGAAGTTCACTTCACAGTCCATCAAAGAGCTGATGCAGGCCGTGTGTGAACGTTTCTCACCAACACTTCAACAAAATGGAGTTAGCTTCTCCGTTACTTATCCTGATGAACATTTCCACGCGGATGTAGATAAAGAAGCACTTACCAAGGTGCTAAGCAACCTGTTGACCAACGCCAACAAATATACACAAAGCATGATTGAGGTCCGCTTTCAAGAACATCCCGAAAGACAGACCTTTTCCATCGAAGTAAAAGACAATGGAAAAGGAATGAACGAAGAGGAACTGAAAAAAATTTTCAAACCTTTCTATCAGGCTTCTGAGAACAAACCGGGAACCGGTATCGGACTCAGTATCGTAAAGGGAATAGTAGAAGCACACCATGGTCAGGTCAACGTGACCTCTCAGCCGGGAAAGGGTTCTTCGTTCATTATTACTCTTCCCAGAAAACAAGAAAATCTAGTGACAGAAGAGGAAGAAAATCAAGCGACCAATCCGATTCCAGAGGATATTATACCTGAACAGAATGACACAGCTGCCACATCACAAAAAGTACTTCCCATCATGCTGATTGTGGATGATAATGAAGACATGCTGAACTTCCTCTCTTCTCACTTCCAAACCAGCTATACCATTGTGACAGCAGTAGATGGAGTGGATGCGCTCAACAAGCTAAAGGAACAGGAAGTGGCCCTGATTATCAGTGACTGGATGATGCCGAACATGAATGGAATTGATTTGTGTAAAGCGGTACGAAACAACCAACTGACCAGTCACATTCCGTTTATCCTGCTTACGGCAAAGACCGATACAGAAGCCAAGATTACAAGTATGAATTGTGGTGCAGATGCCTATATCGAGAAACCGTTCTCATTACAATACCTGGAAGCATGCATAAAGAATTTGTTAGAACTGCGTTTGCAGTTACGACAAAAATTCTCACAAATGCCGACGGTTTCCATCAATTCCATTGCGGCCAACCAGAACGATAAGGTATTTTTGGAGAAGATGAATCACCTGATTGAAGAGAATCTGAACAACGAAGAACTGTCGGTCGACTTCTTAGCTGAAAAACTGTGTATCAGCCGTTCCGGATTGTTTGTGAAAATCAAGGGACTGGCCAATACAACGCCGAATGAAATGATTCAGATTATCCGACTGAAGAAAGCGGCTTCCCTCTTGCTGGAAAAACAGTACCGTATTAATGAGGTAAGCTACATGGTGGGATTCAATAATCCGTCTTATTTCAGCAAATGTTTCCAGAAACAATTCGGAATGAAACCGGGAGAGTATATAGCCAGTCATGCACATAAAGCAGAATGAAAATTTTGTGTATCTTTGCGTCACAAAGATTTGATTAAACCATGAAGTGTATAGAAATCACCCCACCGGCTGACATACAGACTTGTATTCAGTTACCTTCTTCTAAAAGTATCTGCAACAGGGCACTTATCATCAATGCACTGGCGGCCAGTACATGCCGTCCGGAAAATCTGTCGGACTGCGATGATACGCGCGTGATGATAGAAGCATTGACACACATGCCGGAAACGATTGACATCATGGCTGCAGGTACGGCCATGCGTTTTCTGACTGCTTATTTGTCCGTAACTCCCGGCACACATATACTGACAGGAACCGAACGGATGAGACAACGCCCTATCAAGATTTTAGTGGATGCTCTGACGAGTCTGGGGGCACAGATTGAATACACGGAAAATGAAGGTTATCCCCCGTTAAAGATTACGGGAAAGGCTTTGGAAGGACATTCACTCTGCCTTCCGGGAAATGTCAGTTCGCAATATATCTCGGCCTTGCTGATGATAGGACCGATGCTGGCACACGGATTGAATCTGGAACTGGAAGGAGAAATCATTTCACGCCCTTATATCAACCTGACCCTGAAAGTGATGAAAGATTTTGGGGCAAAAGCTGAATGGACATCCGACCATACCTTGCAGGTGGCTCCACACCCTTACCATCCTATTCCTTACTACGTGGAAAGTGACTGGAGTGCGGCTTCCTACTGGTATGAAATCGTGGCGTTATCCAAGCATGAAGCCGTCGTAACGCTTCCCGGACTGTTTGCACAGAGTCCGCAGGGGGATGCCAAAGTGGCTGAGTTGTTTGAGCAGTTGGGTGTCTGCACGCAAAGAGAAGGAAACAGCGTGACACTAAAGAAAACACATCCGCATACCGACCGGATGGAATATAATTTCGTAAATCAACCTGACCTGGCACAAACCTTCGTAGTGACTTGCGCCATGTTGGGAATACCATTCCGTTTCTCTGGACTACAAAGCCTGAAAATCAAGGAAACCGACCGAATGGCTGCCTTAATTGCCGAAATGCGTAAATTAGGTTATGTGCTGGAAGAAAGTGAAGGTTCTGTACTTTCATGGACCGGTACCCGATGTACTCCAGATGAATCACCTGCCATCGACACGTATGAGGATCATCGCATGGCCATGGCTTTCGCACCGGCTGCTCTTTGTAATAGTACATTGCGCATCCGCAATCCGCATGTCGTATCTAAATCTTATCCCCGGTTCTGGAATGATTTACTGACGGCTGGTTTTCATATCACCCAACTTTAATCTGATTCATTATGTGGATTCTTGTCATTATTTTAATTGGAGTAGTTATTTTCGGATTAATAGCCGGATTCTTCTATAACCGCTCTATCCAGAAGAAAATAGAACGGGGAGAACTGAAAGAAGCTCCCGAAATAAAAACCGTGGACGAAGAATGCTGCGGACAGCATCAAATCTGTGAAAAAGAGAGCCTGCTGGCAGCTGTCAGCAAACAAATAGAATATTACGACGATGAGGAACTGGACCGCTTCAAGGGACATCCGTCGGATAATTACACGGAAGAGGAAATCAATGAGTTTCGGGAAATTATGTACACCATGAAGGAGGAAGAGGTAGCCGGATGGTGCCGCAGCCTGCAACTCCGCGGAATAGAAATCCCTGACGAACTGAAAGATGAACTGTTCCTGATTGTCGGAGAACGTCGTTTTCACTAAGCTACGATTCATCAATGAATGTATTAGAACTATTTCATTATACTTTTTTCCAACATGCCCTGCTGGGAAGTCTGTTTGCCAGCATTGCCTGTGGAATTATAGGCACGTATATCGTCACCCGCCGACTGGTGTTTATCAGTGGAGGAATTACGCATGCCTCTTTCGGAGGAATCGGTATCGGCTTGTATGCAGGTATCTCACCGATTTTAAGTGCAGCCATATTCTCTGTGTTGTCAGCTTTCGGTGTGGAATGGCTCAGCAAGCGCAGTGACATGCGTGAGGATTCTGCCATTGCGGTGTTCTGGACGTTCGGTATGGCAGTAGGTATCATCTTCAGCTTCTTGGCTCCCGGATTCACGCCCGACCTGTCGTCATTCCTGTTCGGCAATATTCTGACTATCAACCGGAGTGACATTACACTGCTGGCTATCTTGAGCGTAGCACTTATTCTATTCTTTACGTTGTTTCTAAGGCCTATCACAGCCATTGCTTTTGACCGGGAATTTGCCCGTTCACAGCGTATTCCTGTGGCTGCTTTCGAATATACACTCATGGCTTTCATCGCCCTGACCATCGTAGCTTGCTTACGTATGGTAGGTATTGTACTGGCTATTTCTCTGCTCACGCTTCCGCAGATGACGGCCAATCTCTTTACCTATAGTTTTAAGCGTATTATCTGGCTGTCGGTCGGCATTGGTTACGTGGGCTGTTTAGGAGGTCTGTTACTTTCCTACCAGCTTCGGGTGCCTTCGGGGGCAGCAATCATATTTATCTCAATTTTAATTTACGTGGGAGCCAAGTTGATTTGCATGCTACGCAAAAAAGCGGCTCATTAAGAATATCGGAATCAAATTAAAATCACAGTATTATGGAAATAAAAATCAACTCACTGGACAATATCCATGAAGCTGCCAAAGAATTCATCGCAGCGATGGGAGACAATACGGTCTTTGCCTTTTATGGTAAAATGGGAGCCGGAAAGACTACATTCATCAAGGCCGTATGTGAAGAATTGGGCGTAACGGATGTCATCAACTCACCGACATTTGCCATTGTCAACGAATACCGCTCAGATGAAAACGGAGAACTGATTTACCACTTTGACTTCTACCGTATCAAAAAGCTGGAAGAAGTGTATGACATGGGATATGAAGATTATTTCTACAGTGGCGCTCTCTGCTTTATTGAATGGCCGGAACTGATTGAGGAACTGCTTCCGGGCAATGCAGTAAACGTGTACATTGAAGAAAAAGAAGACGGTACACGCACAGTCCGTTTCGACGAGAATAACGCATAAAAATGGGAATACACTATTTTATACAAGGGCTATTTGTCCTGGTTGGACTTTTGTCTGTACTGGCGGCCATCTGCAACTGGAACTGGTTTTTCACGGCACAGAACACACAGTTCATCGTGAGAAACGTAGGACGGAAACAGACACGCTGGTTTTATGCCCTAATTGGCATACTGATGATGGGAACGGGAATCTTTTTCTTCCTGTCCATTCAGGGTACGGTGTAAAAACAAACAGAGTTTTCAACAGCTTGTTAATAACTTTCTCCGGTTATTAACAGGCTGTTTTATTTTTCCACATCTCAGAAATCAAGGGAAAGCTGACCGTCGCCCAGCAAATTAAAGCTCATACGGTGATAGGGAGTCGTACCGTAGGCAGCAATGGCAGCCCGGTGTTTTTTAGTGGGATAACCTTTGTTACCCTTCCAGTCGTACATGGGATATTCCTCATGCAGACGGTTCATGTAATCATCACGGTAGGTCTTTGCCAAGATGGAAGCAGCAGCTATGGAAAGATACTTCCCGTCTCCTTTCACTATAGTGGTATGCGGAATTCCCGGATAAGGATTGAATCGGTTCCCGTCAATCAGCAGATGCTGAGGAGTAACCTTCAACTGAGATACGGCTCTGTGCATGGCCAGAAAGGAAGCATTCAAAATATTAATCTTATCTATTTCCTCGGGTGTCACTACTCCCACAGCCCAGGCCGTAGCTTCTTTCTCGATTACGGTACGCAACTCATAACGCTGTTTCTCCGTCAGTTTCTTGGAATCATTGAGCATTTCATTCTGAAATCCAGGAGGAAGAATGACGGCTGCTGCATAGACGGCTCCCGCCAGACAACCACGACCGGCCTCATCGCAACCGGCTTCTATCAGTTCTTTATGTAAATAGGGTAACAGCATATATGAATCATTCTATTTTTTCGGACTGCAAAGGTAGTGCTTTTTTCAAGTGTGGCCATTTATTTTCAGCAGAAGTTATCCCTGTGTTATTCACCGATTTTCGTATCTTTGTCGCACTAAACAGAAACTTATGGTACAGATTGACGACGTAATAGTAAGCCTGGATGTATTCCGGGAAAAATTTCTATGTGACTTGCACGCCTGCAAAGGAGAATGCTGTATTGAAGGGGATGCAGGTGCACCCGTAGAACTGGAAGAAGTGGAGAAACTGGAGGAAGTGCTGCCCGTAATCTGGGACGATCTGGCTCCGGAAGCTCAGGAGGTAATCAAACGTCAGGGTGTAGTCTACACAGACGAAGAAGGTGATCTGGTTACTTCTATCGTCAACGGAAAAGACTGCGTATTTACCTGCTACGATGAGAAAGGCTATTGTTATTGTGCCATCGAAAAAGCATACCGGGAAGGGAAATGTAACTTCTACAAACCGATTTCCTGCCACCTGTATCCGATACGCATAGGAGATTACGGCCCGTATAAGGCAGTCAACTACCACCGATGGGATGTATGTAAAGCCGCAGTTTTGTTGGGAAAGAAAGAAAACCTGCCGGTTTATAAATTTCTGAAAGAGCCATTGATTCGCAAATTCGGTAACGAATGGTATCAGGAGCTGGAAAATGTAGCCAAGGAACTGGAAGCACAGCATCTGATTTAAAACAATAAGAATCCCGCCATAAGACGCTCTCTCATGAGAGCTCTGTGGCGGGATTTTTCGTATCTTATTTTGCTTTTTCTACACGTACTTTTTTCACCAGACGCAAGGCATAGTCTACGGTTTCTCCAGATTTCACAATTTGAGTATTATAGAAGCAAAAGGTAGAATTAAAGTCATTGCACAAATAGCGGCAATCATACTTATTGAAACGGTCTAATCCGTTTTCCGCCAACATATCACTAAGTTCTACAATCGTATCATCATACTGGTCGCGGAATTCTTTGGCTTCTTCTGTGGTAAAAGTTCTCCAGCCTGATATTCCATCCTCCTCATAAGCTTCAGAAACAGATATGGCCTCTGCTTTTTTCAATAACCATTGTCGGGGAGAAACAAGCGTAGCCAATACCTCATTCGTGGAAAGAGATTCTACCTTCCATACGAAAAAAGGTCCCCAAACAGTTTCTGATTCAGGTAATACTTCGGAAACAATTACGTCGGTATCCTCCTCTGTATCTTGCCCGTCATCTTCGTCCTCGTTGCCTTCCGTACCTTCTCCTCCATCAGGAGCATCCGGCTCTTCCCACTCTCCTTCTTCTGTCATATTCTCAAAGGGGAACTCTTCCGATACCTCCGGTGTCCAGCCGGCTATCTGAGTGTTTCCTTCCAAAGATATTTCCCCATCGCCCGTACTGATAAAACGATAAGGCCTTCCGGCTTCCAACGGATAATTAAAGAAATAGCCATATACCGTTTCCTCGGATGCAGTTTGAATATTCAAAGAAAGATGGGTTTGCAAGCCTTCTGAAGGTAATACATATATTGGTCCGGCTTTCCAAACTCCTTTTACTTTTTCACATGGTATGGAAGCAAACTGTCCGTCATTACTCAACGCACCCTCCAAAGATATTCCGGAACTGACGGGAGAAATACGGGCTTCTACCGAAATTGCCTCATCAGGAACTCCCCCAAAAAATAAATACAAAGCAGCTACTGCATAGGAAAGAGAAACCGATACTTTTACATCATTCTGCAATTTGACCACATTTTTTCCTATTACCAAAGGGGTTTTAGCATAATTCCCTTCAGAAAAAGCTAGAAATTGCTTGGAATTCAAAGCCATCGGAGGAAGATAGTCTCCTGAAGACAAGCCAGATATAACCGAAAACACATACTCCCCTTTTGGCATGGAAAGTGCAGGCCATTCCGGTTGGCTCAAGACTTCCTCCTCCCAAGAAACAGCTCCCTGAGAATCAAAAAAATAAAGATGTAAGGGATACAACGAAGTAAACAGCTGGGCATTGGACAAGGTTACATCAACTCCGTACGGACCAGATGTTTCGGTTTCTTCACTTTCTTCTACCTGATAAGAGCCACATCCTGCCAAAAAGAACAAGCAGGCCAGCATAACAAAAAACGATTGAGTCTGATAGCGCAATTCCATAGTCTTTTTCTTTTGATTAACGCAATCAAACTCAATCGTCTACCTTTACAGCCTAATTATTTGCTGTTAAAAATATTTTTCTAGTTTCTTAATCATCATTCCCAGACAGAAAACTACGACATGATCGTTTTCCTGAATCATCGTATTACCTGTTACCAGAATACCTTCCCCATTACGAATCAATCCACCGATTGTTGCCCCTTTAGGCAACCCTAAATCTTTCACTGGCTGCTTGGTTATCTTTGCCCCTGGCTTGACCGTAAACTCAGCCACATCGGCATTGGCGAAAGTCAGACATTTTACGTTTGAGACATCAGCATCCAACATCATCTGGTAAATATGACTGGCAGCAATAAACTTCTTATTGATTACCGTACCAATATCCAAACTCTCGGCCATACTGATGTAATCCACATTCTCCACTTCGGCCACCGTCTTGGTTACCCCCATTCGCTTAGCTGCCAAGCAAGCCAGAATATTGGTTTCGGAATTACCCGTTAAAGCAACAAAAGCTTCGGTATTTTTTATACCTTCCTCCATCAGCAGCTGAATGTCACGACCGTCCCCGTTAATTACCATTACTCCATCATCTACCAGCTCGGTCAGACGATTGCAACGGGCAATATTGCTCTCAATGATTTTGGCCTTCATGTAATCGGGCATGTATTGCACTGTACGTACGGCTATGCGGCTTCCTCCCATAATCATCACGTTACGGACATCAGCTTCATTTTCTTTTCCAGAAATCTTACGAATATAAGGAATATACTTTTTCGTCGTGGTAAAATAGACAATGTCATTCAACTTTATCACATCATCTCCACGTGGAATGATTGTTTCGTTTCCTCTCTTAATGGCTACAATGTGGAAAGGAATGTTTCTTCCTCCCAGTTCATGTAAAGGAACATTCAGGATTTCTGCCTTTTCGCGCATTTTAGTTCCTAACAAGACCAATGCTCCTCCGGCAAATTCCCACCACTGACGAATCCAGCTCATTTTTACGGCATCCACAATATCGCGGGCCGCCAGCATCTCCGGATAAATCAGCGAATGCACCCCCAGCTTGGCAAAGAACTCTTTATGCTTAGGCAGCAGATATTCATAGTTGTCAATACGAGCCACGGTTTTCTTGGCCCCTAAACTTGTAGCCAGCATACAGGCCGTCATATTGCGACTTTCATCAGGCATAACTCCGATGAACAAATCGGCCCCAGCTACTCCGGCTTCTTTTAATCCATTAATCGAAGTGGGCGAAAGATTGACAGTCATAAGGTCCAGGTTGTTTCCCATAGCACTCAACTTGCTCTCGTCTTCATCCATCAGGATAATATCCTGCTTTTCACCCGACAACAGTTTAGCCAAGTGAGTTCCTACGGCACCTGCACCAGCTATAATAATTTTCATAAATTCATTATCTGTGTAATTGAACTAAATATCCCCTTTTCATCCAGACCGCAAATGGCATACAAATCATTGACTGGTCCGTGTTGTACAAAAGCATCGGGAAGTCCCAATCGCTGCACACACGGTTTGTAACCATGGTCACACAAGAATTCAAGTACAGCACTTCCCATGCCGCCATTGCGTACTCCGTCTTCTATGGTCAGTACTCGCGTAAATTTCTGTCCTACTTCATGCAGCAAATCTTCATCCAACGGTTTCAAGAAACGCAAGTCGTAATGTGCGATGCTACATCCCAGCTCTTTTTCTGCAGAAGCAATAGCTGCTGCAGCTTTATTCCCGATCGGACCAATCGTAATCACCGCCAAGTCATTACCGTCTTTCAATTTACGCCCTTTACCTACTTCTACAGCTTCCAGCGGACACTCCCAATCTGTCAGTACTCCTCGTCCGCGAGGATAACGGATGGCAAAAGGTCCTTTATCGGGCAACTGAGCCGTGTACATCAGCTTTCGCAGCTCATGTTCATCGTACGGAGAAGCAATTGTCAGGTTAGGTATCGGCCGCAAATAAGCCATATCAAAGGCTCCATGATGCGTTGGTCCATCTTCACCCACCAATCCGGCGCGATCCAGACAAAGTACCACATTCAACTTCTGAATAGCTACATCATGAATTATATTATCGTATGCACGCTGCATGAACGAAGAATACACATTACAGAAAGGCAAAAGCCCGTCTTTCGCCATTCCTCCAGAAAAAGTTACAGCATGTCCTTCCGCAATTCCTACGTCAAACACACGATCGGGCATTTCCTTCATCATAATATTCATGGAACATCCGGAAGGCATGGCGGGAGTTACCCCCACAATTTTCTCATTCTTACGGGCTAACTCCAGCAGCGTATTTCCAAATACGTCCTGAAACAACGGCGGCATACCACTTGTATCTGAAACGATACGTTCTCCCGTCTCCTTGTCAAAAATACCGGGTGCATGCCACAAGGTTGCTGCTTCTTCAGCTGGTTTAAAGCCCTTTCCCTTACGGGTATGTATGTGCAACAACTTAGGCCCTTTCATATCCTTTATTTCTTTCAGAACCTTTGTCAAAGCAGTGACATCGTGTCCGTCCACTGGACCGAAATAACGGATATTTAGTCCTTCAAAGATATTCTGTTGCTGCATCAGCATGGACTTCAGGCTATTGTTGAAGCGTATCAGGCTCTTACGCCGTTCATCGTTCAAGATTCCCCAGCGATAAAGTTTTCTCGACAAAGCATTTCTCAAACGGTTATATCCCTCGGAGGTATGCAGATTCAACAAATACTGCTTCATTCCACCCACACTACGGTCGATGGCCATATTGTTATCGTTCAGAATAATCAACAAATTATTAGGAGTAGAAGAAGCGTTGTTCAATCCTTCAAAAGCCAGACCGCCACTCATGGAACCGTCGCCAATAACAGCCACCACATGACGGTTATCTTCTCCTTTCCGCGCGGCTGCCACTGCCATACCCAATGCAGCCGAAATAGAATTCGACGCATGTCCACACGTAAAAGTGTCATACTCACTTTCTGCAGGAGAAGGGAAAGGACAAATACCATTCAACTTACGATTGGTACAGAAACGGTCACGACGGCCAGTCAGAATCTTATGTCCGTATGCCTGATGTCCTACATCCCAAACAATACGGTCGTAAGGAGTCTGGTACACATAATGAAGAGCCACAGTCAACTCTATCACTCCCAAACTGGAACCAAAATGTCCCGGATTACGAGACAATTCATCTATAATCTTATTTCTAAGCTGATTACAGACCTCTGGCAACGCTTCGACAGAAAGTTTCCGTAAATCCTCTGGGCTATCTATCTTATTCAGCAAATCGTATGAAGTCGTCTGTTCCATCCTGTTCCTCATTAACTTTAATCGCACAAAAATAGCATAAATATATATAATGTACTTACATTTGCAGTAAATTTTCTCTTGCCATGGAATTCAGAACCAAAGTTGAACTACCCGCCAAAGGCCCCAAAATTCAGCATACTGACCGGCTGATGATATGGGGTTCCTGTTTTTCCGAACATATCGGAAACTTGCTGGCCGAACATAAATTCAGTTGCGACGTGAACCCTTTCGGGGTTTTATATAACCCCATGTCAATAGCGACTTCCATACAATGCTTGTTAAAAAAAGCCCTCTACAGGGAAAAGGATTTACGTGAGGAGCAAGGAATATGGTACAGCCTGATGCACCACAGTACCTTTTCGTCTCACGAAGCGAAAGATTGTCTACAAAAAATCAATCAGCGCATCGCACAAGGGCATGAGCATCTGAATCAAGCCGACTGGATTATTTTCACATGGGGTTCATCCTTCGTCTATACCTGGAAAGAAAATGGAGAAATTATAGGAAACTGTCATAAGCTTCCTTCCCGGTTATTTGAACGTAAGATGGTCAGTGTCGATGAAATAACTGCCATCTATTTACCTTTATTACAGGAACTGAAAGCAGTACGTCCGAATCTACAATGTCTATTTACTGTCAGCCCGATACGTCACCTCAAAGACGGTTTGCATGGAAACCAGCTCAGTAAGGCGAATTTACTCATCGCAATTGACCAGATTTGTCGTCAGATGGATTTCTGCCACTATTTCCCTTCTTACGAGATTATGATAGATGAGCTGCGTGATTATCGTTTCTATGCTGACGATATGATGCATCCCAGTCCGCTTGCCATTCAATACATCTGGGAATGTTTCTGCAATTGCTATTTTACACCTTCTACTCTCTCCTTCCTGAAAGAATGGAACAAAATACGTCAGGGACTGGCTCACCGTCCTTTTAATCCTGAATCAGAAGCCTACCAAACCTTTTTAAGTCAAATACTGTTAAAGATAGAGGACTTAAAAGAAAAATTACCGTACTTAGATGTTCAAAAGGAAATAAAGTTATGTCAAGCACAATTGAAGAAATAACCGCCATTTTAGGGGCAAAACGTACAGGAACTACCTCCTCTACAATCGACTGGATTCTAACTGACAGCCGGTCATTGTGTTTTCCGGAAGAGACGCTGTTCTTTGCCTTAAAGACAAAACGCAATGACGGACATAAATATATCCCAGATCTTTACCAGAAAGGGGTACGTAATTTCGTAATCAACGAAATACCGGAAGCGGCCTCATCATATACTGATGCAAATTTCCTGATTGTACCCAACCCGCTGAAAAGCTTACAACGTCTGGCATCCAAACACAGAGAACAATTTCAGGTGCCGGTGATTGGTATCACGGGAAGTAATGGAAAGACTGTGGTAAAAGAATGGCTATACCAGATACTAAGTCCAGACCGTACCATCACCCGTTCTCCAAGAAGCTATAACTCACAAATCGGAGTGCCTCTTTCCGTATGGCTGATGAATGAACACACGGAATTGGGAATCTTTGAAGCCGGTATTTCCGAAATGGGTGAGATGGAAGCATTACGTCCTATTATCCAACCCACTATCGGTATTCTGACCAACATAGGAGGAGCACACCAGGAAAACTTCTCTTCCGTACAAGACAAGTGTATGGAAAAACTGCAGTTGTTCAAGGACTGCGACGTGATTGTGTACAACGGTGACAACGAACTTATCACCAGCTGTGTAACCAAATCACTGTTCACAGCCCGTGAAATTGCCTGGTCAACCAAAGACTCCGAACGCCCACTTTTCATTGAGAAAATCCTAAAAGACGATACGGGAACCACCATCAAATACCGCTACTTAGGATTCTTCAAGGAATACCGTATCCCATTCATTGACGATGCATCCATTGAAAACTCACTCAACTGTCTGGCCGTAGCACTTTACCTCATGGTACCCCCTGAAACAATTGCTGAACGCATGCTTCATCTGGAACCCATAGCTATGCGACTGGAAGTAAAAGAGGGTAAGAACGGTTGTACGTTAATTAATGACAGTTATAATTCAGATTTTGCCTCGCTCGACATCGCACTCGATTTTATGATGAGACGCTCGGAAGATAAGAACCGGGAGCGTACACTCATCCTGTCGGACATGCTGGAAAGTGGACAAACAAGCAAACTATTATACAGACAAGTAGCCGACCTGGTACATAGCCGGAAAGTAGACCATATTATCGGAGTCGGCGAAGAAATCTCTGCTGCAGCCAATCGGTTTGAAATACAGAAAGACTTTTTTGCCAATACTTCCGAACTTTTAAATTCCGGTTTGCTGAACCAGTTGCATAACGAAGATATTCTGATAAAAGGGGCACGTGTATTCCACTTCGATGACATTACGGATGCGTTGGAACTGAAGGTACACGAAACCATTTTGGAAATCAACCTAAACGCACTGGTAGACAACCTGAACTACTACCGTAACAAGCTGAAACCGGAGACTAAAATCGTTTGTATGGTAAAAGCCTCAGCTTATGGGGCCGGTTCATTTGAAATTGCCAAGACACTGGAAGACCAGCGAGTAGACTATCTGGCAGTAGCTGTGGCCGATGAAGGAGCCGATTTGCGTAAAGCAGGTATCAACAGTTCCATCATCATCATGAATCCGGAAATCACGGCTTTCAAAACGATGTTTGATTACCGTCTGGAACCAGAAGTATACAGTTTCCATCTATTGGAAGAACTTATCAAAGCTGCGGAACGTGAAGGAGTCAGCAATTTCCCGATTCATATCAAGATTGATACAGGTATGCATCGGTTAGGATTTGCTCCAAGCGAAATCCCGCAACTCGTACAGCGCCTGCAGAAACAGAGTGCGGTCATCCCTCGTTCCGTATTCTCTCACCTAGTAGGCAGTGATGCAGAACGCTTTGATGCCTTCACACGCCATCAGATAGAAACCTTCGAAGCTGCTTCGACCACGCTTCAGGAAGGTTTCAAGCACAAAATTATTCGCCATATCTGTAACACAGCAGGTATTGAGCGTTATCCGGGTGCACAGTTCGACATGGTCCGCCTTGGAATCGGATTATATGGAGTAGATCCGTTTACCAACAAGATGCTGCACAATGTCACTACCCTGAAAACAACTATCCTGCAAATCCACGAGGTACCGGCAGATGAAACTGTAGGCTACAGCCGCAAAGGCGTGCTGACACGTGATTCACGCATTGCAGCCATCCCCATCGGATATGCCGACGGATTAAACCGCCATCTGGGTAACGGACATGCTTACTGTCTGGTGAACGGACAGAAAGCCCCCTACGTAGGAAATATCTGTATGGATGTATGTATGATTGATGTAACGGATATTGATTGTAAGGAAGGTGACAAAGCCATTATCTTCGGCGATGACCTCCCGGTAACAGTACTTTCCGATATACTGGAAACGATTCCGTATGAAATCCTGACCAGCGTGTCAAACCGTGTAAAGAGAGTCTACTACCAAGATTAATCTTCTATCTCATTCATAACAATACGGCCCTCAACGAAGAAATTAATCATCTTACGTCGAGGGCCGTATTTTATTCCTAAAAGACGATTCATCAAATAGAACAAAAGAATGTGACCAGGAACGGTACACTGAAATCCGTCACAAAACCATGGAATATGGAAACTACCACAAACTGCTGCCCTGAGCAACGAGTAATGATAGGCAATGTAGTATCCATAGTAGTAGCCCCTCCAGCCGATATAGGGGCCAGATTACCAAACCAACGCACCAGCAGAGGAGCGCAAAGTAAAGTAATAATCTCACGCATAATGTTGGAAAGCAGAGCAATGGTACCCAGCTCCGGTCCCTTATACTGCGTAATAAAAATACTGGAAAGAGAATAATATCCGAACCCTGCTCCCACAGCCATACAATCAGAAGCACTGCGATGAGGAAGCATTAAGCTTACCAGAGCTGCGGCAGAAACAGTGCCCAATATAGTAGCTACCGGAAGAAAGACTAGACGTGGATTTAGCGAACGAAAATTCTTCAATGTCTGCGGATCATGTCCCACACTCAATCCTACACTAAACATCAGGGCGCATAAAGCATAGAAACTGATATTACTTTTACTTATATCAAAAGGAATCAGATGAAAAAGGCCACACAATGTGCCCAGAATAAAAAAGCCAATAATAATCAAACTTCCTTTCATGCCTTTTCTCCTTTCTTTTTATACAGTAAGTACCATAATCCCCAGGCCAGAATACAGCTGCCCAGCACACAAGCTAATGTAATCACAAAAGCCTCTACCCCCAAAGTGGCAAGTCCCTCTACAATCTGTCGATTACCTCCGACCTCTATTCCCAGCAGAAACAACAATGCCCAAATTAACAAGGTAATGACTTTACCAATCCACGAAAACTCCTGACGGCGAAGGAGAAATCCTATCAACATCCCCCCTAGCATAACTCCAATAACTGTAAACATGTGTTCTTATCTGAATTTTGCGGCAAAAATAGCGAAATATTCCAAATAAAAAAGGACTACTGCTCACGCGGTAATCCTTTTTTATTTAGTTAGTAATTTAATTTTGAGAGAATTGAAACTTCACAGCCTCGTTGTTGTTTTAAGTTTTAATAAGCACTAACTATTTATATAAAAGCAAATGAAAATGTTCTATCTATTACTGTTTTCTTCCAGTCTGGGCTTGGAAGATGTTTCCCGAATCAGCGTCTTCACCGAATCACCTTCATAGGCAACCTGCGGATTTGCCTGACGGTTCTCAAACTGATCATGCACATATACAATACCGGAGGAACTTCCCTCGTCTGTCGCATGTTTCACTACTCCTCCTAATGTGAAAAGCAGCAACATCATAGCCGCAGCCTTAAACAGAGGCATAAAACGTGAATAAAGCGTCAGCTTTCTGGCTTTTACTACCGGACGTTCAATTTCTGCAAGCACACGCTTGTCAAAATCATCACCCAGTTTCATCTCGGCAGCTTCTTCCTGGTAAGTAAACAAAGAACGATAGCGGCGCAAATGAGCAGGAAGTTCTTTCTGCTGAAAGAAAATCCGAAGAATCTGTTCTTCCTCTACTGAGGTTTCACAGTTCCAATAGCGTTCCAAAAGTTGTTCAATGTACTTATAGTCCATAATCGTTAATCTCACTGTATTTTAATTTGATGCGTTGTCGGGCTCTGAAAAGATTTACTTTCACTTGCTCTTCCGTAATCCCCAACACATCAGCAATTTCCTTATAACTCTTACCTTCAATATCCCTAAGCTGAACAATGGTCCGTTGCTTTTCCGGAAGTTCATTCACCAGCCTGTGTACCAACTGGAACTGTTCGTTCCGTTCAAACTGGCTTTCGGGAGTCTGTGCATCCGGCATTTCCTGCGTTTCCGGTGTCAAGGTCAGATTCTGGGCCTCTTTTTTCTGACTTCGGTCAATAGCTAAATTCCGAACTACTGTCAGACAATAGGCTTCTATGGATTCCAACTCTCCCCACTCGTCGCGCTTGTTCCACACCTTAATCAGTGCATCCTGAACAATATCTTCCGCCTCTGCCCGGTTGAACGTAATACGCAAGGCCAACCTGAAAAGCTTATCTTTCAGCGGCAGAATATTGTCACGAAAACTGATCTCTTGCATGGCTCTCTATACTAATGACGGGTGAGTTTCATAAAAGTTACACCCACCCGCCAATTTTTTTTGAATTATTTTCTGATAATTGTTCCGGAATCTTTGTGAATTGCTGATGCTAAGGTTATTACGACCTGCGATACTCCGGCATCCAAGGCTGAAAAAGAATTTTCCAGTTTAGGAATCATACCACCTTGCACGATTCCTTCCTCCACATATTGCTTGAACAAATCGGGAGTCAGCACCGGAATTACGCTGTCGTCATCGTTTTCATCGCGTAGCACCCCTTTCTTTTCAAAGCAGTACACCAATGTCACATCAAAATACTCGGCCAAAGCCTTTGCAGTTTCTCCGGCAATGGTATCGGCATTCGTATTCAGAAGATTTCCATTCCCGTCATGCGTCAATGGTGCCATCACTGGTACAATCTGACGATGAATCAGGTCAGCCAGGGCCTTTCCGTCTACTTTCTCTACATCTCCTACGTAACCGTAATCGATGTCTTTCACCGGACGTTTCACCGAACGAATTACATTCATATCTGCTCCTGTCAAACCTACGGCATTCACACCTTTTGCCTGCAAGCCGGCCACAATATTCTTGTTGACAAGTCCGCCGTAAACCATCGTTACCACCTTCAAGGTTTCTGCATCGGTAATACGACGTCCATTTACCATCTGGCTTTCAATTCCCAACTGTGAAGCAATACGAGTGGCAGAGCGGCCTCCTCCATGCACCAGCACCTTATAGCCAGACAGAGATGAAAAATCATCGAGCAACTGATTCAATGTATCAGGTTCCTCTACGATTTTTCCTCCTACTTTTATAACTGTCAGTTTTTCTTTCATAATTCTGCTTTCTTAAATTACTCCAGATAAGTATATCCATACAATCCGGAACGATAATTTGCCAGGAATTCCTTTCCTTCCTCCAGCGAGATACGTCCTTCTTTCACAGACTTCGTCACCCAGGTTTCCAGGGTACGTACCAGTTTCTTCGGGTTATACTGCACGTAGTCGAGTACTTCGGCCACGGTTTCTCCATCAATCACCTGGTCAATGCTGTAACCTTTCTCATCCACACTAACATGTACGGCATTGGTATCGCCAAACAAGTTGTGCATATCTCCCAGAATTTCCTGGTAAGCTCCCACCAGGAACACACCGATATAATACGATTCCTTTGCCTTGATGGTATGTACAGGCAAGTCGTGTGCCACGTTACGGCTGGTCACGAAGTTGGCAATCTTCCCATCCGAGTCGCAAGTAATATCCTGCAAAGTAGCCGTACGGTCAGGACGTTCATCCAGACGCTGAATCGGCATGATGGGGAAAATCTGGTCAATCGCCCAGGAATCCGGCAACGACTGGAACAGAGAGAAATTACAGAAATATTTATCAGCCAACAGCTTGTCCAAATTGCGGAATTCATCCGGTGCGTGTTTCAAGCCCGATGCAATCTGGTTAATCTCACGTGTAACCGACCAGTACATACGTTCAATCTGTGCACGCGTCTTCAAATCGACAATACCGTGGCTGAACAAGTCCAACGATTCTTCACGAATCTGCTGGGCATCATGCCATGCTTCCAGCATACGGCTCTGATTCAGGTTATCCCAAATCTGATAAAGTTCCTGCACGAGTTCATGATCGTCTGCACTCACCTCAAAGTCTTCGTCCATAGAAGGCAGTGAAGCCGTTTCCAGCACCTCAAAAATCAACACCGAATGATGGGCAGTCAGTGAACGGCCACTTTCTGTAATAATATTCGGATGCGGAATATTATTTTTGTTGCTGGCATCCACCATGATGGATATAGAGTCGTTCACATATTCCTGGATGGAATAGTTCACGCTACTTTCACTATTAGCAGAGCGGGTACCGTCGTAATCCACTCCCAGTCCTCCACCTATATCTACGAATTCTACCGGGAAGCCTAGCTGATGCAACTGCACATAGAACTGAGAAGCCTCGCGCAATGCAGTCTTGATACGACGTATCTTTGTCACCTGACTACCTATGTGGAAATGAATCAGCTTCAGGCAATCTTGCATTTCTTTCTTTTCCAGAAAATCAAGAGCCTCGAGCAACTCACTGGAAGTCAATCCGAACTTGCTGGCATCCCCTCCACTTTCTTCCCACTTTCCGCTACCGGAAGAAGCTAATTTGATACGAATACCAATATTCGGACGTACATTCAGCTGCTTGGCCATCTTGGCAATCAATCGAAGCTCGTTCAACTTTTCTACCACCAGGAAAATACGTTTACCCATTTTCTGCGCCAGCAAAGCCAGTTCAATATAGCTTTCATCCTTATAGCCGTTGCAGATAATCAGTGAATCTGAATCCGTATTAATGGCAATTACAGCATGAAGTTCCGGTTTTGAACCGGCCTCCAGTCCTAAATTAAATTTCTTTCCATGACTGATAATTTCCTCCACTACCGGTCTCATCTGATTTACCTTAATCGGGTAAATAATGAAGTTTTGAGCCTGATAGCCATATTCTTCAGAAGCTTGTGTAAAGCAATTGGAGATTTTCTCAATCCGGTTGTCCAGAATATCCGGAAAACGTACCAGCATAGGAGCAGTTACGTCCCTCAACTGCAACTCGTCTACCAGTTCCTTCAAATCGACGGCTACTCCGTCTTTTCGTGGAGTTACTACCACATGACCTTTGTCATTGATACTAAAGTATGAAACGCCCCACCCCGTGATGTTGTAGAGCTCTTCAGAGTCTTCAATACGCCATTTTCTCATTTCACTACATAAAGTCTAGATTTATACTTCTTTAATTTATCAATTCATTCAAGCGGCTTACCGCTCTGTCAATCTGTGCATAACTTTCAAGTTCTTCTGCGTTGAAACGCCATTTGGCCTTAGAATAATAAGGAAGTCTTTTTTCCAACGCAGAAGTAATGACCTGCATTAGCTCTTCGTCCGTTTTATTCGCCAACAGCGGACGCTTGGCCTTTGCTATTTTTAAACGACGGAACAGTACTTCCGGACATACATCCAGAAATACTGTTTCGCCTGTATGATTCATATAGTCCATGTTATCGAAAAAGCAAGGAGTGCCTCCTCCGCATGCAATCAATACATTTTCAAATTCTCCCGCCTCGTGCAGCATCTTCTGCTCCAGCAAGCGGAAGCCTTCTTCTCCCCTTTCCGCAAACAAGTCGGAAATGGATTTATGCATGCGTTCCTCGATGTACCAGTCGAGGTCGACAAACTGTAGTCCGGTAGCCGCACTGTAAGCCTTGCCCAGTGTGGTTTTTCCCGAACCCATATAGCCAATCAGGAAAACTCTTTTCATTTCTTTGCCTTCGCCTTTGCTCCTTTCGCCTTGCGCATCTCGGCTTTCTGAGCCTGCAATTCAATCACCTTGAAGCAAGCATCCAAGTTCAAGTCTGCCGGATTCACGTTTTCAGGAATCTTATAATTTTTCTTCTGGTAAGCAATGTAAGGTCCGTAACGACCATTCAGAATCTGCATATCGGGATTCTCAGGGAACTGCTTGATAATTTTCTGTGCTTCTTTTTCTTTCTTCTCGGACAACATCTGTACGGCTTCTTCAAAAGTTACAGCCATCGGATCCATCTCCTTCGGAATAGACACATACTCATTACCATGACGCACATAGGGACCAAAACGACCAACTCCTACTGAAACAGCATTTCCATCGAGTTCACCCAACACACGCGGTAACTTAAACAAATCAAGTGCCTCTTCCAGTGTAATTGTCTCCAGTGAATGCTCCTTATTCAGCTGAGCAAATTTAGGCTTCTCTTCATCGTCAGAAGAGCCAATCTGTACCACTGGTCCAAAACGTCCGATTTTCACCGATACGGGCTTACCGCTCTTCGGATCAGTTCCCAGCATACGCTCACCTACTTTATGTTCAGTCTTCGTAGCCAATGTAGTTTCTACCAGCGGGTGGAAGTTCTCATAGAACACCTCCATCAAATCAGTCCACTTCTTTTCCCCTTCGGCCACTTCGTCGAATTCCTTTTCTACGCTGGCCGTAAAGTTATAGTCCATAATTTTCGGGAAATACTGCATCAGGAAGTCGTTAACCACACAACCTACATCGGTAGGAATCAGTTTGGATTTCTCACTTCCGCTCATTTCCGTCTGTACAGTTTCCTTTATATCTTTTCCCGTCAGTTTCAACAATGAATACTCACGTTTCACTCCTTCCTTGTTACCTTTCTCTACATATCCTCTTTGCTGAATAGTGGAAATCGTAGGAGCGTATGTAGACGGACGGCCAATACCCAGTTCCTCCAGCTTACGCACCAGACTAGCTTCTGTATAACGTGCCGGAGCCTGACTGAAACGCTGTACAGCAGCAATTTCTTCACGCTGCAGAACCTCTCCAACCTCCATTTTAGGAAGCCCGGTGGCATCTTCCTGTTCCACATCCTCATCAAATGACTCCTTGTAGACCTTCAAAAAGCCATCGAATGTGACTACTTCGCCCACAGCCTGGAATTCATCTTCACAGCCACTAACCGAAATGGTTGCTGTCGTCTTTTCCAATTCTGCATCGGCCATCTGTGAAGCCAGCGTGCGTTTCCATATCAATTCATACAAACGTACCTCCTGTGAACTTCCTTCAATAGATTCATTTGACATATATGTCGGGCGAATTGCCTCATGCGCTTCCTGAGCTCCTTTGGTTTTTGTGGCATACTGACGTGTATGTACATAGCGCTCACCCATCAGAGAAAGAATGGTATCCCGGCTTGTAGACAAGGCCAGTTCAGAAAGATTTACCGAGTCGGTACGCATGTAAGTAATCAATCCGCTTTCGTACAGACGCTGCGCAATCATCATGGTCTGTGCCACGGTATACCCAAGCTTACGGGCAGCTTCCTGCTGGAGTGTGGAAGTGGTAAAAGGAGGTGCCGGCGACTTTTTAACCGGTCGTGTAGTAATATCTTTTATTTTAAAGGTAGCATCCTTGCATTTCTCAAGGAAACGCTGTGCCTCTTCTTTTGTTTTGAATCGTTTCCCGAGCGTAGCACGAACCACCGCCCCTTCTGCGTCCTTAAATATAGCAACTACTTTATAAGAAGCTTCACAAGTAAACGCATTGATTTCACGTTCGCGCTCTACAATCAGACGTACGGCAACCGACTGTACTCGTCCAGCCGAAAGAGCTGGCTTGATTTTACGCCAAAGCACCGGTGAAAGTTCAAATCCCACGATGCGGTCGAGTACACGACGAGCCTGCTGGGCATTGACCAAATCAATGTTGATATGACGCGGATGCTCTATAGCCTTCAATATAGCCGTCTTCGTAATTTCATGGAATACAATCCGTCGTGTCTTTTCAGGATCCAGATTTAATACCTCAAACAAGTGCCAGGAAATAGCTTCTCCTTCACGGTCCTCATCGGATGCGAGCCACACCATGTCGGCCTTGGCAGCTTCTTCTTTTAACTCTGCCACCAGTTTTTTCTTATCTTCCGGTATTTCATAAATCGGATTGAAATGATCTTTTATATCAATACTGAACGCTTTTTGCTTCAAGTCACGGATATGACCATAACTTGACAATACTTTATAACCCTCCCCCAAAAACTTTTCAATCGTCTTAGCTTTTGCCGGAGACTCCACTATGACCAGGTTATTTTGCATGATATTCTGTATTCCGTTTTTATATAATTCCGTGACAAATGTAGAAAAAAAATTATAACATACACGATAAACAAACTGAAAATAACTTACTTTGCAGGGGAATATACTTTATAACTACCTTAATTATGAACAATAAAAGTATCAACAGCAACAAACAATTCATGATAGGAAACGGAATACTGGCCTTCGGGGTATTCTTTATCGTATGCCTTTTCTTGTATCTGGGCTTTCGCAACCAGTCTAAGAGTAATGACAAGGAAAAAGCATTTGCCGGAATTTATACGGTAGAAATAGCTGACTCCTTTACCGGAGACAGTCTTTCGGTATATATCAATGACAGTCTACTATTTAATTCAAGCATCGGAAATACTGCCATCAAATTTCAAGTGAAACGCTTTGCGGAAGAAAGCACACTGATGGTGGTAGATAATCACACCGATGAAATTACTCCCTTCAACCTGAATCCAGAGGGTAGCCAGATTGCAGTGGAAAAGAAAAACGGCAAAATTTTTATTCAAGAAACAGCAAATGAGTAAAGGGATAAATTAAATATGCCACGTAGTTTATTGGCAAACCCTTCATTACTTTACTATGTTTCTCAATGCAAAACCCAATGTTTCCCTCACCGGAAACGTATGGTTTTGCATTGAGAGACGTACGTTTCCGAGCAAAGAAATACAAAAAACGCCCCAAGCTGAATAAAAAATTCCTTCTACGTTTCTTACTTTTCTCCTTTTACATTTCAATCATATTTTTAATTCTTTTTATTTTCTGGTCAGAAATCTCTCCTTCTTCAAATTGAAACAAATCAAACAAGGTTTCTTAGAGAAAGTCTATCCGTGTGCGTAAACGAAAAAAATGTTATTAAATCAGCAAAGTTTCGAAAATAACGGATTTTCAATTGGAAATTAGAATAAAAGGCTGTACTTTTGGGTCGAAATCATTTATTTTTAACCTAAATCCACATTTTTAAAGGACAAAAGAAAAGACATGGAACAAGTATTTAGCTATATCATCGGGCTCGGAGCAGCCGTGATGATGCCTATTCTGTTTACCATTCTGGGAGTATGTATCGGAATTAACTTCGGCAAGGCACTGAAAAGCGGTTTGCTGGTCGGAGTCGGATTCGTCGGACTTTCTGTTGTAACAGCTCTTTTGACCAGCAGTTTGGGAGAGCCGTTGAAAAAGGTAACGGAAATCTACGGACTGGAACTGGGTATCTTTGACATGGGATGGCCTGCTGCAGCTTCGGTAGCTTATAACACTTCTGTCGGTGCATTCATCATCCCTGTATGTTTGGGAGTAAACATTGTCATGCTATTGACTAAAACGACCAAAACTGTTAACATCGACTTATGGAACTACTGGCATTTTGCTTTCATTGGAGCAGTAGTTTATTTTGCGACAGAAAATATCTGGTGGGGATTCTTCTCTGCAATTATCTGTTACATCATCACCCTGATTATGGCCGACCTGACTTGCAAGCAGTTCCAGTCATATTACGATAAAATGGACGGTATCTCTATTCCACAGCCCTTCTGTCAGGGATTCGTTCCTTTCGCCCTTGTTATCAATAAAGCCTTGGATATGATTCCGGGATTCGATAAACTGAACATTGATGCAGAAGGCATGAAAAAAAAGTTCGGTATCATGGGAGAACCATTGTTCCTTGGAGTAGTAGTAGGTTGTGGTATCGGTGCTCTGGCCTGCAAGAACAGTCAGGAGCTGGTTGACGGAATTCCAGCTATCCTGGGTCTGGGTATCAAAATGGGAGCAGTAATGGAGCTTATTCCACGTATCACTTCTTTATTTATCGAAGGTTTGCGTCCGATTTCTGATGCAACCCGTGAACTGATTGCCCGCAAGTTTAAAAACAGCGCAAGCCTCAACATCGGTATGAGCCCGGCACTGGTTATTGGTCACCCGACTACACTGGTAGTTTCTTTGCTGCTCATTCCCGTAGCTTTGTTCCTGTCAGTAGTATTACCCAACAACCAGTTCTTACCGTTAGCTTCATTGGCCGGTATGTTCTACTTGTTCCCTGCCGTACTACCTATTACAAAAGGTAACGTACTGAAAACCTTCCTGATTGGTTTGGTTGCACTGATTGTAGGTCTGTATTTCGTAACAGACTTGGCTCCATTCTTTACACAAGCTGCGCAGGATGTGTTTGTCAGAACAAACGATCCGGCCGTACAGATTCCGGAAGGATTCCAGGGAGGTGCACTTGACTTTGCCTCCAGTATCTTCTCATGGGTGATATTCCATGCGGTCTACAACTTCAAGATTGTGGGTTCAAGCATACTGGTTATCCTCACACTGGCAATGGCTATCTACAACCGTCGCCGCATTATCAAGGAAGCAAAACACATTGAAGAATAAAAACCAATAAATAAACAAACGCTTATGAAAAAATTAGCTATGGCTATGATGCTGGGCGTAGCAGCTCTTTCTGCTAATGCTCAGGTTAACTACCGGATGCAGACTGCATGCAATCCGCAAGACGTAAAGACATACGACACACAGAGACTGCGCAGCAGCTTTATGATGGAGAAAGTGTTGGTAGCTGATGAGATCAACGTAACTTACTCTATGTACGATCGTTTCATCTTTGGTGGTGCAATGCCGGTAAATAAAGAATTATCACTGGACACTATCGATCCGCTGAAAGCTCCTTACTTCTTGTTTAACCGTGAATTAGGTGTCATCAACATCGGTGGCGACGGTATCGTAACTGTAGACGGAAAGGAATATGAGTTGAAATTCAAGGAAGCTCTCTACGTAGGACGTGGCAACCAGAAAGTAACTTTCAAGAGCAAGGATGCCAGCAAACCGGCTAAGTTCTACATCAACTCTGCCATTGCGCACAAGGAATACAAGACTCAGTGGATTACCATCGACGGACGTAAAGGTTCTTTGAAAGCTAACTCAATGGCTGCCGGAAAGATGGAAGAAAGTAACGACCGTGTCATCAACCAGCTGATTGTAAAGAACGTACTGCAGGAAGGTCCTTGCCAGTTGCAGATGGGTCTGACAGAACTGAAGCCAGGAAGCGTATGGAACACCATGCCTGCTCACACTCACAGCCGTCGTATCGAAGCTTATTTCTATTTCAATGTGCCTGAAGGCAACATGATTTGCCACCTGATGGGAGAACCGCAGGAAGAACGCCTGGTATGGCTTGCCAACGAACAAGCTATCATGTCACCGGAATGGTCTATCCACGCTGCAGCCGGAACAAGCAACTACATGTTCATCTGGGGTATGGCAGGTGAGAACCTTGACTACGGAGACATGGACAAAATTAAATACACTGAAATGAAATAACACATACTTCCCTATCGGGGGTATATCCTAATACACAAATTCCACAGACTTACACAGAATTTCTTAAACCAAGAATCTGCCAAGTATGTGGAATTTGTCATTTCATTGTGGTTGTAAACACACCTGACCAATTAATGCAGGTTTTTCGCCAATATTTACAGGCTTTTCGCTTGTAAGAAAATTATCTTTGTGCCAAAACAAACTAATCTAATATCATATATGAGTACAACCAAAACATCGAGCGAAACAATGAGCAACTACCGATGGATTATTTGCTCTATGCTCTTTTTCGCCACAGCGGTCAATTATCTAGACCGCCAAGTTCTGTCACTTACGTGGAAAGACTTTATTGCACCGGAGTTCCACTGGACAGACACACACTACGGAACTATTACTGCTATCTTTTCAATTGTCTACGCCATTGCCAACCTTTTTGCCGGACGATTTGTAGACTGGCTGGGAAGTAAAAAGGGATATCTCTGGGCCATTGCCATCTGGTCGCTCGGCGCCTGCTTGCACGCACTTTGCGGATGGGCTACAGAAATGAGTCTGGGACTTAAGGATGTCAATGAAATGATTGCAGCTTCAGGTGCACTTACTTCTACCATTGCCATCACCAGCGTGTACTATTTCATTGCAGCACGCATCGTGCTGGCCGTAGGTGAATCGGGCAACTTTCCCGCAGCCATTAAAGTCACCGCTGAATACTTCCCCAAAAAAGACCGTGCCTTTGCGACATCTATCTTTAATGCCGGATCTACCATCGGTGCCCTCATAGCCCCTGTCAGTATTCCCCCACTTGCCAGCTATTTCAAAAGTATTGGTGTAGGTAACGGATGGGAAATGGCTTTTATCGTAATTGGTGCACTGGGATTTATCTGGATGGGACTCTGGATGTTCATGTACAAAAAGCCACAAGAAAACCCACAGGTAAATGCTGCCGAGCTTGCCTATATCCAGCAGGATAAAAAGAATGAGGAAGCAGACGTTCACACAGAAGACGAGCCCAAAATCTCCCTCTGGCAATGTTTCAAGTTCCGTCAGACCTGGGCCATTATCTTTGGAAAATTCCTGACAGACGGAGTCTGGTGGTTCTTCCTTTTCTGGACCCCTGCCTATATCTCCGACGTATATGGATTCTCTTCAGACAGCGCAACAGCTCAGTTGCTGATATTCGTATTGTATGCCATTACCATGCTTTCCATTTACGGAGGGAAATTGCCTACTATCATTATCAACAAAACAGGAAAGAATCCATACGCAGCCCGCATGCAGGCTATGCTGATATTTGCCGTATTCCCGCTATTCGCACTTTTTGCACAACCTTTGGGAAATTTTTCTTATTGGTTCCCCATCATCATTATCGGTATCGCAGGTGCCGCTCATCAATCCTGGTCGGCCAACATTTACTCTGTAGGAAGTGACATGTTCCCAAAGAGTGCCGTAGCTACCATCATCGGCATTGGAGGAATGGCAGGCGGTGTAGGAGCATTCCTCATCAATATGTGCTCAGGAATCTTGTTTGACTATGCGGCAGAAACCCAAATGGTATTCTTAGGCTTTGAAGGAAAAGAAGCCGGATACTTCATCATTTTCTGTATCTGTGCCGTAGCCTACCTCATAGCATGGTGTGTAATGAAAGCCCTTGTGCCTAAATATAAATTGATTAAGGTATAAATACACAATATTCCAGCTATTTGAAGAATTATCGAGGGATATGTAAGTACCAAACCTTACATTTGCCTCGATAATTTTTTTATAGTTACTGGTATTTATGAGAAAACACATTTTTGTTTTTTATCTCCTGCTTATCACCCAATTGCTTCATGCACAGAATGTCATTGATTTGGCTGGAGAATGGTCTTTTCAGATTGACAAAGAAAATAAAGGAATTGACGAGAAATGGTACGCCCATCCTCTTAACGACAAAATCAACCTGCCCGGTTCTATGCCGGAAAAACTGAAAGGAGAACGCCCTTCATTGCAAACCCAATGGACAGGATCACTTTACGACAGTTCTTTCTATTATAACCCGGAACTGGAAATGTTCCGACGCACAGGGAATGTAAAGTTTCCCTTCTTCCTTACTCCTGAGCGACGTTATGTAGGAGCTGCCTGGTATAAACGGGAAATACACATACCTTCGTCTTGGAAAGGCAAACGCGTGATGCTGTTTCTGGAACGTCCACATATTGAAACAACAGTCTGGATAAACAACCAGCGTATAGGTTCGCAAAACAGCCTGAGTACACCTCATGAGTATGATATTACTGCAGCCGTCCGTCCCGGAACATCAACACTTACTCTACGCATCGACAATCACGACAACTGTGCCAAAGTAGGTCAAAACTCCCATAGCATCACAGACCACACGCAAGGAAATTGGAACGGTGTGGTAGGTCGCATGTATCTCTATGTTCTTCCTGAAATATCCTTTAAAGACATTCAGGTATTTCCGGAGCCCGACAAACAACAGGCCCGTGTACGTATGGTCATACAAGGCCATAAAAGTCCTGTAAAACTTTCCTTGAAGGCCGAAAGTTTTAACAGTGGCATTCCTCATCATGTACCGGAAATCACACAAGCCTTCTCCAAAAACGACTTAAAGGATACCCTTGAGATGGTCTTGCCCATGGGAAAAGATGTACAATTATGGGACGAATTCCATCCGACACTCTATAAATTGACAGCCACGCTTACACAAGCAAATCAGAGTGACACACGAGAAGTAGAATTTGGTATGCGTACATTCACAATCCAGGGACGCTGGTTTTATGTAAATGGAAGAAAAACCATGCTGCGAGGTACCGTAGAGAATTGTGACTTCCCGCTGACTGGCTATCCTCCAATGGATGTAGAAAGCTGGGAGCGTGTATTCCGTATCTGTCGGAAATATGGCCTCAATCACATGCGGTTTCACTCTTATTGTCCGCCGGAAGCAGCCTTTAAAGCGGCCGACCGCGTAGGATTTTATCTGCAACCAGAGGGACCAAGCTGGCCAAATCATGACGTCCGTCTGGGACAAGGCCAGTACATTGACCAATACCTGCTGGAAGAAACTATCCGTATGACGCAAAGATACGGGAACTACGCCTCTTTCTGCATGCTGGCCTGCGGAAATGAACCCTCAGGAAACTGGGTTCCATGGGTTTCTCGCTTTGTGGATTATTGGAAAGCCAAAGATTCACGCCGGGTATATACCGGTGCTTCCGTAGGTGGAGGATGGGCATGGCAACCTAAAAGTCAGTACCACGTAAAAGCTGGAGTAAGAGGATTGAACTGGAAAAGCAAGCGTCCGGAAACAATGACTGATTTCCGGGAATATCTTGACACGGTTAAACAACCGTTTGTTTCACACGAAACCGGACAATGGTGTGTATTCCCCAATTTCAATGAAATCAAAAAATATACGGGAGTCAACAAAGCAGGCAACTTTGAAATATTCCAACACCTTCTGCACACGCACGGCATGGAAGGCAAAGGGCAAGATTTCATGATGGCTTCAGGAAAATTACAGGCACTATGCTATAAACATGAAATCGAGCGTACCCTGCGTACCCCAGACTATGCAGGATTCCAGTTGCTGGCTCTGAATGACTATTCCGGACAAGGTACGGCATTAGTAGGTATTCTGGATGTCTTCTTTGAAGAAAAAGGTTATATAAGTGCCGAAGAATGGCGCCGGTTTTGTGCGCCGACTGTCCCGCTCTTGCGTACAGAAAAGTTCGTATATACCACTAACGAAACGTTTCATGCCAATATAGAGATCGCTCATTTCGGAGCAGAACCGCTTCAGGCAGCAAAAGTAAGCTACCGCATAACTGATGCATACGGAAAAGTCTATTCACACGGTGTCATCGGTCAGACGGATATTCCAATCGGTAACCTGAATCATATCGGACAGGTTGATTTTCCGTTGAAAGATATTCCATCGGCTATGAAACTTAATATAGAGGTACAAGTGGAAGGAACAGACGCAGTTAATGACTGGGATTTCTGGGTATATCCTGAAAGCGTGGACTTCGCATCTGATGAAACCATATATCAGACAGACACACTAGACAACAAAGCACGTGAAATACTGGAAAAGGGAGGAAAAGTGCTTATCAAGGCAGGAAAGAAAGTAACATATGGCAAAGAAGTCGTACAGTACTTTACCCCAGTATTCTGGAACACTTCCTGGTTCAAGATGCGCCCACCCCATACGACCGGTATCCTGCTTAACCCTCACCATCCTCTTTTCCGGGAGTTCCCGACCGAATATCATAGCAACCTGCAATGGTGGGAATTATTGAACCGTGCACCAGTCATGCAATTTTCTGATTTCGGGAAAGACTTCCAGCCACTTATCCAAAGTATTGATACGTGGTTTATCAGTCGCAAAATCGGAGTGTTATTCGAAGCCAATGTATTAAATGGCAAACTGATTATGACCACATTGGATTTGGATAGTGCACCGGAAAAACGAATAGTAGCCCGGCAATTAAAGAAATCAATACTTGATTACATGAATTCGGATAATTTCCATCCTGAACAAAGAGTGGAAATTCAGCAGGTTCAAGAGTTATTTACAAAGGTCGCAGGTTCACCGATGTTGTACACGAAAGACTCTCCAGACGAATTAAAACCTAAAATAAAATAAGAGATACAGAAAAGCCACAGAATATTTTACTCTGTGGCTTTTCTTATTTCCTAACTGCCTATTTCTTCAATTCCGGATAACTGATGCGAGTATGATACATCGTTTTCAGTTTTTCCTTAAACACGGCTTTCACGGTAGCAATGTCCTTAAACGTAATCGGACATTCCTTGAAGTACCCGTCCTGTACCTGACTGTCGATAATCTTTTCCACCAAAGCAGAGATGCTTTCTTCTGTGTACTCAGCCAGACTTCGTGAAGCTGCTTCTACCGAGTCTGCCATCATCAGAATGGCCTGTTCCTTTGTAAAAGGATTGGGCCCTGGATAACGGAAGGCTTCCTTGTCTACTTCTTCTCCGGGATGTTCGTTCTGATATGAAATATAGAAATACTTAGTCAAACCTTTTCCGTGATGAGTACAGATAAAATCTTTTATTACCTGTGGAAGATCGTGCTTGTCGGCCAGTCTCATGCCATCGGTCACGTGACTGATTACAATCTGTGCGCTCTGCTTGTAGCTCAACTGGTCATGAGGATTCACACCCGACTGATTTTCGGTAAAGAAAGCCGGATTCAGCATCTTCCCGATGTCGTGATACATAGCTCCCGTACGTACCAGCTGGCTATTGGCTCCAATACGGTTAGCAGCAGCTGCTGTCAGATTGGCTAACTGAAGAGAATGCTGGAACGTGCCAGGTGCTACTTCCGACATCTCACGCATCAATTTATTATTGATATTGGATAACTCTACCAATGTAACATTAGAGGTAAATCCGAACATCTTTTCCAGGATAAACAGCAAAGGATAAGTAAACAGCAACAACAGACCGTTAATGATAAAATTGACATACATATGCGTACTCAATTGTGCCACATCACTGACATGTATCAAATCAAGTGCAAGATACATCAGTGCATATGCACAAGCTACAACTAACGCACTACGCAGCAATTGCGAACGTTGGGAAAGTTCCCGCAGACTATAGATACCGGCCATACCAGCGGCTGTTTGCAACAATATAAATTCGTGCGGTGTGCGTAGACAAATCGAACAAAGCAGAATCGTTATGATATGAGCTACAAACGCCGTTCGTGAATCCAGAAAGATACGAATAATCAAAGGTATCATAGCAAACGGCACAATGTAAACACTCATAAATGCATGTTCCACCATGACAGAAGATAGTACCGGAAAAGCTACAATAATGACAAAAAGTAGTGCCAGCGTCCGACGCTTTTCATAATAGTCATTTCGGAACAATTCCAGATAAATCATGAAACAGCCTATCAGCAAAGCTACAAAAAGCGTTTGCCCCAGCAAGGTAAGACGCTTCTCTGCCACTGTCTCACTACGTTTGTTCCACTCTTTCTCCAATGATTTCAGAATATTATACGTATGACTGTCGATAATCTCTCCACGGTCAATGATTTTCTGTCCGTTCATCACAAATCCATTCGCCCAAGAAAGATCAGAAAGCAAATCCTGCTTTGCAGCCTCTGACTTGGAAGCATCATACGAAAGGTTAGGTGCAATGTATTCATTCAGATTACACCGTTGCAATAACAAGCGCTGATAATGTACTGTATCTGAATAAATCAATGTTTCGTATGCCGTTTTAAAGCTATAAAGACTGTTTACCTCCACCTGGTTTGCCGTATTTTTGTCTACCAACTGGATGGAACATACACTATCTTTACGCAACTTTTCCCAATCATTGGGTGCAAAGACTCCTTTCTCATACACTACTTTCAGTAACCGCTCAATATGATGCTGATATGCTGGAGCAGGGATAATACGGTGCAGACTATCAGTATACGCCTTCTTGAACTGCTGAATCATTCGGTCGGCTACCGTCTTATCCATTTGATAATACGGACTATACAAACGCATGATACTGTCTTGCTCCCGCTGCACTTCGGCATCATCTTTGTAAATCGGGAAATCGAACGAAGCTTGAAGCAGTCCGTACTTCCAAGGTTTATTAATGTCAAATTGATAATTAAAACGTCCCTCCCGTGGCAAGAAATACACAATTACACACACTGTTACCACGAAAATGGCCAGTTTATATAACAGTCCTTTATAAGAAAACTGTTTCTCAGTTTGTAAACTTTTCATGTTAAAAAGATATTTTGCGTGCAAAATAAGAAAAAAACGGGAAAATTAGATTAATTTTGCGGCGTATTTTTAGATAAAAACCACAATGTCAGAAAGAAAAGTAAGAGTCCGTTTTGCACCAAGTCCCACAGGTGCATTGCATATCGGCGGCGTACGTACCGCTTTGTACAATTATCTGTTTGCTCGTCAGCATGGCGGGGAACTGATTTTCCGTATTGAAGATACTGACTCACACCGTTTCGTTCCGGGTGCTGAGGAATACATTATCGAGTCATTCAAATGGTTAGGCATCCAGTTTGACGAAGGTGTCAGCTTTGGAGGAAACTATGGTCCGTACCGCCAGTCGGAGCGCCGTGACATTTACAAGAAATATGTACAGGTGTTGCTCGATAACGGAAAGGCTTACATCGCTTTTGATACACCGGAAGAACTGGAAGCTAAACGTCAGGAAATTCCGAATTTCCAGTATGACGCTTCTACACGTACTTCCATGCGCAACTCTTTGACTCTACCGAAAGAAGAAGTGGACAAACTGATTGCAGAAGGCAAACAATATGTAGTTCGTTTCAAGATTGAGCCGAACGAAGACGTACATGTACACGACCTGATTCGTGGAGAGGTAGTTATCAACTCTTCTATCCTCGATGATAAAGTGTTATATAAATCAGCTGATGAGCTGCCTACTTACCATTTGGCTAACATCGTTGACGACCACCTGATGGAAGTATCACATGTAATTCGTGGAGAAGAATGGCTGCCTTCAGCTCCGCTACACGTATTGCTGTACCGTGCTTTCGGCTGGGAAGATACGATGCCGGAATTCGCTCACCTGCCATTGCTGTTGAAACCGGACGGAAACGGTAAACTGAGCAAGCGCGACGGTGACCGTTTGGGATTCCCTGTATTCCCATTGGAATGGCATGACCCGAAAACAGGAGAAGTTTCTTCCGGATACCGTGAATCAGGCTATCTACCGGAAGCAGTTATCAACTTCCTGGCTTTGCTAGGATGGAATCCGGGTAATGACCAGGAAATCATGTCAATGGATGAACTCATCAAATTGTTCGACCTGCATCGTTGCAGCAAAGCTGGTGCTAAATTCGACTATGAAAAGGGAAAATGGTTCAACCATGAATATATCCTGATGAAGAGTGACGAAGAAATCGCACAGTTGTTTATGCCGATTCTGAAGGAACATGGCATCGAAGCTCCGATGGATAAGGTGGTTACCGTAGTCGGACTGATGAAAGGCCGTGTAAGCTTTATCAAGGAATTGTGGGATACCTGCAAGTTCTTCTTCGTTGCTCCAACAGAATATGATGAAAAGACAGTGAAAAAACGCTGGAAAGAAGATTCAGCTGAACGCATGACCGAACTGGCTGCACTGCTGGAATCATTGGACGATTTCTCACTGGCTCACCAGGAAGAAGTAGTCATGAAATGGATTGAAGATAAAGGCTACCACTTGGGTAACATCATGAATGCTTTCCGACTGACACTGGTAGGAGAAGGCAAAGGTCCTCACATGTTTGACATCTCGGCTGTATTAGGAAAAGAAGAAACAGTGGCTCGTATGCGCCGTGCAGTAGAGGTTCTCAAATAAGCTAAGACATGATTTATAATCTTATCATCGCTCTTTATACAAGTGCAGTCAGACTGGCTGCACTTTTTAATAAGAAAGTGACCCTGATGGTCAAAGGAGAAAAGGAATCTTTTGACATTCTGGAAAAACAGATTATCCGCGGAGAAAAATACCTGTGGTTTCACGCAGCTTCTTTAGGGGAATTTGAACAAGGACGCCCGCTGATAGAAGAAATTCGGAAAACCTATCCGCAGTACAAGATTCTCCAGACTTTCTTCTCGCCTTCCGGATACGAAGTACGGAAGAACTATAAAGGAGCAGACATTGTCTGCTATCTTCCGCTGGACACGCCGGGCAACGTAAAGCGTTTTCTGGATCTGGCCCAGCCTTATATGGCCTTCTTCATCAAGTATGAATTCTGGCAGAACTATTTGAACGAGCTTCAACGACGAAATATTCCGGTTTACAGTGTTTCTTCCATTTTCCGGAAAGAACAGATTTTCTTCCGCTGGTATGGTAAAAGTTACCGAAAGGTGCTGAACACATTTACTCATCTGTTCGTGCAGGATGAAGCGTCTGTACAATTACTTCGCACCATCGGTATTACTAACACCACTGTAGTAGGTGATACACGTTTTGACCGGGTATTGGAAATCTGCCGTCAGACTAAAGAACTTCCATTGGTAGAGAAATTCAAAGGAAACCATACTGCTTTTGTAGCCGGCAGTTCCTGGGGACCGGACGAGGATATTTTCATTCCTTATCTCAATGCGCATCCGGAAGTAAAGCTGATCATTGCGCCACACGTGATTGATGAAAGCCATTTGAAGGAAATCATCGGCAAGCTGAACCGTACCGTAGTGCGTTACACGCAGGCTACGGAAGAAAAGGTGAAAGAAGCCGATTGCCTGCTGATTGACTGTTTCGGTTTGTTATCTTCCATTTATCGCTATGGAGAAATTGCCTATATCGGAGGTGGATTCGGCGTAGGTATCCACAATGTACTGGAAGCTGCTGTATATGGTATGCCGGTCATTTTCGGTCCGAACAACAAACGGTTCCGTGAAGCTCAGGGCTTGCTTCAATGCAAGGGTGGCTTTGAAATACAAGGAGCGGAGGACTTCAAAAAGATTATGGACAACTTCCTGAATAACTATGAAGCCTTGGACAAGGCTGGGAAAAAAGCCGGAAACTATGTACGAGACAATGCCGGTGCCTTGGAAAAGATTATGCATACAGTGACTTTATAAGTCGCAGAATCATACAATAAAACGGAGCTGAAGCAAAGAGAATCTATCCCTCTTACTTCAGCTCCGTTTTTCATTATTATCTTCTATTGTTTATCCCTGAGACTTCATCCGTTCTTTTTTATAGTGCTCAAATAGTTCAGATAAAGTTTCCATCGGAATATGCAGCAGATACATTTCCTTGAATACATCGGGTAATACTTGCTGGAGGAAAGCAGCCTTCCGAAGTTCAATAATCTTCTGAGCAGCTCCAGTTGACACAAAATATCCCAAACCCCGCTTATTGTAAATAATACCCTGAGTCTGCAGATAATCATACGTACGAACTACCGTATTCGCATTTACCTCCACTATTCCTGCATATTCTCGTACCGACAGGATACGTCCTTCTTCTTCATACACTTCCTGAAGAATCTCATCCATGATACGGTCGGCTATCTGCAAATAAATCGGTTTATTCTCTTTAAAAGTCATAGGCGCCACAGTTTTCGTTTAACAACTTCTGAACGAGTAAACAACCGATAAGACAGCCACCAGTTGAACACAGTAAACAGAAGAAAGACAACTGAAATAATGGTTAACAATCCATTTACAGTTTGTGGAGTGTCTTGATAGTGTTCCTGCATCCAATCTGAAAAGCGAGTTAAAAAACCTCCTTCTGCCAGATTCGCAAATAAGATTCCTCCTAAAATAGTTACAACCAAACAAGCCCCTATTGTTTTCAGGAAAGGATGTTTGTACCAAAAGCTTCCTCCCAAAATGAAAAGTGAATGATTCCATAAGCAGAATATCCATACAAGTAGCTGCATCAGCCACCAGGAATAGACCGGTTCTCCTGTTGCATCTACCGAAGCATGAGCCCATCTCAGGGAGAATACTTCCACTAACATCGGCTGGCTATACACAGCCGGTAAATCAAACACAGGCAACAACAGATAATGGGTAAGTTCCAAAGCCAGCAAGGCAACCAGAATCATCAATACAGTGCCTATTGTCACAAACAAGGCACGAGAGAAGAACTTCTCTAATTTCGTAGCCGGAAGTAATAAATAAGAAATACGTTTTTCCTTATTATCCATGCATCTCATGATGCGGGAAGCATAATATATCATTGCCACACTAACCACCATACCAATTATCCCCAACATATTGCCGCAAAATCGCTCAAAAGAATAGACTTCAGGATAACCTTCTTCCGTCCAGCGTTCTGCCGACCATAAAAAGCCCAACATCGGGAAAAAGCAGGCTGCAAAAATACCCAGCAAACCATAAAGGTTACTTTTCCAGTTCTCTATCAAATCGCGTCGCATGATATGCTGTACGCGTGTCATACTAAAAGTTGTCTCCATCATGTCGTGTCATTTATTTATCGTTAAAAATAGCTTGTATTTTCTCACGTTTCGTCAGCAGGGCATTGAACAGCAACTCCAGATTCAACGGACTTTCTTCACCCGAAAGGTTAGGCCATATCACACTGTTTCCATGCACGGATGGCTGTACAAAAAGCGCGTCATCCGTCGGTTCATTCATGCCCTGCTCCGCAAACAACAGTTTATCGGTAATATCTACTACCGAACGGTTCAGCAACACCTCATTCCCATTAATCACTACCACCTGGTCCAGCAAACGGTCAATATCCCGTACCTGATGAGTAGATACCACTACCGATTTCTCTTCCGTCATTCCTGAAGCTATTACTTTCCGGAATTGACTTTTAGAAGGAATGTCCAATCCGTTGGTAGGTTCATCCATCAGAAGCAAGGAGGTATTGGCTGCCAGCGCAAAACACATATAAGCCTTTTTCTTCTGCCCCATGGACAACTCTCCCAAATGAATGTCCTCATTCAAATCAAAATCGGCCAGACATGTCCGCAACAACTCCTGGCTGAAACGGGGATAAAACGGTGCATTCACTTTCACAAACTGTTTCAGACTCAAATTAGGTAAAGTAAATTCTTCTGGAACCAAATACATATCCTCCAAGGTTACCGGTAGACGCTTTTGGACATCTACCCCTTTCATCCATACAAAACCACTTTGTGGACGTAACAAACCACTCATCAAATAAAGTAAAGTAGATTTTCCGGTTCCATTTTTTCCCAAGAGACCAATTACCTTTCCAGCCTCCATTTTCAATGAGAAATCTTGAAAAACGGAAGCTTTCTTTCCATAACTGAAGGTTACCCCTTCGATTTTTATCATAGACGTGTTCATGTTGTAAATAAATTATATTAGTGTATTAGCTTATTAGTACACTGCAAATGTAATTCTTTTTCTTTAATCTGCAAGCATCAACAAAACTTTTAACAGATAAAATGAATTATCTCCAATAGTTTTAATTCTTAGAATTACAGGAATAGAAGTTATCAGCCCGATGGTTCAGATTCATGTTCCCCGAAACAAGTTCCTTTCCAGAGACATTTCCGCCCGTTCTGAGCGTATCCGGAGCTTCCGATGAAGAATGACTCTCCTTTTCGGAGAAAATGTCTCCTACCGCATTTCTGAAAGCCGTCCGGGTGAGCGGTAAAGAAGCAAAGGATAGCAAGGGGAAAAAGCAAGGAAAGAAAGAAACCGTCAGCAAAAAACGGAAGCGGCCTGCCGCGGAAGGAGCGGAAACGGACGCAGGCACAGACGCACGGACAGTACGGACACAAAAAAACCCTGAAGTATCTCTACCTCAGGGTCTCTGTTAAGACGGCGACTACCTACTCTCCCACTTGCGCAGTACCATCGGCGTGACGAAGCTTAACTTCTCTGTTCGGAATGGGAAGAGGTGGAACCTTCGTGCAATAGTCACCTGAATATCATTTATGTATTCATGACTCACAAGCAAGCAATTTCAGCACTTCTTTCATGCTAAACGTATATATCATCCTTCCGATGAATTTTCCATCCGCTCCGCGCGGATAAGGAAAGCTGACGGGCAATTAGTAATGCTCGGCTTTGCTGTCTCCAGCTTTACACCTGCATCCTATCAACGTTGTCGTCTTCAACGACCCTGAGAAATCTAATCTTGTGGCCGGCTTCGCACTTAGATGCTTTCAGCGCTTATCCGATCCCGACTTAGATACCCGGCGATGCGCCTGGCGGCACAACCGGTAAACCAGAGGTCGGTCCAACACGGTCCTCTCGTACTAGTGTCAGAGCCACGCAAATTTCATACGCCCACGATAGATAGAGACCGAACTGTCTCACGACGTTCTGAACCCAGCTCGCGTGCCACTTTAATGGGCGAACAGCCCAACCCTTGGGACCTTCTCCAGCCCCAGGATGTGACGAGCCGACATCGAGGTGCCAAACCACTCCGTCGATATGAGCTCTTGGGAGGGATCAGCCTGTTATCCCCGGAGTACCTTTTATCCTTTGAGCGATGTCCCTTCCATACGGAAACACCGGATCACTATGCTCTAGTTTCCTACCTGCTCGACTTGTCTGTCTCCCAGTCAAGCGCCCTTCTGCCATTACACTCTGCGGACGGTTACCGATCGTCCTGAGGGCACCTTTAGAAGCCTCCGTTACGCTTTTGGAGGCGACCACCCCAGTCAAACTACCCACCAAGCAATGTCCTTCAACCCGAAGTTAGAACTCAAACAAACGAAGGGTCGTATTTCAACAGCGGCTCCACAAACACTGGCGTGCCTGCTTCAAAGCCTCCGACCTATCCTACACATCGCGTGCCCAAATTCAATGCTAAGCTATCTGA
>NZ_DS990126.1 GCF_000187895.1 Phocaeicola plebeius DSM 17135 | reverse complement strand
GCAGGCAGTTTCGCCATACTGAGGCATCTCGTAGCGGAAGGCAATGTCGTTATTACTCAACTGGAACACGATGTCCAATTTCTTCTTCTCCGCATTTTCAAGGGTTACAGTCAGCTTGTTGGCAGAATAATTCACCGTAGAACACTTGATACGGTCCTGCGTGTACGTCTTTTCCACCTTGTCCGCCTGCTGGCCGACAAAACTCATCTGACGGCTGAAGTCACCAATATTGGATACAAAGCCGAGAGGAGAATTCTCCAAAACGTTTTTTCCGTCGTATGTCACCGAATAGACAGGCTTGCCGTCCTGCAACTGAAAATCGAGTTTCAAACGAGAATCAGGGCCGGTAACTGCTGCCTGCTGGGCAAATGCCTGAGAGGCCAATAATGCCAATGTGCCAAAAAGTACTTGTTTTTTCATAGGTGTTTTCCAGATAATTACTAATCAGGACAAAAATAGGAATTAAGTGTGAAATCAACAATAAAATTTTCACTAAAACACGACCAAAAATCATGCAATATCCATACAAAAAAGATGCCGCTCAGAAGTATACATACTCCCTGCGGCATCCCTGCAAGCATCACTTTTAGAAGTTTACAATCGGCCACCCATCAGGTGTCCAAGTCATTTCACGAATTATCAATTTAGGGGCTCCTTCTTCTGCCACCGAATAGGCATGGGAAATAAAATAATCCTTCCCATCCAAATGATAGGCTGCATTATGACCTATTCCGGCATAGTCCTTATTTCCCTGAATCACTAATGAGCCGCCTCCCTTATCCATAGCCTTTCCGTCTTTGTCTAAATAAGGCCCCGTTACAGTCTTCGAACGTCCCACCATAACTTTATAGTTGCTTTTCAATCCCTTGCAACAATAATCAAACGAAACGAACAGATAATAATAATCACCATGCTTCATGATAAAAGGAGCCTCAACCGCTCCGTCACCCGCGTTCTTTTCATCCAGATTAAAGGTTCGTGGACGACGAGAAAGTGAATACCACTCTTCCGGCTGAGCCACTCCATTCATATCGGGAGTCAGCTTTACCATCTTGATACCATCCCAGAATGAACCGAAATCCATCCAGGGTGTACCGTTTTCATCAATGATGATATTAGGGTCAATAGCATTCCACATATCCCGATTAGGAACCGACTGAATTACTTTTCCATGGTCTGTCCACTTGAAATCAGGGCTGGAAGGATCGAGCGTGGGATTCGTAGCATGGCCAATAGCAGAAGTATTCTTTCCAAATGCCGAACATGAATAAAACAAATGATAAACTCCGTTGTGGAAAATAATATCCGGTGCCCACGTATGTCCGTTATAGCCTTTTACGGTTTCCACAGCCCATTGAGGTGCTTTATCGAATACCGGTTTTTCGAACTTCCAGTTTTGCAAGTCTTTTGAAGACATCACAGAAATCCCATGCCCAGTTGCAAACAAATAATAAGTATCACCCTGTTTGATCAGTACCGGGTCATGAGTCATGACCTTGCTGACAGGAATAACTGCCGGCTTCTCCTCTAGAGAAGAAGCATAAACCGCACCTGCTGCAATCAATAGGAAAAATGAAAAAAAGATGTGTTTCATGGCTTATATAAATCAAATCACTACTTATAAAAAATGAGTAATTCTGTAAACAAAATTACTCATTTTATTATTTACAATGTGAACTCACCAATAAACGAGTTACTTACTTTTCTTTCCCCAATAAGTCTTATAATTATCGCCATAACCAGCATAAACGATGGTATGGGTTCTTGGAGAAGCCTCCCAGTCTGTTTCACGTTGCAAGTACAATTCAATGCCGTTACTGAACATCAGCGTACATTTTGCAGCATCATACGACCATGTCACTCCCTTCCAAGGACCTTCTGTTACAGTATGGTCAGCCGCTAATGTCATTTGAGTAGACGTTTTCTGGTTTCCATAAGAATAAGAAAGATCTATATGCTCCCAGTTTCCAATCAGCTCATCCTCAGTAATAGCGACTTGTGGAACCGCACCATAACGTTCAGGCATTACGAGAGGCCAACCATCTTCTGTCCAACGGATAGAACGTACATGACCCATCATCAAAGCATTACTGTATGCATTACCTCCTACGTTAGCAGGGAAACGGCCTTGCGAAGCAAAGAACCAGTTGCCATTGCCATCATCAAAGACGCAACAATGTGAAATTCCAACCCATCCATCACTACCATTAAATTTATAAGGATGAGTTACTACCGGAAGAAGATCACCTCCTGCTGTGGTCACATCCGTTCCATCCATTCCCAAATAAGGACCAGCAATATTAGTAGCACGTGCCACACGGGTATTGTAAGGCACGTCTAGTGCATCGTAAGCTAAAAACAGGTAATAATACCCATCATGATAAATCACTTCTGGTCCTTCTGACGCCTGCCAGCGATTACCCATCTCACGGGTAGCAATTAATTGTCCGTAAGCAGTAATATCTGCATCTGTTCCCCATGGATTGGGTAATTCAGCTTTCACCTTACCAGTTTCTCCATCTAACTCAACCAAAGCAATACCACTATGCCAAGAACCATAAACCAGATAATGTCTTCCTTCTTCTGTAATAATATAGCTGGGGTCAATAGCATTCCACTTATAATAACAATTTCCCCAGTTATCGGCGGGCACATAAAAATTCAAACCCTTATCGGAAGCATTAGTAATAACGTAACCCTTATCTACCCATCCATCATTGTTCGCTGGATTATCATTCTCCATCATTCCAATAAATGCACGTTCACTCCATGTTCCATCTCCAGCCAAGGTACCCGGACAAACTATAGAATAATACATCCGGTACAATCCATTTCTGACTTTACGTACACAAGGAGCCCAATAACCAAAATCATCCACATTCGGATTGGCAGCTTCCAGCCCCATTTCCTGCCGTATTTCGTTCAGTTTTGGAATAACCCATTCCGGCAAATTTTGCATAGTACCTCCCAAATACTCCCAATCTACCAGATTTTTTGAACGACGTCCGTGAAAATGTCCTCCTGCTGTATGAGCATTTCCGTATGATGCATCCGTCTGATACATATAATAATAGCCATCTTCTGCCAATACGACTGTAGGATCATGCACATTACTCAGATTCCATTGTCCACGATTCGACCAGTCTGAAATATCCACATAATTATCTACATAAGCCGGAGCCACATAGTTTGCCAGCTGTTCCTCCAGACTTTGAGATTCCGTAGTCGCAGTAAATGGATCAGAATATGTATAACGGCTATTGCCATACACATAAGCACGCACATAATAAGCCGTATTTCCCATCAAGCCAGAGATTGTAGCACTAAAGTTTTCATCTGCTTCCACTACATTATCTTTAATGGTCGGATTCTGCGCATTGGCACTATAGCAAAAACCTCTTTTAACAACACTGTTCACATTTCCTGTAACCGATGACACAAGCGTCAACGAAGTGCCTGTTGATGCAGTTACTTCAGGAGTAGCCACAGTTACATCACTATTTCTATTGTACTCAATGTTATCCAAGCCATCGGTACAAGCTGTGAAGGCAAAGACTGCCCATAGGAATATAAAAAAGAATGATATTTTTTTCATTTAACCGGTTTGTTTAAGACATGCCGTTGCTTCCCAAACGCAACGGCATGTAAGATTAAAAAATAATTTTATTCACCGAAAACGAGATGAGAACTATCCACCGTCAACGCAAAGTTTAAGTCGGCAGGATCCACAGTACTGATACCCAAATAATACTGTGTGGAAGTGGTACCAGTTGTTCCCTGCATCACGGCCTGCACATCAGCAGTACCATTGCCGCAGTTAGTCACATATACTGTTACCTTAGCTCCATTCATTCCAGCCAACCAAGTGGCCCAATCGCCTTGCGTACCGTTATGGATACAAGCTTCATAGCCTGCGCCATCTGCCGCATTGCCATCCCATCCATAATTATCCGCCCGAACCACTGCATACTCAGTGAGATCCTTTTTACGGAGTACGATGACATAATTATTCCAGTTCGATACCAAACAACTATAGTTTGTAAAGGTAATCGATTTCGTTGCCCCTGCTGGTACATTAAACTCATCGGAAAAGGCTCCCCAGAAAGCGGTAGAGTTATCTTCGGCTCCCACCATTCCCGTGCTGTTCTTCACTTCCGAAACCTGCGATTCTCTTACCGTCACATTCACTGTAGCAGTAATTCCTTCCCCCGCGGTAAGGGTCACGATTTGTGAACCTGTTTTGGCTGGAACAGCCGAGAAGGTAAGTTCCGAGTTTTGGAGAATTCTGGTATTTCCAGAAGTCGTGGTCGCCGTCACCACCATACCGGTAGGATCGAATGCCAATGTACGGTCGGTTAAAGACCGGGTAGCCTCTGAGGTATAATAATAATAGTCCGTATGCGAAGGTTGAGTCGTCACCTCAATAGACTTGATTTGTTCAACCATCTCAAAAGTCGCATTGGCCATAATAGGAGTATCACAGTTTTCACCTTTAAATGTCTTGTTGTAAACTGCCACAAGTGTCTTTTCTCCCGTAGTATCCATGTCAGGAATTGCAGAGAAACTAAGTTCAGATGCCGTTACAATTTTTGTAACTCCCTCTTCAAACGTAACCAAAGCCGTAACATCAGCCATAGCTTCTTCAAGGCTAGTACCCACATTTACCTGACTTGGCACATTCTGCAATACCATTGAGACCGGATTTTTGTCCTCTGCCGAGGTACAACCACCTATCGGTTCAATGTTTGTCTGCTGGAAATCAATGTAAGAACCTTCCGGCACAAGGAAACAACGGATATTGGTGTTACTTGCATCCGCATTCAGATTAACAAGCGCAGTCGGTTGCTGATAAGTTTTAGTAACCGTTCCATTAGTCATAGTTACACTGAACGACTCCGAGTTAGTTCTATCGACTACAAGCGTTACCTTTCCTCCAAGTTTCTCAATACCGTCATCAGTATCAGTTTCGAAAGTAAGTGTACTCTGGATATAAGAACGATCAATATAATCGCCCCACTCGGAATTACCCGACGGCTGATTATCAAAGCGTATTGCACCATACTCCTTATATCCTTCCCCGTCACGATCGGCATCCGAGCAGATTATCAAAGCAAAATTCTTATAAGTATTTGATGCACTCGGATTAATGTTAAGATTAAATACCGCGTTCCATTTCTGACCATCAGGTATTACATAATACTTGGAGAAAGCTGCCCACCATCCACTTGTATAATCAGTATTTCCAATCGTGTACACATCTTCCATCATTCCCTCAAGAACTATCTCATCCTGATTATCATTCTTCGAGTCCTCTATTTCCTGTATTTTATCGGAAATCCAGTCTGGAGCATTAACATCAAAAAGCTCACCACCCTCACAACCTGTCAAAGCAAACATGCCTAAGGCTACAGAGAAACAGGTTGATATTATTTTGTTTGAATGTTTCATCGTATTAAACATTAATAAGTAATTAAATAATTGTAATCTCCTGCCATACTAAAAGATCACTTTAGAATATCTCTACTTGCTTAAATCTACAACCGGACGCACTGTCCATCCATTTTCACGGAAATAAGTCGAATTGTCCGTACTATAGTTAGCAGAGTTTCCTTCCAGATTTGGGTTTTTGTTTGTCAATGTCTGAACAATAGGCAAGAACTCATGTCCCTGAATATATGTATCATAAGAACACTTCAGTTCTGAATCTGTTGCTATGTCGCTATAACTTACAGGATCTTTCACTGCTTCAGTAGAACGACGGAAAGTTCCATGTTCCTTCAATTGCTGTAAACGGTCGCTGTCATAGAAAAATCCCCAACGTATAAGATCAAAACCACGTCCGAACTCACATCCGAATTCTTTTGGCCTTTCCACATTTGCTATCTGTTCAAACAGTTTATCTGCCGTGTTAAAATCAGCAAGTTCCAAATCCGGAAGGTCAACACGATTACGTACTTCATTAATCCAGTCTATAGCCTGCTGAGTCGGACCGTTTACTTCGTTCTCACACTCTGCTGCACGTAGCAATACATCCGAATAACGCATCAAACGCAAATTGATACCATCGTGCAAGCCTGTAACCACAGTACCATAAAGACCGGTACGAAGATTCGTAAACTTAGCAATAGGCAGACCGCCATAAGTATTATTGGTCACAATATTGTCTGTAGCCGAAAGTTTGTTAGTATAAGCCACATTTCCATACTCAAAATCTTCCCAATCAGTTTCATAAGTACCGATAGTCCAATAAAGACGAGGATCAAGCTTATTGTCTGTAGTACGTTCCTCTTTGAAAAGATGATATAACCACGGTGAAGCTGAGATATCAGCCCATCCACCATAATTGCCCGGAGCAAAGTTACTTTCTATTGCAGAACCCTGAGTAGCGTTAGGGCTTGTATTTACCGGTGTCCACTCATCATCTGTTCCCTGTGAACCATAATCAAGGAATTGTATCTCAAACAGACTTTCATCATTGTTCTCATAAGCAGAACCTTCACGGAAGTTGTCGCCATAGTTATCCATCAATCGGTAAGTACCATACTTCTTGGCAATAATATCTTTAAGCACAGTAAGGGCTTCGGAGAATTTATGACGTACCATAAGAGTACGCGCATAATACCCCGCAGCTGCACCACAAGTGGCACGTCCTCCTGCCCATTCACCACCTTCATCACGAGAAGGCAGTAATTCCATCGCTTCTGAAAAATCTTTTTCTACCTGGTCAAGAACTTCATCATAAGTGCTGTTTGCTCCATAAAGTCCATCCAATGAAGAATAGGTCTCATAATCTGTAATCAAAGGCGGATTCTGGTAATATCCGGCTAAATTATAGTATGACAATCCACGCAAGAAAAGAGCCTGTCCTTTTATATATTTCATGCTTTCAGATAACTGGTCGTTATCTTCTCCGCAACGAGACATGATAAAGTTACAAACATTTATGGTATAGTACCATTCACGCCACGGCCAAAATGCAATATCAGATGTAACTTCCACATTGAGATCATCAAACGGTAAATACCATACCTGTGATGAGTTCCAAGCCTCATCTCCACGGCATACGTCAATAGTATACCCTACACGCGCATACGATCCTTCCATACGAATGTGATTATATGCAGCAATAACACACTCCTCTAAATCATCGGCATCGAAACCAAAAGTACTTGAAGTCTGCTGGTTAGGATTTATCAGCTCCAATCTATCAGCACATGAGGTAAAAGTACTGAATCCCAAAATGAGAGCAAGCGAATATATATTTAGTTTCATACGATATTTTTTAATTATATTATTAGATAGCAATTAGAATGTAAAATGAACACCACACATGAACGTACGTGCTGTCGGATAAGAACAGAAGTTATAACCCGGTGTAAATGTACCACCTGCATAATCCACATTATAACCATGGTATCCGGTAAATGTGTACAGGTTTTGTGCTGATACATATAAACGTACATTTGATATATACTTGCCAAACCACTTATCAGGGAAATTATAACCCAGTTCTACATTGGCAATTTTCCAATAAGCAGCATTCTGAATCTTACGAGAACTAAACAAATCATTCCATGCCAAACTTGCGCTGTTTGTTATATATGTACGTGGTACATCTGATAAATATGTAGTTCCATCTTCACTAAAGCGATTCGCATCCAGCATAGCTACATCTTTGTTGCTCCACCCGTAACAAGAATTAAGCGAGTTATAGATATCATCGCTCACATGATAGTTCAACGCACCGTAAGTAGCAATGCTCAAATCAAATCCTTTATACTCAAAACGTGCATTAAGACCGAAGTTCATTTTAGGCAATCCGCTTCCTAACACCACTCTATCATCTGTATCTACCTTTCCGTCATTATTTATATCCTTATATAAACAGTCGCCTACATTTGCTCCTTCCTGAGTAGCATGATTGTCAAGGTCCTCCTGCGTGCGTGCAATTCCTTCATAAACATAACCATAGAACTGGCCTATTTCCTGTCCAACGTAAGTAATGTAATCGCCCGTAAGATAATAATCAGTACCAAATCCTAATGAGGTTACACGGTTCTTTAACGTACTGAGGTTGGCAGATATTTCATATTTGAAAGGATGTTCACGGTTACGATAAGTAGCAGAGAACTCAAAACCTGAATTTTCCATAGAGGCAGCATTCATTGTAACAGTGGTATTGGAAACTCCGGCTTGTTCCGGAACAGGAACGTCATACAACAAGTCGGTACTGCTGTTTTTATACCATTCAGCCGTAAACTCCAAACGATTGTTGAAGAATGCCAAATCTACACCCACGTTATAGGTTTTCTTCTTTTCCCATGACAAATTATTATCTACGAAAGTAGAAATAGCGGAACCTGTTACAGGAGAATTATTGAAACTATACGTCATGTTATTGCGCGACATAGTAGCCTGATACATATATTCACCGATATTTTCATTACCGAGTTCACCGTAGCTACCACGCACTTTGAACATGTTTACCACATCCGGATTGAAAGGGAAGAAACTTTCCTTATCAAAACGCCAGCCAACAGATACAGAAGGGAATGTTCCCCAACGAATACCACTTGACAAACGGGAGCTGGCATCTCTACGTACGGTAGCAGAAAACAGATATCTGTCATCATAGTTGTAGTTTACACGACCAATGTAAGACAAGATAGCATGTTTATACTCATAACTGCTAGAGTAGGTATCAGAACCATTCTGAAGTTGCAGGAAGTAAGGTTCAGTATAGTTTAATCCCCATCCTGTAAGCAAATCTGTATTTTCTTCCTCATAAGTCTGACCTGCCACAATATTGATGTGATGTTTACCTATTGTTCCGTCATAAGTAAGAACGTTTTCAATAAGAGCATCTGAATAGTCACGGGAAGCCTTTTCCAGACGTTCATTGCTCTTCGCCAAATACACACGGTTACTTTGTATCCAAGAAGGAATCCAGGTAAAATCCTTGCAATGAGTCTTACTATAAGACAAGTTGATCTTATAGTTCAACTTATGGTTTTTACTATCCACACCAAACATCTTAAGAAGGTCCACATCGGCCGATCCTGTACCGACAAAACGGTCTACGCGAGTGTTACGCTGCAACAAATTATTAATCAGCAAAGGGTTAGATGCCGAAATATCTCCGTGTATGTCATCATAATACACACCGTAGCCATAGCCGTCGTAATTGTAATCACTGGCTGCACCGACTTTGTCATCGAGTACCCATGTAGAAGAATCGTATGCCTTGATAGTGGGCTGCATAAGTAGGGTACCACGCAATACGTTGGTTACATCGCCATACAATCCTTGAACGTACTCTGAAGCATTGGACAAACTCATATTATCCTGGTCTGAATGAGAGTAAACGACACTTGTCTGGAACTTCACGAATTTCGTATCCATCGTATTATTGACACGCGCGGTAAATCTCTCGTAGTTAGGTCCGGCTCCTTCAAGTGTTCCTCTCTGATTAAAATAGTCCAATCCTATATTATAAGTATTGTGAGCTCCACCTCCTGAAAGATTTACATTATGATTCTGGCGAATACCTGTCTTGAAGACCTCATCAAACCAGTCTGTATCAGTATCATCCTGAAAATGATATTTTCCTGTCGCACTATCAAGGCTATATCCTCCAGGCAACGGTGTATTGGAATTCAAACACGACAAACCAATATGTTGACTATATTGATCAGCATTCATCACGTCATACACACCTTTTGAGATATTATCAACACCAAAATATCCATTATAATCTACTTTTAACGGCTGGTCTTTCTGACCACGTTTGGTTGTGATAATAACCACACCATTGGCTGCACGAGAACCATAAATGGCAGCTGCAGAAGCATCTTTTAACACCTGAATAGTTTCAATGTCATTGGAAGAGAAATCGCGGATAGAAGTACCCATAGGCACACCATCAATGACATAAAGAGGAGAAGTATCACCAAAAGAACCGACACCTCGAATTCGTACTGTCGGGTCTGCTCCTGGCTGACCGTCAGAGGTAACTTGTACACCAGCCACCTTTCCTTCGAGCATAGAAGAAATATTAGAATGAGAAACCTGTTTCAAGGCTTCAGTATCGACTACAGCTACAGAACCTGTCAAATCCGACTTTTTCTGTGTTCCATAACCGACAACTACCACCTGGTCAAGCATGAAATCATCGCTCTGCAACTGGACTGCTCCAAGAACAGACCGACTACGCACTGCAACTTCACGTTCCTTATAGCCTACATAACTAATTAACAGAACAGCATTACCAGGCACTTCCAGCTGGAAATTTCCATCCAAATCGGTGGTTGTTCCGATTGAACTGTTCTTCACCCTGATAGTAGCTCCCAGTAAAGGTTCTCCTTGTTCATCAACTACCTGCCCACTGACCTTGATAGCCGGTGATTGTGCTACGGCAGCCATGGCAGGTACAGAATACATCGCTGTACTGCCAAAGGCACACAAGCCAAGCATTGCAGAAAAAATCAACTGTTTATTCATATCGATTGTATTAAATTTAAATTATTAATAAAGTAATAAATTGTCATAGATTCAGGAACTCAGACTTCAGTTCGCATATAAAATATAGCAGTATCGTAGCTGTTTTTTCTTTTCATGTCTCATAGTACGGAAATATTTATCTAACAAAAATGTTTCTTTCAACGCTTCAAATGTAAAGACATATGCAAAAACAAAGGTGGACAAACGAATTTTATAGGTGGATAAATGAAAAATACGAATATTTCCACATTAAAGGACAAAAGCTCCCACAGGACTCTTTGAGATATTTTCTGACCTACACAACAAAGGCTTAGATAAGAAATCACGACTCCACCATGATTATTCAGAAATTATTCTCCAAAATCCAGGTTTCTAATGGCAGAACCCTATGTTTTCCACACGAGAAACATAGAGTTCCAACGTAGAAAACATAGGGTTCTGCCACTAAAACCATAAAGAATATACTACACTTTCTCCTTTTAAAGCACTGCGTTTTCAGTTCTTCACCAAAAAGAATAAAAAAGGAGATTTTCCTTATGGTTAATCTTCCAGCAAACTGCTCGGAGTCACATTAAAATGCTTTGTAAAACAACGGGTAAAATATTTAGGATCATTAAATCCCACTTCATAGGCTATTTCAGAGATATTCATCGTACGGTTCACCTTATTTTTCAGCAAAAGTTCACGAGCCAGATTCAAACGATAGTTGCGAATAAACTGACCGGCAGACTGCCCGGTCAGGCTCTGCATTTTTTTATTCAGCAAACTTTTACTGATTCCTACCGCTTCAATAAAATCACTTACTTCAAAATCCGGATTCTTATAATTCTCTTTTACTACCGACATCGCTTTGTTCAAGAACTTCTTGTCACCCGAGTTCTCTTCTACCTCTAACGAGTCGGTGTTCATATCAATAGAGAACTTTTGCTGGAAACGCTTCCGGTTCTCCAGTATATTAGAGATGCGGGCCAGCAGCATATTCTCATCAAAAGGTTTCAGCAAGAAGGCATCTGCACCCATTTTATAGCTTTCCAGACGGGCCTCATCTGATGTTTTAGCCGTCAGCATCAAGAAAGGAATATGAGAGATGGAGAAGTCATTCTTTACACGACGTGACAATTCCATACCATCCATGACAGGCATCATCAAATCACTGATGATAAAGTCGACATTATTGGCATGCAATAAAGCCAAAGCTTCTTCTCCCTGAGAGGCTTCGAGCACATTATAATATTCAGCCAGTATAGAGCGAATATAATCACGCATATCCTTATTGTCTTCTACCACAAGTATAACCATTTTCCCATTACGTGGCACATCTATCGCAATATCCTCTTTTTCCATTTCAGACTCCGAATGGATTTGAGTATCTCCATATAATGCAGGCAAAAGAATACGGAATGAAGCCCCTTTCAGCGGATTATTCTTCGCATAAATCTTGCCGTCCAGTAAATCAATAAGCTTCCGGCATAAATACAAGCCTATGCCCGTGCCACTCTGCCCACTGACAGACTCAAGACTCCGGTTATCAGACTGATAGAACTGCATGAAAATACGTTCTATATCATTTTCCGGAATACCTTTTCCGGTATCACGTACACTAATAAACAATTTCTTTTCTGTCGCCTGTCCTATCACTCCGACATATATGCCCACATTGCCTCCTTTGGGAGTAAATTTCAAAGCATTGCTGATTAGATTGGTCATAATCTTACGCATCACATCCTCATCAAACATAAGGAACGGATCCGGAAGACGAAGATACAATTGAAGATTAATACCACGATTCTTCGCATAATCAGCAAAAGGAGGTACTATCTCCAACATAAATTCTTTCAAGTTACCATAGTTGGTAGCAATCTTGATACGACCCTCTTCCACTTTCCGAAAATCCATCAACTGATTAACCAATGAAAGAAGATATTTCGAATTGCGTTCCACCAAATGCAATTGTTCAATTACCTGTGGATTATAGCTCAACTTTAAAGCACGCTCAATCGGACCTACAATCAGAGTAAGCGGAGTACGAAATTCATGGGTAATATTGGTAAAAAAAGCCAGTTTATCAACCGTCAGTTCCTCTACCTTACGCGACATCTCCAGAATCTGGTTCTTTTGTGCAGTAATTTTTTCATTCTGATCCTTCAACAATTTATTCTGCTCCGAAAGTTCCTGAGTCTGGTTAGATAACAATTTCTTTTGTTCCTCCAGTTCTGAAGTACGTTCTTCCACCATCTGATGCAATAAGTTCTGCTGGCGCTTCAAAGCCTGATAACGCCACCTCAAAATGCGATAACCACCAAACAGGATAACAAACAAAACAGAAAGCAAAAACCAAGGTGTTTTATAAAAATAAGGATGAACTACAATGGTCAACTCCTCTGTACGTGCAAGCCAATGCTTTCCATCAGGAGCATAACGAAGTTGGAAAACATATTTACCGGGATACAAGTTCGTATAAGTCGCATTGTTTCGATTGGAAGGTACTGTCACCCATGCATCGTCAAAACCTTTTAAACGATATGAATATTGTGCCTGAGACTCCAATGCATAATCAAGGGCTGAGAACTCTATTGATAACGACTTGTCACTCTCGTGCATAACTATTTCTCCTGACTGAGGAAAAACTTCCTGTCCAAACACCTTGCAATGTGTAAATGCCAAAGGAAACTTACGCTGATGCTCAGTTTCAATCATCGGATGTATTTCGGTCAACCCCTTTTGACTACCAAAGAACAAACGTTCCTTGTCAAAAGACAAAGCACCGGCATTCCAATAAAACTGATCAGAAACCAAGCCGTCAATCTGACTGTAATTACGAAACGACTCCTCTTTGACATTAAAACAAGACAACCCGTTGTCGGTAGATATCCAGATATTTCCATACCAGTCCTCCAGCATTCCACGCACACTATTGCTTACCAGACCATCATTTTTCGTGAATGCCAGGAACTGATAATCATTCCCTTTCTTCATGGCTTTATAGAATCCGTTTCCATTACTTCCCAGCCATATTGTCCCGTCTTTCGCTTGAAAAATAGAAGTAATGCGCTCCCGACGCTTAGAAGCCGGGTTATCCAACTGATATACATATTTCTGATATTTCAATTGTCCTTTGTCATAAGCCGTCAGATTTATTCTTAAAAGGCCGAACGGAGACGAAATCCAAAGTTCCCGCTCACGGGTAATACACATGCCTAGTGCATTCTGATTGACAACCTCCTTACCTTCATTCAGGAAAGGTTCTGAAACGGTTCCGTCTGCCGGATTATATACATACACATTATTCATGGTGCCAATCCAAAGTAAATGACTCACAGGGTCAAAAGCCAAACTTGACACAAAAGGATCACTCAACGGAAGAGGTACATAACGTTTAGATGCAGAAGGCTTACGGTTTATCCAGCCAAGTCCGCCCCCCCAAGTACCTACATACAAACGATCTTTGTCATCTATTACTAACACACTCACAGTATTATGCGCCAAATAAGCAGGTGCTTCGGTAGTATAATGCAAGAAGGTATCACTTCCTTTCAGGCGACAGTTTAATCCCCCTTCCACCGTTCCCACCCAAAGTGTCTGGTATTCATCTTCTACAATCGCATTGACCGGATTACGCGACAAACTACCGGGAAGATTTTGCTGATGATAATAATTGATTACAGACAAACGGGAAGGAAACATTTTACTAATTCCTCCTATCTCAGTCCCTACCCAGATTATATCATTTTCATCATCTGCATACAGAGTATTGATAAAGTTACATGACAGCCCATGCATTTCCATAACTTCACCAGCCTGAATACGGGTAAAATCAGACGTAGAGGCATTAAACACGTTCAGGCCTAACAATGTACCAACTATCACCTGATTATCTCGTGTGGATGTAATAGAGGTCACATAATTCTGTGACAAAGAAGACGGATTCTGGGTATCGTGCACATAATGCAGACTGGTGTCTGTCGTCAAATCATAACAATACAGTCCGTTACTTGTACCAATCCACACATTATTCTGACAATGAAAAATGCTAAAAACCGCCTCTAAAGGAGAAATATCCAAAGATACAGAAACCGGCTGTGGTTCCTGACTACTTGTTACGCTCTCACTAATCCGGCACATTTTTCCTTTATGAAAGAACCAGACATAACCATCTATCTCATACAAAACACAGCCACGCTCATGTATTGGCGTATCCGAAATACGAATGACTTTTTTCACCGTACCCGTACTGTTAAACATTACCTTATAAATATGTCCACGACTACAGAGCCATAAATTACCAGTCCGAGTCGTCATCAAGAAACTAACCGGCGCCTTCATAAGCCCTGCCATTTCTTCCGATTGCAAAGATTCTACAGGCAGTAACTGTAAGTTCTCTGTAGAAAGTAATTCGATACCTGACTCTCCAGCCACCCAAATACGATGAAAAGCATCCTCTGCCAATTTCTCTACAAAATTACTTCGAAGTAGCCTTCTCTGGTCTGTCGTATTCGTATTAAAAACCACAAATTCATTTCCATCATACCGAGCCACCCCACCTCCATACGTAGCGACCCACAGATAGCCGTCGTCCGATTTGATTATATCGTCTACAAAATTATAAGTCAACCCATCGTTTATCGTAATAGAAGCCAACGAAAAACGAGAAGAGTTCTGCACCGCATAGAGTAATCCAGCCGGACGACACAAACAAAAAATCAGGAACAAGTATAGAAGCAAACTTTGTCTTTTCATAGAAATTATTCTGTTTTACACAAAGGTAAACCGTTTTTCGAGTCTTTTTCTGAAAAAGAGGATAAAAATCCGCTCAAAAGACAAATGTCCACCCAATAGAAAAATTTGTCCACCTCAGGAAAAAGGATTGCTCCTATTTTTATGCCTAGATTTCATAAAGACAGATATTTTACTGTTTTTCCGTGAATCTTTCGTGCTTTTTTATAATTTTGTATCACATTAATTTAATAATAAAACCATGAACAAACACTTAACCTTTCTTTCTGCACTTGCACTAACAGCGGGACTCAGCTTGCAAGCACAGAATGTCAACCAAATGGTTATCCAAGCCAACAAAATTGGAGCAGAGATTCAACCGACCATGTACGGTCACTTCTTTGAAGACATTAACTATGGAGCAGACGGGGGACTCTATGCAGAATTAATCAAAAACCGTTCATTTGAATTCCCACAAAGTTTTATGGGATGGAATATCTTTGGAAACGTAACTCTGCAAAACGATGGTCCGTTTGAACGTAATCCACATTACGTACGACTTGGAGCTCCCAGCCATGCACACAAACGTACAGGTATTGAAAATGAAGGATTCTTCGGCATCGGAATTAAAGCCAATGAAAAATATCGTTTTACTGTATGGGCAAGAGGAGAAAACCAGAAAATACGAGTAGAGCTTATTGACAACGATTCCATGGATGAGACTCAGGTCATCACGGCACAGTCTTTAGACATCAACTCCAAAGAATGGAAAAAATACGAGCTGATACTGACTCCTACAAAAACAGAAGCAAAAGCTCACCTGAGAATCTTCTTACAATCAGCAGGAACTGTAGACTTGGAACATGTATCCTTATTCCCAGTCGATACATGGAAGGGACGTGAAAACGGATTAAGAAAAGACCTTGTACAAGCATTAGCCGATACTAAACCGGGCATATTCCGCTTCCCTGGAGGATGTATCGTGGAAGGTACAGAAATAAGCGACCGTTACAACTGGAAAAATTCAGTAGGACCAGTAGAAAACCGTCCGCTGAACAGCAACAGATGGCATTATACTTTCCCACACCGTTTCTACCCTGACTATTTCCAGACGTATGGAATGGGATTCTATGAACTATTCCTTCTCTCAGAGGATATGGGAGCAGAACCACTGCCAATCCTGAACTGCGGACTTGCTTGCCAGTATCAGAACGATGACCCGAAAGCACATGTTCAGCTATGCGACCTCGACAGCTACATCCAGGATGCACTCGACCTGATTGAATTTGCCAATGGAGGTACTGATACCAAATGGGGAAAACTCCGTGCCGATATGGGACATCCGGCTCCTTTCAACATGAAATTCATCGGAATCGGAAACGAACAGTGGGGACCTGAATACCCGGAACGCTTGAAGTTATTCGTAGAAGCTCTTCGTAAAGCACATCCTGAAATCAAGATTATCGGTTCATCTGGTCCGAACTCTGAAGGAAAAGATTTTGATTACTTGTGGCCGGAAATGAAAAAGCTGAAAGTAGACCTGGTAGACGAACACTTCTATCGTCCGGAAGACTGGTTCCTGAAATCAGGAAACCGTTACGACAATTACGACCGTAAAGGCCCGAAAGTATTTGCAGGAGAATATGCCTGCCACGGAAAAGGAAAGAAATGGAATCACTTCCACGCTTCTTTGCTTGAAGCAGCGTTCCTGACTGGAGTAGAAAGAAACGCAGATGTAGTGCACATGGCTACTTATGCTCCGCTGTTGGCTCACGTAGAAGGCTGGCAGTGGCGTCCAGACTTAATCTGGTTTGACAACCTCCGTTCTGTACGCACCTGTAGCTGGTATGTTCAGTCGCTCTATGGTCACAATGCAGGAACAAATGTAGTTCCTCTGACTATGGATAAAAAACCGGTAAGTGGTCAGGAAGGTCAGAATGGACTTTTCGCCAGTGCCGTATGGGATGAAAATACACAGACCTACATTGTAAAAGTAGCGAACGTGTCTGAAAAAGCACAACCCATCAGTCTGGAATTTAAAGGACTGAAGAAGTCGGTAACTTTAGGAGATGGAAAATGCATCACACTGCATACAGAAAATCCGGATGCCGAAAATACACTCGACAACCCGAATCTTATTACTCCTAAAGAAAGCAGCATTTCAATTGAAGGAAATACGCTCAATACCCAAATAGGTGCCATGACATTTGCTGTCTACAAGTTTAAAAAAGAAAGCAAATAATTCATCGGCTTTTATTGCTAAAAAGGTGCGTCCGGAATTATCCAGACGCACCTTTTTTCGCTCTACTAATAATACATGCACAATCTATATCCCAGATAAAATAAACAAGCACATGCTATAAATAGCATAGCCATTGTAACTGTCAGTGCTTTCTGACGTTCCCGAACACTTAATTCCATTATATAAAGCCTTGATTAATTCTGTAACAAAGGACAAAAAAACATATTACAGAACCATGTAGAACACATGACTTTTAAATGAATATATTTTAGAGAACAGTTCTCATTGCCATTGTAATTTTATTAATAAGTCTTTCAAATACAGCCAAAATTTCAAATTATGTTATAAAGCACATGTGAACGCACACAAAACTTGCATAATTCCCAAAAGTCCGTACCTTTGCATCGTGTTTTTCATAGTATTAGATTTAAGGTTAACAAAAGGTTGGAGTTCAGCGGAACTCCTTTTTTTATGTCCCTATCTGAACAAAAAAATTCCGGGCCTGAAAACAAGTCTTTTCAAGCCCGGAATTTTCATTTAACGCTTTATTATTTACATCGGTACAATCGTGAATCCCCATTGATACTCCTTATTGGCAGGAATCAGATATTGAGGATCTGGCACGGCACCCCAGCTATCAAATCCTCCTACACCCATCTGTCGCATATCCAAGCACACTTCCACGAAGTCACGAGGAGTAATATCATTAATGTGTGTCTGACGAGGTTTGATATTCTTAGCGGTACTTACATCATGTTTCAACTCTTCTGCATCACGGTTATTCCACTGGTAATCACGCTGAACAGCTTCTTCTCCATCAAAATCTTCTATAGAATTACGGAGTGAGTTAAATTCCAATGTACCATCTGCATACACAGCCAAGCCCTTTCCGTTTTTCTTTTTCAGCATCAGCCAACGTGTATCTGTATGATGTCCGTTCTCTTGTGGACGCACATAAGGGAAATACATTTGTTCAGCTGTCGCCTGATACTCACCTACCAGTGTACCATTATTGCGGTCACAATAATTCTCTTCCGGTCCGCGACCAAAATAAGTAACCTGTTCCATCTCGGCTGGCAAGCGGAAGCGAACACCGATACGCGGAACTACCAGTTTGGAGCTTTCCTTGCGAATCGCTTCGTTCCCAGGAGTGAACGTGGCCATCAATGTAGCTTCTGAAGCTTCTGTCTTCGCAGCTTCCATTTCTGTAGAAGTAAATGTATAATTTGCTTTCACAACTCCTGAAGGATGAATGCGATAAGTCGCAATATACAGATTACCTGCAGCCAACAAGTAGCTGACTTTCAGTACCGCATCTTTTCCATCCATAGTCAATGAAGCGTCCACCACATTGAAGTTCTTGCTGGACTGCTTCCAGATTTGCAGGCGCTTCGGCATCTGGCTTCCATAGTCATTGTCATTCGGAGCACGCCAGAAGTTAGGCTGTATACCAAATCCCTCATGGAAATATTCTGTTCCCTTCACTTTATAAGAAGTTACCAGGCCGGTCGACTTGTCAAATACAAAAGCTACGCGCGAAGACTGCACACTCAACAAGTTGCCATTTTCACTGCACTGCAAAGCAGGGCCCTGTACCGAGAATGAACGTGAAGCAGGGTCTATCGGCAAACGGAACTGTTCGTGTGCTATCTCATATCCTTCCGGAATAAGTGGTTCTGGCTCTACCGTAGTCACTGAGAAGTTCACAAAATATTCCGTACCCACTTTAGCTTTCAATCCACTAACATTCACCGCCAACTCTTTCTTTTCCTGAGGAGCTACATCCAGTGAAACTTTTCCACGACGCACCACCTTATCATTTTCCTTCACTTCATACGAAATCATATATTTCTTCAGGTTCGTGAAATAAAAGCGGTTCAGCACATTAAACTTACCGTTTGCCAGGTCTGTAGCTTCAAAAGCCACATTCTGGTGTGCATATTTTACCTCACTCATGGCCGGATGAGGATTGCGGTCCGGATTCACGATACCATTACAGCAGAAGTTGCCGTCACTTGGCATGTTAGTTCCGAAATCACCTCCGTATGCCCAATATTCTCTTCCGTTTTCATCCTTCACTAAAATTCCCTGGTCTACCCAGTCCCAGATATATCCTCCCTGCAAATTAGGATACTGATAGATAGCCTTCCACTGATCCCATAAGCCTCCGGTAGAGTTTCCCATGGCATGTGCATATTCTGAAGGTACTACCGGACGGTCACTTCCTAACCGACCTATTGATTCCAGCCAGGATGCACTGGGATACTGCGGCACGTACATATCAGAGTTCCATTCCCACTGAGCACGTTCATAATTTACCGGACGATCCATCAGTCCTTTATCGGCCTGTTTTACCCACAAATAAGCTTCATAAAAGTTGTAACCGTTTCCAGCCTCATTACCTAACGACCAGAATGTAACCGAAGGATAGTTCTTATTCCGTTCAAACATATTCTCCACACGGTAAAGATGCGGTTTCAACCATTCCGGATTATTTCCCAAGGTTCCACCCTTACGCAAATCATAATACATTCCATGACTTTCAATATTCGCCTCATCGTACACGTAAATGCCATATTCATCACAGAGCTCATAGAAACGGCGGTCTTGCGGATAATGACACAAACGTACCGTATTGATATTGTTCCGCTTCATCAACTCCAAGTCCTTACGCATCAGCGCCTCGTCTACGTAGTGTCCTGTCAACGGATTATGTTCGTGAATATTTACACCCTTCAGTTTTAAAGGCTGCCCATTGATAAACAACACATGGTAATTCTTTCCATTGGTACCTTTCTGATCAATTTCTTTGATTTCAATGCGACGGAATCCGACATTATAAGGAATCACTTCGGTCACCTTTCCATTTTCCTTTACAGTCATCAACAATTTATACAAGTTAGGTGCTTCCGAAGTCCAGGTTTTTACTTCCGTCAATTCCTTGCTGAATGATACGATACCTTCTTTACCAGCAAGTACATCTACAGTTTCCTCACCATTGGCTACTACCTTTCCGTTATTATCGAGCAACTCATATCCAATACTCAACCCAGCCGTATTGGTACGATGATTCTTCAGCTCCATATCCAAGCGGAAAATGCCGTTACGGTACGAATCATCCAAAGTAGACACAATCCGGAAATCCTGCACTGAAGCTTTCGGCTGTGAATAAAGGAATACGTCACGTTCTATACCGCTGATACGCCAGAAATCCTGACATTCCAGATAAGAACCCGTACTCCAACGGAAGATTTTTAAGGTCAATACATTATTACCTTCCTTCAGATAATCATTTATCAGGTATTCAGCCGGATTCTTGGAGTCCTCATTATAACCGACTTCCTTTCCGTTCAAATACACATAGCATCCTGATTTTGCTCCGGCAATGTGAAGGTAAATATCACGGTCCTTCCATTCTGAAGGCACGGTAATATCACGCCGGTACACTCCCACTGGATTCTTCTCCGGCAACAAAGGAGGTTGAGGGTTACGAGGTTGAAACTCATATCCGTGATTCGTATAAATAGCTGTACCGAATCCTTGCACTTCCCAGTTTCCCGGCACCTTAATATCGTGCCACTCCTCTGTACTCACTTCCGGAGAAATAATGTCTGCAGGAAGGTTCAGATACGAATCCGTATAATAAAATTTCCACGTGCCATTCAACAACTCATAATAAGGGCTGTTTTCGTATTTTCCAGTCAGGGCCTGAGTCTTGTCGGCATAAGTCATAAAAGCCGACCTCGGTGCCTCCCGATTTACCGATACAGTCTGAATATCCTTCCAATAAGGCAAGGATACATTTTCTGCATACAACTGTTGAGGAATCCCGCTAATCGTCAGTACTCCCGTCAATGAACAGCAAATAGTTTTGATTGCTTTAGTAAGAGTTTTTTCCATCTTTCCTTTTTAAGGTTAATTATTTCTGGCACGCAAGTTAGGAAGAAATTTTTATATTTCGTCCTAACTCCTTTATGAATTTTATTTTCTTAAAAAAAGAAAGCCCGCCACCAAGCCACAGGCTCGATGACGGGTTCCCAATATATAGTCAGACTTAGATTTTATTTTAATACCATACTACCGGCTCATCTCCTATCAGAACTTCATAAAAATCCTTAAGACATCACAAAAGCCTTTTTAAAAGAACTAATAGTAGAAGCAAACAAATAACCTGACACTGATAATAGAAAACAAGAACTACCCCACATTAACTCCTCCTATACTTTTCTATCTGAAAAACAATAAAAACTAATTTTTACATAGTTCAAAACCAGAATTCAGATATAAATCAACTTATAACTGGATTCTGGTTTTATCTTAAAACAATGTCTTATCTAGTATTTTAATGCAAATACCAGTCCTTATCTTCAGTATGATTACTTTCTACCCAGTTTTTATAACCTGCAAATATTTGATCAATAGCGACAGATTCATTCTTAGGACGTCCTGTTACATGACCGTTCTTGTCACGTACCAATTTATTTCGCAGATTTTCATATGCATCTTGATTAGGTACTCCTAACAAATAGAAACTGAACGGATAATCAAGACTTGATTTTGCTTCCCCTTGTACTTTACGAACATAAAAAATACCTTCTTCTATATCAGAAGCATCATCTTCTTCACCAAAATAAGAATCATCTACCATTGCAGTCGGTATACGGCCTGTCAAATGTACTTCCCAACGTTTTCCTGGATTTCTAGTTGATTCTTTATAAATAAACGGATTCAATGTAGAAACCCCATCTCTTGAACCACCTTCTATAGGTTGTGCTTCGTTATATTTCACCTTAATTCTAATGCGGTGGTTCAGTACATCTGCACCTTTAATGTTATCAGTAATCAGGATTACATTATATGTATCACTGCTACCATATACACCTTCCTGATGCAAACTCTGGGCCACCTCAAATGGTACATATTCATAATCATCATTATATACAAAATTACCGTCAGCATCCAATACAGACTCTTTAGTGATTTCAGAAGTAATAGTACAGTTTTCACCCTCTTTTAATTCTTTTACCGCTGTTTTCAAGCAAACACCAAACCCATTCTTATTTCCTGCAGCATTCACATTCTGGCCAGGAGTCAAATAAAACTCTTCTCCATCCAACTTATATTCAACATCCGTAACCTCTTCTGTCAACAAATCTTTATAAGTTGTTTCATAATATTGAATATAATAATCATATCTTACCAATACATCATTCATATCAAAATCACCTCTTGACGGCCATAAATCCTCAAATGAGAATAATCCTCCAGATGTTTCAAGCTGAATACGTGCAGAAGTTTCCGGGGTTATATTGTCAATCCAAGGAGCTTCGATATCCTCCGTTGAACCTACAGAAAGCTTAATAACCACATCTTTATAGTTATTTACATCATCTTTATCCTTCTTACAAGGAATAAAATTATCTTCAAAGCCGAAAAAGGCACTTTCAATTTTTCCACTAGAATTAAGCCCTTTACCATCAGAGTACTTAAAGCCAATTACAGGACGATTAGCTACCCCATTATTATTAATCTCATCGCCTGATGCTGTAATAGAATAAGTAGTATTCGTAGTAGAAAGTGTTTGATTACCGTCATTCAACTGAGACCAGGCGTCAGAAAGTAATACAAAACCAATATTCCATTTACCCTCAGGAAATGCATCTTGTGCCACCCCATTTTCATAATACTTCAAATAAACCGAGGTACCAACTTTGGTGCCTACAGTAGTAATTACCTCACCATCATCTGTCGTATAAGTACCATCTTGGGTATTAGGAAAAATCATATGAATTTGCAGGCTATTATATGAAGGTTCTGAACCTTGTTTATAATAATAGTACCCCAGTGAACTTCCATATTTAGAATTACTACTTAACAAAGTAACAGCCAGTTTTTCTTCACCATCACTCTTAAAAACGAAGTCTTTTTGCTCATTATTATTCTTACCATTTCGATTTGCATAGTAACTATTGAACAAATTAAAATCTTTTCGTAGCTCTTCTTCCTCATAGAAACCATCTGCATATTGAATAGTTCCGTTTTCATCATACTCTCCCATCGCTATCCAACCTTTATCCAATGCAGTTGTAGTACCTGCTCCAGCACGACTAGAACGACTGGCAACTTTCGTCAAGTTATTTGCATCCACAGTAATGGAACCGTTACTTACATTTGCTTTCAGCAAAGAAGGAACATGAATAGCCGATGTATATACATATACATCACGTCCTGGTGCGGACAAATATTCGGGCAACTCTACAGCCTGACTGAACGTACCATCTTTCTGAGTGAAACCACTGAAAATAGGCAGCAAATCATCACTCTTTACACCATCTTTTAACGGACTTTGGTCATACACTTCAAATACAATTGCACCCTCTACTTTTGTAGCATAGTTAATTGACAACTGATAAGTAGTACTTGTTGAAAATTTAGCTACCGGATCCAGCTCCTCTACTATATTTTCCCCGTTATTAACTCCTCCATCGAGATCGTCTTTACAACCTATTAAAGCTGTAGAAGCAGCCAATAAGGCTGCACAAAATGTTAAATGTTTCATAATACTAATTATATGTTTTCATAATAAGTTTACTAAATCCAAAAAAATCTTAGAATTAAGATGACACAAAGTAATACCAAGTGAAAGGTATTTTACTTGAATATTCGCATAAAACATTTGTATATTTACGTATTCAGACAAATTAAGAAACCTTGAAAAGCCTCACTTTAAAAACCTTAATTCCTTATATTAGACTTTTATCAAAAAATCTTTACAACAAAACAGAACGAGTACTTCCTTAAAAAAGAGATAAAAACAGCCTTGAAAATTAGTAATTTCTATCTTTTATTCTAATAAAAACACGCAGGAAAGACATTAAAATGAGGCCAATTTCTTTTGATAGCTTTTAATTTTTAGCACAACCAAAATAGATAATTTTTCATAAAAAGATTTCTATTTTCCATAAAGCAAATATGAAATTCCTTTAATCAAACTTTAAACTTCAACATAGTTTATATTTAATAACATCAAAAATCACTACTAAAACCATTACCATGATGAAACAAAAAATACGGAATTCAAAAATGAATTCCGTATTTTTTGTTTATGATATTAAAAACAACTCTGTTACAACACTAACATTTAATACCATACTACCGGCTCATCTCCCATCAGGAACTTCAATTCGCCACCTTTCATAATATCAGCATATTCAATCCAAGGTTTCTTATATTCAGCTCCATTAAGGACAATACCTTGTATGTAATTGTTCTGCTGACCTTTATTTTCACGTTCTATAACGAACTTACCACCAGGAACAGCAATTTCTACCTTATCAAAGTTCGGATAACCAAATACAAACTTGCCACCGGCAGGTTCTACCTGATAGAATCCGAAAGAAGAAAGGATATACCAAGCCGACATCTGTCCTACATCCTCATTACCTGACAAACCATCCGGCTGGTCTGTATACATTGTATGAAGAATCTCCTTGATTCTGTCGGCCGTCTTCCAAGGCTGCCCTACAAGTGTGTACAGGTAAACCGTATGATGACTCGGTTCGTTACCATGAGCATACTGACCAATCAATCCGCTAATATCCGGAGAAGAAGCATCTCCCATATCACCGTTTGCCAGGAACAAAGAATCCAGTTTGTTCACAAACGCTTCTTTACTGCCGAAGCATTCCACCAGTCCTTCTACATCATGAGGAACCAGCCATGTGTACTGCCATGCATTTCCTTCACAATAGTCGTCTTCTCTGTGAGAAGATGCATAAGGACTAAACGGAGTACGCCAGGAACCGTCGAGCATCTTTCCTCTCATGAATCCCGTAGAAGCATCAAAATAATTCTTGTATGATTTGCTACGTTTCAGGAAATATTCATAATCTTCCTGCTTGCCAAGTTTCTGAGCGGCCTGTGCCACTGCCCAGTCTGCAATAGCATACTCCATATCATACGCAATGGCTTCCGTCATCTTGTCTGCCGGAATAAACCCGTATTCAATACGGTGTTCCATTCCACGCTCAGGCAACATTGAAGATTCTTTCAGTGCCTTGAAAGCCAACTCTGTATCGAATCCTTTGATGTCCTTCAAGATGGCATCTGCCACCACCGGTACCCCCGGATTACCTACCATACAGTTGGTTTCACACCCCATCAGATGCCATACCGGAAGCTTTCCTTGCTGCTGATGGATATGAAGCATAGTATTAATGATGTCACTCATCTTTTCAGGATGCAGAATCGTCATCAACGGCTGTGCTGCACGATAGGTATCCCACAGTGAGAATGTAGTGTAATTTACAAAACCTTCGCCCTTGTGCATCTGCTTATCGGCTCCATAATAATCACCGTTCACATCACAGAATTCAGACGGAGCAAACAAGGTGTGATACAGACTTGTATAGAAAATCTTCTTTGAAGCCTCATCTGTGGTATACACTTTTACCTTATTCAATTCCTTATTCCAGGCAGCCTTTGCATCTGCAATCGTCTTCTCAAAGTCCCAACCACTCAGTTCTGTCTGCATATTCAGCTGTGCACCTTCTTCTGAAGTAGGAGACAATGCCACCTTCATATACACCGGTTCTTGGTTTCCCGCAGCAAAGTTGACTCTGGCAAACAGCTGTGCACCTTTTGCCATGTTACCTTCCTTCACAGAATCGTTGACAATAAATTCTACGTTATCAAACTTACGTGAGAATTCTGCACGGAAAAATACACGCTGGTCGTCGGCCCATCCCTTTGAATAGCGATAACCGCTCACGGTGCTGTCGTTTACCACCCGTATCACGGCTTCTGTGGTTTTATCCCAGCAACCACCGTTTACCATATCAAATACAATGGCCGGACTTTCATTTCCCAGGAAAGTATATTTATGGAAGCCGACACGCTTAGTAGCTGTCAATTCTACATCCACATTGTATCTTGACAGGTGAGTACGATAGTAACCCGGAGTCACAACTTCTTTCGAGCGGTCTGAGTAAGACCATAATCCCGTTTCATACGATGAAGCATCCCCTCTTGAATAAGTCACTTCTCCTACTACCGGCATTACATTGATGTCATGCAAGTCGCCTATACCGGTTCCACTCAAATGTGTATGTGGAAATCCTATCACCGTAGAGTCTGATACATGATACCCCGATACCCAGTCCCATGACTGAGGAATGCTTGTCGGACCCAGCTGAATAAATCCGTAAGGTACATTGGCTCCATAAAACACATGTCCATGTCCGCCAGTACCAATACGAGGGTCTACAAACTGCGTCAAATCTTCCATCTCCTGCCCTTTCTGGCTACTTCCACAAGAAGCCAGACACAAGGACAAAACCGGAACAAACAATAATGATTTCTTATTCATGGTTTTAAATTTAATATATGAAGGTTCTTATTTCTCATCCACTGAAAACGAGTAAGGAGCATCTTCTGCAGCTATACCTCTGTTTTCGTTCGGCAAGTTACTCATTTCTATTTGTATTTTCGCTCCATTCATCAAATCTTCATGTGAAAAATAGTTATGAGTATAAGATTTCCCATTCAATTTCATCTCTTTAATGTACAAATTCTCCTCACTGTTCAACGGAGCTTCAATCATTACGTCCTTTCCATTTTCCAGATGAATAGTCGCTTTCTTAAACAAAGGAGCACCCACCACATATTCATTACTTCCCGGACATACCGGATAGAATCCTAAAGCTGTAAATACATACCATGCAGAAGTCTGTCCATTGTCCTCGTCACCACAATATCCATCCGGAGTCGGTGTATACATCTTGTTCATCACCTGACGCAACCAGTACTGCGCCTTCCACGGCTGTTTGGCATAATTGTACAAATAAATCATGTGCTGAATAGGCTGGTTTCCATGTGCATAGTTACCCATGTTCATCACGGTCATCTCACGAATCTCATGAATTACAAAACCATAATAGCTGTCATCGAATACAGGCGGTACAGAGAATACAGAATCAAGCATAGACACAAAGGCCTTGTCCCCTCCCATCAGGTCAATCAGTCCCTGAGGGTCATGGAATACCGACCAGGTGTAGTGCCAGCTGTTTCCTTCAGTGAAGGCATCCCCCCATTTCAATGGAGAGAAAGGCTTCATGAATTCACCGTTTTCCTTCTTACCTCTCATCAGTTTGGTTTCCGAATCAAACAGATTCTTATAGTTCATGGCACGTTCTGCAAAAAGCTTGATTTCCTTTTTCGGTCGCTTCAGCTCTTTAGCAAGTTTATAGATGCACCAGTCATCATACGCATATTCCAGTGTACGGGCTGCATTCTCGTGTATCTTCACATCACAAGGCACGTAACCTAATTTATTATAATATTCATATCCCAGACGTCCGGTAGAAGATACCTCCGGATGCACGTTCTTTGTTCCATGGAGCAATCCTTCATACAATGTCTTCAGGTCGTCCACTTTCACACCTTTCATATAAGCATCAACTAACACGGAAGCAGAATTGTTGCCCACCATACATCCGCGGTGTCCGGGGCTAGCCCATTCAGGGAAGAATCCACTCTCTTTGTAAGTATTGACAAGACCTTCCTGGATCTCTTTATTAACTGACGGATAAGCCAAATTCAACAAGGGGAAAAGACATCTGAATGTATCCCAGAAACCTGTATCTGTGTACATATATCCCGGAAGTACCTGTCCGTTGTAAGGACTGTAATGCACTACCTGTCCGTTAGCATCTATCTCATAGAATTTGCGAGGGAACAGCAATGAACGATACAAGCAAGAATAGAACATGCGATACTGGTCAAGGTTACCGCCTTCCACCTCGATTCTGCCCAGCACTTCGTTCCAAGCAGTCTTACCTTTTTGTACCAACACATCAAAACTGTCATTGCCCAACTCCTTCAGATTTTCTAAAGCCTGTGCCTGACTGATGAAAGAAGAAGCCACTCTAGCATGTACTTTTTCTCCTTTTCGAGTAGCAAAACCGATAATAGCTCCTGCATGATTTGCCTCCTGTTCAACTTTATCTACAGAGATACAGCTGTCGGCCACCGTAGCCTTGTACGTAAAAGGCTTGTCAAATTCTATTACAAAATAGTTCTTGAAGTTATCAGGCACACCACCACTATTCTTGGTAGAATAACCGATAATACGGTTATTTGCCGCATCAATCTTCACATAAGAACCCTTGTCAAACGCATCAATCACTACGTAAGAATGCTCATTTTCAGGGAAAGTAAAACGGAACAGGGCAGCCCGTTCAGTCGGAACCAGCTCTGTCACTACATCATGTTCTGCCAGATATACCTTATAATAATATGCCTTTGCTTCTTCACCTTTATGCGAAAACCAGCTGGCACGTTTGTTTTCATCAAACACCGGCTCTCCTACCACCGGCATAATGGAAAACTGACCGTAGTCATTAATCCACGGGCTGGGCTGATGGGTCTGTTTAAATCCTCTGATTTTAGTAGCTGTATACATATACTGCCATCCGTCTCCCATTTTTCCGGTCTGAGGAGTCCAGAAGTTCATACCCCACGGACGTGCAATAGCCGGATACGTATTTCCGGAAGAAAACTCATAAGTAGACTGTGTACCAATTAGCGGATTCACATAGTCTGCATAATTCGTAGCCTTACCGTGAAGGGCAAAGCACATTATCATGATTAACAATACTAATTTCTTCATCATAAATTCCTAGTTTAAAATTTTTAATTAATACCATGTATGCCCAGGCTCATTACACATCTCCAGTTCCAATGTCGCACCTGACAGAATCTGTTCATGCGTAATAAAACTCTGATGATAATCCTTGCCATCCAATTTCACAGCACGTATGTACCTATTTTCTTTGTCAAGATTCTTCGCAAGCACAGTAAACACTTTGCCATTTGCCAACTGCAATTCAACCTTTTTAAATTTTGGTTTTCCTATTTCATACTCACCGGAAACAGGATTTACAGGATAAAAGCCCATGGCACTGAATACATACCATGCCGACATCTGTCCGCAGTCCTCATTTCCACACAAACCAGCCGGGGTATTCAGATACAGTTCATCCATAATCTGCGACACATATTGCTGCGTTTTCCAAGGCTGATTTACCTTATTATACAGATAGGCCACATGATGGCTCGGCTCATTTCCGTGTGCATACTGTCCAATCATACCCGTACTGAAAATAGGCAACTCGTGGTCATCCGTCGGGTGATATGTAAACATGCTGTCAAGCTTCTCTCTAAAACGCTCCTTTCCTCCCACCAGGCTCACAAGACCATCCACATCATGCTGTACAGACCAGAAATAATGCCATGCATTGCTTTCACAAATATGTGGCGTATATTCCTCAGCATGGAAGTCCTTGATAAAATTACCTTTATCATCTTTGGGCTGCATAAAGGAAGTAGCCGGATTATACACATTACGGTAATTCTGCGAACGAGCATAGAAAGTATCCGCAATATCCTTCCGCCCCATCTTGGCAGCCATTTCAGCTATACAAAAATCATCGAACGCATATTCCAGTGTTCTTGACAACGACCAGTTTTCAGAATTATATTCGTCTGTGACATTATAAGGGATATATCCCTTCTGCTTATAAAAGCCAATGCCTCTGTATTCATCAATATTCGCAGTAGCTACACAAGCTTCCAATGCCTTTTCAGCATCAAAATCACCGATACCCTTCAAATACGCATCCACAATAACTGGTACCGCATGATAACCAATCATCATGTCTGTTTCACTTCCATAGAAGTTCCATACCGGCAAACGGCCGTTCTGCTCATAGAATGCCAAGAATGACTTAATCATGTCATTAGTCCGTTCCGGCTGCGTATAAGTAAACAGCGGATGTGAGGCACGGAACGTATCCCAAAGAGAGAACGTACTGTAATTGGTCCAGTTCTCCGCCTGATGCACCTTCTGATCCGGTCCGTAATATTGTCCGTCGACATCCGAATAAATGGTAGGAGCCAGCATACTATGATAAAGTGCCGTATAGAACACGGTCTTGTCATCCTTGTCTTCCGACTCTACCTTTATCTTCGACAATTCCTTATTCCATGTTTCCTTGGCCAGCAACCGATACTTTTCAAAATCGTTTTCCGGAACTTCTGCCTGCAGGTTCTTGGCCGCACCTTCCATACTCACTCCCGAAATGGCGGTAGAAACAATTATCTGCTCATCCTTTTTCGTCGAGAAATCAAACCGGGCAACGTATGCAGTACCCATAGGAAGATTGTCCTTCAAGATAGGAGTCGTATCCATTTGTACATTCTCAAAAGGAACAGAGAAACGGGTCTGGAAGAACACCTTCTGCTTTCTGGCCCAACCATCCGAAAAACGATATCCACGGATAGTCACAGAGTCTACTACCTCCACATAACTATCCTGTGTGGCATCCCAGTTCATTGCTTTTTTCAGATTCAGAATAATGGCCGATTTCGCTTCCGGGAAAGTATAGCGTTGAATTCCGCAACGTGCCGTTGCCGTCAGTTCCACATTGATTCCATAATCATCCAAGAAGACCTGATAATATCCGGCAGATGCACTTTCCTTCTCATGCGAAAACTTGGAATGTATTCCCAAAGGGGCTTCTGCCTCTACGTATGGCAGGGTTACAGGCATAAAAGAAATATCATACAAATCGCCTGCTCCTGTTCCTGAAAGATGCGTATGGCTAAACCCGGCAATGGTACTGTCCGGATAGTAATAGCCTGCAATTCTATCCCATCCCGGAAGCCCGTTGTCCGGACTCAATTGAACCATGCCAAAAGGAACTTGTGCACCCGGATAAGTATTTCCGGTAAAGTCCGTCCCAATGAAAGGATTCACATACTGTGTCAAATCTTCTTCCACATGAGTAACAGGAGTAGAACAAGCCCATGTAAGACCAGCCAAACCAATAAAAGCCCAAAGTGAATTTTTCATGTTATTATAATAGCTAAAAGATACTGCAACCCCGCAGTGACTAAAGTTAAGAAAAATAATGATTAAAAAAGCCGTTTTAGCCATATTAATGTATATCAAACCAATACCAACAGGCTAAAACGGCTTTCTTTATTCATTTATTAAAGGTAATTATCTGAAGTTTTTCGGCGTATGCCATTTGCCGCTGTCATCCATCGTGTCAGCTACATCCCACCAAACTCTTGTACCTTGGGTATAATCTGGCTTCAACGGATTACGTGACTCACTATTTGGATAACTAATACGCTTAATCAGTTTCGTATTTTCTACTTCACCGTTAGAGTTATTACCATAACGCGGCAACAGCAAATAGCGAGGATAATCAGTACGACGTACCTCTGCCCAGCCTTCATTACCATTAGGATATACAGCTAACCACTTCTGTGTAATAATCTGTTCAAGCTGTTCTTCGTCAGAACCGCTAGTGAAAGCTTTCATACCTGCCAAGTGATTAATGTAATTATCAATCTTCTGCTGACCTTCGGCATCTGCATCAATTTCATAATAGTTCATTGAAGCACGAATACCCTCTTCATAATATTTCTTGGCGTCAGTTTTAGGCAGTCCAGCCCAGCCACGCAAAGCAGCTTCAGCCTTCAGGAAGAGACTTTCAGAATAGCCCATCCATACAATTTCACGAGCTAAGTTCCACCATACCTTACGATTCATAACATCTGTACGCTGATCTACACGCATCGGAGAATAAACTGTAGTATATTTAGAACCAACCTCTGTTACTCCATTACGGTAACCACCGAATTCTTTATCTGATTCATGAATACCATCTTTCGCATTCAAATCATCCAAAGATGTAGGACGGAACCATAACACTTCACAACGGGGGTCAAGATAACAATTTGCTTCTTTTTCATTAAACTTCTGGTTATCCAGGCCCACTACTGTACCTTCTTCAGCACCTTGTGACACCTTAGCCACAAAACCATCAGCCGATGAGTCAATGCCATCCTTTAACGCCTGGTTCTTGTATGCCCACTCCATTTCCTTAGGCAAAACTACACTGGCGCCCCAACCGTACATCAAGGCAAAAATATTCTCATTACCGCCGGTTACAAACTGACGTTTAGGAATCAGTTTCATATTGTCTTCCTGTCCCTGCATCAAACCAGCAGGATCAGTCAACGCCTTTTCACCCTGTTCCTTAGCTAACGCTGGATTTACATTTGACACACGCAAGGCAAGACGCAGACGCAATGTATTCGCAAAACGAAGCCATTTATTTACATCACCTTTGTACACACGGTCATCCGTATCACTGAACTTATACTGAGCACCAGCTGGAGGATTATGCAAACCTGTGATAGCCTGATCAAGTATCTGGAATATTAAACCATATACTTCCTCTTGTGAACTGTATTCCACATTTTCTTCAGGAGGAATCATACCTTTTACATAATACTTAATTGGAATATCTCCATAAGTATCAGTCTGAGCAGACATCAAGAAAGCATAGTAGATACGTGTAATGTGGAATACATTGTGATAATATTCTCTATTACAGAACCAAAAAGTCTTAATCAACTGGCTATATTCTGAGATGGTACGGTCATCATAGAAATGACGCCAACGAGATGCTGACCAAGCATCGTTATACGCATAAGCCGGAGCATTATTCAAAAAACCGTTTGATCCACTATAAGCTGCATACACATCATGTGTCAGGTTAGTAGCAGTCTGATAATCATTGTATAACCCTTCATACATGAAGTTAAAGAAAGTTGCACCTACCGCACTTTCTGTAGCTTGTAAACTCTTTAACGCATTTTCCGACAAAGTATAGTCGATATCAATGCCGTCAGCCGTACCTCCTATCACTGTAGGATCATAAACCGGAGCATACGGATTGGTATTCATTTCTTCAAAGTCATGACAGCCTGTAAGTGCTAACAACGAACACAAGGCGACAGATTTATATATATTGAATTTCATAACTCTATACTATTTTTTTAAGATTAAAAACCTAAACTAACAGACAAACCAAAGGTACGAGTATAAGGCAGAGCCGCATAATCAATAGCCTGTGAGAACATAGTTGTATCGTAACCACCTTCAGGACTTGTACCCGGTGTATGCTTCAACAGATAACACAAGTTACGTGCTACAAATGAAACGTTCAGTGAAGTCAACGGGGTCTTTTTCAGCATCTTTGACGGGAATGAATAACCCAATGACAATTCTTTCAACTTAATAAATGAAGCATCATACAGGAAGTCTTCAGCCAACAACGCACCATAGTACTGGCTAGCTGTAATCTTCGTGGTATTAGGCTGACCATTTTCAGTCACACCAGGGAATACCATCATATAATTATCAGCTTCTCCACGATTTTCCGTACGCTTAGCCAAACCTCTACCGGTAGCCATCATTTCTGAGTAAGAGAAGATATCACCACCAAATTTCATATCAAACATAGCAGAAAGAGTTACACCTTTATAAGTGAAAGTAGGTGATACAGACATGGTCAGGTCAGGCTGAATGTTACCAATCGGGTTAGCTACATATTCAGCTTCATCAGTCACAGTCATCGGCATACCGTCGGCACCGATTATAATATCACCGTTATCATTGCGTTTGTACAAAGTAGTTGCATAAATCTCACCCAGTTTTTCACCAGCACGAGCACCAACCTTAACAGGGAAGTTGCCATCACCGTTAAAGAACATATAGTTCACATTAGATTCAGGAGCCAGTTCTTTAACAGTAGAAACATTGTGCGCCATGTTCACATTCAAATCAAATGTGAAGTCCTTAGTATCTACAATGGTAGAATACAACATCAATTCAACACCCTGGTTCGAAATCAAACCGGCATTAACCCACTGTCCACCACTCCAAGGAGCTGCAGCAGGCACCTTCATAATCTGGTTCTTAGTCTTGCTGTAATAATAAGTAAAGTCAAACCCGAAACGATTATCAAAGAACTTCATATCCAAACCAGCTTCGTATGAAGTAGCAATTTCCGGCTTCAAATTATCGTTCAACTTCACATTACTCTTATCAGGAGTCAAGATGCCATTATCAAACTTATAAGCATAAGTATTGTACAACTGATACGGTTCTGTATCCTTACCTACCTGTGCAGCAGACAGACGCAACTTAGCAAAAGTTACCCATGAAGGTAAAGATTTGTCGATAGACTTCATGAAATCAGAAATAACAAAACTTAAGTTAGCAGAAGGATAGAAGAATGAATTATTCTGCTTAGGCAATGTAGATGACCAGTCATTACGAGCAGTAAGGTCTAATGACAAATATTCCTTCCACGCCATCTGTACAGAACCAAATACAGAATTCATGGCACGTTCCTTACCTGTTTCAGCAGCTGTACGCAACAGGTTAGCCGCATTGAACATCCATTCACCCTTAGTCAACATGTTACCTACACCGGCACTCAAAGACTCGAACTTCTGATACATGAAGTTAGAACCCAGCGTAAAGCCAAGGCGGAAGTTTTCAGTCAACTGACGGTCACCCATCAAAATAAATTCAGCATTTGATTCGAAGAAGTTTTCTTCGCCACGATCCATCTTGTCATCAGTGATAGCACTAGGAACCGTTTCATTATTATACGCATCACCTGCATTGGTATTCTGAACACGCGTACGGTAATAATCGAAGGCATACTTAGCAGATAAATGCAACCAGTCAGTAAAGTTAATCTTAGTGCTATAATAACCAAATGCACGCCAGCGTTCGTCAGAATTATGACGCTGATGCAATACATAATATGGGTTACGGATTTCAGCACTCGGTCCATACCAGTTCACATGTACGGCATCTTCAGTTGAATACTGTTTCAAATCATCCAAACGTACATTGTGAGGAATACCCATCAACTGATTGATAGCACCGTATGTACCATATTCAGGACGATCCTCTGCTTTGGTACGTGACAATGAAATCTTTCCGTCGATTGACATCCATTTATTCAATTCTGTACCAGCATTCAAGTCGATATTTATACGATTCAACTTTTCATTCGGGAACACACCCTTGTTATCCGATGCACCGAACGAAGCACGGAAATGTGATGTTTCAGTACCGTTGCTAATAGACACATTGTGATTCTGTGAGAAACCAGTATCAAAATAATCCTTCAACTTATTGCCATATTTTGAATAAGCATATGTCTCACCATTCCAAGCTTCAAATGGGCTTCCATCCAATACGGGTCCCCAGCTACCTGATGTTTCTTTGGTATAGCTAGCACCACCATTGGCACCAATCTGTCCCTGGCCATAACGTTCCTGCTGCTCTAATGTTTCGGCTACGCTACTCCATGTAAAGTTACCAGTATAGCGGATACCAAAACCATCTTTCTTGGAACCTTTCTTCGTTGTAACCAAAATTACACCGTTACCAGCACGTGAACCATACAATGCTGCGGCATTCGGGCCTTTCAAAACTGAAATACTCTCAATGTCATCCGGATTAATATCCATTGCAGAGCCACCACGGTCTACACCACCATAGAAACTAGCATCAGATGTGTTGTTGTCGCTAAAAGGAACACCATCCACAATCCACAGCGGCTGGTTGTTATCGCTCAATGAAGAGTTACCACGAATGGTAATCTTAGTAGAACCACCCAAACCTGTAGCAGAGGTATTCATCTGCAAACCGGCTACTTTACCCTGTAAAGCACTGGTTACAGAAGGGTCACCTGTCTTGTTCAACTCATCACTCTTCAGTTCCTGCACAGCGTATCCCAGCATTTTTTTCTCACGCTTGATACCCAAAGCAGTAACTACGACTTCATCCAATACCTCTGTATCTTCGTGCATGGTCAAGTCAATTACCTCTTTGCCTTCCACCTTCATTTCTATACTCTTATAACCGATATAAGAGAATTGAAGTACCGCATTTCCAGGTACGCTCAATGAATAATTTCCGTCATAGTCAGTAATACTTCCGTTGGTGGTTCCTTTTTCCATAATAGTCACACCAATCAGCGGTTCACCCGTCGCATCTATTATACGTCCGGTAATTGTTTTTTTTGTCGTTTCCTGTGCAGGAGACTTCTTTACTGTAGAATTATCCATAGACAGATAAACGACTTTATCGTCTATCTTATAAGAAATGTTTTTTCCACTCAACGCCTTGCTCAACACTTCCTGTAAAGAAGAGTCATTCATATTCAAAGATTCAAGTTGAACAGAAGCAAGCTTGTCATCATAAAAGAACTGATAATCCGACTGCGCCTGAATTTCTTTAATCACACTTCCCAAACTTGGATTAGCCAATGAAAGATTAAACTGCGCCGAGACCAATTGAAATGGAGCTGCCGACAAGCCTAGAAAAACCAATGTCCTGAGATATTTTCCTGGACATAAGGATTGCATTTTCCCTTCTAAAAATAAATTTTTCTTAAGGTTAAACATAATCTTGTTATTTTAAAATTATTACTACAATTTTCAATAGTACTTATATAACAGCTATCCAAATAAAAACACTTACTTTATTTCATTTATTTTTTCAAGAAACATAAAAAAAACGGCAAACATATTATAAAAATATATTTGCCGAATCGGATTTTACTCCACAGGTTCAATCAAAACCTTATCACTCTCTATCTTATATTTTATCGGTATACTATTTTGCAAAGTTTTTATTACATCTTCAAGCTCTTGCTTTTTCTCTATCATGCCCGAATAAGTATGTTCCAGGTCAATATCCTTACGAACCTCTATCTTAACATGATATAAATCCTCCAGCACTTTTGCAATATCCTGAATTGTCGCATTCTGGAATGGCACCATGTTGTTCCGCCAGATTCCATCCATAATTGAATTGGTTTCTTTCACCACCATCTTATGGTTATTCTTTTCTACAATGGCTTTCTGACCTGGAAGCAAAACGATTTTTGAATCATCATTAGCAGATTCCACAAGCACTTCTCCTTCAATAAGCGACGTTTCGGCTACGGTATCCCTGGCATAACTCTTCATATTAAAAATCGTACCATGCACTACCACCGTCATCAGCTTACTCTCTACCGTGAACTTATGCTTGCCTGTCTGACGGGCTACTTGAAAATAAGCTTCCCCATCCAGTCTGACTTTCCGGTTGTCTTTCGTAAAAGTTTTCGGATATTCAAACACACTCCCTTTATTCAACCAGACTTTTGTCCCATCTGCCAGTTCAATCTTTCTTATCTTACTGTCCGCGTAAACTTTTATCATGTCCTCGCTTGTCAGCCCTTTAAAGGACAGCCACCCTATAAGCACCAGAACCAGCACGGCCGCCGCATATCGGGTCCACATAAAGAGATGCCTTGTCTGCTTTTTCTCTTTCTTATGCAAAGACATAGATACCTCGGCAGGCTGCACTACCGATTTCAGCCGTTGCATGGCTGCATTTATTTTATCTTCCTCATTGTATTTCCACTTTCCCAGATGATATAACTCCTCTATGGAAAACAGATACTTTTTGTTGTCGGGCGAAGCACTGATATATTCATTCAGCGCCTTCATATCTTCAGCGGTTGCAATTCCCTGAAGATACCTCCATATAATATCATCACTAATGTTACTCATATACACCTAAAAAACAAATTAATAATAAAAGCAGATGACTGAGCTTTACACGCAGTATCTTCAAAGCCTTATACATATGGGCTTCTACTGTTCTCAGGGAAATACCAAGTATGTCGGCAATTTCCTTATTCTTCATATCGTAGAGATAACTCATCTTAAAGACTTTCCGGCTTTGGTCTGGCAAGTCGTTTATGGCAGACAGAATTTCTTTTTTCATCTCCAGATTTTCCATTCGTGCCATCACGTCAGAATTCTCATAATTATAATAAGCTATTTTCTGAGCAAAGAATTCTTTTTCTTCCGCCGTATAACTATCCACTACCGATTTATGCTTCAGAAAGTTGATGGATCTAGTATAAACAGACCGATATAAAAAAGACTTGATGTGATCGTCAAAATCAATCTTGCTTTTGTTATTCCACAACTCAACAAATACATCTTGAACAATATCTTCCGCATCATCCTCACCTACCAGACGAGTTGCATAAAACAACAACGCAGAATAATGTTGTTTAAACAAGTCATAATATATTGTTTCAAAATTGTTTACAGACATAAGTGATCAGATTTGGTATTTATCACAAAGATAAATTTTAAAATCGATTTCAACAACTTTTATATAAAGTCATCCACTCATATCTGTTTTAAGCAATTATGCCGACAAGGATGTCAAAGATCTATCTTTATTTTCCTGAAAACAATCTTCTACCTATAATTCCTTTATACTAATAGCTACCCCACCACTGGGTGCCAGTTTTTGTCTGAGTTTAGTCTTATGACTTATCGTCCGTGTCTCTATCACATATTCTTTCGGATTTGTCCGCCAATCGGCTTTCTTACCGTCTGCATAAATAACGGCCTGATACTTCTTTCCTTTCGGCAGGAAGCTGAAATCAATAAGGGCTTCACGGCTGTTTTCATCCGTAATACCTCCTACATACCATTCATTTTTCCCTTTGGCCTTACGGGCAATTGTGATGTAATCTCCCGGTTCAGCTTCTAATATATAAGTACGGTCCCAATCAACCGCCACGTCCTTAATAAACTGAAACGCATCCGGATATTTCTCATAATTCTGATACAAATCGGCTGCCATCTGAAGCGGACTATACATCGTGACATACAGAGCAAGCTGTTTCACCAGTGTAGTACCCAGCTTTGCCTTGTTACTGCCATACACCGACAAATCTCCTTCAAAAATACCGGGAGTATAATCCATCGGACCTCCCATCAGACGAGTAAACGGAAGAATGGTCTGGTGGTCCGGACGAATGCCGTTGAACGATTCAAACTCCGTCCCTCGCGCCGACTCCTGCGCAATCCAGTTGGGATAGGTACGGCATAAACCGGTCGGACGAACCGCTTCGTGCGAATTGACCATAATCTTATACTGAGCCGCCTTTTCTGCTACACGGTTGTAATGGTTCACCATCCACTGTCCGTCGTGATGCTCACTACGTGGAATAATCGGGCCTACATATCCGGTTTTCACCGCATCATATCCGTTGTCTTTCATGAAACGGAACGCATCATCCATCTGACGCTCATAATCTGCCACAGACGAAGTAGTTTCATGATGCATGATAATCTTTACCCCTTTGGAAGCCGCATACGCCTGTAACTCCTTCACGTCAAAATCTGGATAAGGAGTAGTAAAGCTATAGATAAACTCTTTGGCATACGCATAGTTATCTTCCCATCCTTCATTCCATCCTTCCACCAGCACGGCGTCAAATCCATGCTTAGCTGCAAAGTCGATGTATTCTTTCACATGAGCTGTATTGGCTCCATGATGTCCGTTAGGTTTCAGTTGCTTATAATCAGTCTGTCCAATCACAACATCCTGTGTATCGGTATAGGCCCATGTAGAGCCTCCTCCCGTGAAGTATTCCCACCACACACCAACGTATTTAGTCGGCTTTATCCAGGAAGTATCTTCTATCTTACACGGCTCATTCAGATTCAGAATCAGGTTGGAAGCCAGAATATCACGGGCGTCGTCGCTCACAATAATCGTACGCCACGGAGTCACACTTCCAGTCTGAATATATCCCTTATTTCCATTCTTATCGGGCGTCAAGTGTGCACTCATAAGGTAAGTCTCTGCATCCAGGTTCAAATGCATGGCCGGATAATTTACCAGTGCTGCTTCATGAATATTGATATACAGTCCGTTATCCGACTTCAGCATAAGCGGAGTCTGTACAGCCAGATTCGGAGTCGGTGATTTACAAGCCAAAGGCTCATTACGGGCCTCATCAATTAAAAGAGGTACTTCCGAAAGGCGGGAGGTAGTTATCTGAAATTCATTGGTATCGTAATCAGCCGGAATCCAGAAAGCTTTATGATTGCCAGCCAGCTGGAATTCTGTCAGTTCTTCTTTCAGAGTAAAATGACGCAGATTACTTTGCACGGGGAATTCATAACGGAATCCCAGTCCGTCATTAAATAACCGGAAGCGGATATTCAAGAGTCTGCCGGATTTTTCTTGTTTCAATGCCACCCACAACTCCTTGTGATGATCGCTAATCTCATTGTTCTGCCCCCACACCGTATTCCAGACCGTATTGCAACTATCTATCTTCGTTTCCACCACACTAAAGTTACGGTCAAAAGCAATCGAAGGACTTATCTGAAAGCCCATTTTGCTTTCGTTTATCACTTCTTTTTCTTTGTACATTAACGAATAGACTGGTTTGCCTTCGTCGGATAGATGAAACTGCATTTTAAGGTTCCCGTCAGGCGAAGTCAATGTCTGCGCATTTACAGCCACAGATGCCGCCAGTAACCCAAGCCATACAAAAATCATTCTCATCGCTGTATGTTTTTATGTTAGTTGTATTTATTTATCCTAAGTATTATTATAACAATCACACGCGCAAAAACACTTACTGTACCATTATAAAATAAGAATAAAATTTGACTTTTTCTGCTACGCATTACAACATCCCACAGCAATATTTCGAAATCCTGCTGACATCAAGTCCACAACGTTCTTTTATATTCTATGTTTCTCGGGGCAAAAACCTAGATTTCCCATCAGAAAAACGAAGGTTTCTGCCTAAAGAAACATAAGGTTCACAAACGGGAGACATACAATCCATGCCCGCATTATAAAAAGGACCTCAGGCGACTTTTACTTTAACGTTACCGGTATCTGGCATGATTAATTCTCCAGCCTATAGACATATAGCTGGTCCAATACCACACCTTCATCTAATGCCTGTATAATAATTCGATGTCTTTGATTCCCCCGTAAAGGAAACTTCAAACGAAGTATTGCCTGATTCGACAAGACATTCTGTTTCCACTCTTCACTACGGCCATAAGTACGATAAGACACAGGAAGCGACTGTACCTCATCTAAAGAAACTTGCACGCGCAATTCATTTCCAACCACTGGATGTGCCGGAAGAAGACGGAGTTCCACTTCTACCGAGTCTGCCGGACATCCATCAAAGTGAAACATCACTGAGGAGTCTTTTGAGATACCAGCTGCCATACCTTCGTACCCCAATCCCTCGCACGGCAACAGATTACCTTCCATAGCCTCCAGACCATTCCATTTAAAGAGATAGGAGCGAGCGGATTTCAAAGAATCAGTAGCCGTACTTCTCGGAATCCGTTGATATACGGACAAATTACGGGGTTTATAATCCATAAAACCTTGCCATTTCCCCTGATTGTACCTATGTGTCAGCGATACAATACTGTCGAACGCCTGTTCACTCAATTGCCAATCAGCCCTTCCGTGACGGGCCAACTGTGCATACAGGCATTTCTTGTTCATCTGTGAAGCTCCCTGTACGGGATACTGTACCAAATGAAAATAAGCAGTACGCTTTGTTTCAGGCATTCTTCTGCTCCATATTTCCGCACGGTCTTCAAGAGACTGGTAAAGCGACAATCGCTTCCGGATTTCCCCCTCACTCCAAGGAAGGTCGGTAACGATTTTGTATTTCGGATCTTTCTCTTCGGTTCTTGTATGCCCCATAAACTCCGGTTTACGGATGTATGCCAACCGGTAATGCTCCTGCAACAAAGGTAACAGAGCAGAAGCTGAAACAGTCCCGAACTCCCGGGACAAAAAATGAGAAAGATGCCCGGTAACTCCAGTCTGCTGCACCCGACCTATATTCCAAGCCATATCCATAAACAACTCCGTCTGATACTCTGCCGGCTTAATATCCCCTACATTCAGAATCCACATCTGACGTATACCTTTCTCGTATGCCTGCTTCATCTGCTGATAAAGCAAGTAAGGACTCGCCGTAGAAAGCCACAGGTAATCGTGCGGACGCCCCCAATAAGACACATGATAGTAAATGCCATTCCCTCCGGGACGAGCGGCCTCTTCGGCAGTAGGGAAATGGGTTATATATCCATAGTTGTCGTCACACCACATCAAAGTCACATCCTCAGGCACCTGCAGTCCTGCCTGATAAATATCCAGCACCTCCTTATACGGAATCAGCACTTGCGGCACTTTTGTCAAATCCTTTCCTTTATATTTTGCCAGCATACGACGCTGGTCTGCCAGAATCTCCGTAAGCGCCTTCTTCTGTTCTTCCAGTGTCTTGGCTCCCTGCATCTTGCCATCGTGTACACCGCGCATACCTAAGGTGTAAATATCATCCGAATGACGAAGTTGCTTTACGCGCTCCTCCCAGAAAGACAAGACATTTTTCCGGTTGTGTACATAGTCGTACTCCCCCTTTCCGGCCGTTTTCCACTCGCCGTTGGTATTGCGCATCATCGGCTCACAATGGGAAGTACCCAGATAAATTGCATACTTATCGGCCATTTCCTTATTCCCTTCGGTAAAAAAGAAAGGAATGGAACACCCATGCATGGCCGGCCAGAATGTATTGGCCCGCAAGCGAAGCAACAGTTCAAAAATACGTGCATGCGTTTTCGGTCCTATCTGCCCTTTCCGCTCAGACGGTTCATAATGTTTCCAGCTCCAGGGAGTCAGTCCCCAATCCTCATCATTGATAAATATTCCCCGATAAGCTACCTGAGGATAATCCAGTTTCCGGAAACCTGCGGGCAAACGCAATTCCTCTTTTTTTTCGGGTATCGCATCGGCCCACCATTCCCATGGGGAAACTCCCATCATACGAGAAAGTTCAAGCACTCCATAGGCCGTTCCACGCTTATCACTCCCTGCCACAATCAGTCTTCCGTCAGGAAGTACATTTAATAAAAAAGCCTCTTTATGCTCATTGAGCTGAGCTACATCCAGCTGGTGAGTTTCAGCTAACGCTTGCAGCACGGAACTTTCTCCCCATGTACCGACATAAATGTTTCCGGTGTTCTCCGAACGAGATATATTTCCAGAAAGTACCGACCGACAATCACGCTTCAACAAATCAAGCGCAACTTTCACTACCGGAGCTTCTGTAGTATCACACACCACCTTCATATTCTGTCCTGATTTCCAGACAAAGTCTTGTGCTGCCCAGCCCATGTGACAAGATATACAAATCAATAAAACAACAGCTAATTTTCTTTTCATACGTATTTTCATAGATGATTTGTCTGCAAAAGAACATATTTCTTACATCTATTCCATATACCCATTGTGCTTTTACATGGAAATTTGTATAAAAGGTTTGAATGGAAGCCCTATATTTCTTAATTCATGTTATAAAACATATTATTCGCTTGTCATTTTCCCCAAAACCCTTACCTTTGCAATGTGTTTTTCATAGTATTAGATTTAAGGTTAACAAAGGTTGGAGTTCAGCGGAACTCCTTTTTTTATGCCCATCACTTAAATAAAGACAGAAAGTTCATTTGAATGGACAATTTTATCACTACTTATTCCCTGAATAATTCTATTTTTGAGGTCAAGTAAAACAACCCTAATTCTAACTTTATCACATGAAAAAACAATTATTCTATTGCCTTCTTTCTTGCACATCGCTTTGCAGTATAACAGGTCATGCATTGGAAGTTTCCAAAACGTATGTTCCCAAAAAGAAAAGCATGTACCATAAAGAATGGATTGACTTCAACAAAAACGGCCGGAAAGATATTTACGAGGATCCTAAAGCACCATTAAACGAGCGAATTGAAGACTTGCTTTCCCAGATGACCGTGGAGGAAAAGACCTGCCAGATGGTCACGCTTTATGGGTATCAAAGAGTTTTAAAAGATTCATTGCCTACTCCCGACTGGAAAAACCAGTTATGGAAAGACGGTATCGGAGCTATCGATGAGCATCTGAATGCGTTCCGAGGATGGGGTGTTCCTCCAATGCAGAATGAACTAGTATGGCCGGCTTCGAATCATGCCTGGGCCCTGAATGAGGTGCAACGCTTTTTCGTAGAAGAAACACGCCTGGGTATACCGGCTGACTTTACCAATGAAGGTATCCGGGGAGTAGAGAACTATATTGCAACCAATTTCCCAACCCAACTGGCACTCGGACACACCTGGAACAGGGAACTGATACGCCAGATAGGCTACATCACAGGACGAGAGGCCCGCTTACTAGGGTACACTAACGTATACGCCCCCATCCTGGACGTAGGCCGTGACCAACGTTGGGGACGCTACGAAGAGGTTTATGGAGAAAGCCCTTATCTGGTAGCAGAACTGGGCATCGCCATGGGAAAGGGACTTCAAACCGACATGCAGGTAGCTTCTACGGCCAAACACTTCATCGCCTATAGCAATAACAAAGGTGCTCGCGAAGGATTTGCAAGAGTTGACCCGCAAATGTCATGGAGAGAGGTAGAAAATATACATGCCTATCCTTTTACAAGAGTAATCCAGGAGGCTGGTATCCTGGGAGTGATGAGTTCCTACAATGATTATGACGGATTTCCTATCCAAAGCAGCTACTACTGGCTGACACAACGCCTAAGAGGCACCATGGGATTTAGGGGTTATGTGGTATCCGACAGTGACGCGGTGGAATATCTCTACAGCAAGCACAAAACGGCAAAGGACATGAAAGAGGCAGTTCGCCAGAGTGTAGAAGCAGGACTTAACGTACGCTGTACGTTCCGTTCACCAGAATCATACGTACTCCCGTTGCGTGAGCTGATTCAAGAAGGAGGACTCAGTATGGAAACCATTGACAACCGGGTAAGAGATATCTTACGTGTCAAATTCTTGACAGGTCTGTTCGACACACCTTACCAGACAGACCTTGCTTTAGCTGATAAAGAAGTCAACAGCGAGGCACATCAACAAGTTGCCTTACAGGCTTCCCGCGAAGGACTCGTGCTGTTGAAAAATGCAAATAACCTGCTTCCTTTGGATAAATCACAAATCAAGCGTATTGCCGTATGTGGTCCGAATGCCGATGAAGCATCCTTTGCACTTACCCACTACGGCCCCGTAGCAGTAGAAGTAACTACCGTACTGGAAGGTATCAAACAACAGGTTAAGGAAGGTACAAAAGTAACCTATACCAAAGGATGTGACCTCGTAGATGCCAACTGGCCGGAATCGGAAATCATTTCTTATCCACTTACCGCAGAGGAAAAAACCGAAATTCAGAAAGCTGTCGATAATGTCAAAGAAAGTGACGTAGCTGTAGTAGTACTGGGAGGAGGCATCCGCACCTGTGGAGAAAATAAATCGCGTACCAGCCTGGATCTCCCCGGCCATCAGCAGCAACTTTTGGAGGCCATAGTAGCCACTGGAAAACCGGTGGTACTGGTACTGATTAACGGTCGTCCGCTCAGTATTAACTGGGCAGATAAATTTGTACCGGCCATTCTGGAGGCCTGGTACCCTGGTTCGCAAGGAGGAACAGCTATTGCCGAAGCTCTCTTCGGAGATTACAATCCGGGAGGCAAGCTGACTGTTACCTTCCCTAAAACCGTAGGTCAGATACCTTTTAACTTCCCGGCCAAACCTGCTTCACAAGTAGACGGCGGACAAACACCTGGCATGAAGGGTAATCAATCGCGTATCAACGGTCCACTCTATCCGTTCGGATACGGACTGAGTTATACCACTTTTGAATACAGCAACTTACAACTCTCCTCTCCTGTCATTACCGATAAAGAACCGGTAACCGTGACCTGTAAAATTAAAAATACAGGAACACGAAGCGGAGATGAAGTGGTACAGTTGTACACACGCGATGTTATCAGCAGCGTGACCACGTATGAAAAGAACTTGCGCGGCTTCGAACGCGTACACTTGGAGCCGGGTGAAACCAAAAAGGTCAGCTTCCAGTTACTTCCACGTGACTTCCAGCTACTCAACAAAGACAATCACTGGGTCGTAGAGCCTGGTATGTTCCAGATTATGATAGGAGCTTCTTCCGAAGACATCCGGCTGAAAAAAGGACTTGAAATCCGAGCTTACGGACAAGCATCCGCCAATGAAATAATAGAATCGGACCCGCGTGACTTTATCAGTGCCAGCAAAAACAAGAGCCATATCCTCCATGTGGTTGACGGAGACTATTCCACTACTTGGAAAGGTGAAAAAGGGGAATACATATCCTTCGAACTGGCAGAGAACGCCAAAGTAGACCGTATCAATGTAGCCTGGAAGAATGCAGAAACCGGCACACACTACGAGATTCAGATTTCCAGCGGAGGCGGACAATTCCTTCCGGTACAACGCGGAGAAGTTACTCCCAATCAGGAAGAAACCATTCGGTTCAACAAGACAGGAGGCAGTGACCTGCGTATCCTGATAACTCATGGGAGTGCAGAAATTGCAGAAATCAAATTGCCGGAACTGAGAAAAGAGTAACTTTGTCCCGATGAAAGAAAATAACAAAGTTCTATTGGGAATGAGTGGCGGCACCGACAGTTCGGTTGCCGCCCTTCTATTGCAAGATGCAGGCTACGAAGTAACTGGCATCACCTTTCGTTTTTATGAGAAAGATGGAAATATAGAATACCTGGACGATGCACGTGACTTATGCCGTACGCTAGGCATACCTCATCTGATTTACGATGCACGGGAAATGTTTCAGGAAAAAATCATACGCTATTTTATTCAGGAATACATGGCCGGACGTACTCCGGTACCTTGCACGCTCTGTAACAACTACCTGAAATGGCCCTTGCTGCAACAGGTAGCAGACGAAAAGGGTATTTACCATCTAGCCACCGGGCACTACGTCAACAAACAAAAAATAGATGGATACTGGTACATTACCTGCGGAAATGATGCAGATAAAGACCAGTCTTTCTTCTTATGGGGACTTCCACAATCCATTCTGGAGAGAATGTGCCTCCCTATGGGCGGACTGACCAAGACCCGTGTACGCGAAATCGCCGCCGCACGCGGATTTCTGAAAGCTGCTAAGAAACGTGACAGTTTAGGTGTATGTTTCTGCCCGATGGATTACCGTACATTTCTGAAAACTCATGTACCCGAAGGAGAAATCAGTCCTGGGAACTTTTATGACGAGCAAGGACAGAAAATCGGGAAACATGAAGGCTATCCGTTTTACACCATCGGACAGCGGAGAGGGTTAGGTATTCACTTGAACAAAGCGCTCTTTGTCAAGGAAATCATTCCGCAGGAAAATAAGGTAATTATCAGTGACAGCCTGCAAGCACTGGAAAAAAATGAGATGTACCTCACACACTGGAACCTTATCAATCCCGATGTAGTGCTTGGACACGAAGATGTCATTGTCAAAATACGCTACCGGAAACAAGCCAACCGATGCACTGTCACCTTACTGGACGACCAGCGACTGCATATACAACTGCATGAGCCGCTGGCTTCTATTGCCAGCGGGCAGGCAGCTGCATTTTATCGGGATAATACCGTATTGGGAGGAGGGATTATTGAGTAATCAACAATCCTTCTCTCTGCATTTTTCAAAGAAATAATCTGTAAAGAAACGCGCGTTTCTCTTCATTGTTTCCCGTCCGTGTTCCTCACCCAACGCACTGTTCAGACAAGCATCCGGAAGCATATCGGCATCCTGCAAGGCACAACTCAAATCGTAAGGTATCACATTGGGATTCAAGATAAACATGGCCGCCTGCTTTTTGGCTGCTTCAGCATCATAGAATGTATTATCCGGTGAGGAAATACATTCACACAGTTGCATTTGAACATGTATGCCGGTATGTGGAGAAACCATCAGCACCAATCCGTGTGTGGCATCCATCTTCGGCAATTCTATTCCTTCTTTTTCCTTATATCCCAATTTCTGAGAAAGGAAATCCTGCACTTCTTCTTCTGATTTGCAGAACACAAATTGCTTGCCACCGGATGCTTCCATAAACTCATCGAATGTTTTCTTAATGCCCTCACGTGCGGCAATTCGCTGGTCAATCTCTTCCTTCACTTTCTCCTGGAAATCAGATACAACCAGCATACCGTCTTGCCACCAGTATCCTCCATACTGAACCAGCCGGCAACTTAATATGGTTACTCCTTCTTTACGACCTTTCAAGGAATCCATATTCAAAGAATCTTTCCGAATACCCAGCTGTTCTCCTTCTTTCTTTGACAAATCTTTTACAAACAGGAATTTTTCATCTTCTCCTTCATAAAGATACATTTCCTGTGGAAGAGCTTTTACTTCAGCCCACAAAGCTGTTTCAGGATGACTCTTTCCTATCAAAGCCAACCATTCGACTGATGTCAAGGAAAGTAAGTTCTTGCGTCCTTCAAACAGAATGTTCTGCTTTACATCGTACGACAAAATATGTGGATTGACATTCTGTCCCATTCGTGCAACCGTATCTACCACTCTCTGATATTCACCTCGGTTTTCAAAACCTACATAACTGCAAAAGTGAAACCACTCCAGCACACTACGATAACGCATGTAATCGTTTTCTCCAAAAGCCTCCCCATATAACATCGCATGCAACCGCTCATTCTCTGGAGCTACCTGAAACTCTTCCGACAAATAATCATAGATCTGATTAGCCAGTTCCTCAAAAGCCGGATTCTCTGGATTCAATACGCCACCAGCCTGTTTCTCCATGCATTGAAGATAATGCCATAACAGAAACTGCAAATCTTCCGGATTCACTTCTCCCGGATAATAGTCTTTTTCTTTTTCCGAAGTCATGAAGGGAACAAGGCTGCCATACCGCTTACGGCATTCTTCAGAGAATGCTTGCCAGATTCCGGTCTGTGAAATTACATCCTGAAACCAGAGTGTCAAATAAATGGCAATTCCATGCACTGAATGTTCCGGATAACGTCCTCCGACAAAGTCCTTTAAACATCCAGCTATCTGATTAGCAACGTTTACATAGTACGTGTCTACTTCATCCTGTCGGTCGTATGGTTGAAATAACATCCACTCTTTTACATATATCTTTTTCATATTACATGAGATTTTAAGTTCTGGAGTGCAAATGTAAAATAATTATGAGAACAAGCAAGCTATCCCAAAGGGACTTATTTATTATTCACAAGTAATTCACAACCTGTTAATTCACATATCACACTGATAATCAATGAAAGATTAGGATATCAACAATTATATTCACAAGTATTTCAACAAGTAATTAACCGAGGTGTTTATATTCTATTCTCATAAAAAAATCCTGTCAAGGCTCCTTTTTAGAAGCCCTGACAGGATACTATCGCTATTCTTCAAATAAATTTACTCTTTCCGTTTTGCCTTCAATTCTTCGGCGGGCACCATGCGGTACAAACGATCGCTGGGCCGGATACGGTCGGGCACTTTAAATGACACGTGCACACCTTTCTTCACCACATCCACCGGCTTCAAGTCTACACGAGCCTCATCCAAGGTGACATACATGGCACCGGTAGTAGGACCGGTAATCAACAGTTTATCGCCGACTTTAATTTCTGAGGCTTCAATCAGGAATTCAGCTACTCCAATATTAGAGAAGTACTTGATTCCACGTCCGGCATATACCTTACGCTCCGTCGCTTCCGAACCGTAGTTCTTGCTCCATTCACCCAAACGCTGTCCTAAATAATAGCCGTTCCAGAAACCACGATTGAATACTGTCTTCAGACGTTCATCCCAGTTGGCCACCTTTTCATCGGAGAATGTACCGTCAATGTACGACTGAATAGCTTCCTTGTAGCATTCTACTACTGTACGTACATACTCAGGACCACGGGCACGACCTTCAATCTTGAATACCCGTACACCCGCTTCAATCATCTCGTCCATAAAATGAATGGTCTTCAAGTCTTTCGGCGACATGATGTACTGGTTATCCACTTCCAGTTCAATGTCACTTTCCTTATCCTTTACCGTATACGCACGACGGCATACCTGCATGCAAGCTCCGCGATTGGCCGAAGCATTCAGCTCGTTCAGGCTCAGATAGCACTTTCCGGAAACGGCCATACACAAAGCTCCGTGGCAGAACATTTCGATACGAACCAATTCACCCATCGGACCCTTGATTTGCTGCTCCTGAATGGCATCGTAAATCTTACGGACCTGTTTCAGGTTCAGTTCACGCGCCAGTACCACCACATCGGCAAAACGTGAATAAAATTTCAATGCTTCTGCGTTACTGATGTTCAACTGAGTAGAAAGGTGTACCTCCTGTCCCACTTCATTACAATAAGCCATTACTGCCACATCGGCCGCAATGACCGCACTGATACCTGCCTCTTTTGCCGCATCCACTATTTTACGCATCAAGGTAATATCCTCGTCGTAAATAATGGTGTTAATGGTCAGGTAACTCTTTACTCCATGTTCATCGCATATCTTGGCGATTTCACGCAAATCGTCTATAGTAAAAGTGCTCGCCGAACGCGCACGCATGTTCAAGCTTTCAATGCCGAAATAAATGGAATCGGCTCCGGCATGAAGGGCAGCCGCCAATGACTCGCGTGAGCCCACGGGTGCCATGATTTCAAAGTCTTTGATTGTATAACTCATTTCCGTGATTGTAATATTACGGTGCAAAGGTAGCGTTTTTTCAGGATATAATAAAATTTCACTACCTTTGCGCGACAATATCAAGGCAATGAAAATTAGAAACATAGATTTAGGAGAAAAGCCAGTATTACTGGCACCGATGGAAGACGTCACTGACCCTGCATTCCGCCTGATGTGCAAGCAGTTTGGTGCCGACATGGTGTACACGGAATTCGTATCGAGCGATGCCCTGATTCGTTCGGTAGGGAAGACCATGCTGAAACTGAACATCAGTGAAAAGGAACGTCCGGTAGCCATCCAGATTTATGGAAAGGATACGGATACCATGGTGGAAGCAGCCCGCATCGTAGAACAGGCCAAGCCTGATATATTAGACCTGAACTTCGGTTGCCCGGTGAAGCGGGTGGCAGGAAAAGGTGCTGGCTCCGGCATGCTGCAGAACGTACCTAAGATGCTCGAAATAACCCGTGCGGTAGTAGATGCCGTAAAGATTCCGGTTACCGTGAAAACTCGTTTAGGATGGGATGCAGAACACAAGATTATCGTAGAACTGGCGGAACAATTACAGGACTGCGGAATTGAAGCCCTGACCATCCACGGACGTACCCGTGCACAGATGTATACCGGTGAAGCCGACTGGACTCTGATTGGAGAAGTCAAGAAAAATCCGAGAATGCGTATTCCCATTATCGGGAACGGTGACATCACTACTCCACAACGTGCCAAAGAGTGTTTTGAACAATATGGAGTAGATGCCATCATGATTGGACGAGCCAGTTTCGGACGTCCCTGGATTTTCAAGGAAGTAAAACATTATCTGGAAACAGGTGAAGAGTTGCCACCTCTTTCTTTCAAATGGCGGATGGATGTATTGCGTCAGGAAGTGCTCGACAGCGTAAACCTGCTGGATGAACGCAGAGGTATCCTGCACGTACGCCGTCACTTAGCCGCATCCCCACTCTTCAAAGGGATTCCTAATTTCAAGGACACACGCATTGCCATGCTTCGCGCAGAAACATTAAATGAACTGAATGGTATATTAGACCATATAGAAGCTACTTTCGGTAAGGAATAATCCTTACCGATTTTTTTAATACATCCGTTTAAAGACCGGAGAAATAAACCAGCGCTTATACATCAGCGTGGCCAGCTGATAGACGAAGAAAGCGGTAATAAGTCCTACCAGCGAATCAATCAGGTAGTGCGCCTGAATATACACTGTGGCACAGCACAGCAGTACATAGAATGGGAACAGAATGTAGGCCAATTTTCGGTTCACACGCCAGGCCATAATCATCACAATCGTAGAGATTCCCACATGTGAGCTGGGAAAAGCAGCCGTAGGACGTTCACCTACTTCCTGTGAAGCTTCGACCAGATTATAGAAGAATCCGTGTTCATATCCCGGGCCAGGAAGCAAGAAAGTATTGTCATTAAAATAATCTCCTATTGCCGGAAAATCACAAGCGTTTACTTTATCCATTCCAATGGCAGGGAAATAGAATTGCGGTCCGGCCACCGGCACCAGAATGTAAAACAAATAGTAAATGAAGAAAGAAGTGACCAGTACGAAGCAAATTTTCTCAAACCATTCAAAACGGGTCAGGAAATAATATACCACCACAATCAGCATCATGGGATAATAAAAGAAATACCCCATATTGAAAGGCTCACTGAACCACATGGAAGGACACAGTTTACTAAATTCCACCGAAGGCTGGCAATGAAAAATAGCCTGTTCGGCAGAAGCAAACACGTAATCCAGGTTCGGGAACAAGCGGTTAAATTCAAACGTATCCGGATACCAATATGCCAACAGCGACATTTGCACGACCATACGGATAAAAGCTGTCAAGCGGCAGGGAAATACCTGATACAAATATATCAGAACAAACGTCAGGACCACAATACCCAGACGCTCCAACAACATCATCCCGGGATGATCCATCCGGGGATACAAAAGCAAAATCAAAATAGTGGTCAGTGCATTATAAATCAAGCTAATGCTTTCTACTGCAAACAAGCCCTTTCCACTTTCTACTCGTTCAAATAACTTCAGTTCTATAGCCATCCTTCTTTTTTATACCAGGCAATGATTTCTTTTACTCCTCTTTCCAACGGATATTCGGGAACATATCCTAATTCCTTTTCCAGCGGTGAGATGTCGCACCGCCAGTTGCGCTGTTTCATAATACGGTATTTATCACAGTTCAATGTACTCGTCTTACGGAGTATTCGTCCTACATTCTCTGCCACAAAGGAAATGGCTTTCAAAAGAAACAACGGACAGACGAAACGAAGCATCCACGGATTTCCCAATTCCTTCCGAATCAAGTCGGAAAACGTATGACTACTGTATACCTTTCCGTCGCTCACAAAATAAGCGCGGCCTGTGACATTTTTTTCAATAGCCAGATAAATGGCCTGTACCAAGTCCTTCACAAACACAAACGTAATATCCTGACGTTTGAAACCTGCTGCAAAATCCACATGCTGCTGCACGGACTTCGCCATCAGGAAATAATCGCGTTCCCGTGGACCGTAAACTCCCGTCGGACGGAAAATCACATACGGGAAATTGGTGAGGGATTTCAAATATTCCTCGGTATGCAGTTTACTCAGTCCATACGCCGTATTAGGCCGGGGAATATCCGTTTCGCAAATAGATGAATAGTCTTTTTCCCGAATCGGTCCAAATATACTTAACGAACTTATGTAAATAAAGTTCACCGGAAGCATGTCTAATCGCTTCAGCGTCTCAATAAAATGTCGGGTAGCCCAGTAATTCCCGATTTCAAAATCGGCCTTGTCCAGGCATTTGGTCACCCCTGCACAATGAATAATGTAATCCCATTTCCCATGCTGGCGTTTCTGTTCCTCCAACTGACTGGCCAGACGGTCGGAGTCAGTAAAATCCAGTACAGCAAAATGGATACGTGAATCCTGCAAATATTTCCGGCTGCTGCTCTTCCGCACACCGGCCCACACCTGCATGCCACGCTCCAGCGCACCTTCCACCAAAAAGCTCCCGATGAACCCACTGGCACCGGTAACTAATATTTTTTTCTCCATAAACTTATTTTTCCGGTTCTACATGGATACTGATGTAGGTATCCTCTCCAAAAGTATCCCGCAACTTTTGCTCAATGGCAGTAGCCTTTTCATGTGCCTCATGCAGCGAGATACTTCCGTCCATCCGCACGTGCATGTCTATTGCATAATGACTTCCAATACGGCGGGTACGCAAATGATGCGGCTGCGACACACCGTCCAGTGACAATACCGTCTGCGTAATTTCCTGCTCTATATCATCGGGCAACGAGCGTTCCAATAATTCATCAATACAAGCCTTCAGCTGCTTCACGGCCACCTGCACAATAAAGAAACTGACAATCACTGCCGCCAGAGGGTCGAGCACACGCCAGCTTTCTCCCAACAGGATAGCTCCTCCAATACCTACGGCCGTACCGATAGAAGAAAATGCATCGCTGCGGTGATGCCAAGCATTGGCTATCACGGCCGGACTATTACAGCGTTTTCCCACCAGACGGGTGTAATGAAACAAGATTTCTTTCGATACTACGGATACAATGGCAGCAGCCAGTGCAATCCAGCCGGGCGACTGTAATGCCTCTCCTTTTGCAAAACTGATGATTGATTCTATTCCACTCCAGCAAATTCCTACGCCTACAGCCAGCAAAGCCGCTCCAATCAACAGCGTAGCCAGTGTTTCATACTTTCCATGTCCGTAGTCATGTCCCTTATCTTCCGGTTTGCTGGAAATACGCACAAACACGATGACAATCAAGTCCGTTATCAAATCCGACAAGGAGTGCACCGCATCGGCAATCATCGCCGCACTCTTACCCCAGAAGCCTGCCGCAAACTTACAGGCCACCAGCAGAATATTGACCAGACTACCCACCAGGGTTACCTTGTAAATCTCACGTTCACGAACGGATGTTCCAATCTCATTCATATCTTACTTTTGTAAAAAGAATGTGGCAAAGATAATAGTTTTTCAGCATCTTAACAGAAAAAACCACGTTTATTCCCCGGAAATCACTTTCTTTGTATAAAGATAATCTTACCAACAGCAGAGAGCTGTTGATTTAAAACAAAACAACATGGCTAAAAAGAAAAAAGAAAAGAAAGGCGGAAAGCACCTGAAGAAAAAAGAGCTCGTAGAGATACTGCTCAACTATTTCCGTACAAAGCCGAATGAAGCATTCAGCCTCAAGCAGTTGTTCCAAGCTCTAAAACTTACAACCCATCCGGGAAAAATGCTCTGCATCGATGTAGTGGAAGAAATGTTGGAAGACAACTTTCTGATTGAAATCGAAAAAGGGCGCTATAAAATCAATGACAAAGGACAGATTCTGACCGGTACCTTCGTACGTAAAAGCAATGGAAAGAACTCGTTTATCCCTGAAGAGGGAGGAGAACCCATTTTCATTGCGGAACGTAACTCTGCTCATGCAATGAACAATGACAAGGTGAAAGTTGCCTTGTGTGCCAAACGTAAAAAGCATCAGCTGGAAGCACAGGTAATCGAAATTCTGGAGCATGCCAACGAAACCTTTGTCGGCGTATTGAAAGTCAGCAAGAATTATGCCTTCCTGCTGACGGAAACCAGTACTCTGGCTAACGACATCTTTATCCCGAAAGACAAGCTGAAAGGCGGAAAGAACGGCGATAAGGCTATTGTCCGCATTACCGAATGGCCGGAAGAAGCAAAAAATCCGTTTGGCGAAGTGATCGACATCCTCGGAAAAGCGGGTGACAACACCACTGAAATGCACGCTATTCTGGCTGAATACGGATTGCCGTACGTATATCCGCAGGCAGTAGAAGCTGCAGCAGAGAAACTGTCGGCCGACATCACGCCGGAAGATTATGCCGAACGCGAAGATTTCCGCGATGTCGTGACGTTCACCATCGACCCGAAAGATGCCAAAGACTTTGACGATGCGTTGTCCATCCGCACCCTGAAACCCGGATTATGGGAAGTAGGTGTGCATATTGCGGACGTATCCCACTATATAAAAGAAGGAAGCATCATCGACAAGGAAGCGGCCAAACGTGCGACTTCTGTCTACCTGGTAGACCGCACCATCCCGATGCTGCCAGAACGTCTGTGTAACTTTATCTGCTCCCTGCGTCCTGATGAAGAAAAGCTGGCTTACTCTGTCATTTTCGAAATGAATGAAAAGGCGGAAGTGAAGAACTACCGCATCCGCCATACGGTAATCAAATCCAACCGTCGGTTCACGTATGAAGAAGCACAGCAAATCATTGAAACAGGAGAAGGTGACTACAAGGAAGAGGTGCTTCAACTGAATCGTCTGGCACAGATTCTGCGAGAAAAACGAATGGCCGCCGGCTCTATCAACTTTGACCGCTGTGAGGTAAAATTTGAAATTGACGAGACGGGTAAACCGCTCAGCGTATACTTCAAGGTGTCTAAAGAAGCCAACAAGCTGATTGAAGAATTCATGCTGTTAGCCAACAAGACGGTGGCAGAATACGTAGGAAAAGTTCCTAAGAACAAAAAACCGAAGGTACTTCCTTATCGTATCCACGACCTGCCCGACCCCGACAAGCTGGATAACCTGAATCAGTTTATCGCCCGCTTCGGTTACAAAATCCGCACAGGAGGTAGCAAAGCAGAAGTATCCAAGTCCATCAATCACTTGTTAGGCGAAATTGAAGGAAAGAAAGAACAGAATCTGATAGAAACAGTGTCTTTACGCGCCATGCAGAAAGCACGCTATTCGATTTATAACATCGGACACTACGGACTGGCATTCGATTACTACACGCACTTCACCTCTCCTATCCGCCGTTATCCGGACTTGATGGTACACCGTCTGCTTACCCGTTACCTGGCAGGAGGACGAAGCGCACAAGCCGACAAGTATGAAACTCTCTGCGAACACAGTTCAGCAATGGAGCAGACTGCAGCCAGTGCAGAACGTGCATCCGTGAAATACAAACAGGTGGAATTTATGGGTGAACGTATCGGAGAAGTGTACGATGGTGTAATTTCCGGTGTCACAGAATGGGGACTCTACGTGGAAATCAACGAAAACAAGTGCGAGGGCATGATTGCCATGCGCGACCTGGGCAACGATTTCTATGAGTTCGACGAAAAGAACTACTGCCTCATTGGACGTCGTCACCACCAGAAATTCAGTCTCGGCGACCCGATTAAGATTAAGGTAGCCCGTGCTAACCTGGCTAAGAAACAGCTGGATTTCGTATTGGCTGAAGCTTGACGAACCGCGTTTAAATAAATTATTTCCCCGCTTCCTTCTAAAAATCTAAGAAGGAAGCGGGGATTTTTATTATTTCACCCTCCGGTTTAACTGGTTATTCGCTTTCTCCGGACGAGACTTTCCCACCCGTTTTCCACTTGTCTTTTTCTTATTGCTCTGTTTTGCCTTGAAAGCAAACGGATTTTTCTTGTTTACTACCATACCATTCTGATTTTTCTACAAAAATAAGATTTTATTGGATTCATCACAAAATATAGTTACTTTTGCCAATTATCAAAAAGAAATGCTCATGAGCCCAATTGATTACACACATATACTGACAAAGGCCGTTGACGAACTTTCCGACAGCCAATCTTACCGTGGGCTGTTCCATCAGCACAGAGAAGGTGAGCCGCTTCCTTCCGGGAAATCACTGGAACGCATCGTAGAACTGTCACGTGCCATCTTGTTCCCCGGCTACTTTGGCAATTCTACCATCAACAGCCAGACCATCAATTACCACATTGGTGTCAATATTGAAGAACTGTTCTCTCTGCTTATTGAGCAGATACAGGCCGGACTGTGCTTCGGGGTGGAAAATTCAGGTCAGTGTGACTGTCAGTCGCCTTGTCGTGCTACAGCTACCCAATTAGCAGCAGAATTTATCAGCCGTCTGCCGGAAATCCGCCGGATTTTGGCTACAGACGTAGAAGCCGCATACTACGGTGACCCGGCTGCCACCTGCTTTGGTGAAATCATCTGCTGTTACCCCGTCATCCGTGCAGTGACCAACTACCGGATTGCCCACGAGCTTCACCGGCTCAACGTGCCTCTTATTCCGCGTATCATCACGGAAATGGCTCACTCCGAAACCGGAATCGACATCCATCCGGGTGCGCAAATCGGACATCATTTTACCATTGACCACGGTACGGGTGTCGTAATCGGTGCGACCTGCATCATCGGCAATCACGTGAAACTGTACCAAGGTGTTACATTGGGAGCCAAGAGTTTCCCTTGCGACGAACAGGGAAACCCCATCAAGGGTATTCCACGCCACCCGATACTGGAAGACAATGTGATTGTCTACTCCAATGCCACCATTTTAGGACGTATCACTATTGGTGAAGGAGCTACCATTGGAGGTAACATCTGGGTGACGGAAAGTGTACCTGCCGGTGCCCGCATCGTACAGCGAAAAAGCAAGGAAAATTAAGGAAAAATTACCCATTCAAAAACGCACTTACGTTTACTTCAAAACACAAGGACGTTTGAAACCAAACGCAAGTACATTTCATCTTAAACGCCTTTGCGTTTCAATCCAAACGTAAAGGAGTTTTTTATCAGGAAGGCGTCTTCAAAAAAATAACGTCCGCAGTCCCGGAAAACTCACCGGAAACTGCGGACGTTTTTGTATATAAAATAATATGAATGCTTAGAAAGCCTTATGGTAGAGTGCTTCAATGTCTTCTACTGAAGTCGGACGCGGGTTACCTCCGGTGCAGACATCATTGAATGCATCGATAGCCAACTGATGCAAGTCTTCTTCCTTCACACCGATTTCATGCAACTTCTGTGGAATACCGATGCTCAAAGAAAGCTGGCGAACAGCTTCTACCGCAGCTTTTACACCTTCTGCTTCGCTCATGCCGGTAGTATCCACTCCCATTGCTTTGGCAATATCCAGGTATTTCGGTGCGGCAGGAGATTCTGCATTGTATTCCATGACGTAAGGCAACAGCAATGCATTGGCTACGCCGTGCGGAGTGTCATAGTGCGCACCGAGAGGATGAGCCATAGAGTGAACGATTCCCAGACCTACGTTGCTGAATCCCATTCCGGCAATATACTGTGCCTGCGACATGGCTTCACGAGCTACCGGATCACTGCCATTGTCTACGGCAGCCTTCAGGTTCTTGGCAATCATCTCAATGGCCTTCAGTTCAAACATATCCGACATCACCCAGGCTCCCGGAGTAATGTAGCTTTCAATGGCATGCGTCAGGGCATCCATACCTGTAGCGGCAGTCAGGCCCTTCGGCATAGAATACATCAGTTCAGGGTCTACGATAGCTACCGACGGAATATCGTTCGGGTCTACACATACCATTTTCTTGGTAGCAGCCTCATCAATAATCACATAGTTGATGGTTACCTCAGCTGCAGTTCCCGCAGTAGTAGGCAGAGCAAAAGTAGGCACTGCTTTATGATGCGTATCTGCTACCCCTTCCAATGAACGCACATCGGCAAATTCCGGATTGTTTACTACGATACCGATACCTTTCGCCGTGTCAATGGAAGAACCGCCACCCAATGCGACAATAAAGTCGGCACCGGAAGCCTTGAAAGCTGCCACACCGTTCTGCACATTGGCAATGGTAGGATTGGCTTTTACATCACTGTATATTTCGTAAGGAATACCTGCCTTTTCGAACACTTCCACCACCTTGTCGGCTACGTGAAAACGAATCAGGTCCTTGTCAGTCACAAAAAAAGCTTTCTTGAAACCTCTACGGCCTGCTTCTGTAGCGATAGCTTCGCGACATCCGGCACCAAAGTAAGAGGTTTCGTTCAAAATCATTCTGTACATAATTTCATGGTTTTAAAAGGTTAGATTTTTATTTATTTCGGAAGATGGAACACGTCCGTCAGTTCCTGCATTTGTTCTTTCGTCATACCGTCCGGCTCAAATCCCATGCAACGGGCATTGATGTAAATCTGGGCAGCCTTGGTCAGCACGTCAATCTGGTCGAACGCATCCATTACGTCGGTACCTACGGCAAACACACCGTGTTTTTCCCACATTACCACATCGTAATCATCCAGTTCCTTCAGTGTAGCATCTGCCAGTTCTACTGAGCTCGGCATCTTATAAGGCACGATACCCAATCCACGCGGACAGAATGCCTTTGTTTCCGGAATCATACTCCACAACAGATAAGTCAGTACATCCTTTTCCAGGAACTTCGGAGTATGGCTCATTGCCACCAGTTCGATGGGGTGTGTATGTACGGTAGCCTTTTTCTGGGCACCTTCCGCAATCAGCGTATTGTGAACAGTCAGGTGAGAAGCCACTTCCGAAGTCGGCATCACCGGCTGGTCAGCGATAATGACATAGCTGGCACAATCGTCGCAGATACGAATCACAGAACCGTTTTCCATCGGCCAGCGAGCCAGGTCGCGCATACGTTTCTGTGTACCTTTGCAGAAGAAATAACAGCCTTTCAGATGCGGTAATACCGCTCCAATCTGTTTCGGTTCACTGATGGCCGGCATCTGACGGATTTCATCGTCAACAAACTCTGTTACATTGATGGTGATATTTCCACCGTTGCGTTCAGCCCATCCTTTTTGCCACAAATATCCGGCTACTTCGGCCACTTTATTGATTTCACGGGCCAAACCCGGACGTCCTTCAAGAATTGATTTCATTATATTATGTATTTAAATTTGATTTTTTATTTCAACAGCTGCGGAAGGAAAGAAGATACAATCAGGACAATCAGCCCCAATACCAGTACCCAGATGGTCTTGGAAGAACATCCTTTCCATTCCTTCAAAATAATTCCCCACACATTCGAGAATGTCACGTTCAGCGACATCAGGATACACCAGGAGAACGTAAGCAGTACCGGTGAAGCTACCAGGAAACCTTTTCCCAGACTCAAGCCAAAGAACTGGCTATACCATAACACACCGGCCAACGCACAGAACAGAATGTTGTTCACATACAGCGAGGTCTTTCCATAATCACCCCATGTCTTGTTCTTTGCATTCTGATAAAAACAGTACACCATGTTGGTAAGGAAACCTCCGGCAGTTACCATAAGAGTAGCCGGCAAAGTTTTATACACTTCTGCACTTTCCGGGAAACACAAACTCTGTCCGAATCCTAATCCGATACTGAAACAGGCGCTCATGAAACCCGCCAATAAAGCTACGAAAATTCCTTTAGTAAAATTGAAATCTTTCACAGCTTTTTTCTTTTCTTCCTCACTCAGACTGGCAGACTTCATATTTCCTGCATAACCGATGATGCCGATACCCAGCAAAGTCACAATCACTCCCACAATAACCGGCATGGTCAGTTCCTCCATGTGACCAGTAAATATGGGCGTCAAAATTGTTCCCAGTCCAGCACAGGTACCCAGCGAGATAGACTGTCCCAATGCTACTCCAAGGTAGCGCATACTCAAACCAAATGTCAGACCACCCACTCCCCAGAGTACACCGAAGAACATCGCCCAAAGCGTATCGGCTGGATGAGCTGCATAAACCTCAAAAAGGCTGTGTCCGTCCGGAACAGCCAGCAACGCGCCCAAGAAAGGAAAAACAAGCCAGGCAAAAACTCCCTGCACAATCCAGTAAGATTCCCAGCTCCAGCTCTTTATTTTATTGATGGGTACATAGCAGCTCGACTGGCAGAATGCTCCCACTGCAATAATCAACAATCCGATAATGATTTCCATAGCCTATAAATTAAGCCAGCCGGACAACGGGCAAGACAAGCTTTTCCCGCCATCCGGCTGTAAGATTAATTTCTCTTAGAGGTTACTTCCGCTTCGTATTTTTCTACTTCAGCAATGTATTCTTCGCCTACAGGTACATTGTTCTTCAAGCAGAACATATCCCATACAGCTCCCCAAGGCAATGACTTGCATTCTTCGAGCAATGCCAGACGCTGGAAGCCACGGTCTGTTTCTTCATAGTCACGCAGCGTGTTCAGCGGTTCGAGCAATGCCTGCAACAGGCACTTCTGTGTAGCACGCATACCGATTACATACGCACCGATACGGTTGATAGATGCATCGAAGTAATCCAAACCGATGTGAACACGGTTCAACGCATTGCAACGTACGATTTCCTTGCACAAATCGAGTGTATCGTCGTTCATGATAGTTACATGGTCTGAATCCCAACGAACCGGACGGCTTACATGCAACATCAGTTCCGGTACATAGAGTAACAGAGAAGAAACTTTATCAGCCACACTTTCTGTCGGATGGAAGTGACCGGTATCGAGTGTAATCAGTTTCTGGTTCTGTACACCATAGCCAATATAGAAGTCGTTAGAACCCACTGTATAGCTTTCCAGACCAATACCGAATACTTTTGATTCGATGCAGTCCTTCATGTGATCGTACTTTTGTGCAAAAATCTGGTCCAAAGAATCTTTCAGCAATGCACGGTACTTCATACGGTTTACGGTAATATCCTTGCTACCATCGTGTACCCACAAGTTCATGATACAAGGATCGCCCTGACGCTTACCCATTTCTTCAGCAATGGCACGGCAACGCTTAGTATGTTCAATCCAGAAATCACGGATAGCCTTGTCAGGATTTGACAAAGACAAGTTTCCAGACTTCGGGTGAGAGAAAGAAGTAGAGTTGAAATCCAGCTTCATGTCATTTTCTTTTGACCACTGCATCCAGCCTTCAAAATGTTTTACTTCTACCTGGTCACGGTCTACAAACTGTCCGCCGAATTCACCATAGATTTCGTGCAAGTTCAAGCGATGTTTTCCCGGTACGTAAGAAGCAGCCTTCAGGATATCTGCACGCAATTCCTCAATGTTACGAGCCTTTCCCGGATAATTTCCGGTAGCCTGAATACCTCCGGTCAGTGAACCCTGTGATTCGAATCCGGTCACATCGTCTGCCTGCCAGCAGTGCATAGACATAGGTACAGACTGTAAAGTTTCCATTACGGCATCTGTATCGATACCCAATTTGGCATAGCGTTCTTTAGCTATTTCATACGCATTGATAATCTGTTGTTCTTTCATGGCAAATTATTTTTTAATGATTGATATATATTTCTGATAAGCTTCATTCCACACTTCCGCATCTGCTGGTGAGAAATAATCCGGTTCCACATTGACGGAAATCACGTTACGCATTTCCTGCAATGTACTTACTACTCCGGCTGCTTTAGCCTGAAGCATGATATTTCCAATTGAAGATGCCTCGCTCGGTCCGGCCACAACCGGCAAGCCGATGGCATTTGAAGTAAACTGATTCAGCAGTTTGTTGCGTGAACCTCCTCCAATGATATGCAACTTTTCAATCGGATTTACGGAAAGTTCACGGAATACATCGAGTACCTCACGGTATTTCAATGCCAGACTCTCAAAAATGGCACGGATAAACTCACCATGTGTCTGCGGTGCGTTCTGTCCCGTACGTGCACAATACTCACAAATGGCTTTAGGCATATCCTGTGGATTGGTAAATCCCGGATCATCCGGATTGATGAAGCAGGCAAACGGACGAGCATTCTGAGCCAGTTCCACCATCTGCGGATACGTATAATCCGTTCCTTCCTTATGCCATTTCTTCAGACATTGTTCTACAATCCACATACCTGTGATATTCTTCAGCAAACGAATGGTACCGTCTACTCCTCCTTCGTTCGTAATATTATAGTGAGTTGTCTTTTCATTCACAACCGGACCATCTGTTTCAATTCCCATCAATGACCATGTACCTGAACTCAGGTAAGCAAAGTTCTTGTTGGCAGCCGGTACAGCCGCTACGGCAGAAGCTGTATCGTGTCCGGCTACGGCAATTACCGGAACAGATTCTATCTGAAGTTCTTCACACAAATCCTCGGTCAGCATACCGACCTTAGCTCCCGGTTCTACCATATCCGCAAACAAGGATTTGCTGACACCCAGAACTTCCAACAATTTTTCATCTAATTTGCGTGTTTCCGGATTCAGCAACTGAGAAGTAGATGCAATGGTATATTCTGTCACCATCTTTCCAGTCAGCAAGTAAGAAAGTGCATCCGGCATGAAGAGCAGACGACTGGCGTGTGTCAACCCGAAGTCCTTCCGTTGTTTCAAAGTGTACAACTGGAAAATACTGTTGAAATCCATGTGCTGGATTCCCGTCTTTCCATACAACTCATCTGCCGACATCACCTTTTCAAAGAACTCTTCCTTCTTACCGATAGTCTGCGGGTCACGATACGCATACGGAAGGCCTATCAGTGCCCCTTCCTCGTTCACAAAAGCAAAATCCACTCCCCATGTATCGATACCGATAGAAGTGACAGGCACTTTTTTCTGTGCCACGGCAGCCAGGCCTTTCTTTAAATTCTCATACAAGGAAAAAATATTCCAGTAAAAATGTCCGTTGAGTTGCAGCATCTGGTTCGGGAAGCGAGTAACTTCTTCCAGTGTCAATTTATCACCGGTCAGCGTCCCCAATATGGTTCTTCCGCTAGTTGCTCCTAAATCAAATGCAATAAAATATTTGGAATCCATGCTAAAAGTTTATTTGGTTAACTACTGTGACAAAAGTAGAAAGAAAAAATTCCCTTCTTGCGGAAGAAATGACTTTAAAATATAAGTTTTTGATTTTTCCTGCCGACGAAAATTCAGGAGTTTATCAGGGATTTTTTATCTTTGCGAAGAAAGGGACAAAAAATGGAAAAGAACAGCGTAAACTATAAATATCTGGTACGGAGTCCGCGCGATATAGACTGGGGAATTACCGTGGACACCGTAGGCTCGGAACCCATACCACCCAATTACCCGGTGTACCCACCTCGTACCGGACATCCGGATGCCTTTTATTTCACTCCCTCACGCGGCCGTGTGCTGGACAGCTACCAGCTATTATACATCACGCACGGAAAAGGCTATTTCTATACCTCTCCCGATACTTTCATCGAAATCAAGGAAGGAGACATCTTGATTCTCCAGCCTCACGTATGGCACAGCTATTTCCCCGATAAAAAAACCGGCTGGCAGGAATACTGGATCGGATTTCAGGGAATCAACATGGACAGCCGTTTTCAAAACAACTTTTTTGCGAAAGACCAGATTGTATATCACATCGGTGTGCAGGACAGCATCGTCAAACTTTACGAACAAGCCATTCAAGTGGCCATGGAAGAAAAGGCAGCCTGCCAGCAATATCTGGCCGGTATTGCCAATCTTATCTTAGGCATGACCATGTACTACTCGCAGAACTACGAGTTCGACAACAAAGCCACCGAACAGATTAGTAAAGCCAAGGTATTCATTCGCGAGAACCTGTTAAAAGGCATCGGTCCGGAAGAAGTTGCCGACTCTCTGCACATGAGTTATTCCTGGTTCCGGAAACTATTCAAAGAGTATACCGGCCTTTCTCCGGCACACTACATTCAGGAACTGAAAATCCAGCAGGCCAAAGATTTGCTGGCCACCACCCAGCGAAGCACCAAAGAAATAGCCTATTACCTGACCTTTGACGATATACCTTACTTTACCAAGGTTTTCAAGAAATACACAGGATACACCCCACAATCCTACCGAAAAAAATTCGGAAGAGAATAAAAATACAACCTCCTTCTGCGCTGAAGAATTGCTCACAGCAAGCAGAAGGAGGTTGTTTTGTTTTATACCGATGTATAGCCGAGAATTATTTCACTACAAAATGGTAAGTTCCCGACAACAATTCCGCCTTGCACATTCCATCCTGATATGTCACTTCTTTTATACCCTCTTTTCCAGCTTGTAACGCGCGACCATTTTCAGTTACGCTATCCATTGAAGCAGCAGGCAAATAAAGTGTTGCACTGGTATTAGCCGGAACAGTGAATGAATACCTCACCTCTCCATCCTTCACTTCCCATGCACTTTCTATACGTCCATACAGCGAATCATAATATCCTCTGGCAAAAGTCATCTTTCCTGTAGGGTCTACCTTCGGACAAAGCACAAAATGCTTGAATCCCGGATGGTTCTCATCCCGCATAATACCCAGTGAATAGGCATACATCCATGCCCCGACGGCTCCAAAGGAATAATGGTTAAACGAGTTCATCCGGTTGTTCTCGCCAAATCCGTCGACATGCGTATACGAGTTCAGGCGTTCCCAAATGGTCGTAGCTCCCTGCTCCACAGAATACAGCCACGAAGGATAAGTCGTCTGTTGCAACAAGTTGTAGGCCACCTCATCATATCCATTGTCCGAAAGTGCCTTGTTAATCCATGCCGTACCGATAAATCCCGTCATCAGCGAATAAGCCGGATAAGTCTTTCCATCGTCTGCCACATTCTCCCTCTGCACCGTATGCGCCAGATTAGCCGCAAACTGTTCTTTCCATTCCGGGTTCACAATGCCGAAAGACAAAGGAAGTACATACGAGGTTTGTATATCCACCAATTTTCCCCTTTCCGGACCGTTTGCCCCAGAAGAAATCGTTTTCGTTGTCTGCGGGTCAATATATGTACGGTTGAAGAACGCCTTACGTTCGTCATACAACTTCCCAAACTTTTTCGCATCCTCCTTATTACCTAAAATTTGAGCCACTTTTTTCATAATGTCCAAATCATAGAGGAAGTATGCTTCCCACATCAGTGTTTTGTCATTCTTGTTATCCTCCGGTCCCAGCCAGTCGCCCAAGTTTCCCCAGACCTTTTCCTGTTCCAATATGCCCGTCTCCGGATTGATATTCCTGGTCCGTACATAATCCACATAACGGCACATCGCCTCATAGTGCTCTGCCAGCAAGCTCTTGTCACCATATTGCTGATACACTTCCCACGGCACTGTAATACCAGCACTACCCCACAGCAAGCCACCAAATCCGCCACCTAGAGGAGCCACATCCGGGAAACGGCCATCCTCACGCTGTACGTCCCTCATGGCACACAAATAACGACGCAAGAACTGCGGAACATCTGCCAGGTAAGTGGCCGTACGGGAGAACACCGATATATCACCCGCCCATCCCAAACGCTCGTTACGCTGCGGACAGTCGGTCGGAATGGAGAAGAAATTGGCATAAGTAGACCACACAATATTGTGCCACAACTTATTAACCTTCTCATTAGATGTTTCATACTTGGATGCCAGTCCGTCAATCGAACTTAACACCACTCCTTTCACATCCTCCAGCGGCAAAGCTTTGTCTATGCCCGTAATCTCAATGAAGCGGTAGCCATGATAGGTAAATCTCGGAGCAATCGTTTCATTTCCTCCTTTCGTAATGTATTTATCCTGCGCCATGGCTGCACGGATATTTTCCAGCATAACCATCCCCTCGTTTCCGGCATAACGCGGCAGGTCGGGATATTTCACCTCGGCATAACGCAGATTGATTTCCTGTCCTGCCTTCATTCCCTTGAGTGTGATTTCTGGCACTCCTACCATATTCTGTCCCATATCGTACACAAAAATGCCCGGACGAACCTCTTCTACCGATTGTGCCGTCAGCTTCTGAATGGCCTTTACCGTCTGACCGTATTGAGCCATCAGGTGGAAATTGGAATAATCATCGACTTTAGGCATTGTTCCTCCACCTAACCGACTGACATGACCTCCAAGCGAGACTTCTACAGCTTTCTTCCAGGCCGAATCATCATATCCCGCTTTTGTCCATCCTTCAATCGCTTTTTCTCTCAAGGCATCATATACCTCTCCCTGAAAGAAACTACCATACACCACAGGCCCCTGATTAAAATACTTCCACGTATCTGGAGAAGTTACAATCGTCTGTACCTTTCCATCCTCATAAGTCACAACCAACTGTGCCAGCAATGACTGACGGTCGCCAAAGAAATTCCAGTTTTCTCCGGCATAAGTTGCTCCTCCACTCCACCATCCTTCGGCCAAAATGGCTCCAACAGCATTCTTTCCTTTCGCAATCAACGTCGTCACATCGTATACCTGATACAGATGCGTTTTATTATACTGTGTCACGCCCGGGTTAAAATAATCCTCTCCTACGCGCTGTCCGTTGAGATACATTTCATAAATACCACGAGAGGTAACATACAAACGGGCCTTCCGAACCTTATTAGAGGAAGTCTCAAACTCCGTACGCAACATCGGCATAGCGTTACGGCTGGGATTCTGTACATAGCACTTCTTTACGCCATTCAACTGTGTAGCATCCAAGGTTACAGAAGCTAACTTGTTCTCCGGACTCCGAAAATTGCGAATATCCGTTCTGACTTCTGAAAAATCAGTTGCATGCTCCAACGCATACCCCACATCACCGACTACCGGAAAAGCCACAAAATCACCTCCTTGCCCCAACGGGTTCAGATTCACTTCTCCAATCTGCACCTCTCCTTTTTTCAGTGTGGTGAAGCCCAAATTGGAATACAAAGAGAACGTATGCGGCTGATATTGATTCTTCGCATTCAGCACATCAACGGGTAGCATAAAAGATTTCAAAGGAACAGAAGGTTTATCATCCGGCTGATAACCGGCACGATAAATATGTATCCAGGCATTTCGTCCGTCTTTCAAAGGAGACAAATCAAACTCCACTTTTATGTATGACTCATCCTTTCCACTGGCAATGTGATAGATGTTCTTATTCGCGTCCATCAGACGTTCATCGTTAGCACCATACACAAAGGCTATCTTGCGCGACGTGGCCTGTTTTTTCATCTGAAATGAACAATCCAGTCTGAATACTGGCAAATAATGTGAATACAGCACCATATCCTCGTCGCCGCCTCCAATCCAACGCGCTCCATTCCAGCCTTCTTTATCATTAGACGTCATCAGGCTTGTCTCAAACCAAGAATCTTTTTCCGCAATTTCTCCCTTATTGTTCCAGATTTTTACTTTCCAGGTATAACGGGTAGCCGGCTTCAACGCATCTCCCTGATAAGTCACATGCTGAGACACATCTGTTGGCACTTTTCCGGAATTCCAGACTACCTTACCAGCCTCATCCTTTACCTCTAATTGATAAGCTGTCTGATATATGCCTCTTTCGTGTGGATTGCTTACAAGTTGCCAGCCGAATCTAGGAGATGGCACATCCAAAGCAAGTGGACACTGATTATATTCTACCTCTAGTTTCTGTAACCCCATTGAGAGTGCAGGAGAAATTAACATGCTACATAAAAAATATAAGCAAAAAAGAGATCGGTACTTCATAAGTTTCATAGGTTAAAAACGAGACAGTATAATACTGTCTCGTTTTTCATTATAAATTAAAAATAAGGACTCAACGCTGCCTCCGAAGCTGGTAACGGGAACAAGATACGAATATCCGTATAAGAATTAGGTGCAACCGAATATCCTGCCGGGAAATAATAAGCAGAAGGATTAGACTTCACTCTCTCTCCATACGCTTTCATCACCGTTTCGACTTCTCCTGAACGAGTTAAATCCAACCACCTTTTATTTTCAAAAGCAAGCTCAACCCGACGTTCTTGTAAAATAGCCTTCCTTACAGCTTCTTTCCCTGTCGCCTGACTATCATCCAATCCAGCTCTATTTCTAACCTTATTCAAATAAGGTAAAGCTTCATCTGTTTTATCTTGTTCATTTAACGCTTCTGCTAAAAATAGTAATACCTCTGAATAACGATAAACCGGCCAATTATCATTCGTATTATTCGTTAGAGCATGTGCATGGCAATATTTCTTTATATAAGGATATGGATTCCCTGATGCTGTAAGCCAACCTATAGAAGCATCCTTTCTTTCATCACCTTGCTCATAAGCAGCAATAATATCTGGAGTTGGAATATTATATCCTTCTACAATGTAAGAATTCTCTTTTATTCCAGTGATAGCCGAAACTTCTTCTGCAGTAATAGGTTGTGGCAAAAATACATAAAAGAAATTACTTGCATAGCCTTCATTACCTTCTTTAAACTGAACTTCAAAAATAGATTCTATTCCATTCTTATTGGCTGGTTCAAAGGCATCCGCATAATTATCCCATAAATCATATCCGGTTACTTCTTTCAATACTTTTTCAGCTTCACTCCAATTTTTTCGAGCAATATATACATTTCCTAAAAGAGTTCTCGCTGCCCCAGAAGTAGCCCGTCCAAGTTCTTGTTTACTTTTATCAGGCAACAACTCAATAGCTAGTTTTGCATCTTTAATAATCTGTTCATAAACAGCATCTACTTCTGATAAAGGCAAAGCTGTTTCTTCCATGGTCTTTACTGGAGTCAAATGTAAAGGCACAGAACCAAAATATTGAACCAAATCAAAATAAGCCAAAGCCCGTAGAAAATATGCTTGCCCTTTAATATTATTCTTTACAGATTCATCAAAATCAACTCCATCTATTGGTTCCAAAAGATAATTGACATTAGAGATAATACTATAATTTGTCACATATTTATGATAAGGAACACTGTTATTCGCATCATCCAAAAAATCTTTTACAAATTCAGCTGAGATTGTTCCTCTTTCTGTTGGATTATACACATAAGTTGTATTATCAGACCTTAATTCACCCATTGCCCATGCTCCATTACTTCCACTATATAAATCTCGTAACAAAGCATACGCACCATTTATTCCCTGTTCAAAATCACTTTGTGATTTATAATAAACTTCAGAACTTAGTGATGTCTCAGACGGTATATCTAGGAAATTATCACAGCTTCCTAATAATGAAGCAAATAATATTGTATATAAAGATACTCTAATTTTCATAACTTTTTTCTTTTAAAATGAAACATTTAGTCCAACAGTAAATGTCCGCGGTATAGGATAAGTAGAGAAATCTATACCTTGCAACAACGCATTAGGAGCATTTCCGTCAAAATCAACCCCAACTTCCGGATTTGCATATTTATATTTAGTAAAAACAAACGGTTGTTGTACACTTGCATACAAACGTAAACTCTTTACATACTTAAGAATATGAGTAGGGAATGTATACCCGAAAGTAATATTTTTAACAGTCAAATGACTTCCGTCACAAATAAACCTAGAATGTAAAATATCTCTTTCACGACCTGTACCACTAGTACTCTTTCCGTATTTCCCTGCACCTGGATTTTCGGGAGAACGCCATCTGTCTTTTACTTCTTTCAATACATTAAAGTTACCATCCAAATTGGTTGTTCCTTGTTCACTCACAGCCACAATCTTATTTCCATAAGAACCTGAGCAAATAATAGATAAATCAAAATTCTTATAAGAAAAATTATTTGTAAACCCAAAAGTAAACTTAGGATATGGATTTCCTAATTCAGTCTTGTCTCCTCCCATGTCATCATAAGTTATACTTCCATCTCCATTTACATCTTTAAACTTAATAGTACCAACTTCAGAGTCTACAGCCTTCGGAGAGCTATCATAATCTGCCTGATCCACATATACCCCTTCTTGTACCATACCATAAAATTGACCTATTCTGCCTCCTACCTTGGTGATAGTTTGCACAATTCCTGTAGACGCCAGCATATAATCACTCATACCTGATAAAGCCAGCACCCTATTATCACTAAAAGCGATATTGAAATTAGTATCCCATTTGAAAGCTCCCACGAGGTTATGTGAGTTAATACTAATTTCATGACCCCAGAATTTTATTTTACCCACATTTCCTGTAATTGTAGAAAAACCCGATTCTCTTGGGACAGACAAGGAATAAAGCAAATTATCCGTAATTTTTTTGTAATAGTCATAAGTAAGAGTAATACGATTATTCAGGAAAGAAAAATCTATACCTAAATCTAATTGTTTTGTTTTTTCCCATCCTAAATTTGAGTTTCCCAAATTAGTTACCTGACTTCCGTTCACAACCGTACTCCCAAATACTCCCCCTTTTGTAATATTGATTGTGTTATATTGGGTATAATTCCCTATATTATTATTACCTATTACTCCATAACTACCACGTAATTTCAACAATGAAACCCATGAAAGCTTCTTCATAAAGGCTTCATCACTAACTAACCATCCCGCAGATATAGCAGGGAAATTACCCCAGCGGTTATTCATTCCAAAACGTGAAGAACCATCCCTACGTATACTAAATCCCAACAAATAACGTCCTTTAAAATCATAATTAAATCTACCCAAATAAGACATCATACTCCATTCTTGAACATCCATTGTTGGATTATTCTTTATTAAAGCAGCATTTATTGTCTGAATACGGTCATCAGCAAAATTATACCCAGACACAACTCCATATTGAGCATGATACTTTTGAACAGTAAATCCAAGTAAGGCATCAATATGATGGTCACCAAAATTTTTTGAATAGTTAGCTGTCGTTTCCGAAAGATAAGAATAATAATCATTATCTTCTTCCCTCAAATTAGCATTAAGAGCGCTTGGTTCTGAATTAAAAGCCCTTCCAGCAGTAGAAGGCTGAAAATAATGTCTGTCTTCATACCCTAAATCTGTACTAATGCTAGTTTTTAAAATTAAATTCTTAACAGGTTCATATTCAAAATAAGCATTAGCCAATATACGCAATGTTTTATATGCATTCTCTGTATCCTGAATAGAGCGTACCCAGTTAGGAGTAGGATTCATAGTAACCCCCTCCGTTGTTACAGATACAGGCATATTTCCGTCCTCATCTTGATATGGAAGAATGGGAGGAGTTAAATTTGCATTAGCCAATAAGCCGCCACCTCCAAAAAATGCTCCATCACTTAATGGGCGATTCTCAAAAGTATAAGTAGGTGCGATATTAAAGGCTACCTTCATCTTGGGATTTATTTTATACAATGTATTAGAACGCAAAGAAATACGTCTATAATCTGAGTTTAAGACCACTCCATCCTGATTAAAATATCCTAAGACAGTTGAATTCTGAAGTTTTTCAGAACCAGACTGAATAGAAACATTATAATCTTGTATTAAGGCATTCCTCAACATTGTATCATACCAATTATATCCTTCTCCGTATTGAGATGGATTTTGAAAAGCTTCTGGAACAGGCTGTCCTAAATCTTCATAATGTTCTTTTCGGAATTGTGCCCATTCTGTTCCATTCATCATATCTGGCCTACCTTTTTCAGGAACAACCTGAACTCCCCAATATCCATTAAAACTTACGTTTGTTTTACCTGTTTTTGCTCCCTTTGTCGTAATCAATACAACTCCAAATGCAGCCCGCGAACCATATAAGGCTGTTGCAGCAGCATCTTTCAATACGGTCATTGACTCTATCTCATTAGGGTTCAAATTATTAATATCACCCACAATCGGAAAACCATCTACCACATACAATGGGCTTGAATCTGTGGATAAAGATGCAGCACCACGAATTCTAATATTCATTCCCTGTCCTGGAGCACCAGTCCCTTGATTAATCTGAACTCCAGTAATCTGACCTTGAAGTTTTTGCGCAAATTGTGCTGCCGGAATATCGCCAAGCTCATCAAATTTCACCGTTTCCATTGAACCCGTTACATTTCGTTTTGTTTGCGTTCCATAAGCCAAAATAACAACTTCATCTAGATTCTGAGTATCCTCTTTCAATACCACAGAAAGAGGTTTTACTGAAGATGCAATCTCTACCGAACGATAACCTATATAAGAAATATCCAGTAAAGCTCCTTTACCTGTTTCCAAAACAAAATTTCCATCTAAATCTGTGATTGTACCGTTTGATGTCCCTTTCTCTTTAACAGTTGCACCTATAATCGGCTCTCCATTCGCATCAACAACCCGTCCTTTTACCTTAGAAGTGACAGCTGTAGCTGTACTTGTCCCTTTCTTTAAAATAATCTTCTTATTCTGAATCTGATAAGTTATTCCGTCTTGCCCTGCTAAAATTTGCTTAATCGCATCTTCTATTTTCCCATTTTGAACAGATATAAACACATTTTTTTGGGTATCCAAGTCCTCAGATGAAAATACAAATGAATACCCTGACGACTTCTTCAACTGTTCCATCGCCTCCTTTACCGTTACATTACCGGTTTTCAGTGTAATATTCTGAGAAAAGACCGATAAGTTCAGGCAAAGCGCAGCCGAGGCTACTAACATAGCCTTATTGAAATATCTCATAATTCTGTTGATTTTTAATTAAATAACTAAAAGTAAGAATTGTAAGAATCGAAGAATACCTATCTTTGCGGCATCTTTGATTCAAGTTTTTGCCCTATGCAGAAGACTTGCAAACCTGCAAGGAGGATGTGCCCGCATCTTCCTTGTTTTTATGTCTTCGCCTTATGGACCCTGTCAGCCGGAAGATTCTATGTTCATGGTGTTTCTCTTTTTAAGGTTTGACAAATTAGTTAATAAAGGATGTATTTTTCATTTTCGTATCGATACTTCATACGATTGGTTGAGGCAATAGTTTCCAGTACTTCTTCTATAGTGTTACCCATCACCTTGAAACTACCGTAGAAACGACGGTTCTTCAGGCTGTCGGCTATCTCAATTCGTACATCGTAGCTACGCATCAGTTTCTTGGCTATGTCTTCCAATAACTCCTCGTCAAAAAATAGCTCATCGTTTGTCCATAACATGGAATTCTCTACACGGGTTCTCGATTTCACCATTTCGCCCGTACGCTTGTTCAGCACCATCTTCTCATTAGGAGAGAGATATAAGTCTGACATGGATTTCAAACTATTATGCAAGGAAACCTTTCCCTCCAATAGACTAACCGTCACTTCTTCATCATCCGAGTAGTTCTTGAAATTGAACTTGGTACCCAATACACGTAAGTCTACTTCATGCGTATGGATCTCAAAAGGAAGGTCTTGGTTGTGAACTACCTCAAAATAGCCTTCTCCTTCCAAACTGAGCTGACGGTTATCCATGCCAAAACCCTGTGAATAGGTGATTTTGGAACCGGCATTCAACCACACCAACGTACCATCGGGCAAATACAGCTTAGTACGTGCTCCCAACGGAGCTTCCACCACCATATCCGAGAACGTCTGACGAAGTGTTTCCTGTCCTTTCCAGTAACCAACCAGCGGAAGTAGCACAATCAGTATCACAGCTGCCACCCGGTAGAAGGTCTTCCATGGGAAACGGTACACTTTCGGCTCTTTATTTCCGATTCGTTTCTGGAAACGGGCAAAAGCTTCTTCTTTATCAAACACCTTATCTTTTGCAGCTACTCCCGATGAAAACCAGACCTCTATCTGATTGCGGACATACATACGGTTCTCGTCCGACTGCTGACTCCAGCTTTTCAATTCCTGAAAAGCATCTGCCGTCAGGCTACCGGAAAGGTATTCCGCAATCAACTGATCAATCCGTTCATTTTTCATTTCTTCGTGCTGCATAATTTGCTGTGTTTATAAGTAAGACAAAAAAGAGAAAAAAGAGGGTAGTCAAAAAAGAAGATTTTTTTCAATTTTCCAAGAAAATATACCACACAAGAAGTTTCAGATAGCCTGACATACGCTTCTGAAGAAATGCTAATGCATTCTTTATGTGATACTTAACTGTGTTAACAGAGATATTCAGCTCGCGGGCTATTTCTTCATATTTTTTCTGCTCAAAGCGACTTTTCTTGAAAACCATACGACATTCTTCCGGTAGGGTCTCAATACAACGCTCGAGTTCTTCCTCCAGTTCCTGCTCCAACAGATAACCTAACGGATGGTCTTTCTCTATAAATAAGGTATCCAAAAATTCCGCATTCTCAGGAAGAGAAAAAGAGGAAAAGTGCAATTCTTCACGGTGTGTAAGCGAATTCAGTTCATTCAAACAACGGTTGCGAACCGATTTCATCAAGTAAGCTCTCAATGAATAAGTGATTTCCACCTCACCTCGATACTCCCACAAATAAAAGATAACATCATCTACCACTTCTTCCGACAAAGAAATATCATGAAGATACAAATCGGCGAAACGGCAAAGAGGAACATAATGCCGCTCATAAATGCATCTGAAAGCAGACTCATTTCCACATCGCAGTTCTTCTATCAGTTGTTTTTCCGTCATAACTCGATTCATACTCAGCAAATTTAGAGATTTTCTGTTTATCTGCATGATTTTCCTTCATTATTTAATTTAGAAAATGGTGCATCAATAAACAGAAAATGTCTTGAAATATTCTATATCTCACAACCCAAAACCCTACATTTCCCTACACGAAAACATACGGCTCTGCCTTGAGAAACGTACGTTTCCCGTACGCAAGACATAGAACATATAAATTCATCCTCCAATCTACACAATGGGACTTTCCTCTTTATCCCTCTCCCCTCACAACACCTGAATTTGGTATCTTCAGATGAGATTTTCCTCAAAAAGGCAAATTTTTATCGTTTTTCGATAAAATATTTCTGTTTTTCTTTTGCAGTTCAAAAATAATATCTACATTTGCATATCGAAAAACGATAAATATTTATCGAATATAAGCGCAAACAAACACTATTATTTACACACAAACACGTACAATTATGAAAAAGACATTCACAAAAAAGACACTGGTAGCAGGAATCGCTGCTGCATTAATGACATTGACAGCCACAAATGTAAACGCAAAAGAAACCTTCATTTACGGACAGAACCAGCAAAGCCTGATTGTTTCTACCTTGAATGAAGACGGCAAAACACTTACTCCCAAGTGGAAGTACGAATACCAGTACGACACGTTGGGAACTATGACCGAGAAAAAAGCTTACCGCTGGGATGCAGAACAAATGAACTGGACACCAGCTTATCTGCTGACCTGGGGAGCTGAGGGACCAGCCCTTCAGAAGCTTTCTAGAAACAAATAAACTAACCACTTAAAACGCACACATTATGGGACGCACTATCAAATTATTACTGTATTTCTTCGCTTACCAATTAGCTTTCATGGGAGTAGCCATCTGTGGATACATGTTGTATCAAGGCAGTTATGAAGTTCCACAGACGCCCGACAGTCTTTATACAAACCTTATCATGCTGGCACAAATCCTCTCTACCGCTGCGGTAGGTATCCATTTACTGGTGGGGAAATATGTGGGACTGGACCAGAAGACTTGGGGGTATCACAGCTCACCCAAATTGTTAGCTACCTCAGTGGTATTCATTGTAGCGATGGGCTTATGGACCAACTACTTTAATGAGCTGGCCGACTTACCTAACAACATGCAGGAGGCGTTCGAAATGATAATGCGTAACCCACTGGGTATCATTTCCGTGGTTATCATGGCTCCTATCATAGAGGAACTGCTGTTTCGCGGAGCCATTCAGGGACATTTACTTCGCAAATGGAAACATCCGGCAGGAGCCATCGTAGTTTCGTCATTGATTTTCGGAATAGTACATGGCAACTGGGTACAGGCGCCGTTCGCCTTCGTGACTGGCTTGGCACTGGGATGGATGTATTATCGCACAGGCAGTCTGTTGCCCGGCATCCTGATGCACTTTGTCAATAACAGCGCAGCCGTAGCTTCTTTCTTATTAGCAGACGATCCGAATGCTACCATGGTTTCTACTTACGGACAAACGGGAGCAGCTCTTATGGCGGCTGGAGGAATGGCTCTTACCATCATCTGTGTGCTGTTTATTCAAAAGAAACTGGTTCCACAACCGGCTGTATGGCATCAACCTGCCCAGGCAGAAACGATCGAAATAGAAAACAACATATTATCTTCACAAACACATTCACACGATGAAAACATTTAAAATCATTGGATTAATAGCCCTATTAATTGTGCTTTTTGAGTTCATAGGCGGCTTTAACGACGGCTGGAACGATGTAGATAAACTGGCTCCCATCAGTATGGAGCGCACCAATCCGGCTTTTGACAAAGTAACCGCAACCACCTTCGATGTATTGCCCGATTCCGCCATACAAGCAACGAACTCGCAAACCGGTACAGTCGTTCCTATCGGATTTATGCAATGTCATTCGTACATCGTACCCAGCGGACTGACAAATTTCACTTATATACTGCTTGGAATCACAGGGCTGGTATCCGTTTATGGACTTTACAACCTCATCCGTCTGTTTATCTCTATCATCCGCAAAGAGGTTTTTACCTCCATCAATATCCGACGGATACGGTGGGGAGTTTATCCTCCTATTGCCTATCACTTGATTAAATATTTACTTAACTGGAGTGAAACCCGTGATGCCATGGCACAACTTACAATTCCGGGGTACACCATCCAGCCCGCATCTCCTTTTGAGTTCAGTTGGATAGGTATATTGTTACTGATACTTCTCACAGAAGTATTTGTAGTAGCGGTAAAACTGAAACAAGAAAATGACTTGACCATTTAAAATCTTCATCTGCATTATGAAAAAGAGACTGAATATATTCTGTGCATGCATGATTGCTGCCTTCCTATTGTCCGTTTCCGGAAATGTATATATGCTTGTAAAAGTATTTATCAACGGAGTAGAAATTGGCATGAAAGCAGCTCAAGGAGAAACAATAGATATTCCTGAGTACAAAATGGCTCACATCCTGCCTACTGACATGATGGAAACGACTGGTACGGTTACCAACCTGAAAGATGGCAAGCAATTAGCCATCAAACCACTCACAACTCTTATTGAATGCCCTTACACACATTCCAATTCTTGGCTTGAAGCCCTGCAGGGAATTATCGGACTCATAGTCCTTGTCGGGTTCATCTATGCCACTATCTATTTTGCCAAACTGATAATACATATCAACCGCAATATCGTATTCGACTGGATTAATGTAAAACACCTGCGTTGCATCGGATGGAGTATGGTGGGAATATGTGTGCTTTCTTACATTAGTGTATGGATTTCAAGCCATCAGCTTGCACAGTCCATTGAACTGGCAGGAGGTGAATTAAATATACTCATCACTTTCTCTGATTCCACGCTGATTTTAGGCTTTGTCGCCCTCTTAGCTTCAGAAGTGTTTGCCATCGGCTTACGGTTGAAAGAAGAGAATGAATTGACCATTTAACTTTGAATGCAAAGATGAAAACTACTAATACTAAATGGAAAGCTGCAATCGGTATCATTCTGACAATGATACTTACCTTGATGCTGCTGACCATCATTTACTGGCTGTTCATCGAGCAACAGATAGAGACACGTTCCCACCGCGTGTTAATCATGACGGGAATGATTTATGGTGGAATGTACCTGCACCATGTATTAATAAAACGCTACACCTGCTGGTGGGATATAGTAACAAAAGAAAAAAGAAAAGAAAACTAAATATTTATGCCGATTATCGTAAATCTAGATGTGATGATGGCGAAACGAAAGATTTCGCTGGGAGAGCTTGCTGAAAGGATTGACCTTACGCCGGCAAATCTCTCTATTTTAAAAACAGGAAAAGCCAAAGCCATACGTTTCTCCACCCTGGAAGCAATCTGCAAAGAACTGGACTGCCAACCGGGAGATATATTGGAATACAGAGTGGAAGAATGAGTTTAATATGTAGCAAGAATGCAGCTATCCGGAATGAAAAATCTCAGATAGCTGCATTTAAATTACCATTCAAATAGTTTGCTTCTTGACAATAGGCAAGCTCCAACAACTCCAGCTTTAGCTTGTAACTTAGATAATACAACAGCTGAATCTTTGCTTACTAAATTTAAAGAATACTTACGTATAGCAGTCTTTATAGGTTGCAAAATGTAATCCTCTGTCAACGCCAATGTTCCTCCGATTACAACTAATTCCGGATTAAACAAATTTATCAACCCAGCCAGATAGCGGCCTAATTTACGACCTATTTCCTCAACCAGCTCAATACACAAAATATCTTCTTTATTGGTCGCATCTACAATTTCTTCTAATGTAAGAGACGTTTCTCCTGTAAGAATCCGTTTTGAAAGAATAGAACTTTGACCACTCTTCACTTTCTCACAAAGAATCCGATGTAAGGCTGAGCCTGAAACTTCTGTTTCCAGACAGCCTTTTTTCCCGCAACGACAAATTATCTCATTATCAAACACACTAAAATGGCCAAATTCGCCTGAAAAGCCGGAACGACCTGTATAAATTTTCCCATCAATAATAAAAGCGGATCCTAATCCCCAGCTAATATTGATAAAAACAATATCTTTTTCTCCTTTCACAGCACCCTTCAACAATTCTCCGTAAGCCATTGCACGAGTATCGTTATCAATGCTTACAGGAATACCTATCTTTTCACCCAGAATCTCCGCCAAAGGACGTTCTTCAAAATTGAACATGCTGAAACTATACCCTTCTTCAGGATTTACCCGTCCTGAAATATTTACCCCAACCTGAAGGATTCTTTCTTTGACAGTTTCATGCTTATCGATAAAATTACGGATATGTAGAGTCAACTCTTCCAAACTTTCCAGCGTATTATAAAGCCGACACTCAACTCCCATCTGAACATCTACCATATCGCCCGTGAAATTCATCAGGCCGATGTTCAAACAAGAAGCTTTGATATCGACTCCTACCATATAGGCAGAATCAGGATTCAAGCCATAGAGATTGGGAGGTCTACCTTCACTGGTCTCTTGTTTTCCATAATTCATAATATACCCTTCTTCTACCAGCTCCATTATAAACTTAGTCACAGTAGGAATACTCAAGTCTATATCCTTTGCCAGATCGGGAATAGTAGATGAATGGTTATGCATCAGATAAGTAATGATACGCTTCTGGGTAAGCATATTTTTTGTTCCACTTCCTAATCCTTCAATTAATCTTTGTACCATAGTCACAGCATTTAGGGTTAAACCTATAGTAATCTATATTATATTCTGTTTTAGTTCCTACAACTTCATTAATAAATTATTATATTTAAGGCTTTTAAATTTAGAAATCCCTTATTAACTTTTACCTAATAATAGGACTGCTAAAATAATAAAATTAATAATACCATACAATAAAACAAAGTATTAATTATATCGGGAAGCTCTCAAAAAATCTTTCATTAAATAGCCATTATTTTAAATATTATGCTTATTTTAGCATACATGAGTTTCTACAACCTTAACCTGATAAAAACATCGTTATGAAAAAATTATTTTTGATTTTAGGCATACTAATTGCCCAATGCACAATAAATATGGCACAAGTTCCTACGCTGCTTCCTGATTACCCTATTACAAAAGGCGTATCTGCACCTTTCGCCGGCTTTATAAGAAACTGGCTAATTGTGGGGGGAGGTTGCAATTTCCCGACAATTCCTGCAGCCGAAGGAGGGGAAAAAGCCTATTACAATCAATGCTATGCACTGGATATTCATGCCGCATCTCCTCGTTGGACAAGAATATCTGATCTTCCCTGTTCCGTAGCGTATGGTTGCAGTGTAGAAACACCTCAGGGACTAGTCTGCATTGGGGGAATGAATACAGATTCTTGTCTGACCAGCGTATTCCGGATTCAAAAAGATCCTTCCTCTGAAAGCTTTCGAATCCACCAGCTACCTTCTCTTCCTGAAACAATAGACAACGCCTCCGCCACAATGTTGAATGAATGTATCTACATCACAGGAGGAAATCAACAACTGCGACAAAACGCATTATACAAACTGGACTTAAAAACATGTGACAGATGGCAAAAATTATCTTCCTTCCCTGGACCTCAACGAGTACAACCTATTCTGGTCAATGATGGAAAGAAGCTTTATTTGATTGGAGGTTTTCAAGCCCCATCGGATTCTTCTACCAGTATCCTTTCACATGACATATTATGTTATACTCCAAAAACTGACCGTTGGGAATACGATTCTCACATTCCTTATCAGGGAAACAAAGAAAAACGTTGCATGGCAGGAGGTAGCGGTGTGCAGACAGACACACATCTTATCCTGACAGGAGGAGTTAATTATCACATCTTCAAAAACGCACTGGATGGAAAAGCAGGAAAAGATTATTTAACTCACGCCCCCTCTTGGTACAAATTTAATAATGATATTCTATTTTATGACTTTACCCATAAAACATGGACCATAAAAACAAATATTTCAGGTATGGCACGTGCAGGAGGCATCCTGCTACATCGTGAAGGTTATTTATATATGATATGCGGAGAAATAAAACCAGGCATAAGAACTCCAAAAATTACAGTTTATCCTCTCAAAAAAGAAGAATAATTTCAAAATAAGCACATAAAACCTTGTAATATAAAAATTATATCCTTATTTTTGTAGCTATTAAATAAACTAATTTATTAAATATAATATTATGGAAAAGATTATTGGACTAATTGATGCCCCGTTTACTCCATTTTATGAAAATGGTGAAGTAAATTATGAACCCATTGCTGCTTATGCAAAAATGTTAGCAAAAAATGGACTGAAAGGTGTGTTTATCAACGGTTCATCTGGCGAAGGCTACATGCTGACCGAAGAAGAACGTATGAAACTGGCAGAAGAATGGGTGAAAGCTGCTCCCGAAGGTTTCAAGGTAATTGTACACGTAGGAAGCTGCTGTGTAAAGGCAAGCAAGATGCTGGCCGAACATGCTCAAAAGATTGGTGCATGGGGTATCGGTGCCATGGCTCCTCCATTTCCGAAAATTGGCCGTATCGAAGAACTGGTGAAATATTGTGAAGAAATCGCAGCAGGCGCACCCAACCTTCCTTTCTATTATTATCACATTCCGGCATTCAATGGCGCTTTCTTACCGATGGTAGAATTGCTGAAAGCTGTAGACGGAAGAATTCCTAACTTCGCAGGTATCAAATATACATACGAAAGCATTTACGAATACAACCAGTGCCGCTTGTACAAGAACGGAAAATTCGACATGTTGCACGGCCAGGATGAGACCATTCTTCCGTCATTGGCTATGGGCGGTGCACAAGGTGGTATCGGTGGTACAACTAATTATAACGGTATCAACTTGGTTGGCATCATCGATGCATGGAAAGCTGGTGACATCGAAAAAGCACGCGAACTGCAGAACTTCTCTCAGGATGTGATCAACGTGATTTGCCATTACCGCGGCAATATCGTAGGTGGTAAACGAATCATGAAACTTATCGGGCTGGATTTGGGTAAGAACCGTACTCCGTTCCAGAATATGACAGACGAAGAAGAAGCACGCATGAAGGCTGAACTGGAAGCCATCAACTTCTTTGACCGTTGCAACAAATTCTAAATCCATCCTTATGTCTATAGAAACTTACGCTAAATATTGGGCCGAGAACTACAAGGAAGATCTCACCCATAACATCATGCCATTCTGGTTGAAGAATGGTCTTGACAAAGAACACGGTGGCATATACACCTGCGTAGCACGCAACGGTCAGTTGATTGACACCACTAAATCGGTCTGGTTTCAGGGACGCTTTGCTTTCATTTGCTCGTACGCATATAACAATATTGAAAAAAATCCTGAATGGCTGGATGCTGCAAAGCTTACACTCGATTTCATCGAAAAGCATTGTTTCGACACTGATGGAAGAATGTATTTCGAGGTAGCAGCAAACGGAACTCCGCTCCGGAAAAGAAGATACGTATTTTCTGAAAGTTTTGCTGCCATCGCCATGTCGGAATATGCACTGGCTACCGGTAATAAGGAATATGCCCAAAAAGCACTTGACTTATTCAAGCGCATGCGCCACTTCCTGAATACTCCAGGTATACTTGAACCGAAATATTTACCCACTGTTCAGGCACAAGGCCATTCCATCACCATGATTATGGTCAATGTGGCTTCCAGCATCAAGAAAGTCATTTCAGATCCTGAACTCGATACACAGATTGAAGAATCTATTTATGCATTGAAAAACTATTTCATGCACCCTGAATTCAAGGCTTTACTGGAAATGGTTGGCTCTAAAGGAGAATTTATCGATACAATGAATGGCCGTACCATCAATCCGGGACATTGTATCGAGACCTCTTGGTTCTTGTTCGATGTAGCACGTAACATGAACGACAACAAAGAGCTCATTGACATGGCTCTGACCATTCTTGACTGGTCCTGGGAATGGGGATGGGACAAACAGTATGGAGGTATCATCAACTTCAAGGATTGCAAGAATCTTCCTCCACAGGATTATTCACAAGACATGAAATTCTGGTGGCCACAAACAGAGGCCATCATCGCTAACTTATATGCATATAAACTGACCAAGGACGAGAAATACCTGAAACGTCACAAACAAATCAGTGACTGGACGTATGCTCACTTTCCTGACAGTGAATTTGGAGAATGGTACGGATACTTGCACCGCGACGGAACAGTAGCCCAACCTGCGAAAGGCAACCTCTTTAAAGGTCCTTTCCATATTCCAAGAATGATGATAAAAGGATATACATTATGTAAAGAAATACTTGCCGGAGAATAATCCGGCAAGTTACATTACTAACTGAATAACCATAATATATGAAAAACTCAAAAATTTATCCGTGGATTGTTGTAGGCCTACTATGGGGGGTGGCATTGCTTAACTATATGGACCGACAAATGCTTAGCACCATGAAAGATGCGATGCAGGTCGATATTGTAGAACTGCAATCAGCTACCAATTTCGGCTATCTGATGGCAATCTTTCTCTGGATTTACGCACTAATGAGTCCCGTATCGGGTGTCATAGCCGACCGTATGAGCCGCAAATGGCTGATTGTTGGAAGTTTGTTCGTATGGTCTTCCGTAACCTATCTGATGGGAATAGCCGAAACTTTCAACCAAATTGTCTTTCTGCGTGCTTTAATGGGAGTGAGCGAAGCACTCTACATTCCCGCCGGACTTTCCTTGATTGCAGACTACCACACCGGAAAATCTCGCTCTTTAGCCGTAGGTATCCACATGACCGGTTTGTACACAGGACAAGCTATCGGAGGATTCGGAGCAACTGTAGCCGATGCTTTTTCCTGGCACACCACTTTCCATTGGTTCGGTATCATCGGAATTGCCTATGCCGTAATTCTGATGTTATTTTTACATGACAAAAAAACAGAGATTCTTCCTACAGAAAAACTGCAAGCCAATCCACAAAAAGAGAAAGATAGCGTCTTTACCAGTCTGAAATCCTTGCTAACCAACGTAGCTTTCTGGGTAATCTTACTCTACTTTGCAGCCCCAAGTCTCCCCGGATGGGCTACCAAAAACTGGCTCCCGACCTTGTTTGCCGAAAACCTTGATTTACCCATGTCACAAGCCGGACCTATCTCTACTATAACTATCGCCGTATCTTCGTTTATCGGAGTCCTTATTGGCGGTCCTTTATCGGATAAATGGGTACAGAAAAATCTACGTGGACGCGTATATACCGGAGCTATCGGTTTGGGACTGACCATTCCGTCACTACTTCTATTAGGATTCGGACATAATCTGGTAGCAGTAGTAGGTGCCGGACTGCTGTTTGGTATCGGCTATGGAATTTTTGATACTAATAACATGCCTATCCTCTGTCAGTTTGTATCTCACAAACAACGGGCTACTGCCTATGGAGTGATGAATATGATTGGTGTATCTGCCGGTGCTTTCATTACTCACCTTTTAGGACGATGGGGTGATAGCGGCAATTTAGGAGCCGGTTTTGCCATGCTAGCCATCGTGGTGGCTATTGCTCTTGGCGTACAGTTGTATTTCTTACGTCCTAAAACTGACAATATGGAATAACTAAAAACTTTTATATATTATGATTGTTTCCAATTTACAAAATAGTAGCAGAATCGAACCGCTACATCCTTTATTTAAACAATTGTTCGATTACGTAAAGAGTCACGACTTACTGCATACACCATGTGGAAGAATAGAACTGGATGGAGATAACCTGTTTATCAACAACGTAAATCCCACATGCGTGAAAGAAGCTGAGCAGGTTTTGGAAGTACATCGTGACTACATTGATATACATATCCTCCTAGAAGGGAAAGAACGTATCGGTTGGAAAGCCATTGAAGATGTAAACCAACTGAAACAAGCATATCAGGAAGAAGGTGATTGCGCACTCTATTCAGATGTACCCACCACCTTTGTTGATTTACTTCCCGGACAATTTGCTATCGTATATCCGGAAGATCCACATGCACCTGTAATCGGAGAAGGGAAAATAAGAAAACTAATAGCAAAAATAAAAATCTAAACCAGCAACTGCATTATGAAAAAACTATTATCCTTATGTATCGGAATGCTTTCCATCGGTCTGCACGCTGCTGATACCGTCTTTGTTAAAACTCCACAAGTACCGATATTAATAGAAAGACATGATAATGTCTTGGCTTATCTGCGTCTCGATGCCAAAGAAACAAAGACCCTTGACAATGTCACTATCTCGTTCGACAAGAACGTACCTTTGTCACAAATCAAAGCTATTAAATTGTATTATGGAGGAACAGAAGCCCCACAAGACAGAGGGAAAAAACGCTTTGCTCCCGTAGAATACATTTCCAGCAACAATCCGGGACAAACCCTTTCGGCTAATCCGTCCTATTCTATAAAAAAAGCAGAAGCAACACCTAAGAGCAATACTCTAACACTCGAAGGAAAACAAAACCTCTTTCCTGGATATAATTTCTTCTGGATTAGCATAGAAATGCAGCCTACCGCTTCACTACATACAAAAATCTGTGCAGAAGTAACTCAAGTAAAAGGTGACGGAAAAATTATACCTACAAAAAGTACAACTGAACAAAAAGTCGTACAAAGAATGGCAGTAGGAGTTCGCCATGCAGGTGATGACGGTTCAGCCGCTTTCCGTATTCCCGGACTGGTTACTACAAACAAAGGCACTTTGTTGGGAGTATACGATGTACGTTACAACAGCAGTGTAGATTTACAAGAACATATCGACATAGGTCTCAGCCGCAGTACAGATGGAGGAAAAACATGGGAGAAAATGCGCTTGCCTCTATCGTTCAAAGAATACGGTGGACTTCCTTCAGCTCAGAATGGTGTAGGTGACCCTTCTATCTTAGTAGACACCAAAACTAACACTGTATGGATTGTAGCAGCATGGACGCACGGAATGGGTAACCAGAGAGCATGGTGGAGTTCACATCAGGGAATGGACTTGAACCATACCGCTCAATTGGTACTTGCCAAAAGTACAGATGATGGAAAGACCTGGTCAGAACCAATCAATATCACAGAACAGGTGAAGCTTCCGGAATGGTATTTTTTATTGCAAGGACCGGGACGAGGCATCACAATGGAAGATGGTACATTGGTATTCCCCATTCAGTTTATCGACAAAACCCGAATCCCCAATGCGGGTATCATGTATAGCAAAGACCGTGGAGAAACATGGACCATACACCACCATGCACGTACAAACACTACGGAAGCACAAGTAGCAGAAGTTGAACCTGGCACTTTAATGCTGAACATGAGAGACAACCGAGGAGGAAGCCGCGCAGTATATACTACCAAAGATTTAGGTAAAACTTGGAAAGAACACGAATCATCTCGTACTGCCTTAATAGAACCCGTATGTATGGCTAGTCTGATTAGTGTAAAAGCGAAAGACAATGTATTGGGTAAAGATCTTTTAATTTTCTCCAACCCCAATTCAACAAATGCCCGCAAAGACATGACAATTAAAATCAGCATGGATGGAGGAAATACCTGGAGTCCGGAACATCAGCTTCTGTTAGATGAAGGATACAATTGGGGATATTCCTGCCTGACAATGATAGATAAAGAAACTATCGGTATACTATATGAAAGCAGTGTAGCTCACATGACTTTCCAAAGCATCAAGCTAAGAGACATTATAAAATAATTTATTATATAAAGATTTCAATAAAAGAAGGGATATCATAATTGATATCCCTTCTTTTATGGCTGAATATCAGCATATATAAATAATATTTTTATCATTATACGTATAATCAGAACCATAATAAAAGAAATTCAGCTTTATAAACTATCGGCAGAAACAGAAATACAATACAAATAAAATCGACATTTCATAAAATATTTTATCAAATAATTGTGATATCAAATTTTTATTTCTATATTTGTCGCATGCAAATAGACGTATTAATAAAATTCATTTTAAAAAGGCCTTAAGTTAACTGAAGAATCATCAATCGCAAACTTTAACCTTATATATGCATGAATTATGAATAGAAAAATGAAGTCAGTCGGTATGTGGCTGTTACTAGGCAGTTTATCTACGGGTATGGCATATGCGGACTTATCAAAAAACGAATCTGAAATTGACATTGTACAACAATCTGGTATATGTCAAGGTATTGTGAAAGACGCAACAGGTGAATCTGTCATTGGAGCTTCTGTAATAGTAAAAGGAACTACAAATGGAACAATTACAGACATTGACGGAAACTTCTCTCTATCAAACGTAAAGAAAGGAGATGTTATTGAAATTTCTTTCGTAGGATATATTACACAAACCATAAAATGGGATGGTACTCCGATTAACATCATTCTGAAAGAAGATACCCAAACATTGGAAGAAGTTGTCGTAACCGGATATGGTGGTTCACAGAAACGAGCTGCATTGACTACGGCCATTTCAAAAATGGATGATCAAGTTCTGAAAAATGCTGCTATGAGTAACGCAGGACAGGCTTTACAAGGTTCTGTAACAGGTTTGCGAGTTATCAATACAACAGGACAGCCTGGAGCTGAACCTGATATCACTCTTCGTGGTGGAGCAACAATTACCGGTGGTAATAGTAAAGCATTGATTGTTGTTGATGGTATTATTCGCGAAAGCATGAGTGACATCAACCCTTCAGATATTGAATCTATACAAGTATTGAAAGATGCCGCTTCTACTGCTATCTATGGTGCACGTGCCAACGGAGGTGTTATCCTTGTAGAAACAAAAAGCGGAAAAGCAGGTAAAGCTTCAGTAAACTATAAATTTAAACTGGGTGTAAACTTTGCACGTTACGGATATGATTTCTGTAATGCCCACGATTATCTTTACTATAACCGTCTGGGTTATAAACGTTATACAAACAACGTACCGGGAGCAGCAAGCGTAGATACTCAAACTGGATATGGTACACAAAATGACCTTATCGACGTAAAATATCTAACCGATGAAAATTCTCATCTAAGAAATGAAGGTTGGTTAGTTATGGATGATCCATACTATGAAGGTAAACAGCTTCTTTATAAGGATTATAGTGGTCAGTTGGATGATGCAGTTTTTGCTAATACAGCTTTGACACAAGATCATTATGTAAATATTACCGGAGGAAATGATAAAGGTACTTACATGGCCAGCATGGGATATTACAATGAAGATGGTCAGATTAAGGGAACTGGATACAAACGCTTCAACGGATCTGTAAGCGGTACCTACAAGATTTTCCCATTCTTAAATGTGAAAGCCGGTGCTACCTACACATGGTCACAGCAACCATCGTTATGGATTGGTTCTTATGAATTATTCTATCGTACACGCTCACAACGTCCGACATGGAATCCATACAACGAAGATGGTTCGCCTGCATCAGGTTGGGGAACAGGTGATGGTAATCCTGAATATTATCGAGACAAACTGACTAGTGAAGATGGTACACGTAAAGCGACATATAACTTTGGTTTCGATCTGGATATTATTCCTAAAAAGCTGACATTCAGCGGAAACTCATCGCTTTACCATTATGATTATCAATATGAAACATTCAATAAATCATATCAAACTCAAACCTCATCAACACCCAATAATACACGTGATGCTAGTGCAAAGATAGAACGCTATACTCAGATTCAGGTCAATGGAACATTGAATTATAAGGATACATTCAAAGACAAGCACAATTTGGATGTAATGGTAGGAAGTGAATACTTCGGCTATAATGAGTTTATGATGGAAGCTAAAACTCAGAACTCTCCAACAGACGATATTCCAACTCTGAATGCTGGAGCTACACGTACATCTACCACTTCTGAAAAAACAGGTTATCGAATCGCATCAGTATTCGGCCGTATCAACTATAACTATCAAATGAAATACCTGCTTTCATTAGTAGCTCGTTACGACGGTATTTCTCGATTGAAAGACAACCGTTGGGGTTTCTTCCCTGGAGTTTCTGTGGGATGGAATGTCACAGAAGAAGATTTCTGGAAAGAATCTAAAATTTCAGAAGTAATCAGTAACATCAAACCACGTTTAAGTTATGGAGTAAACGGTAACGTAAATGGTATCGGAAACTTTGATATTTACGGAATTTATAAACAGATTGGAGCAGGTAACTATGATGGTGCAACTGCATACTATAACTCTTCATTAATAAATACAGGACTAAGATGGGAACAGAGCCGTTCATTTGAAGCCGGTTTGGACTTAGGATTCTTCAACAATCGGTTAAGCTTCATCTTCGACTATTACAACAGAACAACAGATGATTTGCTAACCGATGTGAATCTGCCTGCATATACTGGTTTCTCAAGCATGAAAACCAACTTGGGAAAATTGCGTAACTCAGGATTTGAAATGGAGGTAAGAGCTAATATTCTGTCTAATGCCAAAGGTTTTAACTGGGAAGTTTCTGCTAACTTAACCTCAGTGTCAAACAAGGTTTTAAAATTACCTACAAGTGACAAACCATTTAACCAGATTGATGGTTATGAAGTGGCAGCTGGACTCTACAACCCTGAAACAGGAGAGACTCCGACCAAATGGATTGGCGGCTATAGAGAAGGTGGAAAACTCGGTGATATGGTAGGTTATGTACAGAATCATATCTTTAGAGATTGGAATGATGTAAAAGCTAACGCCAACATGGTCATTGACGAAGTTGCCAACTTGTATGGACCAGGTATGGCCAATGAAATAAACCCACAGACAGGTGTAACTTATGCTGAATCAAACGGATGGAAACCCATAGAACCAGGAGATGTATGCTGGGAAGACATCAATAAGGATGGAAAGATTAACAGCCTTGACCGTGCTGTAGTTGGTAATATATTCCCTAAAGTAACAGGTGGATTCTCAACGACCTTATCTTACAAGAACTGGTCATTGTACGCACGTTTCGACTATGCCGTAGGACACACTATTTACAACGACTTAAAGGCCCGTTCTTTAGGACAGTATCAAGGACAGTTTAATATCATAGATAAAGTGCATGACACATGGAGTGAAACGAATCCTGATACGGATCTTCCAGTCTTCACTTATGCTGACCAGTTGAACAAGAAAAACATTACTCGTTCTAACAATGGTACTACAGCTGTCGATAATAATAGTTCACGTTTCTATGAAAAAGGAGATTATCTGGCACTAAGAGAGATTACCCTCAGTTACTCTTTGCCAAAGAAATGGATTGGTAAAGCAGGTATGCAAGATGCATCTGTATATGTAACAGGACAAAATCTATTCTATATTACTGGATATGACGGTGTATCGCCTGAACCAGCCGTATCTACAGTTTACGGACGAGGTATTGATAATGGCCGTTATCCAACTCCTAGAACCTTATTGTTTGGCTTATCTGTAACATTCTGAAAAAACAACAATTATGAAAAAAATATTCAACTATATTATAGCCGGATGTCTGGCAACATCTTTTACTGGTTGCTTGGACATGGAACCTGTTAGTAGTATTACTGATGTAAACTATTGGAAAGATGCGGCTCAATTTGAGGCATTTAATGTGGGACTTCACGGTCTGCTCCGCGAAAGATCTTATACTATTTTCGAATTGGGAGAACCTCGCGCTGATATTTACAATTCCAATCCATTCACTGGAGAAGCTACTCAAGGAGTGGAGAGAATGATTGACAACACTTTAAATGCAGCCAACCCTGTGATTAGCAATTATGGAGATTTCTATGTATTAATTAATCAATTAAACTTGATGATTAGTCATACTGAGTCTACAGATTTACTAGATGCAAGTACTAAAAACTATTACCTAGGAGAAGCTTATGGTTTAAGAGCTTATGTATATTTCCATTTGCTACGTTCATGGGGTGATGTAGTACTCCAGTTAGATTATACTAATGGTAACTCCATTGATATAGGTAATCCTAGCAAAGCCGCTTCATCTGCAGCTGATGTAATGACCCAAATTAAAAAAGATATCCAAAGTTCAGAAGATGCCTTTGGTGATGACTATTCTTTCAAATACGGCAAATGCTATTGGTCAAAAGCAGCCACAATGATGCTGAAAGGAGAAGTTTACTTATGGAGCGGAAAACAAATGAATGGCGGAGAAAGTGATTACACTACAGCTAAGAATGCGTTAATGGCAGTAAAAACAGCTGGTGTAGGATTGTTGAACGACTTTAAAAAAGTATTTGCATACGATAATAAAGAAAATGACGAAATCATTTTCGCTATACATAACGGAAGAAACGAATACAGCCTCTGGAATGACCAATATCGTATGAATATGGTAATGAACCAGCAATTCTTCTCTTCTTACTGTGACGAAAATGGAACTCCATTATCTAATAGTGAAATTGCAGATATTAACGGACTTATACGTTACCAGATTGAACAAGATCTATACACTCAACTGTACCGTGAAGGAGACAGCAGAAAAGCAAATTCTTTAAAAGGAATTTATAGCAAAGAAAATGAGCAAATTACATTCAAAGCGCCCATCGCTTATAAATTCCAGGGAGTATTATTGGATGGTGACGCAACTAGAAGCTGGCTAGATGACTATCCAATCTACCGATATGCAGACTGCCTGCTTGCATTAGCAACTGCCAAAGCCTTCTTAGGAGAAGATATTTCTGCAGAAATCAATGAAGTGCGTGAACGTGCCTATGGGACAGAATATTTTAACGAACATAGAAACGAAATAGCATACCCCAATGACAAAGATGCTTCCTTCTATGCCAATAACAGATTTGTAGGCAGTGATGACAATCCTATTGAAACTATTCTGAAAGAGAGAATGAGAGAATTCTTATTTGAAGGAAAACGCTGGTATGATATCCGCCTTATGGGAGATGATTATGCAACCAAATATTCTGATGCAAATTCTTCACGCTTGCTATGGCCTATTGACGAAAATACTTTAGGAGAAAATAGTGCACTAAAACAAACACCAGGATATTAAATCTTGAATAATAAGTTTAATTCCAAGAGGATATTCCTGAAAGGGAATATCCTCTTCTTCTATATATACCACCATGAAACGCTGCTTACTTACGATTCTCATTTTGCAACTATTTTTGTTCCCTTGCAAAGGAAACAATTTCTACCCTCTTCTACCCTATCCACAAAAAATAACTTTTACCGGAAAACAATTAGTATTAGATCAAATACATCTTGAAACAACAGAAAGTAATATATCAAAAGAATGGGAAGACTGGCTACAAGGCAACAAGGCATCCTCAACCTCTGTACAAACCGATAAGATCATTAAAATTAGCATTATAGATAACCTACCTGAAATTCCTATTAATTCAAATGAAGGTTATAAACTAAAAATTACAGAAAAACAAATCTATGTCACAGCGACCTCTTCTACAGGAGTATACAGAGCTTTGCAAACTATACAGCAATTGACTTGCAAAAGTAATGAATATCATTTTCTTCCTACCTGTGAGGTTATTGACTGGCCTGCTTTTCGCATCAGGGGATTTATGCATGATGTAGGACGTACTTATATTTCCATGGAAGAACTAAAAAAAGAAATTGATTTACTCAGTAAATTCAAAATCAACGTATTCCATTGGCATCTAACAGAAAATCAAGCTTGGAGACTGGAAAGTAAAATATACCCCGAACTCAATGCTCCTGAAAACATGAGCCGTATGCCTGGAAAGTATTACACCCTACAAGAAGCCAAAGATCTTGTGGCTTTCTGCAAACAGCGACATGTCACATTAATTCCCGAAATTGATATGCCCGGACATAGTGAAGCTTTTGTCAAAACCTTCCGAACTGATATGCAAAGTGAAAAAGGAATGACTATTCTAAAACAACTCATGGATGAGGTGTGTGAAACATTTGATACACCTTATATACATATTGGTACAGACGAAGTACAATTTACAAATCCACAATTCGTACCAGAAATGGTAACCTATATTCGCCAAAAAGGAAAGAAAGTCATTTCATGGAACCCAGGTTGGCAATACCAAGCAGGCGAAATAGACATGACACAGCTATGGAGTTACCGAGGAAAAGCCCAATCAAGTATTCCAGCAATCGACAGCCGCTATCATTACATTAATCATTTTGATATTTTTGCTGATTTGGTAGCTTTATACAATAGCCGTATTTATAATCAAGATATGGGAAACGAAGATATTGCAGGAAGTATTTTGGCTATATGGAACGACCGTTATCTCAGCGATGAAAAACAAATCGTAGCAGAAAACAATCTATATGCCAACATGCTGGCTCTAGCAGAACGAAGCTGGAAAGGAGGAGGATATGGGTATTTTGACGAGCAGACTAACCTTTTATGGAAAAACGACACAGGAATCTATACTCAGTTTGTTGATTTTGAAAATAGAATGCTTTGGCATAAAGAACATACATTCACAAACGAACCTTTTCCCTATGTTAAACAAACTAATGTAGTATGGCGCATCACAGATGCATTCCCTAACGAAGGGGATTTGCCCCGTTCATTTCCACCAGAAAAGGAAGAAAAAGAAAGCTATTTATATAAAGGAAAAACCTATCAAAGCCGCATCATTTATGGAGCCGGAGTATACTTACGCCATGTATGGGGAGATTTAATTCCTGGGTTCTATACTTCTCCAAAGGAAAATCATACAGCTTATGCTACTACTTGGGTATTTTCTCCTTACGAACAACACGTAGGACTATTCTTGGATTTTCAGAACTACAGTCGTTCCGAAAGTGACCTAGCCCCAAAACAAGGAACATGGGACTATAAAAGTAGCCGTGTTTGGCTGAATAATAAAGAACTACTTCCACCTGTTTGGAAGAATACCCATAAAGACCGATCAAATGAAATTCCATTAATGAATGAAAATGCAGCCTCCCGTCTGCCAATACAAGTCACTTTACAAAAAGGATGGAACAAACTCTTCCTCAAGTTACCTGTAGGAAAGTTTAAAATCCCAGAAGTCAGATTGGTAAAATGGATGTTCAATGCTGTCTTTGTATCTCCTGACGGGAAAAAAGAAATAGACAATATTATTTATTCCCCCGATAAAAAATAATTTTAATCTGTTTAATACTATATACCCATGAACAAAATAATATTATTCATCATAGGCTTAGCAGTAAGCCTATCTACTTTCGGACAAACAGAAAGAAAATATTCTACTTATTACTACCAACGAGCTTCATTATTTGAACAACTTCCAACAAGTTCGGATGATATTCTTTTTATCGGAAATAGTATAACCGACGGAGGAGAATGGAGTGAATTATTCCAAAATCCCCATGTCAAAAATAGAGGAATCAGTGGAGATACTACTTGGGGAGTCTATGATAGAATCTCTGTCCTCCTTAAAGGAAAGCCTGCACAAATCTTTCTAATGATTGGAATCAACAACGTTCCTCAAGGAGAATCTCCGAATAATATTGCCTCTGATATACAACAAATCATACAAAAAATAAAAAAAGAGTCACCGTACACAGAAATCTTGATACAAAGTGTATTACCTGTTACCACAAAATACAACATGTTTCAAGAACATACCTCCCATTGGCAAGAAATCCCTGACATTAATCAGGCTATTTTAAATATTTGCCAAAAAGAAAATGTGAAATATATTGATCTTTTCACTCACTTTGTAGATGATAATGGACAAATGAAACCAGAATATACCAATGACGGACTACACCTTTTAGGAAAAGGTTACATGTTATGGAAAGAAATAATTACCCCTTATCTAAAAAAATAAAATGAAACAATCTATCTTAATTTCACTAGTATGGCTGTTTGCCTTTTTGCGGCAACCGATACAAGCTACAGAAACAATAAAAGTCGCTTGTGTAGGAAACAGTATCACATATGGCACCGGCATCACAAACCGTGATGCAGACTCTTATCCTGCACAATTACAGAAGCTACTGGGAAAGAAATATTCTGTGGGTAATTTTGGAAAGCCAGGCGCCACTCTACTAGCACATGGACATCGTCCTTATATTCAACAAGAGGAATATCAAAAAGCTCTTGATTTTTCTGGAGATATTGTAGTCATTCACCTTGGTATCAATGACACAGATCCAAGAAACTGGCCTAACTACAGAGATGAGTTCGTTCATGATTATTTGAAGCTAATAGAGTCTTTTAAAAGAGTCAATCCTCAATGCCGCATTCTATTGGCATACATTACCCCAATAGCTGACCGACATCCTCGTTTTATCTCAGGTACCCAACAATGGCATGAAGAAATTCAAGAAGCAATTAAAGTCGTTGCACAAATAAGTCAGGCAGAGCTCATAGATTTCCATACCCCATTATACCCTTACCCTATTTTATTGCCTGATGCCATTCATCCTAATGAAGAAGGAGCACATATTCTGGCTCAGACAGCATACTCAGCTATCACTGGCGATTATGGAGGGCTTAAACTACCGATGCTCTATACTGATTATATGGTATTACAACGTAATACCCCACTACGTATTCATGGCACAGCTAATACGAAAACTCCTGTCACTGTAAGTATTGACGGACAAAAGAAAAAAACAATTGCTGATAAAAACGGTAAATGGGAAGTAATCTTAGATCCGATAAAGGCTGGAGATAATTATGAACTTTCCATACAAACTCCACAGCAATCACATACTTTTCATCATGTAGCAGCAGGAGAAATATGGCTATGCTCTGGCCAATCTAACATGCAGTTCATGTTGCAACAAACCCAAGATGGCTCTACAGCTGTATCCCAAGCATATAACTCTCAGATTCGTTTATTTCATATGAAAGGGAAATGGGAGACTAATGCTTCAGAATGGCCCACAGATGCTATTGATTCTGTTAATCACTTACTATATTACCAGACTACTTCATGGAAAGAATGTACCCCCAATACTGCTGCAACTTTCTCTGCTGTAGCATACTATTTCGGAAAAATGTTACAAGACAGTTTAAAAGTCCCTGTAGGACTGATCTGCAACGCTGTAGGAGGATCTACCACTGAATCCTGGGTTGATCGTCACTCTTTAGAAAAGTATTTTCCAGCAATACTGAAAGACTGGACAAACAACGACTTTATCCAAGACTGGGCTAGAGAAAGAGCCTTATTAAATTTAAAACAAAGTACAAATACATTCAAACGACACCCGTATGAACCTTGTTATTTATATGAAGCCGGCATACTTCCTCTACAACAATACCCGCTCAAAGGAATAATCTGGTATCAGGGAGAATCAAATGCTCACAATATGGAAGCCCATTATAGATTATTCAAACTTCTAGTTAATGGATGGAGAGACAACTGGAATAACCCTGACATGCCTTTTTATTTTGTACAACTTTCAAGCCTAAACCGTCCCTCATGGACCTGGTTTCGAGATAGCCAACGACGCTTAATGAATGAATTACCCCATACTGGTATGGCTGTCTCCTCCGATAAAGGTGATTCACTGGATGTACACCCTAAAGATAAACGTCCTATTGGAGAGCGTTTAGCTAGATGGGCATTAAATCAAACTTATCATTATTCTTTACTCCCATCCGGTCCTCTTTATAAAAAAGCAATAAGTAAAAATAATGAAGTTATTATAGAATTTGATTATGCAGAAGGGTTACACAGTTCTGACGGAAATCCTCTTACAGGTTTTGAATTAGCAGAACACGAAGGAATGTATTTCCCTGCCCAAGCTATAATTGAAGGGAATAAAATTAAGGTTTATACTAATCAGGTAAAGAACCCCCAATATATACGTTATGGATGGCGGCCTTTTACACGAGCAAACTTAGTCAACAAAGACCAACTTCCTGCATCTTCATTCCGAGATAAAATTCAATAGGTCAACATTACATAGGCTGTTTCAACATAGATATGAAACAGCCTATATTAATTATATCCGATAAAAACGAGTCATATTTCTTTACAAAAAGAAAACATCTCACAATAATAAAACAGAAAAACAAGAATTCTGCAAATTAAAATCTTAATAAGAAAGATACTTATAGTATCTACATATCATAACCTAATTTTCCATTGCAAGATAAGCTCTTTACATAGAAAACCAAATCAAACAGTTGACTAGCAACCTGAAATTTCGTATTTTTGCCCAATCAATTGAAATTACGTAATTTTATCAAGATGAATCAAGAATTCGAGCTTATCGCCAAGACCTTCCAGGGACTGGAAGAAGTTCTGGCACAGGAACTCACGGAATTAGGAGCCAGCAACATTGAAATCGGACGACGTATGGTTTCTTTCACCGGAGACAAAGCCATGATGTATAAGGCTAATTTCTGCCTTCGTACTGCCATCCGTATCTTAAAACCTATCAAACATTTTACTGCGAAGACTGCCGACGAAGTGTATGAGGCCGTAAAGAGTATCGCATGGGAAAACTATCTGGACAACATGAGTAGTTTCTCGGTGGATGCCGTAGTGTTCTCTAATGAATTCCGTCATTCTAAATTCGTGGCATACAAAGTGAAAGATGCGGTAGTCGACTATTTCCGCGAAAAGACAGGCAACCGCCCTTCTATACGTATCAGTAACCCGGATTTGGCTATTCACATCCATATTGCAGAGGAAGAGTGTACACTTGCCTTGGATAGTTCAGGTGAATCACTTCACCGTAGAGGATACCGCCAGGAACAGGTGGAAGCACCGTTGAATGAGGTATTGGCAGCCGGTATGATTTTAATGACAGGCTGGAGAGGTGAATGTGACCTGATAGACCCGATGTGCGGTTCAGGAACTATACCTATCGAAGCTGCTTTAATTGCACGCAATATCGCTCCGGGTGTATTCCGTAAAGAATTCGGATTCGAGAAATGGAAAGACTTTGACCAGGATTTGTTTGACGCCATCTATAACGATGATTCACAGGAACGTGAATTTACTCATAAGATTTATGGATACGACAACAATCCGAAAGCAAACGAAATTGCTCAGCATAACGTGAAAGCTGCAGGAGTAAGCAAGGATGTCATCCTGAAAATCCAACCGTTCCAGCAGTTTGAACAACCTGCCCAGAAAAGTATTATCATCACCAATCCTCCTTACGGAGAGCGTATTTCTTCAGAAGACCTGCTGGGACTTTACCAGATGATTGGTGAACGCTTGAAGCATGCATTCACAGGAAACGACGCCTGGATTCTGAGTTACCGTGACGAATGCTTTGACCAGATTGGACTAAAAGCTTCTATAAAGGTACCATTGTTTAATGGAGCATTGGAATGTCAGTTCCGTAAATACCAGTTGTTTGACGGGAAATACAAGGAATTCCGTTCCGACAACAGTGACAAGGAGTTTAAGCCGAAACGTGAAGAAAGACCGGCACGTCCACGCCGTCAGGGAGAAAAAGTGGAATACGGCCGTAAGGAGCGCAAAGACGGAGGTCGTGGAGAACGGAAAGAAGGTTTCCGCAGCGACCGTAAAGAAGGATTCCGTAAAGATGCTGACCGTAAAGAAACATTCCGCGGACGTAAAGCAGGTGACGGAAAAGAATTTACCCGTGAACGCCGTAAAGAATTCAAATATAAAGAAGATTCGAAACCACGCACTCCGCGTCCTTCTACAGATGACGGACGCCCGAAAGCGGCTCCTGCCCCACGCTACATGCACAGACGCCGCAGCGAGGAAGAAGGTAACTCACAAGATTAAAAACGGACAGAATATGAAACGTATATTCTTTTTATTCTTTTTGTGCTGTATGACCACTCTCACCACTTTTGCCCAGGAAAAGAAAGCCTATACACTGGAAGATGTGATTCCGGGCGGAAACAATTATTTTAACCTAGTTCCTAAAAACATTCCGGGACTGCAATGGTGGGGAGATGTATGTATACGTGCGGATGTGGAAAACATCCGCAGCATTCAGTTGAAAGACGGCAAGGAAACCATACTTGTCACACTGAAAGAGGTAAATCAAGCTATTGAAAAAGGAGAAAAGCCCTATCAGCTGTCGCATGAACTAAAACCGCTTCGCAGCCTGATGTCGGCTTCATTGCCTTGGGCAGAACGTAAAGTCATTGTATTTCAGCAGAACAATTATTGGGTGGAATATGACTTCGGCCAGAAAAAAATTACAAATATTTTCCGTCTGAACGAAAAAGCTTCCAACCTTGACTTTTGCAAAACCAATGACAAAGTGGCCTATACCGTCGGTAACGGTTTGTTTGTAACCGGCAAAGGGGAGGAAAGTCACCAGATTAATCCTTCACAAACAGAAGAAGGGGTAGTTTACGGACAAGCTGTACATCGTAACGAATTCGGTATTTATAAAGGTACATTCTGGAGCCCGAAAGGAAGCTATCTGGCTTTTTATCGTATGGACCAGAGTATGGTCACAGACTATCCTCAGGTGAATACATCGACTCGTATCGCAACTCTTGAGCCAGACAAATATCCGATGGCAGGAATGACCAGCCACAAAGTAACGGTAGGAGTGTACAATGTAAAGACTGGAAAAGTAACTTACCTTCAGGCTGGTGACCCGACCGACCGTTATTTTACCAACGTTAGCTGGTCGCCCGATGAGCAGCATATTTATGTCATCGAACTGAACCGTGACCAGAATCATGCCCAACTTGTAAGCTATCAGGCTGCCACAGGTGAACGAGAAGGGGTATTGTATGAAGAAAAGAATCCGAAATACGTAGAGCCTCAACATCCGCTGGTATTCCTGCCGTGGGACGAAAGTAAATTTATTTATCAGAGTCAGCGCGACGGTTTCAACCACTTGTATCTGATAGATACAAAGGTAAAAGGAGAAGGTACATGGAAAAATGGCAAATTGGAAGGAAGTACCTATCTGGAACACCTGAAAGTAACTCCTTTGACGCAAGGCGACTGGCTGGTGCAGGATATTCTTGGATTCAATGCAGGAAAGAAGGAAATTATTATCGGTAGCACAGAAATATCTCCGCTGCAAACCAATCTGTTCAGCCTCAACGTAAAAACCGGAAAACGAACATTACTAGGAGAAAAAGACGGCATGCACCGGGCTTCACTCTCTGAAAGTGGTACTTACCTGATTGACAACTTCTCTTCATTCCAAGTAGGACGTGAAATCACTTTGCTGCCTACCAACGGAAAGAAAGGAACTACATTGCTGAAAGCTGATGACCCGATGAACAGCCTGTTTAAGTTGCCGGAAATTACCATCGGTACCTTTAAGGCGGCAGACGGAAAAACAGACTTGTATTACCGCCTGATTAAACCCGTGGACTTTGACCCTAACAAAAAATATCCGGCCATTATCTACGTATATGGTGGACCGCATGCACAGCTCATCCACAACACACGTTTTTATGATGCCAGAGGATGGGATTTATACATGGCTCAGAAAGGGTATGTGATGCTGACAGTAGACAGCCGGGGAAGTGACAACCGAGGATTGGCTTTTGAGAACTGTACATTCCGCCATTTGGGAGTAGAAGAGATGAAAGACCAGGTAAAAGGTGCTGAGTTTCTGAAATCACTGTCTTATGTAGACGGTGAACGAATCGGCGTACATGGTTGGAGCTTCGGTGGCTTCATGACAACCAACCTGATGCTGACTTATCCTGACATCTTCAAGGTAGGTGTGGCTGGAGGACCGGTCATTGACTGGAAGTTCTATGAAGTAATGTATGGTGAACGTTACATGGACACACCACAGTCTAATCCGGAAGGATACAAGGGTTCCGACCTGAAACAGAAGGCTGGCAACCTGAAAGGCCGTCTGGAAATCATTATCGGAGGTACGGACCCCACTTGTGTACCACAACACAGTTACTCATTCCTGAGAGCTTGTATTGAAGCTGGTACCCATCCGGACTTCTTCGTTTATCCGGAAGATGGACATAACATGATGGGACGTGACCGTGTACACCTGCACGAACACATCACCCGCTATTTTGAAGACCATTTGAAATAATAGACTAAAAAACAGATACATATATGAAACTTTTACTTTTAGGTTCAGGAGGACGCGAACATGCACTGGCATGGAAAATCGCACAAAGCCCGAAAATTGAAAAGTTATACATCGCTCCGGGAAATGCCGGTACGCGTGAAGTAGGCGAAAACGTGGCTATCAAAGCCGATGACTTTGAAGGTATCAAGCAGTTTGTAACGGCCCACGGCATTGACATGGTAGTAGTAGGTCCGGAAGACCCATTGGTGAAGGGGGTATATGATTTCTTCAAAAACGATGACGAATTGAAGCAAGTACCAGTTATCGGTCCATCAAAGGCTGGAGCCGTACTCGAAGGAAGCAAGGAATTTGCCAAAGGTTTCATGCAGCGTCATCATATTCCGACTGCCGGATACAAGAGCGTAACTGCAGCCAACCTGGAAGAGGGACTGGCTTTCTTGGAAACCCTGAAAGCTCCCTACGTACTGAAAGCTGACGGATTGTGCGCAGGAAAAGGTGTATTGATTCTCCCCACATTGGAAGAAGCCAAGAAAGAACTGAAAGAAATGCTGGGCGGTATGTTCGGAAATGCTTCTGCTACAGTAGTTATCGAAGAGTTCCTGAGCGGTATTGAATGCTCGGTGTTCGTACTGACTGATGGAAAGAACTATAAAATCCTGCCAGAAGCCAAAGACTACAAACGTATCGGTGAAGGTGACAAAGGATTAAACACAGGCGGTATGGGTTCTGTTTCTCCGGTTCCATTTGCAGATGCGGAATGGATGAAAAAGGTGGAAGACCGTATCATCCGTCCTACAGTAGAAGGACTGGCTGCAGAAGGTATCGATTATAAAGGATTTATCTTCTTCGGACTGATTAACGTAAAAGGTGAACCGATGGTAATCGAATATAATGTCCGTATGGGTGACCCTGAAACAGAAAGCGTCATGCTGCGCATCAAGAGTGACTTAGTAGACTTGTTTGAAGGTGTGGCTCAAGGTAATCTGGACGAAAAGACATTGGAAATTGATCCACGTTCTGCAGTCTGTGTCATGCTGGTATCTGGCGGCTATCCGGAAGCTTATGAAAAAGGATTCCCGATGACAGGCATTGAAGAAGCAAAAGCAGGAGGAAGTATCGTATTCCATGCCGGAACAGCTTTGAAAGACGGACAGGTAGTAACTGCCGGAGGACGTGTCATTGCTGTCAGCTCTTACGGAGCCAACAAGGCAGAAGCTTTGGCACAGTCTTTCCAAAATGCAGGTAAAATCTGTTTTGAGAAAAAATATTTCCGTTCAGACATCGGGTTTGACCTGTAACACATGCTTTCCCGAAATAGATTTCAATATGAACTGGCCACCGGAAGAGCAACTCTTCCGGTGACTATTATTATCTGTCTTATCATGTATGGCATCACCTATCAGGAAAAGACAGATTTACTTTCTTTGGCCATCCACGGAGCTATAGTCTACTGCCTGATTGAATTGAACACCACATTCTCACTCATCCGGACACGTACAACACTTCATGCGGCCATATTTCTATTCTTTTTAAGTGGGCTACCTTTTTTGCACGCCTATTCACATGAGCAATGGATTCCCTTATTGTTCACCGTATCTTTCTCTTATTTGTTCCGAAGCTATGAATCGGTATATGCTCCGGTTCCTATTTTTCATAGCTTCCTCTGTCTCGGTATCAGCAGTTTTCTACTTCCGCAAGTGCTATACTTTGTCCCGCTGATTTATTTCTATATGATTGGTTTAAGGGCTTTTACCCTCCGTACATTCTTTGCAGGGCTCATCGGTCTCCTCCTTCCTTATTGGATTGCATTGGCCTATCATCTTTACGCTGGAAACATGGAAGAAACCTGGCTACCTTTCAAAGCACTTACCTGTTTTTCTCCAATCGACTATTCTATTCTTTCTTTACCGCAATTAATTTCCGGAGGTATTGCAATCTTATTCATAGCCATTTGTAGTATAGAATGTATACTACATAGTTACCAAGACAAAGTACAAACGCGTATCATGCTCCGTGTCCTGATAATTACAGGAATAGGCACATTGGCTTGTATGCTACTTCTGCCTTCACATTTCAATACTTATTTTCTTATGACATTAATCGTAGGTTCCGTCATGGGTGGTCACTTACTGGCACTGACCTTCAACCGGTTTACCCGTATCTTTCTTTGGGTATCCCTTGGAATCTGGACCTGCGTATGTATCATGAATTTATGGATGCATTTATTCAATTTCTAATAGACTGGGGATACTGGGGAATGTTTCTCTCTGCATTCCTGGCCGGTACCATCCTACCGTTCAGTTCGGAAGTTGTGCTACTAGCCTGCATCGGATTAGGATTGGACCCTGTATGGTCCACACTTTTCACAACTGCAGGAAATGCACTCGGAGGTTTTACCTGCTATTGGATAGGGCGAATTGGCAAAACTGAATGGATTGAAAAATACTTCAAAGTAGACAAAAAACAAATGGACAAAGCCATCCGGTTTATTCACGGAAGAGGGTCGTGGATGGCCTTCTTCTCTTTTCTTCCCGTCATTGGAGACGCCTTACTTATTGCATTGGGATTTATGAGAGGCAATGTATGGATTACCACTATTGCTATGACTATTGGCAAACTGGCACGCTATGCCATCATCGTAGCCACAGCCTTGGGAGTATTCCGGTTCATCGGATAGAAAACCAATGCAAATTTTTCATGCTCAAAAGATATGACTATCTTTGCGAAAACGACCGAAAATCGTCTTCGAAAAAATTAATAGGAACATGAAAAAACTTCTTTGCATCTATTACTTGTTATGTATAGCCACATTGGCTTATGCACAAGACTTAAGATTTAATGCCAACGGAAAATTTAAAATCGTTCAGTTTACTGACGTACACTATATTTTTAATGATTCGCGCGCAGAAGTAGCCATTGAACGCATCAATGAAGTGCTGAATGCTGAAAATCCAAACTTGGTAATGTTTACTGGAGATATTATCTACGGCAAACCCGCAGAAGAAGGAATGCGCACCGTATTGGAACAGGTATCTAAACGAAAAATCCCTTTTGCTGTAACTTTCGGAAATCATGATGACGAACAAGGACTTTCCCGTGAAGAGCTATTGAAAATCATTCAACGTATTCCCTATAGCCTGACTTCCACCACAAAGGGCATTTCAGGTACCACCAACTTTATTCTGCCAATCAAATCATCCGATGGACAGAAGGATGCTGAAATCCTTTATATATTCGATTCCCATTCTTATTCACAGATAAAGGGCGTGAGAGGATATGATTATATCGATTTCAACCAAATTCAATGGTACCGTGAGAACAGTTCAAAATATACACAGACAAACGGTGGAACTCCCCTTCCTTCGCTGGCTTTCTTCCACATTCCTCTTCCTGAATACAATCAGGCTGCAGCCGATGAAAATGCAGCATTGTTCGGCACCCGGAAAGAAAAAGCATGTGCCCCTGTCTTAAATTCAGGTCTTTTCACCGCAATGAAAGAAATGGGTGACATTGAAGGAGTGTTTGTAGGACATGATCACGATAATGATTATGCGGTAATGTGGCAAGGCATTCTTTTAGCATACGGGCGCTACACCGGTGGAAATACGGTTTATAACAACTTGTCCAACGGAGCTCGTATTATCGAACTGACCGAAGGCGAAAAAGGATTCCGTACTTGGATTCGTACTAAGAATCATACAGAACAAGAGGTGAAATTTCCGGAAAGCTTTTTAAAACCCAACAAATAGCTCCACAAAAGAATAGCCAGATTTGTTTAACAAAAGACTGTTGATATAAAAATGATTACACTTGAACCGACGGCTGATGGAAGCAATACATTATACGTTCCTGAATTGAATGAACATTATCATTCCGTGAAAGGCGCATTGACTGAGTCAGCACATATTTTTATTCAAATGGGATTGAATCACGCTCAGGCAATAAACCCTCGCGTACTTGAAATAGGTTTCGGCACAGGGTTGAATGCCTTTCTGACTTTGTTGGAAGCAGAAAAAAGTCAAAGAGCCATTCACTTTACCAGCATTGAACGATTTCCTCTTTCGGAAGAGATTGTACATAAACTGTCCTATCCAGAAACAATTGCGCCCGAAGAATGTGAGAAATTCTATGCACTGCACACTGCTCCTTGGAACCAGGAAGTAAAAATAACACCTTATTTCACATTACATAAAATAGAAAATGATTTTACTCACTTTTCATTTAGTGAATATTATGATGTGGTCTATTTTGATGCCTTTGCTCCCGAAAAGCAACCAGAGATGTGGAATCAAGCACTTTTCAATAATTTATATAACCAAATGAATCCTGGTGGAATCCTAACTACTTACTGCGCAAAAGGAGTGGTTAGGAGAATGTTGCAAGCAGCTGGGTTCACCGTAGAACGACTCCCTGGCCCTCCGGGAGGTAAAAGAGAAATTCTTCGGGCAACCAAAGAAAGAACCTAAAAATAAACAAATGCGTCTCCCGCTACCAAAAGAAACTACTATATTTGTATTATACTTTACGGCACAAACAAATGAAAAAATATTTTTTTGCTTTAATAGGTATCTTGCTTCTCACTATATCTTGTACGGGACAGCAAGGAAAAGAAAACGCCCCCACCCTGACAGTCACCATTGAGCCGTTACGGTTCTTCACAGAAGCTATTGCTGGAGATAAATTCCAAGTGGTCAGTATCGTTCCCAAAGGAGCTAATCCGGAAATATACGACCCTACTCCTCAGCAACTCGTCGAACTGGCACGAAGCAAGGCTTATTTGCGCATCGGCCATATCGGATTTGAACAAGCATGGGCAGAAAGATTGCAAGCTAACACCCCCAAACTACCTTTCTATGATATGTCACAAGGAGTAGATCTCATTCATGAAATACATCCTCATGCCCATACACATGGAAATATAGACGGAGTAGAACCTCATATCTGGAATTCTATTTCGAATGCACGCATTATTTCCTCTAACATCTGCAAGGCATTGTCTGAAATAGATCCTGACAACCAGGCTTACTATCAGACACGACTGGACAGCCTGCAACAGGTCATCAACCGTACCGAACGTGAAATGCAGAGCTATTTGGCGAACGCTGACTATTGTTTCCTGATTTACCATCCGGCATTAAGTTACTTTGCCCGAGACTACAGCCTGCAGCAAATCAGTATCGAGGAAGGAGGAAAGGAACCTTCACCGAGCCATCTGCAAGAACTGATGAAAACTTGCAAACAAAAACAAGTAAGAGTCGTATTCGTGCAACAGGAATTCGATCAGCGTAATGCGGAAGTAATCGCCCAGGAACTGGGACTAAAAATCGTTCCTATCAACCCGTTAAGCTATGACTGGAACAAAGAAATGATTCACATAGCCAAATCACTGAGCAAAAACAATAACTAAAACTTATCTTAATGAACCAACCGCTTATCAGACTGACTGAGATTGCCGCTGCATACGATCAGAAAAAAGTGCTGGAACATATCAACCTGGAAATTGCAGAAAAGGATTTTCTTGGAGTTATCGGCCCGAACGGAGGAGGAAAAACCACCTTGATGAAAATTATTTTAGGCTTACTAAAACCTACGGCTGGAAAAATTCAGTTTTTTCATCAAGGAAAGGAAGTGAGTGAAATTACAATGGGGTATTTACCCCAATACAACACTATAGACAAGAAATTTCCCATTTCAGTGTACGAAGTGGTTCTTTCTGGACTAAATAAACAAAAATCATTGTTCCGTTCATTCTCTAAGGCACAGCATGACAAGGTACGGGAAACTATTGTTCGCATGGGACTGGAAGGTTTGGAACAAAGAGCCATCGGACAATTAAGTGGCGGACAACTGCAAAGGGCCTTATTGGGACGCGCACTCGTCTCCAATCCAGAAGTCGTCATTCTGGATGAACCCAATACATACATTGACAAGCGTTTTGAGGCTCGTCTTTATGCACTGTTGGAAGAAATCAACAAAGAGTGCGCCATCGTGCTGGTGAGTCACGATATCGGCACCATCCTGCAAAACGTAAAAAGCATTGCCTGTGTAAACGGCACACTGGATTACCATCCAGATACGGAGGTCTCTGCCGAATGGTTGGAAGCACATTTTGAATGTCCTATCGAACTGTTAGGACACGGCAATCTGCCTCATCGAATATTAAAATGCCATCACCATGAAGAGTAGAAGGCTGCTTTTAACGCCTTTTGCAACATTATCATTTACTTTTGAGACTTGATTAGCAAATGTTTGCTATCTTTGCCGCATTGAATTTTAACGAGAAACTAAAAATAATTCATGAAACAGTACAACAAGATTAACAATCTGGTAGGCTGGCTCGCTTTTGCAGTGGCTGCATTTACTTACTGCATGACCATTGAACCGACAGCCAGCTTCTGGGACTGTCCGGAATTTATTACCACCGGATACAAACTGGAGGTAGGACATCCTCCTGGCGCACCTTTCTTCATGCTGACAGCCAACCTGTTCAGCCAATTTGCCAGCGATGCAACTCAAGTGGCTAAAATGGTGAACATAATGAGTGCCCTGATGAGTGCGGCATGTATCCTGTTCCTATTCTGGAGTATTACTCACCTGACCAAGAAACTGATTTGCCCCGATGACAAAGAGATGACTACGGGCAAGCTGATTACCATCATGGGAGCTGGTCTGGTAGGTGCACTGGCCTATACATGGAGTGATACATTCTGGTTCAGTGCAGTAGAAGGTGAAGTATATGCATATTCCAGCCTTTTCACTGCCGTTGTTTTCTGGCTGATTCTGAAGTGGGAGAACCGGGCTAACGAGCCTCATAGCGACCGTTGGCTGATATTGATTGCTTACCTCACAGGATTGTCTATCGGTGTACACTTGCTGAACTTACTGTGTATTCCGGCCATCGTACTGGTATATTATTACAAGAAAAACCCCAACGCCAACCTGAAAGGCAGTCTGATAGCCTTGGCTGGTTCCATGATTCTGGTAGCTGTCGTATTGTATGGCATCGTACCGGGTATCGTGAAGGTAGGTGGATGGTTTGAGTTGCTGTTTGTCAACGACTTCGGTCTGCCATTTAATACGGGTGTCATCATTTACATGATTATTCTGGCCGCAAGCATCATCTGGGGTGTGTACGAAAGCTATACCGTGAAAAGTCGCAAGCGGATGAATATCTCTTTCCTGACCACTGTCGGTCTACTGGGTATTCCGTTCTACGGCCATGGCTGGAGCAGTGTCTTCATCGGCATCATCGTACTGGCTATTTTAGCAATTTACCTCTTTGCCAATATCGGTGAGAAATACCGTGTCAGCGCACGCACGCTAAATACCAGCTTACTAGCCATGATGATGATTGTGGTAGGTTATTCTTCGTATGCAGTCATTGTCATCCGTTCTTCGGCCAATACACCAATGGACCAGAACTCTCCGGAAGACATCTTTACTTTGGGAGAATACCTGGGACGTGAACAATACGGTACCCGCCCGTTATTCTACGGACAGACTTATGCTTCCAAACCTGCATTGAAACCTACTGAAGGAGGATGCGTGTATGACGTGGAAGAAGGTGCTCCGGTATACCAGCGGAAAGAAAAGGAACGTCCGGATGAAAAAGACAGTTACGAAATTGTACGTCATAAAACAGAGTATAAATACGCTCAAAACATGTTGTTCCCACGTATGTACAGCGATGCACATGCACAGGCCTACGAAGACTGGCTGGGAGGAGTAGAAGGACGTCAGGTTCCCTACGACCAGTGTGGAGAGATGATTATGGTCAAGATTCCGACACAATGGGATAATATCAAGTTCTTCTTTATCTACCAATTGAACTACATGTACTGGCGTTATTTCATGTGGAACTTCGCCGGACGTCAAAATGACATTCAGGGACAAGGAGAAATTGAACATGGAAACTGGATTACCGGTATTTCATTTATCGACAACATGTTGATAGGCGACCAGACGCTGCTCCCAAGTGAACTGAAAAATAACAAAGGACACAACGTATTCTACTGTTTACCGTTGATTTTGGGACTTATCGGTCTGTTCTGGCAGGCTTATAAGGGAGAAAAGGGTATCCAGCAGTTCTGGATTGTCTTCTTCCTCTTCTTCATGACCGGTCTGGCCATCGTGCTTTACCTGAACCAGACACCGCAGCAGCCTCGTGAACGAGACTATGCATACGCCGGTTCGTTCTATGCATTTGCCATCTGGATTGGACTGGGAGTGGCAGCCATAGCCGAATACCTGAGCAAGAAAATCAATGAAAAGCCTGCGGCTATCTTAGCCAGTGTGGTCTGCTTGCTGGTGCCCGTGCAAATGGTAAGCCAGACATGGGACGACCACGACCGCAGCGACCGCTATACATGCCGCGATTTCGGACAGAACTACTTGAACTCTGTACCGGAAAAGGGAAATCCGATTCTCTTTACCAACGGTGATAACGATACATTCCCCTTGTGGTATAATCAGGAAACAGAAGGTGTACGCACGGATGTACGTGTCTGCAACCTGAGTTACTTGCAGACTGACTGGTACATCGACCAGATGCGCCGTCCGGCATACGACTCTCCTTCAGTACCTATCAACTGGGATCGTATTGACTATGTATCCGGTCACAACGAAGCGGTGTACGTACGTCCTGATGCCATGCCGACCATTCTTGAATTCTACAAAAAGAATCCGGAAGAGGCAGCCAAGGAGTTTGGAGATAATCCATACGAACTGAAAAACATTCTGGAACACTGGGTACGCTCACCGAAGGAAGACTTACAGATGATTCCGACCGACAGTATCGTCATAAAACTGGATAAGGAAGCCATCAAACGTTCAGGTATGCTGACACCTGATTCTATTCCGGAATACATGCATATCTCGCTGAAAGGTAAACGAGTGCTGTATAAGAGCGAACTGATGATGCTGGAAATGTTGGCCAACACCAACTGGGAACGTCCGATGTACATGGCTATCACCGTGGGTTCTGACAATCACCTGAACCTGACCAATAACTTCTTGCAGGAAGGTCTGGCTTATCGCATTACTCCGTTTGACAATGCGAAATTAGGCAGACGACTCGACAGCGAAAAGATGTACGACAACCTGATGAACAAGTTCAAGTTCGGCGGCATTGACAACCCTGACATTTACCTGGATGAAACGGTATTGCGCATGTGCGATACGCATCGCCGCATGTTCGTACAGCTGACCAGCCAGTTGATTAAGGAAGGCAAGAAGGATAAGGCACTGAAAGCATTGGATTATTGCGAAAAAGTGATTCCTTCGACCACCGTTCCGCACGATTACCTGATGAGCAGTTCCAAGGAAATGGCAGAAAACTACCTGGCATTGGGACAAACGGAGAAAGCTGAAAAGATTCTCAATGAACTGGCCAACAATGCAGTAGAATATGCTACCTGGTATTTGAGCCTGGACGATGCCCGTTTCGCAAGTTCATACGAAAACTGCATGCGTTATTTCTATATTCTGGATGATGTATGCAAGACCATGGCACAAATGAAGGACAGCAAGACAGGTGAAGAGAACAAATCAGCTTTGCATTATGCTCAAAAGTTCGACCAGCTGTACAAACTGCTGGAAAAACGAGTAGGCAATAGCGCTCCTGCTCAATAATACAAAAGAGATTGAATGTATCAGATACAGAATGTCATTCTGAATACCACAGAGAATATTACCACCTTTGCCGGTTCAGAATGACATTCTTTCTTTTAATTCTTTCTGCAAAACAAACCTCTTAAAAACGACGAAAAACATGTTCATAGAACAACCTCCACAATTTATCCGTCTGCTTTATCCAAAAGCTTTCTGGCGCATGGATAAAACAGAAAGAGCCGTCTACCTCACTTTTGATGACGGCCCCATACCTGAGGTAACTCCCTGGATACTTGATTTACTGGACAAATATGGAATTAAAGCTACCTTCTTCATGGTGGGCGATAATGTAAGGAAGCATCCCAAAGAATTCCAGATGGTAGTGGAACGCGGACACCGTATCGGGAATCATACTTTTAACCATATACGAGGATTCGAATTTTTAAGTCAAAATTACCTGGCCAATACCGATAAGGCCAACGCTTATTTGCAGACCAACTTATTTCGTCCTCCTCACGGACACATGCGGTGGATGCAATACCATGTGTTGAAAAAGAAATACCAGATTGTGATGTGGGATTTGGTTACGCGAGACTACAGCAAGCGGCTCAATGGTCCGCAAGTATTTGAGAAGGTAAAGAAATATGCCCGGAACGGTTCTATCATCACGTTCCATGACTCCCTGAAATCGGAAGAAAACCTTAAATATGCTCTTCCCCGCTCCATTGAGTGGCTGCTAAAGGAAGGATATGAATTCAAGGTCTTTCCCTAAGAAACAGAAAGGCGCAAAGCAAATCCTTGTATCTGCTTTGCGCCTTTTTTATAATTATAGGTATATATTATTTCTGAATGGTAACCACCAGCGGATTACGTACCTTTTCAGCATAATCCTTCAAATAATTTGTCCAGTCTTCTGCTTTCTCAAAGCCATATTTGCTCCAGCCTGAACCCCAATAATATACAAAATCATTACCCGGTTCATACGTAGAAATACCTAATACATGACCCAATGCATCTCCTACCGGTTTTTCAAATAACTGTGTAGTAGTCTGTACCGAAGCAGGGAATACCGCTCCTACATATACAATACCGTTACCAGCCTGAGCATTTGTGGTGGGGTCCGCATAAGAGATATATCCTTTAGCTGCATCATACGCATATCCTTCAGGATTTGCTGCATGAAGCACCAACCCTGCTGCTACCGGAGTAGCCTGTGTCAGATATTCGTATGAAACCGTAGTCTTGTTCAGCTGAGAGCCTTTATCAAGCTGTATGATACGAGTTTCTACCACATTTGAATCGTTCTTTACCACCAAAGGGTTGAATACCAGTTTCACGGTAAAACGCAAAGGCCCGTTATCCAAAATCTCATAATCTTTGTAACAATAAGGATATACAATCGCAGAATCCGGCATCAAGGCTGCAGTACCACCTCCCAAAGTAGGGCCAACCGCATAGCAGTCCATTCCGTTTCCATGGTCAATATGATAAGAGATAGCACGCGACAAGCTGTCTGCCTCCTCTTTCTTTCCAGCTTCTCTCAACGCTTTGATTTCCGCACGTGAGGCAGAATCCAGCTCCATTGCATAACGGTCTTCTACGACGAGTTCTTCTACACTCTTTGTAAAGACATCATATCCATAGGCTCTTTCTCCGCTCTTCTGCAATGCCGGACCGTATGCACGATAAGCCGCACGGTCATTCTCCCACGCAATGTCATCCAGACGTTCCGGATAGCAACGGCCATACACTACTGCATTAACCATTGAAGGAGTTCCTTGCTGTACTGTATAATTCACTGAAGCGTTTGAAGCGATAGACACAGGAAATATCACCTTCTCATCGTATGTCAACTGATAAGGAACCTCCTGAGCTTTCTCATCATAGATTACAAACTGCGCAGTGTCAGAAAGATTTAACTGCGTATAAATATCGTTTACGGGAATTTCCACCATTTCCCCTGTACGTTCTATAGCCAAGGGATTGGCAATTGTCACAGTGACAGATTCTGATTTACTACATCCGGTCCACAATACAGTGGCACAAGCAGCGGCAGCAAACAAAGTCTTTCTCATAATATTATCTTTAGCTATTTACCAAAAAGTCATTCTGAGAAAGTCCATACATACTTCCCCAGAATGACATTCTATCTACAAAATAAATATTAACTTATTTAGGTTGTTTACCGATATAAGCCAAAATACCACCGTCCACATACAATACGTGACCGTTTACAAAGTTAGATGCGTCAGAAGCCAAGAATACAGCAGGACCCATCAAATCTTCCGGAGTTCCCCAACGAGCAGCCGGAGTTTTAGCCACGATAAATGCATCGAACGGATGACGAGAACCATCAGCCTGACGTTCACGCAAAGGAGCTGTCTGAGGAGTAGCGATGTAACCCGGACCGATACCATTACACTGAATATTGAATTCACCATATTCAGAAGCAATGTTACGAGTCAACATTTTCAAACCACCCTTTGCAGCTGCGTATGCAGAAACAGTTTCACGGCCCAATTCACTCATCATAGAACAGATGTTGATAATCTTTCCGTGACCTTTCTTAATCATGCTAGGAATAACAGCTTTTGAAACGATAAACGGTGCGTTCAAATCCACATCAATAACCTGACGGAACTGGTCTGCTGACATCTCACACATCGGAATACGTTTGATGATACCTGCATTGTTTACCAGAATATCAATTACACCTACTTCTTTTTCTACCTGTGCTACGAGTGCATTTACGGCTTCTTCATTGGTTACGTCGCATACATAACCATGTGCATTGATTCCTTCTTCTTTGTATGCAGCCAAACCTTTGTCAACCAATTCCTGTTTAATGTCGTTAAACACGATAGTTGCACCAGCTTTAGCAAAGGCTGTAGCAATAGCAAAACCAATACCGTAAGAAGCACCTGTTACAAGGGCTACCTTACCTTCAAGTGAAAAGTTTACCATAATAATTATAAATTTTAAAATCTTCCGTTGCTCCCCGAAAAACAGAGAACAACTTTATGTTATTGTTTAAAGTTCTTTCTCTCTACGCAGACAAAAATACAAAAGTTAGTCGAAATCCAGGTACAATATTTGTTCACAAAACCTATAAAATTGTGCTACTTCTTGTGTATTTATTGATTTTTTCTACTAAAAATACGTTTCATCGTACTTTCTTACTCAATTCATACGTATCAATAACTCACAAATTTTATCCTGTAGTTTACGAGCCTGACGAGCCTTCAGTATATTCTGATTAATGATAACAAAAGAAATTTTGTGCCCGTTCACGGATGTCAAATAACCAGCCAACGAACTAATTCCTGTAACAGTTCCTGTTTTTGCCCTTACATTACGGAATGCTTTCCCCGTACGCATTCTACCTTGAAGTGTACCGTCTACTCCTGCTACAGGCAGACAATCATAGAAAACCCGAAATAAGGATGGATGACGATAAGCATAATTTAAGTAAGCCAAAACGAGACGCGGAGATACATAATTATACAAAGAAACACCGCTCCCGTCTACAATCTGATAATTCTCAGAATCGTATCCCAATGTATTTCGCATAAATCCTTCCACTACTCCCTGACAATCCTTAAAAGAAATATGCGAAGTATGCTTTCCATTCATACATCCTAACTGACGGAACAAAGCCTCTGCAGAAAGATTGTCACTTTCTTTTAAAGCACGCTTCAATACAGCTTCTACCGGACGACGACAAGTATAAATCCATTGTACTGTATCGGGAGTTGTCAAAAAGAAGATACTATCTTTCGATACGGACAATCCTTCTTTCTTAAGCTTGTAACAAAACGTATCCATAAAGAACCGCTTGGAATCATACAGATTCAGCGTACGCTTACGAACAGAAGAAACACTGCCGGAAACATCTATCGTATTGCCGTTTGTGAGCCAGTCACGCGTTATTTTCAGTTTTCCAGCTTCGGGATGCAGACTTATAGAACGATTATTCAACTGATAATAATCCGATTCTGGAGTAATTTCCACTACGCCAGCTTTCCCTTTAGAAGAAGGAGAAACCTTAATATCCACACATCCTCTGTTCAGCATAAGCGGTGAAAGATAAGGCTGGAAAGCTTCTGGAGTATCATCCCATGACCAGCCCTCTCCCCAGTATATGGAATCCATCAAAGAAACATCACCCACGAGTTTTCCGGAAATAGCTTGTATGCCCGCCTCTTTCACGGCTCTAACCAGAAAGTCCATATCCAACTCCATAAACTCCGGATCAAAGTCTCCTTTTACGTACAGATTTCCTTTCAATATCCCTTTTTCCACCACACCATCGTATGAAAGTGTAGTCTGAAACTGAAAATCCTTTCCTAATACATCCAAAGCCGTTACTGCAGTAATCACTTTCTCAATAGAAGCCGGCCGGTACAACTTGTCTGCCTGATAGCTATAAAGCTCCTTGCCTGCAGTTAAATCATGAACCACAATACCTACTTCCGAGGTTTTCAACAAGGGGTCGGTAGATATTAACTTGTTTAACTCATCTGTTAATAACGTCTGGGCATGAAGAAAACCGGCCCAAAGAAATAAAAAAAATAATACTCCGCTTATCCGTTTCATTCAACACTTCAATTTATAACTCGCGAAAGATTTCGCCTACCGTAGGATGTGGAAAGACATACTTTTTCCAGTCCGAAAGTTTACGTCTGTCTTCTATCATCATTCCTGCCTGAATAATTAATTCAGAAGCCGGATTTCCCAGCAAATGTACTCCTAAAATCTCTTCATCTTCTCCTACCAATACCTTGCAGACTCCATTCACACCTTCATTTTCAGCCACAAAACGACCTGAATAAGCTGCGGGCAAGCTTATTACACGATAAGCACGGCCTTCACGTGTAAGCGCTTCTTCCGTACAACCGACAGAAGCAATTTCCGGATTGGTATAAACAACTCCCGGTATGGCACGATAGCTCATGGCATCTGTTTTTCCTAAAATATGATGAACTGCCACCTCTGCTTCACGTACAGCCGTATGAGCCAGCAAAGATACTCCATTCAAATCACCACACACATATACTCCCGGCACAGAAGATTGCAAATGTTCATCTACTTTCACCATTCCACACGCCGTAAGTTCCAGATTCAGGTTTTCCAATCCGAATCCGTTCATTACCGGCCGGCGTCCTACGCTCATCAACAGTTTTTCGGCACAAACGGTATTTTTTTCTTCTCCGCAAGTATATTCTATTTCTATTCCGTCTTCCTTCTGTGTCACTCCGGTTACTTTCGTATTCAGTAAGAACTTCACTCCTCTCTTGGCATAATCTGCCCGTAGAAGACCTGACAACTCCTTGTCCATTCCTCCTAAGATTTCATCCATCATTTCCACAACCGTTACTTTTACTCCTAAACTGTGGAAGAATGAAGCAAATTCCATACCGATAACTCCCCCTCCTACAATGACCAAAGAAGAAGGAATTTCTTTATTATCCAGTGCCTCCCGATGTGTCCAGTAGTTCACCGAATCAAGCCCTGCCACAGGAGGAATAAAAGTCGCACTGCCTGTACATACTATCATCTGTTCACACTCATACAACTCCTCACCACAACGAACTGTATGTGTATCCTGGATATAAGCCTCCCCATGCACCAAAGTGACCTTCTGTGCCGTAAGCTTTGCCTTGATACCCAGTACCAATTTTCTGACCACTTTTGTTTTCCGAGCTACAATCTTTCCTAAATCGGCTGAAACCTCTTTCACGTTGACACCGTATTTCGATGCATGCAAAGCCGTATCGTGTACTTTCGCCGCATACAGCAAGGTCTTTGTGGGAATACATCCCTCATTCAGACAAACTCCGCCCACGTTGTTCTTTTCAAACAAAACTACACTCAGTCCTCCTTTTCCGGCCATCTCAGCAGCTGTATATCCAGCCGGGCCACCACCAATTATAGCTAATTGATACTTCATAATCCATTCAAGTTTTAGAAATGATTATTCTTCACGATAGTCTGCATGAGGATTGCGTTCTTTCGCACAAGCCACAAATCCTTTTAAATCGGCCGGGTCAAAATTAATGAACCCTTTCGTATAATATATGGTAATTCTTCCTTTCAGCAACGAATCTTTCTTACGCAATGCAATCCGTCTTACTCCATACGCCTTGATACTTCCACTAAAACCTCTTTTCAACCAAATATCCCCGTTTTCCTGTACCTGAATACGCGTCATCTGCTCATCAATCAACAATAAAACGGGAAGCACAATCGGCATCAAATTCCAATAGTTTTCTGTATGCAACGCCATCAGCACAATGGCTACAATCACAATAATGACTCCTAACCACACTTTAAAAGGAGTTCTGCGGATTTTAAACTCACGTACCATAGTATTTTTATCAGTTAATTATTTGTCTCAATCATAAAATTGAATTACCTCGTTCTTTTTCAACAAGCAACGGATAAAATCTTCCTGATTCTTAGGAGAGAGAGAAATGGAGCGAACCTTTCCATGTTTTTTAAAAACGACTTCTAGCCGCTCGAACGACAAAGCAGGTTGCCAGAAAGCCATCGAACGGACTTTCCGTATACGAAGAATCTGATCTATTTCAAGTGATGCATTGGGGATAAACCGTCCGGTCTCTACTTTTAGCCAGCCATCTTCTGTAATTACATACTGCGTATGAATCAGCATCTCGATTTCAAAAATCACCACAGTTGCACACAGAATTGTACACAGCAGATAATGTTCCCAGAAAAAAAAGAATAACAACACAGAAGTTATTCCTATCACTATCCAATACCACCAACCAACTTTTGATTGAAAAGTACGATTCATTGTCTGATTTTTTGATTTAATTTCCCGTGAAGATAAGAAATTCTGCTTGAAAACAAAACATCTCCAACGCATCTTTAAGTATTTTAAAAATCAATCTACAGAGACACACAAAAAAGAATGCTTTTGAGCATCATATAACTGACTTTTTTGTAGTTTTGCGTTATAATACCCAATCTTATGATAAGAAAATTCGATTTTCTCGTTATCGGTTCAGGAATTGCCGGAATGAGCTTTGCGCTGAAAGTGGCGCATAAGGGTTCGGTTGCACTGATCTGCAAGGCCGGACTGGAAGAAGCGAACACCTACTATGCACAGGGAGGCATCGCTTCAGTAACCAACCTGAAGGTGGATAATTTCGAAAAACATATCCACGACACCATGGTTGCAGGAGACTGGATCAGCGATCCTGCCGCTGTAGAAAAGGTTATCTGCAATGCGCCTTCTCAAATAGAAGAGTTAATTAAATGGGGAGTAAACTTTGACAAGAAAGACAACGGAGAGTTCGACCTGCACAAGGAAGGCGGACATTCTGAATTCCGTATTCTCCATCATAAAGACAATACTGGTGCTGAAATACAGACCAGCCTGATAGAAGAAGTAAAACGTCATCCCAATATCACCGTCTTCAGTAATTTCTATGCGGTAGAAATCATCACCCAGCACCATTTGGGAATTATCGTTACGCGTCACACGCCGGGAATCAAATGCTTTGGTGCTTATGTGCTGAATGAAAAAACAGGTGAAGTAGATACATTCCTTTCTAAAATTACCGTCATGGCCACTGGAGGATGTGAAGCGGTTTACACTCATACGACCAATCCATTGGTTGCTACAGGCGACGGTATTGCTATGGTATATCGCGCCAAAGGAGTTGTCAAAGACATGGAGTTTATACAATTCCACCCTACTGCCTTGTATCATCCGGGCGACCGTCCCAGCTTCCTTATCACAGAAGCTATGCGAGGATACGGAGGTGTACTGAGAAACTTGTCGGGTGAAGAATTCATGCAGAAATACGACCCGCGCCTCTCATTGGCTCCTCGTGACATCGTGGCACGTGCCATAGACAATGAAATGAAACAACGTGGTGAAGACCATGTATACCTGGATGTAACGCATAAAGATCCGGAAGAAACAAAGAAACATTTCCCCAATATTTATAAAAAGTGCCTGAGCCTGGGAATTGATATTACGAAAGACTATATCCCGGTAGCACCAGCTGCACATTATTTGTGTGGAGGTATCAAGGTCGATTTGGACGGACAATCCAGCATCAAGCGCCTGTATGCTTTGGGAGAATGTTCTTGCACAGGATTGCATGGAGGTAACCGTCTTGCATCCAATTCACTGATAGAAGCCATTGTTTATGCGGATTCTGCCGCTAAACACGCACTCAGTGTACTCGACCGTTACGATTTCAACGAAGATATTCCGGAATGGAATGAAGAAGGCACTATCAGCAACGAAGAACGAATTCTGATTACACAAAGTATGAAAGAAGTCAATCAGATTATGGAGTCGTATGTAGGTATTGTACGAAGCAACCTCCGTCTGGTGCGTGCATGGAACCGTCTGGATATTCTCTATGAAGAAACAGAACGCCTGTTTAAACGTGTAAAGGCTTCCAGAGAGATTTGCGAGCTCCGTAACATGATTAATGTAGGTTACCTGATCACTCGCCAGGCAATGGAAAGAAAAGAGAGCAGAGGGCTTCATTACACGATTGACTATCCTCATCCAAGCAAAGACAATACAGAGAAATAAAATTTCTAATTAATATTTTCACAGGCCGGGGTAAATACTCCGGCTTTTTTTATGTTCTCCTCTGAAAATTCTACTCTAAACACAACATTCCAAAATAGCCCCTCTTCCAAAGGGATTTTCGTGCGTTCTGAGCGCATCCAGAGCTTCCGATAAAGAATGATTCTCCTTTTCGGAGAAAACGCCTCCAGGCGCATTTCTGAAAGCCGTCCGGGTGAGCGGTAAGGAAACAAAGGATAGCAAGGGGAGAAAGAAAGAAAGAAAGAAAGAAAGAAAGAAAGGAAGGAAAGGAAAGAAAGAAACCGTCAGCAGAGGGAGGAGGCCTGCTGCGGAAGGAGCGGAAACGGACGCAGTCACAGACGCACGGACAGTACGGACACAAAAAAACCCTGAAGTATCTCTACCTCAGGGTCTCTGTTAAGACGGCGACTACCTACTCTCCCACTTGCGCAGTACCATCGGCGTGACGAAGCTTAACTTCTCTGTTCGGAATGGGAAGAGGTGGAACCTTCGTGCAATAGTCACCTGAATATCATTTATGTATTCATGACTCACAAGCAAGCAATTTCAGCACTTCTTTCATGCTAAACGTATATATCATCCTTCCGATGAATTTTCCATCCGCTCCGCGCGGATAAGGAAAGCTGACGGGCAATTAGTAATGCTCGGCTTTGCTGTCTCCAGCTTTACACCTGCATCCTATCAACGTTGTCGTCTTCAACGACCCTGAGAAATCTAATCTTGTGGCCGGCTTCGCACTTAGATGCTTTCAGCGCTTATCCGATCCCGACTTAGATACCCGGCGATGCGCCTGGCGGCACAACCGGTAAACCAGAGGTCGGTCCAACACGGTCCTCTCGTACTAGTGTCAGAGCCACGCAAATTTCATACGCCCACGATAGATAGAGACCGAACTGTCTCACGACGTTCTGAACCCAGCTCGCGTGCCACTTTAATGGGCGAACAGCCCAACCCTTGGGACCTTCTCCAGCCCCAGGATGTGACGAGCCGACATCGAGGTGCCAAACCACTCCGTCGATATGAGCTCTTGGGAGGGATCAGCCTGTTATCCCCGGAGTACCTTTTATCCTTTGAGCGATGTCCCTTCCATACGGAAACACCGGATCACTATGCTCTAGTTTCCTACCTGCTCGACTTGTCTGTCTCCCAGTCAAGCGCCCTTATGCCATTACACTCTGCGGACGGTTACCGATCGTCCTGAGGGCACCTTTAGAAGCCTCCGTTACGCTTTTGGAGGCGACCACCCCAGTCAAACTACCCACCAAGCAATGTCCTTCAACCCGAAGTTAGAACTCAAACAAACGAAGGGTCGTATTTCAACAGCGGCTCCACAAACACTGGCGTGCCTGCTTCAAAGCCTCCGACCTATCCTACACATCGCGTGCCCAAATTCAATGCTAAGCTATAGTAAAGGTTCACGGGGTCTTTTCGTCCCATCGCGGGTAATCGGCATCTTCACCGATACTACAATTTCACTGAGCTCACGGTTGAGACAGCGTCCGGATCATTACACCATTCGTGCAGGTCGGAACTTACCCGACAAGGAATTTCGCTACCTTAGGACCGTTATAGTTACGGCCGCCGTTTACTGGGGCTTCAATTCAATGCTTCTCTTGCGATGACATCTCCTCTTAACCTTCCAGCACCGGGCAGGTGTCAGGCTGTATACGTCTACTTTCATATTAGCACAGCCCTGTGTTTTTGTTAAACAGTTGCCTGGACCTATTCTCTGCGCCCTCCCATTTCTGGGTAGGGACCCTTTATCCCGAAGTTACAGGGTCAGTTTGCCTAGTTCCTTAACCGTGATTCACTCAAGCGCCTTAGTATATTCAACCCGACTACGTGTGTCCGTTTGCGGTACGGGTACCTCTGAAGTTATGTTTAGCGGATTTTCTCGGCAGTCTGCTTACCCGCACTATTGGATTGTCCCGAAGGACGTTCCATACTGTCAAGTTCGACTCTTTCCGTGGATTTGCCTGCGGAAATCTACGTCTACACTCTTTAACCGGCTATTCCGTCAGCCGGCGGCGGTGTCACTGCTGCGTCCCCACGTCACCCTCAAAGGTAGTAACGGAATATTAACCGTTTCTGCCATCGGTCTCGCCGTTCGGCTGAACCTTAGGACCCGACTTACCCTGATCCGATTAGCGTTGATCAGGAAACCTTAGTCTTTCGGCGAGGGGGTTTCTCACCCCCTTTATCGTTACTTATACCTACATTTGCTTTTCCATACGCTCCAGAATGGCTCACGCCACGCCTTCAACGCTGAATGGAATGCTCCCCTACCAATCATTGCTGATTCTATAGCTTCGGCAGACAACTTGATACCCGATTATTATCCACGCCCGATTCCTCGACTAGTGAGCTGTTACGCACTCTTTAAATGAATGGCTGCTTCCAAGCCAACATCCTAGCTGTCTTAGCAATCAGACTTCGTTAGTTTAACTTAGCTGTCATTTCGGGGCCTTAGCTGATAGTCCGGATTCTTCTCCTCTCGGGCACGGACCTTAGCACCCATGCCCTCACTCCCGCGGTAAAACTGATGCGCATTCGGAGTTTGTCAGGACTTGATAGGCGGTGAAGCCCTCGCATCCAATCAGTCGCTCTACCTCACATCAGTAACCCGCGAGGCTGCACCTAAATGCATTTCGGGGAGTACGAGCTATCTCCAAGTTTGATTAGCCTTTCACCCCTACCCTCAGCTCATCCAGAAGCTTTTCAACGCTTATTGGTGCGGACCTCCATCTGGTGTTACCCAGACTTCATCCTGGCCAAGGGTAGATCACTTGGTTTCGCGTCTACCGCATCTGACTTGACGCCCTGTTCAGACTCGCTTTCGCTTCGGCTGCAGGTCTCGTGACCCTTAACCTTGCCAAATACGGTAACTCGTAGGTTCATTATGCAAAAGGCACGCCGTCACACTTTCGTGCTCCGACCGCTTGTAGGCGCACGGTTTCAGGTACTGTTTCACTCTTCTGTTCGAAGTGCTTTTCACCTTTCCCTCACGGTACTGGTTCGCTATCGGTCTCTCGGGAGTATTTAGCCTTACCGGATGGTCCCGGCAGATTCACGCAGAATTCCTCGTGTTCCGCGCTACTCAGGATACCACTATGCTTCGTCTTGCTTCGAATACCGGACTGTCACCGTCTGTGGTCAGTCTTTCCAGGCTGTTCTTCTCACAAGATTTCTTGCAACGCCGTGGTCCTACAACCCCACACATGCCGTAACATGTGTGGTTTGGGCTG
>NZ_DS990127.1 GCF_000187895.1 Phocaeicola plebeius DSM 17135 | reverse complement strand
CTGGGTATAGAATTATAGGTGATGTCCGCCACCACCAAGCCCGGCCATATACCAGGCGTGTACTTGGAGAAGTGTTTACAAGATCCCTGTAAAGACGGTAACCGTGTCTGAGTCCGTGGTACGAGGACGGTACCTTGTCCGCCTGAGCATGAGCGAGTTGGAACGGAGCACATTGTAAAACCTGTCCCGTCCTATGGTGAACTTTTCCCTGAAGTATTCACGGCAGAGTGTGTAGAGTTCCCGACAGCCCGCCTTGGGAAGACATTCCTTCTGGCGGACGTACAGGCAGTACAATACAATGCTGGCAGAGAGTATGTCAGCCTCGTTTGAGGCATAGTCATGCTTGTAGTATCCCTGTGCTGATATGCCAAGCAATCTGCAAAGCGGACGCACGCGGTAACGGCGTCCGCCTTGAGACAGGCCCCGGATTACTTGGCACCGGAGTTTTTTCTTACCGGAATGTTATAGGTCTTTTCCGCAAGGTCAATCATGCAGTCGTAGGCGTCACGGGCCATGTTGGACTGCTTCAACTCTACTTCCAGGGACTTGATTTTCCGCTCGAGCTCATGAATACGGTCATGAAGCTCCTGCTCGGTCTGACTTAGTTTCTTGCTCATAATGGGACTTGGTTTATCTTCAATCCCAAAGATACGAAGCCAGCGGCTAATTGTAGTACGTTTCAGACCTTTTTCTCGTTCAAATTCACTATGGTTCTGAGAAGAACACATATATTCTTCCAGATAAGACAGACATTCTGCCTTTGAGAACTTTCGATTTTTACGCATGTTACTAAATAAATTGTGTCAACTTATTTAGTACACTACAGTTTTCTCCTAAACGTACTTGCATTTTGGAACAGACGAAAAACAGACCGGAAAAAACAAGAAAAAACAATGCAGTATTTATGATTTCTACTCATTTGTCTACTAAAACCCTTTGAAAACTCATTTTGTCGAAATTTCCTTTTGACATTTCGATGAAAGGGGGTATTTTTGTAAGATAAACGAAATATCACGCTTACCTTGCATACCTTTTTTTGTCTTCTCAGGATGGATTGGTATGGGACAGGTAACGGCGAAGCGTACCCTAAAACCACACGATAGAGGTCATGTCCAAGTCCATAAAAACAAATTATATATTCAACCTCATAAATACCGTTTCCAGTTTAATTTTTCCTGTACTCACATTTCCGTATGCATCCCGGATAATGTTAGCAGAAGGAATCGGACAAGTCAACTTCTACCAATCTATCATTCAATATATATCTTTATTTACATGCCTGGGCATTCCCATGTATGCAATCAGAGAAATTGCGAAAGTACGAGACAATCAATACGAATGTAATAAAACCACACTGGAAATCCTGCTTCTCCATTTCTCTCTGACTTTTTTAGGCTACCTTCTTGTCTTCATCCTATGCCTGCTGATACCTGAAATCCAAGTAAATATCCCCTTATTTTTAATTCTCAGCACAAGCATCTTATTTACCACCATTGGATGCGAATGGTTTTACCAAGGCATCGAAGATTTTAAATACATTACCATAAGGGGATTGATTGTGAAGATTTCGGCACTCTTTATTCTTTTCATCTGTGTCAAAACCCCACAAGACATATTATGGTATGGCATGTATTGCGTGGTAGGCGTGGTAGGAGGAAATATTTTCAACTTCATACGGTTAAAGAAATACATCTCATTCATTCCTTTTAAACAACTCCATCCATTAAAGCACCTTAAACCGGCCTTACGGATTTTTGTATTAAACCTTATTATCAGCTTATACGTCAATCTTAATTCGGTAATGCTGGGGTTTATTAAAGACACAGAGAGTGTAGGTCTGTTTACAGCGGCAACCCGCCTTTCACAGATGATATTAGGAGTAACCAGTGCACTGGGCACAGTCATGCTTCCAAGGCTGACAAACCTGCTGTCCAACCAGCAAAAAGAAGAGTTCAACCGATTGGCTCAAAAAGCCACAGAGTTTATTTTTGCAATCTCATTGCCCATCACTGTCGGAACAATCGTTCTGGCTCCAGAACTAATCATCTTATTCTGTGGCAGCACATATCACGCAGCAATAACCACCTTGCAGCTAATATCTCCTATCATTGTCCTGATTAGCTTGTCGGGCATTCTGGGTATACAAATATTATATCCGCAGGGAAAAGAAAATATCGTGATTATTTGTACAGCTATTGGAGCCGCATCAAATTTTATACTCAATTTATGCCTGGTACCTTCTCTTTCACAAGATGGCGCGGCCATAGCCACGCTCGTGGCTGAATTTTTAGTCACATTCAGCATGATGCTTATCGGAAGAAGGTACATCCCCATTAACTGGAAATCAAAATCATTTCTTAATTATTGCATAGGAACTGCCATCATGGCATTTGCCATTGTTCCCATCACACTAACAAGCAATACGAATAGTATTATAAGCTTAATTGCATGTATAGCAATCGGCATTATTATCTATGCAATCTATTTAGGGCTTACTAAAGATAAGCTCTACTACACATTCAAAGACTTCCTGACAAAGAAAAGAAGTTGACCCGAAATTCCTTTATAATTAACAACATATTCCTAGTAAAGACATGTATGATTATCTGATAGTAGGCTCAGGCCTGTTTGGAGCCACATTCGCCTATAAGGCCTCTAAAGAAGGAAAGAAATGTTTGGTAATAGATAAACGCCCTCATACCGGAGGAAATATCTACTGCGAAAATATAGAAGGTATAAACGTACACAAATATGGCGCACATATCTTTCATACAAACAGTAAGAAGGTATGGGACTTTGTAAACTCCATCGTAGAGTTCAACAGATATACCAATAGCCCAGTAGCCAATTATAAGGGGAAGTTATATAACCTTCCTTTTAACATGAACACCTTCTATCAGATGTGGGGGGTTACCACTCCAGAAGCAGCACATGCCAAAATAGAAGAACAGAAGGCCGAAGCATTGCGCAAAATGCAGGAAGACGGAATCTCAGAACCCCGAAACCTGGAAGAACAGGCCTTGCTTCTTATTGGAAAAGATATCTACGAAAAATTAATTAAAGGGTATACAGAGAAACAATGGGGACGTAAATGTACAGAGCTTCCGTCATTTATTATCAGACGATTACCCGTAAGATTTATTTACGACAACAACTATTTCAATGACAGATATCAAGGAATCCCCATCGGAGGATATAACAAATTGATAGAAGGGTTATTAGAAGGGGTTGAGGTTCGAACAAATACGGATTTCTTTAAAGACAGGAAATATTGGGAAAGCATTGCAAGCAAAATTGTCTTTACAGGCAAAATTGATGAATATTACGATTACCAATTCGGCAAACTTGAATACCGCACAGTCCGTTTTGAAGAAGAAATTCACGATTGCAGCAATCTGCAGGGAAATGCGGTAATCAATTACACTGAAAAAGAAATACCTTATACCCGGATCATTGAGCACAAGCATTTTGAGATGTTCGGAGCAGACATTGAGAAATGCCCTAAAACGGTTATCTCCAAAGAATATTCCACTGAATGGAAAGACGGAATGGAACCATACTATCCGGTAAACGATGAAAAAAACAATTCTCTTTATAGCAAATACAAATCGTTAGCAGACAAAGAAAGCAATGTTATATTTGGAGGACGACTGGCTGAATACAAATATTATGACATGGCACCTATTGTTGAACAAGTATTAAACCTATTTTAAAGCTCATACCATGGAGAAATTACTTTCAATTATCATTCCAACATATAACATGGAAAAATATCTAAACAAATGTTTAGATTCACTCTTGATAAAAACCGGACTAGAATATCTGGAAGTTATAGTTGTTAATGATGGAAGTTCTGACAGCTCTTTATCAATAGCACAAGCCTACCAACAAAAATATCCGGATGTTTTTGTCATCATTGATAAAACAAACGGAAATTATGGTTCATGCATCAATGCAGGACTACCTGTAGCAAAAGGAAAATACATAAAAATATTAGATGCTGACGATTCATTCTCAACTCCTATTCTGGAAGAACTGATTAAGAACATTAACGGAATAGATGTTGACTTACTACTCACAGATTATGTCACAATAGATGAGGGAGGTCAAACGCTCTCACAATCTTCTTACCAATACCCTGAATTACAGATATTTGACTTTCCACGTTTCTTTACGGATAGAAAAGCGTCAGTTCCATATATTCATATGCACAATGTGGCTTATAAAAGAGAAAATATCATTCACATAAAATACAAACAAACCGAAGGGATATCTTACACAGATGTGGAGTGGACATTTATCCCTATGACAACGGTAAAGACTGCCTATTATTTAAAAAAGCCTCTATACAAATATCTTCTAGGCCGTGCAGGGCAAACTGTAAATCCCAAGACACTCATGAAGAATATGTATTCAATGGAAAAATTATCATTTTCTTTGATTGACAAATATAACACCTGCCATGCCCATCTGACTCCTCTATATCAAGAATACCTTTTTTATAGAGCAGTAGTAGAAGTGTCACGAATATACAGATTATACCTCGCATACAAGAATACGGATACACAAGCACTCATTAAATTTGACGCACAAATAAAACAATTAAATCAGGACATCTATAAGCACACAGAAGGATTAACCATAAACAGATATTTAAAATATATCAAAGTATGGAGAGATAATAAAAACCGGAAATGTATATATCCATTTTTACGATATAATCTAAAGTTAAACAATTGCATGAGAGCTTTTTTCTCCTCTCAAAACAAGTAAGACTCTATTATTGTCTCTATAAAAGCCCAATATACCTTTAAAAGAAAAACAGATTATTAAGAACTCAGATTACCAACAACAAATAATGAATATTTTATTTGTAAATACTTTCGATGTCAGTCCTCATTTGGGAGGCACTGAAAGAATTACAGATACCCTATGCAGGGAGTTTTCTACCACATTTCATTGCAAATGCTTTTTAGCATACTACAATGACATCGATTCAAAATATATACGGACCAGTTTTACAGAAAAAATACATTTAAAGAACCATCGCCAACACACTCCTTTGATCAACTTCATAAAAAAAAATGCGATTGAAGCTATCATCTTACAGGGGCAGTTCAGACTTACTAAGTCTTTAAAAAAAGCCTGTGAAGGCATAAATGTGAAAATCATTTTTGCACATCATTTGTTTCCAGGAGTTGAGAAATCGTCTATCAGATTCTCCTACATAATTCCTCATAAAATACAAATTAATAACATCATACCCACTGTTATTAAAATCGGATTATTTCCTTTCATTAAGTGGCACCAACAATACAAATTCCCCCATTACTACAACGACACCTATAAATATGCTGATAGAATCGTACTTTTATCGCATAAATTAATTCGTCCTTTTATGGATTTTGGAAAAATAAACGATGACAGAAAGTTTACTATCATCCATAACGCACTATCTTTCAATGATTTTTTCCCAATTGAAGAATTAAAAAGAAAGCAGAAAAAGGTACTAATAGTTTCTCGGCTTGTAGAGAATCCTAAAAGAATTCTCTTCGCAATTAAAGCATGGGAACAAATATGCCAGAAGAATCCGTCGACAGACTGGACCCTTACAATCGTAGGCACTGGAAGCGACGAATATTTATATAAAAAATACTGCACTGATAAACAGCTGAATAACATTTCATTTGAGGGAAACAAAAATCCTAAGCCATATTATTGGGACGCTTCCATTTTTCTCATGACCTCACAACTGGAAAGTTGGGGATTAACAATAACCGAAGCGCAACAATTTGGTGTTGTTCCCGTAGCACTCAATAGCTATCCCTCCTTATCTGAAATTATAACAGATTCTGAAAACGGAATAATTGTGGAAGATAACAATCTAAAGGCTTACGCCAGTGCCATAGAAGAACTGATGAATGATGATGCACTTCGTCAAAAATATGCGATAAACGCGATAAGCTCTTCAAAAAGATTTAGTTCTGAGAGCATCTCAGAACAATGGATAAGACTAATACAAGAATAAACAGATATATGATACCTAAAATTATACACTACTGCTGGTTGAGCAATGACCCAATTCCTGAAAAGCTACAAGAATACATGAAAAGCTGGAAAGAGAAACTTCCCGACTATGAATTTAAGCTTTGGAATTTTGATTGCTTTGACATTAATTCTTCACAATGGGTAAAAGAGGCATTCGAAGCTAAAAAATATGCTTTCGCCGCAGATTACATACGTCTTTATGCCGTATATAATTATGGTGGCATCTATATGGATATGGATGTAGAAGTCATCAAAAGTCTCAATCCTCTATTAAACAATGATTACCTTTTAGGATATGAGAACCAGATAGGAATTGAAGCAGGAATCTTTGGTGCTTCTCCTAAAGCAGATTGGGTAAAACTGATATTAGATTATTACCAGAATAAATCTTTTTATCGGGAGGACGGTACACAGAATACCACTCCATTGCCCAAAATCATATTTAAGATTCTAAAAGCCAATAAACTCTTAAATAAACATATACATCCGCTTTCACCAGATTATCTTACAGCTAAATCTTATAAAACGGGACAGATTCATACCACTTCGAATACATATACAATACATCACTTTGCCGGATCATGGCATGGTCCCAAAGAAAAACTTTATAAGCTAGTTAAAAACATACTGGGAGAACATTTTGCAAAATTATGCTCTCGAATCTACAAAAAATTTAAATAATGGTTTTCTTTGGAAATCTAATTTATTCGATAGCTATCAGTTATTTCTTTGGTAAAAAGTATAAGGATTGCCAGTTATCAGACGGAGCGCTTTTCCTTCTCTTTTTTCATTTTTGCGCCATCTGGTTAATCATATCAGGAGGACAATACTATGTTGGAACAGATTATCCTACATATATAGGATTATTTGACGGATGGGGATTAGAGCTTTATCAGGAAAAAGGTGAATTTTTATTTTATTATATTATCAAAATATGTAATAGCATAGGTATCCACGGACAAGGTTTATATTACATCTTCTATACGATTAATTTTACATTATTATTTTTAATACTAAAACGTTTTCAAGCGTCTTACCTCTTTATCTTCATCCTATTATACATTGGTTATACAAATATATTCAACAATCAGTTGAATATGCTAAGGCAAGCCGTAGCCATTCATTGCGGAACTTATGCATGCATTTTGTATTGCGAATCTAAAGCCAAGCAATGCCTAGTATGGATTGGCATCGCTTTTTTCATGCATGTATCTAGCATAATATTATTATCAATATACCTGTATCCTTTTGTAAAAAAACTGAATAACAAATGGTTAGAAATAATATTAATCATATCCTTCATAGGAAGTTTCTTTCTAAACTTAAAAACTTTTTCATTCTTGACAGACTATCTTCCCCCAGCCTATGCTGCACACCTTGAAAAGGAGGAAATGAGTTCTTCCATCATTACTTCGCTTACCAAGTATATATTCATTCCATTCTTTTATTGGGGACTTAAATTACTTGAAAATAACTCATTAAATGATTTTGAAAAGAAGCTTTTTTATTTTGGCTATCTGGGATTCTGTTTCAAGCTGCTATTATTGAAAGTACCGATAGTAAACCGATTGGCTGATTATTTCATCATAATTTCTGCCTTCCCATTTTTTTTCTATCTTATCGATTTAAAAAAGCAGAACAAAAAAATACTATTTGGACTCATCTGCCTGGCTATCATCGCTTTTTACGGATTAAAAACAGTATTATTTCCTAAAGCTGAATATATTTATAACTCAATATACTTTCTACTATGACACTAGAAGTTCTTATTTCCTGTATGCATCAAAAAAATACAGATATCATCCAAAAAAGTAATATACAGAGTGATGTAGTAATCGTAAATCAATGTGATATAAATAAAACTGAAAATATAACGTTTCAAAACCACCAAAACGAAGAATGTAAAGCTCGAATCATTCATACAACAGAACGCGGACTATCAAAAAGCAGAAACCTGGCAATAGCAAATGCATGCGGAGATATATGCATAATATGTGATGACGATGAATATTTCTCATTAAACTATCCTGAAACAATAAGACAGGCTTTCCAAAATATTCCTCAGGCAGACATTATTGTATTTCAGGTTAATCGAGATCCAATCAAACACTACCCACAACATATCAAGAAATTAAATAGTTTTGATTGCCTCAAAGTCTCAAGTGTCGAAATAGCATTTAAGCTCTCCAAAATAAAAGAGAAAAATATACTTTTTGATGAAAAAGTTGGTTCAGGAGTATCAAAAGCGGGAGGAGAAGAAAATATTTTTCTACATAACTGTCTGAGAAATAAGTTATCCATCTATTTTGTACCTATAACACTTGCCCGATTACTACCCGGCAGTTCTCAATGGGATTCTGCAAAATTCTCAAAAGAATATTTTATCGATAGAGGAAAATTTACCCAAAAACTAATCGGAGGAAAAATATTTGCTATATTATATGCCTGTTACTTCAGCTTGTTTAAATACTCAAAATTTAAACACAAAACAAACATAGTAAACGCACTCAGGTATATGCTATATGGAGTATTTAAGGGATAATAAATTCAAAATCAACGATTACTAAACTATTTAAAATTCATATCAAACTATATAATTCATGGAAAATCTTGGCTTAGTTTCTATCATCACCCCTTCATACAACTCAGCCCCTTTTATTGCTGAAACAATAGAATCCATCATTAACCAAAGCTATCCATATTGGGAATTGTTAATTACGGACGATTGTTCCAGTGATAACACCATAGAAATCATACAAGAGTTTATAAAAAAAGATTCCCGCATAAAATTATTTCAACTTAACCAAAATAGTGGAGCAGGAATATGCAGAAATAAATCCATCGAAAATGCCCAGGGTCGTTTCATCGCATTTTGTGACAGCGATGATTGCTGGATGCCTAAAAAACTGGAAAAACAACTGGCTTTCATGATTGAAAAAAACTGTGTACTATCGTATACCTCATATATGACTTGCGACGAAAACAGCAAAATTCAAGGAATAGTCATCTGTAATAAGAAGATTACCTACACAGACATGAAACATGACGATGGTATTGGGTGCCTGACTGCCATCTATGACAGCCAGAAAACAGGAAAAATATATCTCCCCCATTTAAGAAAAAGACAAGACTGGGGATTATGGTTAAAGATTCTAAGAGAGCATAAAGTTTCATATGGAATGAAGGAACCTTTGGCTATCTATCGCTTACGGAAATCGTCTATTTCCAGAAACAAACTATCACTGATAAAATACAATATCAGAGTTTACCATGAAATATTACACTTTTCTTATATCAAGGCTTACTTATATTTCTTTATAATATTTCTGCCTTCTTTCTTTTACAAAAAAGCCAAAATACGTATAATTAACTCATAATAAATCAGTTCTTTTTCGAAGGATTCATAAATTAATAATTAGAACAAGATGGAAGAAAAGAATAAAAAACAGCAAGAAACTTCAGACGAAATAAAGAATAATATTACCCTCTTCAAATTAATTAGAATATTATTCCATAACCGCTTTAAATTATACAAAGTCTGTGGTATAAGTGCTTTAATTGGAGCTGTTATCGGCTTTAGTTTACCTAAAACCTACCACGCATATGTAAGCCTTTCACCTGAATCTGGAATGAATGGAGCAAGTGGTTTATCTGGCATTGCTTCAATGTTTGGACTGGTAAACAGCTCAACTGGATTTGGAGAGGATGCCCTTACTTTTAATATGTTTCCTGAAATTGTAAAAACTAACCCATATGCATTAGAAGTTCTTCAAGTCCCAATTCAGACTCAAGACGGAAAAACCATGCTACTCTATGACTATTTGGATATAGAACAAAAACCATGGTGGACTTACGTGACAGGACTTCCCAAAGCTGCTATAGGAGGCGTCAAGTCACTTTTCAGCCAAGAAAAACCAGATACCGTAACAACAATCGATCCTTTTAAACTGACTAAAGAGCAAGATATGCACATCAAGATGCTACAAGATGTCTTAAAAGTTGAAACAGATGTAAAGACCAATATGACTAAAGTTAGCGTAGCCCTGCAAGACCCACTTGCAGCAGCAATTGTGGCAGATAGTGCCGTATATAAACTACAAGAATATATCACCGATTATCGCACTCGCAAAGCAAAGCAAGATTATGATTTCCAGCTTAATCTATGCGAACAATATAAAAAAGAATACTTTGCAGCACAACAAGAGTATGCCCAGTTCGCAGATGCAAACAGAAACGTAATCTTACAAACCGTTACTTCTGAAAAAGAAAGATTACAAAAAAATTTAAGTCTGGCAGAACAAATCTACAGTCAATCCATGGGACAGCTCCAGGTACTACGTGGAAAAGTACAAGAAGCAAAACCTGTATTTGCCGTAGTAGAACCGGCCACGGTACCACTTGTTCCTTCATCTCCAAAGAAAATGATGATTATCATCGCATTTGCCTTTCTGGCTTTCATCTTTGAATCTGCCTGGATTCTTTTCGGAAAAGACATTTACCACGATTTTAAGAATGAAATGAAAAAGAAAGATTAACTTTATGTACTCCCTCTATGAAACTAAAAGCAATTTTATTATTCTCTATACTATCCAGTAGCTTAATACAAGCACAGACTGAGAACACGTCTCTTACCTACCATGTAGAATTAGGAGCTACAGCCGGAGGTGGTACATATGCTCCACTTTGGTTCACTGGTAACCGATACGGGCTGGGCAGTACAAATCCCAATTCAGGATACCTGTTGGCAGGAGTCACTTACGGTAAACAGTTTCAACACGGATGGCGCATTGAAGCTGGACTAGACATGGCAGGAGGAATACACCAGGCTCAAGACGTGTTTATTCATCAGATTTACGGTGATTTTTCCTGGAAAATGCTGACACTAAGCATCGGGAGCAAAGAACGCCCAGGATTTCCTCTCACTAAAAATACGGCATTGAGCAGCGGAATGTTAGTGGAGGGACCAAACACTCAGCCTGTACCGCAAATCAGAGGAGAAATAAAAGAATACCTGAATGTACCAGGTACAAAAGAGTGGCTTGCTTTTAAAGGGCATATTGCCTATGGTTCATTTGCAGAAAATGGCTGGCAAAAAAAATATGTACAGCCTGGGCAATATTTTGTAAAAGACGTGCTATATCACAGCAAGTCATTAATGTTACGATTAGGTAATAAAGATAAATTCCCACTAGAATTTGAAGTTGGGATTCTAATGGCTACGCAGTTCGGAGGCGACAAATACCTGAAATTGGAAGACGGAAGCACAGAAAAGGTATTGGATATGCCCGAAAACCTGAAAGCTTACTGGAAAGCCTTCTTTCCACAGACTGGCGAAAGTAATACTCCTGAAGGCGAACAGGTTAATATAGAAGGAAACATGCTAGGAAGCTGGAACTTTGCATTGAATTATTATTTAAGCGAATGGAAGTTACGGGCTTATCTGGAACACTATTTCGAAGACCATTCGCAAATGTTCTGGCAATACGGACGATGGAAAGATGGCCAGATTGGAGTGGAAATAACCTTCCCCAAGAATCGCTGGATCAGTTCAGCCGTGTGGGAAGGATTAAACACAAAAGGCCAAAGTGGTTCATTATTATATGATGGATTTTGGGGACAGTTCCCTGAATACCAGATTAGCGCCAACGATAATTATTACAATCACTACATCTATGGGGCCTGGCAATATCTGGGTATGGGAATGGGAAATCCGCTTCTTCCAGGACCGGCCTACAACAAAGATTGTAGCATTTCTTTCAGAAGCAACCGCGTAAGAGCACATCATCTAGGTATAAACGGACAGCCTTCTTCTGAATGGGGATATCGCATGCTTATTTCATTTGCCAGACACTGGGGTACTTACAATACTCCTCTCGACCAGCAACGAAAACAGTTCAGCTCGCTTTATGAGGCCACCTATACCCCGAAATGGGCTAAAGGATGGAGTGCTTCAGCTGCACTGGGGTTAGACCGGGGAAATTACCTGGGGAATGCTACGGGAGGAATGCTAACCATCAAAAGAACAGGAATCATCCTTTAATAGAGAAAGAACATGAAAAAAGTTTTTTATACAACACTTTGTCTGGTAATGCTGACCATGCTATGTAATAGCTGTTCGAAAGAACCTATCAACAGCAATGTAGAAGGACACTGGCAGTTACTGGAATTTACTACCAAAGCTGACAACCAAGTACATCCGTGTGAGCGTATTTACTATAGCATCCAACTTTGGGTCGTAGAAGTAGCAGAAAAACAAGGTCCGCAAAAACTAACTTCTTTCCGAGGAAGATACCAATATGACGAGACGAGCCATACCATTGAAATGGCTGAGATGAGCACGTATGACACACCAGAAAATTCACGTCCTGCAGAAACTTGGGAACTGGAGCCTTACGGACTAAACAATGTGAATACGACATTCAAAGTAATAACTTCAGATAAAAAATACATGACACTAGAATCGGATTATGCCATTCTAAGATTCAAAAAGTTTTAAAGTAGAAAGTATATAATCAGAAGAAAAAGCCTTGTCTGCCATTGGCAGGCAGGGCTTTTTACCTATCTTTGTAGAGTAAATGATTATTTTTTATGAAAAAAATAGCGCTAATCACAGGTATTACAGGACAAGACGGTTCGTTTCTGGCCGAATTCTTATTGGAAAAAGGATATGACGTGCACGGCACGATTCGTCGTTCATCGGTAGACTTCCGCGAACGTATCGCGCACCTGGAAGGAAAACCGAACTTTCACTTGCATTATGCAGACCTGGGTGACTCGATGAGTATCTTGCAGGTAATCAGCAAGGTGCGTCCTACAGAAATTTATAACCTGGCTGCACAGAGTCACGTGCAGGTGAGCTTTGACTCACCGGAATATACAGCCAATGTAGATGCTACAGGAGTACTCCGTGTGCTGGAAGCGGTGCGTCTGTGCGGTCTGAAGGATACTTGCCGCATTTATCAGGCTTCTACTTCGGAACTCTACGGAAAGGTAGAAGAAGTGCCGCAGAACGAGAATACGCCGTTCCATCCTTACAGTCCGTATGCGGTGGCTAAACTGTATGGCTATTGGATTGTAAGAGAATATCGCGAGGCTTACAATATGTTCTGCTGCTCGGGTATCCTGTTCAATCATGAGTCGGAACGCCGCGGAGAAACTTTCGTAACGCGTAAGATTACGCTGGCTGCGGCCCGCATCGCACAGGGCAAGCAGGAGAAACTGTACCTGGGTAACCTGGACTCGCTGCGCGACTGGGGATATGCCAAGGATTACGTGGAATGTATGTGGCTGATTCTGCAGCATGAAACGCCGGAAGATTTTGTGATTGCTACGGGGGTACAGCACAGTGTACGTGAATTCTGCTACCTGGCATTCAAGTATGCGGGTATCGAACTGGAATTCAAGGGTGAAGGTATCAACGAGAAGGGATATGACAAGGCTACCGGGAAATGCCTGGTGGAAGTCAGCGAGGATTTCTACCGCCCGACAGACGTGGTGAACCTCTGGGGTGACCCGACGAAGGCGAAAGCAAAACTGGGCTGGAACCCGTCGAAAACGACTTTCGAGGAACTGGTGAAGATTATGGTGGATGCGGATATGGCAAAAGTGGCCGTGGAAAAGGCGGGAGAACAGATCCGTACAAACCTGGCAGAGTATCTAGAAAAGGGAATCGTGAAATAGTTAATAGTTAAAAAGTAAAAGTTAAAAACGAGATTTTTCTACTAAGAAACGGAGGTTTATTATGTTGGACAAATCGGCTAAGATATATGTAGCGGGACACCACGGACTGGTGGGTTCCGCTATCTGGAACAACCTGAAGGAAAGGGGCTACAATAACCTGGTGGGACGTTCGCACAAGGAACTGGACTTGCTGGATCCGATGGCGGTTAAGGCGTTCTTCGACGAGGAACAGCCGGATGCGGTGATTCTGGCGGCTGCACACGTGGGAGGCATCATGGCCAACCTGCAATACCGTGCGGACTTTATCTACCAGAACCTGCAGATTCAGCAGAACGTGATTGGAGAGAGTTTCCGCCACGGGGTGAAGAAACTGCTGTTTCTGGGCAGCACGTGCATTTATCCGCGTGAGGCTCCGCAACCGATGAAGGAGGAGGTGCTCCTCACCTCTCCGCTGGAATATACGAACGAACCGTATGCCATCGCAAAGATTGCGGGACTGAAGATGTGCGAGAGTTTCAACCTGCAGTATGGCACGAACTACATTGCCGTAATGCCGACCAACCTTTACGGTCCGAACGATAACTTCCATCTGGAGAACAGCCATGTGCTGCCGGCCATGATCCGTAAGATTCACCTGGCCAAGTGCCTGAATGAGGGTGACTGGGATGCGGTGTGCAAGGATATCAACCTGCGTCCGGTGGAAGGGGTGAACGGAAACAACACCCATCAGGAGATTCTGGAGAAACTGGCAAAGTTCGGCATTACGCCGGAAGCAGTCACACTCTGGGGTACGGGAAAACCGATGCGTGAGTTCCTGTGGAGTGAGGAGATGGCAGACGCCAGCGTACACGTGTTGCTGAACGTGGATTTCAAGCAGACATACGATGCTGCGCAGAAGAATACGGACGGCATCACGGAAATACGTAACTGCCACATCAACGTAGGTACGGGCAAGGAGGTGTCTATCCGTGAAGTGGCGGAGAAAATCATGAAGGAAATCGGCTTCAAGGGGGAACTGCGCTGGGATGCGTCGAAACCGGACGGCACGCTGCGCAAACTGACCGACGTGAGCAAGCTGCACAGCCTGGGCTGGCACCACAAAGTGGAGATAGACGAAGGTATTCACCGCCTGTATGAATGGTACCTGAAGGGTATCTGTATCAATCACCAGACTATATAAGCTGAATGGAAGCGAAAAAAGAAACACACTGGTATGCTTTCTATGTAAGAATGCATCACGAGAAGAAAACGGCAGAAAAACTCGAAATGCTAAAAGTTGTCCATTTTCTGCCTATACAAGAGGTCATACGCCAATGGAGTGACCGTAAGAAGAAAATCAAACAAGTGGTCATTCCCATGCTGATTTTTATCTGTACGGACGAAAAAGGACGTATTGAACTATTACAGAACTTACCGTCACTGACGGGATGTCTGATAGACCCGGCGACCCGGCGACCTGCCATCATCCGAAACGAGGAGATGGAAAAGTTTAAGTTTATGCTGGATTTTTCGGACGAGACTATCCGTTTTCAAAGTGAGCCATTAGCTCCAGGAGAAAAAGTGGAAGTCATCAAGGGAAGTCTGAAGGGACTTCAAGGAGAGCTGGTAGAGCTGGAGGATCATTCACAGGTAATGATACGCATTGAGCATCTGGGCTATGCTACTGTAGAAATACCTGTGGGGTACGTAAAGAAATTATAGAAAAGAACAACAAGATAAAACAACGGCGGGAAATTGCTATATACAATTTCCCGCCGTTGTTTTATTGGAAGAACACATCATCAAGACGTGTATTATTTTCTTCTTCTATTTCTGTCAATCTGTCTTTGCAAGGATCGAAATCCCCCGGTATATCGAATGTCTCATCTGGAGAGTATCCTAACGTTTTGTCAGCATAAACTTTCTGCATATAGAGCCCCCAGATAGGCAGTGCCATAGAAGCTCCTTGCCCGTCACGCATTGTATCAAAATGAATGTCTCGTTCTTCACCTCCAACCCAGCAACCAGATACCAATGACGGAGTAAAGCCCATGAACCATCCATCAGAGTTACGGTTCGTTGTTCCTGTCTTACCTCCCATGTCGGCCTTAATACCATACAAACGACGAACACGACCACCGGTACCTTCATTGATTACGGCACGCAGCATGACGAGCATCTTGTAAGAAGTTGATTCACTAATAACTTCATTTACTTGTGGAGTGAAGTTGGCTACGACGTTACCATCATTATCTTCAATGCGAGTGACAAAAAGCGGAGCAGTGCGAATGCCTTTATTGACAAAGGCCGTATAAGCACTGACCATCTCTCCTACCGAAATCTCACAAGGTCCAAGACAAAGAGAGACTGTAGGCTGGATATCTTTGTTCAATACACCGAATGAATGTATCAGGCGAACCAAGTCGTACGGACTAAGCTTGCTCATAAGGTAGGCTGAAATCCAGTTATTAGAATTGGCCAATCCCCACTTCAATGTCACGATTTCTCCATAATGTGACTTAGAACTATTACGAGGTGACCAAGCCTTTCCGTTTTCATCAAAAAGAGTCTGCTCCACATTACGAACCTCGTCACAAGGCGAAAATCCGTTTTCCATGGCAAGCGCATATAAATAAGGTTTAATGGTTGAACCTACCTGACGACGGCCTACCATAGCCATATCATATTGGAAATAGTTATAATTAGGTCCTCCTACGTATGCTTTCACATGTCCCGTAATCGGATCCATAGACATAAAACCAGCTCGCAGGAAGTGTTTATAATATTTGATAGAATCAAGCGGAGTCATGATTGTATCTTTTTCTCCTTCCCATGAGAATACAGACATCTCGTATTTAGTATTAAAGGCTTTCATGATTTCAGCTTCCGAACATCCGTCAGCCTTCATGGTACGATAACGGTCGCTCTGGCGAATAGAACGGTTCAAAATCTGTTCTACTTCCTCTGGAGTAAGTTCATTGGTGTATGGAGCGGTCTTACGTCCTCTTTTTTCCTTGAAGAAGCGAGGTTGCAGATACTTGGCTACATGCTCATAAACGGCTTCTTCGGCATATTGCTGCATTCGGGAATTGATAGTAGTATAGATTTTCAAACCATCTACATAAAGATTATAATTGGTACCATCTTTCTTTTTATTCTTTGCACACCAACCGTACAACGGGTTAGTTTCCCAAGCCAGAGAGTCTTCATAATACTTCTGCATCTGCCAGCCACGGTAATCGCTCCGGTCCGGTTTACGGGCAGTCATTACGCCACGCAGGTATTCACGGAAATAGGTAGCCAGTCCGTCTTTATGATCGACAGGCTGAAATTTCAACACCAAAGGAAGAGCCTGCAAGGAGTCACATTCTTCCTGAGTAAGGAAGCCTGCCTTACGCATCTGGTCAAGAACCGTATTACGGCGGCCACGGGAACGTTCATTAAAACGACGGGGATTATAGAGAGAAGGATTCTTACACATACCAATCAAGGTAGCGGCTTCTTCTATTTTCAGATTTTTGGGATCTTTGGCAAAATAAGTCTTGGCTGCAGTTTTAATACCTACAGCATTATTCAAGAAATCGAACTTATTAAGATACATGGTAAGGATTTCTTCCTTTGTGTAATAACGTTCCAACTTTACAGCAATTACCCACTCAATCGGTTTCTGCAACAAACGCTCCATTACGTTATCAGCTGTGGGTGAATAGAACTGCTTGGCCAGCTGCTGGGTAATGGTACTACCACCGCCGGCATGTTTCTGCATAAAGATTCCACGCTTGATAACCGCGCGCATGAAAGCACGGGCATCGATACCAGAATGGTCTTCAAAACGTACGTCCTCAGTAGCCACCAAAGCATGTACCAGATGAGGAGAAAGGTCCTCATAACCTACATACACGCGGTTTTCCTTACTAAGCGACCAGGTGCCTAACAACTTGCCGTCTTCAGAAATGACCTGTGTGGCAAACTTCAGATTCGGATTTTCCAGTTCTTCTACCGGGGGAACATACCCTATTTTACCTTTTGCAATAGCCGTAAAAACGATGGCAACTGCGGCAATGCAGATGAACACAAAACCCCACATTGCATATATAAATATCTTTCTCATACTTTTATTATATTCATTAATTAGACTTTTAAGCCGCAAATTTACGGAAAATCTCTGGAAAAGACGAATAAAAAGGGACAAATGTCTTCGTAATGCCTGTCAATAAGGCGTTTGCGAAGACAAATGAGGACAGGCGAAAAATCGAGGTAACGTAAAGGAAAGCGGATTTATGAAGAAGAACGGTCTCCAAATCATTACCCGCCGAATGGTGATTTTTAACACACCGTGTTGTATTTGGCAGCTTGTGGCACAGGTTGGCATATCAAGGTCTAACTCGTTGAGTAATAACTTTGCAAACAAAAAACGAGTATGGCAAGAAGCACATTCAAGGTTCTGTTCTACGTGAACGGCAGCAAGGAGAAAAACGGTATTGTCCCCATCATGGGACGAGTGACAATCAACGGGACTGTGGCGCAGTTCAGTTGTAAGCAGAACATCCCGAAAACGCTTTGGGACGTGAAAGGAAACAAGGCGAAAGGCAAGAGCCGCGAGGCACGAGACATCAACCTTGCCCTTGACAACATCAAGGCGCAAATCATCAAACATTACCAGCGCATTTCAGACCGCGAGGCATTTGTTACGGCTGAGATGGTGCGCAACGCCTATCAGGGAATCGGCAGCGAGTATGAGACGCTGCTAAAAGCATTCGACCGTGAGAACGAAGTGTTCAAGAAACGGGTAGGCAAAGACAGGGTAATGGCTACCTATCGGGCACGTGTACGGGCAAGAAACCATGTAGCCGCCTTTATCAAGTCGTTTTACAGACGCAGCGATATGTCCATGTTGGAACTTACTCCCGATTTCATCAAGGAGTTCGCCGCATACCTCTCGACTGAAGCCGGATTGCGGAACGGTTCGATATGGGCAAACTGTATGTGGCTGAAAGGCGTGGTCATGAAAGCGCATTATAACGGGTTGATACCGCGCAATCCTTTCATCCAGTTTCATATCAGCCCCAATGTGAAAGAACGGGAATATCTGACGGAGGATGAACTGAAAGCGGTCATGACACATGAGTTTGCAGACAGCAAGCTCGCATACATCCGTGACATTTTCATCTTTGCCAGTTTCACCGCCTTGTCATTCGTGGACATTCAGGAACTGACGAATGACAACATCGTGGAGGTGAACGGCGAGAAGTGGATATTGTCCAAACGCCACAAGACAAAAGTCGCCTTCCAAGTGAAGCTGCTGGATATACCCTTGCAGATAGTCGAACGCTACCGACCGATGCAGAAAGACAATCGTATATTCCCCGGCTTGAACTATTGGTCTATCTGCAAACCGTTGAAACGGATGATAAGGGAATGTGGCATAACCAAGTCAATATCATTTCATTGCAGTCGTCATGGCTTCGCAACATTAGCTTTGAGCAAGGGGATGCCCATTGAAAGCGTAAGCCGTGTGTTGGGACATACGAATATAGTCACGACCCAACTCTACGCAAAGATAACCACGCAGAAGCTCGACAACGACCTGACCATGTTCGGCGACAAACTGAGTAAGACGTTTAACGGAATAACGATGTCATGAGTATGAGAAGAAACAGCATAACAGTGAATGAATCCGGCAATATCATCATGCCGGAGAATGTCTCAAACATTTGGATGAGCGAGCCGGAATTGGTGGAACTGTTCGGAGTAATTGCTCCGACACTTCGTTCTGCCATCAGAAACATCTATAACAGTGGAGCATTAAAAGAATACGAGGTACAGAAGTATGTTCGGCAGGAGAACGGGTATCATGCCGATGTGTTCAGCTTTCCGATGATAGTCGCACTTGCTTTCCGCATTGACAGCTTCGGTGCGGAACAGGTGCGCAATGCCATATTTAAAAGGCTGTACTTGCGAAAAGAGAAAACAAATATCTTCTTTTCGCTGGGTATAAATGGTTGGGATATGTCTAATTATCAGGCATAAGTTCTAATGATATGACGACATGAAGTAGTGAGACCTATGCGTATTCCCATTGCCAACAATGTATTTATACGAGTATGTGAATAGGTGTATTGCCATTCATACGTACGATTACGACAAACCCGAAGAAAAATCCATTAGAATGGCATTTCTTCGGGCTTTTGTTGTATGTCATAAAGCCAAATCCAAGAAAATCTTACGTGAGGTATGCGTGAGTTGTTAATCCGTTCTGCGCTAATTGCCGAGTTTTGCACTGATTAAACAAAAAAATGAAGTGCTAATGAAACAAGGCAACTTTGAAAATGAGGAGTTTATCCGTGTGGGTACTACCCTCTACAAGTTAGTGAACCAGCCCCGTCTGAACGGAGGCTATGTGAAGAAGCGCATCGTGTGGAACAACGAAACACTGCGGCAGGACTACGGCAAGGACTATCTCGCCACCGTGCCGAAGTACGACGGCTTCTGCACCGTCCCCGACCATGTGGACTACCGTCCCGTGGTGGACAAGTTCCTGAACCTCTACGAGCCGATAGGACACCGTCCGCAACAAGGCGAGTTTCCCTGTATCCGGTCATTGGTGCGCCATATCTTCGGTGAACAGTATGAATTGGGCATGGACTATCTTCAATTGCTCTACCTGCAACCCGTGCAGAAACTGCCTATCCTGCTGTTGGTATCAGAAGAACGCAACACGGGCAAGAGTACATTCCTGAACTTCCTGAAAGCTGTGTTTCAAAACAATGTCACTTTCAATACCAACGAGGACTTCCGCAGCCAGTTCAATTCCGACTGGGCAGGAAAACTGCTCATCGTGGTGGACGAGGTATTGCTCAACCGCAGGGAGGACAGCGAGCGGTTGAAGAACCTCAGCACCACACTTTCCTACAAGGTGGAAGCCAAAGGCAAAGACCGTGACGAGATAGCGTTCTTTGCCAAGTTCGTGCTATGCTCCAACAACGAGTATCTGCCTGTTATCATTGATGCAGGTGAAACACGCTATTGGGTGCGCAAGATAGACCGTCTGCAATCCGATGACACAGACTTCCTGCAAAAGCTGAAAGCTGAGATACCTGCCTTTCTGTATTACCTGCAATACAGACAACTTTCCACCGAAAAGGAAAGCCGTATGTGGTTTGCGCCCTCTTTGCTGCATACCGAAGCCTTGCAGAAGATTATCCGCAGCAACCGCAACCGATTGGAGATAGAGATGTGCGAACTTATCCTTGACATTATGGAAAGTGTCGGCACGGACACATTCTCGTTCTGCCACAACGACATTCTTCTTTTGCTGGTACATTCGCAGGTAAAGGTGGAGAAGCACCAAGTCAGAAAGGTATTGCAGGAATGTTGGAAACTTACTCCTGCCTCTAACGGGCTTACATATACCACTTACCAATTCAATTACAATCGGGAGTGCCGATATGAGCCGATAAAAAGAGTCGGTCGTTTCTACACCGTCACAAGGGAACAACTTGAATCCCTGTAATACTATTCTTTTTTTGTTGAATTGATGAATAATGATATAACCATACTGATAATAAACAGCATACACTCTCAACAAATTCTCAACAATCGAAAAGAAAAGTTGAGAGGGAAACAGCATCAGTTTGTTGGATTCTCTATTTGTGAGTGGTTTGTTGAGAAGATGTTGAGAATATAAAGCATTAACGTATAGGACAATACATATCTCATTCATCAAATCAACGTTTTTACAGTCATCATCAAATCCATAGAAATTATATCATGAACATCCAAGAAGCAAAACAAATCAAAATTGCGGACTATCTGCAAAGTTTGGGTTATTCGCCCGTAAAGCAACAGGGAAACTGCCTGTGGTATAAATCCCCGTTCCGTCAGGAAACGGAAGCCTCGTTCAAGGTGAACACCGACCGCAACCTGTGGTTCGATTATGGACTGGGAAGAGGTGGTAACATCATCGCACTTGCAGGGGTACTGTACGCATCCGACCATGTGCCTTATCTGCTTGGCAAGATAGCGGAACAGGCACCACACATCCGTCCCATATCTTTCTCTTTTCGCCAGCAGGCATCCGAACCGAGTTTCCAACATTTGGAGGTGGGCGAACTCACCCATCCGGCATTGCTCCGATACTTGCAGGAACGGGGCATAAACATCGCTTTGGCAAAGGCGCAATGTAAAGAGCTCCACTTCACCCATAACGGCAAGCCCTATTTCGCCATCGGTTTTCCGAATGTGGCGGGAGGATTTGAAGTGCGTAACCGTTTTTTCAAAGGCTGTGTCGCACCCAAAGACATCAGCCATATTCGGCAACAGGGAGAAGCGAGAGAGAAATGCCTTGTATTCGAGGGCATGATGGACTATCTTTCATTCCTCACGTTGCGGAAGAGGAACTGCTCGAACTTGCCCGACCTTGACAGGCAGGATTACGTCATCCTCAATTCGACCGCCAATGTTTCCAAAGCTATAGATGTGCTGCACGGGTATGGACGTATCCACTGCATGCTCGACAATGACGAGGCGGGAAGAAAGGCGTATCGGGAATTGGAAAGGAAGTTCGCCGGACGCATCCGCGACTTCTCCGACAACTACAAAGGGCATAAAGACCTGAACGATTACCTGCGTGGAATCCGGCAGAAATTAGCCGTTAGTCCACCGCCAAGAACTATCGTAAAACCCAAGAAGAAAGGGTTGGGATTATGACATCCCGAATGAGAAAAACGGGAGATGCCCGAAACTCATTCCTTAAGGATTGGGAGGTAGCAAGTTTGTGTTTCGGGTGTACCGAAACCGCTTGCCACCCACCATCCAAATTGCAGGAGGTGGCATCCCGTCGGTCTATACAGTTGAATCAGTAACCGAATTAAAAGGAATAAAATATGGAACAGACAAAGGAACACAAGGAACGCAACAAGGGAGGTCGCCCCAAGAAGGAAGCAACCGAGAAACTGAAATACCGTATCGCAGTGAAAATGACGGCAGCCGACTACTTCCGCCTGCTGACACGATCGCATGAGGCGGGCGTATCACCAAGCGAGTACATGAGGGAATGTTTCCGTAACGGTCATGTGAAAGAACGGCTGTCGGAGGAACATGCCGGATACATCCGCCAACTCTGCGGCATGGCTAACAATCTCAACCAGCTTGCGCGTAAGGCAAACGCCGGAGGCTTCCACGATGAACGGTGGGACTGCAAGGTGGCAGTGGCAAGGATTCATGAACTTATAACCAAGATAGGGATATGATGGCGAAAATCGTAAAAGGAAGCGACTTCAAGGGTGTGGTGGATTACATCATCGACAAGAAGAAGGATACGCAGATAGTAGCAAGCGAAGGCTTGTTTATGGAAAATCTGGAAACTATCGCCATGAGTTTCAATGCCCAGTCACGGATGAACGATAAGGTGACAAAACCTGTCGGACATATCGCGTTGAGTTTTTCCAAAGAGGATGAGTTACGGCTGACGAACCGTATCATGGCAGGCATCGCGCTTGAATATATGGAACGGATGGGAATCAAGAATACGCAGTTCTTCATCGCCCAGCATTTCGACAAGGAGCATCCGCACGTGCATATTGCTTTCAACCGCATAGACAACAACGGCAATACCATATCGGACAGGCACGAGCGTCTGCGCAGTACCCGCATCTGCAAGGAATTGACCTTGAAATACGGCTTGCATATGGCTGGCGGAAAGGACAATGTCAAACGCAACCGCCTGAAAGAGCCAGACAGGACGAAATATGCGCTTTACGACATCATCAAAATGGAAGTCGGCAGATGCGGCAACTGGAACGTGCTTATCGCCAACCTGAAACGGCAGGGAGTGGAAGTACATTTCAAGCATAAGGGGCAGACCAGCGAGGTGCAGGGTGTTGTATTCTCCATGAATGGCTACCATTTCAACGGCTCCAAAGTGGACAGGCGTTTCAGTTATTCCAAGATTGACGCGGCTTTGCAGCACAACAGATGCAGGGAACGTATGGGAATAACAGCCGGAATATATGAAACGGCTACACCAAGCGCACCGTCCGGCACGGCACAAAGCGAGTTGTTCAACGGCTCTTGGGGATTGCTAAAAAGCAGTGGCTCATCTTATAACGCTGCTGATGCGGAAGCCAATCAGGAAATGGTGGATATACTTCGCAGAAGGAAGAAAGTTAAGCGCAAGAGAGGTGTTGGGTTCTAATATTCTGTACTAATCCAATTCTCACGACACTTGCGCTCTATATTCATTCGGAGTGTAACCTACCTCTTTCTTGAACAGTCGGGTAAAATGTTGCGGGTACTGAAAACCGAGATTATAGGCGATTTCATTAACGGTGTCGTCTGTAGATGCAAGTTCCGTCTTGGCTATTTCAATAGACTTGTCATGAATGAAATGCAGGGCGGTTGAACCTGTTTCTTTTTTCAATAAATCACTGAAATAGTTGGGCGAGAGGCAGAGCTTGTCTGCACAATACTGTACAGTGGGCAAGCCTATCCGTTTAGCAGCCCCATCATGGAAGTATTCGTCAAGCAACCGCTCAAATCTTGCGAGGATGTCTCGGTTTTGGTTGTCGCGTGTGATGAACTGGCGGTCATAGAAACGTGTGCAGTAATCAAGGAACGTCTTGATGCTGTCTGTGATGAGGTTCTTGCTGTGACGGTGTATCGGATGGTTCAATTCATATTGAATCTTGTGGAAGCAATCCATGATGATTTGCCGTTCTTCCACACTAAGGTGCAATGCCTCGTTTGTCTCGTAGGAAAAGAACGAATATTCACGCATTATCCGCCCGAGAGGTGTATTCCGCAGCAGGTCGGGATGGAACATAAGCAGGTAGCCATCTGGTTGGAACTGCATGCCGTCATCTTCCGCACCGAACACCTGTCCGGGCGCGATAAATATCAGTGTGCATAATTATTCCTAAGTCTGTGAAACCGGAACGCATGAAGCAGAATCTCGACATATTAGACTTCACCCTGTCGGCCGACGACATGGCACGGATAAAGACGCTGGATACCGACAAGCCTTTCTTACTCGGCTCGCACGAAGATCCAGAAATCGTAAAATGGTTCATGCAGTACAAAAACGCCTGAACATCAACAACCATATTTCGATAGCCGCTATCGACTATATTAAGAAGTTATTCGTATATGCCTTTATTGTAATCCGTCATGTACTGAGTAAATGTTTTGCCTGTTTGCTGTTTGAAGAAGCGCATGAGATGGCTCGGATCAGAGAAATTGAAATCATCCGCCATTTCACTGACAGTGCGGTTGGAGAATAGCAATTCGTTCTTCAGTTCCTCAAGCAGACGTTGTTTTATCAAATGGGTAGCTGATACTCCGAATTGGGCTTTTACTGAGTTATTGAGTGTGATGCGACTGACATGAAGCATGTCTGCATATTCCTGCACCCGCTGGTGGGTGCGGATATTCTGTTCCAACAAGTCCTTGAACCGAAAAGCGAAATTGTTTTTAGCAATTTCAGCGGGCAAGCAATAGGCGGCAGCGTATGTACGATTGATAATCAGCAAAAGATAATATAGTAAGGAAACAATGATATTGTACGTATCGGACACTGGATTCATCAGCTCATACTTAATCTTTCCGAGCAGCCGCATATATTCCTTCATTTCGTCATGTGTGGCATTGATGTAAGGCGGCGTATCTGTCTGGTAACAATACAAAAGGCGAAAAACGAAGAACTTGTCGGCGATAAAAGTACGCATGAAATCTTCGCGGAATATAAGGAACGTGTAATCCAACGCCGTCTCATCTACATGCCACTCTTGTTGCTGATGGGGTGAAAGCAGGAGAACCATGCCGTCGCGCAGTTCAATCTTGCGGAAGTTCAGTAGCAAATATCCGTTTGCCTTACGGAAAAAGTAGAAGCTGAAGAAGTCTGTCTTAAACCGCTTGTTTTCTGTCAGCACAAGTCCGATGTCCTTGTTTATGGCAGTATTGATGTAAAAATCCACGCCGCAGCGTGTCTTGTTGAACGGTACGCTGACCAGTCGATCAGGGTTGATTATCTCGTCCATATCCTTGTCGTTTTTGCAAAGATAATAATTTCATTTATCAAAATGGCATAATTACCGTTTTTTCAGGCATAGATGTTTCGCCGGATTCTTCCGAACTTTGCACCCGTAATCAATAACAAGACATATAGTCATGAAAAAGACATCCACAGTACAATTGGTGCGCAATGCCACCTTGAAAATCAGGTATGCGGGACACACCATGCTAATTGACCCCGTTTTAGCCGACAAAGGCACTTTGATATCGGCCCTCGGTGTGAATAAAACACCGAGGGTACACCTCACCATTCCTATTCAGGATATTATCGGAGGCGTGGACATGGTGCTCCTGACCCACAATCACATCGACCATTACGAGCCGAGTGTCCCCACACATTTGCCCAAAGAAATTCCTTTCTACGTTCAGCCCCAGGACGCGGACGCCATCAGAAACGACGGATTTACAAATGTGATACCCATCGAAGAAATAAAAACAATAGACGGCATATCCATTTACCGCACGACCGGACATCATGGTTTCGGGCAGATCGGGCAGATGATGGGACCTGTATCAGGTTATGTGCTAAAAGCCGAGGGCTTCCCGACCGTTTATATAATGGGTGACTGCCGATGGGAAGCATGTATCCGAGACACCGTGGAACGGTTCAATCCTGACTATATCGTGGTAAACTCCGGAGGTGCAATCTTTCCCGAATTTTCCAAAACGGACGGTCCTATCATCCCCGACGAGAACGAAGTGATGCAGATACTTGACGAATTGCCTTCGCATATCAAGCTGATAGCCGTACACATGGATGCCATCGACCATTGCCAGACCACCCGTGCAATTCTGCGCAATGAGGCAACGCATCACGAAGCCGACATGAGCCGGCTGATTATCCCGGAGGACGGAGAAACAGTTGTGTTATGAGTGTCTGCATTAAATCCCTGATAAAAAACATGAACATAGTGGTAGGGTGCACTATAGGATGCCCTTACTGCTATGCCCGTAACAACTGCCGCCGTTTCCACATTACCGACGACTTTTCCGTGCCTGAATACATGGAACGAAAACTGCGCATCATCGATACGTCCCGTCCTCATGTGTGGCTCATGACAGGAATGAGCGATTTCTCCGATTGGAAGCCTGAATGGAACGCAGAAATTTTCGAGCGGATCAGCAGCAATCCCCAGCACGCCTATATCTTTCTGACGAAGCGCCCTGACAAAATCAGTTTCTCCTCTGACGACGAGAACGTATGGATGGGCGTGACCGTCACGCGCAGTTCCGAGAAAAGGAGGATTGATGATTTGAAAAAGAATATCAAAGCACGACACTACCATGTCACGTTTGAACCTCTCTTCGATGATATCGGCGAGATTGATTTCGAGGGAATTGACTGGATTGTCATAGGCACAGAGACCGGAAACCGAAAAGGAAAGTCATATTCGCGCCCCGAATGGGTGCTTAGCATTGCAGAACAGGCAAAGGCTCATGGCATACCGGTGTTCATGAAAGAGGATTTGCTGCCGATTATGGGCGACGAAAGAATGATTCAGGAATTGCCGGAACAATTTACCAGACGAATACAATGAATATGGATACAATAAAGGAAATAGATGTAAAGAGTGTAATGACCAAATCCTCTCTGCCGGTGGGAGGATATTCGGTCAACCCTTATGTAGGGTGTCCCCACGCCTGCAGGTATTGCTACGCATCGTTCATGAAACGGTTCACCGGGCACACCGAGCCGTGGGGTACGTTTTTAGATGTAAAAAACTGGAAGCCGATAACGAATCCTCATAAATACGACGGTGAACGTGTTGTAATAGGGTCTGTGACGGACGGTTACAATCCGTATGAAGAAGAATTCCACCGTACCCGAAGGCTGCTCGAAGAGCTGCGAGGAAGCGATGCCGAGATTATGATATGCACAAAGTCCGATCTTGTCCTTCGCGATCTCGACCTGTTGAAGAGTTTTCCCAAAGTGACTGTGTCATGGTCTGTCAATACGCTCGACGAGCAGTTCTGCGCAGATATGGACAACGCCGTAAGCATTGAACGCCGTCTGAAAGCGATGCGTCAGACATACGAGGCAGGTATCCGCACCGTATGCTTCGTCTCGCCCATATTCCCCAGAATAACAGACGTGAAGGCAATAATAGAGGAGGTAAAAGATTATGCTGATTTAATCTGGCTTGAAAACCTGAATTTACGCGGGCAGTTCAAAGGCGGGATAATGACGTATATCCGTGAGAAGTATCCTGACCTCATACCGCTTTACGAGGAAATTTACAATAAAAAAAGGCTTGAATACTGGCAGGCATTGGAGCAGGACATTTCAAATTACGCCAAGGAGCAGGGCTTCCCGTATCGTATAAACGATCTGCCATACGGACGCTCGGAAAAAGGCAAACCTGTCATCGTAAACTACTTCTACCACGAAAAAATACGATTGACAAAATGAGGCTATGCCGGACTGATGCAGAAAAGTTGTAGCGCGGATAAAAGCACCATGTATGTGGATAATATCCGGCAATCTTCCGAGCGTATGCGGGAGATGCTCAACACGCTGCTGGATTTCTTCCGTCTGGACAACGGCAAGGAGCAACCCAACCTTTCCCCTTGCAGGATTTCCGCAATCACGCATATTCTTGAAACGGAGTTCATGCCCATTGCCATGAACAAGGGTCTGACTTTGATAGTGGAGAGCCACACCGATGCGGTGGTTTTGACCGACAAGGAACGTATCCTGCAAATCGGCAACAACTTGTTGTCAAACGCCATCAAGTTCACGGATAACGGTAGTGTATCATTGGCAGCGGATTATGATAACGGTTTGCTGAAACTTATCGTTGAAGATACCGGTACGGGCATGACCGAAGATGAGCAACAACGAGTATTCGGTGCATTTGAACGTCTTTCAAATGCCGCCGCAAAAGACGGCTTCGGATTAGGATTGTCCATCGTGCAGCGTATTGTGGCGATGCTCGGTGGAACTATACGCTTGGAAAGCGAGAAAGGCAAAGGGAGCCGCTTCACGGTGGAAATTCCCATGCAGACAGCCGAGGAACTGCCGGAACAGACAATTCAAGCGCAAATGCGCCATAATCATATCTGCCATGATGTGATTGCCATCGACAATGACGAGGTACTTCTCCTTATGTTGAAAGAAATGTATGCCCATGAAGGGATGCACTGCGATACCTGTACCAATGTTTCGGTACTGATGGAGCTGATACGAAAAAAGGAATACAGCCTGCTTCTGACGGATCTGAATATGCCTGAGATAAGCGGTTTTGAACTGCTGGAACTGTTGCGCTCATCCAATGTAGGCAACTCGAAGAGTATTCCCATAGTCGTGACAACCGCTTCGGGCAGTTGCAGCAAGGAGGAACTTATAGGGCGTGGATTTGCCGGATGCCTGTTCAAGCCGTTCTCCATATCCGAACTGATGGAGATTACGGATAAATGCGCATTAAGCAGCATATTGGATGAAAAGCCGGATTTTTCCACTCTGCTATCTTATGGCAATGAATCCGTCATGCTGGACAAACTGATAGCGGAAACCGAAAAGGAAATGCAGGCGGTCAAGGATGCAGAACAGCGTAAAGACCTCCAAGAACTGGACACACTTACACACCATCTGCGAAGTTCATGGCAGATTCTCCGTGCCGACCAGCCATTGAGGGAACTTTACGCCCAACTTCATGGAAGTGCCACTCCAGATGACGAAGCGATATGCAAAGCGGTGACCGGCTGTGCTGGATAAAGGTGCTGAAATTATCCGGCAGGCAAAAGAAGAAAGGAAAAATACGAAAATGGATAAAACAAGAATCATCGTGGTGGAGGACAATATCGTGTATTGCGAGTTTGTCTGCAACCTGCTGGCACGGGAAGGATTCCGTACCGTGCAGGCTTACCACCTCTCGACCGCGAAGAAACTTCTGCAACAAGCCTCAGACGGGGACATCGTGGTTTCTGACCTACGACTACCCGACGGTGACGGCATCGACCTATTACGATGGATGCGCAAGGAAGGCATGACACAACCGTTAATCATCATGACCAACTATGCCGAAGTGCATACGGCAGTCGAAAGTATGAAACTCGGCTCGCTGGACTATATCCCCAAGCAGCTTGTGGAGGATAAACTTATGCCTCTGCTTCATACCATCCTGAAAGAACGGAGTATCGGACGAAATCGTATGCCCGTTTTTGCCCGTGACAGTTCCGCCTTTCAGAAAATCATGCAACAGATAAGATTAGTTGCCCCTACTGATATGAGCGTGCTGATATTCGGAGAGAACGGCACGGGCAAGGAGCATATCGCCCACCATCTGCATGATAAGAGCAAAAGGGCAGGGAAACCGTTTGTGCCTGTGGACTGCGGTTCACTCTCCAAAGACCTTGCGCCCTCGGCATTCTTCGGACATGTCAAAGGCGCGTTTACGGGTGCGGACAGCACAAAGAAAGGATACTTCAATGAGGCAGAGGGTGGCACATTGTTCTTGGATGAGGTAGGCAATCTCGCATTGGAAACCCAGCAGATGTTACTCCGTGCCATACAGGAACGGAGATACCGCCCTATAGGTGACAAGACGGACAAGAGCTTCAATGTCCGCATCATCGCCGCCACCAACGAGGATCTGGAGAAAGCGGTCATTGAAAAACGTTTCCGACAGGATTTGCTGTACCGTTTGCACGACTTCGAGATAACTGTTCCGCCCTTGCGTGACTGTCAGGAGGACATCATGCCGTTGGCGGAGTTCTTCCGTGAGATTGCCAACAATGAATTGGAATGTAGCGTGACTGGGTTCGATGCGGAAGCCCGTAAGACATTGCTGACCCATCCGTGGCCGGGTAATGTCCGTGAGCTTCGGCAGAAGATAATGGGCGCGGTGTTGCAGGCACAGACGGGAGTTGTCATGAAAGAGCATCTGGAACTTGCCGTAACGAAACCGACCTCACCTGTCAGCTTCGCCTTGCGAAACGATGCGGAGGACAAGGAACGCATCTTACGCGCGTTGAAGCAGGCAAACGGAAACCGCAAGGTTGCCGCCGAATTGCTCGGAATCGGACGTACAACGCTGTATAGCAAGTTGGAAGAGTATGGATTAAAGTATAAATTTCAGCAATCATAGCCCGCAACTTGCCGAAAATAGAAGTAACGGTTAAACCGGATTATTCAGCGAAGATAAAAAACGTCCTGTGATAAAAATCATGGGACATTTTGATGTGTATCCGATTTTTATTGCTACTTTTGTACCAAGACGAGAGACATTGACAGCAACTCACAGCAGAACGTAGAAATAGACAGGGTTGCCAAATCATTACCTCATTTTTACCTTATCCTCAGAACTGCTTGCTAATAAAGTGGTTATAAAAATCTTCCAGAATTACGAAAAATCTTTGTAACAAAGACTTATTTTCCGCAATATCCTCTTAAATGAGAAAACGTAGTCCGAAATATCCCAAAAACGGTGGGATTTCTATTTTTTTTACCTACCTTTGAACTCCGGTATTATAAAAGTAATCAAAAACAGCTAACATGGAAAATAGAAGTTTAGTTACTATCGCCGAACATTCCAAAGAGAAAATCATGTATCTTCTGGAAATGGCAAGAGAATTCGAAAAGAAACCTAACCGCCGTTTGCTGGCAGAAAAGGTAGTTGCCACTCTGTTCTTTGAACCATCTACCCGCACTCGTCTGAGTTTTGAAACGGCAGCCAACCGCCTGGGAGCAAGGGTCATCGGATTTACCGACCCGAAAGTGACCAGTTCCTCCAAAGGTGAAACCCTGAAGGATACCATCATGATGGTGAGCAATTATGCAGACATCATCGTAATGAGACACTATCTGGAAGGAGCTGCACGTTATGCCAGTGAAGTGGCTCCGGTGCCTATCGTAAATGCCGGAGATGGTGCAAACCAGCATCCTTCACAAACAATGCTGGATTTATACTCCATCTATAAAACTCAAGGCACACTGGAAAATCTGAATATTTATCTGGTAGGTGACTTGAAATACGGAAGAACGGTTCACTCGCTGCTGATGGCTATGCGACACTTCAATCCTACTTTCCATTTCATAGCTCCGGACGAACTGAAAATGCCGGACGAATACAAGCTGTATTGCCAGGAACATCACATCAAATACGTAGAACACACTGATTTCACGGAAGAAACTATTGCAGATGCCGACATTCTGTATATGACCCGTGTACAACGGGAGCGTTTCACCGACCTCATGGAGTATGAAAGAGTAAAGGATGTATATATCCTGAACAACAAGATGCTGGAACATACACGTCCGAATCTGAAAATCCTCCACCCGCTTCCTCGTGTGAACGAGATTACTTACGACGTGGACGACAATCCGAAGGCTTACTATTTCCAACAGGCCAAAAACGGTCTTTATGCCCGTCAGGCTATCCTTTGCGACGTACTGGGAATTACGCTCGATGAGGTAAAAGCTGATACTGAAAAATAATCCGGAAAACTATTCAATTCAAGTAACTATGAGTGAAAAGAAAGAATTACAGGTGGCTGCGCTGAAAAACGGAACAGTCATTGACCATATACCATCCAATAAATTGTTTACTGTTGTATCTTTACTCGGCCTGCAAGATGAAGATGCCAACATCACAATAGGCAACAATTTTGAAAGCAAGAAACTGGGCAAAAAGGGAATCATCAAGATTGCTGACCGCTTTTTTACGGAAGAAGAAATCAGCCGCTTATCTGTGGTAGCTTCCAAAATCAAACTAAACATTATCCGCGACTATGAAGTCGTAGAAAAGAAAGAGGTAGAAATGCCCGACGAACTGAAAGGTATCGTGAAATGCAACAACCCGAAATGTATCAGCAACAACGAGCCGATGCTGACCTGGTTCCATGTCATCGACAAGGAGAAAGGTCTCCTGAAATGCCACTACTGCGAAAAAGAACAGCAGAAGGACAACATCAAACTTCTGTAAACCATGAAGCAGGACTGGAAACCAGGAACTATGATTTATCCTCTTCCGGCTGCTCTGGTTACATGCGGCAGTTGCGAAGAAGAATATAACATTATTACCGTAGCGTGGGTAGGTACAATTTGTACCAACCCACCTATGTGTTATATTTCTGTCAGACCGGAACGCCACTCCTATCCTATTCTGAAAAAGAATATGGAATTTGTCATTAACCTGACCACCAAAGACATGGCTTTTGCCACAGACTGGTGCGGAGTTCGTTCAGGAAAAGACTACAACAAGTTTCAGGAAATGAAACTGACACCGGGAAAGGCCTCTATGGTACAGGCTCCTATCATTGAAGAATCTCCTCTCTGCATTGAATGTCGGGTAAAGGAAATCGTGGCATTAGGCTCGCACCACATGTTTATTGCTGATGTAGTCAATGTGAAGGCAGATGACAAATACTTGAATTCAGAAACCGGGAAATTCGAACTGGCACAGTCAAACTTACTGGTCTATGCCCATGGAGGATACTATGAACTGGGAGAAAAAGTAGGCAAGTTCGGATGGTCTGTAGAGAAAAAGAAATAACTGAATTATGATAAAAGAAGCCCTATTTACCCTCATTGGAAGCGGTGTGCTGGCAGTTTGCAAATTGCAGGCACAAGCCGTAACCACGCCTATGGTTACGCTGAAACAGCCCCGTTTCAATATAGGAGTAAAAGCAGGCTTCAACTCTTCCATGTTCTTTACGGATGAGATTTCAATTAACGGCAAAGAACTGGAGCTCGCCCAAAATAACTATAAAGTAGGGTATTTTGCTGCAGTGTTCTGTCGGTTCAACATGAAAAAGCATCATTTCATCCAGCCAGAGTTCTCCTGCAACATCACACAAGGAAGTGTCTCTATCCCCAGCACATTGGCCAACTCGGAAATCCTAAAAGAAAACGCCTTGATTAAAAGAAGAATGACCACGCTTGACCTTCCCATTCTTTACGGATATAAGTTTATAGACGTACATCCGTACGGAATGGCTTTCTTCGTCGGTCCCAAGGTAACATGGATATGGAAGAAACACAGCTCTACCGAATTCTCAGGATTTCATCAGCAAGGCATAAAGGAAGAGCAGTATCCATTCCAGTACAGCGGAGTAGTAGGACTGGCTGTAAATGTATCCAATATTTTCTTTGATTTCCGATACGAAGTGGGACTTCATAATACCATTCGCTCCATCACTTATGACACGAATCAGACCGAAGCTCCATATAATGAAGGAAAGATTAAGCTGGAGCAACGGAAAAATATCCTAAGCTTCTCAGTTGGAGTTATTTTCTAACAGGAATTTTCACTTTAAAACAACTATATCATGAAACGAGACGATTCTATTTTTAGCATCATTGAGAAAGAACACCAGAGACAATTGAAAGGTATTGAACTGATTGCCTCAGAGAATTTCGTAAGTGAACAAGTTATGCAAGCCATGGGCTCTTGCCTGACCAACAAATACGCAGAAGGATATCCAGGGAAAAGATATTACGGAGGATGTGAAGTAGTAGACCAGAGTGAACAGCTGGCCATCGACCGTATCAAACAGATTTTCGGTGCTGAATGGGCAAACGTACAGCCTCACTCAGGTGCACAGGCTAATGCTGCAGTATTTCTGGCAGTATTGAATCCGGGCGACAAGTTCATGGGCTTGAATCTGGCACACGGCGGACATCTGTCTCATGGTTCTGCCGTGAATACTTCAGGTATTCTATACACTCCATGCGAATATAACCTGAACAAGGAAACAGGTCGCGTAGATTATGACCAGATGGAAGAAATAGCTTTGAGAGAACACCCAAAATTGATTGTGGGTGGAGGATCAGCTTATTCACGTGAATGGGATTACAAACGTATGCGTGAAATTGCCGACAAGGTAGGTGCCATCCTGATGATTGACATGGCACATCCGGCCGGACTGATTGCTGCAGGTTTGCTTGACAATCCGGTAAAATACGCACACATTGTAACATCTACCACTCACAAGACATTACGTGGCCCGCGCGGAGGTATCATCTTAATGGGAAAAGACTTCCCTAACCCATGGGGAAAGAAAACTCCGAAGGGTGAAATCAAGATGATGTCACAGCTACTGGATTCAGCTGTATTCCCGGGCATTCAAGGTGGTCCGCTGGAACATGTCATTGCAGCTAAAGCTGTAGCATTCTACGAATGTATGCAGCCAGAATATAAAGAATACCAAATTCAGGTACAGAAGAACGCACGTGTATTGGCTCAGGCCCTAATGGACCGTGGATTCACCATTGTATCAGGAGGAACTGATAATCATTCCATGCTGGTAGACCTGCGCACCAAATATCCGGATCTGACAGGAAAAGTGGCTGAAAAAGCACTGGTAGCAGCAGACATCACAGTAAACAAAAATATGGTACCGTTTGACACACGTTCTGCATTCCAGACATCGGGTATCCGTCTGGGAACTCCAGCTATTACTACCCGTGGAGCCAAAGAAGAATTAATGTATGAAATTGCAGAAATGATTGAAACTGTGCTGTCAAATGTAGATAATGAAGAGGTAATTGCTTCTGTACGCCATCGGGTAAATGAAACGATGAAAAACTATCCTATATTTGCATATTAACTAAACGATTAAAAACGAAACAAAATGAAAAAAATGAATTCAATGGCTATTTTACTGAGCGCATGCTTGGTATTTAGCGGATGCGGAATGACAAATACAGCCAAAGGCGGAATGATTGGCGGTGGAAGTGGTGCTGCTTTAGGAGCAATAATCGGAGGTGTCGTTGGCCACGGAAAAGGAGCTGCCATCGGAGCTGCGGTAGGTGCAGCTGTGGGTACAGGTGCTGGCGTATTGATTGGTAAAAAAATGGATAAAGCTGCTGCACAGGCAGAACAGATTGAAGGTGCCCAAGTAGAACAGGTAACCGACAACAACGGCTTGCAGGCTGTAAAAGTAACTTTCGACTCTGGTATCCTGTTTAATACCAGCAGTGCTACGTTGAGTTCTTCTGCGAAATCTGCACTAAGTAAATTTGCCAATAACGTGCTGAACCAGAACAAAGATATGGACGTAGCCATCTACGGGTATACTGATAATACCGGCTGGAAAAACAGTACAGCAGAACAAAGCCGTCAGAAGAATCTGGACCTTTCACAAGAACGCGCCCAAAGTGTATCAAGCTATCTGCTGGCTTGTGGTGCTTCTTCCAGCCAGATTAAGTCTGTAACAGGTATGGGTGAAGAAAATCCCGTAGCAGACAACTCTACTGCTGCCGGACGTCAGGAAAACCGCCGAGTAGAAGTATATATGTATGCCAGCCAGCAAATGATTCAGCAAGCTGAAGCTGGAACTTTACAATAAATTACAAATTTCATAGTAACAAACATTCATTATGCCGGGTCTTTCAGACTCGGCATAATTTTCATCCCAACACTCGGCACTAATGAACAGCAAACGAATTCTAAGATACCTACGTAATCTGATTATCTTTTTCTTTGCATCAACCATCCTTTCCGTCATTGCGTTAAGATTTATCCCAGTCTATATCACTCCCCTGATGGTGATAAGAAGTGTTGAACAACTGGTAAAAGGCGAGGAACTGGTCATGAAGCACAAATGGGTACCAAAAGAAAAAATATCACGTCATCTTCCGATGGCAGTCATAGCCTCTGAAGACAACCGCTTTGCCAGCCACAACGGATTCGACTTTAAAGAAATCAGCAAGGCTATTGAAGAAAACAAAAAGCGCAAAAAAGCCAGAGGCGCAAGTACCATCAGTCAGCAGACAGCCAAGAACGTATTTTTATGGCCCTCTTCTTCCTGGATCAGAAAAGGCTTCGAAGTGTATTTCACGGTATTGATAGAACTGATGTGGGATAAAGAAAGAATCATGGAAGTTTATCTGAACTCCATCGAAATGGGAGATGGTATATATGGAGCAGAAGCTGTGGCGAAAGCTCACTTTCACACCACGGCCTCTCAACTTACCCGCAAACAATGTGCGCTTATTGCAGCCAGTCTCCCGAATCCAAGAAAATATAATTCCGGGAAACCAAGTCCTTACATGTACAAACGCCAGCGGAAAATTATGTATCTGATGAAATGCGTTCCTACTTTTCCGGAAAAGTCCAAGAAATAAAGGAACCGGAGTCAGGGCTCCGGATCTCCTTTCAAAATCGGAAGAGTAATTTTATATTTGACTGCCAGAATACGGGCTACAAACACTGTGATTCCTCCAATAATCTGTGCAAGCACAGATTCCATATCCAGCATCAGACAAATCCAGTAAACCAGTCCGCCAATCACACAGGCCATAGCATAAATCTCTTTACGGAATATCAGCGGAATTTCGTTAATAAATATATCACGCAACACCCCTCCTGCTGCACCGGTAATACTTCCCATAATAATAGCAATCCAGAACGGATACCCTAATGTATACGCCTTACTGAATCCGACGATTGTAAACAGCGCCAAACCAATGGTGTCAAAAATAAAGAACGTATTGTTCAGTCGAATGACATATTTTCCAAACAAAATAACAAAAAACATGGCAAAGGCCGTACAAATCAGGTACATCGGGTCTGTCATCCAGGCTGGAGTTACATCCAGCAACAAGTCACGAATCGTTCCTCCCCCAATAGCAGTAGCCAATCCAACCACATAGGCACCAAACCAGTCAAACCGCTTGGCAGAGGCAAGCCGTATACCACTAATGGCAAAAGCGAAAGTCCCCACAAAATCCAGTATCGTTACAAACGAAGGCATCTGAAAAAAAACGTCCATAGCAAATATTTTACCAAGTATAACTTAAACCAAAACTAAGCAGTTCCTGTAACTGAAAATAGCTTTTATCTTCTTCACGAGTCACCCCATCGTCAAATCGGCCATGGACAAACAATTTCGTCGAAAGATATTTATTAATTGTGAAAGTGAACGTATTTTCCCATTCACCCAACACTTTCTCATAGTTGGTAGTATAAGAAAGACGAGACTCCCACATCAAAATTGAAAACATTTTCCATTTCAATGTGGATTCCAAACGAGAACCCCATACACTTTCTCGTTTATAACCTGCTTCAATGTTAAACTTCGTCGGGTCTACCCTGTCACTGGCCACACTATACAAGGTGTAGTTTATCGGGTTCACCAGCACAGACAAGTTGCAAACTCCATCCTTCACGAACTTGTAGTCCATACCGAGACCGACGTTCAGTTCAGCCGGCGAGAAGAAAGCAGAAACCAAGTTGTCAGAGTTAGTCTCATAGTTTGAGAAGAACTGTGTCTTGAATTCTGCCGACAATGTATAGTACCATGTACTGAATGCCTTATAACCCAGTTTAGAGCTCAAACGAAGGAGGTCATTATTAGCTTTGTAACTATGCACTGTATCTGAAGGAGCTGTAATAAAGCCTAATTTCCACTCAATCTTATTTTCAAACTGAACACGTTGTCTGTCATCATAGTTAGCCTGCCAGGTAAATCCGGAGAGTAATGATTTTGTACTTTCACCACCCTTATACCAGTTCTTGGAAATATAGTTCTGCGAGAACTGCAGATAACCGTTTCCACCAAAGGTCCAGAAATTAGGTTTGATAACCAGCAAGTCTTTTTCCGTCACCCGATTAGGAAGTTCATCATTCTGCATCATATCGAGCAAATTCTCTGTTCGCGGCTGATCCACAATCACTTCACCATATATTGGTTTTAACCCTTTTAAATTTTCCTCATTTTGTTTCACCAAGTTCGGATAAGACAAGTAAAAAGAAAGCAACTGTCGGTTTACAGCCTTATCTACCTGAACAGAATGGCGCAAATCGGCTACCTGAGGCAACTGTTTTTCCAGTACATTCTCTTTTATAAAAGGTATCTGAGGCTTCCAATCAGAAATACTGAAAGCCTGCTCAATCGGTGCCTCATAATAAGTGGCCGGCATCGACAATTTATAATAATCCGGATTAGGACGAATACCTGTAATCAACAAGTAAATATCGTCCCAGCGCTCCAGCTGGGCATTATAATCCTGACGGAAATTCTGCAACATCCGCCAGAAATTTCGTACTTCCAAAGGAGGTAATTCCACCTTCTTTTTCACTACCGGAACTACTTTTTTTTCTAAGGGCGTCCGCAAACTATCCATAGAAGCGGTCACACTCAAAGAATCTACCTCATTTTTTACAGAATCCGAAGAAACCTCAATATTTTGTGCAGCCAACCCACCGCACATTGTTAATAATACCACAAAAAGACCCGTCTTTTTCATTATTCGTCATTCTTAAAATCTTGTGCAAAAGTACGATTTATTTCCCAAAGAAGTTTGCTTTCGTACCTACTAATTACACAATAAACTATTTTCTGTCCTCCATTGTTTAAAATTTTACTTGTACATCTACCGGAAAACTTAAGGATATTTGAAGTTAAACACGGTTTTACTCTTCTTACTTTTGTGGGTTCAGCTTTTTTTTATAATTTTGCAAACTTGAAGAAGTAGTTCTTCCATGTGGGAAAAATATCGTTTCCCGCTTTCCTGTAGTTACTTTTTTAAGAGAAAAGAAAGTAGACTACATTAAACTGTTGAATTTAATTTTTAAATATTCATATTGTGGCAGAAACAAAGTATATTTTCGTAACAGGTGGTGTAGCCTCTTCATTAGGAAAAGGAATCATCTCATCATCTATCGGTAAGTTGCTGCAGGCCAGAGGCTACAGCGTAACCATCCAGAAGTTCGACCCGTATATCAACATCGACCCGGGAACCCTGAATCCCTATGAACACGGAGAATGCTACGTAACCGTAGACGGACATGAAGCCGACCTTGACTTAGGACACTACGAACGCTTCTTAGGCATCCAAACTACCAAAGCCAACAACATCACTACCGGACGTATCTACAAGAGTGTAATCGACAAGGAACGTCGTGGAGACTATCTTGGCAAGACTATCCAGATTATCCCTCACATCACTGACGAAATTAAACGCAATGTCAAATTGCTGGGCAACAAATACAAATTCGATTTCGTCATTACTGAAATCGGAGGAACTGTGGGCGATATCGAATCACTTCCTTATCTGGAAAGCATCCGCCAGCTGAAATGGGAATTAGGGAAGAACGCTTTGTGCGTACACTTGACTTATGTACCTTATTTGGCTGCTGCCGGTGAATTGAAAACCAAACCGACACAGCACTCTGTTAAAGAACTGCAGTCTGTAGGTATCCAGCCGGATATTCTGGTGCTTCGTACAGAACACGAGCTCAGCATGGGACTGAGAAAGAAAGTTGCTTTGTTCTGTAACGTAGACGACAACGCCGTTATCCAGTCAATGGACATGCCGACCATCTACGAAGTACCTTTGCGTATGCAGGAACAGAAACTGGATGTAACTATCCTTGAAAAGATGGGACTTCCGGTAGGCGAAACTCCTACCCTCGGCCCGTGGAGAGACTTCCTGAACCGTCGTCACAATGCGACAGAGAAGGTAAGAATCGGACTGGTAGGAAAATACGATTTGCAGGATGCCTACAAATCAATCTTGGAAGCCCTTTCACAAGCAGCAACTTATAATGACCGCAAGGCCGACATTCACTTTATCAATAGTGAGAACCTAACCGACGACAACATTGAAGAGCACCTGAAAGACATGGATGGTGTCATCATCTGCCCGGGATTCGGACAGCGTGGTATCGAAGGTAAGTTCGTAGCTATCAAGTACTGCCGTACACACAACGTACCGACATTCGGTATCTGTCTGGGTATGCAGTGCATTGCCATCGAATTCGCACGAAACGTACTGGGATATGCCGATGCCAACAGCCGTGAAATGGACGAAAAGACTCCGCACAATGTAATCGACATCATGGAGGAACAGAAATCCATCACCAACATGGGTGGTACCATGCGTCTGGGAGCTTACGAGTGTGTTATCGACCCGAACTCCAAGACTTATGAGGCTTACCAGAGTGAACACATCCAGGAACGTCACCGCCACCGCTACGAATTCAACAACAACTACAAGGAAGAATTCGAAAAGGCGGGCATGAAATGTGTAGGTATCAATCCGGAATCTGACCTGGTGGAAATCGTGGAAATCCCGACCCTGAAATGGTTCATCGGTACACAGTTCCATCCGGAATACAGCAGTACGGTACTGAAACCACATCCGCTGTTCCTGTCGTTCATCAAGGCAGCTATCAGCAAATAAACCAAACATAACATTGTAAAAAAATAGAAATGGACAAAAACACGTTAGTGGGCTTTATCCTGATTGGAGCGGTCATCGTGGGATTCGGTATCTACAACCGCCCCAGCCAGGAAGAAAGAGCACGCGCACAGCACTATCAGGACTCTATTCAACAGGTTATCAAGCAACAAGAAGAAGCTCAGGAAAAGCAGGCTGCTGCAGCCATTGAGGCGGCACGCCCCGACAGCACTTCCCTCTTCTTCCAAGCCGCACAGGGTACGGAACAGTTTACCGTACTGGAGAACGAGCTGGTTCAGCTGACTTTCTCCAACAAAGGCGGACGAGTAAGCAAGGCCCTGCTGAAAGAGTATAAAGACCAGAAGAAGCAGCCTCTCGTTCTGTTCGACGGCGAAGATGCTTCCATGAATTTCGGTTTTGAAGGAAAGAACGAGAACATCCTCAGCCAGCAAATGTATTTCGAGGCGACCAATGTGACCGATTCTACCGTGACCATGCGACTGAACGCAGCCAACGGCGGACATCTGGACTTCAACTACCGACTGCTGCCCAATTCGTACATGGTAGACCTTACCGTTCAGGCCAGCGGCATGCAGAATTTCTTCTCTCCTTCTACCAAGAGCATGAACATCGAATGGAAACAGCGTGCCCGCCAGATGGAGAAAGGTTACAACTTCGAACAGCGTTACACGTCATTGACCTACAAGCCGGTGGACGACAGCTTCGATTACTTGAGCGAAACAAAAGATGAGAAAGAAACCATTCCTGAATCACTCGACTGGGTAGCTTTCAAGAATCAGTATTTCTCCTGTGTGTTCATGGCTGAGCAGAACTTTGACAATGCCACACTCGAATCAAAAATGGAACAGCAGGGAAGCGGCTACATGAAGAACTATGCAGCCGACATGAAGACAGCTTTCGACCCGACAGGTGCCAAAGCTTCGCACATGCAGTTCTACTTTGGTCCGAACCACTTCAAGACACTACTGGCCAGCAATGACTTGAGCTTTAAAGATAAAGATCAGGAACTGGAAGATCTGGTTTACCTGGGATGGCCGATTATCCGCCTGATTAACCGCTGGTTCACCATCAACCTGTTCGACTGGTTGTCAGGCTGGGGACTGAGCATGGGTATGGTTATCTTGCTTATGACTATCATCGTCAAGGTACTGGTACTCCCTACCACCTGGAAGTCTTTCATATCATCTGCCAAGATGCGTGCCCTGAAACCGTATGTAGATAAGATTAACGCCAAATATCCGAAGCAGGAAGATGCCCTGAAGAAACAGCAGGAAACCATGGCCCTCTATCGCCAGTACAATGTCAGTCCGATGGGCGGCTGTCTGCCGATGTTGTTGCAGACTCCGGTCTTCATGGCCCTCTTCTTCTTTGTGCCGAACGCTATCGAGTTGCGTCAGCAGGGATTCTTGTGGGCTGATGACCTTTCGGCTTACGACGACCTGATTAGCTGGAGCTACCACATCCCGTTGTTAGGCAACCACCTGAGTCTGTTCTGTCTGCTGTTCAGCATCACTACGGTGCTCAACCAGATCATCATGATGAAACAGCAGGATATGGGCAACAATCCGCAGATGGCTGCCATGAAATGGATGATGTACATCATGCCTGTGATGTTCTTCTTCATCTTCAATGACTACGCATCCGGATTGAGCTACTACTACTTCATCTCCGGTCTGATTGGTATCATTACCATGTGGATTATGCGCCGCATGACCGATGAAAAGAAATTGCTCGCCCAGCTGGAAGCCAACAAGAAGGAACCTTCACAGCAAAAGGCAAGCGGACTGATGGCCAAACTGGAAGCCCTGCAGAAAGAACAGGAACGTCTCCAGAAAGAACGTCAGGAACGCATGGGAGGTAAGAAAAAATAAAAAGATTATCTCACTTAATATAGCAGCGCGCCCCTCAATGGCATACAGACAAGCCATCGAGGGGCGCGCTTTTTTCTGCTACATTCCTCTTTTTCCATTTATTGTCTTACCTTTGCAAAAACAAAGGTAAAGCCATGAACTACTTTTCAAAACTCTATACCCGATGGCAGCATTTCCTGCACAATGAAACATTGAAGCAGAAAGTATATTCCATCGTTTTCGAATCAGACACGCCAAAAGGAAGACTGTTCGACATCATATTAATCAGCAGCATCATTCTTAGCGTACTGATGGTCATACTAGAAAGCATGCACCTGTTTTCTCCCACGGCTTACTGGGTATTGCGATTATTAGAGTATCTTCTTACTCTCTTCTTTACCATAGAATACCTGGCCCGTATTTACTGCCTGAAAAATCCCCGGAAATACATATTCAGCTTCTTCGGGCTGGTGGACTTGCTGGCCACCCTGCCGGTTTACCTGAGCTTCTTCCTGAAGGGAGCACACTACCTGCTGGTCATCCGGGCCTTCCGGCTCATCCGGATATTCCGCATTTTCAAACTGTTCTCTTTCATCAGTGAAGGCAATCTGCTACTGCGCTCCCTGCGCATCAGCGCACCGAAAATATCCGTATTTTTCTTTTTTGTCCTCATCTTGGTTACCTCCATGGGAACAGTCATGTACATGATTGAAGGCGACGTGCCCGGATCTGAGTTCAACAACATTCCCAACAGCATCTACTGGGCCATTGTTACCATGACCACCGTAGGTTATGGCGACATCACTCCCGTTACTCCGGTAGGACGATTTCTGTCGGCCATCATCATGCTCACCGGTTACACCATCATTGCCGTACCTACAGGAATCGTATCGGCGGCCATGGTAAGCCAGCAGAAAAAGCAGGCAGAACGCCAGTGCCCGCATTGCCACCAGACAGGCCACGACGCAGAAGCCGTCTATTGCAAATACTGCGGAAAGGAACTCGAGAGTGACTCAAAAAGAAAAATCCACAACGAAGAATTTTAATCATCAAACCATCAAATAAACACATGAAAAAAACAGATTTTATGACTATGACAGCAGCCATGATGCTCGCCACATCGGCCTGTGTAGGTCCTGAAAAAGCCGCACAGACAGATGGCCCCATCATCGGCAAGCAGGAGGTTACGGTAAAAGACGGCCGTATGACCCCTGAAACACTCTGGGCCATGGGACGCATCGGAAGTTCCTGTGTATCGCCCGACGGCAAACGCATTGCCTACACGGTGTCTTACTACAGCGTGAAAGAAAACAAGAGCCACCTGGTTATCTACGTAATGAATGCCGACGGCTCAGGCAACCAGCTGCTCACCACTACAGCTGCCAGCGAGGGAGAACCTGCATGGATCAAGAACGGCAGCAAGCTTGCTTTCCTGGCACCGGATGCCGACGGTAACAGCCAGATTTGGGAAATGAATCCCGACGGCAGCGAACGCGTACAGCTTTCTTCATTTGCCGGAGGAATTGACGGATTCAAGTTCTCACCCGACGAGAGCAAGGTGCTCTTCATCTCACAGGTGAAATACGGCGAACGCACCGTCGACAAGTATCCTGATCTGGACAAGGCCAGCGGAATGGTGATAGACGACCTGATGTACAAGCACTGGGATGAGTGGGTGCAAACCGTACCGCATCCGTTCGTGGCTCCATTTGCCGGAAACAAGGTAGGCGAAGCGACCGACATCCTGGCTGGCGCCCCCTACGAATCGCCGATGAAGCCTTTCGGTGGCATCGAACAACTTACGTGGAGTCCTGACTCCAAATGCATTGCGTATACCTGCCGCAAGAAAACCGGACTGGAATACGCCATCTCTACCGATTCGGACATTTACCTGTATAATCTGGAAACCAAGCAGACCCGCAACCTCTGCAAGGAAGACGCTACCGACAAGAACATGGGTTACGACACGAACCCGCAGTTCTCCCCCGACGGCGGATTCATTGCCTGGCAAAGCATGGAGCGCAACGGATACGAAAGCGACCGCAACCGCCTTTGCGTAATGGACTTGAAGAACGGCAAGAAGACTTACGTTACTGAATCCTTCCAGTCGGGTGTGGACAGCTACTGCTGGGCTCCGGATAACCAGACTCTCTATTTCACCGGTGTATGGCATGCCACCAGCATGATTCACCGCACAAACCTGAAGGGAGAAGTGGAACAGCTTACAGAAGGCATGTACGACTATGCCTCTGTAGAAATGCTGGGCGACGGACAACTTCTCACCAAGCGTCACTCTATCAGCGAAGCCGACGAGCTGTTCACTGTCAACCTGAACAAGGCCAATGAGGTAACCCGCATCACGCAGGAAAACGACCACATTTTCAAGCAGCTGAAGTTAGGTAAAGTAGAAGCCCGCTGGACAAAGACTGTCGATGGTAAAGACATGCTCTCATGGGTAATCTATCCGGTAGACTTCGACCCGAACAAGAAATACCCTACCCTGCTGTTCTGTGAAGGCGGTCCGCAGAGCCCCGTCAGCCAGTTCTGGAGCTACCGCTGGAACTTCCAGATTATGGCTGCCAACGATTACATCATCATCGCCCCCAACCGTCGCGGTTTGCCGGGATTCGGCATGGAATGGCTGGAAGAAATCAGCACCAACTACGGCGGACACTGCATGGACGACTACCTGACCGCCATCGACGACATCGCCAAGGAACCGTACGTAGATAAAGACCGCTTGGGTTGCGTAGGTGCCAGCTTCGGAGGATATTCTGTATACTGGCTGGCCGGACACCACAACAAGCGTTTCAAGGCCTTCATCGCACACGACGGATTCTTCAACATGGAGCAGCAGTACCTCGAAACCGAAGAACTCTGGTTCACCAACTGGGATTTGGGTGGCCCGTACTGGGACAAGAACAACCCAGCTGTAAAGCGCAGCTATGCCAACTCTCCTCACCTGTTTGTCGACAAATGGGATACGCCTATCCTCTGCATCCACGGCGAGAAAGACTACCGTATCCTGGCTTCGCAGGGTATGGCCGCATTCAACGCTGCCAAACTAAGAGGTATTCCTGCCGAACTGCTGATTTTCCCGGACGAAAACCACTGGGTATTGAAACCGCAGAACGGTATTTTGTGGCAACGCACTTTCTTCAACTGGCTTGATCGCTGGCTGAAACCACAGAAATAAGTCACGCCCATCCGGACGCCCTAAAAAAAGATTTTTTCTATTCCATTGAATTTCAAACGATTTTAAAAATATCAGAAAAATTCCTGCAAAAAAAGAGCGTCCGGATTTGCATATTAAAATAAAAAGCCATACCTTTGCATCGCTTTTGAGAAAGACACTTCGGGGTGTAGCGCAGTCCGGTTAGCGCACCTGCTTTGGGAGCAGGGGGTCGTGGGTTCGAATCCCGCTACCCCGACAGAAGTCAAAAAGAGTAAAAGTTATTACATTGTTCGGGGTGTAGCGCAGTCCGGTTAGCGCACCTGCTTTGGGAGCAGGGGGTCGTGGGTTCGAATCCCGCTACCCCGACAAAAAAAGAAAGGCAACTTATCCAGTACGATGAGTTGCCTTTCTTTTTATATTCATTTCTCCTCAAAAAGAGTCCTTTCAAGCGACCTTCAAAAATGCCTAAGCGTTTGCTTTCAAACGCAAGTACATTTAAAGTGAAACACCCTTGCGTTTCACCTAAAACGTAAGGGCGTTTCATTCTAAACTCTTCGGCGTTTTCATCCGAATGTAAGTCTTTTTTCCAATCCTTTTCAGAATCAGGTCTTTACAAGTCTACAATTCGTTGATTTTCTGAAAGAAACACACATCCTGATAAGAAGTGCCTACCCGTATCCAGTCCTTCAGGATGCCACGTTCGGTATAGCCTGCCGAAGTGAACAGCTTCCGGCTGGCCACATTCCCCACCGGCACATAGGCATACAATTGCCTGAGCCCCAGCAAAGAGAAGCAATGCGATTCCAAAAGAGAAAGCGCCGCCTGCGCCACTCCCTGCCCCCGCAAGTCCTTCCGTACCACAATTCCTACTTCCGCCCGGTTGTGACGCGCATCAAAAGAAAACACATCCACAATGCCGGCCACTCCCTGCTCCTCACATACTATCATCAGCCGCAGTTGCCCGTCGGCATACAAGTCATTCTGATTCTCGGCAATGTAGCGTTTCATCTGGTAACGGGAATAAGGACCCGTAGCCGTACCCAGTTCCCAAAGTGCCGCATCGTTCTCAAACGAGAGCATCACCTCCAAATCTTCCGGCTCGGGTGCGCGAAGACTGACATTTCCCTGTTTCATAACCTTCTCATTTTTCCGGTTCGTCTTTCTGCAAATCAAGCTCCCGCATCAGGCGGCCGCGTCCCGGCACACAAAACAGCGAAGCTACCAGCAACATGCCCATACACAACAGACTAGTAACATCGAGCGTAGTATAATACACGGTCAGATTAAACAGTGCCGGAGCCAGCAGCATGGCCAGACGGATTTCACACCAGCGGCGGTAGCTCACCAACGCTTCGGGCAAGGACAGCTGACGGACATAGCGTGTCAGCGAAAGGCTGAACATGCGCAGCGACAATGGTATCAGACATACCGTCAGCAAGATGCCGACAGTCTGCAAGATGTATTCTGCCTGCGCATCGCCTACCATACTTCCCTGAGGCAATACATCCGTTTCATACAACACACACCCTGCCACGACGAGTATCCAGAACAAGGCAAATTCCACTTCCAGCACACGGAGCAGACGAGTCATTCTTTTTTCCATTTCTTTCTATTTTTAAAGGGTTCCGGTAAATGCCACACGGTTCACGATGGAACGTCCCAGCGTCACCTCATCCGTATATTGCAATTCATCACCGATGGAGATTCCACGGGCAATGACGGTTATCTTCACATCGCAGCCCACCAGTTTGCGGAAAATGTAGAAGTTGGTGGTATCTCCTTCCATCGTAGAACTCAGCGCCAGGATTACCTCCTTGACGGTACCTTCTTTCACACGATTCACCAAACTCTCTATCTCCAAATCTGAAGGACCGATACCGTCCATGGGCGAAATCACCCCGCCCAGCACATGATACAGTCCGCGATACTGCTGGGTATTCTCTACCGCCATCACATCGCGTATATTCTCTACCACACACACCGTGGTCACGTCGCGCGAAGGATTGGAACAGATGCGGCACACATCCGTATCAGAAATGTTGTGGCACACCTTGCAATACTTCACCTCTTTCTTTAAGGTAGAAATGGCACTGCTGAAGGCTTCTACCGTAGCTGTATCCTGACGCAGCAGGTGCAGCACAAGGCGCATGGCCGTTTTCCGTCCGATTCCGGGAAGCTTGGCAAACTCCCCCACCGCTTTTTCCAGTAAAACTGAAGGATATTGTTGATTCATGTTTATCGTTTCTTTAATACGAATGGCAAAAATACGGATAAAACGAGAACCGACCTCCATTTCGCGGACATTATTTTCAAGGAAGTCTTCCACCGAATCCCGTTTTTATATTACCTTTGCATAAAACAACTCACAGATATAACCTATGGACATAACCAGCGCAGAGTTCGTCGTAAGCAACTCACGGGCCGACATGTGCCCCCAGACTCATCTTCCGGAATATGCCTTTATCGGGCGCTCCAACGTGGGAAAATCCAGTCTCATCAACATGCTGACCAAGAATCCCAAACTGGCCATGACTTCGGCCACACCGGGAAAAACCTTGCTCATCAACCATTTCCTCATCAACAAGGAATGGTATCTGGTAGACCTTCCCGGCTACGGCTATGCCCAGCGAGGGAAAAAGATGATGGAGAAAATCCAGAAACTCATTGAATACTACGTGCTGGAGCGAGAACAGATGACCTGCCTGTTCGTCCTCATCGACAGCCGGTTGGAACCGCAGCGCATCGACCTGGAATTCATCGAGTGGTTAGGAGAAAACGGAATCCCCTTCGCCCTGATTTTCACCAAAGCCGACAAGCAAAGCGTGGGAAAGACGAAGGCCAGCGTAAACCGTTTCCTGGACACACTGAAAGAACAATGGGAAGAGCTGCCTCCGCATTTCATCTCTTCTTCGGAGAACAAGACCGGACGGCAGGAAATCCTCGATTACATAGAACAAGTAAACCGTTCGCTCAAAGAGCAGGCAGAATAAAAATATCCTCCAGACTGCGATTTTCATCCAAACAGTCTGGAGGATATTTTTTCATTATACCTTCCCGTTCAACGAGAGAAAACGATGTTTCCTTCCTTGCTCACGTCCAGCCGGACATTATAACAAGCCGCTCCGTCGGGAATACAAAGTGTAGCCACGTAACGATAACCTTTTTCATCCACTCTCACAAAGTCCATATCGCTCAGGATGGCGTTGTTCAGAAAATCGGCAGGAACCACGCGGGCAAACATTTCCTTATTTATATCTTTGGAGAACAAGCGTTCCTTTCCTTTGTACACACAGATATGGATGATATTGTCATAGTAGATATTTTCCACCGGAAGACCTTCTTCATTGATGCTGACAAGGGTTACCCGCTTCTTGGTCGGGTTGATGTACGCATAACCTCTGTAGCGTTCTCCTCCGTGAAAAATAACCGAATCTTTCTCAAACACCCCGTTTTCTACCACTTTCACCGGAACCACCGTACCAAACGACAAGGTATCCGATTCGGATTTATGCAGGCTCACCGTCTCGCCCACCGACGTGCGATAGCGCAGACTGTACGACAAGCATTCTTCTATGAAATAATGAATGGGCTGGGCACTGTACACCGTCATGGTATCATTGTGTACCGAAAAAGCCATCGGGGCATTAATCTGGCTGGCATAATAAATGCTGTCGCCTTGAATTTTGAATAAAGGTGCCTCCGTGTTGTCATCCAGCCAGATGCCTTGCAGCCGTTGTATGACTTCCTGATTTTCATTCTGCTTTTCTGCTCCGTGCTGCTGGGGAGACAGACATCCTGCCAGCATTCCTAATCCCCCAAGGAGCATTCCCAAGCCCATTTTTTTCATGCGTAAATGAATTTCTACATTTTCTCCGGCAAAAATACAACAAATTTGGTTTTCCTCCGAAAAATGCCCGTTGAAAGATACTCCACATAAGAGAAAAATGTATTATTTTTGCAATATGATTGAATTGGCAAAACATATAGAAGTATTATTGCTGGAGAATGATTGTGTCATCGTTCCCGGCCTGGGAGGATTCATTGCCCACAAACGGCAGGCCGCATATTCCATCCAAAAAGGAGAATTCATGCCGCCCCTCCGCACCATTGGATTCAATCCGCAACTGATAATGAACGATGGGCTGCTGGTACAGTCGTACATGCAGGCTTTTAACACCGACTTTCCCGATGCAACCCGCCGGATTGAAAAGACAGTGGCTGAACTGAAAGACCAATTGTACCAGCAAGGTCAGGTCACACTGAACAACGTAGGTACGATTTATTATAACATGAACGGCGGTTATGCCTTTGAACCGGCAGCCGCATCTTATTTCACTCCAAGTCTGTACGGACTGGAAAGTTTCACGCTTCCACAGTTACAACCTCTTCCTGTATCGTCTTCTCCTAAACAATTGCTTCCAAAAGTAAACGAGCAGACAGGAAAATCGAAGAAGCATTTCTCCCTGCGTCACTTCACACGCAACATAGTAGCGATAGCCGCAGCCGTATGTCTGTTCTTCGTACTCTCCGTTCCGGTAGAAAACACGTACATGGACGATGCGAACTACGCCTCTTTAGGTTCTATCAGCATGTTTGATGCCATCCGCAACCAGTCGGTGGCCACCAGCATACAAACAACTCCTCACACAGTAGTTGCACAGAAGGCTATAAAGAAGCAGACGGGCGAAAAGCGTGTCCGTAACAACGTGAACACGCTGAAACCGGTAGTTGTGAAGACGGAAAAAATTGCAGCGGCACCTGCTGCAAAAACAGTCGTAGCTAAAACGGCTACAGCAAAAGCTGAAACAAAGGCTGCCAAATTATCTAAGCAAGTGTCTACACAACCCGCTGCAAGTAAAAAGACGGCCTACATCATCGTAGCCAGTCTGCCGACATCGGACGATGCACAACGTGAACTGAAAAAATTCCAGCAGAAAGGATACAAGAATTGTCAGGTGCTTGAATCGAACGGACGTTTCCGCATCGCACTGGATAGTTATGCCACTTCAGGCGAAGCTTACCAGAAAGTGCAGACGCTGCGTAAACAGGAAGAATTCAAGAGTGCCTGGGTATTCACATCAAAATAAATATGCCCTTTAAAACAGAATGAAAAGAGTAAGATGCCCCAAATGTGACAACTTCATCCAGTTTGATGAAACCAAGTATGGAGAAGGACAGTCACTCGTTTTTATCTGTGACAACTGCAAGAAGCAGTTCAGCATCCGTATCGGGAAATCGAAACTGAATGCCGCCAACCGTAAGGAGGAAGTAATCGACGAGAAAGAAGGCATGCAGGATTTCGGCAACATACTGGCCGTGGAAAACGTATTTGCCTACAAGCAGGTGCTTCCGCTGCATGAGGGAGATAACCTCATCGGCCGCCGATGCAAAGGTAACGACATCGACATCCCTATCGAAAGTAATGATCCGAGTCTGGACCGTCGGCATTGTTACATCAACGTCAAGAAGAACAAGCAAGGGAAAATCATTTACACCCTGCGCGATAATGACAGCATCACAGGAACTTTCCTGATGAATGAAATTTTAGGACCGAAAGACCAAATCCGCATTGAAGACGGAGCTATTATTACCTTGGGAGCTACAACCTTGATTTTAAGAGCTGCCGAGGGACAAACGGAAGAGTAAACCGCACACGGACTCTATAATTTTAGGATAACTAATAACTAACAAACCTTTTTATTTCGATTATGGCTTTTACAAACAACGTAATGATTGTCCGGCATAAATTGCTGGAAAACCTGGTTGCTTTATGGAAAGAAAATCAATTAGTAGAAAAAATTGACCGCATTCCTTTGGAAATCAGTCCTCGACGTTCACAACCGGTGGGACGCTGCTGTATCCACAAGGAACGTGCCGTTACTAAATATAAGTTGCTCCCGCTGTTGGGCTGGGATATGACCGATGAAACGGACGAACTGACTCCGCTTTCTGAATATGCCCGCAAAACATTGGAACGCAAGGAAAGAATCAAAGAAAACATTCTCTGTGTCATCGACGAAGCATGCTCTTCTTGCGTGCAGGTAAACTATGAAGTAAGTAACCTTTGTCGGGGTTGTGTGGCTAGAAGCTGCTACATGAACTGTCCGAAGGGTGCCGTACACTTTAACAAGAAGACTGGTCAGGCACAGATTGACCACGACAAGTGCATCAGCTGTGGTATCTGCCACAAGAGCTGTCCGTATCACGCCATCGTTTACATTCCGGTGCCTTGTGAGGAAGCTTGTCCGGTGAAAGCCATCAGCAAAGACGAACACTACATCGAACACATCGATGAAAGCAAGTGTATCTATTGTGGAAAATGTCTGAATGCCTGTCCGTTTGGAGCCATCTTCGAAATTTCTCAGGTGTTCGATGTATTGGAAGCTATCCGTAAGGGAGAACAGGTAATTGCCATTCCGGCTCCGTCCGTATTGGGACAGTTCAAGGCTACCATCGAACAAGTGTACGGAGCATTGAAAGAAATTGGTTTTGCTGATGTAATTGAAGTGGCCGAAGGTGCCATGCACACTACCAGCAACGAAGCACACGAACTGCTGGAAAAGCTGGAAGAAGGACAAAAGTTCATGACTACTTCCTGCTGTCCGTCATACATCGAACTGGTAAACAAGCACATCCCAGACATGAAGCCTTACGTATCAAGCACAGGCTCTCCGATGTATTATGCGGCTCGCATTGCCAAAAAGAAATACCCGAATGCCAAGGTGGTCTTCATCGGCCCGTGTATCGCCAAAAGAAAAGAAGCACAGCGTGACGAATGCGTAGACTACGTGCTGACTTTCGAAGAACTTCACCCGATGTTCCGCGGCTTAGGCATCGAACTGGAACAGGCCAACCCGTACAAAGTGGCATACGAATCTGTATGTGAAGCACACGGATTTGCACAGGCGGGCGGTGTAGCTGGAGCAGTGAAAGCTTACCTGGGACCGAAAGCCAACGGCATCAAGATTATGCAGTTCTCTGACTTCACGAAGAAGAACATCGGTGTACTCCGCGCTTACGCCAAGACCGGAAAAGTGGATGCACAGTTCATCGAAATGATGGCTTGCGAAGGCGGATGCGTAACCGGCCCGAGCGCACACAACGATCCTGTAGCCGGAAAACGCCAGTTGAACCAAGACTTGCTGAAACGTACCTTGAAGTACGAAAACAATAATCAGGAATAAACCCATGAGGGAACTTATTGAACGCCTTTACCGGGAGCAGACACTGGCTCCCGGTGAATTGCGTACCCTTCTGCTGGAGTGCCGGGGGGAAGACCTCGACTTTCTCATGCAAAAGGCACGTGCCGTAGCACAAAGCCATTTCGGAAACAAAATCTATATCCGTGGACTCATTGAAATAGGGAACTGTTGTCACAACGACTGTTTCTACTGCGGCATCCGAAAAAGTAACCGCCACCTGAAGCGGTACCGACTGGATGTGGAGACCATTCTGGCCTGCTGCCGGCATGGATATGAGTTGGGATTCCGTACCTTCGTCCTGCAAGGAGGAGAAGACAACTACATGAACGATGACAGGGTAACGGAAGTGGTTACTGCGATACGAACCGAATTCCCCGACGCAGCCATCACCCTTTCACTTGGTGAACGCCCTACACTTTCCTACGAACGTTTTTTTCAGGCAGGTGCCAACCGCTATCTGTTGCGCCACGAAACGCACAACGAAGCACATTACCGTCGCTTGCATCCTGAAGACATGTCACTATCCAACCGCCTGCGTTGTCTGAACGATTTGAAACGCATCGGATTCCAGACGGGAACCGGCATCATGGTGGGAAGTCCAGGACAAACTGTCGACCACCTGGTGGAAGACATTCTTTTCATAGAACAATTCCGTCCCCAGATGATTGGTATCGGTCCTTTCCTGCCTCATCATGACACTCCTTTCGCTTCCTGCCTGCCCGGCAGTCTCACGCAGACACTCACGCTGCTTTCCATCTTCCGGCTGATGCATCCGCAGGCATTGATTCCTTCTACCACCGCCCTGGCAAGCCTTACACCCGACGGGCGCGAGAAAGGCATACTGGCAGGTGCCAATGTAGTAATGCCCAACCTCTCGCCGGTAGAACAGCGAAAGAATTATGCCTTGTATGACAATAAAGCCTCTATGGGCTCAGAAGCAGCCGAAGGACTGCGTCTGCTTGCACAACGGCTGGCTGCCATTGGTTACGAAATAGATAAAAGCCGAGGGGATTATCCCGGCAAAACACTATAAATTACATTACAGCTATGTACAAGATTGATTCTCAAAAGGCAGAAGAATTCATCTGCCACGAAGAAATTCTCGATACCCTGGAATATGCCCAAAGCAAAAGCCAGGACAAGGAACTGATACGTTCCATCATTGAAAAAGCTCGCCTGTGCAAGGGACTTTCTCACCGCGAGGCTGCTGTATTATTGGAATGCAACGACCCGGAACTGGTGGAGGAAATCTACTGCCTGGCCCGTGAAATCAAGCAGAAATTCTATGGTAACCGCATCGTAATGTTTGCCCCTCTTTACTTGTCAAATTATTGCGTAAACAGTTGTACCTACTGTCCTTACCACGTAAAGAACAAGACCATTGCCCGCAAGAAACTGACACAGGAAGACATCCGTCGTGAGGTCATCGCCCTGCAGGACATGGGACACAAGCGTCTGGCACTGGAAGCAGGAGAAGATCCGATTCACAACCCTATCGAATACATTCTGGAATCGATAAAGACCATCTATAGCATCAAGCACAAGAACGGAGCCATCCGCCGAGTAAACGTAAACATTGCTGCGACCACGGTAGAAAATTACCGTCGCCTGCACGAAGCCGGTATCGGTACCTACATTCTGTTCCAGGAAACATACCACAAGGAGAATTACGAAAAGCTTCACCCCAGAGGTCCAAAGAGCAACTATGCCTACCATACGGAGGCTATGGACCGCGCCATGCAAGGAGGCATTGACGACGTGGGTATCGGCGTATTGTTCGGCCTGAATACTTACCGCTACGATTTTGTGGGACTGCTGATGCACGCCGAACACCTGGAAGCGACTTACGGCGTAGGTCCGCACACCATCAGTGTGCCCCGTATCTGCTCGGCCGACGACATTGACGCTTCTACCTTCGAGAACGCTATCTCCGACGAGATATTCCAGAAGATTGTAGCCGTCATCCGAATCAGCGTGCCTTATACGGGTATGATTATTTCTACACGTGAATCGCAGCGTTCACGCGAAAAGGTACTTGCCCTCGGTGTGTCACAAATCAGCGGTGGTTCCCGCACCAGCGTGGGAGGTTATGCTACCGAAGAACTGCCGGAAGAAAACTCTGCTCAGTTTGATGTAAGCGACCACCGCAGCCTGGATGAAATCGTGGCCTGGCTGCTGAAATTGGGCTACATCCCCAGCTTCTGTACGGCCTGCTACCGTGAAGGACGTACGGGCGACCGTTTCATGTCGCTGGTCAAGACGGGCCAGATAGCCAACTGCTGTGCCCCCAATGCCCTGATGACACTTCAAGAATACCTCTGCGACTACGCTTCGCCCGAAACACGCCGACTGGCTGAAGACATGATTCGCAAGCAGATGGAAGAGATCCCGAATCCCGCCATCCGCAAAAGAGCCTTGGAAAATCTGGAACGGATTGCCGAAGGAAAACGCGACTTCCGTTTCTAATGTGTGAACTTAAAGCCTGATTAAACGTATGAACGATACTCCCCGTGCCAACCGGCTGCACATCGGTCTGTTTGGCAAGCGAAATGCCGGTAAGTCATCGCTGATTAATGCCCTGACGCATCAGGACACAGCCCTCGTGTCGGATATTCCCGGCACGACTACCGACCCGGTCTTTAAAGCCATGGAAATCCATGGTCTTGGTCCCTGCGTATTCATAGATACGGCCGGCTTCGACGACGAAGGTGAACTGGGCGAACTCCGCATCCGACAGACACAACGTGCACTGGAGAAAACTGACATCGCCCTGATGGTCTGTACCGATGAACACCTGGACGAAGAGTTACACTGGCAACGCTTGTTAAAGGAAAAGAATGTGCCTGTTATCTGGATACTGAACAAATGTGACTTATTGTCCGATGCCGAACAGACCATGCGCCGCATCGAACATCAATGCGGACAGGTTCCTCTGTTGGTGAGCACCCTCACCGGAAAAGGTCTGGACGACATTCTGCGCAGCCTGCGGAACAAATTGCCGGATGAAACCATGGCACAAGGCATCGTAGGCCGGCTGGTAGAAGAAAATGATACCGTCATGCTGGTCATGCCACAGGACATCCAGGCCCCCAAAGGCCGCCTTATCCTGCCTCAGGTACAAACCATCCGCGAGCTGCTGGACCGCAAATGCCTAGTGATGAGCTGTACCACCGACAAGATAGATGCCATGCTGGCCGCATTAGCCCGTCCGCCGAAACTGATTATCACCGACTCACAGGTGTTCCGCACGGTATATGACAAGAAGCCTGCCGAAAGCCGGCTTACCTCTTTCTCCGTCCTCTTTGCCCAGTACAAAGGCGACATCGACTACTACATGGAAGGAGCCAATGCCATTGCCCAACTGACACCGGAATCACGGGTGCTGATTGCCGAAGCATGTACGCATGCCCCGCTGACAGAAGACATCGGGCGAGTGAAAATCCCGAATATGCTCCGCAAGCGCATCGGTGAAGCCCTGCAAATCGACATCGTGTCGGGCACGGACTTCCCAGAAGACCTGACCCCGTACGACCTGATTATCCATTGCGGGGCCTGCATGTTCAACCGCAAGTATGTGCTGAACCGCATCGGTCAAGCCCGCGCCCAGCAGGTTCCCATGACCAACTACGGAGTGACTATTGCTTACTTAGCAGGGATTTTGGATAAAATCGATTACTAATTTATGAAATGTGGCGCATACTTCCCTGCATGCGCCACATCCTTATTTCTTCTTTCTAATATCAAACTATCAACATACGATTTCCCGTTCAATGTCCTCAAAGCGAGGGAACAGCAGATTGTTTTCCAGGTGGATATGCTCAAACAAGGCATCCACAAACACTTCCAGTTCCTGCATCAGCAGACGGTAGCTGGCACAACCGTCCTGAGGTACGGAGAAGTGATTCGTCAACTGAATGATGTGCAGGTAGCGGTTTCCTTCCCCCTCGTGTTCCATCTTCATCACCCGGATAGGATTCGCTATCGTACCGCAATGCATCGGGGCCATACGCTGTCCCTGTTCTTTTGCTGCGTACAATTCATAGAGATATGGGAACAACACGTTCTCTTCTTTTTGAAGATGCATTTCCAAGTCCTCCAATGATTCACTGACCAGTGCTCTCAACTCATGCAGTTCCGGATGCGCTTCCCCATGTACTCGTTCCACCTTCTCCAGCAACGCCAGCAGTTCCGGTCCACGGGCACGAATTCCCCGATGATGTATCTTCAGAATGTAATCCATCAGCAAGTCCAGCGGCCACGAAGCAAACGGAATCCGTCCGTTACCAGCTTCATCCTGATGGAGCAATGCCTGTTCCACTTCTTCTACAGCCAGTCCCAAATCTGCACAGGCCTTTCCCAGCGTCACTTCCCCATGACAGCAGAAATCAATGCCATATTTTTTAAATACGCTTGCTGCTGCAAAATCATCGGCCACAATTTGTCCCACACTCGTATGCTTCCAGTCTATTGTCTTCATATTTAATTCGTTTTATTGATTACGGGTGCAAAGATAGGCCCTCCGGCAGAGAAACTTTGTCACATACGTGACACCGACCTATAACGAAAGTTAAACCTGCTTCTGCGAAAAAGAAGCGCACACCGTTTGCAGAAAAACACTAACTTTGCAGGCACGTAAAAAAACATTTGCACATGGAAACAAAAGAAATACCTATACTTCTGCTTACCGGATACCTGGGAAGCGGAAAAACGACCCTGCTCAACTACCTGTTGAGCAACCGCGAAGGCATCAAGTTTGCCGTCATCGTGAACGACATCGGCGAAATCAACATCGATGCGGAACTGATACAGAAAGGCGGTATCGTAGGCCAGAAAGAAGAGAGTCTGGTGGCTTTGCAGAACGGCTGCATCTGCTGTACCCTCCGTACCGACCTCATCGAACAGATATTCGAGCTGATGAAAATGCAGCGCTTCGACTACATCGTCATCGAAGCGAGTGGTGTCTGCGAACCGGAACCGATTGCCCAGACCATCTGTTCCATTCCTCAGTTGGGCGGTGCCTACACCAAGTACGGAACCTGCCGCCTTGACAACATCGTGACCGTGGTCGATGCCCTCCGCCTGCAAAGTGAATTCGACGGTGGCAACGAACTTACCCGAAAGGATTTGGAAGAAGAAGACATTGCCAACCTGCTCATCCAGCAGATTGAGTTCTGTACCACCGTGCTGCTGAACAAGGTATCGGAAGTCACTCCCGAAGAACGGGAGCGCATCAAAAGCATCATCCGTACCCTACAGCCCCGTGCGGAAATCATTGAATGCGACTATGCCAAGGTAGACCTCGACAAGATTGTGGGTACCCGCCGTTTCGACTATGCACGGGTGGCCACTTCTGCCGGATGGATTCGGGAGATAGAACGTCCCGTATCCGAAGAAGAAGCGCATCCTCACCATGAAGTACATGAGCACCATGAGGAACACGAGCATCACCACGAGGAAGAGCACGAGCACACACATGCACATGAACACTCACACGAAGGCTGCCACCATCACCACCACCATGAAGAAGGTGAGACGGAGGAATACGGCATCAGCAGCTTCGTGTATTATCGCCGCCCTGCCTTCGACATCCATAAGTTCGACCGTTTTGTGATGACAAAATGGCCTCGCAACGTGATTCGTGCCAAGGGAGTATGCTACTTCGCCCACAACCGCGACATGTCGTTCCTGTTCGAACAGGCCGGACGGCAGAAACAGATTTCAGAAGCCGGACTCTGGTATGCCACCCAGCCGGAAGAAAAAATCGTGGAACTGATGAAGCGCGAACCCGGCCTGCTGAGAGACTGGGATGAACACTATGGCGACCGCATGCAGAAAATTGTCTTCATCGGCCAGCACCTTGACAAGGAACAGCTCATCAAAGACCTGGATGCCTGTCTGGAATAAATCCGACGGCCATAAAAATAATGATGCCTTCCCGAGTCCATTCATTCCGTGACTCAGGAAGGCATCATGCTTTTATCTGCCCAAAGCCCGGAAACCTTATTCCACCTCCATGATATACTCCTTCACCGCATCATCGGCCGATTGCAAACTTGTCTGCCGCAGCACCACCTGTCCCTCCTTTTTATTCTCCGGTAAGCTGATACCCGAAAGATTTACATCGCTTACCCTGTCGAACACAAAAGCCGGACGGAAATCATCTTCCTGCAAACGCAACTTGACATTGTGCATCTGGATACCTTTCACATGGCGCACATAGAATCCCCATGAAGGCAATTCCTCGAACATGGTAAACTCCGGGTATCCTTTTTCATTTTCCGGCACATCTTTCAAACGACTCAACGACATATAGGCCATTCCGCGCGTAGCACGTCCCGGACACACAATCTCTATATTCTCCAGCTTCACGTTTTCAATATCATGCCCCGGAATGCCTGAGATGGAACTCGGGAAGGGATTATGAAAGAACGTCACCGCTGGTCCGCGCAAGTCATAGTTGATGTCCGGACGACCGAAAGGCACTTCCACATACACATTCTTAATCGTCACATTCCGCAAATATCCCGGTTGCTCACCCGAACGGTGACCCAGACGGATAAAGATGGCATTTCCCGTGTTGACCGCATGCACGTTGGACACCTGCACGTTTTCAATCTCCGCCCCATCGACCGACTCAATAGCTATGGCCGAACGAAAAGTATCTTTAATCCGAATATTGTCAATTGTCACATTCTTAAATCCACCCAACGATTCCGTACCAAACTTAATGGCACTGGCACTGCTGATGATGTGGCAGTTGGAAATGGATACCCGGTCGTTCCATGCCCCCCGGTTGTGCGACTTCAGGCAAATGCCATCGTCTGCCGAGTTGATGAAACAATTGGAGATACGTACATCCTTACAATCGCTGATGTCAATCCCGTCATTGTTCCAATATGCCCTGTTTTCCACATGCAGACTATCAATCGTCAGGTCGGCACACAAAGAAAAAGAAAGCCCCCATGCCGCACCGCTCCGGAAATTAGTCTTCCGAAGCTCCACCTTCCGGCAATTACGCATAAAAAGCAACTTGGGTCGTGTATTCGGCCGCTTGCGATACGTATTATAGTGCTTGTCCACCAGTTCCCCCGTATGATGCAAACTGTCAATCGTCAGGGCCAGTTCCCTACCCTGTCCGTCTATACATCCTTCTCCCATAATTCCGATATTCTCTGCCCCTTCCGCATAAATCAGCGCCTGGTCAAAATGGTCATTGTTGACTTTCAGTTCCTTTTCGGTACTGAAGCCCGGATAATCATAAGGACTCGTACTTCCTAACAGCACCGCTTCCTTTTCCAAGTAAAGTGTCACATTCGATTTCAGTTGCAGGCTGCCGGTCAAGTAACGTCCGGCAGGGAAGTACAACTGTCCGCCCCCTTTTGCATGAAGTGCGTCAATGGCCGATTGCAAAGACTGCGTATTCAATGTCTTTCCGTCACCGACGGCTCCCTGCTGAAGCACGTTGTAATCTGTGGCGGCTATCGTACCTGCGCATAAAAACAAGCCACATAAAATGAAGATAAATTGTTTTTTCATGGTATTATCAATTTCTATTTACTGTTTTTCAACTCCAAACATCGTCTCGAGCAATGCCCGTCCTGCCGAGGTTTTGAAAATCTTTTCTCTCACCTTGCGAATGGCATCGGCCGGCAGATTATCTTCGTAAATGTTGACCAAGAAATCAGCTTCCACCAGAATCTGATAGTCTATTCCTGTAATGGAGTCATACGTATGATGATGCCCTACCAGCCAGCATATCCGTTCTATTTGTGCTTCAGAAAATGTTCCCATATCCGTCAGCAGTTTCCGGGCTTCGGCCGGACCTTCCTGCTCCTGGTGCTTTCCATCGCAGACTCCGTATTTCTGCTCACAAATCCGGATACCAATGTCATGCACAATGGCTGCTGCCTCCAAAATCAGTTGAGTAGCCTCATCCACATGCTCTGCCAAACCAATCATGCGGGCAAAATAATGTACTTTTATCAAATGTTGTATACGCTTCGGGTCACCTGCATTATAGGCTACCATTCTGCTTGCCAGTTCATGAAGCTGCCGTTCCGCAGCCCCGATAAATTCAGTTGTTTTCATATTATTCTCGTATTGTTACACATTTATTCTTGTACTTCATAATAAGGATATACAGGACCGAATCCTCTTCCAAACTTAAAGCGGGCTCCTAACTCAATGGACTGCTGAATAAACCTTTCTGCTTCAGCAACAGCAAACTCAATTCCATAACCTTTACTTAAGAAAGTCGCTATTGCAGAAGCAAAACTATCTCCAGTTCCATTTACATTTCGGGTTCGAATTCCTTCCTTCTTGTAAACCTTCATCACCTTTTCCACCGGATTATAATAATAATCGATAAAGAAATCACGATTCTCCACCGACTTTATAACTACACTATTTCCCCAACGGCTCAAATCCTTCAAACATTCCTCTATATTACCCTCATTCAACTCCTTTCCACACAACCACTCAGCCTCTTTCTTATTCGGTGTTAGAATAGAAGCACGAGGGAATAGGTAATCTTTATAGGCTTGCACCGCATCTTCTTCCAGCAATTTATCACCCGAAGAAGTAACCATGACCGGATCAACGACAACTGGAATCGAGCTATATTCATCTAATATGCCTGCAACAAGCCTAATGATATTTTTAGAATACAACATACCGGTTTTTATGCAATCTGCCCCTACATCTCCAAGGAAAGAACGGATTTGTCCTGCAATCATATCTGCCGGTATCAAGTGTACTCCTTTTACATGAGTTGTATCCTCATCTACAATACATGTCACTGCTCCTGCCGCATACCCTCCACAAGCCACGATGGCTTTCATATCGGCCTGAATCCCCGCTGTTCCTAAAGGTTCGCTACCCGCAACAACGAAAACTTTATAAAGCTTATCTGCTATTTTCATAATATCCATCCAGCACTTTCTTCAAACTCCCTACAAATATATCCACTTCTTTCTTTGAAAGTACCAGCGGAGGAAGTATTCTTAATGTATACAGCCCGGAATAGCCGGTAAAAATCCGTTCCTCAAACAGCAGGGGTTCGCGTACCCCTTTCACCGGCACGGTCAGTTCCACCCCCACCATCAGCCCACGTCCCCGGATTTCTTTTATAAGCGGAGAGTCCAGCTCCTGCAACCGCTGCATCAGATACGCTCCCGTATGAAGAGCATTCTCTATCAGTTTCTCCTCGCGGATAATTTTCAGCACAGCCAAGGCTGCGGCGCATCCCAAATGATTGCCACCAAACGTCGTACCGAGCATTCCTTTTCGGGCGGCAAACATCGGACTAATCAAGACTCCCGAAAAAGGAAATCCGTTAGCTATACCCTTGGCCACAGTGATAAGGTCCGGCTTGATGCCAGCCCATTGGTGAGCAAAGAACTTCCCCGTACGACCATAGCCCGACTGTATTTCATCAAGAACCAATACCACCCCATAACGTCTCGTCAGTTCCCTCAATTGCCGCAGAAAGTCCTCATCGGGGACCTGGATTCCCCCTACTCCTGAAATTCCTTCTAGAATTACGGCACACACATCCCCCTTGGCCAACTCCGTTTCCACTTCCTTTATATCCAAGTCTGCAAAATACACGTTATGATTCGTATTAATCGGTGCATGAAGGGCAGGATTGTCCGTCACTTCCACAGCCGCCGACGTACGCCCATGAAAAGAGTTTCTGAAAGCCACTACCCGTTTTTTCCCCGTATGAAACGAAGCCAGTTTCAGGGCATTTTCGTTGGCTTCTGCTCCCGAGTTGACAAAGAACGCCCGATAATCAGGATACCCCGACAGCTCACCCAGCTCATTAGCCAGTCTTTCCTGCAACTTATTTATGACAGAATTCGAATAAAACATCAGCTGTTGCAGCTGCTCACTCATGCACTTCACCAGATACGGATGCGAATGTCCCACCGAAATCACGGCATGTCCGCCATACAAATCAAGATAGGCCTGCCCCTTCTCGTCATATACCTCACAACCTTTTCCCCTTACGATATTCACGGGAAAAACCGAATACACATCAAACAATTCCATCATCCTTTACATTTTACGATATAGCCTGCGGCAAGGTCATTCCATCCTGCCGTATTTCATTTCATCTCCATTCTTGTCATATTGCTTACGCTTGCCGGTGGGAGGGCTTAATAAAGTAATCCGTACCACCTCCGTACGATGAAGGCTTCTCTGCACCGCCTCATCAAACGCATCCATGTGCTTGGGCAGGAAACGCTGACTGATGACCCGAAGCGCTTCAATTTTTTCTTCCGTATCCGTCACCCGTTCCGCCTTGCCAAAAGCGATGGCCGAACGATATTGAAGTGTAAACGTGCCGTCCTTCGGCCCCACAGTAGGCTGGCACTTCGTAACCGCCGAAAGACATACTTCCGGATGCACGGCAATGGCATCCAGTTTATCCCCTTCAGGAGCACAATGAAAATACCACACGTCATCACTTGTACAAGCCAGTGAAAGCGGCACCCCGTATGCACTTCCGTCGACCCGGGTAAAGCTGACCGTGATGTAAGGGGCCTTGCGCATAACCTCCAAAGCCCACTGACTATCCATTTCTCTACTTGCTTTTCTCATCTGTAATTCCTTTTATTCAGATTTTTCCTTTTTATTTGTTTCACAAAAATACGGCTTGCCAGCCAATCTGCATGTAAGATTTATGACAAGGGGATTAATTAACATTCCCACAAAAACAGATTAATCCTGCCTTTCTATTGAAAGTAATAAACAAAAAACATATTTTTGCAAAAGAAAATGCAGAAAGACAGATAATGAAAAGCATACCATTCAACGATTATTACAAGGAAAAACTTTTTTCTATTCCACTCTTTAAGGAACTGCCGGATTACCTGAAAAGTGAGATTCTAAAAAGACTTGACTTCCGTCTTCAGGAAATCAACGAGAATACGGTTATTCTGGAACAAGGAGATATATGCTGTAATCTGTATGTATTGCTTGAAGGAACCTTGGAGGTGAACATCATCGATGCCAACGGCAATGAAGTCTTAATCGAACACATTGAGTCGCCCAGGGCTTTCGCCACCCCTCATCTGTTCAAGAAAGACAACCGTTTCCCCGCCACATTCCGCACGCTGGAAAAATCTATCCTCCTGACTGCCACCAAAGACTCCACTTTCCATCTTATCAGCAAATATCCGGATATGCTGAAAAGTTTTCTCTGCGTATCAGGCAACTGCAACGTGTGTACCACCATGCGACTGGACGTGCTGTCACGAAAAACCATTCGCGAAAGAATCCTGGTCTATTTACTGAAACGGCTGGATAAAGACACTTCTACCGTGAGACTGACGCATACCCTTACGCAACTGGCCGAATACATTAACGTGACACGTCCGGCCCTGTCTACCGAATTCAATAAGATGGAAAAAGAAGGCATTCTCAAAAGGAAAGAAGGCAATTACATCGAACTGAACCGAAAAGCCATAAAAGGCATTATATAAAGAACAAGGACCGCTCCTTCAATGTGGAACAGCCCTTGTCCTTCTTTATTGCGCACGTAATTATCATTTTTTGAAAAGAGTCGGATTGACGTTCAAAGACACCCATCCCCAGTCTTGCCAGCTTTTGTGATTTCCTCCTTTCACGACATCCATTGTCGAGGTTCCTCTCATCAGCGAGTAACCCACCGAAAGGCTGACATCTTTCATGATTTTCCAGTCCAGCTGATAATCCAGTTCAGACCCTAAGGTACGGTTCAGACTCTCCAGCTTCACGCCTGTGGCGAAATAATGATAATTCAGTCCCATCGATACTGAAGAAGATACCTTATAACCTACTCCTATCTGCGTGTCAGAAAGTCCCGGTGCATAGCCGTTCACAAAATCGGACGCATAAAAATAATCCATTGCTCCGTAAAATTTATGATGGGTGCCATACAGCGGATTAAAAGCCCGGTAAGTGGCATCGGACTTCTTACTACCACTCAGGTAATCAGTTCCCACATTGACCGTCCAACTGTCATTGATAGAATACGAAGCCCGCACACTTCCCATGAAAGCAGAAACCTTGCGTGCGGATACATTCTTTCCTGTCTGATAATAGAAAGATCCTGACAGATTCCATGAGGCCGGGGTGAATTGTACGTACGTGCCCACCGTCTGCATATATTGTGTATCCGACTCTCGGGTTTCGGCATCACCTCCTTCCTGACCCAGATTCATGACCAGCACAGAAAGTTTCACAGGTGCATATGCGAAATCATAATGATACCACAAGGACTGCATATTTTTATAAAGTTTGGTCTTGCTGCTGTCATAATATGTTCCGCCTATCAGGGTCTCGTCATTCTGGTTGAAAGCAAAGATACCATCCAGCTGATGCCCTCCATGTCTGTAGCCTATTTTCAGGGCATCATGATAGCGCCCTGCCACGTTCCAGTCCAGTCCTCCCAAAATGCGCTCATCATCATACACCAGCGACTGCCTTCCCAGCTGCATGAACCACGAGTCATTCAGATGGAATGCAGCCCAAGCCTCGTTCAATATAAAACGCCCGTTTTTGTCAACCAGCGCATCCTGCCCCCACACACCGACATGCTGTGCCGAGAACTTCAACGACAACTTCTTGCGTTCATATCCCAACGTCAGTCGGGCACGTTCATTGATAAACCCCGCAGGTTTATCGCCCTCACCGCGGGGAGACAGCGCGCCATTCCGGTATTCTCCTCTTGTACGAATCTGGGCTGAGGCCCAAAAATGACTTTCTTCATTCTCCTGAGCATGGACCAAGGACACCTGCCCAAGAAGCCAAGCCACCGCCCATGCAGACAAAATTCTTTTTCTCATACTCTCAGCGTTTTTATCAGTTCATATTATAGGTGTGAATACTGCTCCCTTGTGCGGAGGGCAGGTAATTAATGCCCCACCAGCACATCTGTAAAAAAACAAAAGAAATCAGCAAGACCGACAATGACAACCGGCGCTTCTGCTGTAACCCCATTCGCATGTGAATGTAAGTAAGATACGAAAACCAGGTCACAGCCGCCCAAGTTTCCTTGGGGTCCCACGCCCAGTAATGTCCCCAGGCTTCCTTCGCCCATAAGGCACCGGTAAGCATTCCCAGTGTCATAAACGACAATCCGACATATACAAGGTTATCACATAAGGCCATTTCCTTCTCGTCGCACCGGTTCTTTCTGACCCAGAGCAGGTAAATAGCCATCACGGCAGAAGCTCCCAGCATGGCATAGGCAAACATATAAATAATGACATGAGGAGCAAACCAAGGACTTTGCAAGGCAGGCATAAGCGCTTTATTGTGTATCTCCGGCTTCAGAATATTCACACAGATAAAAACAACCGACAGCAATGTGCCAAATCCTAATATCCATTTATATTTCCACCTTATGTAAGTAATCAGTCCGGCAAAAGGCAGAAAGAACGAATACCACAAACGGGTTTCTCCCATCGTACGCAGAGGAGGACGCTCCAGTGAATGCCACAACAAGCCGATAAACGTACCAAACACCACAAGCCCTAACACCGTACACACACATGCGCGCAGACGACTCCCCTTAAAGGCACTCCATGCACCGGCTATCCAGCACAGCACAGCCACCAGGGCAAAATAACTAAACCAGTCCCAATTCAGCATATTCTTCTCAACACTTATTATTCTTCTGGGCCGTTACGAACATGCATACAGCCCCCAACATCATCATTACAATTCCCACATAAACTACCGGAAGCCATGGGTCTGACACCAGTTCAAACACACTGACATCACTCCAGCGGCCTTTGCTCTCATCGTAGCTTAACTGATAGATTTTCCAGCCTTCCACTTTCGCCGGCTTATTGACTTCAATTGTCTGCTCAAGTTTTTTTCCTGTCTCTGTATAAATTGTCACCTCAGACGAGAAGCGCCGTGGCTCTCTGTCGGGCATCACCAGGCTGCAGACACTATCAAGCCGGAGCGCCTGATACGGGAACAGAAAACTTCCGCAGCTTACCCAGCCGTCTGCCATCTGCTTCCCATCAGCAGAAGTAGCCCTGACATGGACGGCACACGTAGCTCCCATGCTCGGCCATTCCACGTACCTCACCGTATCTTCCCCTGACACGGAGGCAGCCATATCTATCTTGTTACGTACCTCAATATTCCACCCGGACAACATACCCTGACTGACGTCCTCTTCCAATAACAGATGGGCAGGTGTGTTGTCTGGCAAAGCTCTTCCGGTAGCATTGTCTATCAGCATCAGCTTGGGAGGATATTCTTCTATACTGAAATTCTTGAGTTCGATGGCCAGTGGTAACTCGATTAACTGCCCGTTCGTGTCCGTAGCACGCCATTCAGTCTGCCCCACACGTGTATTCATCGTCAACCGTTTCATATCGGCACTACCCAATGTGGCAGATACCAACGCCACGAATAACCCAAGATGATTCAGCAGAAACGGTATCTTCTGAAACCGGAATGAAAACAGGTGCGTGAGCGATACCAGTCCTACGATGGACGTCATCCAAAAATACTCCAACACGAAAGGCCACCATGAAATCATGCGGTTAAACATGGAAATACCCTCGGCAGGTACATGTCCCGGAACCTGCTTAATCATACCCATACAGAATGTAAGGACCGACACAGCTGCCAGCGAAGGAATCGCCGCTTTGTACGACATGGCCCAGCGCACGAAATAAAGCTTTTTCCGCAAAGAATACAATACTACCAGCCCCACCAGGTAAGCCACTGCCACATACAAATTCAACGGCCAGGAAAAGCTGTTCCAGTCTACTCCACCCGTCATCAAATGAAGAATAAGACCTATGACGAACAATCCCGCACAGGTCATTATTCCTTCTTTTATCCCCCAAGTATTTTTCCACATAACACTTAAATGATACGTTCCCTCAGTTTTGCTTCTTTCAACCAGTTCGGAACCGTTTCATTCAAGAAACGTTCTTTAGCAGCTTTTTCAGCCGGGATGTCCAGGCCTATAAACTTCTGCGCCTTCTCCTTGGTAGAAATATCCGGCATCGGCACACTCTCCGTGCAACCGTGCTTAGCCAGAATACGGACAAGAGAAAGACGGGCCTGCAGTGCTCTGTCCAGTCCATGCGACAGGATTCGCTGAATTTCCTGAGGTGCATGGAAAGCAGCTCCATGAGAGGCTACTCCAAAATCCCAGCGCCACTGAGCTTCACGCAGCAGTTTCAATACCGGTTGCATTTCATTCTCTGTCGCTCCCTTATCCCAGGCAAATTTAGCTTCGATATGTGCCGAAGCCAGTTCCTTTTCTAGACGGGTTCTGATTTCATTAGCCTTACGCTGACGTTCATACACGTTATTGCGCAATGTTTCTTCACTTTCACGATGACACACCTGACACGTACGGTCTATCATGGCAAGCGGACTCTGGATGTGATGGTCACTGAATTTCATTCCTCCCTCACTCTTATACGGCATGTGACAATCGGCACACGATACTCCTCTCTGTCCGTGAATGCCCATCTGCGAAATTTCATAGTCAGGATGCTGTGCCTTGAGAATCGGTGTGCGGCTCAAAGCATGCGTATAGTCAGAAAAGCCGGCTTCATCGTAATATTGCTCGATGGCCTCTACCGTCATGCCCTTGTCCCATGGGAAAGTGAGGTACTTGCCGTCTCCTTTAAAGTAATATTCCACATGACACTGTGCACACACCAGCGAGCGCATCTCCTGAGGAGTGGCTTTTGTGATGTCTTTTCCCTGACGGGCAAAAGCTTCAATCAGGGCCGGACGGCTGATATGCAAATCCATTGTTTCTGAATCATGACAATCTGAACAGCCTATCGGATTCACAATCTCATTGCCGAAAGCAGCCCACTTGTTATTGTAGAATGAATCTACCCCTATCTCCTGCATCATACGCGGCACATCAGGACTCTTGCAGGTCCAGCAAGTAGAGGGCTGAGGGCCGTCTTTTTCACCCTGAGGTGCTCCTGTTCGCAACGTGGCACGAATGTCTTCAATGGCATGCATGTGGCCACGAGGAGTGGCATAGTCTTTTGAAAAAGCATAGCCTGCCCAAAGAATCACCATCTCCGGCCGCTGTGCCAGCACATCCACCTGCACATTTCCGTTGAATTCACTTTCAAAATCTGTGCGGGCAGTTTCAGTCCAAGTCTGATATTCTCTCGGGAAATCTCCCTGGAATTTCTCATTCTGAGCCACAATCCCTTTCATCGGATTCTTCCGGTTATTAAATATGCTTGCCACTTCGGCCCTGCGTTCTGACAACGCAGACACGGCAAGTCCTAAACAAAACACGACGGCCATTGATGCACCAAACAACAGCCATCCCTGCCAAGATTTAAAATTATGAATCATACTATACGAGTTTTAAATTATTCTTTCATCTTTCTCAACCATTCCGGAACTGGTGAATCCGGCAGTGGCACAATGGCCGCCGGTGTGGACGACAGACTGTTCTTTCCTCCATGGGGCACATCGCGGTGACAATCCCAGCAGGCTTTACCCTTTCCCACTTCCGACATCATATAGTCTATGCGGCCGGTCTTTACCAGTTCCGTATTCAACTGTTCATGACAGCGGATACAATTGTTCATGATGACCTGTGAACTGGCCGGATGTGCCTGAATGACCTGAGGCTCCGAACTGGTTAGAAAAGCAGCCACGTGCTTCACGCCGTCCATCCCTTTGAACGTCCACTTCTTCACAAAATTCTCATGTGGCACATGGCAGTCGTTACACGTCGCATTTCGCGAATGAGAGCTGTGCATCCAAGTGGCATAATAAGGTGACATGATGTGGCAATTCACACAAGCCGAAGGCTCGTCGGTGAGATACGTATGTGCTCTCAAGAGGTAAAGGAAGTACAGTCCACCGCCTGCCACCACTCCTGCAATGAGAGCCGTTATCATTTTTTGTCGTTTGGATAGCATCATATAATATACTTTTTTGCAAAAAAAAGATATTATTTCAAATTCAGGTGTAATAAATATGACACCCAGCCCAATTTTGCAGACATATAACATGCGATTCCTACCCAAAAATCACAAAGAATTTGAAGACAACCCTGAAACCTCCCTATAAAATTAAAGCCGACCCATAAGATTATATCTTACAGGTCGGCCACCATCATTTATATAACATGTACGCCACTGCTCATATTTTCTCGGCAATACGCTTTACCACACCAGGACCTTCATAGATGAAAGCGGAATACACCTGTACGAGGTGAGCTCCCGCATTCCGCATTGCCTTTGCCTCAAACGGTGTCATCACACCTCCCGCACCAATCAGCAACATATCCTTGGGAGCATGTGCCGACAAATGCTTCATCACCTCCAAAGACTTGTGAATGACCGGAAGTCCGCTGATGCCTCCGGCTCCTACCCGTTCCACTTCAGTCTGTGCGGAATGAATCAGAAGCGAACGGTCCTGTGTAGGTCCCGTAGCAATGAAGCCGTCAATATGATGCACCTTTGCAAATTCAATCACCGTATCCAGTTTCTCCGCCGGCACATCGGCAGGCAACTTCAGGAAGACCGGTCTGTGGAAACGCTGCTTGTAGCTCTCGAGTGCCGTCAGCACGTCAGCCAGAATCTCAGGCGTCATGCTGCCCCAGTTTATCGTATAATAATCCGCATAGGCACTGAAAGTCTCGTACAAATCTGTAATATCTGTCACGGCCCGCTCCGCATCGGTCGGAGTATTGGTATTGATATTCACTCCCAGAATGTATTTCCCTTCCCGTTTCCGCTGCAGATTTTTCAGGACAACCTCTTTTCCGGGATTATTGAAGCCCGTGCGTGAAACCAGCGCATGATCCTCCGGCAAACGGAAGATTCGGGGGAAAGGATTTCCTGCAACCTTTTCCGGAGTAACGGTTCCCACTTCCAGAAAACCAAAACCCAAATCACTCAGCTCGTCAAAGCAATTCGCCTCTTTGTCGAATCCGGCCGACAGTCCCACCCGATTGGCAAAAGTCAGATTCCGCCATTGAAACGGAGTTGCCTTCGGACGATAAAATACACGAAGAAGACATTTCACCGGTGGAAAATGACGATAAACATGAAGTAAAGCAACAATCTGACCGTGAATTTTCTCGGCATCCATACGGAACAACCAGGGACGAAGAATAGATTTGTACATAATCATAATGTTTTTAGTTTCGTGACACAAAAGTACGACATCTATCTGGATTTTTGTCATAAAAAAAAGTTATCCCCTATTACCTGAAAAAACGTAAGTACGTTTGAAACAAAACGCAAGTGCGTTTTACTTCAAACGTACTTGCGTTTCATCTGAAATGTCCTTGCGTTTTAGTTCAAACGCAAAGGCGTTTTTTGTCAAATTTTAATCTACTAAGAATCAAATATTTACAAAATCCACAAATTTACATATTTCCCATCGTATTGACAACCTCCACCCGGCTTAATGTATGGTTTACCCGCTCCACATGAATCTGGGTGGCAATGCGTTCGCGCAGGGCTTCCACGTGACTGATGATGCCTACCTTCTTGCCTCCTATCTGGTGTAACTTCTCAAGGGCTTCCATCACCGTATTCAGGTAGTCACTGTCCAGCGTGCCGAAACCTTCATCGATAAACAGCACATCCACCGAAAGACTTTTCCGGTTGAGTGAAGACAATCCCAATGCCAAGGCCAGTGACACCAGGAAGCTCTCTCCACCTGAAATGGTGGATGTGGGACGTTTCACCCCGCCCTGGTATTCATCGCGCAACAGAATGGTAAGTCCCCCCGGCGGACACTCCATACGGTAACGGTCAGTCAGCCGGCTCAGGTAATGATTGGCACCGGCCAGCAACTGGCGAAGCACGTAGCTTTGGGCAATGTTACGGAACTTCTTGCCGTCGGCACTGCCGAACAAGGCAGCCACTCCAGCCCAGTTGTCCACTTCCTTTTGCTTCACTTCTATCTGTTCCTTCACTTTCCGGATACGCTGTAGACACTCTTCGTGATGTGCCAGCATCTGTGCGATGGCTCCCAAACGAGCCAACTTCCCGGTCTGCTGTTCTTCCAGTCGGGAAATGGTTTCCTCTACGGTTGCCAGCGTCATCCCTTCGGTTTCCGACGGACGCTGTGCCCGATGCTGTGCCAGTTCCCTACCGACCCGTTCCATTTCTGCCCGCCGGCTCGTCAGGTCGTTGTCCAGTTTCTGCAAAGTACGGCGTGCCATGTTCACCTTTTCCACTTCCAGTCCGGCCAGTTTCTCCAAATACTCACGGGAAATCTCAGGATGACCGACAAGAAAAGCTTCCACTCCAGCGCTTTTTTCCTCCCTCAACTTTTGCGATGTCTTTATGGCATGGCAGACAGAAAGTACGGAAGTGTTCAGCGCGTTCCATTGTCCCGGAAGCCCTTCCGGACACGGCCCGTCGGGTATCGTTTCTGCCGTCGCCTGCCCCCAGGCCGGAAGTTCCGACAAGATGGACTGACGGACGGACTGCACCTGCTCCACCTGAGAAGCCAGCGACTCTACCTTGTGCGAGAGTTGCTCTCTCCTCGTCTGCTGTTCCACATACCGATTGGTTTCTTTCTTCAAGGCGGTAATGAAGTTTTCCCGGTCGGTCTTCCAAGCTTCCTGCCAAGGCGTAAAGACAATCAAGATCTCCCCTTTCTCCACACACTGGGAGACGGTCAGTGCCTCACGCGAAAGCGCCTCTTCCAGCATACGCAGTTCGGTTTCCAAACGTGACACGGCTTTGTCGGCTTCCTCTACCTTCCGGTGCCATTGCTCGCTGGCAGTGGTCAGTTCCTCCCGTTCCTTCGTCAGACGGTTCAGGCGTTGCTGTCCTTCCTCGGCTTGTTTCCACTGCGCTTCCAGCCGGTCGCATACTTCCAGCTGCGCCGTCAAGGCTTGCTCTACCTGAGATACTACCTCGTCCGCTTCTTTCACGGTGGCATAAAGCGGCATATCTGCCACGGCCTTTTCCGCCAGAAAATAAGCTTCTTTTGCCGCAGTTTCCTTCTTCGCCTCCATTTCTTCCAGTCGCATCAGGGAGCGAACCTCCGCTTCCGCTCGTGCCAGCGCAGTCAAGACTTCTTCCACCCGACGTGCCTTTTCTTCCAGCAACGCACGGACCGGTTCCAGCAACGACACAAAATGAGCTTCGCTCTTCAAGTCATCACCTACCTCCTTGCCACAAACCGGACATACATCACCTTTTGACAGACGTGCGCGGGCTTCGCGTGCCCAGTCCTCGCACGACATCCGCTGCTTGTCGTACACCTGCTGCACTTCTTCCTTTTCCTTACGACAGACCTCAGCCTGCGCTTTCAGTTGCGCTACCGTCTGTTGCTGTTGTCGGCAATCGTCCTGCAAAGTTTTCCGATTCTTCTGCACATCCAGCCAGGCCTGTTCCTTTTCTGCACGGACAGAAAGTGCCTCCCGCAATTTCTTCCATCCGTCCAGTCGGGCGTCTGCTTCCTGCTTCTTCTGTCGGAGTTCCTCGACTTGTAATTCCTCCAACTGCGTGCGGCACGCTGCCACCTCCTGCTGCTTTTCTTCCGCTACCTTTCGGGCCTGTTCATACGATGTCGTAGCTCCCTGGCGGACTTCCAGCGTTTTCTGATGGATTGCGCCCTTGTGTGCCTTTTCTTTCCGGTAATCTTCCGACTGCTGGAGCGCGCGCTGAATCTGATCGGATAAAGCTGAAAGTGATTGCAACGATTCGTACACCGGCACCTTTTCCTGCACACCGGTAAGATAGGTCTCGCACGCCGCCCACTGTTCCCGGCACTGCACCTGCATACGCTCCAATTGACCCAGGCCGGTACTCAGCGAACAGTACTTCTCTTTCAATTGTTCCAGTTCTTTTTCCGACGTACGGATGCGCTGCTGCAAGGCCGCCTGTTCTGTCCATTGAAAACGCACATCAGCCGTACGGTCCCAGTCATCCAGCAACGACTTGTTGCGCTTGTAATCTTCCGACTCTACCCGTTCCGTCAGTGACTGAAGCGCCTTTCCGGTCTCCTCCAGATCATGTGCCAACTTCTGCTCGTCGGTCATCCATTTCCGAAGGTCCTGCTCCTGCTTCAACTGCGTGCGGAGCGTGGCGGTCTCTTCCGTCACCTGGCGCTGTTCCGTCTGGAGCGCGGCCAGTTCCTCATCAGTCAACAACACAATGCCGCCCGTCTGCGCCTTCAGTTCCTGCAACTCCGCCTCCTTTTCGGTCTTCATCACGTAGATTTCCCGACTGATGCGCGAGTAGATTTCCGTACCCGTCAGTTTCTCCAGGATATTCGATTTTTCCTCCTCCTTGCTTTTCAGGAACTTGGTAAACTCTCCCTGTGCCAGCAGCGTGGTCCGGCAGAACTGCTCAAAGGTGAGACCGATACGCCGCTCTATCTCCGTACGTGTTTCGGTCGACTTATTCGTGAGCGGAGTGCCGTCCTGCAAGGAAAGTGTCCAGACCACTTTCTGAATTTTCCCTCCGGCCTTGTTGCGCGCCCTTGCCACGCTCCACACGGCCCGCAAGGCATCTCCTGCTGCATCCGTAAACCACAGCTCCACTTGTGCCGACACACTGTCGCGCCGCATCAGCATGCGTGAATCGTCGATGCTTACTTCACCCGTGCCGGAAAAGCTGTCGTTCTCGTCCAGGTAGCGTTCATTGGCCGCCTGCTTCAAGCGCGGAGTGGTGTTATAGAGTGCCAGACACACCGCATCCAGCAACGTCGACTTTCCGGCTCCCGTCGGTCCGCAAATCAGGAAGATGGAATCCTCGCCCAACGGCCCGTGCTCAAAATCAATGCACGCCTTCTCGATAGAGGCTATATTTTCAATAATCAGTTTCTGTAATTTCATGTGCTATTCCTCCTCTTGGCTTCGTACCCGTTTCACGGCTTCCTCCAGCATGTCGAGCATTTCCGGAGCGATGTCCCGCTGAAACTTGTCCTGATAATAGATGGCTGCTACCTGCGACGGAGAAAAAGTCTGCAAACGGTCTACGTCCAGCTCTGTAATCTCCTTCTGCGTTTCCACTACTTCCCGTTCCCATTTGTAGCGGCAGAAACGGCACTGCTTGCCACGGGTCAGTTCGTAGGCCCGCTCCATGCAATAGCCCGGAGGTACGTCCTGAATACGGACGTGCAACTGCACATACATTTTTTCCTCATCAGGGATGGCCTGCAACACCTCCAATGCCTCTTCCAGCGGCACGGCCTGCGAAGGCAGTACCTTCAAGGGCCACGTATTCCGCACCGGCAAGGTACGCACTTCGGGCATAGCACCGTGTGCAGCCAGTTCTACCAGACTGACGGAATGCCCGTAACTCTCGTCAAAGCTGACCGGAAGCGGGGAACCGCAATAACGGGCCCGTCCGCCGGATAAGGTTTGCGGAAAATGAATGTGTCCTAAGGCCAGGTAATCGTATCCCTCACCCATCAGACGGATATCCGTGTATTCCATGCCGCCGCGTCCGTCGTCCTGTCCGGTAATGTCACTTCCCATCAGGGCCAGGTGGGCCATCAGCACCACCGGAAGGTTCCCCTGGTTGCGTTCCTTCACACGGTTCAGCAAGGTTTGGATGAAATGGGATTGCCGCTCTTCATGCGGAACTTCTTCATCGAACGCCGGAAAGTTTTGCGGATACACATGGGGCAGGGCTATCACATAGCCTTTCAGTTCGCCGCAACTGTTCTTTACTTCCACAATATGACGTTCCAGGTCTACCTGACCGGCTTCGTCTCTTCGGATAGCCCCCACCACGGTGACTCCGGCATACTTCCACAGATTCCGGTTGATTTCCAGCTTGGAACTGCTGTCGTGATTGCCTGCCGTGATGATAATCTGCATGGAGGGACAAGTTTCATGAAATTCCACCAGCGCATCCGTGTACAACCGCTGGGCGGCTGCCGAAGGGGTGCAATAATGAAACACGTCGCCCGACACGATCAACGCGTCGGGCTGTTCTGTGGCTACCCAGTGGCGCAACTGCCGCAGAAAGTCTTGCTGTTCCTCGCTGCGGTCGTATTCAAACAGTTGCTGCCCTAAGTGCCAGTCACTGGTATGTAATATTTTCATCCGATTTACAAGGTTTTAGGAGGATAGAGCGTGTTCCACCAGGTCGGGTCATCCTGCAACCATTTGGCAAACCAAGCAAAGATGGTGTTCTGCCACTGGATGCGTTTCTGATAATCCTTGATGTGATGGTCTTGTCCGTCTACCACCACCAATGCCGTTTCACGTCCTAACAGTTTCAGGGCCGTAAACATCTGGATACTTTCGCCCACCGGCACATTGGTGTCTACCGCTCCATGCAGGAAGAGCAACGGAGTGTGTATCTTGTCGGCATTGAACAGCGGGCTGTGGTCGACAAAGAGTTCCGGATTCTTCCACGGATAACTATTGGCTGCCGACACTTCACTGTAAGAATAGCCCCAGTAGCCTTCGCCCCAATAACTGGTGTGGTCGCTGATACCGGCATGGGAAATAGCAGCCGCAAACAAATCGGTCTTTGTCTGGAGGTACTGAGTCATGAAGCCACCATAGGAAGCACCGATACAACCGATTTTCTTGCCGTTAACAAAGGAATGAGCTTCCACAAACTTACGCGTTCCTTCGATGATGTCGTCGGCCACATAATCACCGAACGTATTCACATGGCGGGCAGAGAATTCCTGACCGAAACCGGTCGCTCCACTCGGTTCTACCACATACACCACATAACCCAATGCGGCATACGCATGATGCGGATAACGGCTGGCAAAATTACGGCTTGTGGGACTGCATCCACCGTAGTAGTTGACAATCATCGGATATTTTTTGTTCGGGTCAAAATGAGGCGGCAGGTAGTAGCGTCCGCAAATGGTATCCCCACGGGAGTTGACAAAGTCCCAGGCCTTGCATTCACCCAGCAGCACATCTTTCAATTCCCCATTCAAATCTTCTTCCAGTTTGGAGGCATCCTTCTTCAAATCGACCACATACAAACGGTGAGAATTGGAAGCGCTTTCTCCGTAGAACGATAATGAGGAGGCTTTTTCAGCCACAGAGAATCCCAATACCATTTCTTCGGGCACATTCACCTTTTCAAAATGTTTCTTTGCCGGATTCAGGCGGAACAGCGCGATGCTGTCACGGTCTTCGGCGGTGAAGTACACACAATTGTCTACAGCCGACCATACCGTCTGCATCACATTCGGATTGAATGTCCGGGTCAGCGGTTCAATCTGCTTGCTCTGTAAGTCCATCAGGTAAAGCTGATTGTCAATCATGCTCGGGGTCTGTCCTTCCTTCACGTTCTTGCCGATGCCACCCAGATACTCCGGTGTACCGGCCAGCAATACCTGGCGGCCGTCGGGTGAGAACTGCGCATTGGTCAGGAAACCGTCATCTTTCACCAATTCTTCCACCTGTAAGGTCTGCACATCCATCTTGTACACAGAGAACAGAGTGGTCGGGCGTTTTCCCATACGGTGGTTGGAAGCCATCATTAGGATAAAGCGTCCGTCGGAAGAGATGTCCGTAGCCCATACATTCTTGTAACCGAAGGTCAAAGGCTGACACACGCCAGTCTTCACATCAAAACGGGCCAGGTACGTACGGTTGCGCCATCCCGGCTGACGGTCGTCCGGGTCAATGAATTCATAGATTTCCTTCTTCTCTTCCGGTCCCTTCTGTACAAGAGTAAACAGCAGATAATCCTCTGTAGGTGCTACCTGAAAGTTGCCTTCCGGAAGATGGCTCACCCACACTTCCTCGCGTCCGGATACAGGGTCTACCGTTACCAGCTCCCGGCCGGATACACCCTGACGTACATAGTAATATTTTACGGAACGCGGCATCCAGTGCAGGGTTTCCCCACGGGTTGCCAATATTTTTCCAGTCTTCAGTTCCTTTACCTTGGTCTGCGAAATCGTTTCCCCACCTTCCTTTGTGACAGTATACGACGTAATCAGGTATTTTCCGTCGGCTGATAATTCAGTGCCCGTAAAGCGAGTACCGTGCAGCACATCGGCCAGTGTAAACAGACGTCCCTGCTCGGTACGCAAGGTAAACACTCCATCCTGCTTGGCATCCAGACTCACCTTCGGCACGTTCTTTTCACCCGGCATGGAAAGATACTTGATGACCACCTGATGCGTGGCCGGATCCAGCGATAGCGACGCATCTTCCACGCGCTTTCCATCCACATACACCTGATAATGTTCAGCCCCTTCCACCTTCAGCGATACTTCTCCATAGTGTGTATTCTCCAACACAAACCCCATAAGGTGAAGAGCATAGCCCGACGAGGGAGATAATTGACTCGCCTGCTTTACTTCTGCTCCTTCGAGCAAAGAAAACGACACCGGCGTATCCAGTAGCGACTCTGCCTTCCACAATTTGGAATTAACATCCACACTATCAACCTGATAAGGTTGCATCAACGCATACGGTCCTGCGTATTTAAACGAAGTGACCTCTATATTCTCAGCATTCACCAGCATGGTCCCGCATAGAGAACATGCTATAAAAAGTTCCTTTTTCATCTCTTTTTTACAGTTTATTGCCACAAACATAATCATTTTTTTGCTATGTTTGTACAATAACTAACGAAACCGTTATGAAAAAAGAACTAAGTGTGTATGTCCTTTCCTTGCTGATGCTGGCAGGATGCAGTTCGGTACCGCTCACCGGACGTAAACAGTTATTACTGGTTTCAGACCAGGAAGTGCTTTCTTCCAGCCTGACCCAGTACAATGACTACATAAAAAGTGCCCAGAAATCAACCAATGCCACCCAAACGGCCATGGTGGTACGAGTAGGAAAGAACATTGCCGCAGCCACAGAACAATACCTGCGCAGCAACGGACTTTCTGATGAAATCAAGGAATTCTCCTGGGAATTCAATCTGGTAAAGAGTGACGAAGTCAACGCATTCTGTATGCCCGGTGGAAAAATTGTGGTATACGAAGGACTGATGAAGTTGGTATCGTCGGACGATGAACTGGCCGTGGTATTAGGGCATGAAGTAGCACATGCCGTAGCCAAGCACAGCAACGAGCGCATCAGCCAACAGATGCTTACTCAATACGGAGCACAACTACTGGGAGAAAGCCTCTCACAAAAGAGCGAGATGGTACAAGCCATCGCCAGCACGGTGTACGGTGTGGGAGCGCAATACGGAGTAACCCTTCCTTTCTCACGCAAGCACGAGACGGAAGCAGACTACATGGGACTGGTTCTGATGACCATGGCGGGCTACAACCCCGACAAGGCCGTGACTTTCTGGCAGAAAATGTCGGCCAGTTCAGGCGGCAAGGTTCCCGAGTTCATGAGCACGCACCCCAGTGATGCACGCCGTATCAGTGACATACAGAAGGAACTTCCAGCTATTAAAGCTAAATACCGCAAATAAAACTTTTATCAAAAAACATCCATGAAAAAAGTCGCAATTTTATTTTTAATTGTGTCCCTACTGAGTAGCGGATGCGGAACTACGCAACCGGAACGTACCGGTGCCATTGTAGGCGGTGCCGCCATCGGCAATAGTGTGGGAGGTGCCATCGGCGGACTGGTGGGCGACTCCCGTCATGGCTGGAGAGGAAGCTACAGGGGTTCTGCCATTGGAAGCATTGTCGGCACACTGGCCGGAGCTGCTATTGGGGGTGCGCTGACAGCGCCTAAATCGCGTGAAGAAAACAGGGCAAACTATCCGGTGGAACAGGTGTACGCCGAGCCGGACTATACACAGTCTGCCCTCTCCTCTTTATACATCCGAAACATCCGTTTCATTGATAACGACCGCGACCATGTCATCAGCTCGGGAGAAAGTAGCAAAATCATCTTCGAAATCATGAATGAAGGAAATGAAATTGCCTACAACGTGATTCCCAGCGTGGCAGAAATCAGCGGAATGAAACATCTGCATATCTCCCCTTCCATTCTGGTGGAACAGATTTTGCCGGGAAACGGGGTAAAGTATACGGCTACCGTCACTGCTGGAAAACGTATCAAAACGGGTACTGTGACTTTCCGACTGGCTGTGACCGATACCCGTGGACAAATGTACGACCAGAAGGAATTTACGCTGAACACGGCACGTTGATGCGAGTCTGAATCGCTATATCAAAGTAGACAAATGGAAAAAGAACAATCGTTATGCAAAGAAAAAAAGCGTGTGGAGCTGCACGAACCCAAACATTATAAGGTGATACTCCACAACGACGACTTCACCACCATGGATTTCGTGGTGAAGGTCCTAAAAATCGTGTTTTTCAAATCGCAGGAGGAAGCCGAGGCACTGATGCTGAAAGTACACCAGCAGCAATCGGCCACGGCAGGCGTCTATTCTTACGACGTGGCACAGTCCAAAGCACAGAAAGCCACCCAGATGGCACGTGAGGAAGGATTTCCTCTGCGACTGACCGTAGAACCCGAAGATAATTAAACAGTAAACAATCAATGAGTCACATCGAAAAATCTGTATATGTAGACAAAGCGCTGTCGTTTGCTCAGGGACTGGCGTTCCGTTATCGCCATGAATTCATTACTCCGGAGCATATTCTCAGCGCACTCTTTAACCAGGACCCTTTTGTGGAGGCCGTAGAAGAATGTTTCTGTCACATCCCGGTGATGGAAGAGGAAGTGGACGAATATTTGGCACAGAAAATGGAACAGGTGCCGGAAGATACCAACTATGAACTACAGTTTTCCGTACAATCAAACCTGCTGTTTCAGAATGCGTATGCCTTCGTGGAATCATCCAATGCCGAAGTGCTGGACATTCCTCACGTAGTACAGGCCATGCTACTGTTGCCGGAATCCTGGGCTTGCTACTTCCTGAAAAAACACCTGAAGGAACGGATTCCGGATTTCATCAGCCAACTGGTGGTCATTTATGGAGACGACCTTAGTCTGGATGAGAATGATTCGGACGAACCTCATGGTATTTCCAAAAATTTCATCACCTGCCTGAACGAACAGCTGGAAAATCACAATCCGCTGATAGGACGAGAAATGGAACTGGAACGTACCATCGAAGTGCTGTGCCGGAAAGACAAAAACAACCCGCTGCACATCGGTGAACCAGGAGTGGGAAAAACAGCCTTGGCTTACGGACTGGCAGCCCGCATTGAAGCTGGAGAGGTGCCCGAGCGTCTGAAAGGAAGCCGCATTTACGAACTGGATTTGGGTAGTATGCTGGCCGGTACACAATATCGGGGCGACTTCGAACAGCGGTTGAAAAGTGTAATGAAAAGCCTCAGCGCAGAGAAGAAAGCCATTCTCTATATTGACGAGATACACAATCTTATCGGAGCCGGACAAATCGGCGATGGGTCGATGGATGCCTCCAACATGCTGAAACCTTACTTGGAACAGGGAGACATCCGTTTCATCGGTTCTACCACTTATGAGGAATACAACCGTTATTTCTCACGCAGCAAAGGAATGGTACGCCGTTTCCAGCAAATCGACATTCAGGAGCCCAGCATCGATGAGGCTATCCGTATCATAGAAGGATTGAAGGAAAAATATGAGGAGTATCACCACGTGACCTATGAACCGGGAGTAATTGAGTATGCTGTAAAGGCCAGTGCCCGCTACATCAGCGACCGCTTCCTGCCTGACAAGGCAATCGACCTGATTGATGAGGCCGGTGCTTACCGCGAAATTCACCCGGCTACAGACGGCACAAAGACGGTGGACAGAAAGCTGGTTACCGAAGTACTTTCACGTACCTGCAAGATTGATGCTAATGCACTCAAGGAGGAAGACAACGCTTCACTGGAAGCATTGTACGAACGCATATCCGGACAGATTTACGGACAAGACGAAGCCATTCGTCAGGTAGTGGAGGCGGTACAAATGGCCAAAGCCGGATTGCTGGACGAGAACAAGCCGCTGGCCAGTCTGTTGTTTGTCGGTCCTACGGGAGTGGGAAAAACTGAAGTAGCCAAAGTATTAGCCTCGGAATTAGGTATCTCACTGATACGCTTCGACATGAGTGAATACATGGAAAAGCATACCATCGCCAAACTTATCGGTTCTCCGGCTGGTTACATCGGATACGAGGATGGTGGCTTACTGACAGATGCCATCCGGAAAACACCCAACTGTGTGCTGCTACTGGATGAAATCGAAAAGGCTCATCCCGACATTTTCAACATCCTGTTGCAGGTGATGGACTATGCAGTGCTGACAGACAACAAAGGACGGAAATCGGACTGCCGACACCTGATTCTTATCATGACTTCCAACGCCGGTGCTCAGTATGCACATCAGGCTTCCATTGGTTTCAACAGCCAAGTAAGTACCGGACAGGCTATGCTTCGCCAGGTAAAGAAAACATTTAAGCCGGAATTCCTCAACCGTTTGTCGGCTTCCGTCGTATTCCATGACATGAGTCGGGAAATGGCTACGCAAGTGCTCGACAAAAAGTTGCGCCAACTGGATGAAAAGCTGGCTCGCCGTCACGTCTGCTTGCACCTGACACCTGAAGCACATGAATGGCTGCTGAAAGAGGGTTTCAAACCGGAATACGGAGCCCGCGAAATGGACCGTGCCATCGCCGCCCACCTGAAGCCGCTGCTCATGCGTGAGATTCTGTTCGGCTCGCTAAAGCAGGGAGGCAACATCACGGTAACGGCCGAAAACAATCAACTGAGTATTCTCAAATAATTTCGATGACATGGTTTTCCAATTGACAAAAAGACTGGCTTTTCCGGACCCGCACTGGGGAGACCCTGACGGCCTGCTGGCCATTGGAGGCGACTTGTCCGTCGACCGCCTTATCCTGGCCTACTCCAACGGTATCTTTCCCTGGTATGCCTTCCGCGAGAAAATTATCCAATGGTGGTGCCCGTTGCAGCGTTTCGTCATCTTTCCGGAAGAGATTCATATCTCCCATTCCATGCGCACACTGATGAATAAAGATAAATACAAGGTAACTTTCAACCATGCATTTGAACAGGTGATACGGAATTGTTCCAAGCTCCGCATCGAACAAGAAGGAGCTTGGTTGGGAGAAGAAATGATTGAAGCTTACATCCGCATGTACGAACAAAACTTGGCCGCCAGCGTAGAAGTATGGGAAGGCGATAAGCTGGTCGGAGGTCTGTATGGAGTAACTTTGGGTACGTGTTTCTTCGGCGAAAGCATGTTCTCGCTCGTACCCAGCGCTTCCAAGCTTGCCCTGATTCGACTGGCCCAACTGCTCCATGCGCACGGAGGTACCCTCATCGACTGTCAGTTTGAAACGCCTCACCTCAAGTCAATGGGTGGCCGGTTCATCAGTTACGAAGAATATATGGAATGCCTGAAAGCGGAATAAAGCCCATCAAAAAAGTCCGATTCCCTCTTTCAAGAGAACCGGACTTTTTTATGATATTACTGTAAGTATAGCCAATTAGTATGCACGGGCAAACAATACACGACGTGCAGAAGGTTTACCAGTCAGCATATCCACACCCGGAGTCAGGCTTTCTTCATCTGCTTCGAAAGGCAGACAGCGGATAGTTGCTTTCGTTTCTTCCTTAATGCGGTCTTCTGTTTCCGGAGTACCATCCCAGTGAGCCAAGATAAATCCACCCTTCTCAATCTGTTCCTTGAATTCTTCGTAAGTATCCACCTTATAGATATGTTCGTTACGATAATTCAATGCTTTCTGGTAGATGTTCTGCTGAATTTCTTCCAACAGGTTCTGTACGTATTCTTCGATGCCGTCGCAAGAACGAGTTTCTTTTTCCAGTGTATCACGACGCATGATTTCCATCGTGTTGTTTTCCAGGTCACGACCACCCATTACCAGACGTACAGGTACCCCCTTCAATTCATAGTCTGCGAACTTGAATCCCGGACGCTTGTTATCAGCGTTATCGTATTTCACAGAGATACCCATGCTGCGAAGTTTGTTGACGATACCTTCTACCTTGGCATCAATCTGCTTCAACTGTTCGTCGTTCTTATAGATAGGTACGATAACAACCTGAATCGGAGCCAAATGCGGCGGAAGAACCAGACCGTTGTCGTCAGAGTGTGTCATGATCAAGGCACCCATCAGACGAGTAGATACACCCCATGAAGTAGCCCATACATAATCCAGCTTATTGTTCTTGTCGACGAACTGTACGTTGAATGCCTTGGCAAAGTTCTGTCCCAGGAAGTGAGAGGTACCACACTGCAATGCCTTACCATCCTGCATCAATCCTTCAATAGTATAAGTATCCAATGCCCCGGCAAAACGTTCGTTTGCAGACTTCACACCCTTGATAACCGGCACAGCCATGTATTTTTCAGCGAAATCGCCATACACGTGCAACATCTTCTGTGCTTCTGCTTCAGCTTCTTCACGAGTAGCATGAGCCGTATGACCTTCCTGCCACAAGAACTCAGCTGTACGCAGGAACAGACGAGTACGCATTTCCCAGCGCATTACGTTTGCCCACTGGTTGCACAAGATAGGCAGGTCACGGTATGAGTTGATCCAGTTTTTATAAGTACTCCAGATAATAGTTTCTGAAGTCGGACGAATAATCAGTTCTTCTTCCAGTTTGGCAGCCGGGTCTACAATCACACCCGAACCATCTTCTGCATTCTTCAAACGATAGTGAGTTACTACCGCACATTCCTTAGCGAAGCCTTCTACGTGTTCAGCTTCACGGCTCAAATAAGATTTCGGAATCAGCAACGGGAAATACGCATTCACATGTCCTGTAGCCTTGAACATATCGTCAAGGATACGCTGCATTTTTTCCCAGATGGCATATCCGTAAGGCTTAATTACCATACAGCCACGCACAGGAGACTGTTCAGCCAAATCGGCCTTTACCACCAAATCATTATACCATTGTGAATAGTTTTCACTTCTCTTGGTTAGGTCTTTTAATTCTTTTGCCATAACTTTATGTAGTTATTTTATTCTTTAATATCAATTGAGAGTGCAAAATTAGTAAAAAAGATTCGTTTGCTCTTGATTTTAAAGCAGGATTTATTCAAAACGGATGGATTTTGCAGGATGAATATGACTTATCAGATAAGAAGGACCGACCAGCATACCTACCGATACCAGCAAGGTACACACGTTCAACAATACAATCCAACCCAAATGAAGCTCCACGGGCACTGCATTGACATAGTACGTAGCCGGATCCAACTTAATCGGTTCGAAAAAATACTGAATAAGACAACACGACAGCCCAATGACATTTCCCCAGCACATTCCCCTTCCGATAAGGAAAACAGAAAACGACAGGAATATCTGACGAATGGAAGCGTTGTCGGCTCCCAAGGCTTTTAGTACCCCAATCATCTGCGTACGTTCAAGAATGATTATCAGCAATCCGGAAATCATGGTAAAACCCGCCACTCCGGTCATCAGAATCAGAATGACCCATACATTAGTATCCAGTAAGTCGAGCCATGCAAAGATCTGAGGATAAAGCTCCTCTGAAGTGCGAGAGCAATAGATTGCCCCATAACGGTCTGTCTGCTCCTGAATATGACCACGAATGTCATCATTCACCGAATTCAAGAAACGATAATCCGACACAGCCACTTCTACACCTCCTACTTGATCTGGTTCCCATCCGTTCAGACGGTTGACCGTATACATGTCAGTTATCAGGAAATAATCATCGAAAGCAGAGAAATTGGTTTGGAAAATCCCGCTCACCGTCAGCCGGCGGGCACGCACATTGCCTTCTATGTAATAGGTATAAAGCTTATCACCCACCTTCAATGCAAGTTTGTCGGCCATGGAGCGGGAAACCAGCACACGGTTGCTAGCTACGGAGTCCGTCAGTGCAGGAATCTCTCCTTCCTGCAAATGTGCCTTCAGGTACGTCCAATCGTACTCCTGCGACACCCCTTTCACAATCATTCCCTGAAAGTTATCAGCGGTCATAATCATGCCCGGTTTCGTAGCGTAACGCTGTACGTGGCTCACCTGGGGAATATTCCGTATCACCGACAACAGGCTGTCGTTTGCCACTACCGGATTCATCTGGTAAAGCTGAGCTCCTTCGATGCTGGAAACCACAATATCAGAACCCATACCTATCACCTTGTCGCGCACCTGATGCTTGAAGCCGATGACCACCGCCACCGACACAATCATCACAGCCAGTCCGATAGCAATACCGGCCATCGCAATGCGTACGGCCGGTTTTGATACTTCTTTCTCTCCTTCCCTGCTACGGTAAATCCGTCGGGCAATAAAAAATTTCCAGTTGCTCATCATTCATCCACCCTTCCCGGATAGGCCTCGAGCGCCTTACGCAGAATGAACAAAGCCCGTACCAGGTCTTCTTTCTTCAATACATAAGCCACACGCACCTCGTTTTTACCGCCGCCCGGTGTGGTATAGAATCCGCTGGCAGGTGCCATCATAACGGTCTCTCCTTCATAATTGAAATCAGACAAACACCATGCGCAGAATTTCTCACAATCATCCACCGGCAGTTTAGCCACAGTGTAGAAAGCTCCCATCGGTATTGGAGAATAAACACCCGGTATACGGTTCAATCCATCAATCAGACATTTACGACGTTCCACGTATTCATCGTATGTTTCGCGAGCATATTCTTCCGGTTCATCGAGCGAAGCCTCAGCTGCAATCTGGCCAATCAACGGTGGACTCAAACGAGCCTGACAGAATTTCATCACCGCCTTGCGCACTTCCGGATTCTTCGTAATCAGCGCACCGATACGAATTCCACATTCCGAATACCGTTTCGATACGGAGTCAATCAATACCACATTCTGTTCGATGCCTTCCAGATGACAGGCTGAAATATAAGGAGAACCTGTATAGATGAATTCACGATACACTTCATCAGAGAAGAGGAACAAGTCGTACTTCTTTACCAAATCCCGAATCTGGTTCATCTCCCGGCGAGTATACAGATACCCTGTCGGGTTATTCGGGTTACAAATCAAGATACCCTTGGTGCGTTCATTAATCAACTCCTCAAACTTCTCTACCTTCGGCAAAGAGAAACCTTCGTCGATAGTAGTCGTCACCGTACGGATAACTGCTCCTGCCGAAATCGCAAACGCCATGTAGTTGGCATACGCCGGTTCCGGCACGATAATCTCATCCCCCGGATTCAGACAGCTCATAAACGCAAACAGCACAGCTTCCGACCCTCCGGTAGTAATGATAATGTCATCGGCATCCAGGTGAATGTCGTACTTTTCATAATATCCCACCAGACGCTCTCTGTAGCTTCTGTATCCCTGGCTGGGACTATATTCCAACACCTTGCGGTCAATATTTCGAATCGCATCGAGGGCCGCTCGTGGAGTAGGCAGGTCAGGCTGACCAATATTCAAGTGATATACATGAATTCCTCTCTCTTTCGCAGCTTCAGCCAAAGGCGCAAGCTTACGTATCGGCGACTCCGGCATTTCAGTTCCTCTGATGGATATTTTTGGCATATTTTATAGTTTAAAAAAGATTCTGAAATGCAAAGATAAAGCGAATGTCGAAATTAAACAACTTTGTGCTCAGAAAAATACGACTACTCCTTTCTTTTGAGAAAAAGGCCCTCCAAGTAAAGTTTAACGCCTTTTCAGGCATTTTCCAAGTCTTCTACCCAAAAAATCCGTATGTTTGCTATCGATAACCAAACACTCAAGCATTATGAACCTTTACCTAATTATATTTACAGCCGGCACATACAAGGTGGAGCAAGTCTACGAAAAGCATAAAGACCTGTTCGTGGAACTGGAAAAACATTTTACCCTTCACCTTGTCAACTATACAGACTCTGAAAGCATTCCCAGTCATGAATACAAAATGGCTTTCATTGCCAGCGGGGGCGTGGAAAATGCAGTGGTGCGTTTTTTCAGCATCCTGCCCTATCCCATCACCCTACTGACAGACGGCCTGAACAACTCACTGGCTGCCGCCCTTGAAATCTCGGCATGGATTCAGTCGAGAGACATGAAGGTCAAAATCATCCATGGATTAGTGCCCGACATGGTAAATCAGGTACTTTTACATCACCAGGCATTTGCCGCCAAACGTTCCCTGAAGAAAAAACGCATCGGCGTAATCGGCACTCCGGCCTCCTGGCTGGTAGCCAGCCACGTAGACTATCTGTTAGCCGGACAACGTTGGGGAGTGACTTACACGGACATCTCCATTGAGACCGTAGAAAAAGCTTTCCACGAGATTACGGAAGATGAAATAGGACCAGAAGCCTCTTTGTTTGCCCACCGCGCCAAAGGGATTCAGGAGGCTACTCCGGAAGAACTGCTTCGGGCCATGCGCCTGTACAAAGCTATCCGACGTGTATGCCAGGAAGAAAACCTGGACGCTCTTACCCTGTCCTGCTTCTCGCTGATCCAGAGCCTGAAGACCACAGGCTGCCTGGCCCTTTCTTTGCTGAATGACGAAGGAATACCTGCCGGATGCGAAGGCGACCTGCAATCCATCATGACCTTGCTGATGGTAAAAGAACTCATCGGAAAGCCCGGCTTTATGGCCAATCCTTCGTTTGTAGACCTTGCCCGCAACGAAGTACTACTGGCACACTGCTCCATTCCTACCAAAATGACCGAAGAGTTTATTATCCGCAACCATTTTGAAACAGAAAGCGGCATCGCCATTCAAGGCATTGTACATCCGGGCGAAGTCACCCTCTTCAAATGCGGGGGAGAATGTCTGGACGAATATTATCTGAGTTCTGGACATTGCATCGAAAATACCAACATGGTGACCTGTTGTCGCACACAGCTAAAGGTACGCCTGGATAAGCCGGCTGACTATTTCCTGCATAATCCGCTGGGCAACCACCACATCCTGATTCAAGGGAATTACACCGACCTCATTCAGGAATTCATGCAACAAAACCGCTGCAAACCGAGAATTGACTGATTTTTCAAAACCATTTATTCTCTCATTCAATTTATAATCGTATCTTTGTGTGAAATATTACAAATTGAAAAGCAAGAAAAATTATGATGCATAATTGGTTTGAATGCAAGATCCGTTACGAGAAAGTAGCCGAAAACGGAATGAACAAGAAAGTAACGGAACCCTATCTGGTGGACGCACTCAGCTTTACCGAAGCCGAATCGCGTATTATCGAAGAAATCACTCCGTTCATCAGCGGAGAATTCACTGTATCCGACATCAAACGCGCCAACTATAGCGAGCTCTTCCCCAGCGACGAGGAAGCTGCTGACCGTTGGTTCAAGTGCAAGCTCTACTTCATCACCCTCGATGAGAAAAGCGGTGCGGAAAAGAAAACAGCTACCAACGTACTGGTACAGGCTGCCGACCTGCGCGATGCCGTGAAGAAACTAGACGAAGGCATGAAGGGTACAATGGCCGACTACGTCATCGCATCGGTTGCCGAAACCGCACTGATGGACGTATATCCCTACTCTGCAGAGCCTGACGTAAAACCGGAGTTCCCGGATGCAGACAAACGATAAACAAACACCTACCACACCATGGATATTCAGTCTAATTTAAAAGAAGTACGGGCACAACTTCCTCCCCAGGTCAGTCTGGTTGCTGTTTCCAAGTTTCACCCGAACGAAGCGATTCTGGCTGCATACGAAACCGGGCAGCGCATCTTCGGAGAAAGCAAGGAGCAGGAACTGAGCAAGAAGCAGGCTTCCCTGCCCGCCGATATTCAGTGGCATTTCATCGGCCACCTGCAGACCAATAAAGTGAAGTACATCGCACCCTACATCGCCATGATTCATGCCGTAGACAGTTACAAGCTGCTGGCTGAAATCGACAAACAAGCGGCTAAATGCAACCGGGTGATACCTTGCCTGCTGGAAATCCATATCGCAGAAGAAGAAAGCAAATACGGATTTTCTTTTGAAGCCTGTCGCGAGATGCTGGAAACCACCCCGTGGAAAGAGCTGACTCATGTATGCATCAGCGGAGTCATGGGAATGGCCACCAATACAGACGACGAATCACAAATCATCAACGAATTTGAGAGCCTTCACCGTTTCTTTACCGAACTGAAAGCTACCTATTTTAAAGATTGTGACACCTTCAAGGAAATTTCCATGGGCATGTCGCACGACTATATGCTGGCTGTTCAGGCCGGAAGCACGATGGTGCGTGTAGGCAGCAAGATTTTTGGAGATAGAGTATATTAAAAACGAGAAGAATATGGCACAACTAAAAACAACTTTTGCAGGGTTAACTCTGAACAACCCGATCATTATCAGTAGTTCTGGACTGACTAACAGCCTGGCTAAAATTCAGAAACTGGAAGAAGCCGGAGCCGGTGCAGTAGTACTGAAATCAGTATTCGAAGAACAAATCAACATGCAGGCAGGAAGCATGCAGGGCTATGGCTCACCAGAAGCCGACGATTACCTGGGAGCATACGTACGCTCACATGCGCTGAACGAACATATCACCCTGATTGAAGACGTAAAGAAACACTGCAAGATTCCGGTAATCGCCAGCATCAACTGCTATAGTGACAGCGAATGGACTGACTTTGCCCGCCTGATGGAAGAAGCCGGAGCCGATGCACTGGAACTGAACATCCTTTCTTTGCAGACCAGCAAGGATTATACACCGGGAAGTTTTGAACAGCGTCACATCGACATCCTGCGCCACATCAAGAAAGTAGTCCGCATTCCGGTTATCATGAAACTGGGCAGCAATCTGACTAACCCGGTTGCACTTATCAACCAATTGTATGCCAACGGTGCTGCCGCTGTGGTATTGTTCAACCGCTTCTACCAGCCGGACATCCAGATTGACAACCTGACTTTCACTACAGCTAACGTCATGAGTTCACCCTCTGAACTGTCTGACCGCATTCGCTGGACAGCCATTGCTTCGGCAGAAGTTCCTCAACTGGATTATGCGGTTTCAGGTGGCGTACACAACGGAAAAGGCGTTATCAAGTCTCTGCTTTCAGGCGCTGCTGCCGTAGAAGTTTGCAGCGTTATCTACCAGCATGGCAACCAGATGATTGAAGAGATGAAGAAAGAACTGGCTGAATGGATGGACGACAAAGGCTATGATTCCATTGCACAGTTCAAAGGAAAGATGAATGCCTCAGCCGCAGGTGACATCAACCCGTTCGAACGTACACAGTTCATGAAATATTACAGCAACCACGAAGAATAATTCTCTTCGCGGAAATGCATAAAAAACGGATTCCCTGACTTCGACGGTCGGAGAATCCGTTTTTCATTTATCTACTATCCGAACTTTATCGCTTCAACAAACCGATTTTCAGGTTCAGTTTAAAATAATATACCCCATTTTCACGTTCCAGGTAACCATACTTGTCTTTTTCCGTAGAACCTTTCTCCAAGCGACTGTTCTGGAAAAGGAAATCGGCAAATGTCTGGCGGAAAGCACGCTGATAGCACAACACTTCCCCGTCACCCGTCACGAAAAGGAACCCTGCAATGGCAGAGTCTGTTCCGTTATACAGCTTTGCCGGACGAAGTCCCATGGCCAAAGCCAGCAACAGTTCCTTCACCTTATATTCATAAAAGCCGTGCTTCGTAATCAGTTCGTCCTTTATCTTCAGCGGATTCAGCTTTTTGATTTCCTCCGTCAGTTCCGACACCTTCGTAATGCCGTCCAACCACATCAGGCGTGTCATTTCCGCCATCAGTCGTCCCATGTGCAAATCAATCATGGACAGGTTGCTGCGGAAAATCTTATCGGCCACGTCACTGTACTTCAGTGCGCCTCCCAGACGCTCTATCATCAGCATACGGGATATGACATCGTCCTCCTCACCTTCCGCATTGATTTTGTTGACGGTCGGGGTAGCAAACTTCACACCTGTCTGCTCAAACTTGAAATTAGCGGTTCTCCCTCCGTCAAGCAACGGAATCATCATTCCCAAACGGGAGCGGACACAGAATCCGGTAAGCGGAGCATCTACCGAGTAAAAAGCCACGCTGAAATCCGTGCGGTCGTCCGTCTTGGCTTCCAAATCGAAAATGGCTACCTCATCCAGAAACTCCTCCACGCCATCGGGAGATGTGACATCATCCTCCCGGCTCTGACGAATCGCTGCATAAATAAGCTCTGCCACCGTAGCAAAGTCCTCACGAGGAATCCGCTTGTCTATATTCTCCCCTTTCAGGTACACGGTATCTTTTTCCAAAATATACTGACGCGTACCGTCATGTTCTTCCCGCTGAACCATTGCCACCGGAAGACGGAGCGCTTCGTTCTTCGTCACATCAGGAGTACCACCATACACGTAACCGTCGGCCAGCAGCCGGAAAAACGCATAAAGCTCTCCCCATTCTCTTTTCGTCGCTTCAAATGCCATAATCTGTCTATTTTTTAATTGCAAAGGTAGTAAAAGAAGCGTTAACAAAAACGTTTCTGGCAAATGCAAATTATAATAGATGTTATAAAACAGATTTTAAGGGGCATTTTACTTGCAGAGAAACAGAAAATGCGTACCTTTGCAATGTGTTTTTCATAGTATTAGATTTAAGGTTAACAAAGGTTGGAGTTCAGCGGAACTCCTTTTTTTATGCCCTTATTTTCCCTCCCCCAAAACGCTTTTGCGTTCGTATTAAAACGCAAGGACATTTCAACTAAAACGTAAGTACGTCTTACCTCAAACGCTTTGGCGTTTGAAACTAAAGACAAAAGCGTTTTCAAAAAGTCGATTTTACATTGAAAATTAGCCCGTCTTTTATACTTTTCTCTCTACTCCTTCTCTCATTGCAAAAGAAAAGAGTATATTTGTCACTTTAGAAGATTCACATCCTGCAAAAATAGGAGTGACAAGACCCAATGAAAACCATTAAACAAAATCACGGCCATGAACATAGAACCTCACAATCTTATAGACCCGCTGCGCGAAAAGTTCCCGCACTTAATTCGCCACGAAAAATTGTACCGAATGATTCATCGCCAGCTGATGAAAAAATGGTTTCAATATTTTGTATTGTTCTTTATCATCGGTTCCATCTGCTCCATCATATATAGTTCCTTTGAGGAATCGGCTCCTTACCGTAACAGTCTGTATGCATTCAACTACCTGGCTTCCTTTATATTCACCATTGAGTATGGACTACGAATTGCGGCAGCTCCCGTACAATACGCCAGCTGCAACCATGCCTGGAAGGCACGCCTGCGCTACTTGTTCTCTTTTTATGGAATCATCGACTTCGTGGCAATTATCCCGTTCATGGTGATTTATGTGTACAAGGAAACCCCGCACGTACATCTTGTGGTGCTGGCCTACGTACTGATTATCTTCAAGCTGATACGCTATTCACGTTCCTTCCAGATGATTGATTGGCACCGTACTCCGGACCGTCAGAGAAGAACTTGTTACGGCCTATACTGCCTGTGGCATCATGTTAGGATTTTCAGGCATTCTGATGTACTACATCGAACGCTACGCACAACCGCAAGCCTTTGAAAATATCGGCGACGGATTCTGGTGGGCAATCGTGGCCTTCACCACCGTGGGTTACGGTGACATTTACCCGATTACTCCGTTAGGACGGTTGTTGAGCAGTATCATCAGCCTGATTGGTATCGCCATGATTGCCATTCCTACAGGTATCATCAGCTCGGCCTTCATGAGCATGCTGATAGAAAAAAAGCAAAAAGAAAAAAACAATTCATCAATGTAATTTATGGAACAAGAAATCCAACTTAACGCACACAACAAGCAGGAGTATCCTCCTATGCATACCTGCGAACACATTATCAACCGCACCATGGTCAATCTTTTCGGATGCGGGCGGGCTGTATCTGCCCATATCGAACGGAAGAAAAGCAAACTCGATTTTGCGCTTTCACAAGCACTTTCGGAAGACGATATTGCACGCATTGAAACGACTGTCAACGAAGTAATCGCACGCCACTTACCTGTCACCACGGAATTCATCACACAAGAAGAAGCTACCGGACGCTTTGACATGAAACGACTGCCTGAAGGAGCTTCCGAGACGGTCCGTGTGGTACACGTAGGTGATTACGACGAGTGTCTGTGCATCGGGCAGCATGTAGAGAATACGTCAGAAATCGGCACCTTCAAGATTATCAGTCACGACTTTAACGACGGAATCTTCCGAATGCGTTTCAAACTGGTTTAACACACGTACACCATGGGAAAGAAAAAGAGAAGTTCATCCACCGGCTCCCTGAAAGGCTTCATACTCCTGCTGCTGATTCTGGGTGGCGGTGTTTATTTCTATCAGAACCAGCAGAACCTGCCGGAAGCCAAGGAGCTGACAAAAGAACTTTCGCACACGCTGGAGAAGGCACAGAAGGAAGTAGCACAACGCCTGCCGGAAAAGTCGCAGGACGAGACGGAAGCACAACCCTCGGCCAGCCGAATCAGTAGCAAACTGGAAATTCCCGTCATGCTGACCAAACGGGAAGAAATCAAGTTGCAGCGGACGGGGTACACCGTTTCATACAATAATTTCTACAAAACACCCAACTGGGTGGCCTGGGAACTTACACGGCAGGAGACCAAAGGAAGTGAAGAACGAAAGAACCGCTTCGTACCCGACCCAGATTTGCCTGAACCCCGCGTGGAACATGCCGATTATACGCGCTCCGGATACGACCGGGGACACATGGCTCCGGCAGCCGACATGAAATGGAGCAAGAAAGCCATGGAGGAATCGTTCTACATGAGCAACATCTGCCCGCAGAATCAGAAGCTGAACCGGGACGACTGGGGAGATTTGGAAGAATTATGCCGCAGCTGGGCCCGGAAATATGGCACAGTGTACATTGCCTGCGGACCTGTCTATGATAAGAAGCAACCCAAGCGCATCGGAGAGCATCGGGTGGCCGTGCCCGACCGTTTCTTCAAGGTGGTGCTGATTTATAACCGGAAAAGTCCCATCGCCATGGGCTTTCTGTTCGACAACAAGGCACATCATCAGGCACTGGAAAAATATATGGTACCGGTTGATTCCGTGGAAAAGGTAACGGGAATAGATTTCTTCTCCAAGCTCCCCGACGACGTGGAGAACCGAATAGAGGCCGATATTCCGGCACTGCCTTCAGGAAGGTGAAAGCAGGCCGGAACTTCGGTTCACTCCTGTTCTTCGTTTTTGTATTCTTCAATACAAAAACGATTTATCGTGCAATGCAAAGAATCAAAATTCGTGCGGTAGGCTATGACCTTTATTGCCATTCCGTCATTGGCTTCCAGCAGATATTCATGAGTACCGCTTGCATTCATCCGATACCACATACCGTTCTGTCCGTAAAGTATCCGCAAAGTATTTTCCGACGTATACTCCCAGCTGATACGATAAAGCCCCGTCTCTCCTTTGTGAAAGGAGAAGGTACACGAGTTTTCATCGTACTCCAGATAATCCAATGAGGTGATTTCGTCTTTATAAAAGTTCAAGACAGCGGCCTCACCAAGGGTATCATATTCGAGCCGGATGTAATTCTCCGACTCACATTTATATTTGAACGTCTCTCCCAAGTGAATCTTAGGAAGCGGAGTATACGCACCCACCTCTTCTTTATTGCATGCCAGCATGCATGCGAGTCCTCCCACGCATGCAGCAACCATCATCATCTTCTTCATATCATCAACCTATATGTTAGTTGTTTCCCCCTCCCAATGCATGATAAAGGGTAATGACACTTTTTATCTCAGCATTCCGGTCGGACACGAGCGACAGTCGCGCTGCCAGTAATGACTGACGGGCAGTCAGCACTTCCAGGTAGTTCGTCGTACCGTGTTCCATCAGCAGTTCCGTGTCACGCAACGCATCTTTCAGATGCTCCACCTGCTCGCGGTCGAGCACCGTTTTCTGACGGGCCGTCTGCCACTGGCTCAGGGCATTGTTCACCTCTGCACCGGCATCCAGCAAAGTCTGCTGGAACTGCAGCAAAGCTTCTTCCTGCTGTGCCTTGCTGATTTTCAGATTTGCCATAAGCTGTCCCCGCTGAAAAAGAGGTTGCACCAGAGAGCCTACCGCCTGAAGCAGCCAGGCACCCGGATTGGTCACAAGGGCTCCCCCACTGTTTGTCCATCCGGCCGATCCGCTCAATGTCACGCTCGGATAAAAACTGGAGCGTGCCTGATTGGTGGCATAAAAAGCCTGTTTAAGCACGGCCTCAGCCTGCCACACATCCGGACGGTTGGCCAACAAATTCAGGGGCACTCCCACCGACAAACTTTCCGGAAAATCCACTTCACCGAGTGTGCCGCGCGCAATAGGCTGCGGGGTCCAGAAAAGCAGGGCACACAGCGTGTTTTCCGTTTCCGTCACCTGCTGCTTCAAATCCAGCAGAGAAGCTTCGGCATCCAATCGGGAAGCTTCTGCCTGGTTCACGGTCGCACGGTCAGCCTGTCCGGCCCGCATCAGGGCTTTCAGACTACGTATATACTCTTTCCAGCTTTCTACCGTTTCCGTAGTTACAGCTACCTGCTCGTCGAGCATCAGCAACGTGTAATAACTCTCGGCCACCGTGGCAATAAGCTGTGTCTGCACCACCTGACGATACGCCTCACTCTGCTCCAATGCCGCACGTTCTCCCCGTTTGGCATTGGTCAGCTTTCCAAAGAAATCCAGTTCCCAGCTGGCAGAAGCTCCCAACGAATAGGTCTTGGTGGGTTTGCTACCGTCAAAACTGCTCAAAGCGCCTTCCGGGTCCAACTGGGCAGAAGGCAGGTAAGCCTGCTTGGCAGCTGACAGCGAGGCCCGTGCCTCTTCCACTTTCAAACGGGCCACATTCAAATCTGTATTCGCCTCCAACGCACGTGTAATCAGTTTCTGCAAGGACGCATCCGTAAACAGCTCCTCCCATTTCAGGTCGGCCAGTGAGGAGGTGGTATCCACCTCCTCCGGAAGAGCGCCGAACAATCCGTCGGTATTCGTTTCCGGCTGCCGGTATTTTGTGTAGATGCCACATCCGGTCAGCATGCTGGCCATGCACGCGGCAACTACTATATGACTTATATTTTTCTCCATATCGAATGTTTCTTTAGTTGATATAAAATTCCCCCCACAAGGGATTATTCCGCTGCATCGGTCTGACGCCGAGGCATCACTCGCTCTTCAATCGCCTGGAACACCGTGAACAATACCGGCACCACGAACAGCAGGGCCACTGTACCGACAAGCATACCCCCTACCGTACCGACTCCCAACGAACGGTTTCCGTTGGCTCCTGCTCCGGTAGCCACAATCAGCGGGAACAATCCGATAATCATCGTCAGGGCGGTCATCAGAATCGGGCGCAGACGAACTCCGGCAGCAGCTACGGCAGCCTGGGCAATGCTCATTCCCTGCCGGCGACGAGCCGAAGCGTATTCAGTCAGCAAGATGGCAGTTTTCGAAAGCAATCCAATCAGCATAATCAAACCGGTCTGCATATAGATGTTGTTCTCCAGCCCAAAACACTTGGCAAACAAGAAGCTTCCCATCAATCCGAAAGGCACAGCCAGGATAACCACCATCGGGATGAAGATACTTTCATAGAGCGAACAGAGAATCAAATAGATAAACACGATACAGATAATGAAAATGATCACCGTATTTCCCGTACTGCTCGATTCTTCTCGGGTAATACCGCTGAACTCATAGCCATATCCAGTAGGCAGTGTCTGTGAAGCCACTTCCTCAATGGCTGCAATGGCATCTCCCGAACTATATCCGTCGGCCGGCATACCGTTAACCGGTATAGAGGTGTACATATTGAAACGTGTCAAGGTTTCGGCTCCATACACCTTGGTCAGTGTAATGAACTGTCCCACGGGCGCCATTTCCCCACTTTCGGTCCGTACAAACATGTTGTTGAGCGACTCTTTATCCAGACGGTAATCCTTCCGGGCCTGAATCATCACACGGTACAGCTTGGAAAAACGGTTCAAGTTGGACGAGTAATTACCGCCAATATAACCGGAAAGCACGCTCAGTACATCAGACGTAGTCACCCCAGCCCGCTGACATTTCACCGCATCTACCTCGACCATATACTGCGGGAACTTGGTATCGAAAGTAGTGTAAGCCATCGAAATTTCCGGACGCCGGTTCAAGGCTGCAATGAAGTCCTGCGTATATTTCTGCAAATTCTCCACGCTGCCTCCGGCACGGTCTTGCACGTACATTTCGAAACCGCTACCCATACCGTATCCCATGATGGTAGGCTGTGCAAAGGCAAAGAGCTTGGCCGATTTAATGTCGGCTGTATGCTGGTAAATCGCCGCAATGATGGCATTGATGTGGTCCTGTGCTTCCTGACGTTCATCCCAGTGTTTCAGCTTGATAATCAGCATACCTCCCGAGGCGGCCTGTCCGCCCATCATGCTGTAACCTGTCACATTGGAATAAATCTTTATCTGCGGAATCTCACGGATACGCTCGTCTATCATTTCCATCGTCTTACGCGTCTGGGCCAAACTGCTTCCCGGAGGGGTCGTGACATTCACGAATATGGTTCCCATATCCTCATCCGGCACCAGTCCGGTCTTAGTGGTCCGCATAAAAAATACCAGCAAGGCACAGACTGCCGCCAAAGATACCCATGCCATCCATTTACGACGGAGGAAGAACGACACCCCATTCTTATACTTCAACACCAGCCTATTGAAAGAAGCCTCAAATGCATGGTGAAAACGGGAAGAAAAACTCAACTTACCACCGGTCGACTTATCCATGTGGGGAGTCATGATGAGGGCACACAAAGCCGGACTGAGGGTCAAGGCATTGATTGCGGAAATACCTACTGCCACCGCCATGGTCAAACCAAACTGGGTATAGAACACCCCACTGGTTCCTCCCATAAACGAGGTCGGGATAAACACGGCCATAAATACCAGTGAAGTGGTCACAATGGCTGCAGAAATACCATCCATGGCAGCCACCGTAGCTTTATAAGGCGAGCGATAGCCTTCGTCAAACTTGGCCTGCACGGCCTCCACCACCACAATGGCATCATCCACCACCGTACCGATTACCAGCACCAATGCAAAAAGGGTCAGCAGGTTCAGACTGAATCCGGCCACATATAAGAAAGCAAACGTACCCACCAGCGACACGATGATGGAAACCGAAGGAATAATGGTGGAACGCACGCTCTGCAAGAAGAAATAAACCACCAGCACCACCAGGATAATAGCCTCAATCAGGGTTTTCACCACCTCGTGTACCGAGGCATCCAGGAAGTCCTTCGTACTCATCAGGTCAGCCATTACAAGCCCCTTCGGCAGGTCTTTTGAAATCTCCTCCATCAACTTGTCCACTTCCTTCACAATCTCATTGGCATTCGATCCGGCCGTCTGCGAAATCATACACGTCGCACCGGGGTGGCCCACAATTTCACTGTTATAGGCATAGCTCTGCGAACCTAATTCCACATCGGCCACATCCTTCAGGCGGAGCACTTCGCCCGTAGGGAGAGACTTGAGCACCATGTTGCCGAATTCTTCCGCAGTTTCATATCTACCCCGGTACTTCAACGTGTACTGAAATGTATTTTCAGAATCCTCGCCCAGTGTACCTGTCGCCGCTTCCACGTTCTGGTCATCCAGCAAAGCAATCACATCGGCAGGTACCAGCTGATACTGGGCCATTTTCTGAGGATTCATCCAGATACGCATGGCATAATCCCCACCCATGACATTCACATTGCCCACTCCCGAGATACGGGACAGACGAGGTTCTACATTAATCTTAAAATAGTTGTTGATAAAATTCTGGTCATAACTGTCGTCGGGACTGTACAACGATATAATCTTGACCATACTGTTCTGTCGTTTTTCTACGGTCACACCCACCTTGGTCACTTCTGCGGGCAACAGTCCTTCCGCCTCCGACACGCGGTTTTTGGTGTTGACGGTCGCCATGTCCGGGTCCGTTCCCTGTGCAAAATATACGGTAATAGACGCCGAACCCGTATTGGTGGCAGTAGAAGTCATATACGTCATGTTTTCCACACCGTTAATGGCTTCTTCCAACGGAGCGATGACACTCTTCAGTACTGTTTCCGCATTGGCACCCGTATAGGTGGTAGACACCATAATGGTAGGAGGCGCGATGTCAGGATACTGCTCCATGGGAAGGTTGCTCAAACCGATTACTCCCAATATCAGGATGAGCACAGAAATGGCACACGACAGGATGGGCCTGTCGATAAAAGTCTTCAGTTTCATAACGTCCCCTCCTATTTTTCAGTATGTAACGAAAGAATCTGGGTATTCTCTTGAATCAGTCCGGCACCCTCAGCCACAATTACTTCTCCTTCCTGCAAGCCACTCTCTACAATGTATTCTTGCCCGTTGTTCAGCGGGAAAACAGTAACCTGTGCCGACTCGGCCTTTCCACTCTCATTCACCTTATACACATACACCTTGTCCTGAATCTCAAAAGTAGCTTCCTGCGGAACAACCAGCGCATTCTCCTTGGTATAGGGCAATACGAGTGTAGCCGTACTTCCGTTTCGCAACATTCCTTCCGGATTAGGGAACACGGCACGCAGGCTGACAGCCCCTGTTCCGGTATCAATGGTGCCGCTGATGGCATCTATCACCCCTTCGTGTGCATATTTCACTCCGTCGCTCAACTGCAAGGATACTTTGGGCATACCGGCCAGTGCCTTGTCCACACTGCCATACTGACGGAGCAGTGACAGCATCTGATTTTCGGTCATAGAAAAATATACATAGACTTCCTCATCGTCCGATACGGTAAGTAAAGGCGTGGTAATGGAAGAATTGACCAATGCCCCCACACGATAGGAAGACATACCTGCTACTCCATCCACCGGACTCCGGACTACCGTATAGGAAAGGTCGTTACGGGCATTGGTTTCATTGGCCTTCGCTTGTGCCAGACTGGCCTCAGCCTCCAACAAAGAATTCTGTGCCGTCTGACGGTCGAAATCAGAAACCACACGCTCCTTGAAGAGCTCTTCCTTGCTGTCGAACGTCAGCCGGGCCGTAGCTACGGCAGCTTCCGCACTTTTCACATTCGCCAATGCCGTCTGCAAGGCTGCTTTATACGGAACCTGGTCAATCACGAACAACACCTGTCCCTTGTGCACCTTGGCCCCTTCTTTCACACAAATCTCAGTAATCGTACCACTCACCTGCGGACGAATTTCCACACTCTGTCTTCCCTTTACTACAGCCGAATAGCTGTTAGTGAGAAGGCGATTTTCTTTTTTCACAGTCATGGTCTTGTACCCACTTTCCTGTGAGGTAGGTGCAGGCTGCGTGCAGGCTGTCAGCATCCCCAACAACGCACAAAAACATGCACCAACTGATACAAAAGCTTTTTTCATCTTATTCTCTTTTTTTAGTTGATTTGACTCTTTCTGTTGTAATAGCCGATGCAAATTTAGAAGGCGGGAAAGACTACTTACTTGTTCCATTCCTAAGAACATTTGTCTGAATCCGTGCTTTAGCATTTATTCTGTTTATGATTTCTAAAACATACAAAAAGGTTTTCAGGCTACGATTTATGTCTGTATTTTAGATGCGCAAATACAACAACGAGATACAAAATGAAAGAATATGCGTTTACAAAGTGGCTGGTTCCGACGCTGCAAGCAGACGGAACGGAGCGAGATATGGTGTACAATGAACAAATGGGTATCTTCACCGTACGGGGAGAAAATCAATTCCAGAAAGGAAGTATCGACACACAGCATACGGTGTCTTTGCTCGTATTAAAAGGAGAAATCAGCATACAGACCAATGACAAGCGGACCGTCATTCCTGCTCCTTCCTACATCGAGTTTATCGAACCTTACCAATGGAGCGACCTGAAAACAGACCGTGATTTCGAAGGATGTCTGCTCATAACCCGAAGGGAGATTTTTTTGCAGGCAGCCGAATGCATCCGTTCCAAGGTCGCAGCCTATGTATACAGACACGTACTGGAGCCGTTTATCCCATTAGAAAAACAGGATCTTCTCCGGATACAATCACATGTGGACATGCTACGCCACACCCTTCAGCAAAAAGAGAATCATTTCCTGGTTGAAATGCTGGAAAACACGCTTCGTTCCCTCATCCTGGAAGTATGGAACATAATCTTCCGCATGTATAAACAAGAAAACGAGTTCGAGCATTCTTTCCGCTGGAAAGATACCCTCCCTCGTTTTCTATACCTGATGCATACCAATTGCCGTTATCACCACACCGTAAAATGGTATGCCGACCAACTCTACGTATCCCCTGATGCGTTATCGGCCAAGTTAAAGAAACTCTATGGCAAGACAGCCAACCAGCTCATCAGCGAAAGCCTGATAGAAGAAGCGAAAGTCTGTCTGCTCAATCCGGCCAACAGCGTGCAAGACGTGGCCGAAAAGCTCTGTTTCTCTGACCAGGCTTCTTTCAGCAAGTTTTTCAAACGTTACTGCGGAATGTCGCCCGGCCAGTTTAAGAAACAAGCCTAAACCTTATTTTAAAGGTTCACTTCCGTTACCACCTGTCCGTCGAAGAGATTAATAACACGGTCGGCAAAACCGGCATCATGCTGCGAGTGAGTCACCATCACAATGGTGGTGCCTTCCTTATGCAGCTCGGTAAGTAATTCCATCACTTCCCGTCCGTTCTTGGAGTCCAGGTTACCGGTAGGCTCATCGGCCAGAATCAGCTTCGGTCCTGATACTACAGCACGGGCAATAGCCACACGTTGCTGTTGTCCACCCGACAACTGCTGCGGGAAATGCTTGGCACGATGTGTAATCCCCATCCGCTCCATGGCAGCCTCCACTTTCCGCTTACGTTCTGCCGAAGGTACGCCCAAATACAGCAAGGGCAGTTCGATGTTCTCAAATACGTTCAACTCGTCAATCAGATTGAAGCTCTGGAATACGAAACCAATCACTCCCTTACGCAAGGAAGTACGCTGCGATTCAGTATAACCACCCACTTCTGTCCCGTTCAAGAAATACTTGCCTCCCGTGGGATTGTCCAGTAGTCCCAAGATATTCAGCAAGGTAGATTTTCCACAACCTGAAGGGCCCATGATAGCCACGAACTCTCCTTCCTTCACTTCGATACTTACATTATTCAATGCCCAAGTTTCCACTTCATCTGTGCGGAATACTTTCTGTAAATTTTCTGTCTTAATCATACTTCAAAATTTTATTTTAATGATATTACTCTTGTTTTATACATTCTACCGGATTTACCCGACTCAATATCCAACCCTGCAGGCAGACAATGACCGCTGAGATGCCCCACACCACCAGCAACGGCCACACAAAGATACCAATTGAAAGCGGGGCACGGTACGCAAACTGCTCCAGCCAATGCATCATGAACCACCAGCCGACAGGCATGGCCACTACATACGCTACTACAGCATAGATACAGAACGGCTTGTTAAGCAGCCAGATAATCTGCCCCCGTGTTGCTCCATGCACCTTGCGGATACTGATTTCGCGTATCCGCTGACGGGTGGCATACCAGGCAATGCCAAACAATCCGAAACCTGTCAGCAACAGCCCAATCACAGCATAGAAAGTCAGGATATGCGACAAAGAAAGCACTTTCCCGTTACGTGCCATAAAATCCCGGTGCATATCTGCATAACCGAAAGGTTGGTTAGGATTCATTTCATTCCATACGGCTTCTATCTGCTGCAAAGTTTCTTCACGGTTTTCCGGACGAAGACGCAGTTGCAAATAGAATCCTTTCTGCAAGTCACTTGCCGACAACAGCGTGATGACAAGAGGTGTTACCGCTTCTTCCAGCGAATTGACGGAAAAGTCGCGCACCACCCCTGCAATTACAGCCAGACTGTCTTTTGTTTCCGTATCGAACTCGCGCAAGGCATGCCCCACGACCTCCGTACCCGCAGGCACTAACAAGCGAACAAAACTCTCGTTCACCAGTACAGGAGAAGCCTGACGCTCCAACAGACGAGAAGGAGATTCTCCACTCAACTGTTCAATGCGCAAGGTACGCAGCAACGTGGAGTCGCCTTCCAATGTCAGCAGATTGGTACGCACTTCCTTCCCACCAGGGCGCTGCACGTTCAACTGACGTATCCAGGCATTGAGCACCGAAGCCTTGGAAAGTGTTATGGATTCAATCCCTTTCACCCGTTTTTCCAGTTCCGTCTTGAAGGGAGCCAACGGAGCACCAAAGGCATCCCCTATCTCAATGCAGCCCTCGTAACGCGAAGCCCGCTGGCGGATCAGTTCCATTTGGTTGCGTGCTGTCAGCGTAGCCAGCAACAATCCGATGGAAATCACGAACTGCACTGTTACCAGTACCGCTACAAAACGCTGTTTGCGTCGGCCACTGTAAAGGGTGCGGTACTCCGTGAACGACAAGCGTGACAGACGACAGCTGATATACCACGCCGGTATTACCGACATCAACAGAATGAATAATAGCAACCACGGCAACATCTGACTACTGAAGAAGAACGTCATGGTTAACCGCGAACCCAACAGGTCATTAAACAGTGACAGACAGTCGTTGACCAACAGAATGGACAAGCCGAATGCCAGCAGCACCGTCAGAAAAGCATCCCCGAAAAGTTGCAGACGGATATTGCGCAAGGTAGCCCCCATCAATTTCTCCACATGAATCATACGAAGCTGTTGCAGCAAGCGGCTCAAACTCATATTGGTATAGTTGCAGCAAGCAATAATCAGTATCAGCACGGCTGCCAGCAGACTGATATAGAGAGTCTGCACGGGTGTCTGACTGACATAATCGAGTGTCTGCTGGGAAGCATCGTCGGGAGTAGTGAAACAAATGGCGTCCAGCGGATCCAAGTAATATTTCGTCTGACCGGGCATCAGTGTAGGTACCTTGTCCGCATTCAGCTTATCGGCCAGATGACCCGCATCCGTACCCGGAGTCAGCTTCAGCAGTGTAAGTCCACCCCAGAAGAAATCAGGGTCGTGTGCTATCAACATGTCAAACTGCAGAAGCGATTGTTCACGCTCCTTAAGTACTGCTGCCACTTCATACGTACGGGCCTCTCCAAAACGGAAATGTGCCTCTACCTGCTTTCCTACCGCTTGTTTCCCTCCGAAAAGGTGACGGGCACAAGCCTCACTCAACGCCACCTTCCCCGGTTGACAAAGTACCTGACTCAAACTACCTTCTTCCGTACGGTAATCAAAAAAGCTCGTCAGGGTCGTATCGGCCGACAACATCTTAAAATCACCTTCCACCTTCTGCTCGTTCACCTTGCAGTAGAGCAAATCCAGTTTTCCTAACCGGAGAAAGTCCTCTACCTCGGCATAGCTTTGCTTCAGCTGCGGAGGAATCTCTGCGCCGGCAAAGGCCACTCGTTTCCCCTCCGTCATCGGGTCATCCTGCCGCAGGAAAAACATGCGGTCACGGTCCGGATTACGTCCTTCCAACCCATGCTCGTGCACGAAGTAGGTCATCAGCAGGTTGGTGCAAGCCAATCCCAATGCCAGACTGGCTACTGAAACAAGGAAAAACACCTTGTTCCGCCACCAGCTTCGCAAAATCATTTTCAATACTACATTCAATATCATAACACATCGTTTTTTAGTTCATCTCTTATTCTGTCAGACGGATACCCTCGATATAGTATCCCCCTTCCACGTGCTCGCCTTCCGAAAAGTCAAACCAGCGGGTATCTTTCGGCAGCGGAGCAAAATAGAGCGTGAAATCCATTTCTCCGCTATCAGGCATAAACACCTGCTCGCCTATCGCGAAACCTTCACTGCGCAGAAGCGGATAGTTCACCCCCTTGTCCGACATCAAAAAAGTCGCTTTGTCCAACCGAATCCAATAATTTGGAATATACCGTGCATGCACGCGAAGTACCGTAGCCGAGTCGGTCAACTCCACCTGACGGATGGTCAGCACCTCCATCTGTTCTGTTTTCTTCCGCGGATGATGCACCAGTTTGTGACCGTCTTTCCATTCGATACACATCGGCTGTTTGGGAGCCATCGAACCTTTAATTTTCAGTTTCAGCCAACCTTTTGCATATCCACTCCAGCTGTCAACCACCTTTCCTTCCGGCGAAATCAATACAAAATGGGGAATTCCTCTGACACCATAACGAGCATACAGTCCGTTGTTCTCTTCCAAATCGTTCCAATTATTCCAAGTCATGGCATGCGATTTAGAAGCCTCTTCCCATCCCTTCCGGTTCTCAATGCTCAGGCTGACCACCTCCAGGCTGTCCTTGTACATCTCACTGATTTCCTTCAGCTCCGGTTGCGACATGATACAAGGACCACATCCCCGGCTCCAGAAGTCCAGCAAGATGTATTTCCCGCGAAACTCAGCCAGGCGGTGAACTTTTCCTTCCAAGTCGTACATATCCGCATCGGCAGCTTCCTCGCCTACTTTCACTACAGTCGGCGGATTCAAGGCCAGATACACACTCTTCCCAATGGACGTTTCTTTCTGTGCGTCATCCAGCAGGTTGTACAACTGCTGCACTTCTTTTTTATACGGATAATCTTTACGGAACTTTACCGACATCCCCATCCGATGCAATTCACCCATCCAGGCTGCATTAATCGGCGATTGTTTCATAATCGCAATATTATGCTGGGCAATCTGATCACTCAACTTCTCTGTCAGCTGTTGCAGACTGTCTGCTTGCGCACGGGCCTGTTCTTTGTTTCCTCCCTGCGCAGCCGACCTCATCAGTTCAAACTCTTGCATGGTCAACCGCTGAAATTCCTCCCATTCCTTATGGGAAGCCTGTATCAGCTGCTGCTGGAATTGCTGCTCCTTGACATCGCTCTCTACTTTCCAGGAGTAAATATACGGATTCTCTCCTTGTATGAGCAGATGACTGCCAGGATTTACCCATAGTTCAAGCAACATGGGTGGGAATTTCGTATCATCACGTGCCATCAAGCCATAACTTTCCAGCTCGTTTCCGGCGGTAGTCAGTTCAAAACGGAATGTCCCGTTCTGCAGCGTATCGGTAGCTGCCATACTCCCCACGTTACCCTCTTGCTTCATCAAATAGAACACGGTTCCGTCGGGAATATTCTTCAACTGTCCTTCCACCACAAATTTCTCTTGTGCCTGTGCCCCCAATGCACCTAAGAGCAGACAGGCTAATACTTGTTTTCTCATGGTTATTTATTCATTTTAGGTTATTATACTACATTTATATCACTCCCGCTTGATCTCTTCTGCCGGATTCAACCGCATAACCCGGTATATCTGCCAGCATGCGGTCAGTCCAACCAGACAGGCGACTACGACAAACAGACAGAGTCCCCACGCCCAACCATAAACGGATTGCAAACCAGAATCGCTCAATGCCTGAATCATAGCAAGTCTCAACACCGGATAAGTCACCCCGAAAGCAATCAGAAAAATCACAACATACCCTCGCGCAAATAGCAAACCAATATCCCATGGAGAGGCTCCATTGATTTTACGAATGGCTACTTCCTTTCGTCTGGTTTCCGCATCCATTACCACCGATGAATACACACTTAACACCACTAACAAAATACTAACGACGGCCAGTATTCCCATTACATATTTCATCATTCCAATAGTAGCACTGTCTGTTTGCCGGACATCACCCAGCTTTCGAATGTGCAATGGTAATGTTTCCGGAACATATTGACGACACAAAGCAATTACTTCTTCCTTTACTTTATCCACCTCATTCCCTGATGCAATTTTCAGCAAACAAGTAGTCGCCTGAGAAGAAGGAAAAAATACCGACAAATTCATCCGTCCATCCAGTATCACCTGCTTATAAAGTTCATGATACACCCCTGCAATCCGATAGCTTCGTCCATCAAGCATCACCGTACCGTCTGTATGTTCAGTTTGTAGCAAATCGGCAAAATTCTCATTGACATACACATATCCTTCCGTTTCTGCATCCATCTGTTTCCCAGCCAGCGGAATATGGAAAAAATCAAAATAAGCCGGATCTCCCTGAGCTACAGCAACCCGTACCTCTGAATGATTTGCTTTCTGATAGGAGGTATAAAGATAGGAAGATAGATTTCCGTCTAAAGTTTCATCCCCCAGTGTGACCAAACGTTCAATTTCAGGCAAAGCAGCCAGGCCTGAACGAATTTCATCCCAATGTTGGCGAATACGTTCCGTATCCAAAGAAAGAGAAAGGCTCCGTTCTTCTTCCTCCGTATCCAAAGGAACATATGTTTTTCCAAACAGTTCTGTATACGATAGATGAACAACCATAACCGCTCCCAAGAAGAATACGCACACTGCAAGTTGAACACCAATCATCAGGGAACGAAAAATATGTTTCCCGCGATTAAACTGAATCAGACGAATCAGGCTCACCCTACGAACCCGCCATACCGGGAGTATTAACAAAGGAGTGCAGAGCAACAATGTACCCAAATAAACAAGTGTATGCAGGCTGTAAACAGACGAGGCAGACATCCAGACGATATTCTCAGCAGGCAGCCAAGTACGGGCCAACGGAATCGCCACCTCCCCCATAATCAAAGAAAGAAACCAAGCTATGGTCAGCATTATGAACACCTCAAAAAACAGCAACAAGAATATGCCCTTTGAATCAGAGCCCACACATTTACGTAAAGCCAGCTCCCGCTGACGGGCATAAAACATTTGAAATGTAAACTTCAGGAAATTAATCAGTCCCGACAGCAGAATCAAGGAAGAAATGAAGAGCAAGAAAAAACGGGCCAAGTCTGTATTCCTGCTTTCCTCCAGTTCTTTTAAAGAAAAAGCCTTCACATGCATCACCTCCTCTCCACGCACCCAAGTCATCCTTGCCAAGCGTTTTTTCAGCGATTCTGGAGAAATTCCCTGCTCACGCAGAGCATAGACTTGAAGCCAGGCCTTTGGTTTCAATGACAAAGGGAACCAACATTCTGTCCTCGGCGAACCGCCATTCTCATTTTCGGCTACTACATTTACAATCCAATAATCCGTAATACCATTGGCAGAGGTCTGCGATGCAATCCGGACCACCCGACCGACCGGATTGTCACCCCCTGCTATCTTTCTAGCAAAAGAAGCAGACACAATGATTTCATCTTCTTTTTCCGGCAAGCGGGAACCATAGAGCAAAGGTAATTTCCAAAACAGAAAAGCAGAAGAATTTGCCACTTTGTAAGTCACCTGATACGGGGTTTCATTCCCATCTATTCCTACCACCTCCACATCCATATTGGCCTCATAGGAAAAGGCTGAGATAGAATCCAGCATACCTGTAACCTGGTTTTCCAGCCTCCGGACATCTTCTTCATAGAAAGGAATATCACCGGCAAAATCCTTTTTACTAATATTCAGTTGCATAGCCCGTTCGCCTCCTATATAATCAGCCCTTTCGCTCATTACACTTACAAAGCGAATCATAAGTGAAAAAGCCAAGACTCCTATCGCCAGACAAAAAACTGAAACGATATGCTGAGTCTTGTATTTCCACAAATTGCGAAAAGCCACTTTCAAATAATGTGCAATCATATTTTTATCTCTCTTGAAACTATATAACCATATTATCTCATCACTCCCGCTTGATTTCTTCTGCCGGATTCACCCGGGACACCTGCCAAATACGGAAAGCTACCGTAAGAGCGACGAACAAGGAGACACTCAGGAAGAGGAAAAAATAGAAAGCCACCCCATGCTGGAAGAACACCGTATACAAGGTACTAAACTGCCTCAACAAGAATTCAACCAACGCAAATCCCAACACAGCCGTCACCGTCAATAAAGTAACATAAAGCCGGGCAAACAGCCAGACTATCTGACGCATTCCGGCACCGTTGATCTTTCGGATAGCCATCTCCTTCCGCCGATATTCCGTGTCGATGGTCACGGCTGAATACACGCCCAACAACGAAATCACCAGTACCACTACCGAAAAGAACAATACAATTCCGCGGAGCTTGAACTCAAGCGCCTGTGACTCACGGATGTCGTCCATGAACGTGCTTACCTTCACTTCCACACTTTCCGGCAACGTCTTTTTCAGTATCTTCCTGACCTCCTGAAAGACGGTTTCCGTCTGCCCTTCCTTACACTTCACATAGCAATGCCCACAATAATCGTCGAACCCGCTCAGGAGGAATATAAATCCTTCACTATCATAATACACACTGGACACAAATGTCTGGCACACTCCTTTAACCGTGTAGGCATCTCCGTCAAAATTATAAAGCGGTTTCCCCATGATGTCCGTTCCGAGACGATGAGATAATGCCTCGTCTATCACCAAATCGGACGATTCACGCGGCGTATGTCCCGACCGCATCGGAATGTGCATGAAACGAAAGAAGCCGGAAGTTATACGCATCACATTTACATCCACATAACTGCCTTTATTATCTTTCTCCGTATACATACCCGTACCGGAAACACCTCCCAAATAATTGATGTCGGCCGGAAGTACCTCTTCGACTCCCGACAAGTTTTTAAACTGATGTATCAGATCCTGCTTCTGCACGACGTTCATAAAGGAAAAATCCATCGGAATGCTCAAAATCTGCTCTTTCTCCTCCAAGCTCAATGTCCCGAACAAGGTACGTCCCGTTTTATCCGATTGCAGATAAAGTGCCGCTGCCAGTGAGATAAAAACCCAACAGATGAACAACTGCACTCCCAACAACAGATTCCGCAGTCGTCTCTTTCCTCCCCGGTGTACACCGCCCGATACCCCCGCATGCACCTGCGTGCGACGTACCTTCCACACGACTATTCCACACACCCAAGCACATACTCCCAACAGGCCAGCCAAATACTCAAGGCTCTGTACCATCAGCAGAGAAGCGTCAAATTGCAAAGACAAACCGGCCATTTCCAGTCTCAACCAGGGAGCCATCACCTCGATGCAGACACCAGTCAACAAGCCGGCCAGCAAAACCAACAAGGCAGACTGTGTGAACAGTTGAACAAAAAGACTGCCTCCGGACGCTCCCGCCATTCGCCGGATACTGAATTCACGCATACGAGTAAGGAAAGCCCCCGCGAGCAGATGAAAGAAATTAAGCAAGGCCACCAGTAAAATCAATACCCCGGCTACCATTGTAGTCCATACCATCGTACGAAGCAGTCCCCCATTCCAGTCCCTATCCCCCATCGGATGAGCTTCCACCGCAAAGCTTGTATCATGCATCCGATGCGTCTGTTCACTACGATAAAACCACTCATTGAGTTGCTCCAGAGTAAAACCCTCACGCAGCAACGCATACGTAAAGGAACTGATAATGGCATAACGGGCATCATTCTGGATGATTCCTTCCGAATCGTTGAGGGAAAACATATCCAGATGCTTCATAAAAGCAATACTGTTGTTCTCTGGAATATTCTCAATCACTGCCTGAATGGTATAAACCGTTCCACCGGTACGTGGAGTAGAATCCGGCGAAGTGTACAACCGGCGCATCAGTACCAGCTGTTTTCCTACTGCCTGGCGAATATCCCCATATACCCGGCGTGCCATACTTTCGCTCACGACCAATGAATTTGGCATCATCTTGCTCACCTCAGCCGAACCGTACAAAATCTTAGGAGTCAATACTTGGAAGAAGGAAGAATCAGTCTCTGCCACGGCGAAGGAATAAGGTAACTGCTTCCCGTCGGGCATCTCCACGTTAAAAGGCCGTTCTATCGGTGAATAATCCACCACACACAACGCCTCAATCCCATCCGGCTTTTGAAGACGCAGTTCCTCGGCCAACGTCGCAGGAGTGCGATCCAACACCTTCCCATCTTTCATGTCACGAATATTGAGTTCGGCAATCCGTTCATAGTTTGCAAAACAATGATTCATGCTGAAAGCATAACGGACCACGTAGAGACAGATACTGAAACACAGCAAGGCCACCCCTACTCCAGCCAACGCAATCAGATGCTGTGTCTTGTATTTCCACAAATTGCGGAAGGCTACTTTCAAATAATGCGTAATCATCATAGATTCATTCTTGCTTTTCTTTATTCATTTTTCATTACTTCACTCGGATTGATACGGGATGCCTTGTTTACCTGCCAGAGCAACGTAGCCACGGAAATCACCGCTACTATCAGGAAGGCTGCCAGGAACAGACCGACCGTCACCGGGGCCTTCACCACCAAATCGGCAGTATAATAATGGATGGCCAGCCAAGCCAGCGGCACTGCCACCACGGCTGCCAGCAACAGCATCCCCACGTAACGGCGAAGCAACAGCACATACAAGTCTTTCAGCATGGCACCGTTCACCTTGCGGATGGCAATCTCCCGGTAACGCTGGCGGATGTCGAACAAGGAAATACCCAACAGGCCCAGACAGGAAATGACAATGGCAATAAAGGCAAAAGCCGAGTAAATGGTAGCTACCTGCTGATCGGATTTATACAACTTCTGCACATCATCCTTCAGCAACGAATACTGAAAGTTTTCCGTACCATATACTTCCCTTTCCAGCTTCCGCAGATAATCTATCACCTGAGAAAGTTTGCCCGGCTGACATGCTATCTGATACACGTCTCCCCGCATAGTAGGAGAAACCATGAACAGCATGGGACGTACTCCTTTGGAGATATGTCCGCTATAATAATCCTCTATCACTCCCACAATGGGACGGGCCTGCAAATCCGGAACAAATTCTTTCATACGGAGATCCAACACGGTAGCTCCCTCTAAAGAGGTGTATCCCAAAACACGCAAAGCCGCCCGATTCACCACAAACCCGTCTTCTTCAACGGGCAGTTTCCCTTCCACAAGCTTCAAATTGAACAAGGTAAAAAATTCGGGAGTGGAAAAATTCTGATTCAATGAAACGGTTTCTCCCTTCGCATTCTGAAACTCCGCCGTATAGTCGAAATCCAAAATGGAATACAAACCAGCTGTCCAGTTCACGATGTCTGGACATTTGCTCAACGCCTCATCAATCTGCGCAACCCGCTGCTTCCGGGCTTGTATCGATTCATCGGTATAAGAGGCATAGTCAGTCGACTCATACACTAAGTTGGCATGAATCACATTTTCCACCTGAAATCCCGGTGGAGTATTCAACAGCAAGTTGAGATGACGATGGAAGAACAAAGCAAGGACAACCAGTACAATGGTCACCGTATATTGCACGAACAGGAATCCCTGACGCAAGCGTATTGACTTCCTGTCATTCCCCGAACGAACCAGCGACATACCCAACGGGGATTTCCAGCACCGAACTACCGTGCATAATGATATGAGCAACGGCAACCACACCAAAAGAGACAATGATACCCATACATCAAACGTCCCTACGGTAAACACCGTGTCAAACAAACGGTTGACAAAAGGTTGGGCAAGTTCCACCACTGTCCAGGCCAGCAACAACGACAAGACCGACAGCACCAGATTTTCCCAGTACACCAACATGAAGAGAGGACGGAAGCCTGCTCCCCACACCCGATGAAGTAGATAAATCCGTAATCGCTTGCCCAACAGCACCGCATACAAATTGATGTAATTAAGCAGACCTATAAAGAATATAAAGATACACATGGCCGACAAAACATACAACTGAGCCCTGTTGCCCGACACACACATCGTAGGAGAAGTGCGGTACAACAAGCGTGACTCCCAATATACATCCTTCAGTGACAGGAGGGAGAAAGTGTACATGCTGCCGTCTCCCACCTGCGTAGGACGCAAGATCTTGCCTGCCTCATTTAATTTCTGAATATCCGCTCCTGGCACAAAACGGACAAACTCCATGGGCATTCTTTCCCAAAGTGCTCCAGGCATTTCAGAAAGAATGGCATCTACCTGCAAGATAGACTTATTTTCCGGAGTAGCGAAGATTCCGGATACCGTCACTGATTTCCCGGTAGACAGGACAAAGGTCTCTCCAATGGGATTCTGCTTGCCAAACAACTTATGTGCCAGGTGCTCACTCAACAAGGCCATCCCTGGCTTTGAAAGGGAATACTCTCCTTGTAACAGCTGATAACGGAACAGTTTCAGAAAGGTCGTATCGGCCACTATCATATTTACCTGCAAACGATTGTCCTTGTAACGTATCATGTCATGATCCAGCAGTGTGACCCGTGAACGTTGCATGACCAGTGACGGGTCTACAGCCAGCGTATCACCATTCAATGTGGAAGAAACCAATGCATCGTTCTCGCCAATCTGACAACGTGACACATACACATTTTCCCGGTCCACACAATGGGTATCGACCGTCAGTTCCCGATGAATGTATCGAAGCAAAATGATGCAGCAGGCCAGACTGAATGCCAGCCCCAACAGATTAATCAGTGTGTACGTCCGTGCACGGAGCAGGAAACGTAATGCATAGCGTAGTGTGTTCATATAAATTTGTCTTTTTTATTATTCACTTTTCATTACTTCACTCGGGTTGATGCGGGAAGCCTTGTTCACCTGCCAAAGCAACGTAGCCACGGAAATCACTGCCACTATTAGGAAGGCTGCCAGGAACAGACCGACCGTCACCGGAGCCTTCACCACCAAATCGGCAGTATAATAATGGATGGCCAACCAAGCCAGCGGCACTGCCACCACGGCTGCCAGCAACAGCATCCCCACGTAACGGCGGAGCAACAGCACATACAGGTCTTTCAGCATGGCACCGTTCACCTTGCGGATGGCAATCTCCCGGTAACGCTGGCGGATATCAAACAGGGAAATGCCGAACAGCCCCAGACAGGATACGACAATGGCGATAAAGGCAAACGCAGTGTAAAGCATTGCCATCCGACGGTCTGCCGCATACATCTGTTTCACCTGGTCGGAAAACAATGTATATTCAAATTCCTCTGTGCCATATATTTCACGTTCCACTTTTTTCAAGTAATCCATCACCGCAGCAAGACGGCCCGGACGGTATGACAACGTATACAGGTCACCGGAAGAGCCACGTCGCACCACAAATACCATCGGATGCACACCCGCACTGATATGTCCGTCATAATAATCGTCGATAACCGCCACAATAGGATGCGCTTCCGGGTTTTGAGCCCTCATCTTGTCATCTTCATACATCAATGTAGCTCCTTGACAGGAATCATACCCCAACTCCTTCAGTGCTGCACGGTTCACCACATAATACTCCCTGTCCCAATCTTCTTCCTCTTCCATTGAGGGAAGCGTTCCCTCTACAAAACGCAGCTCATAAAGCCGGAAGAAAGAAGGATTGGCATACCACATATACAAAAAAGCCGTACGCCCGTTGTTTCCTATAAACTTCATTCCAAAATCACTGGAGGTCAGCGCAGATTGGTCCGCTACCCAATACTCTATATCAGGGCAAGCTTTCATCTTGGCACCAAGTTGTTTCACTCGCTGCACACGTGCCTGTATGTCTTCCGGATTCTGATAGGACGAATAATCCTTTGATTCGTGAGCCAGATGCGCCACTAAAATATTCTCCGTACGATACCCCGGGTCTGTATGCAGCAAAGTATCGAGCTGACGGTTAAAATAAAATGCCAGTACCACCAATATCAAGGTAAGTACATATTGTAACAGCAACAGTCCCATCCTCGCCCGTACCGACTGCCCGGCCGTACTCACCAGACGGATGCCGACAGAAGGCAAGATACGCGTGAAACGGAAATACGGATAAAGCGAGGCTACCAGCGGAAGGAATACAAGTAACGCCAAGGACAAATACCCATCGAAAGCTGTATAAGAAAAATCAAACCCGAAAAAGCGGGACACGGGCACCCGGGTCAGTTCAATGCATACCCACGCAAGCAGCACCGCCAAAGCGGAAAGCAGAAAGTTCTCGGCAAAAATCTGTGCAAAGACAGCTCCTCTTCCTGCTCCAAACACCCGGCGTATACCGTATTCGTGCGTGCGTTTGAGCATAAAAATCATGTAAAGGTTGATGAAGTTCAGCAATCCGGTAACCAGCAGCAACGCACAGATACCCATGAATATCTGCAACTGTCCCCAATCTCCCCATACATAAATAGATGCTTTATCCCTTATTTCCAACTTGGAAAAGTAACATTCTTTCAAAGGTACAAAACGAAAGGTGTACACCCGTGTATCCGACGGATAGTGCGGATTCAGACGGCGTGGATGTTTCCCTACTTGATTAAGTTTATTCATATCTGCTCCAGGCACAAAACGATATAAATCCAGCGGCATCTTCTCCCAACTATTGGAAGAGCTATTAGCCAGAAGCATATCGAAATTCAGCCAGGTTTTGTTGACAGGAAACCCTATCACTCCTTTCACCACATATTCTTGTCCGTTGGAATAAGTGATTGTCTTTCCGACAGGGTTGTCCGAACCAAAAACCTCCCGTGCATACGATTGGGTCAGTACTACTGAAGAAGGATCGGTCAGGTTCTTTTCTCCCTGTATCAGCGGATAAGAGAACAATTGAAAAAAAGTGCTGTCCGTAGCAAGGGCATTGCAACGGTAACGGTGTCCCTCACTGACCAGAAAATCATTCTCCAACGGAACAAAACTACATTTCGTCTCTATCAGTTCAGGAGCAATCAGTACACTGTCATTCCGATAAGCTGCATAAGAGCCCCAATATGCACCTCCAGACACCCTCACTTGCACGGCATACACTTTTTCCCGGTCCACACAATGGGTATCGACCGTCAGTTCCCGATGGATGTATCGAAGCAAAATGATGCAGCAGGCCAGACTGAATGCCAGTCCCAACAGATTAATCAGTGTGTACGTCCGTGCACGGAGCAGGAAACGTAATGCATAGCGTAGTATGTTCATATAAATTTGTCTTTTTTATTATTCACTTTTCATTACTTCACTCGGGTTGATGCGGGAGGCCCTGTTCATCTGCCAGTACAGCGTGAGGACTGACAATACCATTACCACCAGGAAGGGTATCAGGAACAAGCCGACAGTGACTGGAGCTTTTTCCACAAAAGTGGCAGTGTAATGCTGAATCATCAGCCAAGCCACAGGAGCCGCTACCACAAAAGCAAGCAACTGAACCAAAAGATACCTGCGTACCAACAAAAGGTACAAATCGCGGCGTGTAGCTCCATTTACTTTCCGAATGGCAATTTCCCGATAACGGCGACGAATCTCAAATAAGGAAATGCCCAACAAGCCCAAGCAGGAAACCCAAATAGCCATATACGAGAACAAGGTATAAATATCGGACGTCCGTTCGTCGTCCTTATACATTTCTGCCACTTTATCATCCATCCACTGATAAGTAAAATCATCCGTGTGATACACTTCCTGCTCTATCTTTTTCAAGTATGGCACAAGCTCTTTCTCTCTGCCGGGTACCGCTTTTATCAATGCAGCCCCCAATGAATTGGAGGAAATGACCAGCAGCATCGGAGGAACACCATCGGTAAGTCGTTGCGGGAAGAAATCTTTTACCACCGCATTTACCTGCATCATGGACGTGCCGTATTCCACCACCTTTCCTTGCACCATGGCAATCCATAATGGCGAAACACTCCGCACAGCCGCTTTTTCCAAGGTATCATACCCCAAAGTCTTCATGGCAGTCTCATTCAAAGCAATCTGATAATGCTCATACGAATCAATTTCACCTATCTGTCCTTCCTTCACTTTCAATCCTAACATCTTCATGAAATCCGTTGAAGTAAACATAACGTACAAAGGAAACTTCTCTCCTTTGTCATTGATTATATCTGTAAAATAACCACGCAGGAAGTCCCGGGAAGAAGTCATCCAACTTTCTATGAAAGGACACTCATCCAGTTTCTGATTAATGGCCTCCCGGCATGCCCATTGCCTTTGCTGTTGCTCGGATGTAAGACTTTCGTAAGCACTATAGCTATTCTCCCGATACAAATCGGCAGACAAAATTCCCTGTGTAGTATAACCATGAGAAGTATGCATCAGAAAATCAAAGTGGTGCTGGAAGTAGAAGGCAAGTATCATCAGCAACATGGTAATGGCATACTGTATAAACAGAAAGACCTGACGATAGACCGACTTGCTCTTTCCGGCCTGATAGAAGCGCATGCAACTGACTGGATTCTTCAGTCCGTAGCGTACATAAAAAACGAAAGAGGCCAACAAAGGCAGCACAACCAGCAGACTCCCCGTCAGTACCCAGTCAAAAAAGGTGCCCGGCACAGATTCTCCAAACAGGTGGGTGATATAACGGGAAGAAAGTTCTATGATTCCCCAAGCCAACAAGATTGCCCCAGCCATCATCAGCAGATTCTCCAGGTACATCTCGACAAAGAGCCTGCCACGGGAAATGCCAAACACTTTCTTCAGACCGTACATCCTTGTACGCTTCAGCATGGTGACGGAATACAAATTGACGAAACTCAAAATGCCTATTAAAAACAAGAAGATGTCCACACCCAACAAAATATACACATAATTTCGGTTGCCAAACTGAAAGATACGATTGTATTTGTCGGCTATGGAAGATTCGAAATAAAAATCTTTCCAACCTATGTATCTATACCGGCACAACGCACGCTCATCATAAGGATACTTCCGATACACATTTGTTTGCTTGTTTACTTCCTCCAGGTTCAGATGCGGATCCACTCTCATCAATTCGATATTCAGCTTGCCCCAGTTAGGCTTCAGTTGACGCGATACCAACAAATCAAAGTTCCATGTAGTCTTGCAGACCGGTTCTTTCAACACTCCTATCACCGTCAGCGTCCACTTACCGTACATCAGTTTTTTCCCGATGGGCGATTCCTTTCCAAAAAGCCTGCGGGCATACTTCTCGGTCAGAATCGCCACATCCGGACGAGACAGAGCCAGAATTCCTTCTACCACCTGATAGGAAAAGAAATGAAAGAATGTGGAATCTACTGCAAACAAATCCGACTGGAAAGCCCGGTCACCGGAAAAAATGGAGGCGTTCTCCTCCTCCACTACCCGGCACTGTTCGCGTATCCATTTCCGGTCAAATGCAAATACTCCGTCACTCTCCCGCACCGGATTCTCCCCTGGATATACCGTCCCCTCAATGTCCCGAAGCGGCACCACAATGGTTGACAGATCCTGTCCATGCGCATCGACCGTCAGTTCCCGATGGATGTATCGGAGCAAAATGATGCAGCAAGCCAGACTGAATGCCAGTCCCAACAGATTAATCAGTGTGTACGTCCGTGCACGGAGCAGGAAACGTAATGCATAGCGTAGTGTGTTCATATTGTTTTCTTTTCTTATTTCTATATCATTCTTTTATATCATTCACTCTTTATCACCTCTGCCGGATTCTCATTTGCCGTTTTCCAAATGCGATGCCCGATACAAGCCGCCACGCAAAGGGCAACGCCGACAAAAATCAGCAGAAATGGAAGGAATCCGATTTCCACCTGACGGTTATAATGTTCTATCCAACGTCTCATCACCCACCAGGCAGCTGGAAAGGCAACCAGCGAAGAAACGACCAGCAGCAAAGCATATTCTCTGAAAAACAGCGTAAGGATATTACTCACCGTAGCTCCGTTTACCTTACGGATAGCTATCTCCTTGCGGCGCCGCTCGCATGCCAGTGTCACCAGCGAGTAGATACCGAATATCGAAATGAAGATACACACCAGCGATGAGAACCCAAGCAATGACGACAAAGCATCTTCCGACTTCAGATAATCGTTGTAACGTTCTTCTTCACTATAGAGAAAGAGCTTACGGTCGGGCAGCTCGGCACGCTGCATCTCTTCAATGCGACGGCGACATTCGTCCCACGTTCCCGGACGGTATTTGAAGAGTACGAAGCAACGGGCGTGCATCCACTTCATCTGGTCAGTGTTGACGAATACAGTGTTAGGCAGCTCAGCGGTAGGCGATTTGTAGGCACAGTCTTTCACTACGCCGATAACGGTCATAGGCTCCTGTTCGCGGTTGACGAAGAACAGTTGCTTGCCTACAGCTTCTTCGGGATTCCAGCCCATACGACGGGCTGTGCTCTCCATGATGTTCACCTGACAGTATTCCGACTTGGCCGATACCCATTCACCAGACAGCAGCTGCATGTCGTAAAAGCGGAAGAACTCTTCACCCGCCAGCACTTCGTCGAAGGTCAGGGGTTGCTCCAGCCGGCCTTCCATGCCTGTATATCCATCTATCAGGAACGACGAATAAGCCCCTTCGCCCAGCAGCGGCCAATAGGCTGGGCGTATCACTTCCGTCACCATCGGCAAGGCCTTGATTTTCTCGGCCCATACGTTCATGTCCACATTCATCCAAATGCTGACGGCTGCCCGTCCGCGATAGTCCATGCCTGTATCCACATTCCGCAAATGGTGCAGTTGCAGCTGCATGGCCACCGTACAGAAGATGAAAGCCATACAGACTGTCAGCTGAAGAATGACACTTCCCTTCCGCCAAGCGATACCCGAAAGCGCATTGCCCGTATGCATATTTCCATGCAATGACCGCTTTTGAAACAGCCATACCCACAGCACTACGATAGCCATCATGACTACCGATACCGACAGAATGTAGAACAAGATTGAACGGTAGTTCGAATAGTCGGCATCCTGAATCAGAGAATATCGGAGGAAAATCGGCATCAGCAACTCTACCAATACCATCCCCACAACCAAGGCCGCCAGGACTGTCAGCAGAAAATCAGTACAAAGCAAAGTAACCAACGAACGCAGTCCTGCCCCACAAACCTGCCGCAACACCATTTCTCTTTTGCGCGTACGGAAACGGTCAATGTAGATTGTCAGGTAATTGATAAAAGCACAAACGATAATAAGTCCACCTACAGCAGCAAACCAGGTGATATAACGGAACTGCACCGTCTGGTTGTTTTTAAGGATGAAACCTTCCGTGACACGAAGACCCGTCAGCGGCTCCAGGTAGAAACGTGTCAGTCCCGTGTTCTCCTGATACCTGCTTTTGGTCAGTTCTTCGGGGAAGTGGGCATTCATCTTCTCCAGCAATCGGGAGACATCCGTACCTGGTTTCACTTTGACAAGTGTCCGGTAGGTGTAATCGTCCCAGCCTGTCCGTCCGCTTCCGTTACCCAGGAAGGCGTACGGGAAATTGGTGTGCACTCCCCAGTCGCTCACTACAGCGCCAATGGTATATTCCTTGTTCCAGTTGGCATTGGTCACGGTCTGGCCAATCACATCCGTAGTGCCAAACAGCTGTTTTGCGGCCTTCTCCGTAATAGCAATACGGTTATCTGTAGTACCGGCACGAAGAAAACTTTCATCCCCCTCCAAAGCACGGATGTCCAGCATACGCAAAGCGGTAGTATCGGGCAGAAGCATGGGCAACTCCAGCATCCGGTTATCTTTCAGCACAAAAAAAGTTTCTGCCTCAAACAAACAGTAATCTTCAATTTCCGAATAATGTTCCTTCAGGTAACGTCCCAAGGCATAAGGCGTGAAGCTCGCGGAAGACCCGCCGAAACTATCGTCATTCACTCCAACCAGATACAAACGGTCTGCATCACGATGAAACGTATCGTACGTCATCTCATAATGTATCCAGAAGGCAGAAAGGGCAAAGCATGCCAAGCCCACGGCCAGTCCTAAAATACTGACCACACTCTGCATACGGTATTTCAGCAAGTTACGCCAAGCTATTTTCAGGTAATGTGCAATCATATCTTTTCACTCATTCGTGTCAACAATTATAAAATCAGATATTTTTAATACCCACATTATATCGCCTTCAATTTCCAATCATAAATTGAATCGGTTTCAGAAACCTTCTCCTTATTCTCCACCTTCATGAGAAATTCCAACGCATGGTTATGTCCTTGAGCGGAAGCCTGTTGGAACAAATGTTTTGCCTTGGCATAATCCTTCTCAACGCCTTTTCCGAAATAGTACATCAATCCCAAATTGAACTGCGCTGCGGGAGAATTCAGTTCAGCCGCTCTTGAAAGAAGTTCAGCTCCTTTCGATAAATCTTTGGGGTATCCATGTCCTTCTATATGAAACACAGCCAGATTAAACAAGGCGAAAACATTGTCTCTTGAAGCAGATTTTTCAAACCAGTATATAGCATCGCCCGCGCTGGTTGAAGTTCCGTAACCGAATGTGTACATATATCCTAAATTATTCATAGCATCAGTATTATCATGTGCCGCAGCCTTTTTATATAGCTGGAATGCTTCCGAATAGCTCTTGGTGACTCCCCAGCCATGCCTGTAAAGACTGCCCAATCCCACTTGCGCTTGAGAGTGTCCTTGCAAAGCAGCCAGACTGAGATATTTTTTAGCTTTAGAATAGTCGATGTCTGTTCCTATGCCATAAGCATACATATAGCCCAGATTGTTCTGAGAATCCGCATTGCCGTTATCTGCCGATTCCAGGAATAACTTCATGGCCTTTTTGTAATTCCTTACCCCTGTCTTACCCTGATAATATATATCACCTAAAATAAACTGGCAACGTTTTGCTGTGTCTATTTTCGCCAGTTTTGAGTACAGAGTCGCGGCATCCTCGTATCTTTTCTGTCTGTACAAACTATCTGCCTGCATATAAAGCGTCTGAACATCGCCCAAAAACCAGGTATATATAGTATTACGGTTTTTAAGCCCCAGTACAATCATTGCCAATAAAAGACAGATACCCAAAGCAATAGTTATGTGTTTTATTTTCCCTTTCATAAATCAATAATTATATTCGACTATAGGATACTCCGGAGAGTCACTGTTTCCAATATTCACTATTAATTTCCCAACTTTCTGTAATTCTTCACTTTAAGCGTTCTCAGTACTTCCTTTGCAGTACTCCAGTACTTCCCTGAAAGTACTACAGTACTTCTTAGGCAGTACTCCGGTACTTTCGGGGAAGTACTGGAAGCAGGTGAAAGTATCTGGTTCATTCACTTAAACACCAGCTCTTCCGCGTCGCCAAAGTTATCATATCCTGTGGTAATCACCCAATCGCCGGGCTGCAAACCTTCGGTTATTTCGTATTGCAAGGGGTTCTGACGCCCGATTACCACCGGAACCCTTCTCGCCCGGGTCTTGTCAGCATTGAGTTTGTAAATCCATTGCCCGCCGGTCTGCGAATAGAAATTACCGCGCGGAATTACCAAGGCTTGTTCCGGTTGCCCTAACTCAATCTGTACCCGGAAGCTTTTTCCCAGACGGACGTTTTCGGGCATTTCTCCCGTAAAGACTAAGTCCACATCAAAGGTGCGGTCTTTCACCTCCGGTACCACCTTGCTGACTTTCAAGGCATAGCGTTTTCCCTGATAAGTTACGGATGCCGGCAGACCTACTGTCACCCGGTCTACGTAGTATTCGCTCAGGGAAGCATGCACCTTGAACTGCGACATCACTTTCACTTCCGCCAGATTCTCTCCGGCTGCCACCTGCTGGCCTAATGTGACCTTCACAAAACTGAGCTGCCCATCGGTCGGTGCACGTACCACCAGCTCTTCCATCCGCTGCAAAGAACGCTCCAGTTTCTTCTGTTCCCGTTCCCGGTCGTTACGCAACAGTTCTCTGCGAATGACCGTCATGGCCGAATCGCTCTGCAGACTCTGCATCTTCAGCTGGGTAGAAGCCGTTTTATAGCGGTACTCATCTTCCGACACTTCCAACTGCGCCTTGCTGCGGATGCCCATGCGGTATTCTTCCTGCTCCAGTGCAAAGCTTTTCCGTATCTTGTTCAACTCGTAAGCAGCCTCCAATGTCTGTTGTTTCAGAGTCAGACTTTTCTGTTCCATCTCAAGCGCCTTCTCCTGATAAGAGATGCGTTGCTTCTCCCATTCATCCCGCTGGTCGTCTATTTCGCGCAACAGATCCGGATTGGTCAGCAGCAAGATGGTATCTCCCTGCTGTAAAAGGCTTCCCTCCTCGGCTACGATGCGGGCTACATTACCCGACTCGCGGGCATTGACCATCAAAGTCAGAATGGGATGCACCACTCCTTCCACGTCCACGTATTCACGGAAAGGGGCCTGCTTCACCTCGGCCAGTTGCACAGAATCCGCATCAATGCGTAAACGCTGGGGGCCGGAAGCCAGTATAATCACATAAATCAGTCCGGCCAGCAAGAGTACGCCGCCCGCCAGATAAAGACGATAGCGAACGTACCAGGGTTTCTTTTTCAATTGTATATCCATAATCGGTTTGTGTTATAGTTCAGGTAAAGTTTCAGTCAGCGGACAGTTCCGGTAAAAATCATATTGCGTCAGGCTGCGGAGTCCGTAATACAGCATCCAGTAGGTTTTCAGGGCCTCAATATAATTGCGCCGGGAGGTATCTTTCTCGGTGGTGGCCGCATTCAAATCGAGCACCGACGATTTGCCCATCAGGTAAAGGCGGAGGGCCACTTCATACCGCCGGCGGGCTGTTTCGTCGGTACGGGAAGCGACTTCCACCTGCCGTGCCTGAAGATTAAACTGCCGTACCATCTGCCGCACGTTCAGTTCAAAATCATTCATGCCCTGTTCCACCTGGGTATTGACCAACTCGATGTTCGACTTGGCCACACGCACTTTTCCTTTGCCTCTCCCCCAGTCCAGTATCGGAATCACTACGGACAGGCTCACGTATTGCTGGTCGAGCGGGTCACGATAGGAATCCCGAAGACGGGCAGCGGTCTGCGAAAGTCCGAACTGAAGGTACAAATCCGCCTTTAGTCCCCGACTGGCACGAGCGGAGGCCAACTGGCTACGACTCTCCAACTGCATCCGCCGGTAGGTCTCGATTTCCGGACTGTGAAAATGGGCCTGTTCCAGGGCCTTGTCCAAAGGCACTTCAAAATCCGGCACACTGTCATGCGGAACCACCTCTATCTCTTCTTCCTCCCGGATACCTAAGAAAGAACGGAAGGTAAGCATGGCATCTTCCACACTGATACGGGCTTTCATCAGGTTGGTTTCCTCGGTCAGCTTGTTCACTTCCAGCTGCAACATCTCGTTCTCCGTAATGCTGCCGATGCGATACCGTCCGCGGGCATAGCGATACAAGGTATCGGCGGAAGCATAGTTGGCTCGGGCAATCTCCAAATCGGACTGGGCAGATGCCAGTGCAAAAAACAACTCGCATGTTTTCGAAGCAATCAGCTCCAGCGTCTCACTATATGTTTTCTTAGCCTCCTGAAAACGGACGGGCTCAATGCGGCGGTTCCACTTCAAGGAGTTATAGCCAAAGAGCGACTGACGGTAACCTACCGTGAAAGGCTGGGTGTTATAAGCCGTGCTTTTCTCGCCCAGTTCATCCATACGCTGGGCAGCCGTCTGCATGAACAAGTTACCTCCCGTGAACCAGACGTTCTGGCTGACGGAAAGCGTCAGGTCGGTAGCCAGCTGGTTCTGTCGGAGAAACAGTTCCGTACCGTCGGGCTGGGTTACCTTATTAATCTGCCGGTTCAGATAAGGCGATGCAGACAAACTTACCTCAGGCAGGTAGTCTGCCCGAAACGAACGGTAACTCCAGTAAGCTGCCCGGTAGGTATGCCGGGCAGCTTCTGCCTCTGGAGAGCTGGCCTGCGCCAACTGAATAGCCTCTTGCAGTGTTAGCTTCTCTCCCCACACAACTTGCCCGCAGAAAAGCAGGCAACTCATAAGCCACAGTATCTTGTTTCCCATCTTCATACGCATAGTTATCTGCTTTTTTATATCCAAAAACTGTGCCATTCGGATAACGCACTGATTATGTAGAAGATAGAAAAATCGAGCAAATTCACTTCGTGTGCGCATCCGCACAAAAAGCGTGCGAAAATGCACATACAGCACATGCAAAAAAACATTATCTTTGCGAAAGACACCTTGATATTGTATGGAAGAAAAAGGAAAAATACTCATCATTGACGATAACGAAGACGTGCTCTTCGCCTTGAACCTGCTGTTAGAGCCTTATATGGAGCAGATTCGAGTGACTACACAGCCTACACGGATTGAACATTTCATGACCACCTTCCATCCCGACGTGATTCTGCTCGACATGAATTTCCAGCGGGATGCCATCAGTGGGCAGGAAGGATTTGACTACTTGAAACAGATTCTCCGTATCGACCCGCAAGCGGTAGTGGTATTCATGACGGCCTACGCAGACACGGGAAAAGCGGTACAAGCCATTAAAGCCGGGGCAACTGATTTTATCTCCAAACCATGGGAGAAGGAAAAGCTGTTGGCTACATTGTCGGCTGCCGTCAAACTCAGCCGCTCACGCCAGGAAGTAGGACGGTTGCAGAACGAGGTACAGGCCCTGAAGGGAGACGACCGCATTCCGGAACTGATTGGTAACTCCCCTGCCATGCAGAAGGTAAAAGAAACCATCTACAAGCTTTCCGATACGGATGCCAACTTGCTCATATTGGGAGAAAACGGTACCGGAAAGGACCTGGCCGCACGCATGCTGCGCTTCTTCTCTCCCCGTCGGGAGCAGGTCTTTATTCCCATCGACTTGGGAAGTATTCCGGAGCAGTTGTTCGAAAGTGAGCTCTTCGGGTACGAGAAGGGTGCTTTCACGGATGCCCGAAAAGCCAAGCCGGGAAGAATGGAAACGGCTTCAGGGGGTACGTTGTTTCTGGATGAAATCGGTAACTTGTCCCTGCCCATGCAGGCCAAGTTGCTGACAGCCATCGAAAAGCAGTACATCACCCGACTGGGGGCAGTAAATCCGATACACATCGATGTACGGCTGATTTGTGCCACCAATGCCAACCTGCATCAATTGGTAGCAGAAGGAAAATTCCGTCAGGATTTATTGTACCGCATCAATACCGTGGAACTTCACATCCCTCCTTTACGGGAACGTGGAGAAGATATTCTGCTGTTAGCCACGCACTTCCTGAATCAGTACAACCGGAAATACCGCAAGGAAATCAAGGGACTGACGCGTGAAGCCAAAAACAAGCTGCTGAAATACGAATGGCCGGGTAATGTGCGTGAGTTACAGCACACCGTGGAACGTGCCGTCATTCTGAGCGAAAACGGACTCCTGAAACCGGATGATTTCTTGTTTCCACAAGGGAATGCCGCCGCGCACCAGCCTGCACTGACGGAGGAACTCAATTTGGAGAAACTGGAAAAGAATGCCATCGAACGGGCCTTGAAAGTGAGCGCAGGAAACATGAGCAAGGCTGCCGAACTATTAGGAATTACACGTTTTGCACTTTATCGGAAACTGGAAAAATGGGGCTTATGAAAACGTATGGATACTACCTGATATTGCACATCTTGGGACTGACGGGTCTGATTGCCGCAGGTGTTTTAGCCATGTTGCATGGACTGTGGTTCTGTACCATCATCTGCGGACTGTTGCTCATTGGCATCTGTTACAGCCTGTACCGCATACAAATCCGGCAGACTGAAACCATGTACAGGCTCGTGGAGTGCATGAAACAAAATGACCTGGGACAGCGGGTTTGCGCACCGTTTGCCGACCCGCAGATGCAGAAGTTAGCTGAGGACCTTTCACAGGCCCTGAAGAACCTGCGCACCCGTATAGTAGATGAGGAGGTAAAGCACCAATACTATGAAATGTTACTGAACAAGGTAGATACGGCCGTCCTCGTCACCGACCGAAGCAACCGGATGGAATGGATGAATAAGGCAGCCCGCGAACTATTGGGACACTGCCCCCATCTGCCCGAAGAAATCAGCACGGCCATTCAGGAAAACCAGCAGGTGGCTCACCTGCAAAAAGGGAACGCCACTTTCGACCTCTCCCTGTCGGTCACTCACATCCAGTTGCAAGGACGAACCTGCCGGCTGATAAGTTTGAAAAACATCCACGGCGCATTGGAGTACAAAGAAATGGAAGCCTGGCAAAAGCTGATACGGGTACTGACGCATGAAATCATGAATTCTATCACACCGATTATCTCCCTGGCAGATACATTGAATGAACGAAGCCAGGAGCATCCTGACGATGCACGCACGCATACCTACATACAGCAAGGACTACAAGTCATCTACCGCCGGGGAAAAGGCTTGCTGGAGTTCGTAGAGAATTACCGGAAACTGACCCGTATTTCGGCCCCGATGAAGACGGAAATCCCACTGGAACAGTTTCTTTCCGACCTGCAACGACTTTATCCGGAACTGGAAGTGCAGTATAAATGCCCGTCTTCCCAGCTCACCTGGTATGCCGACCGCACACAGATGGAGCAGGTATTTATCAACCTGCTGAAGAATGCCCGTGAAGCATGTGCCCATCGCTCCCATCCGGACATTCGCATCCAGGTAGAAACTCATGCCCAGGAACTTATTTTCGAAATCAGCGATAACGGAGAAGGTATGCTGCCGGAAGTGACAGAACGTATCTTCGTGCCTTTCTTCACCACTAAGAATAACGGTTCCGGTATCGGCCTTACCCTCTGTAAACAGATTATCAGCCTGCACGGGGGACAAATCAGCGTACAAAGCACAGCGGGGAAAGGAAGCCGTTTCCGCCTCTCTTTCTCCGCCGTATAAGTATATGGTTTAATTACTTATTTCATAACCCATTGCAGACAGACCGGTTTATCGGTATGGATAGTCTTGCCAGTATCTTGCAAAAGACCGGTTTCCGTATCACGCGCAAATACTTGAATCTCGTTGGTATCCCGGCAAGCGACCAGCAGATACTTGCCGTTCGGTGTAATCGTGAAATTACGCGGATGAATGCCCGTCAACTGATAACCCACCTTGGCCAGTGTACCATCGGAAGGAGAAACCTTGAAAATAGCCACGCCATCTGCTTGCAGACGGTTGGAAGCATACAGGAATTTTCCATCGGGCGACAGATGAATATCCGCACTACCTTTTGCGCCCACCGTATCTGCCTTGATGACTTGCTGCTGTATCAGGGTCTTTCCATCATACGTCCACACCACTACTTCGCCAGACAGTTCCGTCAACAGATACGCATGTTTTCCCTGCTTGTCAAAACACGTATGACGCGGACCTGAAGCCGGAGCCAGCTCAATATCAAAAGCAGCCGCTTCATCCAATAAATCCGTTCCTTTCGTTCCTGGAGTTTGTTTTACCGGGAAAGCATGAATACGGTCCAGTCCCAAATCGTTTGCCAAAAGCAACTTCCCGTCGGGAGTGAAATACACACAGTGCAAGTGAGGCTGCCCCTGCCGTTCCTTATCGGCTCCTTTTCCCTGAAAGGAAATGACATGCCCCTCTCCTAACTTTCCATCCGCCAGACGAGGGAAAACCGTAATATTCGCTCCCATATAATTGGCTGTCAACACGAATTTTCCATCTGGGCTCACCGTAATATGACACGGTGCAGCTCCACCCGTAGACTGACTGTTCAGCAACGTCAGCCCCGCAGTCAACGTATCCAATGCCAACGCATTAGCCGTAAACCCTTTTTCCGTCTCTCCTACGGCATACACATGCGTACCGTCTTCCGTCGGCACTAAAAACGACGGATTCTCAATCCCAGACAACGTACTAGCCAGCACAGCCTCTCCCGTCTCCTGGTTGAAACGATACGTCTTTATCCCTTCCTGATCGGCACTTGCATAACTGCCCACCAACATCAATAAAGTATCCGGTTCTTGTGACACACTCATTTTCTGCTCACCTTTTCCAGCACAAGCCCCCAACAAAAGAGAGCCGGCACACAACGACATTAAAATGTGCTTCCTCATAGTTCTTATATTATCTAAGTAAACAACGTTCCAAAAGTAAACTCATAAAAAAACGAAGAACCTTGACTCGCTAAACCCAAGATTCTTCGCTTTTATAAAAAGGAGAAGCCGTACCCGAGGCGTGACGAAACTCCGAATGACAGGTTTTGAGTGCTCCCCTCCTTTGTAATCCACCGGCATAAATGCTACCCGAAGGCGTGGCCCGCCATTGGAAGTAGAAGCTTGTCTCGGTATTTCTTTAGATTTGATGAGTTTCCCGATTCTGCAAGTACGGCTTCAATTTTTCTATGACAAATATACGACAAATATTTGAATATACAAAAATAATGCACAAAAAAAGGATGCCATTTTAGGGCATCCTTTATACATTGTCTCCGTTTCCGGTGAGATTAAGCAGCTTTAGCTTTAGCAACCACAGCCTTGAATGCTTCAGGATGGTTCATAGCTAAGTCAGCCAACACCTTACGGTTGATTTCAATACCTGCTTTGTGCAATGCACCCATCAACTTAGAGTAAGACATACCTTCCAGACGAGCAGCTGCGTTGATACGCTGGATCCACAATGCGCGGAAGTTACGTTTTTTGTTCTTACGGTCACGGTATGCATAAGTCAGACCTTTTTCCCAAGTATTCTTAGCAACGGTCCAAACGTTCTTTCTTGCACCAAAATAACCTCTGGTTAAACCTAAAATTTTCTTTCTTCTTGCTCTAGAAGCAACGTGATTTACTGATCTTGGCATAGTTTTAATTCTTTTTTGAATGATAGCGCCGATATATTCTCAATCGGACTTGAGGCTAATGCATTCGGTTAATAATTTAAAATGATACGTTTTTACGCTTTTGTTAAGATTACTTCATGCAAAGAAGTTCTTTTACCTGAGCTAAGTTAGCATTGTCAACTAAGCCCATGTGGCAAAGGTTTCTTTTCTGCTTTTTAGTCTTCTTAGTCAAAATGTGACTGTGAAAAGCGTGCTTTCTTTTGATTTTACCTGTTCCGGTAAGAGCGAATCTTTTTTTAGCACCGGAGTTAGTCTTGATCTTTGGCATCTTGTTAAAATTTTAATTATTATTATTCACATGGTAACGCACTATACCGGCGCGTTACGCACTTTCTTTTTTATTCTTTGGTTTCAACCACCTTCGCAGGTTCTAGTTTTGCAGCCTTTTTCGGAGCTCCCGGTTTTTTCGGAGACAATGATATGGTCATTCTCTTTCCTTCGAGCAACGGCATCTGCTCTACCTTTGCATAGTCTTCCAAATCGTTGGCAAAACGGAGCAAAAGCACTTCTCCCTGTTCCTTGAACAAAATGGAACGTCCTTTAAAGAACACGTATGCTTTTACCTTATCTCCATCCTGCAAGAAACCGATGGCATGTTTCAGTTTGAAGTTGTAATCGTGTTCGTCGGTCTGAGGTCCGAAACGGATTTCCTTCACGTTTACCTTCACCTGTTTAGCTTTCTGTTCCTTTGCACGTTTTTTCAGCTGATAGAGGAATTTAGAATAATCTATAATTCGACAAACTGGAGGAACTGCGTTAGGTGAAATTTCGACCAAGTCGGCTTCATGTTCTTCCGCAAGTTTCAAAGCCTGCGCAATCGGATATACCGCCGATTCAATATCATCTCCCACAATACGTACTTCTTTGGCGCGAATCTGTTCGTTGATTCGGTGTTGCCCTTTTAACGTGTCATTTTTCATTAAAAATAGTGTCTTCCTGTTTGTTTTTTGAATTTATAAATTATTTATTTTAAAGTCCGTTTGCCGCAGAATTTTGATTCTGTCAGCAAACGGCTGCAAATTTACCATTTATTTATCATATTATGAACTTCTTCTGCAATATTTTTTGCAAATTCTTCGATTTTCATGGTTCCTTTGTCTCCTTCACCCTGCTTACGTACGGCAACTTCACCATTTTCGGCTTCTTTTTCGCCCACAATCAGCATGTAAGGGATACGTTTCATTTCGTTGTCGCGAATCTTACGGCCAATCTTTTCGTTACGGTCATCTACCAATGCACGTACGTCATACTTTTTCAATTCCATGCGTACCTTATCGGCATAGTCATTGAATTTCTCAGAGATAGGCAAGATAGCCACCTGATCCGGAGTCAGCCACAACGGGAACTTACCAGCAGTGTGTTCAATCAGCACAGCCACGAAACGTTCCATTGAACCGAACGGAGCACGGTGAATCATTACCGGACGATGTTTCTGGTTATCTGAGCCCATGTATTCCAACTGGAAGCGTTCCGGCAAGTTGTAGTCCACCTGGATGGTACCCAGCTGCCAGCGACGACCGATAGCATCCTTCACCATGAAGTCCAGTTTCGGACCGTAGAATGCAGCTTCACCGTATTCCACTTTCGCCTTCAAACCCTTTTCTTCACAAGCTTCCACGATAGCCTGTTCTGCCTTTTCCCAGTTTTCATCGCTACCGATGTATTTTTCACGGTTTTCCTTGTCACGTAGAGAAATCTGAGCTTCAAAGTTTTCCAGACCCATAGAAGTGAACACGATAGAGATGATGTCCATCACACGGAGGAATTCATCTTTCACCTGGTCAGGACGGCAGAAGATATGCGCATCATCCTGTGTAAAGCTACGTACACGGGTTAATCCGTGCAACTCACCACTCTGCTCGTAACGACATACCGTACCGAATTCAGCAATACGCAACGGCAGGTCACGATAAGAACGCGGAGAGTTCTTGTAAATCATACAGTGATGCGGACAGTTCATCGGTTTCAAGAAGTATTCTTCGCCTTCTTCCGGAGTATGGATAGGCTGGAATGCATCTTTACCATATTTTGCATAGTGACCTGAAGTCACATACAACAGTTTGTTACCGATAGGCGGACACATTACTTCCTGATAGTCATAACGTGCCTGGATACGACGGAGGAAGTCCTGCAGACGGATACGCAAGGCAGTACCTTTCGGCAACCACATCGGAAGTCCCTTACCGACTGTATCCGAGAACATGAACAAATCCATTTCCTTACCAATCTTACGGTGGTCACGTTTCTTGGCTTCTTCCAGCATTACCAGATATTCATCCAGCATTTTCTTTTTCGGGAAAGTGATACCATAGATACGTGTCATCTGTTTGCGGTCTTCCTGACCTCTCCAGTAAGCACCAGCTACTGACAGCAGCTTAATAGCCTTAATCGGAGCAGTAGACAGCAAGTGCGGACCACGGCAAAGGTCGGTAAACGCACCCTGGGTATATGTACTGATGTGACCGTCTTCCAATTCAGAAATCAGCTCACACTTGTAAGTCTCACCTCTGTCGCCGAACATTTTCAAGGCATCTTCCTTTGAAATGCTCTGGCGAACCAGTTCTTCCTTCTTGGCAGCCAGTTCAGCCATTTTCTTTTCAATGGCAGGCAGGTCACCTTCCTTAATCACAGCCTCACCCGGATCTACGTCATAATAGAATCCGTTTTCGATAGCCGGACCGATACCGAACTGAATACCCGGATACAATTCCTGCAATGCCTCAGCCAGCAAGTGTGCACTTGTATGCCAGAAGGCATGCTTTCCTTGTTCGTCTTCCCATTTATAAAGAACGAAGTTTGCATCTTCGTTGATAGGACGATTCAAATCCACAGTTTCACCGTTCACCCCACAAGCCAATACATCCTGTGCCAGACGGGAACTGATGCTTTCTGCAATCTGCAGACCAGTAACTCCTTCGTTATACTCGCGAACGGAGCCGTCAGGAAAAGTTATCTTAACCATAGTCTTTTTGTATTAATCTGTTATTGAGACGCAAAAATATAAACTTTTTAGTTAAAGAAAAATATTGCATCCAATTATTTCTCCTCTATTGTCGTAAATCGCTTGATAATATTGTAGGCCGAGAATATTCCCAGTTCACCCGCCTTACTCAAATCCTGAATACCCTGACGGTTGTTACCCAAGAAGATATTCGTCAGTCCGCGATTGTAATAGGCATCCGCAAAACGGGGATCCAACTCAATGGCCTTGTTGTAATCTACCAATGCAGCCCGATAGTCTTTCATCACCGCCAGGATATTACCCCGGTTATAATATGCATACACAAAATCGGGAGCCAGTTCAATCACCCGGTCCAAATCTTCGCGCACCTTATTATAGTCATACGAACGCACCTGCAGGTTCTGTTCCTCTACCGTTTCCACTTCAAACTTCCGGTCGCGCTTGCGGTATTCCAACTGTTTGTAGTAAATCAGTGCACGGCTGAAATAAGCCGGGAAGAACGTAGAGTCACAACGGATAGCCTCATCCAAGTCCTTCAACGCATTGTCAAAGTCCTGCACCAGATAGAAATCGAGTGCCCGGGCATAATAATGCAACACATTACCCGGCTCCTTCACAATGGCAGCCGTCCGCTCATCGATGGAAGCAAAATGCTGCTTCACCTGCTCTTCCGACAACGAAGCCTCGTTGTTCGTAATTAGCAAACGATGCGGAAGCACCCTGCGTGCATTCAAATCGTCGATACCTTTATAATAGTTGACCTGACGCTTCACCTCTTCCGGACGCTCATAGTAACTCAGGGCAAACATCGGCTGTGGCAAAATCGTCACATTCTTATCCTGCACCCTTCCACGGTAATCCGTCTTGTAACGATCGTCTTCCGAATCATTATCGGCCACCACAATCTTACGGTAGTTTTCCACGTTCTTATCCGATTTCTTACGCGTCTTGTCGTTCGAAGCCGTCTGCTTCTTCGTACCGTTCTGCGCTTCAATCTGCGCTTTCAGTACCTTAAACTCATCGGCATCCGCTCCTTTCAGGTCGCCCACCTTTCTTCTGGCCTGCGCACGATACTGATATCCGGCCAAGAAGTTGGGATATTCTTCCAGCACCGCCGAATAGTCCTCGATAGCTCCGGGATAATCACCCGTGCGGTCACGCAACAAGCCCCGGTTGAAACGGGCCATCAGGTTGTCCGGCTCCATCTTGAGCACAAAGTCAAAATCCTCAATCGCGCGGTTGTCATCCCCCACCTGCGCACGTAGCAAGCCACGGTTATAGTGTCCGATAAAATTGTTCCGGTCTACATCCAGTGCCAGGTCATAATCTGACATAGCCCCTCTCAGGTTGTTCTGATGGTATCTCGCCAGCGCACGGTTGATATATACCCCCGCATTACGAACCGACAGACGAATCGCCTCCGTCAAATCCGTTTCCGCATCCTTATACTTTCCGCGTTGCAAAAACAGCATACCCCGCGACGACCATGTATCCGGATTATAGCGGTCCATCTCAATAGCCTTGTCCGCATCGTTCATGGCCTGCAGCGTATCCTTCTGTTTCAACGACACCTCCGTACGCATCAGGTAGGCATCCGTATAACGCGGAGAGATACGAATCAGCGTATCCAAATCCGCACGTGCCTGCGCATATTCCTCCTCGTGCATCCGGCACAAAGCCAGGTTATGCCACAGACTGATATTCTCCGGATCCATCTTCAGGGCCTTGCGGTAATCCTGGATAGCCCCCTGATAATTCTGCTGGCGGATACGTGAAATACCACGAATCTGATACGCATTCACCACGAAAGGATTGCGTTCCAGCGCCTGCGAACAGTCAGCTTCCGCCCCCTGATAATCATCCAAGTTCATCTTGGCCAATCCACGGTAAAAATACGGTTCAGCCAGATACGGTTTCGCCCCGATTACCTGATTGAAATACTGGATAGAAAGGACATAATCCTCAAAATAAAGTGCATTTTTCCCGATGGTCATAACCCTGTCCGTATTAATCTGCGACAGGGCAACCACCGGGAAAAACATACCTATATATAATATGTATAGGATTCTTTTAATCATTTCACCGTTTTCACTTTATAAGAGCAACGAGCTTTACCATTCACCATACTGTTCAGTTTGCCACGAATCATCTGTTTGCGCAAAGCCGACAAATGATCGATAAACATGGTACCATCCAGGTGGTCGAATTCATGCTGCATCACACGGGCCAGATAGCCTTCCACCCACTCATCGTGCGGCTGCATGTTTTCATCCAGGTAAGTCACGTGAATCTTGTCCGGACGCTTCACACTTTCGTGGATACCTGGCAAGCTCAGACAGCCTTCTTCCATCGAAACCAGTTCACCTCCTGTTTCCAGAATATGCGGATTGATGTACGTACGCTTGAAATCTTTGAACTCCGGCATATCATCCGACAACACGTCCAGGTTCACCACTACCACACGGATAGGAAGCCCGATCTGAGGAGCAGCCAGTCCCACCCCGTCGGCACGGTCCATCGTTTCAAACATATTTGTAATCAGCTCTTTCAAGCCCGGATAATCTGGCGTAATATCTTGAGCCTCCTGACGCAATACAGGCTGCCCGTATACATAAATAGGTAAAATCATATTATTCAAAAATTTATTAAGTTACATTCTTCTCGATTCCAAATAAGATTGCAGAATAATCGTGGCACTAATCTCGTCCACCAGCGCCTTGTCCTGACGCGCCTTTTTCTTCAGTCCACCGTCAAGCATCGCCTGATGTGCCAGCACAGAAGTAAACCGTTCGTCCACCAGTTCCACCGGCATGTCCGGCAACTTCTTTTTCAGCTGCGCCACAAACGGCTTGATATACTTCATATTTTCGGAGTCCTCATTGTTCATCTGCTTGGGATGCCCCACCACGATGCGTTCCACCTTTTCCTGCGCCACATACTTCAGTAAAAAATCCATCAGCTCATGTGTCGGCACGGTAGTCAGTCCGTTCGCTATAATCTGCATCGGATCGGTCACTGCAATTCCGGTGCGTTTTCTACCATAATCTATTGCCAAAATTCTGCTCATACGGCGACAAAAGTACAAATTTATTCCTTACTTATTTACATATAAAACTTAAAAAAAGCATACCATAAGGCTTTCAAAGCTCCAAATGACAGGTTTCGGTCTCAAATAAAATCAAAGGCCACATCGGATTTAGGAAAAATATGCGTACCTTTGCACACATAGATTACATTTTACATCACACACAATATGCAGGAAAAAATTATTATTCTTGACTTCGGTTCACAAACCACGCAGCTTATCGGCCGCCGTGTGCGCGAGCTGAACATGTATTGCGAAATTGTTCCTTACAACAAGTTTCCACACGATGACCCGTCGGTTATCGGCGTAATCTTGTCGGGAAGTCCTTTCTCAGTGTATGATGAGAAGGCTTTCAAAGTTGATTTAACCAACATCCGCGGAAAATATCCTATCCTGGGTATCTGCTATGGTGCACAGTTCATGTCGTACACCAACGGAGGAAAGGTAGAGCCGGCTAACACCCGCGAATACGGACGTGCACACCTGGCAACTTTCGACCACCAGAACCCGCTGCTGAAAGGCATCCGCGAACACTCTCAGGTATGGATGAGCCACGGTGACACCATCACTGCCATCCCCGACAACTTTGAAATCATCGCTTCTACCGACAAAGTAGCCATCGCCGCTTACCAGGCAAAGAACGAAAAGCTCTGGGGCGTACAGTTCCATCCGGAAGTGTTCCACAGCGAAGACGGAACTTTGCTGCTGAAGAACTTCGTAGTAGACATCTGTGGCGGAAAGCAGGACTGGAGTGCCGCTTCTTTCATTGAAACCACAGTAGCCGAACTGAAGCAACAGCTTGGCGACGACAAGGTAGTGTTAGGACTGAGCGGTGGCGTTGACTCATCGGTTGCAGCCGTATTGCTGAACAAAGCCATCGGAAAGAACCTGACCTGTATCTTCGTAGACCACGGAATGCTTCGCAAGAACGAATTCAAGAACGTATTGCACGACTATGAATGCCTTGGGCTGAACGTAATCGGCGTAGACGCCAGCGAAAAGTTCTTCTCAGAACTGGCAGGTGTAACCGAACCCGAACGCAAGCGTAAGATTATCGGTAAAGGCTTTATCGACGTATTCGATGAAGAAGCACATAAGATTCAGGATGTGAAATGGCTGGCACAGGGTACTATCTATCCTGACTGCATCGAGTCATTATCTATCACCGGTACCGTTATCAAGAGTCACCACAACGTAGGTGGTCTGCCGGAAAAGATGAACCTGAAACTCTGCGAACCTTTGCGTCTGCTGTTCAAAGATGAAGTACGCCGCGTAGGTCGCGAACTGGGTATGCCTGAGCACCTGATTACCCGTCATCCGTTCCCGGGTCCGGGCTTGGCTGTACGTATCTTGGGCGACATCACTCGTGAAAAAGTACGTATCCTGCAGGATGCTGACGACATCTTTATCCAGGGCTTGCGCGACTGGAAGGTGAAAGATGAAAACGGCAACGAAACTTCCCTGTACCATCAGGTATGGCAGGCCGGCGTAATCCTGTTGCCGGTACAGAGCGTAGGAGTTATGGGCGACGAACGTACCTACGAACGTGCCGTAGCACTGCGTGCGGTAACAAGTACAGATGCCATGACAGCCGACTGGGCTCACCTGCCCTACGAATTCATGGCCAAGGTTTCGAACGACATTATCAACAAAGTAAAAGGCGTGAACCGCGTTTGCTATGATATCTCGTCAAAACCGCCAGCCACCATCGAGTGGGAATAAGAAACACACTCATCCTTTAGTATAGCAAATAGCCCCAGCGTAAACTGGGGCTATTTCTTTTTAGTTCAAAGCCAATCTCTTTTTCCGAATAAACAACCAGTAGGCCGTAAGCACCAGCAATCCGGTAACCACCCACGACACCGGATACACCATCATCAGCACATCGTATCCTCTCCACACCGGTGATACCCCATACACCCAGACAATACGCAACAGGCAGGTTCCAAACATCGTGAGCACGGCCGGAGTCAGCGATTTTCCCATGCCGCGCAACGATGAACCGGCAATCTCGTAACTGCTGGCAATAAACTGACAGGCCAGCACAATGTGCATGCGGATAGCCCCGAAATGATGCACCATCGGCACATCCGAAAAGAAGCCCAGGAAGAAATCATCCTGCCAGGCAAAAAGCCAGTTGAAGGCTGCACAGAAAGCCAGACTTGAACCCATGCAAATCCAAAACACCCGATGCACCCGGTCCATTCTTCCGGCCCCATAGTTCTGGGCAATGAAGCTGATGGCTGCCCCGTTAAATCCCTGAATAATGAAATAACAATAATACTCAAAATTGAGCGCAGCCGACGAACCGGCAATCGCATCAGCTCCGTAGCTGTTGATAGACGACTGTACCACCACGTTCGAAATGGAGAAAATCATGCCCTGCACTCCTGCCGGCACTCCGATGCGTAGCATACGGCTCAACTCCACCCCATGAATCTTCATCCTGTCGAAATGCAACCGGAAAGGTTCTTTCTCCTTACGCAGCAAACGAATGATTAAAGTGGCACTGACCGCATTGGCTATGCCCGTAGCTACAGCCACTCCTGCCACTCCCATGCCGAAGCCTATCACGAACAGCAGGTTCAGCAAGGTATTAACCACACCGGCCATGACCAGGATATACAACGGACGCCGCGTATCGCCCATGCTTCGCAAAATGGCAGCACCGAAATTAAATGCCATGATAAAAGGCATTCCCAGGAAATAAATACGCAGGTAAGTCACCGCCTCATCCAGCACATCCGGCGGAGTACCCATCCATGTCAGAATCGGCCGGGCAGCCACCTGCCCCAACACCAGCAAAAAGAATCCGCTGAGAAGCGCTACCAACTGCACCGTACTGATGGCATTGCGTATGCTCCTGTCGTCCTGCTGCCCGATGTGGTTGGAGATAATGGCACAAGCTCCCATGGAAACACCCATAAACAGGTTTATCAATAACCCAATGACCGGCGCATTACTTCCCACAGCTGCCAAGGCCCTGCTTCCTACGAAGTGGCCCACTACTGCCACATCCACCGAATTAAAAAGTTCCTGTAACAAACTGCTGGCTGCCAACGGAAGAGCAAACAGCAAAATTTTCTTGAACAACGGCCCGTTCAGCATATCTATCTCATTGCTTTGAGCACGTTTTTTAGTCACACTGTTATCCATCTTTTTACCTTCTTCAAAATGCGCGGCAAAGTTACGGTAAAATTGGATAAGATGGATTATTAATCTCCTGATTCGTTTCCTTTCTGTTTCAATTCATCCATAAATTCTTGATAAAGAGCTACAGAAACATAGTGCCATAACTTGGCAGTTTCGTCGGATAACCTTTTTAAGCATCTGAACAATAAAGCCCTATTATCGTTTTATTAAGGCATCCTTCAATGCCAAGCCCTTCGAGGTAAGGCGGTATTTTTGCAACTTACTTTGCTTTTCATTAGGTAAGGTAAACTCTATATATCCCTCATTTATAGAGGGTTTAAGATATGTATTGCGAAAATATGTCCGGTGCTTAATACCTAATTTTGATTGTAGAGTCTCCCTATCAGTTTCACCTTCTATACAAGCAACAAGAGTTCTAATAGGTTTAGATACATTATTAATATCATGAGCAGTTATAGGAAAAGTAATGCGAATAAAATTATCGGTAAACTTAAAGCACTCTTCTCCGTATGCTCGCAGAATACGAGGAATACCGGAGCCTAATGACTCAACCAACTCCACATCTCGATAAATTCTCATCAACTCCTTATTACGTGGAATTGATATACCATTAAAGAATTCCTCCTTGGAAAGAGATTCCGGTAAGCGTCCTGCCGAGGTTATCTCAAGTCTGTCAGGAAATATCTCAAATTTGGGCGGTACCTCAAAGGAGTAATCGTTATGCACAGTCGCATTGATAACCGCTTCGCGTAAAGCAACCTTGTTCCACAATGGGATTTCAATACATTCCATGGGTATAATGGTAGCGGCAACCTTGAATATCTTTGATGTAACTTTTAGCTAAAGAAGTAATCTCCCGCTATCGCTCCACCGGAGGCTTGCTGTGTTTTGCAGTGTCTTGCGGAGTCGATTTCCTATAACTCTACAAAGAGTAACGCTTTATTTTGAAACACAAGCGTAATTGCGTCTTCCCTTCCATTGTTCCATGTTGAGTGGTTATTCGGAGTTTCGAACAAGCACATCTTCATCAAGCTCTCCATATTCAAATATATGCTTAATATGTTCGCTTATATTTGATTTACTCGTTTGATAAATCTCTGACAACTAGCTTTGTGTTAGTCATAAATCTTTGTCAACAAAGCGTACCGATACACGAGTTATTTCGTTATCGTCCTGATATAGAATTATTTTGTTTTCTTCGTTCATACGCATTATTTATCCTCATTTATTTCTGTGTTGCTTATTTCTTTTGAATGCTTGATTTTCAAGATATCCATGAAGCCCTTATCTTTATCACGCCATCTACATACAACATAATTATTGAAATCGTATTTTCCTAGATTCAGATTATCCGCATGGTCCGATATTATAACCTGAGGCATAAATCCATATTTTTGTTGCATAGAATATAATGTGTTAGCAATTTGAATGAAAAGATTTGTAACTGCCCGCAAGTCGTCATCAGCTTCTTTCCCTTCTTTCTGTTTTAGATCCTTTGCATTAAATTCAGATGCCGTATCTATTGTTGCTGGAAAATAAACTTGGCTGGGTTGGTCAAGGAACAAAATTGTTGGGACGGTTGATTTCTCTCCTAATGATACAAAGAATTCTAGAATACCAAAAAATAAGCAAACATGTGAATACAACCAATTTGCACCACTTCCCATATTTCTCAAATAAACTTTTGTTCCATTGTTTTTCAAATGATATAGTTCAAACGTATGAATGTCAAAATGTAGATTAATTGGCTGGTAAGAGCTTTCAAAATCAAGATTTTTACCCATGTCATTCATTGCCTTATTGATAAATTTTTCTGCATTTTCTAACTTTTGTTGTACATTATATTTTGTCTGCAGAATATCTTCCAGTTGCTTGATTTGCCTTTTAGTTTCTTCAATTTTTTTGCTATCAAATTGAACGAACATGTTTTTTGTCCATTCCAATTCGTTTTCAATTCTAAGCTTTAGTTTTAATGATTGTTCATCTAATGACTTGTTTTTCTCTAACTTGTTGTTTGTTTCTATAATTCTATTTATTTCGGCATTAATCTTTCTCAATTCTAAGTTTATTGCAGATATATCTTTTTCACATTCACGTTTTTGTGGCAAGAATGAATCTTCTCTTTGAGGTGACTTCCTTAATTCTTCGTTTAGCCACTCAATAGCAATCCTTAATTTATTAGCTGCATTTTCTGTTGCTGTTGACTCATGATGACAGAAAGGACATACCGCTTTTCCTCTTATTGCTTCCGTAATAGGTTGGTATTTATCTATCTTTTCAGCGTAGTTTCTAACATAATTAATAGAAGAGTTTATATGTTCTAATTTTAGAGATAGTCTTCTTCTTTGTGCCAATAAATCATTCTTTTGTCGAATCAATTCTAAATACAATTTCTTATACTCATCAGAATCTTCATTGACTTCGATTTTTATTTTCTCCAACTCATCAATATAGATTTGTGGCATACTTAACATTTGAGCACCAGTAATCGTAGGGAATAATTCATATCCGCTAATCGAAAGATATTCTGCTCTGAGCTCATCAATCACTGTTGCTCTTTCGTTTTTCTGAGATTCAAAGTTGCTAAACTCTCTGTTGAATTTTTCTAATTCTTGGCGTTTCTCTTCTAACTCTCTATTGATAATATAGTATTGTTGGTCAACGAATCCTGCAAATATTTTAAACTCATCAATCACTCTTTCTCTTTTTTCTTTCTCATCAAAACGATAGAATAGCGAATGTTTGTTTGCAACCAAATTCTGATGCTGAAGCATGAAAGAAACCATATTGCGGAATGATGGTCTACCTTTTTTGGGTTTGAATTTCATCATTTCTTCGCTTTCGTCTGTTTCAGAAATGTTAATTCCAAAAAATCGCCCAAGCTCATCTCTAAAACTTTTTAATTGGACAAAATATTCCTGCTTAAAATAATCTCTACCAAGATGCTCAATATCAATTTCTTCTATCTCAATTTTATAAAAAGCCTCAGTAGATCTTTTATTTTGTGTACGAGCAATAACCAAGTACGTTTCTTTTGCATGTATAACAACAAAATATAATTCTGCATTGTCAGTTATAACACCTTCAGGGATCGTGTTTTCGGAATTGCCAGTACAATAATCAAACAATTCGATAATAGCACTTTTACCCGTAGAAGAACGTCCTGTTATGATATTAAGTCCTTCTTTCAAACTAATGTAATGACAATTGTCTAATTTGTCTATTACACCAAGATATTTAATATAGCTTCTCATAATTTGTAAATTCCAAATGCGTAATATGTGTTTATAACATTTCGTGTAAATATCTTATGTAATTGCGATGCAAGATTGATACTTTTTGACAATCTGCAATCTATTTGAAGATTATTATCTACTAAAACTGTTACACTCAAATCGTCATTTATTTTTATATATCCACACTCCAACGCATATTGAAGACAGTGATTGGTAATGTATTTGAAATATTCGAACCGTTCTTCGAATCCTGCCATTATTTCTTTATCATTTGTTATTCTGCTTAGTCTAGATGCTCTGGAAACAGTAGTGATTTTCTTTAAAAAATCAGAGTTCAAAACCAATGGAAATACAAAATACGCCAAAAGAATGTTTTTGTCCTTTGGCTGCAGATTCCTATAAAATGAGACAAGAATCGGTGTTAGGATAAAAATATTACTTTGTAGAGTGGATATGTTTTCAATAAGCTTACTCATCTTTATGTCCTTTTAAAAGCCAAACAATGTCATCCTTATCATCTGCAAGTATTTGCATAACTCCATTATGAAAATATGAAGGCACAGAGTTATAAGTGTGAAATGTACCATCGTTTGCCAATGTAACATTATCATATAGCTCCTGAGACCTTTTCAAAGGTTCTCTTATTTCGCTAATTCTGCATGCCTTACGATATTCTGTCCTGTATCGTCTTTCTACAGATTTTTCATATTCTTCAAACTGAGTTCTTATCGCTAATGATTCTCTCAGTTCTTGTTCTATTAATAAAACCGTATGCACATAGTCATCTACAGCTTCAGGAATAACTTCGTCATATTCTATATCTTTTATTTTTCAACAGCTGAATTTTCTTCATATTCTTCGTTCTTTATATTTGTTAATTGTAATTTATCTGGAAACACTACAGTGTTTTTTCTTAATTTTTCAGCAATTTCCTGCGCTTCTTTCTCAAAATCTTCATTGGAAATAGTCCATTTTTTTTGTGGTCTGATAATCCATCCAAGTAAAGAATTAATATATTTATTTCTTTGAATCTTTGGAATCGATTTGTCCCTATTTAAGAGGCTCTTATAGTACTGTTCGTCATTTGTATCCAAACAATCAATAAATAGCTTTTTGGCGATTTCTGCCAATCGTTTACTTTTCGATGCATCAAATATGGCATCCATCATTGATTTCAGTTTCTCAGACTTCTTCTTCTTTTTATCAAAATATTCTTTTATGCGATTAAGCGTCTTTAATTTATCCTCTAATCCTTTTTTATTCCAACTTCCCCATTCGGATTTTTTTCCTGCCTTTTGAGTTGTTAGCAAAAATAATGAACTAAACTTTTCTATAGGAAAATCATCTCGCATCCAATTATGAATAGTATTCCAAACATTCTCATCTAAATCGGTTAAATCTGTTTTATAACATTTTGATTCAATCTGTGTAGGATTATCCCCACCCAACACAGAAACATCGCCAAACGTTTCAATAAAAACAGACTCTCCCTCCTGCATTTCAAAACATCTATCTAATGCGACAAGAAACTGAAATACAATACCTTTTAACGTTGGTGTCGAATCAAAACTTAGTTTTCTCATTATATTTTGTCTTTTAAATAACCATCCCTGTCTTTTAATATGTCTAGCAATACTAAGTTAGAAGGACAATTATAGTTCTGACACACATAAAAATACGCTTGATATATTGAATTAAATCCTTCGTTTAATACTGTATTAGTTCCATCAACTACCATTTTGCGGATTTCACATTTGCTATAATAAGAAATGCGCTGTTGTCCATTGTATTCTAATAATTTGATTGGTTCTCTCCTTCTCATAGAGACAAGACAATTTTTGCCATCTAGAGATTGATACTCAAAATAGAAATCTTGTTTACATTTTATTATCTTTGCTCTATTTATTTGAGTAAGTAATGTAATAGCCTGCTTACATATTTTAACTTCATTCCGATAAAATGGTGAAGTAATATCATTATGGGCAGTAGAATTCAAGAATAAATCTTTGTATGATTTTAAATCCTTAAACGGAGCGTAATCAATTTTCTCTAAACGACAAAACTCTTCAAGCGAAGCTATTTGTTCATCCAAATTTTTGGGACTGCTTATTCTTGTCCTTGGATCTTCTTTAACTCTATACGAGTCAGGTAGCAATTCTTCTAAACAACGTTCACATTCTTGCCTAAGGAGAGTTCCACAAAGAAAATAGTCATGACATTTATATGCATCCTCAATTTTTTCGATTTTTGTTTTATTGTCAGGCACATAATTTGGTTCATTTGGCGTAATAGAATCATTAATATATATTCCTCCAAATAACCATTCAGAACTTTTATATTGAGTTTCAATTATACGTTTTAACGTATGATAAAAAAGTCTATCATGAGTAAACACATATAATTTATATTTTAGGGCAACTACGTCAAGTAAATATTTAGTCGTCCCTTAAAGTACCCTTTTCCTGCTAATAGTCAATATATTAATGGCTAAATTTCTTTGATATATCTGCAAGTTTTTGTACCTTTATGGTTGAAAACTTGCAGATAATATGATAAAAACCACCTTGTCCCAGCCCTCTCTGTTCAGTTCGTTGGCAGACCAACTGAACCAAAAGCATCCCTTGTATCTGCTTGCCGACAAGATTGACTGGCACCGTTTCGAGGAAGCTTTCTCTCCGCTGTATTGTGCAGACAACGGGCGTCCTGCCAAACCCGTCCGTTTGATGTGCGGACTTCTGATTCTTAAACATGTCCGTAACCTTTCCGATGAATCGGTTGTTGAGCAATGGAGTGAGAATGCTTATTACCAGTACTTTTGCGGTATGTTGGAGTTCACGCCATCCTATCCCTGCAATGCAAGCGAACTGGTACACTTCCGCAAGCGTATCGGTGAGAAGGGTTTGGAACTGATTCTGTCAGAAAGCATACGTGTCAATCAACAGGATGATGACCGGGACCATCACGACACGGCCTTCATCGACTCCACGGTACAGGAAAAGAACGTGACTTATCCCACGGATGCCAAGTTGCATAAAAAGATAATCCGCAAAGTGTTGTCCATCGTAAAATCCTTAGACCTTCCTTTGCGCCAGAGCTACACTTTCACCCTTAAGAAGATTTACCGTGACCAACGCTTCCGTAACCATCCGAAAAACCGCAGCAAGGCACTGAAGGCCGACAGACGGCTACGCACCATTGCGGGAAGGCTTGTCAGGGAACTGAAGCGTAACCTGAGTGGAAACCATGACTATGACTCTCAGCTCGCCCTCTTTGAGCGGGTTCTTTCACAGAAACGTAACTCTCCGGGGAAAATCTATTCCCTGCATGAGCCGGAAGTACAGTGTATCAGCAAGGGGAAGGAACATAAGAAGTACGAATTTGGGAACAAGGTCTCAATCATCCGCTCAATTACCGGAATTATCCTGGGGGCCAAGTCCTTCCGGAACGAATATGACGGACACACCATTGAAGACTCCCTCTTACAGGTGAAACGAATTACCGGAAAGAGAATCAGGAGACTGGCAGGAGACAGGGGTTACAGGGGAAAGAAAGAAGTTTGCGGCACTCAAATATTGATACCTGATGTTCCAAACCGGAAAGACAGTTATTATACCCGCAGGAAGAAACATAAGCTTTTCTGCAAGCGTGCGGGAATAGAGCCGACTATCGGGCATTTGAAATCAGATTTTCGTTTAGGACGCAACTTTTATAAAGGGGTATTCGGTGATACTGTCAATCTGCTTTTAGCTGCCGCCGCATACAACTTCAAAAGAGCCATGAGGACTCTTTTGTGGCTTATTGAAAAAATCTGCGGGATACTGTTTCCGTACAATATTCCGCAGATGGGCACTTTTTAAGGGACGACTATTTAATAATTTTCATCCGATTGCTCATATCGAGACTAATGAGCATATCATCAAGAGCCAAAAAAGAACCTGACGTTATTGCAGTAGTTGACATTGCCGCAAATCTAACAGCCAAAGCAATAGCTGTTAGTTTCGCTTCATTAAAATATGATTGCGGCTTATATATTAAAAGTCCAGCCTCTTTTATTTCTATACCAATTTTAGGAGGATAGAACATATTTGCCCCATTCGTATTTTTCTCACAAAAGAGATAATATTGCTCTTTTAATACATTGTCTGGATGATCTTTGCTGTAATAAATCAATTTGATATTAAGATCTTTATCTCCTTCATTCTTGAAATTGTCATTATAGATAGAATTAATTCTTATATTAATCCTGTCAATGTACTTGTTTAACAAATCATTGAATTTAGTTATTTGATCTTGAAATGCTTTATTCTTTATATCAACACCTCCATTGTATTCTCTTTTCACATTGTCATATAAATCAGCCAAAAAATCAGATGTTCCTGCAGGTACATAAAATGGAAGAATATCTTTGTAAAAAACATTCCATAAATTAATCTCTTCCGAGTTTCTTGCTGCATGAAAACGTGATATATAAGAATGGTTGATAAATGCAGAATATTTATTTAACATTCTAATATCACTCTCACTTCCACCATTCTCAGGTTGTAGCCCACCATTATCTAGTTTCCATATTTTTCCATCATCAAACGTAATACGTATATTGGGAGTATAAGTATTAGCCTTTGCTTCATCAAACCTATTGATATTAATTAATTGTTCATTGTTAGGAATGAATTCTTCACCATTAGTATCTCCTGGTTTAAAATACTTAGCACCTTTGTCATCCTTAAATACACTTTGCATTAAAACATGTAAAGCATAATATAAAGAAGATTTTCCACTTCCATTTTCTCCATAAATCAAGAGGTTTTTACCATCTAGTAAATCTATAGAAAAATTATTAGGAAATGCTTTGAATCCATCTATTTCAATTTTAGTTATAGTAGCCATATTTAAGATAGTATTATAGTTCTTAATGTTTCTGATTCTGACAATGCTAAAGAATCAATAGTTTCTATGATGCCAGTTGAATCAATATTCATATATAAATCCCAAATATCTTGTATATTGATATGTTTAAGTTTTTCCGCAAAATTTTTCAACACTGTTATTACTGAAATCGTTGGCATTTCTTCAGGAAGATATATTTCATAAATACATCCATTTATTAACTTCTCAAAATTAGAAGAAATATATGAGTTCAGAACAAGATCGCTTGCCCGTTTATCTGTACTATTTAACAGTATAATTGTATCAACCAAATTTGCAATTATAGTTTGTATTTCAATTGATGGCACTGCTATAGGAATTTGTTGTAGAGGTTCTTTATCTAACTGATAATTTGCGCCCTGCATTTTTCCCTTATTTTTAAGCCAGAATTCAATCAATTTTGAATTTAATAATCCAGTTAAGTATTTCAAATTAATCCTTTTGGTCTGGATTATATTAATAGCCATCATTACATAGGTTTCTTTATTTGTATATGCAAATATTGGAAAGGCGCACTTCCTTGGTACCAATATCTTTTCGGACTGTTTAAAAAATGATTCCTCACGAGGCCAATGTAAATGATAATAGTCTAACCTTCCATTTTTATTTTCTCGACGTTGTTCCATTATAAAACGATACTTCCACAAATGTTGTAATATATATGGAGCATCACCTTTATAATTAGTTTTTGTTATGTAAATTATATCTTTTGTTATATCATTGTCAAGAAAATATTTATGACAATTTGTAGGCTCATATAGAACCTTTATATATTGTTTCTCACACTCTTTTAGAGAAGAAAAGTAATTGTGATTAACAACAAACACTCCGTCACCTATTTTTATATTATTAGATATAATCTCATATTCTGGAATATATTTTATATTCCTACTATTAACAACATCTGGATTAGGAACAATGCCTTGTATTATTTCATTGTCCTTTAATCTTATATATTTATCGTGATTTTCTATTAGATTTAAAATATTCGTATTATTACTAAATGAGATTATTGTATTATAAAAATAATTTCTTCTTATTGTTGGAGTATAATATTCTGCTTGGTTATTATCTCTACTTGAATTATTCAAAATTGCTATAGCCTCTTTTTCCGTTGCCTTATACGACTTTAATTTACGATAATCAAATGTATAATTATCAGTCTCTTTGTCTTTTTGAAACATCATAATCATAGTTTGAATACTTGCACTTTCAAACATCATTACAGCTCCAAAATCAACGATATTACAAATTCTTGTTTCTTTTATAATTTTATCTCTTAATTTGCTCGCTCCAAAACTAGTAATCCAATTATTGGTAGCGATGAAACATAATACTCCATTACTCTTTAGAAGATCTAACCCATTACAAGCAAAAAGATACCATATATCCATTTTTCCTTTATAATATGGAGAATCTTTATATGGTTCAAAGAATGTTTTTGACATACGCCCCTCTTTTATATATGGAGGGTTTGCAATAATTATATCAAATCCCATAAAATCTCCATTCTCATCTAATAACTGAGGATATTCAAAACGCCATTCAAAAGAGTTTTCGTATTTCTTATTACTCAAAATTTCTTTTTCTTTCTCTATCAATTTTTTCAATTCATTTTTTGCCCTAGAGTAACCTATTGGATCTTCTTTTGCTAATGGTTCACCAAATAAAGGCATCGCTTCATAATCATATACTTTTTTTTCTGCCAATTGCCTTTTCTTTATATCTCCTTTTGCTAAGGTTGTTTTGAAACAGTTTTTTATTTCATTAATTTTAGCTCTTAATCCAGTTTTATCATAATGTTCTTCTGTATATCCAACAACAAGATTTTTATAATTTTCCAATGTAAAATCATTCCACAGCCTATTCTCTTTTTTTGCTTTTTCTTTTCCTAGCCTATTATATTCTACGAACACATCAGATATAGGAGTATTTAATGAGTATCTACATATCTGTGAATTTCCACATGTAATCTTATAATCCAAATTAGGCAGTGGCTGTGGCTCATCAGCATCGACCACCAACGCCAACCAAAACCGCAACCGTGCAATATCAACAGCCCCCTGTTCAATATCAACCCCGAAAATGTTGTTCTGAATAATATCTCGTTTGGTTTGGGTAGAATTAAAGCTACCATGCGGTTCTGCATGCGATTGCAAATGATGGATAGCATGATACAACACATAAAGAATGCCCATAGGAAATGCACCGGAACCAATAGCCGGGTCACATACTTTTACATCCTTGAGTAGTTGCATAAATCGAGATGCCACACTTTTAGTCTGAAGTACAGGCAGAACGATTCCATTATTTATTAATTGCTCTATCGGTTCAGCATATTGTTCATCAGATTCGTGAGTCTTCAAATATTGTAGAACACTTTGGCGACACATATACTGCACAATCTCTTTAGGCGTATAGAATGCACCTTTATCTTTGTTATCTTCCAAAAGATTTTCAAAGATATGGCCCAGCATTTCGGGATCGATACCCACCTCGCTATCGTCCGGATCGTTTTCATCGATGGTGAAATTGTACATAGCGAAGAAATCCATAAGCTCTTTGAAATTGGAATATGGGAAATCTATATCCAGTTTGTCGATGCTGTCCTTTTCAAATAAGCCTCCGTTGAGGTATGGAATTTTGATATTTTCTCCCAATCTAGCATCAGCTATATCTCCTTCACGTTTTTCATTCAAAGTATTAAAAAATAAATATTCAAGAACATCGCTTAACAAACGGTCGTTCCCTTCGTAGCGTTCAATCAGGTGGCTGAGATAATTTTTATCTCCACCTTCCCAATCCGAGCGTGAAGCAGGAACACCCATCCAGCCTTTTTTCTGAAGGAACTGTAGAAACACCAAACGCCCAAGCAGTTTCTTGACATAGTCACGATTCTGTTTGTTATCGGAAAGTTGTTGCAGAAATTTGTTATACTGAGCCTTGTATCCGGCAAAGAACTCTTTGTTTAATCGTTCAACAGAGAATGCATCAATTACATCTGCTAATTTAATAGAAGTGGTTTTCTTTTTTGAAATCAGTTCAAACAGACGCTCTGAGGCAGTTCTACACGGTTCGTTTTCACCTAAAAGAAATGTGTATCTTTTAGGTGCAGTTTCTGTTTTTATCAGTTCACCATCTTCATTGAATGAAGTTTGTTTTGCGATAAAAGTCAGACGATAATCTGATACATTTTTTGAATAGTAAAAAGCTAAAACACCATGAATGACAGACTGGTCAATAGTTCTTGCGGTTATTTCACGCAATCCTTTACGATTACGGTTAATGAGAACATTGTCATTTACTTCAAAAGTGTATATAGCTAATGAACGATCATCATCCAGACGAATCAAACCTGCTTGTCCTCCGTCTTTAATCAAATCATGGGAAACCTGATTAACACGAGTGAAGAACTCAACCTTTGGAAACATCTCTGTCAATATGCCTTTCCATTGCTCGAAATCAAATCTAGCAGATAACTTATTTTGTAATTCTTTTGATGTCATGCTTGTAATAATTAAAGATTAAAACTTTCGGAAATGATAATCTCCGGAACTAATTCCTTTGTCACTTTTATACGGTTTACGGCTGGAATTTCATGGGTGTTTACCTCAATATGTTCAAGCGGGTAGGACGTTATGATTTTCATGAGCTGTTCCAAAAGGACAACTATTTTTACTGGTGCTTTCTTAGTGGCACTTTGTAACTTGTTTATATCCCGTTGCAACTGTTGGAATCTTCCCGTAGAAATAGCACGTTTCGCCTTTTCTATCAAAGTTAATTCTTCATCTGTTATGTTAGGAACATGTACGAAACCATCAAGATACGCCAAAGCTTTTTTCTCATTCGGACCTTGGGTTGTAACTATCTTCTTGGTAACGGCTTTTGCATCTTCTTCTTTCTCCGAAAATACTTCTATTGCCTTTGCTACTTGCTCATGATGTTTGTCATGCAAAGGAATGGCTTTCTCTTCTATTCTTGCCTCAAATTCTTTTACTGCTTCCAGAAAAGTAAGTTCTTCTATGCTTCCGTCTTCACGAATGAAAGTAAAGGCATCTCTCCTTTTATTTCGAATAAACGTAATGGTACTCATAGGAATAAGTTTGCTTTTCCTTCCTACGCGTGCTCTTAAAGGCATTTTGCATATTTGTTTTATTAAATCCGGATCATCCTCTTTCAACTTTCTAAGCCACATCAGATACCGCAATTTCTCGTCTCTTTCCTCATCTGCATTCTTATCAAATAATCCGAAACTTTCCGGATTTTCATCTGTGGAGTAAATCTGACTGTCTTCACCCAAAGCAGCATGAAAGGCAAAGAGTTTCATCTTGGCTTTTTTCTCCAACTCTATGTCGTTGTTCACCTTGGCTGTAGGAAAGAAGTTGAATATATGCACTTCTTTAGCTGTACTTCCGATACGGTTTACACGCCCAATTCGTTGCATCAGCCTGGTAGAGTTCCAAGGCGTATCGTAATTGACAATTACATTAGCACGATGCAAGTTTACACCTTCAGCCAGCACCTCTGTAGAAATGACTATATTATAATCATTTTTTTTCTCTCCTTTATAATTGGCGTCGAAATTAGCTTCAAGGACAGGCATCTTGTCGTTACGATTATCACTTTGGACAGTCAAAACACGGTTAAATCCGTTTGCTTTCAATGTATCTGATAAATATTTGGTAGTTTCCTTACTTTCAGAAAACACGACAAGCTTACCTTCCTGATTAATGGACTTATCAAATAGTTTACCTTTCAGATATTCATTTATAAAAATATCCAATTTCGGGTCATAAGTTATTTTATCCCATGCTTCTACCAGTTCTTCCAAAATATGTCCGTCATCTTCCAAGCCTTCCTTAAACCCAAGCTCAAAGTCTTCAGGAGCGCATATTTCAATCGTCGGATCGGTATATTGCGCCTCTTCTATCAGTTTAATCAGCTCATCTTCTTTCCCTTCGCTTAATAATTCATTAACCTTCAGATTAGGAGCTATATATATTACGCCTTTTTCAAACATACCAAGCATGACTTTGTTGGCCTGATAGTATCTTTTTAAAGATTGTTTGAAAGCATAGAAACTACTGTCTATCCGCTTGACAAGCAATGTTTTCATAATACCTGCCAACTGGATAGATATCATATCCGCTTTTTTATACTTGGCTTTCTTTGGGGGAACCAAATATTTAATGGCCTGATAGCGATAGTATTTCAATACATTACCTTCTTTACCTCCCAAATAATGGATTGTTTTATCATACAATGCTTCTAATTCTGCATCCAACTGATAGTAAATCTTATGAGGGGGCTTTACATCGGGAAAATGTACATTCTGTTCTTCCAAATCTTTCCGATATGCCTCGTTTTCCATTAAATCTGTACGTGTACGACGCACAGTTAATGGTTCAACCACCTTTGTTCGAATCTTTTCGTAAATAGCCTTTATATCTTTAGAAATTTGCTCTATATCTTTTTGCTTTTTAACCTTCTTGTATTTATCAATTTGTTCACGAAAGAAACGCTGTAAGTTTCCTTCTTCCAAAGTGCTGTCTTTGGAATCCTGAAACAGATAAACCAAATTAGCTATATCTTCCGGTTTGTTATTCAGCGGAGTTGCAGATACAAGTATCACTTTCTTATCGTGCAGGCTACCATCAGCATGCAGGGTTTTAGTCTTGCAAAGCTTCTGTAGCTCGTTGTACATAGATGCTGTATCACTTCTGAATTTATGGGCTTCATCAACGATTACCAAATCATAAAGTGATGGATCCTTTATTTTATGCAAGCTTCCATTTGTGATAATTTTGTAATTGTCAAGTTTGAATTCTATCATCGTCCGTTCCCATCCTTCTTTCAGGGCAGGAGGTACAATAATCAATGTATGAGAGCGATGCATTGGGAATCCGTTTGCAAAGAAAAATTTCTTGGCAATGAGAGCCGAAACGATAGTCTTTCCCAATCCAACAACATCGGATAGAAAAAATCCGTTATGTTTCATCATTTTTGAATAGCCATCATTTACGGCATCAACCTGATAAGATAATTTTTTATAGCCTTTAGGCAAGTCTGACACAGAATTTGGATCGAAATCTATGCTGCGCCCAAAGTATTCCAAAAGAAACTTCAAATAAACTTCGTATGGAGTAAATTCAGCATTCAGATAAGATTCTCTTTTTATCTTCTCTATATGCTTGATGTCAATAGCAACAGATTCGCCCCATAACCTCTCAAAAGTTTCTGTAGCAAATTGAATATCGTCGTCATATCTGAGTTCCACATTAAATTCAAAATTTTTCTCCAGTCCGGCTTCTGTCAGATTACTGGAACCTGTAATAACCGAGCCATAACCATGAGGATGATATACTTCTTCACGAAAGATATAAATCTTAGCATGTATATTTTGCTTGGGATGAATACGCATTTCAATCCTGCCGGAAACAATATCTTCGATAAACTGATACATTCCGTCTTCCACTTCCTTGTCATACTTAGCCTCTTGGATATTCTTTTTTATGTCATTGAAGAATTCCTCTTGCGACTGTTCATTGTTTGGATTAAAAAGCAGTCCCTGTTGATTGGCCTGATAAGTCAGCTTGTCTACATTGATGCCTACCAAGATTCTAATATGTGGAGTTTGTTGTATAAACTTTCGAATTCTAAAATATCCGGAAGCTCTGAAATATCCTACAAGTGCATCAAAGAAATGCACTTTCTTATATTTGAAGACTCCTTCTATTTTTTCAAGGAGAGTATTCTCTTTCTCATTAGTAAAAAAATTTGTTCCCATACTCATGCCTTAGTAGTTACAATTAAGCATCTGACATCAACATCCAATTTCTCTGCAATTTGCATCAACATTTCCAATGAGGGTTGCATTTTATTAGAACACCATTTAGATACAGTAGACGGATCTTTTCCTAACTGCTCCGCAAGCCATTTACCCGTTTTCTTTTGCTCTACCAAGACGACTTTTATTCTATTTATATCTTTCATTATGTATCCTTTTATTGGCGTATATGGCAAATATACTGATAAATTATAAAAATAATGCTTGCTCCCTAAATTTATTTTTATCAATAGCCATTTGCCAAACTTCTAAAACTTCATTAAGAAAATTCCTAAACACTTACATATAAATACCTCAACACGAACGTGTCAACCTCTCCGCACGTACGTGTCGAGACATCAGCACGAACGTATCAAGACCTCGTCACGTACGTGTCGAGGTAAATTTAACTATATTTTTAAGAAATGGCCCAAGTTGATTCAAGTTTCTCCAGACTTACTTTACCATCTCATTCATCGGCTTCTTGAAAAGTTTACAAGGCTTCCCAAACCTTCCTGATTAACTCTCCACCTAAACGCAAAAAGGCCGAAAGTCTCCCGACTCCCGGCCTTTCCATTTGGATAATTAAAAACAAAACTATTTCTCGCTCATTTCAAAATGCCATTCTCCAGCAGACAGCATCAGCTGACGTTCGTTTTTCGGTTCGCCATTCACACTCCAGCGTTGGAATTCGGCAGGAAGCACTACCTGTGCAGAAGTTCCTTCCGGTACCCGCAGGTACATGGTTCCACTGTGAGCCGACTTGTCCATTTCAAATACGATGCGACGACCGCCCGACAACGGTACCTGAGTGCGGATGAAGCTCAAATGTGCCGGATGAGGTGCCACACGGAATGTACGGAAAGCCGGTTCCAGCGTTTCAATGCCGGCGATGTATTGTGAAAGGATGGTCAGCGGCCCACCGCTCCATGCGTGGTTGTAGGTACCGCCTCCGAAGCCTTCACTGCCGATGCCCCAGCCTTCCCACAGCGTGGTCAGCGGACTTTCTATCATAGCGCGATAACGCAGTTTCATGCGGTTCAGGGCGTCCTGATAATAGCCCATCGTGCAAAGAGCTTCGAGCACATATTTCTCCATGTACGGACTGGCGTGATACCAGGTGGAGAAGAAGGGACGAATCACCGGATACAGTTCTTTGGGCAAGACTCCGGATACGACGGCCAGTGCCTGCGCACGGTCATCGGGTTTGCCCTGATAGCCCGGAGAGATGTAGTATTTTCCGTTCCAGAACGTACGGTGGAACACTTTACGCAGCTTGTCGGCGGTGGTGCGTGCCCAAGCGGCTTCTTCTGCCTCGCCAGCCAATTGATTCATTTCTTCGTATCCCTTCAAGGCAATCACATACCAGAGGTTGAACAACAGGGTCATGTCCTTGTTTTCTCCCCAGTCGCCCCAGGTCCATCCGCCAGAACGAGGTATCACCAGCCCTTGAGCATCCGTTTTCCAAACGTGGATGTATTTCTTTACCCGCGGAAGTACGTCGGCAATAGTCTGACGGTCGCCCGTACCCATGTAGTAGGTCCAGAAACCGTAATGGCTTACACTGGCCAGCATCTGCATGGGCAGTTCATCCTTATAGTTTCCGGCTGGAACAGGTGCAAAGATGGTGCTGTCGGCCCGCTGCCATCCCATCAGCTCATGGATACCCTTGCGGGTCAGCAAATGAGCCTTTTCGTCGAGGGCATAGAAAGCTTCGCCTAACTCGTTCACCACATCGCCCCACCATTGGGCACGCTCGCGGTCGGGACAGTCCATATAAGTGTCGCGCATGGTGATGTAGAGCGTACGCTGCGACTTGTCCCACAAGCGGGTGAGCATCGGGTCATCGCAGGAGAAGCTTCCGGCAAAGGAGGTGTCGTAGCCCGTTTCACGGTATTTCACATCAAGCACTTCCACGCCTTCCGGCAATTCATACTGTACATAATGGCCGTTCATCCAGCCCTTGCATTCGAATGTCTGTTCTCCTTCACACGTGCGATACTCGGCAAATACGTTGGTGGCCGAACCTCCCCGGTAATTGTCCGTACGGATACGGATGCATTTACCTGCCGGTGCTTTCAGTCGGATGTAGGGAGTAATCTGTGCATTGTAAGGCAGGTAAGCCCGCAGCAGCGTATCGCCCTGCATCTCTGTTTTTGCATAAGGCTTCAGCCCGTAGTCTTTCCAGAACGGAATGGGACGGTTTACCAGCTGATTCCATCCGGCTTTTTCCAGTGATATTTCCGTGGCCTTCTTCCATTTCTTGTCATTATACTCGGGCGACATGAAAGGTATGTCTTTCACTGCGTCGAACCCGATATTTGACTCTGCCAGACGATAGTTGGGCTGTTCACCCTGCGGCACATAATAGGCCGGATGCTTTTTCACCCGCCATTTTGCATCGGGTTCCACTTCCTTGCCGTCGCAGAAAAGGGAGAAACTGATGCCTGCCGTAGGGGAATTGCGATGGCTGAAACCATCCTTGCCAAAGTACCACACCAGCAAGGCTACGGTATTCTCGCCCGCACGCAAGGCAGGAAGCGAAGTAATCACATCGCAATAGGTATCCGAAGGGTTCGGACCACGTTTCAATCCTCCTTCCGACACCTGTAACTCGCCGTTCACCCAGAGCCAGTATTTCGTATCGGCAGCTAGGCACAGTTCCAGTGAACGGGGTAATTCTTCCAGCGTTACCGTATTACGGAAACACCACCATGTGCCGGGGGCAGCCGGCTCTTTCTCTTTTAAAGTCCATACCTGTGCCTGCACATAAACAGACAGGCAGCAGACTAACATACATAACCACTTTTTCATTTCACTTCTATTTTTTCTGTACGGAATGGAAGCACCGGCATACCTGCCTCTGTACGGAGACTGCCAATGGTAGCTTCATCAAAACAATAATATACCTGATAAGGTGCTTTCAATCCTCGCAGGGGAATCTGCAAGGTCCTGCCTTTCAAGCGGGCATTGACTGCAACCTGTTTCCCTGTACCGTCTACGACCGTCAGACCTGTCACCTCTTTGGTGGTGGAATGCAAGGTATTGAAATTACCCTCCAACGTGACTTCCAGGTTTCGCTTCACTACCTGGGCTTCATGCAAACGCGGACTCTCGTAAGCACCGGCAAACTGACCGTAAACTTTGTCCATAGCCAGACAAGCCAGACGTTCTCCGATGGCACGCTTATTACGCGGATGAATGTCTTTTACATTCTCCACCAAATCGGAAATATTGATCATGGCAGTATTCTTTACCTGCCCCAGCATGAGTTCCTGCTGTTCACGCAATAAAGCCGGGGTGTTGTTCTTCGCTCCGTACGTATGAGGCGCAATCTGCACGTAATAGAACGGAAAGTCCCATCCGAAATCTTTTCGCCAGGCCTCCACCATCTTAGATACCAGACGGGCATACGACGGTGCATTCTCATGGTTGCTTTCTCCCTGATACCAGATGCATCCAGCTATCTGATAAGGCACCAGCGGATGAATCATCTGATTGTACAATACTCCCGGCTTAATCGGCCACCAGGGATAGTCTTTTAATTTGTTCTTTGAAAGTATCTCGTCTTTTTCCACGATTTCAGCCGGTGTCCACACTTCAGCCGGTGTACCTCCCCAAGCAGAGACTAAAATGCCTACAGGTACTTTCAGGTGTTCCGTCAGGTAGCGGGCAAAGAAGTAGGCAGTAGCACTGGTCTTGCGCATACTTTCGGGAGTAGCCACCTCCCACTTCGTGCGGCAGTCGGTCTGAGGTGTATCGGCTCCTTGCTTGGGATTATGAAAGATACGCACAGACGGGCAAGCGGCCTGTTTCACCTCCTGCTCGCCATTCATGATTCCCATATTGGCCGACCATTCCATGTTCGATTGTCCGCTGCACAGCCAGACTTCACCCAGCATCACATCCGACACTTTCCGACTGTCGTTTCCACCTTTCACTTCAAGCGTATACGGACCTCCGGCACGCCCGGTTGGCACCTCTGCTTTCCAGCGTCCCTGATTATCGACTACCGTACGTACTGTGTCTCCCGGATTCCATCCGGAAAGAATCATCAGGGTTTCAGACGGATTTCCCCATCCCCATACAGCTACCTTACTGTTTTGTTGTAACACCATTCCATCAGAAAAAACCGACGGAAGTTGAATCTGCGCCTTCGACTCCATTCCGAAAGTCAAGGCCAGCATTCCTAAAATAAGATGCGTTGTGCTTTTCATTGTTTCTGTTCTTGTGAAAAAAACCTGCAAACAAAGGTAGAAGAACTATCCCAAGTTTGCAGGAAAAAATGAAGTTTCTATGGTTATTTTTGATTTTTAATGGAAAACAAAATACTTAAATCTTTCGCATCGACTTCAGAAGAGGGATTGAAGCGATTACCGCACATATATTTCTTCAAGCTGTAGAGTAACTGACGGGCTTCCGTACGCTTGTCCATATCCTGCCAGAAATCAATTCCTGACACAAGCAATTTACCCTTACCCACCTTCACTTCGAACAACAAAGCCAGCGGACGGTTCGTAAACCAGTCGTCGATAACTCGTACAATCGGCTGCAAGTTTTTATCAATCTTGACCACTTCGATGGCACCGGAATGGCTCATGGCATCCCACCACTGATAATCACTGTAATACTCTGTAGGGAACTCTGAAAGTGCCGGATGAGCGGGGTTACACAGGATACCCAGTGTGTGCGGTGCTTGTCCCAGCGTCCAGGCCGTGTTCCAGAAGATGCTAGAGAAACCTATCACTACTTCGCCTCCCGCTTCGGCAGGCAAGGAGCCTTTCCGTAAAGAAAGCAGTACGTTGCCACCTTCCTGAAGACGTTGCAAAGCTTTTGCATCCAGACGGTCGGTCATCAGCAATTGTGCTTCATCAGCTACTTTCTGTACCGCAGCAGGATATACCCAGATGTGCCAGCTGTTGGCGTAATCTCCCAATGTAGCTTCCAGTGTCAGACATGAAGGGACGTCCACCTTATCCAATGGAATCTCCAGCTGCCCCAACGGAATACAATTGCCGATACCTACCGGCTGGTGTGCCAGCGTGCCCGAAGCAATTGTCTTTCCTTCTTTTGTTTTCAGGGTCCAGACAGTAGAAGTCACCTCCAGCGGAGCAGCTCCGAAATGTGCCACTTCCAGACTTCCTTTCACCGTTTCCTGGTTGGTATAAATCAACTTCGGCAAGCGCAGTAATGGTACCGTACTATTACAGAAACGACGGTATTCTTCCGGACGGATGTAGCCTTTTTCTTCCCAGAACGCATCGAGCACTCCTACCAAAGCCGTACCCTGCCCCGGGAAATCAGACAAGCCCAGTAACTGGAATCCACCGAAGTCTTTTGTACGCAAAGCAGCTTCGATATCGGCCTTATAACACAACGCCTGCAATTTTCCGGAAGCCAGCAGGAAGCTGTCAGCCAAATGTGCCATACCGTTTTCAGCCAGTGTTTCCTGGAATATCTCAAAATTACGCGGGCGCATCACCCCGTCGTATTTGGCCATTTCCTTGAAGTTGGGATATACACACCACTGCCCGATTTCGTGGCTCACCATCGGCTGCTGGAAACGTCCGATGTATTCTGACCAGTCATAGTCGGTACGCGGAGCCTGTGCGTTGATAATACTCTTCACACCTTGTCCCCACGCCTGAATACGAGGATTGGAATCGCTCAAGAAGTCGTTAACCGGCAAATTGGGCCATCCGGCACCCGAACAATATAAACGGCGGGCATCGCGCTCTTTCCAGGTAGTAACAAAATTAGTCAGATAGGCATTACTTCCCTCACCAGCCGGTTCGTTACCGTACATCATCATGCAGAAAGAAGGATGGTTACCAAACTCACGGACGATGCGTTCACTTTCCTCCCAGATAAAGCGGTCCAGATCGCCTCCATCGCCAATGGTAGTCGACTGGTTAGCCCAGGAAGAACATTCTATCTCCAGGTACATACCCATCCCATCGGCAGCTGCAAAAGCAGCTTCGGGCGGACACCAGGAATGGAAGCGCACATGGTTCAGTCCGTGCTGCCGACAGGTGGTATAAATCTTTTTCCAGGATTCTACATCCGTGGGCGGGAAACCGGTCTTCGGAAATACGGCACAATCCAGCGTACCACGCAGGAACAAACGGCGGTCGTTGATGGTGAGTTTGCCGTCTTTCACCTTCACATCACGGAAACCAAAACGTTCCGCATAGACATCCGTTTCACCGCTATCCGCATCCTTCACACTCAGCTTCAAATCATATAAGGATGGAGAAAACTCATCCCAGCACTTAATGTCTCCCTTCATGGCCAGCGACATCATCACTTGATTTTCGCCCGGCTTCAACGTACATTGTTGCTGTACTTTTTCATTACCTACCGTCATCTCCAGTACCACATTGGCATCTTTTTCATAACGGTTCATCAAGGAAGCCGACACACTGACTTTCTTAGCCAGACGCTCCGGCATAATCTTGACGGAAGACACATTCACTTCCGGCTTTACTTCCAGGAACATATCGCCTACCACCCCGTTCCAGTTTCCTTGTGTATGGTCGGAAATACTATGTGAGTTCTCCCCCGGATCAATGTTTTTCACCCGATTGTCTACACACAGCATCAACACATGTTTCCCTGCTGAAAGCTTGCCTGTCAGGTCATAACGATGGGGCGCCCCCAAAGCATTTTGCATGCCGATTTCCTTTCCGTCTATATACAAACGGCTCTCCCAATGGCATCGTTCCAAAAAGAGAGAAATGTCCTTTCCTTCCCAACTGTCCGGAATCACCACCTCTTTCTGATACCACGCCTTACCCTTGTAATATTTTACCGGCTGAAGCCAGAAAGGTACCTTGATATTTCCTGCCTCACGGTATTTGGCATACGAAGGTTTAAAGAAATAAGAAGAATCCACAATACCGCCCGTCCAATCAGTACCCACGGCAATATCTTCCCCAAAACCATTGGAAGCCATTGAACCCGGCAGTTCAATCACCCGGCTCCAGTCCATGCTGTCCGTAGAAAATGTCCACGAGCCGGCCAGGTCAATCTTATCAGTCTGCTGACTGCAAGAGAAACAAAGCAAAGAAAATGAGAGTAATGCTGCTGCTTTCATATTATCAAATTTTAAGTTGACAAACTATTTTACAGATGACAAAATTACACATAAACTACCATCTCCGAATGTGCTATTTTCGCAAAAGAATGTAATATTTTTCGATTTCAGGTATTATCTTACTATAAGAAGAAATCTCTTCAGGAAGTCTCTCTGAAAATCCAAATAAATGCCTACATTTGTCTCACAAATAAATATGCTATGGAAAAGAAAAAAGACGGATTTCCTAATGAAAAGGCCATTGTCATTCCTCAAGAGAATCTTTTAAGAATCAAAGAAAATCCCATGACGCGCCTGTTACACCCTACAGACGTGGGCTATTATCCTTGCGCTGAAGGTCACTACCGGGAACGTACAGAAGGTAGTCCGCAACATATCCTGATTTACTGCCACGAAGGAGAAGGATGGTATAACATAGGGAAAGGAAAATGTACGGTAAAAAAGAACGATTTTTTTATCATCGAAGCTGGTACACCACACGTATATGCTGCCTCTACCAGCCATCCGTGGAGTATTTACTGGATTCATTTCACAGGTGAGCAGAGCCACCTGTTTTCTGAGCTCTTCAACCGGACCATCTACATCGATGATTCGCCTACAGCCCGTTTCAATGACCGCATCCAGCTGTTCAACGAGATTCTAGTGAACCTTGAAATGGGATACAGTATCGAAAACTTAGAATATATCACGCTCTGCCTGTGGTACTTGCTCGGTTCTTTCCGATACATTCCTCAGTTCCGCGAAATCAATAAGCCCAAGACACAAGATACCATCCAAAAAGTCATCAACTACATGAAGGCCAACCTAGACAAACAACTAACACTAGAGGATATGGCCGAAAGCGTGAACTACTCGCCGACTTATCTGAGTACACTCTTTACACAAAAATCGGGTATGTCTCCCATCAACTATTTCAATCAGTTGAAAATTCAGAAGGCATGCCAGCTCTTGGACTTTACCGACAAGAAAGCAAAAGAAATAGCTTTTGAACTGGCCTTCAGTGACCCGTATTATTTTTCAAAAGTATTCACCAAATACATGCACATGTCGCCTAAAGAATATCGTATGAAGAAAAAGGGATGAGAAAACTCATCCCTTTTTTCTTAAGAATTCCACTTCCAAGTCTTTCCTTTTTCCAGATTACCGGTCTCGATATACTGGCCTTGATACCAAACCCGGAAAGGATTACCTAACAGAGATTTGATTTCCGCGTGTACCATTACCCCGTCTTTCCATTCTACAGATACCTCAAATCCGCCACGGGCTTTCAATCCCGAGAATTTACCGTTCTTCCATCCTGCCGGAAGTGAAGGAAGCAACTGAATGGTATAAGCATCCTGCTCGTATACATGACTTTGCAGTAGCATTTCTGCAATGCCGGCTGTGGTACCAAAATTCGCATCAATCTGGAACGGAGGACATTGGGTGAACAGGTTCGGATTCAAACTTTTTTCCAATACCTTATCCAGACTTTCCTTGGCTTTTTCTGAACGATGCAGACGAGCATACTGACTAATCAGCCAGGCTGAACTCCAGCCGGTATGTCCCCCACCGTGTGAAATACGATAATCCATCGACTTGCTGGCTGCCTCTGCCAGTTCGGGGGTTTGCAACAAGTTGATTTGCGAACCGGGATGCACGGCAAACAAATGAGAGATATGACGATGCCCTGGTTCTGCTTCCGGAAATTCCTGTGCCCATTCCATAATACGGCCATCGGAACCGATACGTGTTTCCAGCAATTTTCCTTTTGCATCGCCCACTGCCTGCGTAAACGCATCGTTTATCTGAAGAGCTTCAGATGCCATCTCAAAATCATCAAACAACTGCCAGATGGTCTGTTGGTCATGCGTCGGCCCCATACTGATCTGACACTGGCTTCCATCAGGAGCCACAAACGTATTCTCTGGAGAAACTGCCGGACCAGATACCAGCTTACCTGTCTTCGGATCTGTCACCAGCCAGTCCATATAAAACTCTACCGCTCCTTTTAACACTGGATACATCTTTTTCAGGAAATCCTTGTCGCCCGTAAAGCGATAGTGTTCTCCAATGTGCTGGCAAATCCATGCAGGCGCTCCCGTGTGCATTCCCCATGAAGCAGACTCTCCGGGCGAAGTATACCCCCACACATTCGTGATAGGATGAACCACCCAACCTTTCTTCTGATATTGAGTCTGTGCTGTTTTCGTGCCTGGTGCTACCAGCGAAGCTATCAAGTCGAACATAGGCAAGTGCATCTCTGAAAGATTGGTTACCTCGGCAGGCCAATAATTCATTTCAATGTTGACATCCGTATGATAATCACCGTTCCATGGAGTCTGCAATTTATTGGCCCAAATGCCCTGCAGGTTAGCAGGCATCGTGCCCGGACGAGAAGAAGAAATCAGTAAGTAACGGCCATACTGAAACATCAGCTCATACAGGTGCGGATTGATTTTACCTGCCTTAGCCTCAGCCACCAGCACATCAGTTGCCAACGTATCCGGCGATTCTGCCAGTTGGAAAGAAGCCCTGTCAAAATAAGCCGCATACTCTTTCTGATGAGCCTGATACAAAGACTCAAATGTTTTCTTCTCTGCTTTGGCAATAGACTCGCGAGTCAATGAGAGGTAATCCCGTCCTTTATAATGCGGATAAGTCAGCTGATAATCGGTAGAAGCCGCCAAAAGCAACATGACCTCGTCAGCTCCGCTCACAGTCAGAGTGGAGTCTGTACAAATCACCTCTCCTCCCTTAGTCACTGCTTTCAGACGAGCCATATACTGCAATCCATCTCCTCCTTTTCCGTCTGACAAGGCACCGCTCATAATCAGTTGTCCGTCTTCGGTATGTGTAAAGAAGTATTCCGGACGCGTCATACGGCAAGTGAAGGACATTTGCTGCTGTTTGTCTGCCGACAGGCGAATCACCATCACCTGGTCGGGATGACTGATAAATATTTCTCGCTTGAAGTGCACATCTCCCTGTGTGTAAGTCACCGTAGCCGTTGCATCCTCTAAATTCAATTCCCGGCGATAGTCTGAATAAGCCTCTTTATTGGCAAAATCAATCCAAAGGTCGCCCATGGTCTGGAAACAACCGAAAGGAACCGTAGAACCGTTTCCCCCTCCAGAGCCTTTTCCTGTACAAACCTGCGTACGGTTGGTCAGTTCTGTGGCTTCCTTGTATTTACCTTCCAAAAGTAGCTGTCTAATTTTATCCAGATACTGTGGCGCATCCGGGTTATCACATTCCTGCGGACTTCCCGACCACATGGTTTCTTCGTTCAACTGGATTCGCTCCATTGCCACATCGCCAAACACTACGGCTCCCAATGAACCATTTCCCAAAGGTAGACCTTTCAGCCATTCGGCATCGTCCTGCCAGCCGTTCGGGCTGTCAGCCACCGTCGCATCAGCGGGAGATTCATACCAGAGTTTAAGATAGGAAGGTTGTTCTTGTGAAGCACAAGAAAATAAAAGAAAAAATAACAAAAAAAGCTGTATATTCTTCATATTAGTCATAAATAACTATTCAAAATTAATTATACATATGAGCAATTCACAAATAAGTTGTTACCAACAGATGCCTAGTGCCCTATTTGTACAATAGAAAAGAAAGTCTTTAGTATTGTATCTTATCCATTGCCCTTCAATTTGCGCCACAGAGTTCCGGCTGAATCAAGTTCCGGAGAGTAGGTGAAAGATAGAAAAGGAATAAAACTCTATTCTCTCAAGTGTATTAATGCATCGCGTTCACAAATTAATTTACCATCCACTATTTTCAACTCCGCTATTTGCAAGAAACAAAGTTGTTCTACAATTGACAACCGTGTATCATCATATTCTACATAGTTTCTTAAAGGCTCCACATGATAGACTATAAATGCACGATCATCAGATGTCACAATCATGCTTGCATGACGTCCATATGTTCCATCATATAACCGATTCCCAGGTTTATCTAAAATTAAACCCTGGTAATTCCAATCTATACCATCTTTAGAACGATATACAGGCAATCCACAATGAGGATCTGTAATCAACCAATAATAACCTTTCCAAAAAATCACATTAGGCCCCTCCTGATAATGAAAGCCATGCTTATCAACATTTTCCACATCTCCATGAACTAACCCATGCTTTTCCCAGTTTTTTAAATCTGTCGAAGTTGCCCAAAACGTACCACAACGTGGTTCTCCTGTTAAACAGTTCCGATAAATCATTGTGATTGAGCCCTTTGAATTCTTAAACAGACAAGCATCTATCGCATTAGGTTCATTAATTGCAACATCCACAAATCTCCAACCATTTATCATATCAGTCAAAGGAGCTACATAATGCACAACCTTGCTAGGGCCTCCCCAAGGAGGAGTAGAATCTTCCTTACGTGTCACATACATATGACACGAATCACCAACAACAATCATACCAGGTGCCCAAAAAGTCATAGGAGAATCCTTGTCCCCACCATTTCCATCGAAAGAACAATATCCCTTAAATGTCCAATCCAATAAATTTTTTGACGAAATAACACCAATCGGAGTTGAAACAAACGAGTTACCAGACAATGGCCGACGGCTAGTGTAATATACTAGAAATTCTTTAGTTACAGGATTATAAATTATCTCCGGATCAGTTGAGCCATTATAATTTGGATCTGCAAAAAACGGAGCATTGGGCACTCGTAAATATACTGACGTACAACTTATACACAAGCAACTAATTAACCCTAAAAATAATATTTTAATTTTACTTTTCATCATATAACATAATCATTAGTGTCCAATAAAAATGGACGAGTTAAAAATTAATCAAATATTGCTCGACCAAGCATCTTTTTTATAAAGATTGGCAATGTCCAATGCAGAAACATGTGTTGCATTCGTCAGGAGAATGAATCGAAATAACTCGGGATATTTCTTCTCTGAAAGATACGTTCCAAACAGTTACCAGTACGTTAGTCCTCGCAAAGGAACAGATCACCCAACTGCTCGAACGAGGCAGAAGCGACAGGACGGAATACACTGCTGTTCATATAATCCAGCAGACTGTTCATCAGCTGAACGGCTGCAGGACGTTTCTGCACATCAGTCAGCAAATCGGCTCCACACAGCAGCAGCGAGCCTTTGCCCACTTTCAGTTCTACTATCATCCCTAACGAACGGGCCGTAAACCAGTCATCGATGATACGTACCACCGGCGTTACATTACCCAACTTGTACAAAGGAATAGCACAGCAGTGCGACATGGCGTCCTGCCACTGATAATCGCTATGGTACGACGTAGGGAACTGGCGTAAAGCCGGATGATGAGGATCACACAAAATGCCCAATGTATGGGGAGCCTGTACGTTAGTCCAAAGCGTATTCCAAAATATGGAGGAAAAACCTACCACTACCGAATCGCGCCCTGCGTTTTTCAGCGTTCCTTCACGGGCAGTCAGCAATACCTTGCCTCCTTCAGCCAACCGGGTACGAACAGCATCGTTCCACTCGGAAACTACCAGCACATCGCCTGTATCTACCTTCCGCACAGGATACAACCAAATGTTCCAATGATTGCGATAACCGCCTACCTCCACCTCCAGTTGGCACTGTTGCGGAATGTAGGTAGACAGTGGCAATACAATCTCTCCTACCTGCGACAGGGTACCCGTAGGTAACAGACTGGGCGCAAATCGTCCCGATTCCATCAGACGACCATCTTTTGCAACCAGTCGCCAGCTGACAGGCAACATCAAATCGGAAGCCGCATACTGGGCTACCTCTACCGCCGCCCTCAACGTATCGCCCGAATTGTAAATCATGCGGGGCATACGCACCAAGGGAACGACTTCATTACAGAACTCGCTGTACTCCTGCGGAGTAACATATCCTTTCGATTCCCAGAACGGATTCAGCACACCTACCAAGGCACTTCCCTGACCGGGAAAATCATGCAAATCCAACAACTGAAATCCGCCAAACCCCTTTGTGCGGAGGGCGGCCTCAATATCGGCCTTGTAGCACAAGGTCTGCAATTTGCCCGAAGCCAGCAGGAAGCTGTCGGCCAGATGCAAAAGTCCGTTGTCGCGCAGACGGTCCTCGAAGATATCGAAATTTTTAGCTTTCAGCACACCCGTATATTTCTCCCGCTCTTTCAGATCGGGATAGACGCACCACTGCCCTATCTCGTGGCTGATGGTGGGCTGTGTTTTCGATATCCGTGCGCTCCAGTCGAACACGGTGTTCGGTTCCTGTGCGTTGATGATGCTCTTTACACCCTGCCCCCAAGCCTGAATACGAGGAGCGGGCAGACAAAGCCAATCGCTCTCGTCCAACGCAGGCCAGCCGGCTGCCGTGGTATAAAGGAAGCGGTTGTCACGCTCTTTCCAGTAGTTCACAAACTGACGCAGGTATTCTTTGTGCTTTTCCCCATACGGCTCATTGCCGTAAGACATCAGGCAAAAAGACGGATGGTTTCCATACTGACGGACAATACGGCGGCTTTCTTCATAGATAAAGTCGTCAATGGGCTTACCGCTCCCCAAGTCAGACGCCCACGCCCCGCACTCCACGTACAGATACATGCCCAACTTGTCAGCCACACTGAAAGCCGCTTCCGGCGGACACCACGAATGAAACCGGATATGGTTCAGGCCATGTGCCTGACAAATCTCCATGATGCGCTTCCACTCACCCTCATCGGTAGGCGGAAAACCAGTCTTCGGGAAGATACAGCACTCCAGCGTACCTCTGAAGAACACCGGACGCCCGTTTACGGTAAGCTGCGTTCCCTTTGTCCCCAACTGTCTAAGACCGAAGTTTTCTTCACAGACATCACTGCCTGCCTTCGTATCCAAAGCTATTTGCAAGGTATATACATTGGGCTGGAATTCGTCCCACATACGGAAATCAGCCGACATATCATACAAGGCTTCCACTTCGTTTGATCCTGCACGAAGTTGTACGGGCAAGGTCATTTCGGGCAACGTACGACCATCGCCAGCATGCTTTACCCGCAACGTCAGCTGGCCGGAATAACGCTTGCCGGCGGCATTCAAACGTATGGTAGCACGAATCTTCTTTTCATTCATCAAGGGTTCAATACGAACTCCGTCGATATAAGCCTTGGAACGGGCTGTCAGCGCCATCTTGCCTACCACACCATTCCAGTTGGACTGCGTATTGTCCGAAACGCTATGGGCATCTACACCGGGCTGTATGTCCTTGATGCGATTGTCCACGCACAAGGTCAGCAGATGTTCGCCCGGATTGAGTCCAGCCAATTCGTAGCGGTGCGGAACAGCCAAGGAGTTCTGCGTCCCGATTTTCTTTCCGTCCACCCAAAGAGTTGTCTCCCAATGGCAACGTTCCAGATGAAGAGTAACCTGCTTGTCTTTCCAGTCTTCAGGCACCGTCACCTTCTTCTGATACCAGGCCTTCCCTACATAATATTTATCGGGAGTAAGCCAGAATACCACTTTTGTATTCTCCGGCGAACGATATTTTTCATAAAAGTCACTTTTGTACCAAGCGTCGTTCCACATCGACCCCGTCCAAGGAGTGTTCACACTGACAGGGTCGCCTATCCCGTTCGTATTCAGCGACCCGGGCAACAACAGAGTTTCCGAAAACTCGGTTTTATACCATTTCTCTTCCAGTCCGACATCATTAGCATCCAGCCGGTAATTCCATTGCCCTTCCAACGATTGTACCGAAGTCTGAGCCAACAAATGGGTACTCACAAAGGCTGCAAGCAGCCATGCGTTTTTCGATAGTTTCACCTCTACAATTATTTTAATGATAGATGTCTCAGAGTCAGAAGACTCCCTAAATTCAAATTATTTACTTCATACTGGTACGTAATGAGGATTACGAGTCGGCATCTTAGCATTACAATCCGTCCTCCACCGATGCAACATCTTCTGCATCTCCGCCGCCTTATCCTTCTCCGTCTTACTCAGGTCACGGGTTTCGGAAATATCGTTCTTCAGATTGTAAAGTTCGACATGACCATCTTCATAAAACTCGATTAGCTTATAATCGCCCATCCGGACAGCACCGGCCGGTGTATCGCCCTTGCCACCATAATGGGGATAATGAAAGAAGATGGGACCACGGTCGTACGCCTGGTCTCCCTTCAACAGGGGCAACAGACTTTTGCCGTCAACGTGCTGATGGGACTTCAAAGGAAGTCCAGCCATATCAAGTAAGGTAGGATAGAAATCAACTGCCACCACAGGAGTGTGACACACGCTTCCAGCCTCTACCATCTGCGGATATTTGATGATGAACGGTTCACGAATACCGCCTTCGTACAACCATCCTTTTCCTGCGCGTAACGGAGCGTTGCAGGTGGGCGAACCCTCGGCTGTTGACAAGCCGCCATTATCAGACAGCAGACAGACGATGGTATTCTTGTCCAGTCCGTTGTCTTTCAGCGCCTGCATCACACGTCCTACATTCTCGTCCATCGAATAGATCAAGGCCGCATACTCGGCATCGCTCTGAATAGTGCGCTCTTTCCAATGACCAGCTTTATATTCGGCATTTTTATACCACTCCAGATTACGGGTAAAGGGAACTATCGTATCAAGCCCCATTCTTTGTGCTTTCCATTTAAAGTATTTCACATACTCAGGTTTGGCCTCAATCGGTGTGTGTACGGCATAAAAGGCCAGATACAGGAAGAAAGGCTTGTCGGCACTGCTATTTTTTATCAGTTTGATGCTTTCATCACCCAATCGGTCAGTCAGGAATTCTCCTTCGGGACCGTCCGGCAGATAAGGGTTGCGATAAGGCGAACAGTATGCCCCCTTGCCGCCTTGTGAACGACGGATACCATTGGGCGATCCCTTCAGCCAACCGCCAATGTTCACATCGAATCCCTGATATTGCGGATAGTACAGCGAATCTTCCGCACAATGCCACTTGCCTACATGATAGGTGGCATAGCCATGCTCCTTGAAAGCCTCGGCCATCGTCACTTCTTCCAACGGCATATTCAGAGGCATCTCGGGGGCAAGCATCTTATATTGTTTCAGCTGTTCCGGCTTCAGGCCATACTGATAGCCGGGAATCCAATCCGTAATACCAGTACGTGCCGGATACTTACCCGTCATCAAGCTGACGCGCGAGGGAGAACTGATGGACGCAGCTGCATATCCGTCGGTGAATATCATTCCTTCCGACGCCAGCCTATCGATGTTGGGAGTCTCGTAAAAACGACTCCCGTTATAACCTACATCAGCCCAACCATAATCGTCGACCATGATGAAAACCACATTCGGCTGACGGTTGTCGCTGGCAGCGTGGAGCATGTTTGCCGCCAGAGTAACGCCACCGGCAAGGGTCAAAAGATGTTTATTCAAGATATTCATATTCAAAGCATTAATAGTTAAATAGTATTCATGTAATTGTGATTATTTAGGCTACCAAACAACTATTTTTACCAATAAGTATCAAATTGGAAGTCTTTACCCTCTAAGCGTAAACGCGCAATCCGCATCATGTCTTCAACACCAGGTCTTTTCTGATTATTGCCATACTTCTTTTCAATTTCCCGTAACTGAGGAACAAAAGTGTTAGCCATATCCATATTCATCTCCAACAAAACATTCAATGCATAAATAGTCAAGAATCTGTTTTCCCCGACAAGATATTCATCAAACAATTTGCGCGCCACCCTACAATCTTCATTCTCAAGTATCGAACCTGCTAACCAAATTTGTGCGGGCGGATAAGCTACCGTAGGCAATATTTTTTCCAATTGCGAGATATAAGGCCGCAAATGTTGTCTTTGAGTAAACAGTCCCACAGAAGCCCAATAAGAGACAAATTTATTGTCAGCTTGCAGAGCAGCAATCTGTTGAGGAATCACTTCCTCACTCATTCCACTCAACATCGCTACGTTCACAATTTCTTCAATAGGATATTTTTTATCACTCAGTCGATAATAATAAGGCAATTCTTTTACACATTCACTGGCTAATGTATACTCTGGTATAAAATTAGCGTCGCGTGTCTGTATCAGGTGTTCCTTCAGTGCGGAACGCATTTCCTCTACAATGCTTTTGTATGCCGGATCAAAAGCCAGATTGGTTGTCTCCCACTTATCTTTCTTCAAGTCATACAGATACTCTACAGCACGTGGCTCCATAATCTCCTTCTGACAGGCATTCATCTTACCGGTACGATAATCCAACCGCATCTGATGCTGAATATCCGACACATCGTAATAAGGTATCCAACGCACAAAAGGCTGGTAAGCAGTAAAGACTCGCGTATACATGTAACGTCCATCCATAACCGAACGGGATAACTCGGCATTGTTATCTACCGCATCACATGCTCCAAATACATACTTCTTACTTTTTTCCTGAATGGCAGGTAAAAACGGTACCCCTTCCATATAGGAAGGAAGTTCGACACCTGCCAAAGACAATACTGTAGCCGCAAAATCCTCAAAACTTACAAGTTCATCTGTCACCACTCCACTGCCCCACGGCGTCAGGTGTTTATACATTTCAGGAATCCATAAAATGAATGGAACCTGATATCCCATACCCGACGCACTTCCTTTTCCGCGAGGTATACCTTCACCGTGATCAGAGAAACAGAAAATGATCGTGCTGTCCCTTAGTCCATCCTTTTCCAAATCAGCCAGAATCTCTCCAAAAGCCTGATCAGTCAACGAGATTGCGTTATATACTCGCGAAACGTGTTTACGCATTTCCGGACTGTCTCTATAAAATGCCGGCATTTCGAAAGGCGCAGTTTCTGCAATCTGTTTTCCGACGTCAAGATGAGCCAGAATCTGGCGTTCATAATAATCCCAAGGATTGGTCATTGTACGCGATTGATGGGAGTGAAAAACATTGAAGACCGAGAAAAAAGGTTGTCCAGGCTTACGTCCACGCCATGAAGCTTTATTACTGCTTTCATTCCAAGAACGACTCGTCATTTCCTTATGATTTTTATGATTATAATCAGTCTTGGAATTATTGGATGTATAGTAGCCAGCTTCCCTCAAGTATTCCGGGAAGCCATGAACAAATTCCGGGATTTCATAATCACTCCGATGATTTCCCGTACCATACCGTCCAGGACGACAGCCCGTAATAAGACAAAAACGGCTGGGCGAGGACACTGTCCCCGTTGAATAAGAATTTGTAAAACGTACGCCCTCGGCTGCCAATCCGTCCATTACCGGCGTTTTCGCCTCTTTGTTGCCATAACAGCCAATGAATTGGGGAGAAGTGTCTTCATATGTCAGCCATAAAATGTTGGGCCGCTGTTGAGCAAAAGCATTAGATGTCAACCCAAAACTTCCTACCAATAAGCCCAGCTTCCAACCTTTCATTATAGATTCCATAAACATATTATCTGCTCATGCCCGATATTATTATCTTTCTATTCCCAAGTATACTACCAGCCTATTACTCTATCTCGCCAACAAAAGTCACAACCGAACGGGCCGGTATCGACAACTCGTCAACAGGCATTTCGGTGCCTTTCGCCAGATTGGAGTTCTCGGAGGTAACGTAAGGTACCAGTGTCTGGTTCTTCAACTTACAGTCTGTGTTCAGGTGGTACTCGCGGTTCACCTTGCCGATATTGACAGCTACAATCACAAGCTTACCGGCAGCCTCATCTTTGTAGGCGCTGATCATGACGTCCTTCGCCTCATTGAGAGGGTCGGAACTGTCGGTCGTTACGGCTACGCGCTTCATGCCTGGACGTACAAAGAAGGAGTAATTTCCGAACGCCCACATCAGTTTCGAGTCGCGGGCATATCCGTCTTCCTTGCAATATCCGGCACTCTGTCCGCCTTCGCTGTTTCCATCATCCAGGTAGATCAGACCGTCTTTATAGTTGGCACGGGTCAAAGCCGTCCACCACTGCCAAGAAGAGGCATTGGCATAAGTAAGGTCGTGATGTATGATGCGGGCTACATAAAGAGCCGTCTGCATACCCAGATCGCGCACATTGCCATCACCATTGGGCACTTCTGACGTGCCGGGGCTTTCCATCGGACAGTATTCCGTCTGCCAGTACTTCAGGCCCGAATACGTTCCTATCTTGGTACTCAGGTTGCGACGGTGGGAAATCATGTCTTCCAAAGGCCATACCGACCAGTAGCTGTGGCCTGTCATCACTTTTTCGACATTAGGCAAGGAAGCGATGCTTAAGGAAGAAGACGGATTCCAGAAGGCTTCTATCTGATTGTCGCGGTTCTCGGCGTTCACGTCCTGATACAGGTAGTTGATGCTGCCGGCTTCGCCCAAAGCAATGGTAGTGGAGAGTCCGCGCTGACTGAGGCGTTCGGAGAGCAGCGTGACAAACTGGTGCATTTCTTCGTTTGTCACCGGTGTACCTTCCTGCGAACCCGAACTCCAGTCCCATTGCGGTTCGTTCACCGGACTCAAATAATTAAAGGTAACGCCTTCTTTCTTTTGCAGGTTTTCAATACAATCTACCAGGAAGTCGGCATAAGCGGGCATCTTGCCTTCTTGAATGTTCATGCGTTGTTCCGGAGTAGAAAATCCTTTGCCATTCAACGACATGTGGACAGGGGCACTCAGGCTGAAAGCTAGAAAACGTCCAACCCCTCTGTCACGCGCAGCCCGCAGAAACCAGCGTTGTCCGGCCTGTTTCTCCCAGTCATACGTTCCGTCGGCCGACTGGAAACATTCCGCACGCCGCCACTCGTCAGCAATACCACTTTCGGCACCCTGCTCCATACTACCGGAGCCAATATAAAATCTCCACATCGAGAGCCCGATGCCTTTAGGATTGCCGTTCTCGTCAAATTCGTGGCTGAACAACCAGTCGGCAATGGCATTCTTCTTCTCCTCCGGCCAATAGCGACCTACCATCTGGCAGCGCCATGCATCAGAAGCACCAAAACCATCGATGGTCTGAAACTCCTGATTTAGAGTGACCGTCAACGAACGTTCCCGGTTATAGACCGGAGCTTCCGGAATATCCAATTCGGAACTACAGGAAGACAAAGCGAACAGAGCGCCCAGTCCCCATACATACATATAATTCTTGTGATTCATTGTTTCTACGTTAAATAGTTCAATTTTTTCAATTAGCCTACAACCAGCAGGAAGCCCCTTTCCTGCACACAAGTATCGAACAACTGTAACACAAATGTGGCTCGCGAGCCGTACTTGCATTGCTCGCGAGCCGCACAAGTCACATTTTCCGTTATTGCTAGACTATTAATAATTAGGATTTTGCGTGATCTGTCCAAAACTTCGGTCAATTTCCGACTGCGGAATAGGCCAAAGCAGATGTTTGTTGATGTCAAAATTTATCCCCTTATCCTGTAATTCTTTCAGGTTGCTAGTCTCGTATTCGTCGGTCGACTCAACCGTATTATAATGTACGAAGCTTCCGTTCGGACCGAAAAGGCCAGCGATGACAGGCTGATTAGTGGCAGGATCTATCTGGCGACGGATGTCGTACAAACGGAGTCCCTCGAAAGCCAGTTCCATACGGCGTTCTTTCCAGATGGCATACAGAATATCGGTTCCGGAAACCGTACCCTTCTTACCCGGCAGGTCTACACGACTCCGCACGATGTCAACATCATCCATCGCACTATCATACTTACCCAAGTAATAAGCGGCCTCGGCACGGGTCAGATACATTTCGGCCAAACGGATAATAGGCGTGTTGAGCGGCGCATTGTAGCGTTTGTCAAACAGCGTCCGACGGGTTGCAATGGGCACGTAGTATTTGCGGATCACACGTCCCGACTTGTTCTGCTCCAGATCAAACATATAAGAAGGATTCAGTTCTTCATCTCCATAAGCGGGTTCGCCATAAACCGTAATCGTACTGCGACGGCGTATCTCGTCGTTCTCAGACAGGTAGCAGTTCTCCAGGTCGCTGGTCGGTGTTCCCCATCCCCATCCGTCCATCACGTCCGCAGCATCTTTGCTGGGGAAGTTTTCGGCTTTCTCGCCACGGGCACCACACAAAGTACACAACTGGTTGCCCAGAGCCTTGTCCGACTCGGTATTGGTCTGCACCTCGATGATGGATTCCACACCGTTAGGATTATTCACGTCCCAAATGTTCACGAAGTTAGGTTCCAGCTTGAATCCGCCGTTTACAATCGTCGTGTCGGCATAATGATAAGCCTCTTCCCACTTGCTCTGATACAGGTAAGCCCTTGCCAGCAAAGCAGTGCATGCCCATACTGAAGCGCGGCCTTTATTGCCATCCTCGTAGGAACTGCTCACCTTGTGAATGGCTGTTTTCAAGTCCGCCTCGATTTGCTGGTACACTTCTTCCTTGCTTGCACGCACCTTGTCCATTTCGCTAGACGAAAGCATTTCCAATACTAAAGGTACACCTCCGAAGTTGGCCACCAGTTCCAAGTAATTGTAAGCACGGCAAAAGAGCGCTTCGCCCACATACTGATTCTTTTTCTCGTCCATAATCGGTGCGCCCGGAATAGACTCGATGGCGATATTGCATGCCATAATGTTCTGATAACGGATTTTGTACAGATTGAGCAGCTCACCCATTCTGTTAGGCGTAATCAAATACTGCGCTGCCGGAATAAAAATCTCCGCACTCTGTCCGGTATTTCCCATCCATGCATCATCGGTTGCTGTCTCGTTGGCAATACGTGAAGAGCACAAGGGCGACCAGTCGTAATGCAAAAAGGCACGTTTATACAAATCGTTCACAAACTCCTGACATTCGGTGTCGGTTTGGAAATAGTTGTCCAAATTCTGAACACCTCTCTGCTCGTGCTCGATAAAGTCCTCGCAAGAAGAAAACAATCCACACGAAGCTATTATAATGGCTAAAAAACACTTCTTCATACTTGTACTAATTTAAAACGTTACATTAACTCCTACTGAATAAACTCGTTGTACCGGATAGTTCCATCCACCGAAACCAAAGCCCAATACACTTCCAGAAACTTCAGGCTCGATGCCGTCGTATCCCGTAATGGTAAACAGGTTCTGGGCTGCCAGATAAACACGTAACTTACTCAAATAAGGAATCTTATTGAAGGTATATCCCAACTGCAGATTCTTCAGACGCAAGAACGAACCGTCTTCGATGTAAAGCGAAGAGAATTTCGTGAAATTCTCATTGTTATCTACCGACGACAGACGGGGTATGCTATTGGAAGTTCCCTCGCCGTGCCAAGCCATATCCATCAGACCACTGATTTTATTCACTTTATTACCACCTCCGGCGTTGTACAGCTCGCTGATATTCTGGTTAACCAGGTCATTGCCCACGCTGGCATAGAAGTTTGCAACCAAGTCAAAGTTCTTGTAACCGAGGTTCAAGTTCAATCCCATCGTAACGTCAGCCCAAGGAGAACCGATCTTTGTGCGGTCATCAGCATTCAGCACACCGTCACCGTTGATGTCCTTGAAACGTATGTCGCCTTCCTTAGCATAAGGCTGCAGGAACTGCCCTTCGTTATTAGTATGGCTGTTCAGCTCCGTCTTGTTTTGGAAGAGACCGTCGGCCACGTAGCCATAGAAGTAGCCAGGTTCGTCACCTTCCACTGTTTTCGTCTTCTCACCATTGCCGTACAGCGGATCTTTATCACCAGTCAACTCGGTCATCTTAACATCGAACGTAGTCAAGTTGAAAGTAGCACCCAAAGTAAAATCACCAAACTGGTCATTGTAAGCAACGCTCATTTCAAATCCTTTTGTACGCATAGAACCCACGTTAGTCCATATTTTAGCATCGCCAGGGAAGCCCGAATAACTGGGATAAGCCTTCTGGAAAAGCATGTCGCGTGTATTCTTCACATAGTATTCCAATGAACCAGTCAGCTTGTTGTTGAAGAATCCATAATCAATACCAAAGTTGTAATCTTCCACTGTTTCCCACTTCACATCTTCATTCTTTACCAGGCTCGGATAAGTGGTGTTCACCACATTGTCGCCAAAAGCATAGTAGCTCTGTCCCAACTGCGACATATACACACCCGAAGGTAAGTTCTGATTACCCACGCGTCCCCATCCGGCACGTAATTTCAAATCGTTGAGCACGGTTGAAATACTTTCCATAAACGGTTCGCCCGAAACACGCCATGCCAACGAAGCTGAGGGGAACGAAGCCCACTTGTTCTTTGACATAAACTTGGAAGAACCATCCAGACGATACGTAGCCGTCAGATAATACTTATTAGCATAATTATAGTTTACTCTTCCGAAGTAAGACAGAATCGAAGTAGTAGATGAATTACCACCCGTCTGAGGATTCAAGGTACCAGCATCCAGTTCCTGTAGGTTATCCGAATTGTTCGGTAGTTTTTCATAGCTTCCCCACAGTGTAGTCGTATTCCACTCTTCAAGTGTATTACCCACCATGAAAGACATGTTATGCTTATCGGCCACAGTCTTCAGATAAGTCAATGTATTCTGCAAACTCCAGTTACGATAAAGCGACGTGCTTCGCGAAATCTTATTGTTCGTTTGGAATTCGTGAGCTGGGTCAATTACAAAGTCTGGAGAGAATGAATTGGAAATACGGCTATCCAACTCCAGCGAGAACTGCGAACGGAAAATCAGGTCCTTCAACGGTTTTATCTCCAAATAAGCCGAAGACGACAATGCATACGAGTAATTACTCTGTTTCCAGCGCGCTACCGTAGCAACCGGATTCCAGACATAAGACGGTGAACGGGCATAGATACTGTACTCGTTCTCCTCACCCGTAAGTTCCTCTTCAGGCTTAAATATAGGAGTGATAGGATCAATACGGTCGAAATCAGCCCAGTTCGAAGGGTTACCCCATGACTCATAACGAGGATTCAGCGCAAATCCGGCCGATACGAAACGATTAAACTTGTAATCATTGGTCAGACGAGCTGTAAAGCGTTTATATCCACCCTTTTCATAGAAAGAATCCTGCTGATAATAGTTCAGGCTGACAGCATACTTGTTCTTATCAGTACCACCCTGCACACCTATACTGGCATTCATCTGGGGAGTATACTCTCTAATACCGGCGCCCCACCAGTTCGTAGTCTTTCCAGCATATACCGAAGGGTCATCAAATTCCTTAGGATAACCGGCATTAAGAGCAGCCGTATTCAGGATTTCTGCATATTCCACTGCATCGGCCATGTCATAAGGATTCTTCATTTCCTGCACACCATAATGCATATCAATATAGAACGTCGGCTTGCCTTCTTTACCCTTACGTGTGGTCACCATTATGACACCATTCGAAGCACGGCTACCGTAAATAGCACTTGCCGAAGCATCCTTCAACACTTCAATGCTTTCAATTTCATTTGGGTTCAAGAAGTTGATACCACCTCCCATCGGGACACCATCAACTACATATAAGGGATCTGTCGTCAGGTTAATGGTAGAGAATCCACGGATCAGTACCTTCGGTTGTGCACCGGGACCTCCTGCTCCTACTACCGTAATACCGGCCACTTTTCCCTGCAAGCTTTCGGTTGCATTACTTACATTCATCGACCTGACGTCCTTGCCCTTCACTGAAGAAATCGAACTTGTCAAATCGCTTTTCTTCTGCACACCATATCCCACTACTACAACTTCATCCAAAGTCTCAGTGTCTTCTTGCAACGTTACGTTGATCTCTTTGCGAGCCCCTACTTTTTCAGTCCTCGTCTTATATGATATGTAAGTGAAGACCAGCTGAGCATCGGCATTCTTGACCGTAATGACATAATGTCCGTCCATATCAGAAATGACACCATTCGTCGTCCCCTTCTCCATAATATTTACGCCAATCAACGGCCCGTTATTCGCGTCAATCACAGTTCCTTTTACTACAATCTGTGCATTCACAGCCAAACATGACATGCAGGCTATTACTATAAAAAGTAAAATGTTCTTTTTCATGGTTCCTATTTTTTACTATTCCTTTATCAAGACTGCACGTCCTATTTCAGTATCCATCTTATATTTATATGTACCGGTCTTTGTATTGGGATAAGTAAAATTACCTCCACCCATATAAACGATAGTAGCATTTGCATCCAAGCGCCAGAATGGATTTCCCCAGTTAGGCGAAGTAATGGTCATGGCAATATCCGTACCTGTCAGATTCAAATCTCTTTCAAGGATATATGGATTATCTGGATTGGCAGCCAATAACAGATCTGTATTATTAGGATTCCATCCGCCCAGTTCCATACCATTACCACAAATGGTAATATTTGTCGGATTCCAAACTGAAGACGTCGGTGTATAAGCAGTCACTTCGTAAGTCATATTCTTCGTATCTGCTGCCAGTTCATAATACCCCTTAGTCGGCAAAATGATAGGCTCAGCTGTGATACTGTTCATAAGTTTTCCGTCCTCGGAAGCTTTACCAAAGCAATGTGGTTCGAAAGCAGTCTCTTGTCCCAAGAAATAGATTTCCTTGTTGTCGGTATCGGCATAATATCTGAACTTGAATACACCATCTTTCTTTTCATGATAGTACATGGGCACTCCGAATATATCTTCCTGCAGATCGGCGTCTTTAGGTACATCGGCCAAGAATAATGTTACCATCTCGCTGGAAACGCTAAAGCCTAGTTTCTGTACCGCTTTATTCGGCTCAATGAAGTTATCAATAGCAGCAATGCTCAGTTCGTATTTGGCTGGCTCGGAAGGTAAGGAATAGGTCTTACTGAAGGTGTATTCTTTCTCACCATTCAGCTTAATCCGTTCTTTGATGCCCAATTTCTTTTCTTCTACTATTACAGAGTCCAGTCCAGTATCATCGGCAACAGTAAACGAAACTTCCAGACTCATATCCTCCCCTAAAATCTTGACCATTCCATCTACTGGTTTGACATCGGAGAAAACAGGTACATTGAAGTCGCCGTCCAGATGCAAGGTCAGTTCTTTCGCTACACTATTGCCTGAAACATCTGTCAAAACAAGGTTTACTTTGTAAGTTTCAACTTCCTTCGTATCGGCCGGAGCCAGGAACTCATAAGCCAACTTATACTCAGTCAGCAAATCATCCGTAGGAAAAGTAATTTCCTTATCCAAATAGAACTCAGGAATGCTGATTTTCAAGGACTTCAAGCCTAAATCGTCTTTCAAATCGGCTTTAATGATAAACTTCCTGTTAGGATTTGAATACAAATCGTTTCGCTCTACTACAATCTCCGGCGAGGAAGAGGCTGGAAAAGACATTTCGCCGTCATCCTTACACCCTTCTAAGGAGAAAAGAGCAAATAACATTAATAATAAATACAATTGCTTCATAATTAATAGATTATGTTAACTTAGTGAATAAATACATTTTATTGAAAACAAGGGAACTGCCTGATACAGGCAGTCTCCTTACTTAACCAGCTAGTCACACATTTCCAAAAGCTGCTTTCCGGCCTGATGGTTAATGTCCAGACGAGCTACTTCAGACAGGAACTTGCGAGCCTGTTCCTTGTCGCCCAATCCGAGATACCCCATACCCATCACCAGGTTGCAGTGAATCTGGTTGCGTACGTTCAGGTCGTCATCCCAAATCAGCAGGTCGGGGAGCGATACAGCAAAGTAGTCAATCTTCACCTTGTCAAACAGATGTTTCTCACCATGCCTAATCAGGCGGTTGAAACGACTGCGTGCCTTGTCTTCTTCGCCCAGCTTACGCCATGCCAGTCCCTGATAGAAAATCTTGTCGGGCTGCTGATCGTTATAGAAGAAGGCGATGGCAGGTTCAGCAGAGCCCTTGGTAGCTTTTGTAAAGTATTCTTTAGCCAACGCTTCTTCGCCAAGACCCTCGTAAGCACATCCCATCCAATAGTGAATGTCGTTTTCTTCGGCCATAGAAAGCTTACCTTCACCCAAGTTGTCTGGATATTTTTCAGTTTCCTTCAACAAGCGGACTGCATCGGCAAAACGACCTTCACGGATGGCAATCTTAGCCAGTTCCACACGACAGAGCAAATACTGGCTGGTAACTTTTCCTTCACCACCTTCCCACGGATGGAACTTACGAGAGTTAATCAAATCGTATGCTTTCTGATATTCACCCAACTGGTTATAGAGTGTAATACGCTCGATACACAAGTCATCACGCTGTTCTACCACGTCGGCATGTGCTTCCAGGAAGTCCAGACGCTGGCGGTGCGGATAACGCAGTTTCTTGTAAAGCTGATCGAGCTCCATCAGAATACGCGCGTCGGTAGTATCCAGGTTGTAAGCTTTTTCCAGTGTAGCCAATGCTTTCTGCGGATTATGTTGTTTGTTATAATAAGCCAGTGACAGGTTACGCAATACTGTAGGATAAGTATCATCGATAGATGCTGATTTTTCCCAGCAAGCAATAGCTTCATCATAAATACGAGCCGCATAGTGGAAGTTACCCAAGTAATAAGGTGCCTTGGCTCCTTCCGGATTAAGCAACATCGCATCATTCAGCATCAGTACTTCTTCCAGTTTGTTCGGGAAGCAGTAGTTCGGACACATGGTTTCTGCTTTCTTGTAAAGAGCCACAGCCTCTTCTTTCTTACCCATCTTGGAAGCAAAATAACCCAACGCATAATATACCATCGGATAAGTAGCTTCGTTTTCTTCCGTTACAAAAGACAACAGCTGAGTAGCTTCTTCATACATACCTGCCGATGCATAGTCGATGGCATATTCCAGATAGCTGTGTACGGCACCACGCATCAAAGATTTCATTTCAGCCTTTGCGGCAGCGGCAGCTTCGGTATTTCCCTGCAATGTATGAATCAGATAAGATTCGAAGCGGCATCCCATATTGAACTTATCCATCGCCAAAGAGTCATTGATAAGCGCCTCAGCCTTCGCAAAATCACCTGTCTTACGCAAGAAAGAAACCTTCAACTGACGTCCTTTGTGATTCAGCCAGTTGCGATACAACGAACGGTCGATATGGTCAAGTCCGTTTGCATAGTCTTCACGGATCATGTCTATCTGTGCCAGGCCCATGTAGCCAGAATCTTGCCATGCGGCATTCCAGGTAGCCTTGAAGAAAGCATCGTATGCACCGTCTATGTCACCTTGCATTTTCTTGCTCCAGCCTAAATTATAGTAAGGTTCTCCTTCGTATGGGTTCGGATTACGTTCTGTCTGTGTCTTGATGGCACGGTCAAAATATTTCTGTGCTTCAGCAAAGCGTCCGCGGCGCATAAGAAGCAATCCTACGGCATTGTTACAACGAATATCGCTTTCATCACGACTCAGAGCCTCCATATAATAATCCATCGGCAAGTAAGTAGCATGACGATACTGTTCCAAGTGATGACCTGTCAGGAAAAGCTGCTCCATACTGGCAATCTTCTTCGGGTCGAGTGCTGCCTTAGCCGGTTCCGGAATCGGTCTGATTTCGGGTTTAGCAGCCTGGTAACTTACCAGCACCTTACCTTTTTCATCAAGCACGGTCAGTTTTAAATCCTCCATCTTCTGTGTATCGCATGCCACAATTTCTGTATAAGAATTTTCTGGAGAAACAGCCGTCAACGCATCCAGATAAATCTTTCCATTTACCGTATTGATCAGCATAACACGTACTTCACGATGAGCCGCAGTAGTATAAAGAATTACCTTCATACGTCCCTCTTCCACCGGTTGCAAGTTGATCAGTGCATCACGAGTAGCGTTCTTCACCATGCCTACTTTCTGATAAGGCATAAAGTACTGCACCCATGATTTTTCTTCGTAAGGTTGCAACCAAGTAAAGTCAGGCTGGTTATCGCAGTACATACCGGTCATTAGTTCAATGTATGGTCCGTCTTCATCCGTCAGGTTGCGGTCCCAAGCCTGTCCGAAATCACCGTTACCCCAAGTCCATTGTTTCTTACCGGCATTTACATGATGGTCGGCCACATGCAACAATCCTGCTTCAATATGTTCTTCGTACCCTCCCACAAAATCAAATTTCGAATTGATGGCCATGTAAGAAGTCGGTACCGGAATGTTTTTGTAGCGTGAAATATCTACTCCGGCAGAATAATCCACTTTATAATATTCACCCGTGGCTATAGGGAAGCTGGATACCGCACGTTTTCCATGGTCGAACACCGCATTGACATCAGGCGGGAACACTGAATAATAGTCTTTGTTCACTACTACCGCCGGATTAGCCCACCACAAGAAAGTCTGCGGGAACGGAGTACGGTTGTACACCTTTGCCTTGATTTCAATATAAGCCTTTCCCGGATAGAGGGTAAAGCCTGCCATACCTTTGGTACGGAACATACGTTCTACCTCACTACACCAGATGGTCTTGCTTCCATCAGGGAATTCTTCAATCATGCAGTCAGTAGGAAGATATGTACTGGGACGATGGTGCTGCGGCCAGTTAAACTCAATACCACCAGAGATCCACGGTCCGGTCAGTCCCACTAATGCCGGTTTGATTACCTGATTATAATATACGAAATGACGCTTCTTTACTTTATCGTATGCCATTTGAATACGTCCGCCCAGTTCCGGAAGAATCATCAGCTTGATGTATTCGTTTTCAATAAAGAAAGCTCTCCAGGGACGGTCATGCTTTTCATCTTCAATCTTTTCAACTACCGGATAAGGATATACCGAACCGGAGCTTCCCTGATACACGCGTTTCTCAAGAAATATCGGATTTTTTTCTTCTTTACCAATGCCATATGTAGGCAACATCACAATCTCCTCCCAAGCTCTTACTTCAGAAGTATTTACTGTGCTTTGAATCAAATATTCTGTTATTTTTTCCATATAAAACTATTATTTTAATTAGCTGTACTACATCATTTTACTGTTACAAAGTTCAGAAGAATACGCCAACAAAAAAATGTAGAATATTCCTAAAATGATGTACAAAAACACTATATACTGATTATTAGAAAAACCAAGTTAAAATCTCAGCCGCCACACAATTATGGCCAGCAGAGTTTGGGTGATTACTCTGACTCATATACTTCTGCAAATCCTCACCGTTCTCGGCTTTTTCTTTAAACAACCGGTATGAGTCAACAAGTCCAACATGATACTCTGTTGCCAACCGACGTATCATCTCTGCATGCCCAGCCAAAGGAGCATTTTCATCCATGATATTTTCCGTTAGATCAGGCGTCGGAGTAAACAATATCACTTTGAGATTTTTTGCTAAAGCAGATTCTATCATCTTACGCCAGGCTTTTTCACTACGTTCCAAGCCAATAGCTCTGTCATTCAAGGCATAATCGATAAACAGCACATCAGGCCGATGCGTAAGTACTTCATCCTTAAAGCGTTTTTCACCTTGTTCTGCCTGTTCTCCACCTATAGATGTAGTTATCACATTCAGCACAGCATACGGATATTGAGTTTTCAAGGCATGAAAGACTAAATGAGGATACGCCTGTAATGTATTTACCATAGGAGTACAGGCATATCCTGTAGGTACACTATGTCCGTGGAAAACGATATTTAACGTACGATTATCAGGCCACTCCAAAGTCATTTCCTTCTTGAAATCATTCAAATAGGTTTGCTTATCTGCCAACTGAGCTTGAAGTGTTCCAGCTATCCACAAATAACCGGCCAAAAGAAACAATCGATTTAAAGTCATAACTATTGAATTTATAATTCCTTTCAATATTATTCTACTCCAACTAAAGTCAGAATGGAACGGGCTGGAACTTCAAACTTATTTCCGACAATCCCTTTATATTGCAAATCACTACGATTAGAAGTCTCAAATAGTTTATACTTCTGAGCATGATATTCATTGGGAAGTGACTGGAAAGACAAATCTACCTTTTGATTCTCCTCTGAGTAATTAATTAAAACTACCACAACCTGCTTTGATGATTTATCTATATACGCTGAAGCCATTACAGAAGTAGCCTCCTCCATTTCTGCCCCACCATCCAAGCGTACCATACCCGGACGTACAAAAAAGCTATAGTTTCCTAGTGCCCATAATAACTTGGAAGTACGAAATACGCCATCATTTTTACAGGTCTCTATCATTTTCTCATCGCCTCGTGATGCACCATCTGCAATTGTTCCATCATCTATAAAAATCAGGCCATCCTTATAATTCCATTCGGAGAAAGCCGTCCACCATTGCCAAGAAGCAGCATTAGCGACAGTCAGATCATGATGAATCACACGCGCCACATAAAGTGCTGTATTCATCCCTAAATCCCGACCGCCACCTCCTCGCGGATTATCCGGGTTCTGTTCCATCGGACAATATTCGGTTTGCCAGTAGGTGTAGTTCGCAGGAAGTTGTTTTCCCAATTCCTCTGCCAGTTCCTTACGAGTCTGTACCAATGTATCCACAGGCCATGTGCTCCAATAAGAATGCCCACTCACGATAGAAGCAACTGATGAAAGTCCATAAATGGAGTGTATTCCTTTCTTTGAAAAAATCTCCTTCAGCTGATTATCCCTTTCCGGCTTATTCGTTCCCGAACGATAAAGATACCGAATATCACCCGCTTCACCGAAAACCACTTTTGTTTTTGATTCACGGCGTTTTAATTCTTTATCCAATAAATGAATAAGGCGACTGCATTCTTCATTAGTAGCTTGCATACCTTCCTGTCCACTACCTACCCACTCCCACTGAGGCTCATTGATGGGACTCAAATAATCCAGTCCCAGATGAGTAGATACTTCTGCCAAAAAAGCCGCATAGTCATCAAACTGATCTTCACGAATATTCGCATACGGAGTCTTTTCACTGGCCCGAGCCATTCCGTTCTTCGTCATAAAATAGGGAGCGGTGATGGAGAAGCCCAAAGAATAGCGTACTCCCCGTTCGCGTGCGGCCTGCAACATCCACCGTTGTCCCTCTTGTTTATCCCAATCCCAATCTCCTTCCTTATCCAAAAAACATTCTGTGCGACGCCACAGAGAAGCGACTCCTCCATTATCACCGGCTTCATGGCTACCCGAACCAATATTAAAGCGCCACATAGAAAGTCCAATACCTTTCGGATTTCCCCACGAATCCAATTCAGAACTGAACAACAAATCAGCTATTTGGTTCCGCTTTTCTATCGGCCAGTTTTTACCAATATACTGTACACGCCAGCAATCGGATGCCCCAAAGCTATGAATGGTTTGCCGGGGAGAGGCAAAATTAAACACAAGTCTTTGCTCGTTTTGAGCATACCCTAAACTCGCATACAAAGAGAGTCCTAAAAAAAGAAGTGCTTTCTTCATACCCATTGTAATTTATAACCCTAATATTTCAAACCTTTACTTAATTAATTCTTTCTCCAATTCTTCCAACGATTTTCCTTTGGTCTCCGGAATACGGCGCCATACAAACAGGAATCCGCAGAAACAGATAACGGCATAAAGCAGGAAAGTACCGCCTGTACCCAGTCCGGAATTCAGGAAAGGGAATGTGTAGGTAAGCAGGAAGGAAGCAATCCACAACGCAGCCGTACATACAGCCATGGCTACGCCACGCACCTTATTGGGGAATATTTCAGAAAGCAACACCCAGGTGACAGGCCCCAACGACATAGCATAGAACCCGATTGCCAATACCACAAACACAATCATGATGAAGCCTTTGAACTCAAAGAAATAGCTTAATCCCAACAAGGTATAGATACCTGCCAGTCCGATGGAACCAGTCAGCATCAACGTCTTTCTTCCCAAGCGGTCGACGGTATAGATGGCCACAAACGTAAATACCAGATTGGCAATACCCGTCACAACAATGTTCATCAGTACGTCTGAAATGCCATAACCTGCTGCCTGAAAAATTTCCTGTGCATAATTGAAGATGACATTGGTGCCACTCCACTGCTGGAACATGGCTACCACGATACCGATAATCAGCACGTTCCGCATTTTAGAAGAGAAGAGCAAGGACAATACGCCTTTTTCTGCATGCGAATCTGCACCTGCACGAGTATAATTTTCAATTTCACTGTCTGCATAGGCAGCTCCCCCAATGGAACACAGCACTTTTCTAGCTTTCTCCATCTGCTTCATACTGGCCAGCCAACGCGGGCTTTCTGGAATAAACAATGCCAGCAGGAAAAAGAGTCCCGAAGGAACGCATACGGCCCAGAACATCCAGCGCCATCCGGTCTGTCCGTTCCATGAGTTCAAGATATCGGCCGCCATAGCACCTTCCGGTACCGGCTCTGCAATCAGCATATTTACAATCTGTGCGCCAAGAATTCCCAATACGATGGTCAGCTGGTTCAATGTGACGAGCTTACCACGAATCTGGGTAGGTGCCACTTCTGCAATGTACATCGGAGAAAGATCGGCTGCCAGTCCGATAGCCATTCCTCCTACAAGGCGAGCAATGATAAATGCAGGAATTGCCGTAGCAGCTCCTGTGGCCCACGAAGAGGCAAAAAAGATAAAAGCGGATAATACCAGCAGCTTCTTGCGTCCATAACGGTCGGCCAGAAAACCTGCCATAGTAGCCCCCAACAAACATCCCAGCAAGGCGATACTCATAGTCAATGCCTGCATACCCTCATTGCCGGCAATATGGAAATATTCTTCATAGAAAGGTTTGGCACCTCCTATCACTACCCAGTCGTATCCAAAGAGGAGTCCTCCCATAGCCGAAACCAGGCAAATAAAATAGATAAACAATTGATGATTTTTCATGGTTATACGGTTAAAAAAGATATGTTACTAATAAATACCCTCCGCAGACTGTTTCTGGTTACGCGCAGTTCCAAACATGCCTTTTATCTTATCCAATCCTTCTACCGGAGTGGGAGCAAATTCCTCGCTGTTCATGTAGTTCAGAATAGAATAAAGCATCTGACGAGCCACTGGACGTTTGTCAAGAGCGGTCTGCAAATCAAAAGTGGCCAGCATCAGTTTTCCTTCTCCTACACGTCCTTCATACAAGGAAGCCAGACGACGGTTATGAACAAAATTGTCTACCATCTCTACCACAGGAGCACCTCCCTGAAGGCTGTCTACTACCAAGGTAGTCGAATTGATATTCAAATCCCACCATTGCCAGTCGGTGTGCATGTCGGTCGGGAAGTCAGCCAAAGCCGGATGAGTGGGGTTACAAAGTACTCCCATGGTACCAGCCTGATTCGGGAAGTGTACCGGACTCCAGAATACCGGCACAAACTTTCCTTCAATGCCTTGAAGTGTACGCCAGTCGGGATTGAACAGCACTTTCTCACCTTTCTTGAGCAACGCCATTGCTTCGTCGTAGCTGCGGGTGTATTTCACGTCTCCCCATTTTGTATCTACGAATGACGGATAAACCCATACGTTCCAGCGGTTACGGTATGCTGTTCCGTCAAGCGACAAACAAACTTCTAATTTCGAAGCGTTGGTTACCTGCTGCAAAGGAAATGAAATTTTTCCCAATCCACCGTTATGACCGAAAGCCAATGCAGCTGCCGGAGTCTTTCCCTTGCCTAACGAGCGTCCGTCTGCGGTAATCTCCCAGGAAAGAGTGCTGTTCTTCAACTCATCCTTTCCGTAATTACAAAGTTCTATTTGTGCTTCGAATGTTTCATTATTCGTATATACAGCTTTCGGGAAACGCAGCAACGGAACTACTGGCGCGCAGAATTCACGGAATTCTTCACCTGTAAGAATACCTTTGCTTTCCCAGAATGCATTGAGCAGTCCTACCAACGCTGTTCCCTGTCCCGGAAAATCGTGCAGGTCGAGCAACTGGAATCCGCTGATGCCCGGTGTTTTCAAAGCACGCTCTATTTCTTCTTTATACAGAATGGCGGCTAATTTTCCGGAAGCCTGCAGGTATTGTGGAGCCTTGTCTATCAATCCTTTCTTCTCTAAATCTTCTTTCACCGCCATAAAATTCAGCGGCATCAAAGTTCCTGTATATTTAGGAATTTCCGTAAGATCCGGATAGACAGAGTACTGTCCTACTTCGTGAGTCACCAAAGGTACCTCCATACCATCTATGGATGCCCGGAAATCTTTATCGAATGACGGCAGTTCCTGATTGAATACTCCCTGTCCACGTACCCATCCTTTCTTGGTCCACTGAGTGACGAAGAAATCATCCTGGTTTTCCGGCCAGTCGCCGTGACCTTTTTCGAATGTAAACGAAGTGGTGGTATATAAATGGCGGTCGTCTGCAACCTTCATTTCACCCAACATGGATGCCAAAATATTGAAATCATACTGCAGCTCATTTCCGATGCTCCAGAAGCAGAAAGAAGGATGATTGCCATATTCCTTACTTATACGCTTTGCTTCGGCACGCAAGAACTCGACCGTAGCAGAATCTTTTCCAAGCGTCACACTCCATACCGGAAGCTCTACCTGTACATAAAATCCCATTTCATCGGCTACATTGAACGCTGCCTCCGGCGGACACCAGGAGTGGAAACGGAGATGATTCATTCCATATTCGCGTGCAGAAGCATAAAGTTTTTCCCACGAAGCTTCATCAGTAGGAGGTGTGCCGGTCAAAGGAAAAATGCAGCACTCCAATGTACCACGAAGGAATATCGGTTTTTCGTTCAACACCAGTTTGTTTCCTTCATGGCGTATATCGCGCAATCCGAATGTTTCAGTTGTAAGTGAAGTCGATTTTCCGGATACTAATTCTACAGAAGCATCGTAAAGATAAGGATTGAATTCATCCCACAGAGGAGCATTATCCCCTAATTGGCAGGTCAGTTCTACCGTTGAATAACCTTTCACGGCTTCTGCTTGAGCTTCGACAGAAGCGTACGATTTGCTATCATCCTTTCCTTTTACCTGCAGGCTAAGATTAACCGGTACAGTCTGTAAAGACGAATTATATACAGAAACTACAGCCTTTACTGTACGTGAAGCAACATCCGGATAAAGCTGCAGACTTTCTACGCGTGTTTTCTCCACGGCCTTGATGTACATGTCGCCTAAGATACCATTCCACTTTACCTGAGTGGCATCTGTATAGGCATGTGCCAGGTCATTCACTGACATGTCATAACGCTTACGGTTGTCCACTCTGACAGTCAGCACCTGTTTTTTCCCGGGCTGAATATAAGGAGTCAAGTCATACTCATGCGGAGTCGTCAGACTCTCTTCATGACCTTCTACTTTCTGCCCGTCTATCCATACTTGTGTATCCCATAATACACGTTCCAGATGAAGGATACAATCTTTTTCTTTCCAGTCGGAAGGTACCTGAATCTCGCGTGAATACCAGGCCGGACCTACATAACTGTAGGCACGGGTAAGATGGAGCAGCTGCGGTTTCTCTAATGCAGGTTTCAATGTGCATTTAGTACCCAGACGAGCCTCATCCGTTGTACCCGGAAGTGTAATGGAGGTATCAAACAATTTTCCACCATAAGAAGCATCCATCCCCACATCGGTACTATCCAGACATACCGTCCATTGTCCAGAAAGATCGACTTGTGTGACAGGACTTGTACACGAAGCAAAAGGAAGGCAAAACAGCCAAGCGATGAGTGTATTTTTCATGATATTTTTTGTTATATTGTATTACGGATGCAAAATAACAAAAAACAAACAGGGCAGGAAATGGAATATTTACCGGATAAGATGTAAAAAACTGCGAAAAGACAGGCTCTACCGATGAAGTGAAAAACGAAAAGCCAGTCTGCAAGGAAAAAGCAACTATGTTTTCCCAGTACTTCCATGGAAGTACTGAAGTACTGCAAAGGAAGTACTACAGTACTTTCAAAGAAGTACTGCAATCCTCCTTAAAAAGTACTGCGAACTGTCAAGCCATTGTGTATCAGTCTTACTTCACTTAACCCATCAACTCACCCTACATGAAAACACATAGCCCGTCCCTTTTATGAAAAAGGAACGGGCTACAGTTTCCCGAAGGATATAACCAACTTAATCGTCAATATCAATTACGCGCATCTGGCTGTCGAATGTAATCTCCCATCGATTAGAGAGTTTCACTTCATATTCATTGCGTTTGCGCTCTATCTGAATGATGGAAGCGTCAGGGTAATTATTCTTTACATACGTGCGGATGGCCGACGGAACAATCTGAGTCGGTACGCCTGACTTGCATTTCACTTCTGTCCAGTCGCCGGACTTGTCAAACTCAATCTTTTCACCGTTTGTGAAAATCACATCGTATGACTTACTGAACAAATCACTGTCCTGTTTTGCCAAAGCTACCTTGTGGCCCTTAAAGTAAGTAGTGATGAAAGTCTGCGCCTTCGTAGGCAACTGTCCTACCTGAATCGGTTTTTCGTTATCTGCCATTGCTACGGTTGACACTGTAAACACACACACCAGTAAAAAAACTAACTTTTTCATAATGTTCTATTTTTATTAGATGAATACTTTAATGATTTATTGTACTGCAAAAATGGGATGTAATTCTGAAAAGAATCTGAAGATTTCCCCTTTTTCAACAAAAAAATCAAGAAACAATAGAAAAAATATGCTGCCCGTTTTCAAAGGTATATGAAAGAGTGAGATGATAGGCCTTACAGATGGAGTCTACCAAGGCCAATCCAAGTCCTGTAGAACCCTCGGCTTTTCCTTCTTTATAGAAACGTTCAAAAATACGGTTCTTATCCAATGAAGCGTCTCCAGTATTGCTGATACGGAAAGAAGAAGCCGTGAAAGAAAGAGCAATCACTCCACCTTCCGGCACATGCACAAACGCATTTTTCAGCAGATTGGTCAGCAAGACGGTAGCCAGCGACTCACTCATTTCCAAATGGAAACATTCTTCTACGTGCACTTCCACTTGCACATGACGATAGGCATATACTTCCTTGTAATCATCCAGATACTGCAACAGCAGCTCATTCAGGCACAAAGATTTTACATCCGTAAACTGACGATTCTCTATCTTGCACAATAGTAACAGCGACTTATTCAGGCGTGTCAGATTTTCAAGTGTCCGATGGGTCTTCATCAGTTCGGAAAGCTGTTTCTCGGTCAATGTTTCATCCTCCATCAGCATTTCCAGGCGGTTACGGCAAATAGCCAGCGGTGTCTGCATCTCATGTGAGGCATTCCCGATAAACAGTTTCTGCTGCTCATAGAGTTTCTCACTGCGTTCTGAGAACATATTGGCCGCCTCATTCAGTTTCCGGAATTCCACAATCCGGAGTGATTCATCGAGCGGTTTCTCCTTCGTTCCCAAACGATAATCTTCCAGCCATTTCAACAAAGTATAAAGTGGCCGCATATTGCGATGGAACACCCAGGCATTAACCGCTAAAATCATCAGGAACAGCAGCACATAAAGAAAGACAATCCACCCTAAAACGGCACGCTGAAGGTCGAATTTCTCAATGGTAGGAGTATAGACCACCAGTTCCATATATCCCCCGTCTTCCTTCTGGAAAATGGTCATTAATATTCTGGCAGGCTCCGTCTCTCCTTTTTCGGTAATATACACCATCTCGTCCCGATAGGATATATTAGGATAGGAGGCTGCATATTCCGGAGTGACCTCATACAGAAAGTACTGATTGTTCGAGCCGTTACTTGTATCAGGCATCTGCTCTCCCGACAGGGAACGGATAATCAACGACTCAGCATAATCGCTCAAGGAGTCATCCACTTCGTCGTTTACCTCCTCCATAATGGCCAGGTAAAACAATACCGCCCAACACGTCAGTATGACCACTAAGATGGTGGACATACGCCACATGACCAGATAAAACAGTTTCATTCTTCTACCAGTTTATAACCTATACCATACACAGCTTTCAACTCAACCGTAGCACCGGCTTCTTTCAGGTGTTTACGCAGATTCTTGATTTGTGCATAGATAAAGTCAAAATTATCTACCTGGTCAATATGGTCTCCCCATACAGATTCAGCCAGTGTGGTTTTGTTTACCAATCTTCCGGGACGCAGCATAAAATACAGCAGAATATCGTATTCTTTCCGGTTCAAGTCCAGTTCCTTCCCTCCTACTGCAACCTTAAAATGGTCTGGGATGACTTCTACATTGCCATAGCTTACCTTCTTCTCTCCTTCCCGCTGGTTACGACGGAACAGACTCTTCAATCGCGCATGGAGCTCAGCCAAATGATAAGGTTTAGGAAGGTAATCATCCGCTCCTAAATCCAATCCTTTGACTTTGTCTTCCAAAGAATCCTTGGCCGACAAAATAATAACATTGGTCCGTTTTCCCAACGCATGCAATTCTTCCAGTAAATCAAGTCCGGAACCGTCCGGCAACATTATATCCAGCAATATGCAATCGTAGTCGTAATCTTCTATTTTACGAAGTGCCGTTTTATAATCTGGTGCCTGCGACACGACATAACGTTCTTTCTCCAACGAACGGGTGGTAATTTCCCGCAGGTCTGCATCATCTTCAACGATTAATATTTTCATGGCATATAGTTTTTGAAAACAAAAAAAGCCATTCCGAATATCAAAATTATCCGGAATGGCCTGTTTATATGATTATCTGAACAGACAGAGGTCTTTATTCATTAAACCAGCGTACATAACAGAAGTCCTGACGGTGAGGCAGTGCATCGTTCTTCGGGAACATACGGTAAGCTACCTTAAAGCTACCCGCATTTGACAAACCTGCAATCATTTCGAAAGTAAACAAGTTGCCTTCACGTTTCACCATCTTCATCGGGTTAACTGCATAAATGTATTCACGGCCTTCTGCATTGGTATAAGTAACCACCTGTTCGATACCGATTGCATCGTCCAGACCCTTTTCATCTACCACGCAAGTAAGCTTATAGTCTTTACCGCTTTCTACGTTACCGTTGCACAAATCCTGACACTTGTTGAATGAAACAACCTGAATTTCATCCCATTTAGCGGCTACTTCTTCCTTCCATGCAGCCAGTTTCTTCACCTGTTCGTAGTTGTTTGCTTCAAGCGCGTGGAAACGTTCAGCTTCCTTACCATAGAACTTAGCGAAGTAATCATCCAACTGACGTTTCATGGTATAATGAGGAGCAACCTGAGCGATAGAATTCTTAATAGTCTTTATCCAGCCTTCAGAATATCCTTTCTTGTTTCTTGCATAATACAACGGCAGGATTTCTGTTTCCAGGATACTGTAGATAGTAGCAGCATCCAGCTGATCCTGATGTTCCTGGTTCTGGTAAGTACGTTTTTCAGTCAATGCCCATCCAGCACCTTCACGGTAACCTTCCAGCCACCATCCGTCCAATACAGAGAAGTTAACCACACCGTTCATCAAGGCTTTTTCACCTGATGTACCAGATGCTTCCAACGGACGAGTCGGAGTGTTCATCCAGATATCTACACCAGATACCAGGCGACGAGCCAGTTTCATATCGTAGTTTTCCAAGAAAATAATCTTTCCTAAGAATTCCGGACGGTTAGAGATTTCAATAATTTTCTTGATCAATCCCTGACCTGCTCCATCGTGCGGGTGAGCTTTACCAGCAAACAAGAACTGAACTGGATAGTCAGGATTGTTTACAATCTTAGCCAAACGATCCAAGTCAGTGAACAACAAGTGTGCACGCTTGTAAGTAGCAAAACGACGAGCAAAACCAATCAGCAAGGCATTCGGGTTAATCTTATCCATCAAAGAAACCACACGTGACGGATCTCTCTGGTTCTTCAACCATGTATCACGGAACTGATCGCGGATGTAGTTAATCAGTTTGTTCTTCAAAGCCACACGAGTCTTCCAGATTTCTTCATCAGGCACGTTGTAGATACGTTCCCAGATTTTCGGATTTGACTGGTCGTGCATGAAGTTCTTATCAAAGTATTTATTATACAAAGCTTTCCATTCAGAAGCACACCAAGTAGGGAAATGTACACCGTTAGTTACATAACCTACATGATTTTCTTCAGGGAAATAGCCTTTCCAGATTCCAGAGAACATTTCCTGAGAAACCTTTCCGTGCAACCAACTTACACCGTTCACTTCCTGACAAGTGTTGCAAGCAAATGTAGACATACAGAAACGTTCGTTCGGATCACCCGGATTGATACGTCCCAAGTCCATCAAATCCTGCCAGCTGATTCCCATACGCTGCGGATAACCGCCCATGTACTTACCGAACAGTCCTTCATCGAAATAGTCATGTCCAGCCGGAACCGGAGTATGTACAGTATACAGAGAAGAAGCACGAACCACTTCCAATGCTTCGTCAAATGACATTCCGCTTTCTACGTAGTCACACAGACGCTGTACATTACACAATGCCGCATGTCCTTCGTTGCAGTGATATACATCTTTCTTGATACCCAGTTTCTTCAGCAACAGCACACCACCGATACCCAGCAAGATTTCCTGTTTCAAGCGGTTTTCCCAGTCACCACCATACAACTGGTGAGTAATAGAACGGTCGAATTCGCTGTTCATTTCATTGTCTGTATCCAACAGATACAAAGGCACACGACCTACATTGACTCTCCATACGTATGCATGTACATAATAGTTCAAATAAGGTACATCCAATACCATCGGCTGGTCATTTTCATCCTTCACGCGTTCCAAAGGAAGGCTTCCAAAGTTCTGAGCTTCATAGTTAGCAATCTGCTGACCGTCCATTGAAAGACTCTGTGTGAAGTAGCCGTAACGGTACAAGAAACCGATACCGCACATATCCACATTACTATCTGAAGCTTCTTTCAGGTAGTCACCGGCCAAAATACCCAGACCACCAGAATAAATCTTCAGTACATGAGTCAAACCGTATTCCATACAGAAATAAGCTACAGACGGACGGTTCTTGTCTGGTTCTACAGACATATATTCAGTAAATCTATCATAGATTGCATTAATCTTACCCAACATTTCTTTATCTACAGACAGAGCTTCCAGCTTTTCGTAGTTAAGACGTTCCAGCAAAGCAACAGGGTTCTGTCCGACAGCACGCCACAATTCCGGGTCAAGTTCTCTAAACATTTCAGTAGCATCATCATTCCATGCCCACCAAATGTTACGAGCCATCACTTCCAGCATCTTCAAAGATTCCGGTATGCGAGATTTCACATTAATTTCTCTCCAAACAGGAGTATTAGCATAGTTTGTTTTGATTTTCATATCACTAATGTTTTATAAGTTCATTTTTGTTTATAAGATTTGCAACGTTCTTTTGCATTGCGCAAAGCCACGTCGTATGCTTCATAATAATAGCGTATAAAATGTTTCCACAAAGCCTTTTCAGCAATGTCGGCCGCATTTTTTCGAATTATCTGTACTTCAGATTCCGGCAACTTAGCAAATTCGGTAATCGTGTCACGAATTACATCTGCCACTTCCGAATAATTGTAGTCGGTACGATGAATAACTTTTACACCGTCTTCCAATGTGCCGGGACGACCTTTCAATGAATTTACCCACAAACCGAATCCTGCCAGATCCGTCGTTATAGCAGGCACTTTGAATGCCACACTTTCCAATGGAGTATAGCCCCATGGCTCATAATATGACGGATATACGCTCAAATCTGCCCCTATAATCAAATCGTAATAGGTTTCATTCAATATTCCGTCGTTGCCATCCAGATAGCAAGGCACAAATATAACCTTTACTTTTGACTCCGGAGAGTTAGACATGTTCAAATACTTCAACATATCCAACACCTGATCATGACTCATATTATGCAACCAGTGCGTAATAAAAGGACATTCCAGCGGTGTATTGTAATCTTCATTGCTTTCCAAACGTTGTTTCAAGTCTTCACGGGCATCGCCTACCCATCCTGGCACATTGACAAAAGCCACAACTTCACGGTTCAGGCTCTTTTTACGTGTCAAACGGTTCAACGCTTCCAGATACACGTTTATACCCTTATTCTTGAATTCATAACGACCGCTTGTTCCCACAATCAGCGTATCATCGCCCAAATGAGTACCCAACAACTTATTAGCCAAATTCAGCAACAAAGCACGGGCATATTTTCTTTTCTTCTCAAACTCTTCTCCTTTGGGAACGAAATCATCTTCAAAGCCATTCATCAGGACCACGTCCGCCTCTTTGTCCAACAATTCCTTACATTCATTGTTGGTAATATCGCTGACTGTAGTAAAACAATCTACATGATGGGCTGTCTGCTTTTCAATAGAGTGTTTTGACTCTACATTCAGTTCACGTGACATCTGGTCACCGTTATAAGCAAACAAGTAATCATAGAGAGGTTTATTATTTCCTGCAATGGAACGCCCGATAGTAGTAGCGTGTGTAGTGAAGATTGTAGCAATTTCCGGAACGTGTTTTTGCAAGTATAGTGCGCCAAGGCCAGTCATCCATTCATGAGCTTGATATATGACCTTATCGCTCATTGTCAGGTTATAACGATAAAAACTTTCAACTACTTTTCCCGCAGCATACGAGAACATAGAAGCTTCATCATAATCTCCATAAGCATGCAAGGAGTCTACTTGAAAATCGATCCATGCCTGAGTATATATCTCATTTTTATCCTTATAGAAAGGAGTGAAATCGACTAAAATAGCAATCGGCTTACCTGGAATATTCCAACGCCCTATGCGTACTTTCAAATCATCTTTCTTGATTGCATGCTCTCTCCATGCCTGAAGAAGCTTTGAATCTTCCACAAACAACGGATTTTCCTTACCCGACCAGAAATCTGGTCCTATAAAAAAAATTCGATCAGGGAAAGTATTCTGCAAGGTTTTTGCTCTTGTAGACAATACAGTGTATATGCCACCCACTTTATTACATACTTCCCAACTGGATTCGAAAATATAATCAGGTGTTAGTAACTGTTTCATCATCGTCTCATTAATATCTTCTAAATCAGCCGCGAATATACAAAAAATATTTAATCGGAAGAAAAAAAAGGAAAGTTTTGTATTGCTACACTAATTTATGCATGCCAATAGTAACGAAAAGATACAGAGATGTTTCTTTTTCAATACGATACGAAATCATATTCCACCATAGAATCATACATAAAAAAGTCCCCGCTGTACACTAACAAAGAGCGTGCAGCGGGGCAAAGTAAATACATTAAAGAATTCCGAAGATTATGCCAAAGCTGATCCCATCAAGAAGGTAGCAGCCAAAGCTACGATTGCATACAATTCAGGGAATACGGCCAAAATCAATGTATTACCGAAGACGTTGTGTCCCTGTCCGATTGCTGCAATACCATTGGCACAAACTTGTCCCTGACGGATAGCTGAGAACAAAGCTACCAAGCCCAAGCCAATACCTGAACCCAATACGGCACAAGCCTGAATACCGGTAATTTCCGGAGTCAGTACACCAAAAATACTCTGGGACATAAAGTAACCGGCAAATCCATACAAACCCTGAGTACCAGGAAGAGCTGTCAATACCAGGAAGTTACCAAATGCGCTGTCGTTCTTTTTCAATGCACCGATAGATGCGTTACCTGCAATAGTTACACCATACGCACTACCAATACCAGACAAACCTACCATAATTGCGATGCCAATATAGGCAATCAAAAGATTCATTTCCATAATTATTTGTTTTTTAGTTTTTAATACTTTGTTTATTAATTCTTGAAAGGATTATATTCCTTTCCTCCTCCTTCGTATCCGGCATTCTTGAAGAATTCCACGAAGGTCAGACGCATCGGATGTACCATGGCGCCCAACACATTCATAAAGATATTGATGGCATGGCCGATGACAAAGATCAATACCATCACAATCGGACCGGCAATCACGTTGTCCGGGCTCATACCTACCGCCAGACTGTTAAACACACTAGCCAGGATACCACCTGAAAGTCCTAAGGCAAACAAGCGGACATACGACAGAATATCACCTAACAGACCGGTAGCCATATTATAGCTATCCCACAATCCCAAACCGATATTCACAAAAATATTCTTGTCAGGACTGTTATACAGATAAGCCATCAAGCCTCCTATAGCCAATAATATCAGATGTACTGTCCCTCCCATTACCATCAGTCCGGGAGCTGCAAAAGCTACTGCTGTACTAACCAGAATCAGAATCCAGCCAATAGTCGCAATCGCATACTTCACACCAAACTGAATAGTCTGGTTTACCGCCTTCAGTATCATACCAAAAATAATCTGCACACCTCCCAAAATCAGAGAAAGGTTGAACATTTGCTGGTTGTCCAGCGAAATAGTTTCCTTTAATGTCTGGAAGAAAGGAACCTGAATGTCATACAGATTAAATCCAAAGCATGTACCCGTGAGTAAACCACAAACCATTGTCGAAGCTCCTAAAATCTGCACCAATGTCAGGATGGGCTTCATTGAGGCACTCAGTTTCTTGGCAAACAGACGATACAGGGTTACCGCCAATAACATGAACAAGCCATAACCGGAATCGCCCAGACAGAGACCGAAAAACAACATAAAGAACGGAGCAAAGAACGGTGTCAAGTCCAGTTCATTGTATTTCGGCAGCATATACAGACGCATAATGGGTTCAAACAGTCTGAAGAAGCCTTTGTTTTCCAGCAGGATAGGCACATCATCCTCCGGTGTCGGAGCTGCCGTTTCATAATAGACCTCCTGTGTACGAAGGTATTCGGTCATTTCCGGCAGACGTTCCGAAGGAATCCATCCTTCCAACAACATGAGTTTATTGTCGGCCAAAGCATCCGTGCTGAGTACGACCTTCGAAAACTCAATCTGAGAATGTACCTGATGCTGGGCAGCCTTCAAATCAGGAATCACCGTTGCAGCCAAGTCTTTCAATTTTTCCTGAAGAGCTGTCTGCTGTGCTTTCAAATCGGTCACCTTTGCTTGCAAGGCTGAAAGTGAACTATCCGGCAACTTAGCCATTTCTATTTCCAGTTCCGGCAGCACCATTCCTTTTGTCACTGTGATAAAATACATCTTCGAGCCAATCCGGTTGATGACTGTTGCGTGATACAAGTCTACCCATTCCGGCTTAAACTGCTTTTCAGAGCAAATATAAAAGCCCATCTGATAGCCAGCTTTACGCAAGCGGGATATATTTTGTGGATCAAAATCACCCCATGGTTCCAACGTAGCCAACTCTTTCTCGGCAGCCTGTACACGATGCGTAAGTTGCTGTGACTGTTGCAGCAACTCATCAGTCTGCTTTAAAGCTAGTTCTCCTTTGGCCGCATCTCCTTCACGCACTTCGGCAGAAGCCGTTTCCATACTCTGCAGCAATTTGATAGCCGCAGCATAACGTGCAGACAAACGGATACTTTCCTGCAAAGCCGCATTCTCAGCACCTCCCTGTGCTTTTGTGGCTACATGTACCACTCCCAGGTCACGGATATTTTTCAAAAAGCAATCATACTCTTTATGGTATACCAAAAAAGTAACTTTTGTCATTTTTGCAATCATTCTTCCGCCTCCTTTCTTTTCTCCTGGATAGACTTCAAAATCTTTTGAGAGGATTTTGACAAGTTTTCCTCATCTTCCATAAAACGTTTGATTTTCCGCAAAGCGTCCTGATAGCCCGGAATCTGCACTTTTTCAAAAAGGTTTACTTTCTGAGTCGTTTTCTTACGTGCATGTTCCAGCAAATCCAGCTTGGCAAGAGCAAACTCTCTTTCAATGGCAGTCTGGGCAAGTTTTTTCAATAGATGAATACCGTCGGCATACCACTTCGGGCTACAGAACAAACTAAATGGCCGGATATCAAACTCCACCTCATCCAGCAACGGAACCCGGACACCCGCAATCTTCCGCACACCCAGATGCACATCTTTCACCCTTACCAATGAAGCGTCAAACTCATTCCAAAGGGCATGCATGTGCTCGTATGACGAGATTTGCGTTTCCAGTCGTTCCTCCAGTTCGGCAGCTTCTTCCTTGCAGCGTTTCACTTCCATGCGCAGAGCACTCTCCTTATTTTTAATGATAGGGAGCGTACGCACACGGACCTTCAGCTGCTTTTCAAGCTGTTGCAAAGAGGTCTTGTTATACTGAAATTTTATTGCCATTTTAAAGTCTTATAATTTTATTTCTTCCAATACTGATCTACGAACTCTTTCTTGATGTTCACTTCTTCCGGCTTGAAGTATTTGCTGAACAAGCCCCAGGTTACATCCAGCATTTCTGTCGTATTCAAGTTCACATCAATAGCCAGCAGCTGGTTGGCATAATCCTTGGCAAAGGCCAACGCACGTTCGTCGTAGTTGGTCAGGTCGAAACCGTTTTCCATCTTTGTCTTGGCATTCGCTGCATCGGCATACAGACGTACGGCTGCATTCATCACCTGCGGATGGTCTTTACGTGTCTTCTTACCACTTACCAGCTGTTTCAAACGTGACAATGAACGGAACGGGTCGACAATTACCTTACCAATGTCACTATCACGACGCAAGAAGAGCTGACCTTCTGTGATGTAACCGGTATTATCCGGAACTGCATGAGTAATATCACCACCGGAAAGAGTAGTCACCGCAATGATGGTAATAGAACCACCGCTCGGGAACTGTACAGCTTTTTCGTAAATCTTAGCCAAATCAGAATACAAAGAGCCCGGCATAGAATCCTTTGACGGAATCTGGTCCATACGGTTAGATACGATAGCCAACGCATCGGCATACGAAGTCATATCGGTCAGCAGTACCAATACCTTCTGGTTATGTTCTACGGCAAAATATTCAGCCGCAGTCAATGCCATATCCGGAATCAACAGACGTTCTACCGGCGGATTTTCTGTCGTATTCACAAAGCTGATGATACGGTCCAGCGCACCTGCATTCGAGAATACATTCTTAAAGTAGAGGTAGTCATCGTTTGTCATACCCATACCTCCCAGGATAATCTTGTCTGTTTCTGCACGCAAAGCTACGTTCGCCATTACCTGGTTAAAAGGCTGGTCAGGGTCTGCAAAGAACGGAATCTTCTGTCCGGATACCAGCGTATTGTTCAAGTCGATACCGGCAATACCCGTAGCAATCAGCTCAGACGGCTGTTTACGACGTACCGGATTCACTGACGGACCACCAATTTCTACTTCAGTACCTTCTACTTCCGGTCCCCCGTCAATCGGTTCACCGAAAGCATTGAAGAAACGTCCGGCCAGCTGGTCACTCACTTTCAGCGTAGGAGACTTGCCCAAGAATACCACCTCTGCATTGGTCGGAATACCTTCCGTACCTTCAAACACCTGCAGAGTCACTTCATCTCCGGCAATCTTCACCACCTGCGCCAGCTTGCCGTTCACCATAGCCAGTTCGTCATAACCAACCCCTGTTGCTTTCAGCGAACAGGTAGCCTTGGTTATCTGGCTAATCTTTGTATATATTTTTTGAAAAGCTTTTGTCGCCATTTTCTACCCATTTATTGATTTCACTTATTTTACTTTTCTTTCGGCAACCAGCTCCTGCAACTGTTTCTGGAATTCCACATATTGCGGAGAACGGAACTGTGCATAGTTCATCTGCTTGCAGATATTGATCATCTTCTTGAAGAAGTCCATTACTTCCACGAAATTATCAAAGCTGAAATCAGTATGGCAAATGTCAATCACCATATTTACGATTTCTTCCTGACGTTCCATCGGAGTCACCGCATCCACTTCATCAAAGGCATCCTGCTGCAAAATGACAAAGTCAATCAGTTCTGACTTCCAGAAAATCACGTGATATTCTACAGGCACACCGTCATCACCCAAGATGTTAATCTGTTCGGCAATTTCCTTACCACGCAACAGACGAGTCTTCAGTTCAGTCACCTTACCCGTCCATTCTGCGTTGATATGTTCTGTGATATACGCTTCAAATTCAGGATACTCCAGATACTTAGAATAAGAATCAATCGGGTTTACAGCCGGATAACGTTTACGGTCGGCACGTTCCTGTTCCAATGCATAGAAACAGCGGGCTACTTTCTTCGTATTTTCTGTCACCGGTTCCTTCAAGTTACCTCCGGCAGGTGATACGGTACCGATAAAGGTAATAGATCCCGTCGATCCATTGTTCAGGTGTACATATCCTGCACGGCCATAGAAGTTAGAAATAATCGCTGAAATATCCATCGGGAAAGCATCCGGTCCAGGAAGTTCCTCCATACGGTTAGACATTTCACGCAAAGCCTGTGCCCAACGTGAAGTAGAGTCGGCCATCAGCAAAACTTTCAATCCCATGGCACGGTAGAACTCGGCCATTGTCATGGCAGTATACACAGATGCTTCACGAGCCGCAACCGGCATGTTAGAAGTATTTGCTACAATGATGGTACGCTCCATCAATTTACGTCCTGTATGCGGGTCGACCAGTTCCGGGAACTCTGTAAAGATTTCTACCACCTCATTGGCACGTTCACCACAAGCCGCGATAATTACGATGTCAGCTTCTGCCTGTTTGGAGATGGCATGCTGAAGCACCGTCTTTCCCGTACCAAACGGTCCCGGAATAAATCCAGTACCTCCTTCTACAATCGGGTTCATTGTATCAATCACACGTACACCCGTTTCCAGCAGTTTGTAAGGACGCGGTTTCTCCTTATAATTGGTCATGGCTTTCTTCACCGGCCATTTCTGAATCATATTTACCGGGATGTCATTACCCTCTGCATCTGTAAGTACAGCTACGGTATCTTCTATTGTATATTCTCCTTCCTCTACTATGGACTTTACTTTATAAATTCCCTGCAATTGGAAAGGTACCATAATTTTCAACGGCTGATGATTTTCTTCCACCTCTCCCAACCAGGCAGACGGTCCCACTTCATCACCCGTTTTTACAATAGGCTTGAACAGCCATTTCTTTTCCTTGTCCAACGGATAAGTATACTGACCACGTTTCAGAAATACTCCCTCCATTTTATCGAGGTCATTCTGCAACCCGTCATAATTCTTCGAAAGCATGCCAGGTCCTAATGTCACTTCCAGCATATGGCCTGTAAATTCAGCTTCCGCACCGACTTTCAGTCCACGTGTGCTTTCAAAAACCTGTACATACACATTCTTTCCTACCACCTTGATTACTTCGGCCATCAGGCGGTCACCTCCGGTCGAGATGTAGCAGATTTCATTCTGTGCCACCGGACCGTCGACTGTCAATGTAACCATATTGGCGATTACGCCTAAAACAGTTCCTTTTGTTGCCATTCTATTTTATTTTTACTATTTTCTAAACTCTTCCGGAATCTGTACCTCTTCCTTCAGATGCTGAATCATCTGGCGGAACAGTTCATTTCCTTTTTCTTTGTCCAGTGAAATCCATCGTTCAATCATTTCCAGTTGCAAGAGGAAAACAAACAAACGCTCTACCGTGAAATAGTTAAAGAAAGACTCGTCTTCCAGCCATTTCCAGGCCAGTAAGTCTGTCTTCTTTTCACGCTCCACCAGTTCCTCCATTTCCGCAATGCGTTGCAATTCTTCCATGTAAGCCAGTTGCTCTCCCAATCCGAAATCACGGGCATTCGAAGTTCTCAGCTGCTCGCACACTTCCGTGTCTCCCACAATCCGGGAAGCCACCTCCATCTTGTATTTGCGCAAAATAAAAGCAGAGAGGATATTGTTCACATTCAGACTAAACTCAAACCAACGGCTTATAAAACGATTTCCACATTTCATGGCATACGCATAATAGGCAGCCGCCAGCGCCTCCTCTGCCACGAAATGCTCCTCACCTGAATTTTGTAGATACAAAGCGATGAAATCATACAGATAAGAAGGGAACTTTTTCTCGCAAGCATCTCCCTGGCGAACAGCCTCTATCAAAAGCAGCAATTCTTCTGCCGAGAAGTTACCTCGTTCATCAATTCCTGAATCTTTGTCTTTTAAAAGTTTCAACAGATTTATATTATCAAATTTCAGGTAAAACAAATCAATCAGCTTTTTGTCTTTATCAGACAGAGAAGGATAAAGTTCAGATTTAAAGTTTTCAACGGTATAACTCAGTTTGCCATCATCCAATGACACAGACGGCAAACCAGCTACCAGATAATAATAGTTGCTCATGCCACTGGATTAAAACAACATTTTGACTAACTGAGGACGAAGGAATTCCTTGAAATAGTTTTCAAATTCTTCCTCTCCAAAATTTACTTTATAGGAACCATCCGCAGGTGAAATAGAGAATAACATCTTCATTCCGTTCACCTGATTAATAGTTACCCCTTTATCCAGCAAAGCTTTTGCCTTAGCTGTAAAATATTTTTTCAGACTGTCCGCATCTTTCACCGAGATTTCAATCGGTTCATTTGCCGACCATTTTTCAGCCAGTGCCAAAATAAATTTATAAAGGAACTCTTTGTCAGCTGTGAATCCTTTTACCGTTTCTTCAACTGTTTGATTAGTCAACAAGTTTGCTACTTCCGTCTTCAAGGCATTTACAGCTTGTCCGGCAAAAAGTTTCAATTCTGATTTAGTATTCTCATTCAATTCGTCGGCTGTCTTCTTTGCTTCAGCCAATATAGACTCAGCCTGCTTTTTTGCATCTTCAATCAGTTTTTCCGCCTGAACCTGAGCCTCGCTCACAAGGCGTTGAGCTTCCTCATTTCCTTTTTCCACCCCTTCACGGTAGATCTTATCAGTTAGCTCTTGAATCTTGTTTTCCATGATGATTTTATATTTATTAAAGATTACTGCATTTATATGAGGTTTTTAAAACCGCCCAAATATAGCAACTTTTTCATTCAAAGCAATTATATTCATCATGAATATTGTCTGAAATATCGCTAAAAGCAGCTCAAGTTACATTATTGTATACTGAAGCAATCATTCCCGACAAGTATATACACAAAAAAGCCCCGAAGCGTTTCCGCTTCAGGGCTTCAGTTAAGACGGCGACTACCTACTCTCCCACTTGCGCAGTACCATCGGCGTGACGAAGCTTAACTTCTCTGTTCGGAATGGGAAGAGGTGGAACCTTCGTGCAATAGTCACCTGAATATCATTTATGTATTCATGACTCACAAGCAAGCAACTTCAGCACTTCTTTCATGCTAAACGTATATATCATCCTTTCTGATGACTTTTCCATCCGCTCCGCGCGGATAAGGAAAGCTGACGGGCAATTAGTAATGCTCGGCTTTGCTGTCTCCAGCTTTACACCTGCATCCTATCAACGTTGTCGTCTTCAACGACCCTGAGAAATCTAATCTTGTGGCCGGCTTCGCACTTAGATGCTTTCAGCGCTTATCCGATCCCGACTTAGATACCCGGCGATGCGCCTGGCGGCACAACCGGTAAACCAGAGGTCGGTCCAACACGGTCCTCTCGTACTAGTGTCAGAGCCACGCAAATTTCATACGCCCACGATAGATAGAGACCGAACTGTCTCACGACGTTCTGAACCCAGCTCGCGTGCCACTTTAATGGGCGAACAGCCCAACCCTTGGGACCTTCTCCAGCCCCAGGATGTGACGAGCCGACATCGAGGTGCCAAACCACTCCGTCGATATGAGCTCTTGGGAGGGATCAGCCTGTTATCCCCGGAGTACCTTTTATCCTTTGAGCGATGTCCCTTCCATACGGAAACACCGGATCACTATGCTCTAGTTTCCTACCTGCTCGACTTGTCTGTCTCCCAGTCAAGCGCCCTTATGCCATTACACTCTGCGACGGATACGATCGTCTGAGGCACTTAGAGCTCGTTACGCTTTGGAGGCGACCACCCCAGTC
>NZ_DS990128.1 GCF_000187895.1 Phocaeicola plebeius DSM 17135 | reverse complement strand
GTTCGTCCAAATCAATGGCTTCTTCTTCGGACACCTCCACCCATTCAACGTTTTCTTTCCCTCTTATCGCACATGAGTACATCTCGGCGGCGGCAAGGTTAGAGAACACCTCGTGCATAGGCTCGCCGTTCTCTAACCAGTAAACACAATATTCGACCATAACAGTTTTATCATTTATCGTTGTAATGCCCCTCTACCTCCAAAATGTAGACCTCTACCACTTCCTCGTAAATGTCATAGATTATCCGGTCATGGGCGGTAATGTGTCGAGACCATGTAATATCCCCACCGCCCCTTAACGCTTCGGGATGCCCAAGCCCAGTCTTAGGGTGCTCTAACAATTCTTTGTAGATTTTCTTATACTTCTTGAACAAATTGGGGTTTGATTTCTTCCATTTGGCAATCACCTTATCCACCCCGTCGGAAACCCTAATTGTGTACATCATAGACTGTCGAAATAAGCATCAATATCCTCACTGCTTTTGAGGGTAACACACTTTCCGGATTTGATTTCTTCCCTTGCCTTGTCAATCCTTGCTTGCAGTTCCGGGGTTATCATCAAATCTTCACGACCAACTTTTACCAAAGCGTAAATCTCGTTTTTCCTGCGAATTAGTACCTGCTCGCCATTGTCAGCTTTGGTGAAAGACGCTGCGAGGTTGTTACGGTATTCTCTTACTGATAATGCTTCCATATCTGTTTGCTTTTAAATTCAGTACAAAGATAGCTATATTTCAATAAAATACAAACTTTTTGCACACAAATGTGTACACGCCATAAAAAGCCGTTCACAGTCCTACCGCCCGTTGGTTGGTTTTGCTTTGCTTTTTTCCCCTATTGTTTTTCTTTTTCCGACAGTAAATCAACCACTTATCCGTAAAAAATCAATGACTTGTTATAAAGCATAACTTGTTTATATGCTTATCAGCTTTTTTTTTTAACTAAAAATTATGCTGAAATCCAATAATTTACACAATCTATTTAACACATTACTACGACTTTTTGAATGCTATTTAACACATTACTACGACTTTTTGAATGTTATTTTCCCTTCCAAATACGACTTTTTGAATGTTATTTTGCATCATCTACGATTTTCATTTGCACAAGTCGTAATTACTTATTATATTTGCGCAACATACTAATAATCAATAAAGGATGAAGAAAATCATAGTTCATTTTAAGAAAGAAGAATTTGAAAGGGTTAAAAACGCAATTTCTATCCTCGCAAAATTTTCTGAAATATACGCTCCTCACATAGATAAAGCCAACAGTATTTTATCCTTTCGTGTAGATGATGAAAACGAAACAACAGAAGAACAACAGTGTAACAGTCGTCAATAAAGACCAAATACAAAGCTATATTATGACGACAGCCAAGTATGACTTTTCCGTTTATGAGAAGCGCATACTTTATAGAATTGTAGAAATGGCTCAAGGTGAACTCCAAGGAGTTAGATTTGCAACTGATTGTAAAAAAATAGAACACACACTTTTTGATACCGTTCACATCACAATGCCTATTGCTTCATTGCTAAATGGAGAAAGTGATGAAAACTACACACGTGTAAAACAAGCACTGTTATCTCTACAAAAGAAAATCTTTACCTATGAGGATGAAAAAGAATGGATAAGCATTTCTATTATTGCATTGCCAAAGATAAAGAAGCGTTCATCTGTTGTATCATTCCAAATAGACTCACACATATGGGACTGCTGCTTAGATTTTTCAAAAGGGTTTCGCAAATACGAATTAGCCACTGCGATGAAGTTTAAGAGTGTATATTCTATGCGGTTCTACGAACTTTTAAGCGGTCAGAAAACAAAACTAATCTATCCACTTGAACAGCTCAAAGAAATGTTTAAAGTACAAGATAAATACGCAAAGACAAACGATTTTGTCCGGAAAGTAATTGAACCTGCAAAAAATGAGCTGGACGAACTAAGTCCTTATACATTCGAATGGTCCGCAAACAAGGAAGGGAAAAAAATTGTAAGTTTCAACTTCTATCCAATATTCAAGCCAGAGCATCGTGATGCAGAGCTATACAAAAAAGAGCTACAAAAGCAAACCGGGCTTTCATGGGATTTAGGTAGGCAAGTGATAAGTTACTTAAAAACATCTTTGGAGTTCTCCGATAAAGAAATCAAAAACAACCGGGATTTATTTGTAACAGCACAAATGGAACTTCCAGACATCATGACAGAACTCGCCATACTTAGAGGAAAATCAAGGACAAAAACAAATCCAAAAGGGTGGATTATAAATGCCCTTAAATGGAAAATCAAGGATAAGTGACAAGATTACCCCGGCTGAAATATACCGGGGTAATCTTGTCAAATCAGAGGAACGATTTCCATTTCTACACCAAGCTCTTTCATCTGCCGCTGTATTTCCTCGCTGCTTAGTTTCTCTTTCGCCAGTACAAGCCCATGAAAGGCGTCCCAGCCTGCCGGCTTCGAAACGATACTACCGTTTAGGACGGCATGGGTGATTTCGCCGCCGGACTTCGCACCCTTGTTCAGTATGAAGAAGAACCGGGGTTCTTCGTGTTCCGCTGTTCCCATAATTCGTAAAGTTAGATGTTTATTTATTCCCCTTTTGTTCCCTTGCCTGCTCTTGGTAGTATTCATAATACTGCTTGTAGTTGTCCCGGTCTTTGGCTGCATCCGTCCAAAGATAGCACATGAAACAAGCGAACAATAGGGAGATAACAGCACAAAGGATTGAGTAGAACGAAATTCGTTTGTCCACATAACCGCCGTTTTTCATTCTATACCCCTGCCGTTCAAAGTCCGCCAATACGTTTTTTAGGCGATTTTCGGCACTTTCAAGGCTTTTCCCGTCTATTTGTACCTTTCGGGCTGTTGCGTCCTCTATGCGCTTCGTATAGACTTCAACACGCTTTAGTTCTTGATACACCAGTTCTACCGCAAGCTGCGGGTTTACCCTTGGCGTTGTGTCTTTTCTTTTCCGGGGGCTGTACTGTCCCTGCTTAACGTTGGAAGCTGCCGCTTCCGGGTGTGAGTTTGTTTCCATGAGATATGTTCATTGAGTTGCACTTCAGTTTGCTTTGTGTCCGCTCGATATGGGCGAGAGTGTAGCCTTTCCCTATCTCGCTTGCCTTATACTCCGTACCGCTTCGGGCTGTGACATAGTAGCCGTTAAGTTTCCCGGTGCTTGCCCTGGCTTCCCGGACTTTAAAACCTCTCTTACCAAGTTCTTCCTTGAATTTGGTAAAGTCAAAGCCCTGCATCTTCTTCAATACGCCGTCCATGGCTTCCTTGATTTCCGCTTTGTTGACTTTGCCAATGTCCTGCGACTGTACAAAGTTCCGTTCCTTGGCTATGGCATTGGCGGCTTCCGTTGCCTTTTTCCCTATCCAGTTGTCCCGGTACAGTTCCCCGGAAAGGGAAACCCGGTTTGCCAGTATGTGCAGGTGGGCTTGCTCTTTCTTGCTCTCCGTACCGCTGTGCCGGATGATGATGTACTGGTGGTTCGCCAACCCCATGCGCTGCATGAAGTCGTTACCAAGTTCCGCCCAGTCCGCATCCGTAAAGGTGGCGCTTTCCTCTATCGAGGGGCTGACCTCGAAACGTAGGCAGTTGTTTTTTACGTTCGGAAAATCAATGTGATACGGTTTCATTTCCTGCACCATTTCCGCACCAGTACACCCATAAAGTTCATGCCGGGCTATCTCGGTGGCTACTGCCTGCCCGTTTATCTCTTTGGCGAGGTCGTACTCCAATGCCGCCACACCATGTGATATGCTTTTCCCTTTCCCTATCATCGTGAGAGTATTTTTTTGAGCTCTGTAATTAGTGCCCGGTTCTCCTCGAACACTTCCCGGTACTGGCGACCACCGAAGTAGTTGTTCAGCCGTTGGAGCGTTCCTTTCAACTGGGCTATGTCCCGGAGAAGCTGCCGTTCCTCCTCGGTGTACCTCTCCCTTGGGCGCCCCCCAAGGGACAAACTCCGGCAGTATTCCGATACGCTTAGACTGCACCGGGCTGCCTGCTCCGCAAGTGCGTCCTTTTCAAGTTCGGTACATCGGAATGTAATCTTTTCGTTCCGTCTTAGTTCCATGCCACAAAGGTAATCTTAAAATCTTTTTGAGCAAAGCGAGAAAAGCAAGAATTGTCCGACAAGGACACTTCTTGCTATATATACACATGCCGCATGGGAATACATCCACGCCAACCGCCCGGCAAAAAGCCCAGGCATGTTAGAAAATCCCCCACAGCCTAACAATTTCTACCCAAGGGGATTACACGCCGCAGAAGTCATCCGGGAACATGTCTTTCA
>NZ_DS990129.1 GCF_000187895.1 Phocaeicola plebeius DSM 17135 | reverse complement strand
AATCCGGGCGAGATGAACGGTCTGGGTTCTTCTACTCCGGGACTGGCCCTTCCGGGTGCTACTCCGTGGCGTACGATTACGGTGGGCAGCGGACTGAAGCCGATAGTGGAGACTACCGTCCCGTTTGATGTGGTGGAACCGCTGTATGAGCCTTCGCAGGAATACAAGTTCGGTCGTTCTACCTGGAGCTGGATTATGTGGCAGGATCCGAGTATCAACTACGATGACCAGATTCGTTTCATTGACCTGGCCAGTGAAATGGGTTATGAATATACGCTGATTGACGGAGGCTGGGAAAAGAACATCGGCCGCGACCGCATGGAAGAGCTGTTCAAGTACGCTCACCAGAAGAACGTGGATGTATTCGTGTGGTACAACTCCAACGGTTACTGGAACGACGCTCCGCAGGATGCCAAGCAGTGCATGAGCAACTCGGTAGCCCGCAAGAAAGAGATGAAATGGTTGCAGAAGTGCGGCGTGAAGGGATTGAAGGTGGATTTCTTCGGCAGTGACAAGCAGCAGATGATGGGCTTGTACGAAGACATCCTGACCGATGCCAATGAATATGGCCTGATGATAATCTTCCATGGCTGTACCATTCCCCGCGGTTGGGAACGCATGTATCCGAACTATGTGGGCAGTGAGGCGGTACTTGCTTCTGAAAACCTGATATTCAACCAGCACTTTGATGATATGGAGGCTTACAATGCCTGCCTGCATCCGTTTATCCGCAATACCATCGGCTGTATGGAGTTTGGCGGTACGCTGCTGAACAAGCGTCACAACCGTACGAATGACGGAGGTACCATCCGTAAGACGACGGACGTGTTCCAGCTGGCTACGGCAGTGCTGTATCAGAATCCGATTCAGAACTTTGCGCTGGCTCCGAACAACCTGACGGATGCACCGGCACTGGCTATTGATTTTATGAAGCAGGTACCTACTACGTGGGATGAAACGGTGTTCCTTGATGGTTATCCGGGCAAATACTGTGTGCTGGCCCGCCGTCATGGCGACCGCTGGTATGTAGTGGGTGTAAATGCGCAGAAAGAACCATTGAAGCTAAGCCTGAACCTGCCGATGTGGGAGAAAGGCGAAACGGTTTCCTATTATCTGGACGACAAGAAACGTCAGCCGCAGCTGGAGGAACTGAAAATCAAGAATCCGGCAGAAGTGAAAGTCGTAATTCAGCCGGAGGGAGGTATTATTCTGACAAAATAATTTGAGGAGTTTTCAAAAGAGAAAAAGCGTGATTTTTTAGTGGAAATCACGCTTTTCTCTTTTAAATTTATAACTTTGCATCCTAACTCATTGAATTATGGAGAATAATCAACTTTTTATTTACAATACACTGACCCGCAAGAAGGAACTGTTCGTGCCTTTGCATGCTCCTCATGTGGGCATGTATGTGTGTGGTCCTACCGTATACGGTGACGGACATTTGGGACATGCGCGTCCTGCCATTACGTTTGACATTGTGTTCCGCTACCTGACTCATTTGGGCTATAAGGTGCGTTATGTGCGTAATATTACAGATGTGGGCCATCTGGAGCATGATGCAGATGATGGTGAAGACAAGATTGCCAAGAAAGCACGTCTGGAACAGCTGGAACCGATGGAAGTGGTACAGTATTATCTGTTGCGTTACCACAAGGCAATGGAAGCATTGAACGTGTTGCCGCCCAGCATCGAGCCGCATGCATCCGGACACATCATCGAGCAGATTAAGCTGGTGGAAGAGATTCTGAAAAACGGATATGCATACGAAAGCAAGGGCTCTGTGTATTTTGATGTAGCGAAGTACAACAAAGATCATCACTATGGTGTGTTGTCAGGACGTAACCTGGATGATGTGCTGAATACGACCCGTGAACTCGACGGACAAGATGAAAAGCACAATCCGGCCGATTTTGCTTTGTGGAAGTGTGCACAGCCGGAACACATCATGCGCTGGCCGTCACCATGGAGTAACGGTTTTCCGGGCTGGCATTGCGAGTGTACCGCTATGGGACGCAAATATTTAGGTGAAACTTTCGATATTCACGGAGGAGGAATGGACCTGGTGTTCCCGCATCATGAATGTGAAATTGCACAGGCTGTGGCTTCAGAAGGTCATCAGATGGTACGTTACTGGATGCACAATAACATGATTACTATCAACGGACAGAAGATGGGTAAGTCATTGGGTAACTTTATCACCCTGGATGAGTTCTTTACAGGCTCTAACAAGTTGCTGACACAGGCTTATTCACCGATGACCATCCGTTTCTTCATCCTTCAGGCACACTATCGTAGTACAGTGGACTTCAGTAACGAAGCGCTGCAGGCTGCTGAAAAGGGCTTGGAACGTCTGTTGGAAGGTGTGAAGAATCTGGATCGCATCACTCCGGCGAAAGCTACTTCAGGCATCGAACCGAAAGGCCTGCGTGAGAAATGCTACGAGGCTATGAACGACGATTTGAATACACCGATTGTTATTTCTCATCTGTTTGATGCAACCCGTATGATTAATACGGTAATTGACAAGAAGGCTGCCATCAGCGCCGAAGATTTGGAAGAACTGAAGAGTGTGTTCCATCTGTTCGTGTTCGATATTCTTGGTCTGAAAGCGGAAGCTGAAAACAATGCAGCACGTGAAGAAGCTTACGGAAAGGTGGTTGACATGCTGTTGGAACAGCGTATGCAGGCTAAGGCCAACAAAGACTGGGCTACAAGCGATAAGATTCGTGACAACCTGGCTGCTTTGGGATTTGAAGTGAAAGACACCAAGGATGGTTTCACTTGGAAATTAAACAAGTAATCGAATAGTGACTCTTATAAAAAAGAAGGGGTACCGGTTGTTCCGGCACCCCTTTTCTTGTAGTATATCTGTGTTATTTTTTCACAGGAATTTCAATGCGTTTCCCGTCTGCCTGTACGGCGTAAAGTTTGGCATTTCCCAGTTCCACTCCTGCTGGGATATCATAGCTGAACATGTTGAAGAAGTATACCTGTTCTCCTTCTGCACTGTTTTTACGTAATTCAAATGCTACGGCATTTTCTCCATTCTCAACGGTATATTTCCGTCCGGAAACTGTATAGGCTATGTTCGGACTGACGGCTTTTACCTCTCCTTCAAACTGTGTGTAATATCCGGTGTCCGAAGGTTTCGTGTCAAGTCCGGTATCTCCTGCCTTACGGTCTTCAATATACTGGAAAGCATGTTTGGGTTTCGGGAATTTTTTCATGAAAGTCTTGGCTTCCTGAATCATTTCTTCCGTTACCTTATATTTCCAGGTACCGTACTGTTCAATCGTGTCTTCTCCTGGGATAAAGAAACCCCACAAATCGAAGAAGTCAGTCAAATCTTCTCCGGCAGCTTCACTGGCTTTCATGGCAAATTTGAGTTGTGCACCTCCTGGGTCACTCTCGGTAATCCGGTCTTCACGCAGCAATTTGAATAATGTCTGCCAGAACTTAGGATTATGTCCGCAACGATGGTAGTAATTCCACAACTGCCAGTTCATGCGCATGTGTATTTCTGTGTCTTCTCCCTGATGGGTGGCATCTCCCATATTATACCACGCTTTTTTGCGTACGAAACGGGAATCTGCCAAATCATTCAGTTCACTTCCTCTGGAGCAATATTTCCCCAGTTTGTACAGAATGTAGTTAGAGAACAGATTGTTCGATGATTCCGTACTGCCCGGCCAGTTGATAGCAGCCTGATGGATGTGGCCGATTTCATGTGCGGGGCCCCAGGCATTGTCCTTGTTGGCCATTACATTTTCTTTCAGCAGGATATTGTTCAGGTAGGTGTATACGAAGCCGATGCAATAGTCTGTAGCCCACATGTAACTTCCTTCCGGCGAGATGGCAAAAATATGGTTGTTGACTTGTGAAGGACGTACATCTTCAATACCCATCAGCTCTTGTTCCCATCCGATAATGTCATCCCATAAGTTGATGGCCGATAGTATCTGGTTGGGCACAAACTCCTGCATCTTGGCTGTGTGGAAATAGAACATGATACGTTCGCCACGTACGCAGAAATATTTATGCGTTGCTTTTTTCAGTAATTCCGCATATTTTTCATCGGTCTTATGTTCTTTCAGGTCGAAGAATCCGGTGACTTTTCCGCTTCCCATTGGGATATGGATTTTAACGGGCTGGGCATCGGGAGAGGTCAGGTCGGTGTTGTACATCACAAACAGCTGGCCTTCTTTGCGCATGGTCAGTTTGTTGATTCCCGGAGATAAGAAATACACTTCACCGCTTACGTTGGTCTGTTTATATTCTTCTCCGCTTTCCCAGATGCTTTGTAGCGATATTTGCTGTCCGTGAGTGTCGCCTACCAGTACGATGATTTCATCTCCTTGCTGAACCGAGATGCCAGTCGGGTTGTCCAGGTTACTGTATTTCTTGGTCATTAATTTAGTAGCCCATTCTTCCGGAATACTATAAGGAGCATATTCCCGGATACGGAATTCCTTTTCGTGTGGGTCGTACGTATTATTCTGTAATGCTTTGGCCAGACGGACAAAATAATCGGGAAGCGCATTGATTTGTTCGTCGGTAACTCCTTCTTTCAGCGCACTGCAAGTAACGTCACTGAAGACGGTGAGCAAGGTATTTTCCAATGTGTTTTCCTGATTATAGCGGTAGAACTCCATTTCATCGCAGCTTACGAAGTTACCTGCACCCGATTTCACTTCAAACTTGATACCGGTTACTTTTTGGGTAGTCTTGAAAGAAATCTTTGAAGGAGCATTCTGCATACGGAAATTGTATGTGCCATATTTTGTCCAATTGGAATGTCCTTCATCTGTAGCAATCAGCAGGTCGAGTTCTCCAAAATTTCCATTTCCGGCACGAGTGTAATAAATCAGGTAGTCAATATCAGCACCTCCCTGGAAGTAATATTCCAATGTGACTGGGAAATTAGCCGACTGTCCCCAAATTGAATGATAAGGATTGGCCCCATCAGCCGAGAATTTGCCATCCCAGGTATTTTCAATACCTTGTCCCGGCTGGAATTCGCTGGCTTTTCCTCCTGAAGGAATAACCTTGATGTCTTCACTAATGACAATGTCGGAAGAGGCATATTGCGTGACATTGATAACATAATTCTGAATGGGAGACAATACTTTGACTACCGCATTTCTGCGTTCGCTAGAGGTGTTGGCAGTAACGGCCAGCTTGATTTGTGCACCGTTTTCTTTTTCCTCTTGCGTAGATACATAAAGCCAGTCGGCATCTGTTTCTGCTTTCCATTCACTGAGTGAGAGGGTGGTCTTTATGGGAATGAAGATGGTTTCAGCGGCACTGCCGAACTCTTTGGTGAGATCTGTTTCTTCAATAGCAAAGGTCCCGTTTTTCAATGTTTCTTTGTCTTTGCATCCAGAGGAGGAGAAAATAAGACATAACAGGCCAATCAGTGTAAAACTAAAAAGATTTTTGTTCATAGAAATTTAGATTTGAGTGGCAACGAGAGGAAAACATTTTCCTCTCGTTGTAAATGTAGCATTAGTTTCCGTATAATACAAGTTCTCCAAGGTTAAACCATGCATTTCCGTTGGTCATAGAACCTGCTGCACTTTCTAGTACGGCAAAGCGGAAATGAGAGAATGGTTTCTCCGCATGATAGATTGGAGAGGAGTATTGCTGGTTTCCTCCTGTAACTTCTATTGAATAGTTACCGTCAAGGTCTGAGATGACTCCCGTTTGGCTTCCTTTTACAACAATGTTTGCTCCAATGATAGGAGTTCCGTCCGAGGCATCGGTAATTGTACCTGTGACGGTTCGTTTTTTGGCACTTTGCGCAATTGCATCAATTTCTCTGGCTTCATGAGCATACGATGTCAGGGCGGAGTTAGCTTCAGGAATCGTACCTGAAATAGCCCAGGAGGAAAGTGGAAACATCCACAATACCAGTCCAAGTTTGGGGACAAACTTGCTTGTTTTTCCTTTTTGCATGTTTGAATAGGAATTAAGGTTATTAATGTAGATAGTAATCCCTGTGAAGGGATATAGCGTAAAATCTTGAAAATGAAAGTTTTAAAGTTTAGTTTTGGTTGTTTTTAGGTTACAAGGTTAGGTTATATAATTTTTTTCGTTAATAGTATAGTTAGTATTAAATCTTAGTTTTTACTGTTTAGTTCGTCGCAAAAGTATATTAATGTGATGAACGAAAAAAATCTTTTTTATTAATAAATGAAAAATAGTAAATAATTTGATTATTTATCTATGTGGTGATTCGCTAATTGTGGTATATGTAGACAATAAAATTGGGCTATGTATCGGCTTAGAAAAGCCAGGATAAAAAAACGCCTTTGCGTTTAATCGAAAACTCTTTGCCGTTTAAAATAAAACGTCGAAGAGTTTTGAATAAAACGTAAAGGCGTTTTTCTTTAAATGTCCTTGTGTTTTAGTTGAAATGTAAGGATATTTGAAAGCGATTGTGTAAGTTGTTGATTTATAATCTGCTATGGTTTATCCGAAACAAATACCCATGCGGCGTCCCTGCACAATCAGGTCATGGTCTTCCGTAACCAGTTTCAACTTGCCTGCCACCTCACTCAGTGGAACAGACTCGATGGTATTACCTTTCAGTGCTACCATCCGGCCAAACATTCCTTGGGCAATCAATTCGGTAGCATGCCCTCCCATACGGGTAGCCAGGTTGCGGTCGTAGGCAGTAGGACTTCCTCCGCGTTGGATGTATCCCAATACAGTTTCACGGGTCTCAAATCCGGTTTCATATTCTATTTCCTCGGCAATGTATTGTGCGGCCTTTTTTCCTCCGATAGTAGGAATGCCTTCTGCTACCACTACGATGGAGTAAGGTTTTCCTTTTTTCAGGCGGTTGATAATGGCGTCGCCGATACGGTGAATGTCGAAAGGAATTTCAGGAAGCAGGATAATGTCGCCTCCTCCCGCCATACCGGAATGAAGGGCAATCCATCCCGCCTTGTGGCCCATGACTTCAATGACCATGACACGCTGGTGGGCACTGGCAGTGGAATGCAGGCGGTCAATGGCATCGGTGGCTATCGTTACGGCCGAATCGAAACCAAAAGAAACGTCGGTTCCCCACACGTCATTGTCGATGGTTTTGGGAATGCTTACCACATTTACTCCCGCTTCGGCCAGTTTCGCTGCTGTTTTTTGCGTACCGTTTCCTCCGATGCACACGATGCAGTCCAGGCCGCGTTCGCGGATGGTCTGAAGCATGATGGCAGGTTTGTTCTCTGATACGGCACCCGCTTTTCTTTTGAACGGTTTTTCGCGTGAAGTACCAAGGATGGTTCCTCCCAAATTGAGAAGTCCTGTCAGTGAGCTTTCGTCCAGCGGAACAATGTCATTGTCCAGCAGTCCCCGAAAACCACTATGAATTCCATAAACCTCCATCCCGTAATGGTTGATGGCTGTCTTGCATACCCCTCGAATGGTGGCATTGATTCCCGGACAGTCGCCTCCTGAAGTCAAGATTCCTATCTTCATGTTTTGCTGTATTAATAGATTGTGTGGTAAAGGTAAGAAAAAACTGTATATTTGTCATGAAGGAGGAAAAAATAATGTTCCTCTCTGCTGAATTAGGCAGAAAAAATCTACCTTTGCAAGCATCACATATAAGGATTTGAAATTTAGAAACCAATGAATTCAACCAAGTTAATAGGAAAAATATTTGTCCCCCGACAGAAGGAAATCGACCTTTATGGGACAAAGGCCGAAGAAATTCAGGCTCGTGTATTCCGAAAACTGATACATAAAGCTTCCGCTACAGAGTGGGGTATGCGGTATGATTATAATCATATCCAGGATTATACTGATTTTCAGCGTGTCCCGATACAGACGTACGAGGATGTGAAGGGATATGTGGACCGTATGCGTCACGGTGAAAGAAATGTGCTTTGGCCAGGGAAGGTCATCTGGTATGCCAAATCATCTGGAACCACTAATGATAAAAGTAAGTTTATTCCTGTCAGTCCCGACGGATTGAAGGAGATTCATTATCGGGGAGGAATAGATGCGGTTGCATTGTATCTCCGTGAAAATCCTGAAAGCCGTTTCTTTTCGGGAAAGGGCTTGATATTGGGAGGAAGCCATAGTCCGAACTATAATGTAAAGGATAGCTTGGTGGGCGATTTGTCGGCCATCCTGATTCAGAATATCAGTCCGCTGGTGAACCTGATTCGGGTGCCGAAGAAAGAGATTGCCCTGTTGAGTGAGTTTGAAGAGAAGGTAGAACGTATTGCCAGTACCACGATTCATCAGAATGTGACCAATATTTCGGGAGTTCCTTCCTGGATGCTGGCCGTGTTGAACCGCGTACTGGAAAAAACGGGAGCCAAGCATTTGAATGAGGTATGGCCTAATCTGGAGGTTTTCTTCCATGGAGGAGTATGCTTCACACCTTATCGTGAACAGTACAAGCAGCTTATTCCTACAGACAAGATGCATTACATGGAAACGTATAATGCCAGTGAAGGTTTCTTTGGCTTGCAAAGCGATTTGCACGATCCGGCCATGTTGCTGATGATTGACTATGACGTGTTCTATGAATTTATTCCTTTGGAGGAAATCGATAAGCCGAATCCTACGATTGTACCTTTATGGGGCGTGGAAGTAGGACGTAACTATGCGGTAGTAATCAGTACCTCCTGCGGCTTGTGGAGATATATCATTGGGGATACGGTGAAATTCACACAGAAAGACCCATACAAGTTTATTATCTCCGGTCGTACTAAGCACTTTATCAATGCTTTCGGTGAGGAACTGATGGTAGACAATGCAGAAAAAGGACTGGAAAGAGCCTGTAAGGAAACCGGTGCACAGGTACTGGAATATACGGCAGCTCCTGTCTTTATGGATGCCAATGCCAAGTGTCGTCACCAGTGGCTGATAGAATTCAGCGTGATGCCGGATTCGCTGGAGAAGTTTGCACAGGTGCTTGATACCTCTTTACAGGAAATTAACTCAGACTATGAGGCAAAACGGCATAAGGATATTACCTTACAGCGTCTGGAAGTAATTACGGCTCGCGCCGGATTGTTCCATGACTGGCTGAAGCAGAAAGGAAAGCTGGGTGGCCAGCACAAAGTGCCGCGCCTGAGCAACAGCCGTGACTATATTGAAGAAATGTTGAAACTGAATAACTAAACTATATAGATGAAACCTATACCTAAATATATTGCTTTGTTGCTGGTCATTATCGGGTTTTATGCATGCGCGAGCACGGGTATGCCCGATGGGGGACCGTATGATGAAACGCCGCCCAAGTTTGTGCGTGCTACGCCGGAACCCAATGCCACGAACAACAAGCGTAAGAAAATTTCCATTGAATTCGATGAATACATCAAGCTTGACAAGGCATCGGAGAAGGTGATTATTTCGCCTCCTCAGAATGAGGCACCCGAAGTGAAGGTAAGCGGACATCGGGTCTTGGTGGAATTTTTCGATACTCTTCGTGAAAATACCACTTATACGATAGATTTTGGTGATGCCATTGTGGACAATAACGAAGATAATCCGTTGGGCAACTTTGCATACGCTTTTTCTACAGGCGAGCATATTGATACGATGGAGGTATCGGGTACAGTCTTGGCAGCTGAAAATCTGGAACCGGTAAAGGGTATTCAGGTAGGGCTTCATAAGAATTTGGAAGACAGTGCATTCGTGAAGCTTCCGTTCGACCGTATTTCACGTACTGACAGCCGCGGACGTTTTACCATTCGTGGGGTTGCTCCGGGAAAATACCGCATTTATGCCTTGATGGACGGTAACCAGAACTATTTCTTTGATTCGAAGACGGAAGCCGTTGCTTTCCTGGATTCACTGGTCGTGCCCGACATGCGTCCGGCTATGCGTCAGGATACCGTATGGAATGAGTTGGATACATTGGCGTATGATACGATTTACGAGGTGCATTATACACGCTTCTTGCCCGATAACCTGATTCTTCGTTCGTTCAAGGAAGAGAACCCGATGCAGTATCTGGTGAAGAGTGAGCGCGAACAGTTGAACCGTTTTTCTTTGTATTTTAGTGCGAAATCCGATACGCTTCCTACCATCAAAGGACTGGATTTTGATGAGAAGGATGCATTTATCATTGAAAGTAATCCGCGCAACGATACCATCCGTTACTGGATTAAGGATACCGTGATGTGCGAACGTGATACGTTGACCTTCCAGATGGACTATCTGGCTACGGATACGTTGGGACAGCTTGTGCCGAAGACCGATACCTTGCGTATGGTGAACAAGATTGACAAGAAACGCCGTATGGCTTTGGCCGAAGAAGCCCTGAAGAAGGAAGAAAAAGAGCGGAAAAAACGTGAAAAGAAGGGAGATACACTGAAAGCGCAACCGAAATTCTTTGCAATGACGGTGGATGCACCTTCCAGTCTAGACCTGAACCGGAACATTGTGCTGAAATTTGAGGAGCCGGTGGAACATATTGATACGGCGGCCATTCACATGGCTGTCAAGGTAGACTCGTTGTGGGAGGATATACCGTTTATTCTGATGGCAGACTCCGTAGCCCCCCGTCAGTATCAGATTTTGGCCGATTGGCAACCAGGACAGGAGTATCAGCTCAAGATAGACTCGTTAGGTATCAAGGGTGTTTACGGGCTCTATACCAACAAGGTGGAAAACCAGTTGAAGGTGAAGACCCTTGAAGATTACGGTACGCTGTATTTGAATATTGTAGGGGCAGGACCTCATGCCGTGGTACAATTGCTGAACAGCAGTGACGGAGTAGTGCGGCAACAGCCGGTAACGGACAAGAATACGTGTGACTTCTATTTCTTGCAGCCCAGCACAAAATATTATATCCGTCTGTTCAACGATGACAATAACAACGGGGTGTGGGATACCGGTAACTATGCAGAGAAACGTCAGCCGGAAGAAGTGTACTACTTCCCGAAAGTATGGGAAATGAAAGCCAACTTTGAGTTTGAAGAAACGTGGGACATACACGCTGTGCCACTTGACAAGCAGAAGTTGGACGAGATAAAGAAACAAAAGCCTGATGAGGCCAAAAAAATCAAAGACCGCAACAAGGAGCGGGCTCGTAAACTAGGAAGAACATGATAAGGAAACTGATTCTTTGCCTTTTCCTTCTGGTAGGAGGAATGGCAGCCAGCGCACAATGTGGTGCAGTGAATGATGCAATCAAGCCAGGAGAAACACTCTCTTATGAGCTGAAGTTTAACTGGAAATTCGTCTGGATTAATGCCGGATGGGCAAAGATGACGGTAAACGAGACGACTTATAACGGTCGTCCATGTTTGAAAACGGACTTGCAGTCGTACACCAACAAGAAGATTGACTTCTTCTTCAAGATGCGTGACACGCTGACCTGCATCACTTCGCAGGATCTGGTTCCTCTGTATTTCCGTAAGGGAGCGGAGGAAGGAAAGCGCTACACGGTAGATGAGGTGAAATTCAGCTACCAGAACGGAAAGTGTATTGTAGACCAGCAGCGCACTTTGCGCGGTAATACGGACAAACATCACGATGTGATGCCGGTGTGTGTGTACGATATGTTGAGTATCCTTTTGCAGGCCCGTTCGTATGACCCTACAGAGTATAAGCCCGGACAGAAGATTCTTTTCTCCATGGCTACCGGAAGGGCAGTGGAAAAACAGACCTTGATTTATCGTCGTAAGGAGAATTATAAGGCTGAAAACGGGGTGACGTATCGTTGTCTGGTATTCTCGCTCGTAGAATATGTGGGAGAAGAAAAGAAGGAAAAAGAAGTCATTACCTTCTATATTACAGACGACCGTAACCACTTGCCGGTGCGTTTGGATATGTACCTGAACTTTGGTTCGGCAAAAGCCTTCCTGACCAATATCAAGGGTAATCGCCACCCGCTGACTTCCATTGTAAAGGAACGGTAAATGTAGAGCTTTCTTCCTTGAAGAGTTTCTTGGAAGGAACAAGCTAAGGCATACAAAAAATCCTCAACTATTACTACGGGGTAGTTGAGGATTTACTATAAGGTAATTTAGAAGTTACTACGTGGTAATCAAGCGATTACTACGTAGTAATTTTTGTTTCTTCACTGTCTGTTCCTGTCTCTTCTGTAAGCTGGAATGCCGCTTCTTCTGCTTCGGCAATAATTCGCTCCACGTCATCGTACTTCTCAGTAACAGCAATTTCTTCTTTCACTTCTGTATCAAAAGATTCCGGGTTCTGCTCGTCTGCTTGTGCGGGAAGAGTTTCTGCTTCTGTAGTCAATGCATCGGTTGCGTCAGTTGAAGTCGGATTCTCTTCTACAGCAGCTTGCTCTCGTGCGGCTTTTTCTGCAAAAATCGCGTCAATGAATTGCGGGTCATTTTTGATCTTGTTCAAGGTTTCATGAGCAGCTTCCTGCTGTGATTCTTTCTTGGAATATCCTTTACCTTGCCCGGCGGGAATCTGTTCTACCACGACCTGTGTTTCAAAGACAGGATTCTGTTGCTCGTCGACCGTCTGCTCCAGTAGGTTGAATTCAATGAGGAACTTGTTTTTCTGTCCCCATTCAATCAGTTTCGACTTGAAGTTGACTTCCTTCCGCGACAGTTTCTCCAGATTCAGGTAGGGCTTGATAATGCGCTCTTCCATGAAGAACTTGCAGGTGGCGTACCCACGGTCCAGATAAATGGCTCCCACAAGCGCTTCAAAGGCATTTCCACACATATAGCTGTTGTGTGACGACTGCCGTGTGGTGTATTTTATCAGCTTGTCCAGTCCGATTTTTACGGCAATCTGGTTCAATGTTTCTCGTTGTACGATTTTAGAACGTGTATTGGTCAGAAATCCCTCTCTCTTCCCCTCAAACCGTTTGTACACAATGTCGGCCACTACTGCATCCAGTATGGCATCTCCTAAGAACTCCAGGCGTTCATTGTTCAATAGTCTGCCTTTAGCTTTTACCGAAGACGATTTGTGCAGGAGGGCCTGCTGGTAGATTTCGATGTTTCGCGGATAAAATCCCAGTATCTTATAAAAACAAAGATAAGACTCCTTATCCTTTCGAAAAAGAAGTCTTATCTCATCTAGTATATTGCTAAACACAGTTTATTCAGTGTATTTTTTAATGATTACACATGCATTGTGACCACCAAATCCGAATGTGTTGCTCAATGCAGCACGTACAGTACGCTGCTGTGCCTTATTGAAAGTGAAGTTCAGGTTATAGTCGATGTTTTCATCGTTGTCACCTTCTTCGTGGTTGATTGTCGGAGGTACAATGTCATTTTTTACAGACAGTACGCAAGCAATGGCTTCTACACCTCCGGTTGCACCCAACAGGTGTCCAGTCATAGACTTGGTAGAACTGATGTTCAGTTTGTAAGCATGTTCGCCAAACAAATCCTTGATGGCTTTTACTTCAGAAACGTCGCCTACCGGAGTAGAAGTTCCGTGTACGTTGATATAATCGATATCTTCCGGTTTCATTCCGGCATCTTCCAGAGCGCTCTGCATAACCAGTTTCGCACCCAGGCCTTCAGGATGAGAGGCTGTTAAATGGTAAGCGTCGCCAGATGCACCTGTACCGGCCAATTCTGCGTATATCTTCGCACCACGTGCTTTAGCGTGTTCCAGTTCTTCAAGAATCAAACATCCGGCACCTTCGCCCATTACGAAACCATCGCGGCTGGCGCTGAACGGACGTGAAGCACGTGCAGGGTCGTCATTGCGTGTAGACAGTGCATGCATGGCATTGAAGCCGCCTACTCCTGCAGGGAAGATAGCTGCTTCGGCTCCACCTGTTACAATGATGTTGGCTTTTCCCAAACGGATATAGTTGAATGCATCAGCTATAGCGTTAGAAGATGAAGCACATGCAGAAGTTGTGGTGAAGTTAGGTCCGTGGAAGCCGTACATGATAGAAATCTGTCCGGATGCAATATCTGCAATCATCTTCGGAATAAAGAACGGATTGAATTTCGGTCCGAGGTCATCTTTTGTTTTCTCGTAACCTGCGACTTCTTCTTCGAAAGTGTGAATACCTCCGATTCCGACACCGAGAATTACTCCGACTTTGTTCAAATCTTCTTTTTCTACGTCGATACCGGCATCAGTTACCGCTTCTTTAGCTGCAACTACGGCATACTGAGTGTAAAGGTCCATCTTACGGGCTTCCTTACGGTCAATATGGTCAGCAGCGTTGAAGTTCTTCACTTCGCAAGCGAACTGAGTCTTAAATTTTGACGCATCAAAATGAGTAATAGGTCCTGCTCCGCTGACGCCGTTCAGGAGGTTGTTCCAGAATTCCGGAACAGTGTTACCTACTGGAGTCAACGCACCAAGACCTGTTACTACTACTCTTTTTAATTCCATAAAGGTAGAATTAAATTATTTTGCGTTAGCTTCGATGTAAGAGATAGCGTCACCTACAGTCTGGATCTTTTCTGCCTGATCGTCTGGAATAGAGATTCCGAATTCTTTTTCGAATTCCATGATCAATTCTACAGTATCCAAAGAGTCAGCACCCAGGTCGTTAGTGAAGCTAGCAGTTGCAACTACTTCTGATTCTTCTACGCCCAATTTATCTACGATAATTTTCTGTACTTTTGATGCGATTTCAGACATAATTCTAAGTTTTTTAAGTTTATAAATAATGTAATTTATTGATTTTTCGCTGCAAAGGAATAAATATTTCTGATTCTAAGCAAATATTCAGGCAAATAAATGCTTTTCCTTTGCACATTTTTATACATTCTGTGCACGCAAACTTGTTTTTTTATGCCTTATTCCCTTCGTAAATGATAGTCGCCGCGCAGTTGTTCAAACAGCTCCGGGTGTGCACGTAATTCTTCGCAGTCCTTGTGCGGGTTATACAGTTGAAGTACCCTTACATTCTCGTCCTGCGACAAAGTTTGATTCGGATTGTCGGGGAGGGTAATATGAAAATCAGCCTGTTTATGGAAGAAATGGCAAAATGCTTCCAATACCATGCGGGTAGCATTGGCTTTTCCGTCGGCTGAATAACCGGCAATGTGAGGTGTGCCGATAAATACCTTGTCGAGCAACTCCTGACTGATGTGTGGTTCGTTTTCCCATACGTCAATGACGGCACTCTTTACAATACCTTTATTCATTGCTGTGAGCAGTGCCTCTGTATCTACAACTTCTCCGCGTGAGGTATTGATGAGATAAGGGGACTGTTGTAGTTTTTGAAAGAAAGTACTGTCGGCCAGATGGTAGGTCTTGTATTTTCCTTCCCGGATGAGAGGTGTATGAAAAGTCAGGATGTTACATTGTTCGGCCAGCATGTCTAATGAACAGAAGCCTTCTTCTCCTTGATCTGCCCGGGGAGGGTCATTCAGCAGCACCTTCAATCCGATACGTTGTGCCATCTGCCGGATACGTTCTCCCACATGCCCTACACCAATTATACCCAAACAAGATTCTTGGAGATTGATTCCCTTTTCTTTTTGAAGAAGCAGAAGCACAGCGTGAAGATATTGTTCTACAGCCCCTGCATTGCATCCGGGACAATTGCTCCAGGTAATCCCGGCTTGCTGGCAATATACCGTATCAATGTGGTCGAAGCCGATGGTAGCTGTCCCGATGAACCGTACGTTGCTTCCTTCCAGCAATTCCCGGTTACAGATTGTCCGTGTGCGGATAATCAGGGCATCTGCGTCTTTAACAACTTCCGGTGTGAAGGCTTTTCCAGGCAGATAGACCACTTCATCCGCCAGTTGCTCGATGGCTTCGCGGATGTAAGGTATTTTGTTGTCTACGATTACTTTCATTTTTATTATATGCAGTTCTAAAGTCTTTTTTAGAATCTGCAAATGTATATACTTTTGGTGAAATGCGATACTAAAACATAAACAATGCATCGTAAATCTTATTTTATTCCTATCTTTGCCAAATAGGATTAATTATGGTACAGCAGCATGATTATCTGATTGTTGGCGCTTATGCCTATATGGATGAAACCATAGAAACAGTATTGAATTTAATGAAATAAGAATCTGTAAATGAATAAATAGCATGAAAAGTCTGCATATCATTACTCCGGTTAAGGATTCTATAGAGTTTACTTTAGAAACAGTAAAAGCTATTTTGGATTCCGAGATAAAAGTTCCTTATACTTATACGGTATATAATGATTTTAGTACGGAGGAGAATACAAAAATTCTGGAGGAAAGTTCAAAGCAATTGGGCTTTCGATTAGTTAATCTGTCTGATTTGACAGATCATCCTTCACCTAATTATTTATTGGTGTTGCAGATGGCTCAGAAGGAAGCGATTGAGGCAGAAGCTGGTTTGTTGATTGTAGAATCGGATGTGGTGGTGAAAAAGAATACCTTGCAAGATTTGTTTGATGGAGCTTTGGCGCGCCCTGATTGTGCTATTGCAGCAGCTGTGACTACGGATGAATCTGGAGAAATAAATTACCCTTATCTGCATGCCAAGGGAAATGAGAATAAAATCTATGCGGAAAAGAAACATTGTAGTTTTTGTTGCTCTCTGTTGACATTGAGGTTCTTGAAAGAATTTGATTTTCACCAACTGGATGCTACGAAGAATTGGTATGATGTAACGATTTCTCATGAGGCTTTAAGGAAGGGGTTCCAGAATTATTTGTTTACAGTCTTGCCTGTCTGGCATCGTCCTCATGGAAGTCGTCCATGGAAACAGCTGAAATACAAGAATCCTTTGAAATATTATTGGTTGAAGTTTACAAAGGGATTGGATAAGATTTAGTTAATACGATTTATGAGTTTCTTTAATCATCAGACTTTGGTATTAAGTCCCGAATGTGAATCATTTAGGGATTTCATGCTTTCTATTCCGGATCGTTTTGAGAAGGGAGAGGGTACCATCATACATAAAGGTAGAAATGAATTGAGAAAAATTACCTATAATGGAAACGTACTTGTAGTAAAATCTTTTCGTACTCCGAATATAATCAATCGTTGGGTGTATGGGGTGTTTCGTCCTTCAAAAGCCAAACGTTCTTTTGAACATGCCCAGATGTTATTGGATATTGGTGTGGGTACTCCTCGTCCCGTCGGCTATTTGAATATCCGTAAAGGATTGATGTTCGACCGAAGTTATTATGTAACGTATGCATCCGATTGTCCGTATACTTATGAGGAATTGTTCAAACATAAATTTGAGTATGAGGATGATGTGCTTCGTGCAGTAGGTCATGTAACGGCTCAGTTGCATAATCACGGCTATGCTCATAAAGACTATGGTAGAGGAAATATCTTGTTTGCTCAAACAGCAGAAGGCATAAAAATAGAAATTGTTGATTTGAACCGCATGGACATTGGACCGTTGGATATGAAAGCGGGTTGTAAGAATCTGGAGCGCCTTCCTGCCACTCCTCACATGCATAAGGTGTTGGCTGAAGCATACGCTAAAGAACGTGGCTTTGATGCCGACGAGTGTTACAAGCTGATGGTGGCTTATCGGAGTACTCAGCCTGGAAAGATTGATGGTCTTTATTAACTAGAGGGTATGAATATAATAGCTGTAGTAGTAACCTATAACCGGAGAGAGTTGTTGAAGCGTAACATTGCTTGCTTACGCTTGAATACTCCTGTTTCCTCCATAGTTGTTGTGAATAACGGCAGTACGGATGGAACTGGAGCATGGTTGGACGAACAGGAAGACTTGACCGTTATTCATCAGGAAAATGTTGGTGGGTCAGGAGGTTTTTATCGAGGCATTCAGTACGCTTATCAGGCAGGTGCCGACTGGATCTGGTGCATGGACGATGATGTGTTTCCTCGTCCGGACTGTATGGAGCATCTGTTGCCTTATACCCATGAACCAGGGGTAGGAATTCTTGCTCCTCGTCGTTTGATGGAAGGACAGATTTTTACCAATGACTTTCAAAAGGTAAACCTGAGCAATCCGTTTGCTTCCATGTATCAGCAGAAACTGAAGAAGCAGGTGGTTAATGGCCCGGTGGATATTTGTGGCACAGCTTTTGAAGGACTGTGTATAAGCCGTAAGGCCGTTGCAGAAATAGGGTTGCCTAATAAAGAGCTGTTTATTTTCTGTGACGATACTGATTACTGTCTGCGTGCAGTATTGGCAGGCTTCCGGATTCTATATATTCCCTCAGCCTTGATGGATAAGGAGAAGTTCTTTTCAAATGATAACTGGGAGGAGAGAAGCCAGAAGAAAAAATGGAAACGTTTTTATCAGGTACGTAATTCCACTTATTTGAATCATCATTATGGACGTAACTGGTGGGTGAAATATCTGCGTGGTTTCAATGGAATGCTGGGGTATTTGCTGGTAGCTTTATTCACTTGCCCGTTTAAGAACGTGTATACACTGAATGACGTAGCCAAATTCTGGCAAGCTTACCGTGATGGAATCCACGAGAAGTTAGGAAGATATTAGAATTATAAGAATAAAAACTCAAACGGCTTTAAAGGGTGTTTACAATTCCTTTAAAGCCGTTTGTTTTTATTATAGTGCCTGCATGTCATTCAAACGTTTGTAGTATCCGTTCTGTGCAAGCAGTTCTTCATGTTTTCCGTTTTCTACAATCTTTCCTTCATACAACACATAAATCTGGTTGGCATTTTTGATGGTCGACAGACGGTGTGCAATAGCAATAGTCGTTCTGGTTTTCATCAAGCGTTCCAAAGCTTCTTGTACCAAACGTTCACTTTCCGTATCAAGTGCCGAAGTAGCTTCGTCCAATATTAAGATAGCCGGATTCTTTAGAATAGCCCGTGCGATGGATATACGCTGGCGTTGTCCTCCAGAAAGGCGGCATCCCCGGTCACCGATGTTGGTATCGTATCCTTGTTCCGATTCCATAATAAAATCATGGGCATTGGCAATCTTGGCAGCTTCTATCACTTGCTCTTTAGTGGCATTCTCTACACCGAAAGTGATATTGTTGTAGAAACTATCATTAAATAGGATGGCTTCCTGGTTCACATATCCGATAAGTGAACGAAGGTCGCTGATAGATACATCCTTTATATTTACTCCGTCAATTAGAATCTCTCCTCCTTGTACGTCGTGGAATCGAGGCAGTAAGTCTACCAGAGTTGATTTACCGGAGCCGCTTTGTCCCACCAGCGCAATTGTTTCTCCTTTTTTGATACGGAGATTAATGTCATTCAACACCTGTGTCTGGCCGTTGTAGCTGAATGTGATATGGTTGAACTGAATGTCTTTGTTCAATGAAGAAAGATGTTGCGGTTGCTCTTTTTCTACAATGTTGTTAGGCGCTTTTAGAATCTTGTCCACACGTTCCATAGAAGCTAATCCTCTTGGAATCATATAGCTGGCCTTTGAGAAATCCTTCAGCGGGTTGATGATACTATAAAGTATCACCATATAATAGATAAAAGTAGAAGCATCAATGGAAGAATTGTTTCCTAAAATCAATGAACCTCCAAACCATAGCACAAAAACAATAAGCACTGTACCCAGAAATTCGCTCATCGGGTGTGCCATAGCCTGACGGATGGATACCCGACTGGTTGCATCACGATATTCATTACTGCATTTATTGAAGCGATTAATCATCTTCTCTTCAGCGGTAAAGGCTTTGATGACCCGCAGACCGCCCAGGGTTTCCTCCAGTTGCGACATGGTTTCTCCCCATTTTTCCTGTGCATCAAGCGATTGTCTTTTCAGTTTCCTGCCGATTTTTCCCATTAACCATCCCATGGTAGGCAATACGAGGATAGTAAACAAAGTCAGCTGCCAGCTGATAATCATCAGAGTTGTGAAATAAGAAATGATCAGAATGGGGTTTTTCAACAGCATGTCCAGTGAACTGGTGATGGAGTTTTCAATTTCTGCCACATCTCCACTCATTCGGGCAATAATATCTCCTTTTCTTTCTTCTGAAAAGAAGCCTAAAGGAAGATAAGTGACTTTTGTGTATACCATTGTACGTATATCCCGCACAATGCCTGTTCGCAAAGGAACCATTACAGCCGTGGAGCCAAAGTAACAAGCTGTTTTCAGAAAAGTCATGCCTGCCAAAAACAATCCCAAAAGCAACAATGTGGTCGATGGCCCAAAACTGTCTATCAATTGATTTACATAATAGTAAAAATTATTTATAGCAGTTTCCTTCAATGAATCGACCGACCATTCCCAATCCATGTACTGATACACTTTTTCCTGTGCATTCGTTTTGAAGAGAATGTTCAGAATAGGAATTAAAAGAGAAAAAGAAAATACATTGAAAATCGCCGAAAGGATATTCAGAAGAACAGCCCAGCAGACATATTTCTTGTAGGGCGATACAAACCGCCGCATGAGTTGGAAGAATTCTTTCATAATAGAGAATGTAACTACTTGTATTTTGCAAAGATAGTGCAAAATACCATAGGTACGCCATCCTTTCTGTAAAATTTGAACTTTACGTACTGCGGGGATGATATATTTTTTGTAGCTTTGCCTTGAATTATAACTCCATATCCTGATGAAGCTGGTATATCGTATATTATTTTTCTTTTTATCTCTGTTGTCTTTACTTCCGTTGAGGCTTCTTTACTTTTTCTCCGATTGTTTATTTTTCCCATTATTTTATGTGGTAAAATACCGTCGGAAAGTGGTAGAAAAACAGTTGGACGAGTGTTTCCCGGAGAAAAGTATGAAAGAGAAACGTGATATAGAGCGCCGGTTCTATCATTTCTTTTGTGATTATCTGATGGAGGTGATAAAATTATTTTCTATCTCAAAGAAAGAAATGATGCGGCGGATGGAGTTTGTGGGTCTGGATGAAGTTCGTGCAGATTTAGAACGTGAAAACAAGAAATTCTGCTTTCTATATCTAGGGCATTATTGTAATTGGGAATATATTGCATCTTTGGCATACTGGTTGCCCGAGATACATTGTGGGCAGATTTATCATCGGATATACAATCAGTCGTTCGATGACTTGTTTTTGAAGTTACGAGGGCAGTTTGGTGGAGAATCTATTCTGATGAAAGACACACTTCGGCGTATTTTGACTTTGCGCGGACAGGAAAAGAAAGTGATGATTGGTTTTATTTCCGACCAGTTGCCCAAGTGGGAGAATATGAATCACTGGACTACTTTCCTGAATCATGAGACTTCTTTTTTCATCGGAGCAGAACGTATCGCCAAGCAGGTGGATGCAGCGTTATATTATGTGAGAGTAGAACGAGTTCGTCGTGGCTATTATCGTGCTTCTTTTGAGTGTATGGCATTGCATCCGAAAGAATATTCGGATTATGAATTAACCGACCTGTATGCTCGTCGTTTGGAGGAGCAGATTTGCCAGCAGCCGGGATATTGGCTTTGGACACATAAGCGCTGGAAACGGACGAAAGAGGATTGGTTGAAGTGGAAAGAAAGCGTTTCTTAATGTGTGAGAATTTTATCAGATTTTTATATATTGAACAATTAAATCAAACATCATATGTTGGAAAAGAAAATTCCTTTAGTTAGTGTTGTTGTGCCTAATTATAATTATGCTCGTTATCTTCGGGCAAGAATTGATTCTATCCTAAATCAAACGTTTACTGATTTTGAACTAATTTTATTAGATGATTTGTCTACAGATGAAAGTTTGAGTGTGTTTGAGCAATATAAAACAAATGAACATGTTTCTCATATTGTAGTGAATGAGAAAAATAGTGGAACTCCTTTTAAACAATGGATGAAGGGTATTTCTTTAGCTCGAGGAAAATATGTGTGGATTGCTGAAGCGGATGATTTGGCTGAGCCTGATTTTCTGCTGCGGTGTGTAAATCTTGCAGAACAGCATAAAGATTTTTCTTTCTGTTATGTGGGATCCTTATTGATTGATTCTAAAGGAGATATTACTCGTGGAAGAGACGTAAATAAATGGGGAAGACGTGAAAAGAACCGTGAATCTTATTTTGATGGAAAATCATTTGCTATTCATAATTTATATTGGAGAAATTATGTATTAAATGCAAGTGGTGTTTTGTTTCGTCGGGAATATGCCTTGAATTTGGAAGATTCTGGCTTTATGGACATGCGTTATTGTGGGGATTGGTTGTTTTGGTTTTTGATGTCTATGCAGGGAGGGGTTGGTGAAATCTATTGTAATTTGAATTATTTTCGTCAGCATACTGCGAAAGTGACAGTTTCTTCTGCGGTTTCGGGTGGAGGAATAAAAGAAGGCCTATATGTGGTACATAGAATGGAACAAATCTTGGATTCACTAGGCTCCTACAAAAAACATTTACGTCGTGGCCGATTTTATAGAGGAATTAAGCGTTCATCTGTTTCTTTTGAACGTAAACAAGAATTATTTGAAGAACTCTTTAAAATTTTAGGGGGAACCGTTTCTGATTATCGATTAGAGCGTATGAATCAGATATTACGTATATTTAATCCTATGCTATTGACTCCTAAAAGAGATCGGCTATAATTATATTAAGGTGGAGGAGTGTTAATAAAGTGTATTTACCGACTTTTTTATGCAAGATAACATGCGACATGAAGTGATTGCTACATATTCATGCTGCATGTTATCTTTTTTATGAGATTAATCAAACCCTATTTTGTGGCCCTTGGATTTAGAAATTCTTCCAAAATATGTCCATAAAAAGTTTTCTTCCCTTCAGGAGTTACCTTTTGTAATGGAATCTTATAGGTTAATTTGTGGAAATCATAATTCTTACAGAAATTGTTCCATCCTTCTTCTGAGTATTCGTCATTTAGGCATTTCCCAAGAGGACCCATAACCGTGATGGGCACTGACTCAATCATTTGATGTATGGCAGGTATATATTTTCGTGCAATAGCAAATGTATAGTCAATGAGTAAGTAATCAATCAATTTATTGTGTCTTTTCCAATAACTCAAAAAGAAATCATAAATAAAAGAAGGTAATAAATTGTTTTTCCCACAAGCTAAAAAGAAGCCTGTCCATCCTCCTCTAGAAATATTATGATAGATAGGAAGGTGGTGACAACTCCAAAATTCTTTTGTAGGATTGATAATAGAATCTAAATTTTTAAAAGGAAGCAATACAGTACTATCCAACCAGATTCCTCCATACTTGGATAATAGAGCCATTCGTAAGATATCGGAAAAGTGAGTTAGAGTAATCTCTCCTTGATTCACTTTTGTAATAATATAATCTGGTAACTCAACATAGTTTGTATAATTTTCTTTTGTTATGAGTATCACAGGATGATTGCATGCATGTATTTTAATGGAATTAAAACAAGCTTTAGCAATGTCAGGCATAGCTTTCTCTCCTTGTCACCAGCAAACCCAAATAGGAGATTCCGTATTTATTGGCTCACAGGTTTTATTTGTGTGTTGGCGGTATTGAGCAATAATTTCTTGTCCTCCTGTTTTTAATAAATGATGGACAATGTAACGTTGCTTGATTCTTACAAAGAAACCTTCGATGCGTTTAAAAAACTTTTTAATTTTCGTTTGTTTTTTCATTGTCTAAATATTTTCAATGCATATATATTTGGGCTTTCTTATGTGCAAATAGAAAGGCAATAACCGGAAGAAGCGTTTAATTTGTTCTAAGGGGTTATTCAGTATGCGTTCACCTTTCCAGGGAGTCATGTCAAGATATTGGAAATAAATTTCCCTTAAAGGATGCTGACTGTCATACTCCCAGGGTTTTCGGTTGGTATAATGCAGTATGACAGGGTGCTTCAATACCTCAGAGAATTTCTTTTTCCAAGCTTCATCCATCTGTTTAGGACGGCGATAAAAAGCATCTTGTACATTCCATTTCAAGTCCACTAATATTTTATTCTTGTGCAGGATGCTGTTCAATAAATCCTGATCATTAAATAATATACGTTCAGGATACTTGTGGAAGTAATCTACACATGCATGAGCTACATCATTCTTACGCCAGTAATCGAGGTTGATCAAAAGTACGCCGGCATTGAAGTAAGAATCCTCCATGGGATATTTCAGTATTTCATAGCGGGCTGGTTCATTACATCCCATGTCTTCTACGGCGGCCACTCCTGTTTCATCGTCTAATGGAGTATTCCAGTATTCAGAAATATCCCCTACGATGACGATGTCACAGTCCAAATACAACAGACGATCGATGTCGGCAGGCAACAGTTCAGACAGAATGCAGCGATAATAGGTAGCCATGGAAATACGTTTGCTGAACTTGCGGATGGTGAATCCTTCCAGCAACTTGATGTCCGGTTCGTAGAAACAAACCAGATTTCCGTATGAGGCTGCCAGGTCAATTAATATTTTCTTTTCTGCATCCGACAAGTCACGTGCTATAATATGTGCCGTGATTTGTTCTTTCCGATTGTTCTCAAATAAGGAAACAAGGGTTACCGCACAATGGCGTACGTAATTGCTGTCTATGTTGCAGGCTATGTGTATCATGCTTTGATAAAGAGTTTTACATTCCTTCTTGCAAAGATATAAGATATTCACATAAAAGCACTATCTTTGTCTGGAAACATTTTATTAATTGATAACTGTTTAGAGCTATGGCAGATAATATCCTATATAAGCTACGAAGCGGAAAGCCAATCAAGTTTCTTGACTTTGTAAAAAAATTCTCTGGGTTGCTGATACCCGATGTCTGGTATCGCAGCCGGCGCGAGAGAATGTTGGCCGAAGCACGTCGTCGTCCAGATTATGCGTATATGCAGAAGCGCGTAGACTATTATATCCGTATTCATGCTCCTTGGACTATTTCTGCGGAAGATAAACTGACACGCGACCGAAGCTGGATTCATTATACTGGAGCCATTGGTGATTATCGCCGGAAAATGTTTCATACAGCTTATTATTTTGATCAGCATGACGTGACGCGTTGGTTTCCTCGTTCTTTGCGGTGGAATTTTTGTCCCGGTGATGTATATTTCACTCCGGAAGTACCTACGGTAGTAAAAAGTCGCTTGTTAGCCGCTGATAACCAAAATTCAGTGGTGCTGAAGCTGGATAAGCTGCGTCATTTCATGTTTGTGCATGATATGAAATCTTTCCGAGAGAAAAAAGATTGTGTGATTTTCCGCGGTAAGATTCGCCAAAGCCGTTTACGGACGTGTTTCCTGGAAAAATTCTTTGGTCACCCTTTATGTGATTGTGGAGTAGTAGGACGGAATGAGGGGTGTCCGGAAGAGTGGATGACTTCTAAAAAAACGATACGGGAGCATCTGGATTATAAATTTATTATGGCGATTGAAGGAAATGATGTGGCTTCTAATCTGAAATGGGTGATGTCATCGAACTCTTTGGCGGTAATGCCTCGCCCCACTTGCGAAACATGGTTTATGGAAGGCACCTTGATTCCTGATTATCATTATATAGAGGTAAAGGATGATTTCTCTGACTTGGAAGAAAAACTGAATTATTATATTGCACATCCGGAAAAAGCGGAAGAAATCATAGCCCATGCTCATGAATATGTAGCACAGTTCCGCGATAAGAAACGAGAAGAGTTGTTGCAGATGATGGTGATGGAACAGTATTTCAAGACGAGCGGACAATTATAATTATAAACAAAGAAGAGGTTAATAACCTCTTCTTTGTTTATATTCATTGATACGTTCCATGTATTTCATATCTTTTTTATTGCCAGGAGCAGGACTGAAGTTCAGGTTTTCAGGAATATCTTTTCCGCAATCTAAGATTTCTGTCTGGTCATTTTTCTTGACAATCTTGATGCAGTCATACAAGTTGCCATTAGTTGCATCAAAGGAGTTCATGAGTAATGTATCTCCTTTTACTTGTATCTGTTGGTAGTATTTCCCGTCAATACCGAATTTATCAAAATCTTCTCCGAAGTAAATCCGGTAAGTTTTCGGAGAGCAATGGCTCACTGTATATACTGGGACTGTTGGGTTGTTATTCTCATCATGACCTGTCATTCGGCCATACGAATGTTCGTGACCTTGTAACACCAAATCGACATGATGTTCCTGAATCAGTGAGTTGAACATTGATTTCTGAATCAGGTTGTTGTATTTCCCTTTGATGGAATAAAGCGGATGATGAAGTACTACTACCTTCCAGCGTGCACTGCTCTTTTCCAACTGTTCTTTCAACCATTTCCGTTGTGTCCATAAATAGAAAAATTCGCGGTTACTGTCCAGACAGAACAACTGCATGTCATTGTATTTCAGTGTGTATACCTGGTTTTCGCCTATCATGGAGTCCAGATAATAGGAGAATATCAAAGAAAAGCGTCGTTCCAGTTTCCGGATGGGATATTTCAAGTAATCATGATTGCCTGTTACGGTCAAGACAGGCAGGCATTGTGCAATAGAATCCAGACCACGGAAAGTTTCTCCCCAGTAGGCATCAATAGGGCGTTCGGTAAGGTCGCCTCCGCATACGAGAAATTCGGTATCGGGATGTGCTTGCAGTGCCTTTTTCAGGAAATAATTGGTTTTTCCGTTGATAGAATCTTGCACATCACCCACATATAAGAAACTGTAGCTATCCTGAGTCGGCTGATTATGAGTCTGGAAGTGATACCATGGAGAATATTTCCCATTACTGCATACGCGATATCTGTAAGAATGAGATGGCTTTAAGGAGCGTAGTCTGGCGACGTAGTAAGCGGCCTTTCCACTACGGGATTGGAAGACTTCACCTGTTGCATCAATATGCAAGGTATCTTTAGAGAAGGTATCAGTCAGTTCTACATGAGACGGATATACAATGGAATCATACTGCCAGCTGATGTTGCGCGACAAGGCATTCTCGTCTCCAAACGTCAGCAAGATTCTTCCAGGTTCGTTCAGGGGACTGTAAACTGCTTCTGGGGGATTACCGAACCAGGCATTCCATCGGGAGTTTATCCAACAGCCTAAAGCGATGAGAATAACTGCCGTGATACTTAGTTTGATGATGCTTTTTTTCTTCATGTATCTAAAGATTTATGTAGTGAAGTTGCAAAGATATAAATAAACTGGTATTTCTACGGGTTTGCAAAAATATAACTAACTTTACCGCCCTAAAAACTAAATGGATATGAAGAATAAGACACTTTTTTCGAATGTGCTTTCGTTGGCTTGGAACTTATTGCTTGTCTATGTGTGCTATTTTATCTGCCGCTTGACATTCTTGCTAACAAACTGGAGTTTGTTTAGTGAACAGTTTGAATGGGGGTATATGTGCCGTTTGTTCGGTGCCGGTACCATTTTCGATACGACAGCCATTCTTTACAGTAATGCTTTGTTTATTCTTCTGTTCTTGTTTCCTTTCCATTGGAAGGAACGGGAAGGCTTTTACCGGGTGATACGGTGGATATTTGTGATTGTAAATACTTTTTTCCTGCTTTCCAATCTGGTAGATTGCGTGTATTTCCGTTTCTCCGGACGACGTACCACCACGTCTGTGTTTCAGGAGTTCAGTCATGAAGCAGGGGGTAATCTGACATCCATCATTTTAAAAGAATTTGCGGCAAACTGGTATTTAGTGCTGTTAGCGGCGGCTCTTTGTTATTTTCTTTACCGGATGTATCGTGCTCCGCGTCCGCAGTTGCCTGGGAATAAATGGGGATATTATACGGTACAGACGCTGACACTGGTGGCAGCTATTCCGTTTGTCGTGTTTGGTATGCGAGGAGGAATGACAGCGGCCACTCGTCCGATAACCATCAGTAATGCCAACCAGTATGCCGACAGGCCGGTAGATGCCTGTCTGGTATTGAATACTCCTTTTTCTTTGTTCCGCACATTAGGAAAAACGGCATTTGTGATTCCTCAATATCTGACAGATGCGGAAGCGGAAAAGGTTTATACTCCTCTTCATGTTCCGGCTGATTCCGTACAGTTCCGTCCGATGAATGTGGTGGTGCTGATTGTGGAAAGCTTCAGTAAAGAATTTGTAGGTAGTTTTAATCCACATCTCGATAACGGGACATATAAAGGCTATACTCCTTTTCTGGATTCTTTGTTGACTAAAGGACTGACCTTTGAATATTCTTATAGTAATGGCCGGAAGAGTATTGACGGCATGCCGTCTGTATTGTCCTCCATTCCAAGCTTTGTGGAACCGTTTTTCCTGACTCCTGCTTCACTGAATGATGTGTCCAGCCTGGCACGCGAGTTAAAGCATAAGGGGTATTATTCGGCTTTCTTCCATGGGGCCATGAACGGTTCAATGGGTTTTCAAGCTTTTGCCAATTCTGTGGGTTTTGACAGCTACTGGGGACGTACGGAATATAATGAGGATCTGGCGTTTCATGGAGATGATGATTTTGACGGTACATGGGCTATATGGGACGAAGAGTTTTTGCAGTTCTATTGCAAGCGAATGACGGAGTTTAAAGAGCCTTTTATTACTTCAGTTTTTACGGCTACCTCGCATAATCCGTATGCACTGCCCGAACGCTATAAGAATGTATTTCCTAAAGGAACTCATCCGATACATGAATGCATAGGCTATACAGATAACGCTTTGCGCCAGTTCTTTGCAACGGCTTCTCGTCAGCCTTGGTTTAAGAATACGCTTTTTGTATTGACGGCCGACCATGCCAGTATGAACGAACATCCGGAGTATGTGACAGATTTGGGTGCTTACAAGGTTCCAATCTTGTTTTATGCTCCCGGTTTGCCGGAACTGAAAGGGCGGAACACAGAAATGATTGTGGAGCAAATCGATATTATGCCTACGGTGCTGGGCATACTTGGGTATGACCGTCCTTATATAGGCTTCGGGCAGGATGCACTTCATACGCCACTGAGTGAAAAATTTGCCGTGAACTATATTAATGGCAGCGGCATCTACCAGTTCCTGAAAGGTGATTACCTGATTCAGTTCGACGGAGAAAAAGTGATTCATGCCTATCGTTTCCGTACAGATGTACTGATGAAGGACGATGTGAAAGACAGCATGCCGCAGGAAGTGCGGAAAGAAATGGAAACCCAGCTGAAGTCAATCATCCAGCAGTACATGCAGCGGATGAACAACAATGAGTTGGTTTATAGAGAATAACTTAAAACAGCATATAAAAAGTAAACCGGACTTTCACAAGGCTAGAACCTCTGAAAGTCCGGTTTACTTTTATATAAAGAATGAATTAGTTCTTGTTGGCACGTTTACGTTCCGTTTCGTCCAGAATGACTTTACGCATACGCATGCTCTTCGGAGTTACTTCCACGTATTCATCTTCCTTGATGTATTCCAACGCTTCTTCCAATGAGAAGATAACCGGCGGAATGATACGGGCCTTGTCGTCAGAACCAGAAGCACGCATGTTGGTCAGCTTCTTTGATTTGGTTACGTTAATCACCAGGTCGTTTTCATGAACGTGTTCACCTACCACTTGTCCGGCATATACTTCGTCTTGCGGATAGATAAAGAACTTACCGCGATCCTGCAGCTTGTCGATGGCGTAAGCAAAGGCAGTTCCTGATTCCATGGCAATCATTGAACCGTTGGTACGGCGAGGAATGTCGCCCTTGAACGGCTGGTATTCCTTGAAACGGTGAGCCATGATGGCTTCTCCCTGAGAAGCAGTCAGCACGTTGGTACGCAGACCGATGATACCGCGTGACGGCATGTCAAATTCAATGTTTACACGGTCGCCTTGAGTTTCCATGGATACCATTTCACCTTTACGGCGGGTTACCATATCAATCATCTTGCTGGCAAATTCTTCGGGCACGCTGATGGTCAGTTCTTCAATCGGTTCGCATTTCACACCGTCGATTTCCTTGAAGATAACCTGCGGCTGTCCTACCTGAAGTTCGTAGCCTTCACGACGCATGGTTTCAATTAATACAGATAAGTGGAGCACACCACGTCCGGAAACAATCCATTTTCCGTCTTCGTTTTCCGTCTTGCGTACGCGCAGCGCCAGGTTCTTGTCCAATTCTTTCATCAGACGGTCGTGAATGTGACGTGAAGTCACGTATTTTCCTTCCTTGCCGAAGAACGGAGAGTCGTTGATGGTGAACAGCATGCTCATGGTCGGTTCGTCGATGGCGATAGGTGGCAGCGGTTCCGGATTTTCGAAGTCGCAGATGGTATCACCGATTTCGAAGCCTTCCACACCGATGATGGCACAGATGTCGCCAGAAGATACAGATTCTACTTTTTTGCGGCCCAGGCCTTCGAAGGTATGTACTTCCTTGATTTTAGATTTCACCAATGTACCGTCGCGTTTAGCCAGGGTGATGTTCATGCCTTCTTTCAGCGTACCTCTGTGCACGCGGCCTACGGCGATACGTCCGGTGTAAGAAGAATAGTCAAGTGAAGTAATCAGCATCTGCGGAGTTCCTTCCAGCTGTTTCGGAGCCGGAATGTATTTCACGATGGCATCCAGCAGCGGAGTGATGGTGCCGGTTGGAGTTTTCCAGTCTTCACCCATCCAGTTGTTCTTGGCAGAACCGTAGATTACCGGGAAGTCCAGCTGGTCTTCTGTGGCGTTGAGGCTGAACATCAGGTCGAACACCATTTCATATACTTCTTCCGGACGGCAGTTCGGTTTGTCTACCTTGTTTACCACTACGATAGGTTTCAATCCAATTTGCAGGGCTTTCTGAAGCACGAAGCGGGTCTGCGGCATCGGACCTTCAAAAGCGTCTACCAGCAGAATACATCCGTCGGCCATGTTCAAGACACGTTCCACTTCTCCACCGAAGTCGGCGTGTCCCGGAGTATCGATAATGTTGATTTTTGTACCGTTGTAATTGATGGATACGTTTTTAGAAAGAATGGTTATACCTCTTTCACGCTCCAGGTCGTTGTTATCCAAAACCAGTTCACCGTTGGTCTGGTCGTTGCGGAACAGGTGTCCCGCCAGCATCATCTTGTCCACCAGAGTTGTTTTTCCGTGGTCAACGTGAGCAATAATGGCAATGTTTCTAATGTCTTGCATACTATACCTATATATAATTGTGTGCAAAATTACTGTTTTTCAGCGAAAGACAGGTATTTTATGCAGGGTTTTTATATTTTTTGGCGTAAACGCAGGGGAGAAGGCCGGTCTTTCTGAGGGTGAAAGTCGGAGAGGAGCGATGAAGAAGATTCTGTCTTTTCGTGTGAAAAAAAGATGTAAAACGCTTGTAGTCTGAAAGATTATGCTTACCTTTGCATCCGCAAATCAAATTTATACATTTTAATAAATAGTCAAATTATGTATTTAGACGCAGCTAAAAAACAAGAAATCTTTGGAAAGTACGGAAAGTCTAACACTGATACTGGCTCACCTGAAGCGCAGATAGCATTGTTTTCATACCGTATTTCTCACCTGACTGAGCACATGAAGCTCAACAGAAAAGATTATAGCACTGAAAGAGCTTTGACAACTTTGGTAGGTAAGCGTCGTTCTTTGCTGAACTACCTGAAGAGCCGTGATATCGAAAGATACCGTGCTATTGTTAAAGAACTTGGTCTTCGTAAGTAATCCGTTACTTGCTGCAGGCAAAAAAATAAGCCGCTTTTCCTTCAAGGGAGAGCGGCTTATTTTTTGTACCCTCGTCGGGAATCGAACCCGAATCTAAAGTTTAGGAAACTTCTATTCTATCCGTTGAACTACAAGGGCAATCTTCCGCAAAAGTAAGTCTTTTTATTGAATATCCATGATTTTGGTATGAAAAAAGCGGTTCCCTGTTGATTTTTACGCCTTTTTCAGCTGCTATGGAAAACCTTGAAGCGTTTGGAAGAGAATGCCAAAGGGTTTTGTTTGAAACACAAGTTCATTTGAGGTAAGACGCACTTGTGTTTCCTTTCGAATGCACTTGTGTTTTTTTAAAATGTACTTGCGTTCTGGTAAGTGCGAAAATAAACCTCGTATTTCTGGCTCGTTTTGTTTGAAAAATTGATATTTTTGGAAGAACGAATTCTAAAAAATACGATATCTATGGGAAAAATAAGTCAGTTTGTAAAGGCGGGGGCCTTGCTTTTGTCAATGGCAGGATGTTCTTCGCCGAATTCCGGGGGAAAGGATGCGGAGATGGACCGCTTTATCAGTGACCTGATGGGAAGGATGACCTTGCAGGAAAAGTTAGGACAGTTGAATCTGCCGGCTGGGAATGACCTGGTGTCGGGAGCAGTGAAGAACAGCAAGATGGCAGAAGCTATCCGAGCTGGTGAGGTCGGCGGCTTTTTCAATGTGAAGGGAGTGGATAAGATTTACCAGATGCAGCGTATGGCGGTGGAGGAAACTCGTCTGGGAATTCCTTTGATAGTGGGTGCCGATGTGATTCACGGGTACGAAACAATCTTCCCGATTCCGTTGGCCCTGTCTTGTAGCTGGGATACGGCGGCGGTGACACGTATGGCACGTATTTCTGCCACGGAAGCCAGTGCCGATGGAATCAGCTGGACCTTCAGTCCGATGGTAGACATCTGTCGGGATGCCCGCTGGGGACGTATTGCAGAAGGAAGTGGAGAGGACCCGTACCTCGGGGCGTTGATGGCTGGAGCCTATGTGCGCGGTTATCAGGGTGACGGCATGAAGCAGAACAATGAAATCATGGCCTGTGTGAAGCACTTTGCGCTGTATGGAGCTTCGGAATCGGGACGTGACTACAATTCGGTGGATATGAGTCGAAACCTGATGTATAATGTGTACCTGGCTCCTTATAAAGGGGCGGTGGAAGCCGGAGTGGGTTCGGTGATGAGCTCGTTCAATACCATCAACGGGGTACCTGCTACAGCTGACAAATGGCTGCTGACGGATTTGCTCCGCAATGAGTGGGGGTTCACGGGGTTTGTGGTGACCGACTACAATTCGATTGGTGAGATGAAGACTCATGGGGTGGCCGACTTGAAGGAGGCTTCTGCACGGGCGTTGAATGCAGGAACGGACATGGATATGGTGGCACATGGTTTCTTGCATACGCTGGAAGCTTCATTGAAGGAGAAGGCCGTGACGCAGGAGCGGATTGACGAGGCTTGTCGTCGGGTATTGGAAGCCAAGTATAAGTTAGGATTGTTTGAAAATCCTTATAAGTATTGTGATACGCTTCGGGGACGCAAGGAATTGTTTACGGAGGCGAATCGTAAAGCGGCACGTGAGATTGCGGCTGAAACGTTTGTGCTGTTGAAGAACGAGGGTAAGTTGTTGCCTTTGCAGAAAAAAGGACGCATTGCATTGATTGGGCCGATGGCTGATGCGCAGAACAATATGTGCGGCACGTGGAACATGGATTGTCAGACAGACCGTCATGTGACGATGTACGAAGCTTTCCGTCGTGCGGTAGGTGATAAGGCTACGGTTTCTTATGCCAAGGGAAGTAATGTGTATTATAGTGAGCATATTGAGAAAGGGGCGGTCGAACCTCGTCCGCTGACACGTGGCGATGACCGTCAGTTGCGGGCTGAGGCTTTGCGCGTGGCGGCTTCTGCCGATGTGATTGTGGCCGCATTAGGTGAGAGTGCTGAGATGAGCGGAGAGTCTTCTTCTCGTACAGATATTCAGATTCCGGATGCGCAGAAAGATTTGTTGAAGGCATTGATAGCTACCGGAAAGCCGGTGGTACTGGCTTTGTTTACCGGTCGTCCGCTGGATTTATGCTGGGAGTCTGAGCATGTTCCGGCTATCCTGAACGTGTGGTTTGCCGGCAGTGAAGCGGGTGATGCCATTGCCGATGTGATGTTTGGAGAAGTATCTCCTTCGGGTAAGCTGACTACGAGTTTCCCACGTGCGGTGGGACAGTTGCCGCTTTATTATAATCACCTGAATACGGGTCGTCCGGATACGGATGACACTACTTTCAATCGTTATGGCAGCAATTACATCGACCAGAGTAATGAACCGCTTTATCCTTTTGGCTATGGTTTGAGTTATACCACTTTCCGTTACGGTAATTTGCAGTTGAGTGCGGAGCGTATGGCCAAGGGTGGGCAGTTGAAGGTAACCGTGCCTGTAACCAATTCCGGCGAGTGTGACGGAGTAGAGATTGTGCAGTTGTATCTTCACGATGTGTATGCAGAAATCTCCCGTCCGGTGAAGGAGCTGAAAGCTTTCCGCCGTGTGGCCCTTAAAAAGGGAGAGACACAGAATGTAGAGTTTGTACTCGATGAGGATGATTTGAAGTATTATAATTCTCGTCTGGAATATGGATATGAACCGGGAGAGTTTGAAGTGATGGTGGGTCCGGACAGCCGGAATGTGCAGCACGCGACTTTTGTGGCTGAATAGAAGTCAGTTCATATAAAACAAAAATGGTCCGTCTCTGTGAGAAGATTCAGAGGCGGACCATTTTTTATTTTATTCAAGTTGGACGTTGCGTACATGTACGTCTGTGCAGTGTAAGAATACCGAAGCCGATTCCCGGAATTTCTCGACCGATTCTGTGGTGAGAAACTCCCGTCGCTTGTTCTTGGAACAGCGTGCGTCCATGTCCGGATGACGCGACAGATAGTCCTTCAGGCTTTCGCTTACATACTCGCCTTGCGTTACCAGCCGGATGTGCGAGGGGGTGTACTGCCGTATCTTTTGCAGAAGCAGGGGATAGTGCGTACAGCCTAAAATCAGGGTGTCGATGTCCGGATCTTTCTGCAGGATGGTATCAATGTATTTCTTGACGAAATAGTCGGCTCCGTCACCGTCGTATTCCTTGTTCTCTACCAGTGGTACCCACATGGGGCAGGCCATTCCCGTTACCTGAATATCTGGAAAAATCTTTTTAATCTCCAGCGGATAGGATTCGGAACGTACCGTACCGGCTGTGGCCAGCAGGCCTACGTGTCCGTTGCGGGTGATTTCACCGATACATTCTACAGTGGGGCGGATTACTCCTAATACGCGGCGGGTCGGATCCATGTGAGGAAGGTCGTTCTGCTGGATGCTGCGAAGAGCCTTGGCGGAAGCCGTATTACAGGCCAGGATGACCAGCGGGCAGCCCAACTCAAACAATTTCTTGACAGCCTGTAGGGTGAAGTCATAGACCACTTCGAACGAGCGTGTACCGTATGGGGCACGGGCATTATCTCCCAAGTACAGGTAATCGTACTGTGGTAGTCGTTCGATGAATTTTCCTAGAATGGTAAGACCTCCGTATCCGGAGTCGAAAACTCCGATGGGACCGGTGTGAGGGGCAGATAGAGGGTACATGGGAAAACAGTTGAAAGGTTTGAAAAGAAAAATGTCATTCAGAGAAATCTTTTTCGTGTTTCTCTGAATGACATGTAGTCAGAACGACAAAGAGTTCCTTTAATTACTGAGCAGAAGTTGCTGCAGGAGCTGCTGGAGTAGCAGGTACTGCTGTCAGGCTGATGCCCAATTTAGTCTTGATGTCGTTTGTAATATCTTTTGACTGAGTTTCGTCAATGTAAGGAATGTCAGTACGGTTCAAATCGAATACGTAAGTATAAGCACCAGCTTTACCTACAGCCTTAACGGCATCTTCCAGTTTTTTGTAGATAGGTTCCATCATGTCACCGTATGCTTTCTGCAACTGCTGCTGTGCATCCTGCTGGAACTGCATACCTTTTTCCTGCAAATCCTGCAGCTCTTTCTGGCGGCGTTCCTGAATATTTTGTGGCAGGTTCTTCTGTTCCTGCTGGTATTCTGCAAATTTCTTGTTGAATTCGTCAGAAGCACGTTTGATTTCGTCTTCGTATTGTTTCTGCATAGTCTGGATGTCTGTCTGTGCCTTAGCCCATTCCGGCATTACAGGGATAATATCCATTGATTTAAAGTGCGCAAATTTTTGTGCGAATACACTCATCGGTGCGATGAGCAAAAGTAAAAAAGCAATTTTCTTCAACATAATCTCAAGTTTCTATTTGTTATTAATTAATTCAATGTATAAAACAGGGCTTATTATCACCCGGTTGCAAATGTATAAAATTAATTTGAATATCCTAGTTTTGCAAGAACCTCATTGCTTATATCAATGCGTGGAGAAGCAAAAATCATGCTCTGTGCCGAGGCACGGTCTATCACGGCATCGTATCCGCGCTGGGTAGCAATTTCTTTTACTGCATTGTAGATAGCATCCTGAATCGGAGAAATCAGCTCCTGGCGTTTCTTCATCAGTTCACCTTCCGGTCCGAAATATTGCTTGCGGAGTTCTGCCGCTTCTTTTTCTTTGGCTACGATAGCTTCCTCTTTGCTGGTTTTCTGAGTAGCAGAAAGCGTGTTGGCGCTTTTCTGGTAATCTTCATACAGCTTTTTTGCTTCGTTGGCTTTGGCCTCAATCTGGCTTTGCCATTGCTTTGACAGTGACTCCATCTGTTGGTTGGCCTGTTGATAAGAAGGAATCTGCTTGAGGATATACTCCATATCTACCAGTGCGAATTTCTGTGCTGAGGCCATACCCACGGCGGCCACTAACAGCATAACGGATAAAATGAGTCTCTTCATAATCATTGGTTTTTAAGTGTTAGAATTCTTGTCCGATGATAAAGTGGAACTGACTTCCGCTGTATTGCATTGAACCGTCAATCTTGTCGAAACCGTAAGCCCAGTCAATACCCATCATACCAATCATCGGCAGGAAGATACGTACACCGAATCCGGCAGAACGTTTCAACTGGAAGGGGTTAAAGTCGGTCACATTGTTCCATGCGTTACCTGCTTCCACGAAGCCCAGTGCATAGATACTGGTAGAGTTTTCCAGCATCAGCGGGTAGCGGAGCTCGGCACCCAGACGGATGTAAGCATAACCTTCACTTCCGTACGGAGTCAATGAACCGTTTTCATATCCACGGAGGGCGATGGTTTCTGATGCATAGTTGTAGCTGTAACCAGTCATACCGTCACCTCCCACGTAGAAGGTTTCAAACGGTGAACGTTTGTATTTGTTGAAGTGACCGAGGATACCGAATTCTGTACGGGTCATGATAACCGGACATTTCTGGATATCCATCAAGGCTGTATAAGTTTTGGCTTTGAATTTCCACTTGTGGTATTCAATCCACTTGTACATGCTGGCCGCATCGTGGTAGTTGTCTTTACCGTAAGTAGAGTAGTCCTTCTTGCTGAACAGAGAGTACGGCGGAGTAATCTGCAAAGAAGCCGAGAATTCTGAACCGTAACGCGGGAAAATCGGGTTATCCGTAGAGTTACGTGACAAGGTCAGGTTCAGGCTCAGGTTATTACAGTTACCGGTGTTCATGTACTGTCCGTTGTTCAGTTTGATATAGAGGTAACTCCAGTCTTTCAGCATGAATCGCTGGTAAGACAATTCAGCCGATAAGGTAAAGTAGTCATCCGGCCAGCGCAGACGCTTACCCCATCCTACAGATACACCGAACATCTTGATAGACTTGTCGGGGTCGTAGTAAGATTCGTAGTTGTCATAATAGCTTCCGTAGCCTCCGTAATATCCGTATCCGCTTAACATGTTGTAGTAGTTGTTCATGTAGGCAGAGTTATAATATTGGCTGCTTACGTCGGTCTGGATAGAGTAGAAAGCAGAAACAGAGAACGAGTTCGGACGCTTGCCGCCAAACCATGGGTCGAAGAACGATACGCTGTATGACTGATAGTAGCGTCCGTTGGTTTGTCCACTGATGGTCAGTGTTTGTCCGTCACCTTGTGGCAGGATACCGCGGTAGTTGTCGTTCTTGCGGAACAAGTTCGCAAATGAGAAGTTAGTAAACTTCAAGCTCAACTTACCGATGACACCAGTCTGTCCCCAACCTGCGGAGAATTCCACCTGGTCGTTAGCTTTTGATTCCAGTCCCCAGTTGATGTCTACTGTACCGTCCTGGAAGTTCGGCTGTACATCCGGTTTGATATTCTCAGGGTTGAAGTGTCCCATCTGTGCGATTTCACGGTAAGAACGTTCCAGTGCTTCCTTACTGAAGAGGTCGCCCGGACGTGTACGCAACTCACGGCGTACAATATTTTCATACAGACGGTCATTACCGTTGATACGTACGTGGCTGATGCTAGCCTGCGGACCTTCGGTGATACGCATTTCCAAGTCGATAGAGTCACCGTCAATGTTTACTTCCACCGGATCGAGGCGGTAGAACACATATCCGCGGTTATAGTAGTTGTTACCGATTGCGTCTTCATCGTTAGAGATACGGTCGTTCAGCAACTTCTGGTTATATACATCACCGCGTTTCATGCGGAGCTGTTCGTTCAACAGGTCAGAAGGATATACCGTGTTACCTACCCAGGTGATGTCACGAAGGTAATATTTTTGTCCTTCGTAGATCTTCATGTAGACATCTACCGTCTTTTCATCGTATGAAGATACACTGTCTTCTACGATTTGTGCATCACGATAACCTAATTCGTTGTATTTATCGATGATTTTCTGCTTGTCTTCTTCGTAACGTTCATTGATAAACTTCTTGGCACGGAAAAGGTTGATCAGTTTACCTTTTTCGTTAGTCTTCTTCATGACACGTTTCAGTTTCTTGTCGGCCAAGACCTCATTTCCTTCAATGGTAATTTTGTGGACTTTGACTTTGGCCTTCTTGTCAATGTTCACGTCTACATATACCTGTTCCTTATTTTCCGGGTCTTCACGCTCCACGATGTTAACTTCTGCATTCTTGAAACCTTTTTCATCAAAATGTTTCTTGATCAGAATTTTAGCACGGTCAATCAAGTTCGGTGTAACCTGTGTACCTTTTGCCATACCTAGTTTAGCCTGCAAGTCTTCGCGCTCACTCTTTTTCACACCATGGATTACGATGTCGGTAATACGCGGACGTTGTGTTAGCTGGATAGACAGGTAAATTTTATTGTCTACAATTTTGTCTGCTACGATTTTCACGTCAGAGAACAAACCATGACGCCAGTATCTTTTTACTGCCGAGGTGATGTCATCTCCTGGTACGGTGATAGTCTGTCCGACAGCCAAGCCGGAAATACCTATCAGGACATAATCCTCATAGTTCTTTACTCCGCTGACCTTGATGTCGGCGATTTCATATTTTTTAGGTGTTCCGTTGTAAAGGATAATTGGTTTATCGCTTTGTTCAGTTGTATTATTGTCCTGTGCATATCCCCCCATTGGAGCAGACGAAAGACATGCAGCAATCAATAGGATAAGTGAAAAACGGTTTTGCATTGTTCTTTGTTAAATTTGTTCACTGGTTTTGCCGAATCGGCGTTCTCTTTTTTGAAAGTCACAAATAGCCTTACACAATTCTTCGGCCTTGAAGTCCGGCCAGAAAGTATCACAGAAGTACAGTTCCGCGTAAGCGCACTGCCAGAGCAGATAGTTGCTTAATCGGATTTCACCGCCTGTTCTGATCAACAAGTCCGGGTCGGGCATATAATGAGTGGCCAGACATCGGTTGATGGTCTGGTCTGTAATTTCCTCGGGAGTGAGTATTCCTTCTTTCACTTCACGGGCAATTTTTTTGACAGCCTCCGTGATTTCCCATTTAGAAGAATAGCTTAATGCTAAAGTCAGACACATTCCCGTGTTCTTTGACGTACGTTCGATGCACTTGTTCAGTCGTGCAAGTACGTTTTCCGGCAATTTTTCTGTTTCACCGATGATGCGGAAACTGATGTTGTTCTTCATGAAGGTTTCTTCTTCAATAGAGTCCATAAGCAAACTCATCAGTGCGGCAACCTCGTCTACCGGACGATTCCAGTTTTCGGTAGAGAATGTATAAAGAGTCAGATACTTCACGCCCAGCTGTGCGGCTTCTTCCGCAATGACATGTACGGTTTCGGCGCCAGCCTGGTGTCCGAAAGTGCGGGCATGTCCCTGCTGTTTGGCCCAGCGTCCGTTGCCATCCATGATGATAGCAATATGTGCCGGTATCCGGTTCTTGTCAATTTGGTCTTTATATAGCATAGCTTTGTTGTTTTTCAGTTTTTTAGATTACCATTTAGGGGTGAATCCCAGTCGGTTGATACGTCCTCGGCTGATGCTTCCATCTTCCCACACAATCCAGATAAAGTTACCTCTGGACGTTCCGTTTTCCAGTTTGGGAGTTACGGCGCATGAATAATTGCCGTGGTGTGTAGTATAAAGTGTGCCGAATTCTGCTGGGAAAGCCATACATTCAGTGACAGGTCTCCAGCAAAGTCCGTTATCGGTAGAACAATAGAACTGGCTGAAAGGTTTCACTTCCGGTTTTACACTTTCCCCACCGAAAGCATACAGCTTTCCGTCGTAGTAAATCATGGTGACGTTTTTCAGGTTCGGCAGTGGAAGATTCTGCATTCTTGTTTCCCATTTGCTATCACTTGACATGCGGTTGAATACCAACGCTGTTGTGTCATTGGCTGTAGTGCCCTGATTATAGCAAAGAGCTACAGTAGTAGTGACGTTGCTGTTGTAAGATGCAGTAGTTGTATTGGAGAAGAAAGGCTTACCTGCTGTAAATTGTGTGAACGGGTTTGTATCTTCTGTCCATACATTTTCTTTATATGTACCACTTTTTCCGCCTTTAACAGCGTAAAGTTCCTTTGTGACATCATTTCCACCAATCAGAATTTCGAATACATCTGTACCTGCGGAGGTAATTTCATTGGTGGTTACATCCAGTTTATAGAGCTTCTTATTGTTAACTGTGCCTGCCAGGAAATAAATATTTTCTGTCCATACAGTAGCAGAGTAAGTATCTATATTTGCGGGTACACTTGCAACGGGAGTCCATGAAGTAGGATTGTCATTTGCTACATCCGAGTATTCAATTTGGGTATTGTTGCCATTTTTCCCGAATACATATACTTTCCCGTTAGCATATACAGCTTTCTGTTCACTTAAAATTCCGGCACTGAATGAATTGTCAAACTTCTTCCATGAGATAGTGTCTGGAACCTGCTGGTGTACGTTGATTTTCACTTTATAAGCCTGTCCGATTGCACCGCTGTAAGCATATACCTTAAATTCAATAGGGGTAACAGTAGACATGGTACGAGTGTCTCCTGAAAAATCGATAGAGTCTGTAGAAGTCCACAACGTGTCTTTATCTGTTCCTTTGGGTCTGTAGGCCAGTGCACCGGCGTCGTAAGTCACGCTGGTTATCACTTTGTCAATGTGAGTTCCATAAGGAAGTGAATCTTTATTCTCGATTTCTCTTGTCATTTGATTGATGGTGAATGGATATTCTGAGCAATCTAGTGTATCCACATACGCACTATCTTTCCCATCCTTATCTTTCCCTATTCGGTCAATGTTCAATGTACCCAATGAAAATCCTGTAATACTGGTTTCTGAGGTATAAGTGACCTGTTCCACATCATTATCCAAACACGATGTCATTATAGATGTTGCAGCAAAGAGTACTGCAATCAATGGCAAAAACTTTATTTTCATCTGCAAATGAGTTCTTTTAATTACAAGTTGCAAAAGTAGAAAGTTTTTCCTCGATTCCTCGCTTTTAGGGGAAGTTTTATATAAAATTATATTGTTATCTCCTCTTTATCAAGCTCTGTTGCATATTGTCCTGTTTTGTTAAAGGGCACAATACTGTGCAAAAAGTCACTTTTTTTGTACATCGTAAGAACTTTTTGTGGATAAAATTTGTTTATGTGCTCTTTATATATCGATATTGTCCTGTATAAAACGGTTTTATGCAATTTGTTTCCTGAAAGAACGGATAATTTTGTAATCCAATAAAAACGAATAAACAACTATGTACAGACAATTAATTTCTAATTCATGGAAAGCGTGCCTTCTTTTCGTATGTGTATTCTTTTCCGGTATAACAGTGAAAGCAGATAATAGTTTATACTCTCCTAATAAGAAAATAGGAGTGAGCTGGGATAATCCTGCGAAAGGATTGCGTGTGATTTATAAGAAAGGTGATGCTTCGATTTCGGTAGTTCAGTTAAAGAATCTGGGGATTCAACTTCAGCGTACATTCGGAGACGAATTTAATTATGTGTCTTCTTCCGCCGTGACTCCTGTACGTGAGGATTATACCATGATAACTGGTAAACGCCGTCATTGCACGAACGAGGGAAACCAGCAGATATTTCATTTCAAGAACGCTCAGAATGTATCGCTGGATTTGGAACTTCGGGTATATGATGACGGTATAGCTTTTCGTTATGTATTTCCCCGCCTGACTAAAGAAATGTGTGTGACTGATGAAACTACAGCTTTTGCTTTTCAGAAAGGAATTACCCGATGGACACAGAAGTTGAATCAGGCCTATGAAGACTTCTATTTGAAAAATAAAGGTCGTGTGCAAGGATATACTGCAGGACAATGGGGATTCCCGGCATTGTTTGAAGTGGCAGATTCTGTTTTTACCCTTATCTCAGAAGCGAATGTTGCGAAAGGTAACTGTGGTTCCTGGCTGAACAATGCTGCCAATGAGTCGACCTATAAAGTGGAGATGGCAGAACCGACCAAAGCTTCCGGTAGATGGTGCTCGCCTTGGCGCGTGGCCATTATCGGTTCTCTGGCCGATGTGGTAGAGTCCACTTTAGTGACAGACGTCAGTGAGCCTTGTCGGCTGAGCGATGTTTCCTGGATTAAGCCGGGAGTCGTTTCCTGGATTTACTGGGCTTATAATCACGGTTCAAGAGATTATCAGCTGATAAAGAAGTATATTGATTTTGCGGCAGATTTTCATCTTCCTTACATGTTGATTGATGCGGAATGGGACGAAATGGGGAACGGCGGCGATGTGGAAGATGCCTTGGCTTATGCAAAACAGAAGAAAGTTGCTCCTTTGTTGTGGTATAACTCCTCCACCGCGTGGTGTGCGTTTGGTCCTTTGTATCGTCTGAACAAACCGGAGACACGTCAGAAAGAATTTGCCTGGCTTGAGTCCATGGGTGTGAAAGGAATAAAAGTAGATTTCTTCAGCCAGGACAGTATATCTACGATGAATTATTTTGTGGACATTCTGGAGGATGCGGCTAAATATCATTTGATGGTAAACTTTCATGGAGCTCCTATTCCGCGAGGCTGGCAGCGCACTTATCCTCACATGATGTCAGTAGAAGGAGTATATGGAGCTGAATGGTATAATAATAAGGAGATATTGACCGACAGTGCGGCATGGCATAACTGTACATTGCCTTTTACGCGTAATGTAGTGGGCCCGATGGACTATACTCCTTGTACTTTTACAGATTCTCAGCATCCGCATATCACTTCGAACGGGCATGAACTGGCTCTGCTGGTTGCGTTTGAATCTGCCTTGCAGCATTTGGCCGACCGCCCCGAAGGATACCATGCCCAACCAGCTGAAGTACGCTCATTTATCTCTTCACTTCCCACCGTTTGGGACGATACGAAATTGCTAAGCGGTTATCCTTCCAGCTATGTAGTGCTTGCCCGGAAAAGTGGGGATTGCTGGTATATTGCCGGCCTGAACGGAACAAACGAGAAGAAATCGCTTGCTGTAGATTTAAGTTTTATTCAGAAGCCCGTCAAAGAAATCACTTTGTATGCCGATGGAAAAGAACGTAATCAGTTTGATATACAGATGCTCTCTGGCTTGAAGAAAGCTATACATGAGGTAGACTGTCTGCCACGCGGAGGATTTGTGATGAAGGTTCAAATGAAAAACTAGTCTATTATTAGATGATTTATTGTGAAGAATGCCTGTACGCTATGGAAATAACGTCAGGCATTCTTTTATGTTTTCTTGCCGGGGACTATATGTTTTAAGTTCCGGAAATGTAGGTTTCCCGGATGTGAACCGTATGGCTTATGGGAGAGAAACGTAGAAAGTTCTTTGAAAGTATGGGTTTATCATCTGGCAGTTATATAAAAGTCTTTTCGGAAAACGTGATTATAATGACTAGCGTGAGTATAACCGGCGATATTCTTGGGGAGTCATACTGGTAATTTTTTTGAAGAGTCGGTTGAAGTATGAATAATCCTCAAATGCCAGTCGAAATGCAATTTCTTTTACAGCGAGTTCTTCTGTAAGTAAAAGCAACTGAGCTTTTTCTATCTTTTTTTGATTGACATATTGTAACGGAGTAGTACCCATTCCTTTTTTGAAAAGCCGGATAAAGTGGTCTTTGGAAAGGCAAGATAATTCCGCAAGTTTTTCTAATTCAATTTCTTCTGAGATGTGTTTGTGAATATACCGTACTGCTTTAGCAATGCGGTTGTCTTCCATTTCATTTCTGGGTTGGGCATATTTAAAGAAATGTGATAATAGCTGTAATACAATCCCTCGTGATTCTACTTTGTCGCAAAAGGCTCTCTGTCTGTTTTTAAGTAAATTTCTCATCAATGTGGGATTGTTATCATAGGTTGTCGGATCTGATTTTTGCAGACTCATGTGTGGATTGATTTCACATAAGCGTTGGAATAGAGATAAATCAAGTGGGCTAGCCTTTATTTCTAACGGGAATTCCCATTGTTCCAGCCAGTCATCTTCTGAGTAGTGATCTTCATAAATATGTAGGTAGTAGTGCTCAAAATGTGAATTGCAGATATTGGTGTGTACTGTAAATGAAGGGATAAAATACATATGGTGGGGATATAAAGTGTGTATTCCATCGGGTAATTCTATTTGGGCTGTCCCTTCTGTGATGTAATATAAACGTGTAAATGGGCTGTTTACATTTTTCCAGTTCCAGTCGGCATTATGGATGGCAAGTCCTACATTCAGGACGAGTGGATGCATTTGTTCTACTTGCAGGTTCATAGGTAATTCTTTTTCGCTTTAAAATTACATGATTATTTTTTTTCTTTTTCGATAATCCCTTCCAATAATCGATATTTGTCAATAAAAATCGATATTATCATATTGAGTATTGTTAAGTTCCCTTGTTTTGTCGATATCTGCATATAACCTCCCAGTTTAATCCTATTCCTCATTTGAACTTCTCCGTACATTTGTTTTCGTAAAAACATTATCTGAATAATACTTATGAAAGCAAAATTAATATTAGCCTCTTTATTTTTATCCATGGCCGGATTGTCGGCACAGACTTATCAGGTACCGGTATCGGAACAGGATGAACCGATGATGAAAGGAAAGTTCGAACCCACATGGAGTTCGTTGGAAAACTATCAGGTGCCGGAATGGTTCCGTAACGTGAAATTTGGTATATGGGCTCACTGGGGGCCACAGTGTGTGGAAGGTTCAGGCGACTGGATGGCTCGTTCCATGTACATGGAGGGTACTCGTGAATATGAATATCATGTAAAACACTACGGACACCCGTCGGAAGTGGGCTTTAAGGATATTATTCCCTTGTGGAAGGCGGAAAACTGGGACCCGGACAGGCTGGTAGCCTTTTATAAGAAAATAGGTGCCCAGTACTTTTTTGCTTTGGGTAATCATCATGACAACATGGACTTGTGGGACAGCAAGTATCAGCCGTGGAATTCAGTGAATATGGGGCCGAAGAAAGATATTTTGGCCGGATGGGAAAAAGCTGCAAGGAAATACGGATTGTATTTTGGAGTCAGCCTGCATGCCGACCATGCGTGGAGCTGGTATGAGCCTTCTCAGCGTCATGATACGAAAGGTCCGAAGAAAGGAATTCCATACGATGGGAAACTGACCAAAGCAGATGGAAAAGGAAAATGGTGGGAAGGATACGATCCGCAAGACTTGTATGCCCAGAACCATCCATTGAGTGAGAACAGCTGGGATAACGGAATGATTCATCGCCAGTGGGCTTGGGGCAATGGAGTTTGTGTGCCGAGCCAAGAATTCTGTACGAACTTTTATAACCGTACACTTGATGTAATCAATCGCTATAACCCTGATTTGCTATATTTTGATGTGACAGTAGCTCCTTTCTATCCGGTAAGCGATGCGGGGCTGAAGATCGCTGCTCATTTTTATAACCACAATATGGCTACCCACAAGGGGAAACTGGAAGCGGTGATGTTTGGTAAGATTCTCGATGAGAACCAGCGAAAAGCACTGGTGTGGGACGTAGAGCGCGGTGCTCCTAATAAAATTATCGATCAGCCGTGGCAGTCATGCTCCTGCATTGGCGGCTGGCATTACAATACGTCTATTTATGAGAAAAACGAATATAAATCAGCGGCATACGTGGCTAAACTGTTGGTAGACATTGTGAGCAAGAATGGAAATCTGTTGCTGAGCGTACCTCTGCGTGCAGATGGAACTTTCGATGAAAAAGAAGAGAAAATTCTGAATGAATTTGGGGCGTGGATGAATATTAACAAGGAAGCTATTTATGATACTCGTCCGTGGGTAGTGTTCGGGGAAGGTCCGATTGCGGAAGAAGATATTCCACTCAATGCCCAGGGATTCAATGAAGGTTCTTACAGTCAGGCCGGAGCAAAGGAAATCCGTTTCACACAGACTCCGAAGTATTTGTACGCTACTGTGCTAGCATGGCCGGCAGATGGAAAGGTGAACATCAAGTCACTGGCTGCAGACAGTAAACTTTATGAAGGAAAGATTCGTAAGGTAGAATTATTGGGATACGGAAAGGTGGACTTTGTCCGTACTGCCGGAGGCTTGTCGGTTACACTTCCTGCGCAGCCGTTGAATCAGATTGCTCCCGTATTGCGAATCGCGAAATAATAAAATGTAGTAAGATGAAAGGATATAGAGTAAAAGAGTATGGTATGCCCGTCAAGCGGTATTGCCAGGCATTGGATTTGAAAAACAACCCGGAACTGATAGCGGAATACCGGAAAATACATAGTCGCGAAGAAGCTTGGCCGGAAATTCGGGCAGGAATCCGTTCAGTGGGGATACTGGAAATGGAAATCTATATCGTAGGCTGCAAGCTGTTCATGATTGTGGAAACACCGCTTGATTTTGACTGGAATAGCGCGATGAAACGCCTGGCACAGTTGCCCAGACAGGCAGAGTGGGAAGATTATGTGGCACGTTTTCAGGAATGCGTGCCGGGAAGCAGTTCTGCCGAGAAATGGCAGTTGATGGAGCGTATGTTTTATTTGTATGAATCTTAAAAAGTTATCACTATGGAATACCATGAAATAGGAAAAACGGGGATGAAGGTATCCTCTTTGAGTTTCGGAGCTTCTTCTTTGGGGGGAGTCTTCCATGACATTAAAGAAAAAGAAGGATTGGAAGCGGTGTTTACCGCCATTGATTTGGGGATGAATTTTATCGATGTGTCTCCTTATTACGGACATTATAAGGCTGAAACGGTATTAGGAAAGGCCCTGAAGGAGATTCCTCGCGACAAGTATTATCTCTCTACGAAGGTAGGACGTTATGGAAAAGACGGGGTAAATACCTGGGATTATTCCGGAAAGCGGGCTACGGAGAGCGTGTACGAAAGTATGGATCGCTTGCATGTGGACTATATCGACCTGATTAATGTGCATGACATTGAGTTTGCCGATTTGAATCAGGTGGTTAATGAGACTTTACCGGCTTTGGTGGAGTTAAGAGAGAAAGGGGTAGTAGGTCATGTGGGTATCACTGACTTGCAACTGGAGAATTTGAAATGGGTGATTGACCATTCGCCGGCAGGAACGGTAGAGTCGGTGCTGAACTTCTGTCATTATTGCTTGTGCGATGACAAGCTGGTCGATTTTCTGGACTATTTTGAATCGAAAGGTATTGGGGTGATCAGTGCCTCTCCATTGTCTATGGGATTGCTGACCGAAAGAGGTGTACCGTCATGGCATCCGGCTCCTCAGCCGTTGGTAGAGGCTTGCCGAAAAGCTATGGAGCATTGCAAGAGTAAGAATTATCCGATAGAAAAACTGGCCATGCAGTATGCCGTGAGCAATCCGCGCATTGCTACGACATTGTTCAGTACGGCCAATCCGCAGAATGTGAAGAAGAATGTGGCTTACATAGAGGAACCGATGGATGAAACACTGGTACGTGAGGTGCGTGAAATTATCGGCGACCAGTTTCGTGTAAGTTGGGCTAATTCTTAAAGGAGGAATTTGTATATGGGGTTTATAATAATCGATGCACATTCTCATTTGTGGTTAAAGCAGGATGCGGTGGTTGAAGGACTGCCTATCCGCACTTTGGAGAATGGAAGGTCATTGTTCATGGGGGAAGTGAGACAGATGCTTCCCCCGTTCATGACCGATGGAGTAAACAGTGCCGAAGTGTTCTTATCTAACATGGACTATGCGCAGGTGTCTGCGGCCGTGGTGACGCAAGAGTTTATCGACGGGTTTCAAAATGACTATTTAGCCGAGGTTACAGCCCGTTATCCCGATCGTTTCTTTGTATGCGGAATGTGTGAGTTCCGTAAGCCGGGCTATCTGGATCAGGCGCGTCAGCTTATTGCACAGGGATTCAAGGGGATTAAGATTCCTGCACAGCGTTTGTTGCTCAAAGAGGGGCGTGTAAGATTAAACTGTGAGGAAATGATGCAGATGTTCCACCTGATGGAGCAGAACAGGGTGCTGCTTTCCATTGATATGGCTGACGGAGATACACAGGTGGGTGAACTGGAGGAGGTAATTCAGGAGTGCCCGAAATTGAAGGTGGCCATCGGACATTTCGGTATGGTAACCCGTCCTCAGTGGAAGGAACAGATCAGGTTGGCTCGTCATCCTCATGTACGTATTGAATCGGGAGGGATTACCTGGTTGTTCAATGACGAGTTTTATCCGTTTAAGGGGGCGGTAAGAGCTATCCGTGAGGCTGCTGAGCTGGTCGGCTTTGAGAAACTGATGTGGGGGTCGGATTATCCGCGTACCATTACGGCCATTACTTATCGTATGTCGTACGACTTTGTGAGCAAATCCGATGAATTGACAGAAAGAGAGAAAGCACTCTTCTTGGGAGAAAATGCCCGCAGTTTCTATGGTTTCCATAATCTGCCGGAGCTTCCTTACATTAAGAATATGTCGGAATAAACAAATGGGGAAATGATGAAAAACAATAATAGCTATAAACTGCCGCTTGCACTGGTTTTCAGCCTGTTCTTTTTGTGGGCTATTAGCAGTAACCTGTTGCCTACCATGATTCGGCAGTTGATGAAGACCTGCGAGCTGAATACCTTTGAAGCGTCTTTTACGGAAACTGCTTACTGGCTGGCGTATTTTATTTTCCCGATTCCGATAGCCATGTTCATGAAGCGGTATAGCTATAAAGCTGGTATCATCTTTGGCTTGGTGTTGGCGGCAGCAGGTGGTCTGTTATTCTTTCCGGCTGCCATGCTGAAAGAATATTGGGCTTATCTGTGCATCTTCTTTGTTATCGCTACCGGGATGTGTTTCTTGGAAACAGCAGCCAATCCGTACGTAACGGCTTTAGGTGATGCAGCTACAGCTCCTCAACGTTTGAATCTGGCGCAGTCATTTAATGGGTTGGGAGCTTTTATTGCAGCCATGTTTCTGAGTAAACTGATATTGAGTGGCACACACTATACGCGTGAAACGCTTCCGGCGGATTATCCGGGCGGATGGGAAGCCTATATCCAGTTTGAGACGGATGCTATGAAAACTCCTTATATGGCATTGGCGGTATTGCTGCTGGTCATTGCGGGAATCTTTATTTTCTCCAGGTTGCCTAAGATTGGGGATGAAGGGCAGCGGGGCACTTCTAAGGAGAAACTGATTGATTTCAGTGTATGGAAGCGGTCGCATCTGCGGTGGGGCGTCATTGCACAGTTTTTTTATAATGGCGGACAGACAGCTATCAACAGTCTGTTTTTAGTCTATTGCTGTTCGTATGCCGGTATTTCGGAGTCGGAAGCTACTACCTATTTCGGCCTGTATATGCTGGCCTTCCTGCTTGGACGATGGATTGGTACCGGACTGATGATTCGTTTCCGTCCGCAAGATATGTTGCTGGTCTATGCATTGGTGAATATCCTGCTTTGTGCCATAGTTGCTGTGTGTGGGGGCTGGATTGGTCTGTATGCCATGTTGGGCATCTCGTTCTTCATGTCCATCATGTATCCTACCCAGTTCTCGTTGGCATTGAAAGATTTGGGCAGTCAGACGAAAAGTGGCTCTGCTTTTCTGGTGATGTCAATAGTGGGTAATGCTTGCCTGCCCCAGTTTACGGCTTATCTGATGCACGTTAATGAACAAATGTATCATCTGGCGTATGTGGTTCCGATGGTTTGTTTCTTGTTCTGTGCTTATTACGGGTGGAGAGGATACAAAGTATTGGATTGAGATTGTATATCTGAAAATAAAAATAATAAGAAAATGAAAGCGGTTCAAATTGCAGCTCCCCAGAAAATGGCAGTCGTAGAGATTGAGAAGCCTGAACTGAAAGCTGGGGAAATATTGGTAAAGATTGAATATGTAGGTTTCTGTGGTTCTGACCTGAATACTTATCTGGGGCGGAACCCGATGGTGAAAATGCCGGTTATTCCGGGGCATGAGGTTGGGGCGGTGATAGAAGCCGTAGGACCGGGCGTACCGGAGAGTTTTAAGAAGGGCATGAATGTGACGTTGAATCCTTATACGAATTGCGGGAAATGTGCTTCGTGCCGGAATGGACGGGTCAATGCCTGTGAACACAATGAGACGTTGGGCGTACAGCGTAATGGGGTAATGTGTGAATATGCGGTACTTCCTTGGTCGAAAGTTATTCCGGCTGAAGGCATTTCTTCCCGTGACTGCGCCTTGATTGAACCAATGAGTGTGGGTTTTCATGCGGTATCACGTGCGCAGGTGATTGACAATGAAGTGGTGATGGTGATAGGTTGCGGTATGGTCGGTATGGGAGCCATTGTACGTGCGGCTTTGCGCGGGGCTACCGTAATTGCCGTAGATTTGGATGATGAAAAGCTGGCACTGGCACGTAAGGTAGGAGCTGCGTATGTCATCAATTCGCGTACGGAGAATGTGCACGAGCGTATGCTGGAATATTCCAATGGAATAGGAGCCGATGTGGTTATCGAGGCGGTAGGTAGTCCGGCTACTTATGTAATGGCGGTCGATGAGGTCAGCTTTACAGGGCGTGTGGTTTGTATCGGTTATGCCAAAAGTGGAGTAGAGTTTCAGACAAAATACTTTGTGCAGAAGGAATTGGATATACGTGGTTCCCGAAATGCATTGCCAGCTGATTTCCACGCCGTAATACACTACATGAAAACAGGAAATTGTCCGGTGGAACAGTTGATATCGAGCGTTGTATCTCCTGAAAATGCATCGGAAGCAATGGAAGGTTGGGCGGCGAATCCGGGTAAAGTATTCCGTATTTTAGTGAAATTCTAAAAAACCTCAGAAAAGAAAGAATTGAGGTTCATGTGTTTAATAATAGCGTACTTGCGTCTCTCGAAGAAGTGCAAGTACGTTTTTTTATGTCAGATTGTTCCGTTTGTGTATTGAAAAGTTGTACTTTTGGCATATCTTACAAGTTTATTTTAATCAACCATAAATTAATGCGTAGATGAACACAAAAAGCATCTTTTTAGTTCTGTGCTGTCTGACCGCCTTTCCATCCTATGCACAGCATGTGCCAACCTTGGAGGAAGTGGTGAACGGAGGTCTGATTGTCACGAAGGGCGAAAGCCGGGTAAACTGGCTTTCAGAGGGGAACAATTATTCAAAGAAAGAGAAAAATCCGGCTGGGGGATACGATATCGTTTCGTATACGCCCGGTAAGAACAAGCGTGAGGTACTTATTCCTGCTTCCATGTTCGTAAAGCCGGGTACTTCCGACACGTTGTCTGTCCGTAGTTTTAGTTTTGACACCTCACATAAGCAGGTTCTGGTGTATACCAATACACGGCGTGTCTGGAGGTATGATACGCGCGGAGACTATTGGGTATTGAACATGGAAACAGGCAAGTTGAGGCAATTAGGAGTACTGTTGCCAGAGAGCAGTCTGATGTTTGCCAAGTTTTCACCCGATGGTACACGTGTGGCTTATGTCAGTGGGAATAATATCTATGTAGAGTATGTTTCCGACGGGAAGGTTGTACAATTAACACATGATGGAAGCAGTACAATTGTGAACGGTACATTCGATTGGGTATATGAAGAAGAATTTTCCTGCCGTGACGGATTTCGCTGGAGTCCCGATGGCAAGTACATAGCCTACTGGCAGAGCGATACGGAAGGTACCGGATGGTTTGACATCATCAACAATGTCGATTCACTTTATCCGAAAATCCTTCGTTTTCCTTATCCGAAAGCCGGAACAACGAACTCGGCAGTTAAGGTGGGATACGTAGCAGCTTCTGGTGGAGAAACCACATGGATTGATTTGCCCGGTGACCCTCGTCAGAATTATATCATGCGAATGGATTTTATACCGGAAAGCAATGATTTGTTTATCCAGCAGATGAACCGTCCACAGAATACGAACAAAGTGTGGCTTGCTACCATCGGAGGCGGTGCTCCGAAGAATATCCTGACAGAAACAGATGCCGCATGGGTGGAAACGAACGACCAGGTGACCTGGCTGAAGAATAATACTTACTTTACATGGCAGAGTGAACGAAGCGGCTGGCGTCATCTTTACCGCGTAAGTCGTGATGGAAAGGACATTCAGCCCATTACCAAAGGGGAGTTCGACTTTATCGAACAGGTGGGCATGGACGTGAAGAAAGGTCTCGTCTATTTCATTGCTTCACCCGATAATTATACTCAACGGTATCTTTATTCTGCCGAGTTATTGGGAAAAGGTGAGGTGAAACGTCTCAGTCCGATGGATGAGCAGGGACAGCATCGGTACGATTTGTCTCCCGACGGGAAATATGCCGTGCATACGTTTAGCAATTCTGTGACTCCTCCCCGGATAGAGATGGTGGCTTTGCCTTCTCATAAAACGGTGTCAGTCATTGAAGATAACCAGAAAGCTGCGTCGCAGTACCGGCAACTTCAGTTAAGTCCGAAGGAGTTTGTCAAGACTCGTTCCGGCGAACTGCAACTGGATGCATGGATAATCAAGCCCGTTAATTTTGATCCGTCGAAGAAATATCCGGTAATCATCGATGTATATGGCGAACCTGCAGGTTCTACGGTGCAGGATGTATGGCAGGGAGGCGATCTGTGGCATCAGTACCTGGCTAATCAGGGATATATTGTAGTCAGCATCGAGAACCGTGGGGCTGCGGCTCCCCGCGGACGGGAATGGAGAAAGTGTATCTATGGAGAAGTTGGAACGTTTGCTTCGCAAGATCAGGCACAGGGGATTCTTGATTTGGCCCGTCAGTATTCTTTTATTGATACTTCCCGTATTGGTATTACGGGCTGGAGTGGGGGAGGCAGCCAGACGTTGAACTGCATGTTCCGCTATCCGGATGTGTTTTGCACGGGTATTGCTATTGCTTTCGTGTCCGACCAGCGGCTATATGATACGATTTATCAGGAACGTTACATGAATACACCTCAGGCTAATCCGGAGGGTTATCGTAAGGGTTCTCCTATTACTTATGTAGAGGGACTGAAGGGTAACCTGCTGCTTATTCATGGTACGGGTGACGACAATGTGCATTACCAGAGTTGTGAGATGCTGGTGAATGAACTGGTGAAGCACGGTAAGGTCTTTTATCAGTTATCCTATCCCATGCGTTCACATTCCATCAGTGAGAGGGAAGGTACCACATATCACCTTCGCAAGTCTATGACAGATTATTTCTTGAAAAATCTTCCGGCGGGAGGACGATAAACGATAAGAAAGGCTGACTTCAATTCTGAGGTTGGCCTTTCTTAGTATGTATCATCATTTGTGGAGTCTTTCGGGTTAACCGCAAAATTTTTACGTTGACCCAAATTTGCGGCTTATTATCCGCAAGAATAAAACAAAAAATCCTGACTCTTTTGAGAATCAGGCTTTTAAGTGGTGCCACCAGGAATCGAACCGGGGACACAAGGATTTTCAGTCCTTTGCTCTACCAACTGAGCTATGGCACCAGCATTTTTATGTTCGCAATCAATGTTTCTCGATTGCGGTTGCAAAGGTACGCAAACTTTTGGAACTTGCAAACATTTCAGTGAAAAAAATGCGATTTTTGTGTAAAAAACGGCATTTTTTTCGGAAAATACCGATAATAACTCTAAAAAACCTTCCTTTTTCACTCCGAAATAAGGTCGGATACTGAAAAAGGAAGGTTTCAAATCTAGACTATAAAAGAGCATTATCCTTTCAGGGGATTCCAGCCTTGTGCTTTCAGTTCAAGTTCATTTCCATCACGGGTGACAAGGGCGCATCCCAGTTCGGGTTTGGTGATGTGACCGATAACTTTCACATCTTTCATCTGAGATACGACTTCGTGCGCAGTCAATGGTACTGTGAAGAGCAGTTCGTAGTCTTCGCCACCGTTCAGGGCACAGGTGCTCAGGTTCATGTTGAACTCTTCGGCCATTACGGCTGTCTGATAGTCAATTGGAATCCGTTCTTCGTACACGCGGCAACCGGCATGGCTTTGTGAACAGATGTGCATCAGCTCGGATGACAGTCCGTCGGAGATATCCATCATGGCAGTGGGCTTGATACCGGCTTTAGCCAGGCTTTCTACAATATCCTTGCGGGCTTCCGGTTTCAGGAAGCGTTCCAGTAAGTATTCTTTGCCGGCAAAGTCGGGCTGTACATCTTTTTCGCCCTGGAATACGGCTTTCTCCCGCTCCATCAGCTGAAGTCCCATGTAAGCAGCTCCTAAATCGCCTGATACGCAGATCAGGTCGGTTTCTTTGGCACCGTTGCGGTAAACTACCTTGTCTTTATCGGCTTCTCCAATGCAGGTGATGGAAATGGCCAGCCCTGTAACAGAAGATGTGGTGTCACCTCCTACAAGGTCTACCTGATGCTGTGCGCAAGCCAGTTTCAGGCCGTCGTAGAAATCTTCCAGGTCTTCGATGCAGAAACGTTTGGATACAGCCAGTGATACGGTAATCTGCTTCGGAGTACCGTTCATGGCGTAAATATCAGAGAAGTTCACCATGGCCGATTTGTATCCTAGGTGCTTCAGCGGGGTATATACCAGGTCAAAGTGTACACCTTCCATCAGCAGGTCGGTGGTGACCAACACCTGCTTGCCGGGAAATTCCAATACGGCTGCATCGTCGCCCACACCGTATTTCGTTTCCGGGTTCTGTAATTTAATATCTTGGGTGAGGTGCTTGATAAGTCCAAACTCACCCAGCGTTGAAATTTCTGTTCTGTTTCCTTCGTGCATAGTATTTTTACGCTCTGTTGATAAGTTCTCTCATAATGGTCGTCATGCGGGGCTGTGCTTCGTCGGCAGCCTTCTGTACTTCTTCGTGTGATACTTCCACAATCTTGCCTTCCACGCCCAGGTCGGTGATGACTGATACACCGAATACCTTAATGCCGCAATGGTTGGCTACAATTACTTCCGGTACGGTTGACATACCTACGGCATCAGCACCCAGAATGTGGAACATTTTATATTCCGACGGAGTCTCGAATGTTGGGCCTTGGGTACCGAGGTATACGCCTTGCTGCACTTTGATTCCTTTTTCCTGAGCGATTTCCAGGGCTTTTGCAATCAGTTCCTTAGAATAAGCCTCGCTCATATCCGGGAAGCGTGGTCCGTATTCGATGTTCTTTCCACGAAGCGGATGTTCCGGGAAGAGATTGATGTGGTCGGTAATAATCATCAGGTCACCGATTTCAAAGTCGGGATTAGTACCTCCTGCAGCATTCGATACGAAGAGGGTTTTGATGCCCAGTTCACGCATCACGCGTACGGGGAAAGTCACTTCCTTCATGGAATAGCCTTCATAAAAATGAAAACGTCCCTGCATGGCCATGATGTCCTTGTTGCCCAGTTTCCCGAAAATCAGTTTCCCGCTGTGTCCTTCGACGGTTGAAACCGGGAAATTCGGGATTTCCGAATAGTTGATTTCATACTTGTCGGTGATTTCGTGCACCAGACTGCCCAGTCCTGTACCCAGGATGATGGCTGTTTCGGGGTGAGTGTGCATTTTAGCCTTCAGAAAGGCAGCTGTTTCTTGAATTTTTTCTAACATACTCAATGATTTTAGGGTTAAATACTAGTTCTCCTTTGTGCAGAAACTCCACTTCTATAGGGAGCACGTAAATATAGGGTTTCAGTTCTTCGCTGAGCTGGGGATGACCGATAAGCCGTGAGGCATCCTTCTCGGTAGTCAGGATGAGACGGCGGGTTTCCGGTAGCTGGCGGAACTGCTGTGCAATCTGTTGCATGTCGGCACCGTCAAAATTGTGATGGTCGCCAAAGAACAGTGGAGTGACACGGGCGGCATGTCGGCCGGCTTTCTCCATCAATGGTGCCGGTGAGGCAATGCCGGTGACTAGCAGCACTTCTTTATCTTTTAACGTGTCCAGCGGTTGGGCAGGAGCATCCATAAATAAGGGATACAACTTTCCGTAGGCCAGGGTAGTGAAAAACACTTCCTGATGCGGGAGAGGATGTATACGTTGGCGGATACGTTCGCATTCCTCCAGACTGAGGGTAGGCGGGCATTTCGTGACGATGAGCAAATCGGCCCGTTTCTTTCCGCTGGCAGGCTCCCGAAGGCGTCCGGCAGGAAGAAGCTGGTCACATTCCACAGGGCGATGGTAATCCATCAGCAGGATGCGTAGTCCTGGTCGCACGTAACGGTGTTGAAAGGCATCATCCAGCAGGATGACTTCCGTATCAGGCGCTCCTTGCGGAGAGGTAAGCTGGCGAATACCCCGGCAGCGGTCACCATCTACGGCCACGTGAATGCTGGGAAACTTGTGGGCCATCTGGTAAGGCTCGTCACCGATGTCTTCCATCCGGGAGGTAGAAGAGGCCAGCACGAAACCTTTGGATTTCCGCTTGTAGCCCCGGCTTAGCACGGCCAGCCGGAACGAGTCCTGTAACAGCCGGATGAGGTATTCCGTGTGAGGAGTTTTCCCAGTACCGCCTACGGTCAGGTTGCCGATGCAGATGACGGGTAACGGAAAGCGTTCTTCGCGGAGCCAGCCCACGTCGAACAAGAGATTTCGTACCTTCACACCGATACCGTAGAGGGCACTGAAGGGCCATAGCCCCCAATATATCTTGCATTTTCCGCTCATGAACGCGCCTCCTGCTTATTGGATACGCATATTGAACGGCAAACGGGCTTGCAGGCGGTCAGACTGTTCCACGTGGCGCAACCATTCAAAGCCTTGATAATATTCACCGAAGGTTTCCTGCAACTGGCCGTGAATGTAACGGTCAGCGCGGGTGTTCAGCAGTTCTGTCAGGAAATCCTGCTTAGCCGGGTAGCTTTTCAGTTTATAGTCCTTTACTTTCCCTAGTTCGGCAGCCAGTTGGATGGCAGTATCCAGTCCCCCCAGTTCGTCTACTAGTTTCAGCTCTTTGGCCATACTTCCGGTCCATACACGGCCTTCCGCAATCTTGCAGAGCTCCTCTAACGGGATATTTCGTCCTTCGGCACAGCGTTTGGTAAACAAGGCATATCCCTGGTTCACCATCTGTTGCATCAGGGCCGATTCTTCTGCATTGAACGGACGGCTCATGCTGCCCATGTCGGCCATTTTATGTGTCTTGACTCCGTCAAAATGAAGTCCCAGTTTATTGGTCAGTAATTCTGAAGCGTCAGGCATCATACCGAAGATGCCGATGGAACCGGTCAGGGTAGTCGGTTCAGCCACGATTTTGTTGGCTGCGCAAGAAATGTAATAACCGCCGGAAGCCGCATAGTCACCCATCGATACTACGACCGGTTTTTCAGCTTTCAGCAAGGTCACTTCACGCCAAATCTGTTCCGAACCATAGGCACTTCCTCCCGGAGAGTTCACGCGGAGCACGACCGCTTTCACGTTTTTGTCTTTTCGCAAATCGCGCAAGTCTTTCGTCACCTTCTCAGAGTTAATACCTTCATCGTAAGAGGAACCGTTGTCAATTTCTCCGTAAGCATAATAAACGGCTACCACATCTCTGGTCTTGCTTTTCGGGGTGGCCGATTTTACACGAGTCATTTCATCCAGACTCAGGGTGTGGAGATCGTCTTCCTCGGTCAGTCCGGCGAGCGATTTTAAGTAGCTAAGTACTTCATCCTTGTACATCAGTGTGTCGGCTAGTCCGCAATGTACGTAGTCTTCAGCTGGGCGCAAGTCCATATTCTTGTCAGCTAATAAATTCAAGGAATCGACTGAAATATTTCTGGAAGCTGCTACATCGTCCACAATGCTCTTCCAGGTAGATTCCAGAAAGGCTTGAGTCTGTTCGCGGTTGGCCGGACTCATTTCGGTATTGGTCATCGGTTCAACGGCTGATTTGTAGGTGCCTACACGGAATATCTGCATCTTGACTCCAATTTTGACCAGAAAATCTTTCAGGAACATGGTCTCGCTGGCCAGTCCGTGCCAGGAGAGACTTCCTACAGGGTTCACAATTACCTTGTCGGCTACACTGGCTAGGTAATAACCGCCTTGTGTATACATGTCGGCATAGGCAATCAGAAACTTACCGCTTTGCTTGAAATCAGTCAGTGCGCGGTGAATGGCCTGTAAAGAGGCAGTAGAACATGCCAATGCTCCGGTATGCAGGTAGATACCCTTAATCTGTTCGTTTTCTTTGGCTTTTTGGATAGAGTTCAGAATATCTTCCAGTCCGTATGTAGAAATCTGGTCTTCAAAGAACTGGTCTACGGGGCTGGGCTGATAGCGTTCCTGAACGGTGCCTTTCAGTTCGAGCGTAAAAACAGAATTGGGCATGACTAAGGTTTCGCTTTCAGAAGAAGCCACAATTCCTGCCAGCATGGTGACACCCAGGATGATAAAGATAAACCCGCAAATCAGTACACCTGTAATGGTGGCCAGGGTACTTCGAAGAAATTCTTTCATTGTCAGTCGTTTTTAGATTAGTAAACAAAGTTATTCTTTTTGGGTGAAAAAACAAAAATGCGGCCCTCTAAATTTCTCGGTGTATCTTTGTATCTTTCGTCTGTAAACAAATTTTAATATTATGTCCTTCGCCTATTAAGGGGGGATTTAATTATTATAATAAAGGTGGGGCGCGGACCCTGGTTCAGAACCCTGAATGAAAAAATGTTAATTTTCGCGCAACTGTCTGTTTGTTAGGTGGTTGTTATGCGTTTACCCAGGTGATAACCCTGTGGCGTTTTGGGAGGAGGTGAAATAGGAGTGAAAACGCCTTTGTATTTCAACTAAAACTCTTTGGTGTTTGCTTTGAAACACCTTTGCGTTTTCCTTTAAATGTGCTTACGTTTTAGATGAAATGTACTTGCGTTTTTGAGAGGCTGCAGAAAATATCTCCCGATTTATTTTGTTTTTTTACGGAACTTCCCCATTTTTGCCAAAATTGATTTTGTGAACTTTAAATAAATACGATATGGCAGAAGAAATGATTGTCAAGGAACTGGACGAGGTAGTAGTCCGTTTCTCGGGGGATTCCGGTGACGGAATGCAACTGGCCGGTAATATGTTTTCCAATATTTCGGCAACCGAAGGAAACGATATCAGTACATTTCCGGATTATCCGGCAGATATTCGCGCCCCGCAAGGTTCATTGACTGGTGTGTCTGGCTTCCAGGTACATATTGGTGCCGGAAAGGTCTATACTCCTGGCGATAAGTGCGATGTGCTGGTAGCCATGAATCCGGCAGCCTTGAAAACACAATATAAATTTTGTAAACCGCAGGCGGTAATTATCATCGATTCCGATTCATTTACCAAACGTGATTTGGAAAAGGCCAAGTTTACGTTGGAAAATCCCTTTTCGGAATTGGGGATTAAGAATGAAGTCGTGTCGGCAGCTATCACTACTATGTGTAAGGAAAGCCTGAAGGATAGCGGGCTGGACAACAAGTCTATCTTGCGAACAAAGAACATGTTTGCTTTGGGGCTGGTATGCTGGTTGTTCCATCGTGATGTGAAGGTGGGCGAAAAAATCCTGCGCGAAAAGTTTGCCAAGAAACCGGAAATTGCTGAAGCTAATGTGAAGGTGCTTTACGACGGTTATCATTTTGGTGAGAATACTCATGCTTCTGTATCGATGAGTTATACCGTGCCAAGCAAGGCACAGAAAGAGCCGGGAAAATACATGGACATCAACGGCAACAAAGCTACTGCATACGGCCTGATGGCAGCTGCCGAGAAAGCAGGCTTACAATTGTATCTGGGTTCTTATCCTATTACACCGGCTACGGATATCTTGCACGAGCTGGCCAAGCATAAATCGTTGGGGGTAAAGACGGTACAGTGTGAAGACGAAATTGCCGGATGTGCTTCTGCTGTAGGAGCTTCGTTTGCCGGGGCACTGGCTGTAACGACCACTTCCGGACCGGGTATCTGTTTGAAGAGTGAGGCCATGAACTTGGCTGTGATTACGGAACTTCCGCTGGTGATTGTAGATGTACAGCGTGGAGGTCCTTCTACCGGACTGCCGACTAAGTCAGAACAGACCGACTTGCTTCAGGTACTTTTCGGACGTAATGGAGAAAGCCCGATGCCTGTGGTAGCCGCTTCTTCACCGACCGACTGTTTTGATGCGGCTTATCTGGCCTGCAAGATTGCTCTGGAACACATGACTCCGGTCGTTCTGTTGACCGATGCCTATATTGCCAATGGTTCTGCCGCATGGCGTCTGCCCGATTTGAATACTTATCCTTCTATCTGTCCGCCTTACGTGAAGCCGGAAATGGCTGATTCATGGACACCGTTCCAGCGTGACCCGCAGACGGGTGTGCGTTACTGGGCTACACCGGGTACTCCGGGATTTATGCACCGTATCGGAGGATTGGAAAAGAGTAACGAAACCGGAGCCATTTCTACGGAACCGGAAAACCATTTCCTGATGACGAAATTGCGTGCCGAAAAGGTAGAAAAAATTGCCGATTCATTGCCGCCGCTTACGGTGGAAGGCAATCCGGATGCCGATTTGCTGATTGTAGGCTTTGGAGGTACTTACGGGCACTTGCATTCTGCCATGGATCAGTTGAACGCCATGGGAAAGAAAGCGGCACTGGCACATTTCCGTGTTATCAATCCGCTGCCGAAAAATACAGCCGAAGTATTGCGGAAATACAAGACCATCGTGGTGGCCGAACAAAATATGGGACAGCTGGCAGGTTATCTCCGCATGAAAGTGGAAGGTATTCACCTGCATCAGTTCAATCAGGTAAAAGGCCAGCCGTTCGTAGTAAAAGAGCTGGTAGAGGCTTTCAGTCAACTTTTTTAATGATTCATCAATAAATATTCTGGAGGAATAACAATGAGTGAAACAAAATATACGGCAGCAGATTACAAATCCGGACAGCCTCGCTGGTGTCCGGGCTGCGGCGACCACGCTTTCCTGAATTCTTTTCACAAGGCTTTGGCCGAACTGGGAGTACCTCCCCATGAAATTGCGGTGATTTCCGGTATCGGATGTTCTTCGCGTTTGCCTTATTACATGAATACGTATGGCATGCACACCATCCACGGACGTGCGGCAGCTATTGCTACGGGAGCCAAGGTGGCTAATCCGAATCTTACTATCTGGCAGATTTCCGGTGACGGTGACGGCCTGGCCATCGGTGGTAACCATTTTATCCATGCTATCCGTCGTAATGTAGATATTAACATTATCTTGTTGAATAACCGTATTTACGGATTGACCAAGGGACAGTATTCTCCGACTTCAGCCCGTGGGTTTGTAAGTAAATCTTCTCCCTACGGTACGGTGGAAGATCCTTTCCGTCCGGCAGAATTGTGTTTCGGAGCTCGCGGCCGTTTCTTTGCCCGTTGTGCGGCAGTAGATGGCGGTCCCTCTGTGGAAGTGCTGAAAGCAGCTGCCCGTCATAAAGGTACGTCGGTAGTGGAAGTATTGCAGAACTGTGTCATCTTCAATGACGGTACGCACAATGCGGTGGCCAAGAAGGAAGATCGTGAACGCAATGCGATTTATCTGGAGCACGGTAAGCCTATGCTCTTCGGTCCGAACAAGGAATTCGGTCTGATGCAGGAAGGCTTCGGGCTGAAAGTGGTGAAACTGGGTGAGAACGGTATCACGGAAAAAGACATCTTAGTGCACGATGCCCATTGTGAAGACCATACCTTGCAATTGAAACTTGCGCTGATGGAAGGTCCGGATTTCCCGATAGCCTTGGGTGTGATTCGTGATGTGGATGCACCGACATACGATGAGGCAGTAGAAGCCCAGATAGAAGAGGTGTCTGCCAAGAAGAAGTATCACACGTTTGCCGAATTGCTGGAAACGAATGATACGTGGGAGATTAAATAAATCTGACATGATAAAAAGAAAAGGAGCCAGTGATTTTTTCGTCTGGCTCCTTTTTTGTCTTTATTCTTTTTCTCCATAACACAAATCGCCTGCATCTCCCAGTCCTGGCACGATATAGGAATGAGCATTCAGTTCCGGGTCGATGGCGCCGCACCATACGGTGGTTTTTTCAGCCGGGAATACTTTTTTGATATGCTCGATGGCTTGACGGCTGGCAATGACCGAAGCAATGTGTATATGCGCTGGCTCTCCTTTGGTAAGTAAAGCTTCGTAGGCTAATTCCATGGAACTGCCGGTAGCCAGCATCGGATCGGTCAGAATCAGAATCTTTCCGTCCAGTCGCGGAGAAGCAATGTATTCAATGTGAATATCAAAGTTGTCTTCATTGATGTACTTACGATAAGCAGAAACGAAGGCATTTTCCGCATGGTCGAAATAATTGATAAATCCCTGATGAAGTGGAAGTCCTGCACGAAGGATAGTCGCTACTACGGGCTGTTCGGAAGGTATGTTCTCTACGGCTGTGGCGAGTGGGGTTTGTACGGATACCGGATGGTAGGGAAGGGTCCGGCTGATTTCGTATGCCATGATTTCACCCACACGTTCAATGTTGCGTCGGAAGCGGATGCGGTCACCTTGTACATGTACGTCGCGGATTTCAGAAAGAAACTGGTTGAAAAGGCTGTTGCTTTGGTTAAAGTTGATTATTTTCATAAACATTTTCAGGTTCTTAGGGGTTTTATTATTTAGATTTCAGTCTGCAAAGAAACAAAATAAAATTGATTTGTAATGTGGATTTGACAATTTTGTTACACAAGTATAAATCTTTAAATGATTACGGATTTTTTTCTGTAATAACTTCTTTGAATTAAAAATATCTACTACTTTTGTAGCGCCTAAAACAAGGAGATGTTGAAGAGCAGAAAAAGCAGATTAGGCTTACAGATTTAGACAATAAACATTTGATATAATAACCAAATTAATCATTTGAACAATGGCAAATTTAGATCTTACTAAGTACGGTATCACTGGAACCGTAGAAATCGTACACAATCCTTCTTACGATGTATTGTTTGCAGAAGAAACAAAAGCAGGTTTGGAAGGCTTCGAAAAAGGTCAGGTAACTGAACTGGGTGCAGTAAACGTAATGACTGGTATCTACACTGGTCGTTCTCCTAAAGATAAATTCTTGGTAAAAGACGCTACAAGTGAAAACACTGTATGGTGGACTTCTGAAGAATATAAAAACGACAACAAGCCTGTAACTACAGAAACTTGGAATGTATTGAAAGAATTGGCTGCTAAAGAATTGTCAAACAAGAAATTGTATGTTGTTGATGGTTTCTGCGGCGCTAACGAAGCTACTTGCTTGAAAGTTCGTTTCATCATGGAAGTTGCATGGCAGGCTCACTTCGTAACTAACATGTTCATCCGTCCGTCTAAAGAACAGTTGGAAAACTTCGAACCTGATTTCGTTGTTTACAACGCTTCTAAGGCTAAAGTTGAAAACTACAAAGAACTGGGTCTGAACTCAGAAACTGCAGTTGTGTTCAACTTGACTACTAAAGAACAGGTTATCCTGAACACTTGGTACGGTGGTGAAATGAAGAAAGGTATGTTCTCTATGATGAACTACTTCAACCCGTTGCGTGGTATCGCTTCTATGCACTGCTCTGCTAACACTAACATGGAAGAAACTGAATCAGCTATCTTCTTCGGTTTGTCTGGTACTGGTAAGACTACTTTGTCTACAGACCCGAAACGTAAGTTGATTGGTGATGACGAACACGGATGGGATAACGAAGGTGTATTCAACTACGAAGGTGGTTGCTACGCTAAGGTTATCAACCTGGATAAAGAATCTGAACCAGATATCTACAACGCAATCAAACGTGACGCTCTGTTGGAAAACGTAACAGTAGACGCTAACGGTAAGATTGACTTCGCAGATAAGAGCGTAACTGAAAACACTCGTGTTTCTTATCCTATCCACCACATCGAAAACATCGTGAAACCTATTTCTAAGGGTCCTCACGCTAAACAAGTTATCTTCTTGTCTGCTGATGCATTCGGTGTATTGCCTCCAGTATCTATCTTGAATCCTGCACAGGCTCAGTACTACTTCTTGTCTGGATTTACTGCTAAGTTGGCTGGTACAGAACGTGGTATCACTGAACCGACTCCGACATTCTCTGCTTGCTTCGGTGCTGCTTTCTTGAGCTTGCATCCTACTAAATATGCAGAAGAACTGGTTAAGAAGATGGAAATGACTGGTGCAAAAGCATACTTGGTTAACACTGGTTGGAACGGAACTGGCAAACGTATTTCTATCCGTGATACTCGTGGTATCATCGACGCTATCCTGGATGGTTCTATCGAAAAAGCTCCTACTAAGACTATTCCTTACTTCGATTTCGTTGTTCCGACAGAATTGCCGGGTGTTGATCCGAAGATCTTGGATCCGCGTGACACTTACGCTGATGCTGCTGAATGGACTAAGAAAGCTGAAGACTTGGCTGGACGTTTCATCAAGAACTTCGCTAAGTTTACAGGTAACGAAGCTGGTAAGGCTTTGGTTGCTGCTGGTCCGAAATTGTAATTCAGACTTACAAAATCTTAAATATGAAAGCGGTTTCCTTCGGGAAGCCGCTTTTTTTGTATCTTTGGTCGTAGTTTTAATTCGTAAATCTAATTTATTATGAGAAAGTCTATTCATCTTCTATCCATTCCAGTTGTGGCTTGTTGCTTGTCGTGTACTTCCGGAAAGGTGCTTCCACCTGAACCGATTCTTCCTGTGCCTGAACCCAAGCAGGTGGAATGGCAGCAGATGGAAACGTATGCTTTTATCCATTTTGGCCTGAATACTTTTAATGACCGGGAATGGGGATATGGAGATACGGATCCGAAAACGTTTAATCCGACGAATCTGGATTGTGAGCAATGGGCGCAGACACTGGTAAAAGCTGGTATGAAAGGAGTGATTCTTACTGCCAAACATCACGACGGATTCTGCTTGTGGCCGTTTGAAGGTACAGACTATAGTGTAAAGAACTCTCCGTGGAAGAACGGACAGGGAAATGTGGTGAAAGAATTGTCGGAGGCTTGTAAGAAATATGGACTTAAGTTTGCTGTTTATCTTTCGCCATGGGATCGCCATCAGGCTAATTATGGTACGCCTGAGTATTTGCCTTACTTTTATGCGCAGTTACATGACTTGCTGACGAACTACGGACCTGTATTTGAAGTATGGTTTGACGGTGCTAATGGTGGTGACGGATGGTATGGTGGTGCCAAGGATATACGTACCATTGATCGCAAGAACTATTATAATTATCCTCGTATCTATGAAATGCTGGACAGTATTCAGCCTCAGGCCATCATTTTCTCGGATGGAGGACCTGGTTGCCGTTGGGTAGGTAATGAGAAAGGTTTTGCTGGGGCTACCAACTGGTCATTCCTGCGAAAGGGAGAGGTGCATCCGGGATATGATAAGAGCTATGAATTGCAGTATGGACATCCGGATGGAAATCAGTGGGTGCCTGCAGAGTGTGATGTGTCTATCCGTCCGGGATGGTTCTATCATCCGGAGGAAGATGACAGAGTAAAAAGTCCGGATCAGCTGGTGGATTTGTATTACCGCAGTGTGGGGCATAATGCCACTTTGTTGTTGAACTTCCCAGTAGACCGGAGAGGACTGATTCATCCGGTAGATTCTGCCAATGCGGTTCGTTTCCATGAGATGATTCAGCAGCAGTTGAAGACGAATCTGGTGGCAGGAATGACTCCCAAGGTTTCAAATGAACGTGGAGGAGATTTTGTGGCATCTGCCTTGACCGATGATAATTTTGATACTTATTGGGCTACGGAAGACGGGGTAACTACAGCTGATATCGAGTTCTCGTTTGATACGCCTACTCGGATGAACCGTATGATGCTTCAGGAATATATTCCGTTGGGACAGCGTGTAAAGGCATTTGTGGTGGAATATCTTGATAAAGATACATGGCTTCCGGTGAAACTGAATGAAGAAACGACTACCATTGGATACAAACGTCTGTTACGTTTTGAAACGGTGGAAACAAAGGGTATACGTATCCGGATTACAGATGCGCGTGGTCCGCTTTGTTTGAGCAGTGTGGGAGTGTATGATGCAGGCAATGTGTCTGATTCATTTGTAGAGAAGGTTGAAGACATTGAATCTTTGCCTTATCTTTTGCCGGATGTTAAAACCGATGAGGCGGCAAAGGCTTCTGACAAGCAGGCGCAGACGACTTGTTTTGTAGAAGGTGACCGTTTGTTGATTGAACTTCAAGAGGAGCGACTGGTTTCTTCTCTTCATTTCTTGCCTGATCAGGGTGAACCTAACAAGGGTCTGATTGCCAATTATGAAATACGTGTCGGCGTGAGCAAGGATGCAGTGAATCAACTGGTCAAATCGGGTGAGTTCTCAAATATACAGAACAATCCGGTGATGCAGTCGGTATTCTTTACTCCGGTAAAAGCCCGTTATATAGAGTTGAAGGCTACGCGTATGATTCGTGCGGGCGAACCGATGGGATTTGCCGAATTAGGGGTGAAATAACTAGGTGAAAATAAGAGTTTATGAAAAAAGTAATTTATTCAATGTTAGGAGCAGGGTTATTGTGCCTCTCCAGCTGTGGTGGACAGACGCAGACGGAACAGACCCCTGCGGTTGATGAGTCTTCGGCTAAAAATCAGGTGATTGAAACTATCATGACACGACGGAGTGTGCGAAAATATCTGCCGCAGCCGGTAAACCGTGATACAATGCAGATGATTCTGGACTGTGGTATTCATGCACCCAACGGACAGAATAAGCAGTCGTGGGCAGTACGCGTGGTAGACAATCCGGAGTTTATCAATGGTATTACGGAGGTGTATAAGAAGTTGAATCCCAAAATGGCAGAAGATCCGGGATTCAAGAATATGTTCCGCAATGCACCTACGGTAGTATTTATAGCCAACGATACTTCGTATGACATGTCGCAGATAGACTGTGGACTGTTGGGAGAAAATATGATTCTTTCGGCTTGGTCAATGGGTATCGGTTCCTGCTGTTTGGGAAGCCCCATACGCTTTATGAAGACAGAGCCTCAGGCAGCAGACTATCTGAAGCGCCTGAATATACCTGAAGGCTATGAATTGTTGTATTGCATAGCCTTCGGATATCCAGATGAGTCACCGGCAGCCAAGCCGCGTGATGCATCGAAAGTGATGTTTGTGGAGTAATCTATTTATCGCGCTCCTAAATCGTCATAAGAAGATTGTAGAATCGCTTTCCCCAGTTCTGTGCGTCGTTCGTTCGGAGCTGGGGATTCTATTAATGTCTTGCCGGAATTGTTATCAATCAGTGTGGTACCGGTACTGTCGCGGAAGGCAAATCCGTTGTTATAGGTATAGTAAGCAAACGGGTACTTGTAGTTTTTACCTAACACGTTACGGCTGAAGTTGAATTCCTTATGGCTGATTCCCAATTGTGCCAGCAGGGTAGCGGCCATATCACTTTGGTTCATCAGTTTGTCAATGACCATAGGCTGCTTAATGGCGCCTCCTAACCATAGCATCGGAATGTGGTGGATACGTGGGTCATGCACCAGTCCTTCTTCCGGATAATAGTAGCCATGGTCTGGCAGACACACGATGAGTAAGTTCTTCCATTGAGGAAGCGTCTTGAGTTTGTCGATAAATTTCCCCAGACAATCGTCAGTGAAAGCAAAAGCATTAGGAATTTTCTCTTTCAGGCGATGGTAGGGTACCTCAAACGGCTCATGGCTGCTCAGGGTGAGGAAGGCCGTATGCCAGGGCTGGTCAGTATCCCGTTCTTTTATCTGGCGGTAGAGGTACTCGAAAGTAATGTCATCGTTTACTCCCCATGGGTTTTTCCGTTCTTCCATGCTGAAATCTACATCTGCTGTCAGCCGTTGGTATCCGCTGCCCAGCAAATAACTCTTCATGTTGGTGAAGTTGATATCGCCTCCATACAGAAAATCTGTGGCATAGCCTTGTTCCCGCAGTTTCCCGGCAATAGAAGGCAAGGTGCGGCTTTTGGCGGGAGATTTCATGACGGAAACCGTCGGGAAGCTTTGGTATCCGCTGAAGGTACAGACCGTACCTCGGTCGGTTCGGAAACTGTTGGCATAACAATTAGTAAAGAAGACTCCTTCCTTGCTCAGGCGCTCCAGATTCGGGCTGACACCGGGTATTCCTCCTAATGATTCTACGAATACTCCTCCAAAACTTTCCATGAGGATAATCAATACATTAGGACGGTTGGTGGTAAGTAATGAAACCGCATTCTCTCCTGTATCAGCATACAATCCTTCAAATAAACTTGCCCGTTTTTTTTCATCGAAGAAATTGAACTGCTGGGAAAAGTCGGTGGTTTTGCTGATGGAAGACAACAGACTGAAGTCCGGATTGATGGCGGAATGATTCAGAAATTCGTCATTGCAGAAATAGGCTTGTCCTACGTTGCTGGTTGATTCGGTTACACCTCCTCGTATGACGATAAAGATAACTCCTCCCAAAAGCAGAGTTATCAAACTGCCTGTGATACGCTTCTGGACTTGTGGCAGACAGTCTGGTGTGATCTTATATAATCCCCATGTCACCAAGGCTGATAAGATGAGGATACACAGCAGTCGTATCAGAATAAATCCAAAGGATACACTGGCCATGGCATTCTTCGGAGAATCTAGGTAGAGGAAGATGGAAGCATCTAATTTGAATCCCCAAAATGGATACAAGGCCATATCGCCGATGAAGATAAGTGTGGTAGCCAGACTGATTAAAACGTAGTAGCCGATAAGTACCTTTTTCAACGGGAAACGGCGGAACCATATACTGCAAAGAATGGCCAGCCAGGGGATGGCCGTCAGGTATCCGGTAGTTGCTGCGTCAAGCGTAAAGCCATGGAACAATACCCGAAGGTAGTCTATGAAAGCTGTTCCCTTCTCGCATGCACCGTTATAGAGCATAAAGACAGGTTTCTGAAGCAGGAAGTAACCCAGTATGCTGGCGAAAAAACATCCCAGATATGTAAGTCTCTTTTTCATCTGTTTAAGTTTTTGATTATTTACGTCCGAAGTCAGCAGGGACTTCTCCCCATACGTCAGTCTCCCACTTGAGCAGGGGAGTGGTATAAGTGTTTTCCTTCAGCCATTTTTCTGCCCGTTCAATTAACTGGAAAAGTGCTTCTGTTTTCTCGGTTCGTTCCAGTTTGGTCTTGCATTTTCTTTGCTTCACCCAAGAGAGGGCATTACGACTGTCGGAGTAGATAGGCATGTTCAGGTTCTTTTGTTTAAGAAGTGCCAGTCCATGGACTATGGCCAGAAATTCTCCGATATTGTTGGTACCGTAAACTGGTCCGAAATGGAAGATTTCCTGTCCTGTCAGCAGGTATACTCCGCGATATTCCATGGGGCCAGGGTTACCGCTACAAGCAGCATCTACTGCCAGACAGTTTAAATTGAAGTTTTCGGGGAGTTGTGCCTCAGGCTTTTCTAAAGCTGATGCACGGTGGCGGTTCATGTATTGATGTGCAGGAGTCGCGAAAGCATGTTCAGCTTCCTCTTGTGAATCGAATGACTTATATATGGCTCCTTTATAGCCTTGTATTTGCAGTTGGCAATCGGTCCACGAAGAATAGATGCCCGGATTCACTCCTTTCCAGACTACGTAGAATTTTTTTTTAGCCATAAGATGGTCTTTAAAAAGAAAGTGGCTGTGCAAAAAGAGTGTGGTTTACCCTTTTGCCAGCCACTTGATATACAAGATTGTGATTACATGCGTTCAGGTACTTCGATACCCAGCAAGCCCATAGCCAGCTTGACTACTTTGCCTACATTCTGGCTCAAGGCGAGACGGAATATTTTCAGGGCTTCATTTTCTTCACGCAGAATGCTGAAGTCATGATAGAACTGGTTGTATTCTTTTACCAGGTCGTAAGCATAGTTTGCCAGAATAGATGGATTGTAATCTGTTCCGGCTTGTTTCACTATGTTGGTAAAGTCTGCCAGCATTTGAATCAGACCTTCTTCTTTTGTACTCAGTTCAATACCGCTTGGGATGACAGCCGGGATGCTGAGTCCAGCTTCTGTTGCCTTGCGCAGAATAGACTGGATACGTGCGTATGTGTATTGGATGAACGGACCAGTGTTTCCGTTGAAGTCAATAGATTCTTTCGGGTTGAAAGTCATGTTTTTGCGTGCATCCACTTTCAAGATGAAATATTTCAAGGCGCCCAAACCTACGATGCGTGCGATGTCGTCTGCCTCTTCCTGAGTCAGTCCGTCCAGTTTGCCCAGTTCGTTGCTGGTTTCCTTGGCAGTTTCAATCATGGCCTCCATCAGGTCGTCGGCATCTACTACCGTACCTTCACGGCTCTTCATCTTTCCTTCCGGCAGTTCCACCATACCGTAAGAGAAGTGTACGAGGTCTTTACCCCATTCGAAGCCCAATTTGTCGAGCAGAATAGACAATACCTGGAAGTGATAGTTCTGTTCGTTACCTACCACATAAATCATCTTGTTGATAGGATAATCCTGGAAGCGCAGTTTGGCGGTACCGATGTCCTGTGTCATGTATACAGAAGTACCGTCACCACGGAGCAGCAATTTGTGGTCCAAACCTTCCGGAGTCAGGTCGGCCCATACAGAACCGTCTTCCTTACGATAGAAAAGTCCTTTTTCCAGCCCTTCCATTACCTTTTCTTTTCCTTCAAGGTAAGTCTGTGATTCGTAGTATATCTTGTCGAAGCTTACTCCCATCATCTTGTAGGTTTCATCGAAACCTGCATATACCCAGTCGTTCATCTTCTTCCAGAGGGCACGTACTTCCGGGTCGTTTGCCTCCCATTTGCGAAGCATTTCGCGTGCTTCCAGCATTAACGGAGAATTAGCTTCGGCTTTTGCCTTTGCTTCTTCTTCGTTCATTCCTTCAGCCTGATATTGAGCCATCAGCTCTTTCACTTCAGCCTTGTAGTGCTTGTCGAAAGCTACATAGTAATCACCAATCAGGTGGTCGCCTTTCTTGCCTGATGATTCAGGAGTTTCACCGTTACCATATTTCAACCAGGCCAGCATGGACTTACAGATGTGGATACCACGGTCGTTTACGATGTTTGTTTTTACCACCTTGTTACCGTTGGCAGCCATGATGTTAGCCAGCGCACTTCCCAGCAGGTTGTTACGCACGTGACCCAGGTGAAGCGGTTTATTGGTATTAGGAGAAGAATATTCAATCATGACAAGTGGCGCATTGTTGTCTGCTTTCTGTATACCCCACTGATTATCGGTGTGGATACGGTTCAGCAGTTCAATCCATACGTCAGATGCAATGGTCAGGTTCAAGAAACCTTTAATTACGTTATAGTTTGCGATGGCCGGTTCATTCTGTTTCAAGTATTCCCCAATTTCTTGTGCAGTTTGTTCCGGGCCCTTTTTAGACATCTTCAGGAAAGGAAAGACAACCAGTGTCAGGTGGCCTTCAAACTCTTTCTTTGTTTTCTGAAGTTGAACCATTTTGGCAGGAACTTCCTGATTGTATAAGGTCTTTATACCGTTCAGGATAGATTCGGTCAGTTTATCTTCTATTTTCATGTGTATATAGTTTATGTAATTATCCTATCTTAACCGTACAAAGATAGTGATTTTTACGCTTCTCCTGCCGCTCCGTTGCGTATTATTACATATTCTTTCTCCATTCCGACGGAGAGACCCCTTCCTGAAGTTTGAATTGTTTGCTGAAGTGAGCTAAATCAGTGAAGCCTATTCGTTCGGCTATTTCTGACAAATTGCGCTTCGGAGGTTGTGTCATTAATAGTTTGGCTTCTTCTATGCGTAAGTGATTAAGCCATAAATTAAAGTTTAGTCCATAGGTATGATTGATGTAGTTTGACAGGTAGGTCCTGTTAATACCTATGGTTTTGCATAGTTCAATGATGGTAAGCCTGGAGTTTAAGAACCCTTTCTGTTTAATCCATTCTTCCAATCTACCTTTGATCATTTCATTCTTTTTCATAGTTTCCTTATTTTTCCCGAATGTAGGAAGTTTTAGAAATTTATGAAAAGACAAAAAACAACTTTACGGAGTATGTGTTTATATTCAGTGACTAAATGGTAAAAAAAATGGATTATCCGGCCTGAATTTACTTATAAATAAGTGTGGAAAGATAGTTCTCGGAGAGGACCTCGTTGGCAATGTCGAGTAGTTGTGTTGAGGTCAGTGCTTCAATCCTTTTGAATACTTCTTCTTTTTCTTCGTAAGTATGATAATGCAGAAAGCATTTGCCCATGTTGAGTGCATTATTTTCAAAATTGTCTCCAGCAACTCCTATCTGTCCGATGATTTGTTTTTTAGCAGCTGCGAGTTGTAGAGAGGTCAGTGCATTTTCCCTAATTTTTTTAAGTTCCTTATGTACTAATGAAATACAATGATCTGTATCATGCAGGTCACAACCAAAATAGATACAGAATGTACCTGTATCTGTATACGATGTGAGATTGGATTCTACATTATAAACCAATCCTCTTTTTTCGCGTAAAGAGATGTTGAGCCGGCTGTTCATGCCAGGGCCTCCGAGAATATTATTAAGCAGGTACAAACCTGTACGCCGTTCATCATAAGCGTGGTAGCCTCTTCCTCCAATCATGACATGTGCCTGGTGAGTGTCCTTGTGAATGGTTAGTTGGTTAGGTTTGTAGGCAGGAGGAAGCATGCGCGCTTCTTTTATTCTTTCAAAGCGGGGAATATCTGCAGTCACTTTCTCAAGCGTACGGATTACTTTCTGGAAAGGAATATCTCCTTGAACGAAAAATATCATGTTTTCCAGTTGGTAGTGGGAATGAACGAAATGTTGCGCGTCTTCGCTCGTGAACTGGCGTAAAAGTTCTGGATTACCAAGTATGTTTCTGCCTAGCGGATGGTTCGGGAAAATCAGTTCTTCAAAATCGTCAAAAATAAGTTCCGCAGGACTATCTTCATAACTTTGGATTTCGTCGATAATGACTTCTACCTCTTTTTCGATTTCATTAGCTGGAAACACACTGTGGAAAACAATATCGGTCAGTAATTCCGCAGCCCGGTTGAAATGTTCTTTTAAAAAAGCACTGTAAATGACAGTTTCCTCCTTATTGGTATAGGCATTCAGGTCACCTCCCACATTCTCCATGCGATTAAGAATGTGCCAGGCTTTTCGCTTTTCTGTACCTTTAAAAATCAGGTGCTCTACAAAATGGGCCATACCTTGCTCTTGCGGAAGTTCATCGCGTGTGCCGGTGTCGATGGCAAAGCCACAATAAGCCACATTTGTAGGACTGGTAGTATGAATAAGTCGTAAGCCATTTGAGAGAGTAAAAGTTGAATATGCCATATTTCAAGAAGTGTAATTTCTTTTTCGCTGCAAAGTTACTACAAAAAAGTGAAATGCGGAAAGATATAGTGATAGAATTGAGTTACAAGGGTTTTGGTTGAAGTGGCGATAATCCGTGAAGCCATTACAATCCCTGCCGAAGCCAAATCCTGACGCCGCTACGTTACTTGTTCGTAACCATGCCCGAAAATGCGACAAACGGGTACGAATAGCGAAACAAGGCTCTAAGGAATAGTGAGTTATCCATAACTCATGCGAAAAATCAGGTTACGGAAAAAGATTGCGCCGTTCCTCCCCGTTTTGCGTACCAACACCGGACTCTTCACCAACTAATTTTGAAACCCAAAAATTAAAGGACAATGAAGAGTACATTTTCAGTAATCTACTACCTCAAGCGTCAGGTAGTGAAAAAGGACGGGACAGTTCCCGTCATGGACGCATCACGGTGGACGGCAGCCAGACACAGTTCAGCTGCAAACTGACTGTCGATCCGAAACTGTGGGACACCAAAAGGTGGACGTGTCACGGGCAGAAGCACGGCGGCACTCGAAACGAACC